>NZ_JBIRHJ010000001.1:717973-1263715 GCF_044328435.1 Streptomyces sp. NPDC017940 | reverse complement strand
CGCCCCCCGCGCGGCTGGTGCCCGCATTTATCGACTCTGTTGATGGGGGCGCCCCCGCCCCGGGGGGGCCCGCCACTTCAGGTGTGCAGTACACCGCGGGGGGGGGGGGGGGCCCCCCCCCCCCGGCCCACCGCTCCGGGGTGGCTCTTCAGCGCGCCTACGCCTCGACGCTGTCCTTCTGGCTGTCGTCCTTGCCAGTCGGACCGGCCTCGGCGGCCTCGCGCTCCGCCTGCTTCCTGGAGGCCATGAGGCTGGTGATCGTGGTGATGATCAGCACGCCGCAGATGACGCCGAGCGACACCGGGATGGAGATCTCGGGGACGTGTACGCCGTTCTCGTGCAGGGCGTGCAGGACGAGCTTGACGCCAATGAAGCCGAGGATCACCGACAGGCCGTAGCTGAGGTGGACCAGCTTCTTGAGCAGTCCGCCGATGAGGAAGTACAGCTGTCGCAGACCCATCAGCGCGAAGGCGTTGGCGGTGAAGACGATGTACGGGTCCTGGGTCAGGCCGAAGATCGCCGGGATGGAGTCCATCGCGAACAGGACGTCGGTGGTGCCGATGGCGAGCATGACGACCATGAGGGGCGTCAGGATCTTCTTGCCGTTCTTCTCGATGAACAGCTTCGTGCCGTGGTACCTGTCGGCGACGCCGAACTTCTTCTCGACGGACTTCAGGAGGCGGTTCTCCTCCCACTCCTCTTCTTCCTCGTCGGCACGCGCCTCCTGGATGAGCTTCCAGGCGGTGTAGATCAGGAACGCGCCGAACAGGTAGAACACCCAGGAGAAGCTGGCGATGATCGCGGCGCCGGCCGCGATGAAGACCGCCCGCAGGACGAGCGCTATCAGCACACCGAACAGCAGCACCCGCTGCTGGAGGTGTGAGGGCACCGAGAACTTCGCCATGATCAGGATGAAGACGAAGAGGTTGTCGACGCTCAGCGACTTCTCGGTGACGAAGCCCGCGAAGAACTCGCCGGACGCCTGGCTCTCACCTGCGATCAGCAGGCCTATTCCGAACAGCACGGCGAGCACGATCCAGACGATCGTCCACGTACCGGCTTCCTTGATGGACACGTCATGCGGCTTGCGGCCGATGACGAAGTCCATCGCGATCAGGGCACACAGACCGAGAACGGTCAGCACCCACATGGTCATAGAAACGTCCACTGCGCCTCCGGCGTCGTACGGCTACTGATCAGCGTCGTCGCTGCCGGAGGTCTCTTCCACCCGGGCGCGCTGTCCGCGCCGCGGGCCGACGCCCCGGGACCGATGGCGGTCCGTATTGACGGGCACGTCGCGTACGGGAGTACTCCCCTCCGCACTGACAAGAGTACGCGAAACACCAAGGTTAGGTAAAGGGAGCGGCAAACAAAGGCCAAGTGGCCAGGTCAGGGCGGTAGATGAACCGTTGACAGTCATTAGATCGACAAAGCCTGCCCGTGCTCTTCCGTTCTAGTGGTCGTCGCAACACCCCAGCTCAGGGGATGCGATGGAGTTCGAGGTTCGTAAGGTCCGGAAGCCGCAGGGGCCGAGGAGACTCGGTGCAGAGCGGGAGGAATACTTCCAGCTCGTGCAACAGGGCTACAGCAACAAAGAGGCGTCCAGAGCCGTAGGCGTTCACCCGCGGACGGCCCGTGGGTGGCGCAACGGACGTCGGTACAACAGCGGCAAGGTCGAGCCGCCCGTTCGATCAGAGCGGGCGGCCGTTCCTGCTACGCCTAGCCGGCATCTGCGCGAGGACGAGCGCATCCACATCGCCGACCGGCTACGGGAGAAGGCCTCGATCCGAGCCATCGCCGCAGAGCTGGGCCGCAGCCCATCGACTGTCAGCCGGGAGATACGTCGCAACGGCATGCCGCTGCGACGAGATGACTCCCGCTGGGCCTACCGGCCGCATGCCGCCCAGGCACGAGCTGAGGCCCGTCGCCCCCGACCCAAGCCAGGAAAGATCGGCACGTGTCCGCGACTGCGCGACTACATACAAGGGCGCCTGGAGCGGCGTTGGAGCCCTGAGCAGATTGCCCACCAGCTCCGCCGCGACTTCCCCGACGATCCGGAGATGCGAGTGACGCACGAGACCATCTACCAGGCCCTTTACGTCCAGAGCCGGGGAGAACTCCGCAGAGAACTTGCCCGCTTCCTTCGGACAGGGCGGGCACGCCGGAAGCCTCGTCGTCAGTCCAACAGGCGCCAGCCCCGCTACACCATTCCCATGGTGATGATCAGCGACCGCCCCGCCGAGGCGGACGACCGGGCCGTTCCTGGCCACTGGGAGGGAGACCTCATCGTCGGGACCGGTCATCGATCTGCCATCGGCACCCTGGTCGAGCGGACGACGCGCTTCACCATGCTGGTGCACCTGCCAGACGAGCACCGGGCAGAGCACTTCCACGAGGCCCTCGCACGCACAGTCAAGGCACTGCCACCCCAACTCAGACGGTCCATGACCTGGGACCAGGGCAACGAGATGGCCGGCCATGTGGCCTTCACCCTCGCCACGGGCATGCCGGTCTACTTCTGCAACCCGGCCAGCCCTTGGCAGCGCGGCTCAAACGAGAACACGAACGGCCTGCTCCGGCAGTACTTCCCTAAGGGCACCGACCTGGCTGCCCACACCCGCGACCACCTCGACGCTGTCGCCACTGAACTCAACAGCCGCCCACGCAAGACGCTCGGCTGGGAAACCCCAGCCGAGCGTCTGTCTAAACTGCTCGCCACCACACGTCAGTGATCACGTGTTGCGACGACCTCTGGAATTCGCCGCTGCGGGCGCGCTTCGAGGAGAAGGAGCGCGGGGCGGGGACGAGAGGCGGGGGGACGGGCGGGGCGAGGGGTGGCCGTCAGCGGCTGCCGGTGCGGCGTGCCGCTCCCACCCGGTCCAGGACGTGGCCGAGCACCTGACTGCCCGGCGGCACCGCGGGCGGCTCGTACGTCCACGCGTGGCCCACCCACGGGTCCGCGAGGTGGTCCTCGGGCACCGGCGTCAGCCGCAGTAGCGCTCGCCACAGCGGGTCGAGCAGGGGGCCGTACTCCGCGGCCTCCTCGCGGTCGGCGACCATCATCAGGTGCACGCCGACCGCGGGGCCCTCGTCGGCGAGATAGCGCAGCCGGGTCACGGCGCGGTCGTCGAAACCGTGCGGGAAGTCGTTCACGACGAGCAGCTGCTCGCCGGTGTCCAGGTCCTGCGGCAGCGCGTCGGCGACGCCGCCGCGGACCGCCATCTGCACCAGGTCCACGCGCTGGGTGAGCCGGGTGAGCAGGGCGGTGACACCGGCGGCGCCGGTCGCGGGCGGCTCGTCGAGGACTCCGGCGGTCACGAGCGGCGCGAAGGCGCTCGTGCCGGTGCCCGCGGCGTCGATGACGTGCACCGTGAACGCGCCGGGCGGGTAGGAGGCGAGCAGCCGGGCGGCGTGGGTGACGGCGCTGTCCAGGGCGAGGCGGCGCAGCTGGTCCGCGTCCGCGAGGGAGTCCGTGCCGGAGCGGCCGCTGTCGATCCACAGGCCGCGCTCCAGGGGCAGCCGGACGAGCATGGGGATGCGCAGCTCCGGGCGCTCGGGCAGGTGCAGGCCGCCGAGGCGCAGGGCCATCGGGACCTCCATGGGCGCGCGATAGCCCTGCCAGACGGGGCTCGACCAGTCGGCGAAGGCCACGGGCAGGGCGGGCTCCACGACCTCCGCCTCCGCGGCGAGCTGGGCCAGGTCGCGGTCGAGGGCGGCGCGCGCCTGGTCGACGAGGTCGCCGTGGCGGGTGCGGGCGGCGGCGCGCGCGGCGTCCCCGGTGTCGCCGATGCGGCTGCGCGGGTCGGAGAGGACCTTGTCGAGCTCCTGCTCCATGCGGGAGTCGGCGAAGTCCACGGCGCTGCGGTACGCGGCGGCGGTGCGGGCCAGGTCTTCGAACATGCCCCAGACCTGGTTGTAGAGCCGCTCCTCCAGGGACCAGCCGGTGGCGTCACCGGCGACGGGCGTGGGGTGCTGTCCGGGCGCCGCGGGGCGGGCCGTGGGCGCGGGCGGCGGGGGCGCGGCCGCCTGGCGGCGCGGGTGGGTGTAGTTCACGGGCCCGCCGTCGCCGGGCTGCGGCGGGACGGCGTCGCCCGGGTGCTGGGGCACGGGCGCGCCGCCGTCGCCGGGCTGCTGGGCGGGGACGACGGGCGTGGCGGCAGGCTCGGCGGCCGGCTCGGGCGGGCTCGGCGGCTGGCCGGGGGCGGTGTGGCCCTGGGCTGCGGCGCGCACCCGGGCCTCGTCCGCGGGGCGGGGCGGTGGCGTGGCCACGGAGCGGGCGAGGCCGCGCGCCACCGCGTCGTTGATGGCGGTCGCCAGTTCCTGGGCCCTGGGCAGGCCCTGGTCGGTGAGCAGGTCGGTGAGGCCGCCCGCATAGCCCTGGCCGACGGCGCGGACCTTCCAGGCGTCTTTCCTGCGGTACAGCTCCAGGGCCACGACGGCCGACTCGGCGGACAGGTCCGTGATCGTATAGCTGGCGATCTCGGTGCCGTCCAGGCCGGTGACGGCGACGAAGGGGGCGGCGACGGCGCCGAAGGTGACCGGGCCGCCGACGCCGACCGGCAGCGCGAGCAGCACGTTCACCTGGTGCACGCCGTCGGGCAGGGCCTTCAGGTCGACGGCGAGGCGGTGGTCGGCGGCCGCCTGCTGGGACACTTCGAGTCCCGGCAGGGTGGGCGCGCCGGGGTGCGCGACCCAGGACGTGCCGCGCACCGTGCGCTTCTCGTCGCTGAGCGTGGCACCTGCCACGATCGGCTTGCCGGCCGACACCCGGATCTCGAGGCGGGTGCCGGGCAGTGCGTGGTTCTGCCCCCTGACCAGCTCAGCCGTCATCGCGTTCGTTCCCCCTTGTGTCGGCCCCCTCACCGGGCCTGCGTACGGACTGCCGGGCCGGACAGCCGGTCTGCGGTGCTACAGGTTGGCGCTCACAGCTTCTCGGTGCCGACAGCCGCGGTGCTCACGGCTGCGTACTTGGAGGTGCGTGCTCACAGGTGCGTGCTCACAGGTGCGGCAGGATCGCCGGCATCAGGTCCTGGAAGGTGCGGCCGTTGGCGGGGTTGCCGAGGGCCGTCATCTGCCAGCCGGAGCCCGCGCGGTGCACCTTGGCCATGATCTGGGCGGTGTACTGGCCGCCGCCGTCGAGGGTGTAGCGGGCGAGTTCCTGGCCGTTGGTCTCGTCGACCAGGCGGCAGAAGGCGTTCTGCACCTCCTGGAAGGTCTGGCCGGTGAAGGAGTTCACCGTGAAGACGATCTGGTCGATGTGGACCGGGACGCGCTGGAGGTCGACGAGGATGGCCTCGTCGTCGCCGCCCTGGCCGACACCGCCCACGAGGTTGTCGCCGGTGTGCCGCACCGAGCCGTCGTCGCTGACGAGGTGGCGGAAGAACACCACGTCGACGGGCTGCTTGTCGGCGAAGAGCACCGCCGACGCGTCGAGGTCGACCTCCCGGGTGCGGGAGCCGAACAGGCCGCGCCGCGGGGCCGCCTGCCAGCCGAGTCCCATGCGCACTGAGGTCAGCGCGCCCCCGTCGTTCTTCTGCAGGCTGATGGCCTGGCCCTTGGTCATGTTGACCGTCACGCGCTGTCCCCTTCTCGAACTGCCCCGGCGACCGCCCCTTGCGGCGGCCGCCCGTTCACCCTATGCAGCGGCGTCCAGGGTGACGCACCCGGTCGGGCAATTTGTGTCGGTGTTGCAACACAGCGCGATGTCGCGGCGCCCCGCCCGCACTATGCCAGTCCGGCTTCCTTCATCTGTCGCAGTTCCTTCTTCATCTCCGACACCTCGTCCCGCAGCCGGGCGGCGATCTCGAACTGGAGGTTCGCGGCGGCGGTGCGCATCCGCTCGGTCATCTCCTCGATCTGCGCGGCGAGTTCGGCGGCGGGGCGGTCCGTGGGGGCCTTCTTCGCGCCCTTGCCCTTGGCGGATCCGGCCGCGGCGGCCTTCTTGCCGTCCTTGGCCGTGCTGCCGAGGGAGGGCACGGGGGCCTTGGCGCTCTTGCCGTCCTTCGCCTTGCGGTAGTCGGTGCCGAGGAGCTGTTCCGTGTCGACCTCCTCGCGTGCGATCGCCGACACGATGTCGTTGATCTTCTTGCGGAGGGGCTGCGGGTCGATGCCCTTCTCCTTGTTGTACGCGACCTGCTTCTCCCGGCGGCGGTTGGTCTCGTCGATGGCCTTCTCCATCGCCGGGGTGATCTTGTCGGCGTACATATGGACCTGGCCCGAGACGTTGCGCGCGGCGCGGCCGATGGTCTGGATCAGGGAGGTCCCCGAGCGCAGGAAGCCCTCCTTGTCCGCGTCCAGGATCGCCACCAGGGAGACCTCGGGCAGGTCTAGGCCTTCCCGGAGGAGGTTGATGCCGACCAGGACGTCGTACTCACCGGAGCGCAGCTCGCGCAGGAGCTCGACACGGCGCAGGGTGTCGACGTCGCTGTGCAGATAGCGGACCTGGATGCCGAGCTCGAGGAAGTAGTCGGTGAGGTCCTCGGCCATCTTCTTGGTGAGGGTGGTGACGAGGACGCGCTCGTCCTTCTCCGTGCGCTTGCGGATCTCGTGCACCAGGTCGTCGATCTGGCCCTCGGTGGGCTTGACGACGACCTCGGGGTCGACGAGGCCGGTGGGCCGGATGATCTGCTCGACGAAGCCGTCGCCGCGTGAGAGCTCGTACTTGCCGGGGGTCGCCGAGAGGTAGACCGTCTGGCCGATGCGGCCGAGGAACTCCTCCCACTTCAGCGGGCGGTTGTCCAGGGCGGACGGCAGCCGGAAGCCGTGGTCGACGAGGGTGCGCTTGCGGGAGGCGTCGCCCTCGTACATCGCGCCGATCTGCGGGACCGTGACGTGCGACTCGTCCAGGACGAGCAGGAAGTCCTCGGGGAAGTAGTCGAGGAGGGTGTTGGGGGCGGTGCCGGGCGCGCGGTCGTCGAAGTGCATCGAGTAGTTCTCGACGCCGGAGCAGGAGCCGATCTGGCGCAGCATCTCCAGGTCGTACGTGGTGCGCATGCGCAGGCGCTGGGCCTCCAGCATCTTGCCCTGCTTCTCCAGCTCCGCGAGGCGCTCGGTGAGTTCCTTCTCGATGCCCGTGACGGCCTTCTCCAGGCGCTCCGGGCCCGCTACGTAGTGGGAGGCCGGGAAGACGTACAGGTGGTCGTCGTCGCTGATGACCTCGCCGGTCAGCGGGTGCAGCGTGGAGAGGGCCTCGATCTCGTCGCCGAACATCTCGATGCGGACGGCCAGCTCCTCGTACACCGGGAAGATCTCGATGGTGTCGCCGCGGACCCGGAAGGTGCCGCGGGTGAAGGCGAGGTCGTTGCGGGTGTACTGGATGTCGACGAAGCGGCGCAGGAGCTGGTCGCGGTCGATCTCCTCGCCGACCTTGAGCGGCACCATGCGGTCCACGTACTCCTGCGGGGTGCCGAGGCCGTAGATGCAGGAGACGGAGGCGACCACGACGACGTCGCGGCGGGTGAGCAGCGAGTTCGTCGCGGAGTGGCGCAGGCGCTCGACCTCCTCGTTGATCGAGGAGTCCTTCTCGATGTACGTGTCCGACTGGGGGACGTAGGCCTCGGGCTGGTAGTAGTCGTAGTACGAGACGAAGTACTCGACGGCGTTGTTCGGCAGGAGTTCGCGGAACTCGTTCGCCAGCTGGGCGGCCAGGGTCTTGTTCGGCGCCATCACGAGTGTGGGGCGCTGGAGCTTCTCGATCATCCACGCGGTGGTGGCCGACTTGCCGGTGCCGGTCGCGCCGAGCAGGACGACGTCCTTCTCGCCCGCGCGGATGCGCTTGTCCAGGTCGGCGATGGCCGCGGGCTGGTCGCCACTGGGCTGGTACGGGCTGACGACCTCGAAAGGTGCCACCGTGCGTTCGATCTTCGATACGGGCCGCATGGAATCAACCGTACGACCCCCCACTGACAACGCCCCCCGCTCACCACTTCTGCGGGGCCCGCGCCTCCGGTCTGCGGCGGCTCCTGCGGGTGGCGGGGCGGGGCCCGCCGCGGCGGCTCACGTGCGACGGCTGGCGGTCGCCGGAGCGTGGCACGGAGTACGGGGAGGTGCGCGGGCGGGCGGCGGCCCTCAGGTCGGCCTTGCCCAGCATCATCAGCGGGTCGAACATCACGATGACGCCCGCGAGCAGCAGGAAGGCGAGCGGGCCGACCATGAGGGGGGCGAGGATCTCGGCCGAGGAGTCGCCGGACGGCGCGGTGGAGGGGCCGTGCAGGTGCACGCTGACGGCGGCCATGCCGGTGTAGTGCATGCCGCTGACGGCGAGGCCCATGACGAGGCTGGCGCCGAGGCTCCACAGGAAGCCCCTGACCTGTCCCGCGGCCCACAGGGCGGCGATGGCGGCGACCACGGCGATCACCACGGACGCGGCCACGGTCAGGGTGTTGTACTCCAGCCTGCCGCCAAGGCGCATACCGGCCATTCCCAGGTAGTGCATCGACGCGATGCCGAGCCCGGTGATGGTGCCCCCGGTGAAGAGCGCGGTTCCCCTGGCGCCGCGGTAGCCGACGATGAAGATCCCGATGCCCACCATGACGATGGCGACGGCGAGGCTCGCGAAGGTCGTCGTCCGGTCGTAGTGGACCGGGGCGCCCGCCACGGAGAAGCCCATCATGGCGATGAAGTGCGTCGTCCAGATGCCGGACCCGATGGCGGCGGAGCCGAGGGCGAGCCAGCCGGGCCGCCAGGAGTGCGCCACGAGCAGCGACCTCGTGGTGCAGCGCAGGCCGAGCGCCCCTCCCAGGCAGGCCATCAGATAGGCGACCACCGGGGTGACGAATCCGTAGCTGAAGCCGTCGACCGTGCCCTCCATGAGCGGTAGCCCTTCCGCCTGTCGTACGTGGATGTTCCGGAACGCCCCGTCTTCCCCGGCCGACGGCCGGACGAGGGCCGTGGACTGAGGTGAGAGTAGGGCTCAGCCGTGAACGCACGACCGATTTTCCGGCAAAGAAACACGGGTTCCGCGCGCGGGGTCCTCACTTGAGGGGTTGGCGTTCAACCTGTGGCCATCCTGTACCTGTCAGTAGTTGGCCGTGCACTGTCATTCTCAAGCGGAACCCCCTGTGAGTCCTGATGCGAGGAGAACCCGTGTACGTACGCGCCGCCGCTGCCACCACCGCCGCCCTGCTGGGGGCGGGCGCGCTCGTCCTGCCCTCCACCGCCGCCGCGCGGACCCCCGCCGATGCCTCCGTCGCCCAGGGGAGGCCGGCCGCCGCACACAAGAACCCCACAGTCGTGGCACACCGCGGCGCCTCCGCCTACGCCCCGGAGAACACGCTGGCCGCGATCGACAAGGCCGCCAGGATGGGGTTCCGCTGGGTCGAGAACGACGTCCAGCGCACCAAGGACGGCGAGCTGGTGATCGTCCACGACGACAACCTGAAGCGGACCACGGACGTCGAGGAGGTCTTCCCCGACCGCGCCCCGTGGAAGGTGAAGGACTTCACCGCGGCGGAGATCGCCAGGCTGGACGCGGGCAGCTGGTTCGGGGAGAAGTACAGGGGCGCGCGGGTGCCGACGCTGACGCAGTACATGAACCGCGTCTCGCGCAACCACCAGAGCCTGGTCCTGGAGATCAAGAAGCCGGAGCTGTACCCCGGCATCGAGCAGGACACCCTGCGGGTGCTGCGCAAGACGGGCTGGCTCGACCGCCACCACGTCAAGAACAGGCTGGTCGTCCAGAGCTTCGGTGCGGACACCGTCAAGAAGGTGCACGAGCTGCGGCCCGACATCAAGACCGGCTTCCTCGGTACGCCCGCGGTCGCCGACCTGCCGACGTACGCGAAGTTCTCGGACCAGATCAACTCGACGCACACGTCCATCTCCGCCGACTACGTAGCGGCGATCCACGGGCTCAAGGGCCCGCACGGAAAGCGCCTGGAGATCTTCACCTGGACCGTGGATGAGACCGCCGCCGCCCAGCGCGTCGACGGCTTCGGCGTGGACGGCATCATCACCAACAAGCCCGACGTCGTGCGCAGGGCGATCCACAACTGACGGCAGGGCCATTCACAACCGACGGCAGGGCCGTCCACAACTGACGTACGGGCGCGGGGGACTTGCTCCGACACGGCACGACCACGGCGCCGCGGGACCACCGTCCCGCGGCGCTGTCAGTGGGCGGTCGTACCGTAGGCGTCATGAACGCCATGGGGCACCACGAGCAGGACCGGGACGAGCGCGGGCCACGGGCCCCGCGCCCCCGCGCCGTATGGGCCGTCGTCGCCTCCGACATCGGCCCGCTGCTGCTGGCCGCGACGGACACCGGCCTGGTCAACGTCGTCTTCCACGCCACGCCCGACGTGCGCGACAAGGCGCTGGCGCGGCTCGCGTCCCGCCTCGGCACCGAACCGGCCGAGGACCCCGTGTCGCCGCTCCTCGCCGAGCCCATACGCCAGCTGCGGGCGTATCTCGCGGGTGAGCTGCGCGACTTCGAGCTGCCGCTCGACTGGTCGCTGATCTCCGGCTTCAACCGCCAGGTGCTGCGCGAACTGGCCACGGGCGTGCCCTTCGGCACCGTGGTCGGGTACGGGGACCTGGCGCACCGCGTCGGCCAGCCCGGCGCGGCCCAGGCGGTCGGCGTGGCGATGGGCTCCAATCCACTGCCGATCGTGGTGGCCTGCCACCGCGTGGTGGAGCGCGACGGCGGCATCGGCGGCTTCGGCGGCGGCCTGGAGACGAAGCGGCAGCTGCTGGCCCTGGAGGGGGTGCTGCCCGCGCCGCTGTTCTGAGGGGGGATTCTGGGCAGCAGGGGTTCTGGGCATCAGGGGTTCTGAGCATCGGGGGTTCTGGGCATCCGGACTGTCCGACAGTCATGTCCCCGTCAGTCTCTTCCCTGTCACACTGCGCGCGTGGTCATATCCTCCTCGCCCCGGCCCGCACCCCGGGGTGCCGCTCCGGCCGCACTTTCCGCCCTGGCCGACCTGGCCGACCTTTCCTGCACGGACGTCCCGGCCGTCGCGGCCGTCCTCGTGGCGGTCCCTCGCGACCCGCGACGCCTCCGGTGTCCCTGGTGAGCGCCACGGGGCGGGCGACAGGACCGGGGGCCGCGGCCGGGGTGCCCGTGGGCGCCGAGGAGCTGCCCCTGTTGCGGCGCCGCGTCACCGCGGTCCTGGTCGTGAGCCAGATACTCGGCGGGCTCGGTGTGGCCACCGGCATCGCGCTCGCGGCCGTCCTCGCGAAGGAGATCAGCGGCAGGGAGTCACTGTCCGGGCTCGCGCCGACGGCGACCGTGGCCGGGACGGCGCTGCTCTCGGTGCCGCTCGCGGCGCTGATGACGGCACGGGGCCGGCGCCCCGGTCTCGTACTGGCGTATGTGATCGGCGCGGTCGGCGCTGCCGTCGTGGTCGTCGCCGCGGCCGTCGGGAGCTTCCCGCTGCTGCTCGTGGGCATGGCGGGGTTCGGCGCGGCGTCGTCGGCCAACCTTCAGGCCCGGTTCGCGGCGGCCGACCTGGCCGAGCCCGACGGCAGGGCGCGGGCCATCTCGAACGTGGTGTGGGCGACGACGATCGGCGCCGTCCTCGGCCCCAACATCGCGGCGCCCGCGGGCCGCAGCGTGCGCGGACTCGGCGTCCCGGAGGCGTCCGGACCCTTCGTGTGGGCGGCCGGGGTCTTCCTGCTCTCGGCGCTGGTCGTCGCGGTGCTGCTGCGCCCCGATCCGCTGCTCACCGCGCGGGCGCTCGAACCCGCCACCGAACAGAGTGCCGGCGGCCGTTCGCTGCGGGCCGGGATCGCCGCGGTGGCCGCGTCCGGGCGGGCACGGCTCGCCCTGGTGACGGTCACCGTCGCCCACACCGCCATGGTCTCGATCATGTCGATGACCCCGGTCGACCTCGGCCACCACGGTGCGGGCATCGACCTGATCGGCCTGGTCATCAGCGGCCACATCGCGGGCATGTACGCGTTCTCACCGGTGATGGGGCGCCTCGCAGACCGCGTCGGACGGCTCGCCGTCATCGGTCTGTCCGTGGGGCTGCTGGGCTGCGCGGCACTGCTCGCGGGGACCGCGGGGAGCAACCACGGGCAGACGGCCGCGGGCCTGTTCCTGCTCGGCCTCGGCTGGTCGGCGGGGCTCGTGGCGGGCTCCGCGCTGCTCACTGACTCCGTACCGCAGGCCGCACGCGCCGCCGCCCAGGGCCTCTCCGACCTCACCATGAACGCCGCCGCGGGCATCGGCGGCGCCGTCGCGGGCCTGGTGGTCGCGCGGGCGAGCTACGGCTGGCTCAACCTGGGCGCGGCCCTCCTGCTGCTGCCCCTGGCCGCGCTCGCCCTGCTGGGCCGCCGGGGGTGACCCGGCTGGGGCGCCGAGTGTGACCCTGCTGGTGCGCCACGCGTGACCCTGATCGACCGCCGGGAGTGCCTCTGCTCTGCGGCCGGGTGAGGTCCTGCTCGGCCGCCGGGTGAGTCCCCGCTCAACCGCCGGGTGAGATCCCGCTCAACCGGCGAGCGTGATGTGGTACGCCTTGCGCAGCGTCTCGTGCACCGTCCACGTCGTACGGTCGCCCTCGCGCAGGACGGCGGCGTCGCCGGGGCCGACCTCCAGTACGTCGCCGCCCTCCACCGCGACGGTGGCGCGGCCGCTGACGACCACGAAGAGCTCGTTGGCCTCGGTGTCGGTCACCACGCCCGGGGTGATCTGCCAGATGCCGCGCACCTGCTTGCCGTCGGCGGACTCCCACAGGACCTTGCCGGTGACGACGGGCTCGCCGGAGACGATCTGCGCCGGGTCGAGGGGTTCCTCCTCCAGCTCGACATCCGGAATGTGCACGGCAAAAGAGGCGACGCTCTGATCATTCGTGGTCATGGCCGGTCACCCTAATGGGTTTGCCGTGCCGCGCCGACCGCCAGGGATGAAGGGAGACCCGACCGGCACGACTGGCGCGACTGGCGCGACTGGCGCGACTGGCAGGAGGCTGACCGTGTTCGTGGTGTCCGACGAGGTACAGGCGGCTCTTTCCCGGCGGCAACCGGTCGTCGCCCTGGAGTCCACGATCATCGCGCACGGACTGCCGCGCCCGCGCAACCTGCGGGTGGCGCTCGAACTCGAAGAGGCCGTACGCGCCGAGGGCGCCGTGCCCGCCACGATCGCCGTCCTGGACGGCCGCCCCCGCATAGGCCTGGCCGAGGCGCAGTGGGAGCGGGTCGCCGGTGGTGACGGCATCCGCAAGCTGGGCCACCGTGACCTGCCGCTCGCCGTCGCCACGGGTGCCGACGGCGCCACCACGGTGTCCGCGACCGCGTCCCTCGCGGCGCGCGCGGGGCTTCGGGTCTTCGCCACGGGCGGCCTCGGCGGGGTGCACCGGGAGTGGACGCGCACCCAGGACGAGTCGGCGGACCTCGGCCTGCTCGCCCGGACCCGGATCACGGTGGTGTGCGCGGGCGTCAAGTCGATCCTCGACGTGGCGGCGACGCTGCAACGCCTGGAGACGCTGGGCGTCGCGGTGGCCGGCTACGGCACCGACCGCTTCCCCGGCTTCTACCTCACGGACTCCGGGCACGGCGTGGACTGGACGCTGCGGACGCCCGCGGAGGTCGCCGCCGTCATGCGCGCCCAGGACGCGGTCGCAGGACCGGAGTCGGCGCTCGTCGTGGCCAACCCCGTGGCGGAGGCCGAACAGCTCGAACCGGCCCTCCACGCGCGCGTGCTGCACGAGGCACTGCGGGAGTGCGCCGCGCGGGGCGTGACCGGCCAGGCGGTGACCCCGTTCCTGCTCGACCACCTGATGCGCCACACCGACGGCGCCTCACTGGAGGCCAACCTCGCCGCCGTACGAGGGAACGTACGCCTCGCCGCCCGGATCGCGGCGGCATGGGCACAGGGGTGACGGCTGCCGCCGGTCCTGGCGGGCCCGCTCCCGGCGCCCTGCTCGTCGTGGGGGACGTCGTGACGGGCATCGTCGCCCGGCACCGCACCCCCCTCGCGCCGGGCACCGACACGGCCGCGGCCATCCGTACCGTTCCTGGCGGCGCGGGCGCCAACGTCGCGTGCTGGGCGTCCCATTGGGGCTGCCCCGACGTGCGCTTCCTGGGGCGGGCCGGGTCCGACTCGGCGGCGTGGCACGAGGAGATGCTGGTCCGTGCCGCCGTACGTCCCCATCTGGCCGTCGACCCGGACGCCCCCACGGGCACCGTGATCAGCCTGGTGGACGCGGCGGGTGCGGCGGCCGAGCGGACGTTCCTGACGGACAGCGGTGCCGCACTGCGCCTGTCCCCCGACGACTGGACGCCCGCGCTGCTGGACGGTGTCGCCTGGCTCCATCTGTCCGGCTATCTGTTCTTCGCCGTGCCGAGCCGCGAGACCGCGCGGGCCGCGCTGACGGCGGCACGCGCGCGTGGGCTCACGGTCAGTGTGGATCCGGCGTCGGCGGGGTTCCTGGCCCGGCACGGGCCGGACCGCTTCCTGGCCGACACGGCAGGGGTGACCGTGCTCCTCCCCAGCAGGGACGAGGCGGGGCTCCTCACCGGGCTGCCCGCGCCCGCGGACGCGGCGGCCGAGTTGAGCCGCCGGTACCCCGAGGTGGTGGTCAAGCTGGGCGGCGAGGGTGCGCTGGCCGTGCGGAACGGGCGGGTGCGGGCCCGGGTACCGGCCGTACGGGTGGTCGCGCGGGACTCCACCGGGGCGGGTGACGCGTTCACCGGGGCGTTCGTCGCGTCACGGCTCGCGGGGGCGGCACTGCGGGACGCGGTGGCCGAGGGGTGCGGGGCCGGGGCGCGAGCGGTGACACGGGTGGGGGCCCGGCCGGCGTGGCGGGCCCCGCTCCGTGAGGAGACGTGAGAGGAGGCGTACGACGTGGGAGCGGACGTACGGGGAGGGGCGTCGGGGGGCGTCGGGGTGCCCGTCAGAGTGCCTGAGGGGGTGTCAGGGCGCGAAACGGTTCACGCGGCGCGAGACCGGCCACACCGCGTGAAACAGGCCACAACGCCAGAAACGGGCTACACGGCGCGAAACGGGCCACGCCGCGTGAGGTCCCGCCCGGCGTCAGACCTTGCGGGCCCAGGCCGAGACCAGGGGGGCCGAGGCCGGGTCGACACTGCGCTCGGCGACGTGGGCGAGGTGCCGCTCGATGTCGTCGTGCGTGGCGAGCCTCGCCGCGACCAGGTCCGCGCGCAGCTGCTCGACGGTGGCGGACTCCAGGGCCGCGCTCGCCGGGGACACGAGCGGGAAGTACGCGTCGGCCTCCACGTGGCGCAGCCCGGCGGTGCGCAGCAGCCGGGGCAGCATCCGCCCGTACGCGAGGTCGGTGCCACGCTCGGCGAGCAGGGTGCGGACGCCCTTCCGCAGCCGGTTCGCCAGCTCCTGTTCGGGCCCGTACTCGTCGGGGCAGGCGTGCGCCTGGAGGGCCTGATCGGCCTCCTCGATCAGGAGCCTGCCGCCCGGGCGCAACGCCCGGACCATGGACCGCAGGGCTTGTTCGGGGTCCGGTACGTGGGTGAGCACGAGGCGGGCGTGCACGAAGTCGAACGCCTCGGGGGGCGGCGCGTCGACGGCCACGTCGTGGGCCCGCACCTGGACGGGCGGGCGTGCGGCGGGCCGCAGCGGCGCCGTGTCGGTGGCGGTGGCGAGGACGAGGCCGGTGGGCCCGACCCGCTTGGCGAGCCAGGACACGACGGACGTGCTGGTGGCGCCGACCTCCCAGCAGCGCCAGCCGGGCCCGACGCCGAGCCGCTCGATGTGCCGGAAGGTGGTGGGGTCGAAGAGGGCGGCGAAAGCGGTGCAGCGGGTCGCTGCCTCTTGGGGCCGTCCGGTGAGGACATGTCCGTCGATTCGTGTCATGTGGCGATCATTACAGTTCCGGAGCGGAGTATTCCGTTCCCACAGGCCTCAGCGTGGTGTCGGACCGGACTGGCAGACTTGGTCATCAAGTCCAGCGCTAGGAGCTGCACATGTCGATGACGGACAACCTGCGGAAGGTCGGTGGCCTGCGCAAGGTGGGGAATCTGCGGACCGTCCGCGGATTGCGGAGAGTGGCACGGCTGACCCGGCGCGGCCCCCGCGTCGACCTCAGCCACCCCGCCCGCTCACCGCTGGGTTCCTCCGTCGTCAAGTGCGTGACGTATCGCAAGGGCGTGCGTCAGGCGCCGGGCCGTGAGGGCGGTCTCGTCGAGGCCGTGGCGCAGATCCGCAAGAGCGACGACGGCTTCGTGTGGCTGGGGCTGCACGAGCCCACGGAGCAGGAGTTCGCGGACATCGCCGACCTCTTCGACCTGCACCCGCTGGCGGTCGAGGACGCGGTGCACGCCCATCAGCGGCCGAAGGTCGA
The DNA here is from genome assembly GCF_044328435.1 of Streptomyces sp. NPDC017940. Classification (NCBI taxonomy): domain Bacteria; kingdom Bacillati; phylum Actinomycetota; class Actinomycetes; order Kitasatosporales; family Streptomycetaceae; genus Streptomyces; species Streptomyces sp. NPDC017940. The sequence goes on along the minus strand of NZ_JBIRHJ010000001.1, from coordinate 1,247,459 downwards.
GCGCTATGGCCAGACGCTGTTCGCGGTGTTCAAGACGGTCTGTTATGTGGAGCACGCCCAGCTGACGGCGACCAGCGAGGTGGTGGACACCGGCGAGATCATGGTCTTCGTCGGCAGGGAGTTCGTGATCACCGTGCGGCACGGCAGGCACGGTTCGCTCGGACCGCTGCGCGAGCAGCTCGAAGGAACGCCCGAGCAGCTCGCACAGGGCCCGGCCGCGGTGCTGCACGCCATCGCGGACCAGGTCGTGGACGACTATCTGGGCGTGGCGGACGCGGTGCAGGACGACATCGACCAGGTGGAGGCGGACGTGTTCGCGCCCGAGGGGGCGCGCGGCGTCGACCCGGGGCGGATCTATCAGCTCAAGCGCGAGCTGCTCGAACTGAAGCGGGCGGTGGTCCCGCTCGGCCGTCCCCTCCAGGTGCTCGCCGCGAAACCGATCCGCTTGATCGCCCCTGAGATACAGGCGTACTTCCGCGATGTCGACGACCACCTCAAGCGCGTCACCGAGCAGATAGCGGCCTTCGACGAACTGCTCAACTCGATCCTCCAGGCCCACCTGGCCCAGGTGACGGTCGCGCAGAACGAGGACATGCGGAAGATCACGGCCTGGGCCGCGATCGTCGCCGTGCCCACCATGATCTGCGGGATGTACGGCATGAACTTCGACCACATGCCCGAGCTGCGCTGGCAGTACGGCTACGCACTGGTGATGGGGGTGATAGCCACGGGTTGCTTCGCGCTGTACCGGGGCTTCCGGCGCAACGGCTGGCTGTGAGGGGACGCCCGCGGCGAAGCCCTGGCGGAGCCCGGCGTGGGCCCGGCGGGAGCCCGGTATGGGCCTGGCAGGAGCCCGGTGTGGGCCTGGTGGGAGCACAGCGTGGGCCCGGTCGGAGTCCAGCGTGGGCCCGGCGCGAGCCCGGCGGGAGTTCGGCGCCCGGCGCGAGTTCGGCGAAGCCCGACGGGAACTTGGCGAAGCCCGGCGTGGGTGAAGAGGGCCCCGGCGTGCACCCCTGCGAGGCCGGAGGAAGGCCCGGCACGGGAGCCCGGCGGGAGGCCTGTCTCAGGACCGGGCGTAGACGCTCTCCGCCCAGCCCGCGAGCTGCTCCTCGGTGAGGTGCTTGGCGAGGTCGGCCTCGCTGATCATCCCGACCAGGCGCTTGTCCTCGATCACGGGCAGCCTGCGGATCTGATGTCCCTGCATCTCCTCCAGTACGACGTCGACACCCGCGTCCGACGCCACCCAGCGCGGGGTGCCCTTGGCCATCTCGCCCGCGGTGACCTCGGCGGGGTCGTGTCCCATGGCCACGCAGCCGATGACGATGTCGCGGTCGGTGAGGATGCCGCACAGCCGTTCGTTCTCGTCGCTGATCGGTAGGGCGCCCACGTCGAGTTGGCGCATGAGCTGGGCGGCACGGTCCAGGGTTTCGTGCGCGGGGATCCACCGGGCGCCCCGGTGCATGATGTCTGCGGCGGTGGTCATGGGTACCTCCCGGTGCCGGAGAGCCGGCGCGGCGCGGGAGCACCGCTGGTCCCGGCACCCGCATGGGCCCCGGCATCCCCATTGTCGCCGCCGGGGAGGCGGGCCGCACCCGCAGTTCCGGGCGGCGGGGGCTCACGGGTGAGCGGCGGGGGCTCGCGGGTGGGCGGCGGGGGCTCGCGGGTGGGCGGCCGGGTCAGCCGTTCCAGGCGGGGTGGCGGGGATCGTCGGCGCGGACGACGACATCGGCCGCGGTGGTGGGCCCGGTCTCCGACTCGTAGCGCTCGAAGGCGGGCAGGGTCCAGTGCTCCGCCTCCGGTGTGCGCCGTCGCAGGGCCCCGGGCGACAGCCGTAGGTGCACCGTCAGGTCGAAGGGGAACCAGTGGCCGAGCAGCAGGGGGCCGTGCAGCAACAGCAGGGCACCGGGGGGGAGTTGGACGTAGGGGGTGCGGGTGGCCCGGTCGGCGTGCGGGTCCCACAGGTCGGGCAGGACCCGACCGGTGCCGTCCGCCCCCAGTGGCCCGAAGACCTCACGCCACAGGGCGCCGGTGTCGAACCAGCCGCTGTAGTACGCCTCGACGTCCTCGTGCCCGTACTCCAGGCGGAGCGAGGCGGGCCGCAGGAACCCTTCGGTGCCGACGACGAGTGAGGGTCGTCCGCGCACGCGCAGCGCCTCGCCCACCCGCAGGGCGAGTTCGCCCGGCCGGGCGGCGGGGGCACCGTCGAAGGCGACCCGGGGCCAGGGGCCGCCGTCCCGTGGTTCGAGGTCGGCGAGACGGTCGGCGAGGGTGTCCGTGAGCCGTTCCCAGGTGATCGCTTCGAGTCGCACGGGCCCATGATGCCGCGACGCGCCCCGCGCACGCGGGCCTGGTCCGGCAAGGCCTGGTCTGGTCCGGCCCCGGCGTAGTGGGGACACGGGGTACCGGGCGCGGGCGCGCGGGGCGTGAGACTGGGGCGTATGAGATCGCGGGCTCCGCGTATGGCTTCCGGGGCGTCGTGGTCATTGACTGGTCCCCTACAGTCCGCGTCGTTCGGGACCGGCGTGGCGCCCGTCCGGCCGGGGCCGGACCCAGCCAGGGAGTTGCCATGATCGAGGGACCCTACTTCGTGCTCACCGTGGTCGGTGCGGTCGCCTGCGGGCTCGTCGCCGGAGTGTTCATCGGCTTCTCCACCTTCGTGATGAAGGGCCTCGCGGCCCTGCCGCCCGCCCAGGGCGCCGCGGTCATGCGGGCGATCAACACCGCGGCGCTCAAGCCCCCGTTCATGGCCGTGTTCATGGGGGCGACGGGCCTCAGCGCGGTGCTCGCCGTGGTGACGTTCGTGCTGTGGCCCGACGAGGGCACGGTGGAGCTGCTGCTCGGCTGCGCGCTGTATCTGTTCGGGTGCTTCGGCGTGACCGTCGCAGCGAACGTGCCCCGGAACGAGGCCCTGGCGAAGGTCGACGTGGCGTCCGAGCACGGCGCCGAGTACTGGCGTACGTATGTGGCCGAGTGGACGATGTGGAACCACGTCCGCACCGTCGCCGCGACCGCCGCGGCCTTCTCCTTCATCCTCGGCCTGACCTGACGCCGCCGCTGCCCGAGGCCTCCGCCTGCCGCGAACCCGTCGTCGCTGCCCGGGCCCCCACCCGCCGCGAACCCATCACCGCCACCCAAGGCCCCACCCACCGCGAACCCGCCGCCACCGCCCGGGCCCCCACCTGCCGCGAACCCATCACCGCCACCCAAGGCCCCACCCACCGCGAACCCGTCGCCACCGCGGCAGCGCACCTCCCCGCACCGCATGCCGAGCCCCCCTCCCCGACGTACCGTGGCAAAAGGACGCGGCCTACGCGTAGGGAGACGGCCATGGCCGACCCCAGGGGATTCATGCGCCACCCGCGCCGGGAGTGGCCGCGGCGGCCGGTGGGCGAGCGGGTCGAGGACTGGGACGAGGTGTACGTACCCGGCGGTCTGCTGCCCCTCGTGGAGCAGCAGGCCGAGCGGTGCATGGACTGCGGGGTCCCGTTCTGCCACGAGGCCTGCCCGCTGGGGAACCTCGTCCCGGAGTGGAACGACCTCGTCTCGCGCGCCGACTGGCACGCCGCCGCCGAGCGGTTGCACGCCACGAACAACTTCCCGGAGTTCACCGGACGGCTGTGCCCGGCGCCGTGCGAGGCGGGCTGTGTGCTCGCCGTCAACCAGCCCGCGGTGACCATCAAGAACGTCGAGGCCGCCATCGCCGACCGCGTCTGGGCGGACGGTCTCGCGCCGCCGCGGCCACCGGGGCGGCTGAGCGGGAAGTCGGTCGGGATCGTCGGGTCGGGGCCCGCGGGCCTCGCGGCGGCGCAGCAGCTGACGCGGGCCGGGCACACGGTCGTCGTCTACGAGCGGGACGACCGGCCCGGCGGGCTGCTGCGGTACGGGATCCCCGCGTTCAAGATGGAGAAGGCGCAGCTGGAGCGCAGGCTCGCGCAGCTGCGGGCCGAGGGCACCGGGTTCCGTACGTCGACGGCGGTCGGCAGGGACATCGGCGCCGCGGGGCTGCGGGCCCGCCATGACGCGGTGGTGCTCGCCGTCGGGGCCACGGCGTGGCGGGACCTTCCGGTGCCGGGGCGTGCGCTGGCGGGGGTCGTGCAGGCCATGGAGTATCTGCCCCCGGCGAACCGGGTCTGCGAGGGCGACCTCGACGTCTCGCCGCTCTCTGCCGCGGGCAAGCACGTGGTGATCGTGGGGGGCGGCGACACGGGGGCGGACTGCCTGGGCACGGCGGTACGGGAGGGCGCCGCGTCGGTGACGCAGGTGGACATCCGCGCGCGCCCGCCCGCGGAGCGGGACGAGGCGGTCGACCCCTGGCCGGTGTATCCCACGGTGCACCGGGTGTCACCCGCCCACGAGGAGGCCGGTGAGCTGCGCTTCGCGCAGGAGCCCGACGTCGACGCGCGGCTGTTCGCGGCCTCCGCCCTGCGGTTCTGCGGGGACGGGAGGGGGCGGGTTCGGGCCGTCCTGCTCGCCGGAGTGGACGCGCGGCGGCGCCCGGTGCCGGGCGCGGAGCGCACACTGCGGGCCGACCTGGTGCTGCTCGCCCTGGGGTTCGAGGGCCCCGAGGTGGCGGCGGGCGGCGCGGTCGCGGAGCTGGGGGTGGCGGTGGCGCCGGACGGAAAGGTGGCGCGGGACGAGGAGTACGCCACGGATGTGCCGGGGGTGTACGCCGCCGGGGACGCGGGGCGCGGCCAGTCCCTGGTGGTCTGGGCGATCGCGGAGGGCAGGTCGGTCGCGGCGGCCGTGGACCGCCACCTCATGGGCACGACGACGTTGCCGTCCCCCGTGACCGCGTCGTCCCGCCCCCTCAGGGCGTGAGCAGGCCACCCCCCGCAGGACGGGAACCTCCAGGGGGCGCACCCCGGCGGATAACACCGAGCCCCCACCACCCGCAACGGACCTTTACGACCCCTTACGACCCCGCACAACCCCTGACGACTCTTTACGACTCCTTACGGGCAACCCCACCGAAGATGGGAAGCGGCCCGTCCCCCACGGGCGGCACCCGCTCGCCCAGTTCCGGATGCCACTCGTCGGCCACCGTCACCCCGGGCGGCACCAGGGTCAGGCCGTCGAAGAAGCGCATCACCTCGGCGCGGTCGCGCAGCGCGAGGTTCAGGGAGCGCGCCTTGTAGAGATCGCCCGCCGAGCGCGCCCGCTCGGGGGTGAACTCGCCGGTGCCGTGCGACAGCATCAGGTAGCTGCCGGGCGGCAGCGCGGACACCAGTTCCCGCACCACCTCGTACGCGCCGTCCTCGTCGGGGACGAAGTGCAGGAGAGCGACGAGGGACAGGGCCACCGGCCGGGTGAAGTCCAGGGTTCTGCGGGCCTCCGCGAGGATCGCCGCCGGGTCGCGCGCGTCGCCCTGGATGTACTCCGTGGCGCCCTCGGGCGTCGACCGCAGCAGGGCCTCGGCGTGGGCGAGCACGATGGGGTCGTTGTCGCAGTAGACGACGCGCGCGTCGGGCGCCACGCCCTGGGCGATCTGGTGCAGGTTGGGCTCGGTCGGGATGCCGGTGCCGATGTCCAGGAACTGCCGGATCCCGGCCGTGGCGAGCCAGCGCGTGGCGCGCTGCATGAACGCGCGGTTGGCCCGCGCCACCGCCGGGATCCGCGGGTCCATGGCGACGAGCTGGCGGCCCAGCTCCTCGTCGACGGGGTAGTTGTCCTTGCCGCCGAGCCACCAGTCGTACATCCGCGCGGGATGCGGCTTGCTCGTGTCGATGTACGCCGAGCCGCCCTGGTCGCCCTGGGCCCGCTCCGTCCCGGTCATCCGTGGCTCCCTTGCCCCTTCAACCAATTCACCGCATCACGTGTCATCGCCGTACACAGCCGGTTCACCCGTACGTGTCGAGATACGTGTCGAGACAGCGCGAGTCAAGACAGCACGAGTCAAGGCGGCACGTGTCACGACAGCAGGAAGTCCGCCTCCCCCGCCTTCGCGCCCTGTATGAACGCCCTGATCTCACCGTCGGTGTATATCAGCGCGGGGCCGTCGGGGTCGGAGGACTGGCGGACGGCGACGCGGCCGTCCGCCAGCTTCATGGCTTCGAGACAGTTCCCGCCGTTGCCGCCGCTCCAGGGCTTGTGCCAGCCCTCGATGCCCAGGTCACGGGCCGGCATGCCGTTGTAGACCCGGGAGCCGGACCCCGGTGGCCGGGAGTCGGCGCGGGCGTCGGGCCGGGACGCGGGGCCCGTGCCCGCACGGTGTCGATCTCGGTCCATTCACAGCTCCTTGCGGACATCCCGGAGGATCTCCTTCGTGCGTTGTGCGGTCGCGGCCTGGGCCGCCATGCGGTCCATGACCTCGAGGTGGGTCGCCACCTCGGTGCGCGCGTCCAGGTAGACGGCGCCGGTCAGGTACTCGCTGTAGACCATGTCCGGCAGCTCCGCCATGGCGAAGCGGAAGAGCACGAACGGGCCGAACGTGCCGGGGTGCGGGCCCGCCGCGAACGGCGCGACCTGGAGCGTCACATGCGGCAGCTCCACCGCGTCGAGCAGCCGGTCGACCTGTGCGCGCATCACCTCGGGTTCGCCGACGGGTCTGCGCAGCGCGGTCTCGTCCATCACGACCCACAGCCGCGGCGCGTCCTCGCGGGCGAGCAGCGCCTGGCGCTCCATGCGCAGCGCCACATACCGCTCGATGTCCTCGGGCCTCGTCTGGCCGATGGCCCCCGAGCGGAGCACGCCACGCGCGTAGTCCTCCGTCTGGAGCAGCCCCGGCACGAAGTGCGGTTCGTAGGACCTGATGAGGCTCGCGGCGCCCTCCAGGCTGACGTACATGCTGAACCAGCCGGGCAGGATGTCGTGGAAGCGCTGCCACCAGCCGGGCTTGTTCGCCTCCTCGGCGAGCAGCACGAAGGCGTCCGCCTCTTCGTCCGTGACGCCGTACGCCTTCAGCAGCAGCTGGAGGTACGGGATCTTCAGGGCGACCTCGGCGGTCTCCATCCGGCGCACCGTGGCGGGGGCCACGCGGAGTATCCGTGCGGCCTCGTCACGCTTCAGACCGGCTCGTTCGCGCAGGTCTTGCAGGCGACGACCGAGAACGACCTGCCCGACGGTCGGCGCCGACCGCGGTTCGCTCACGTCCTACCTCCACCCACTTCGCGTCGCTCTCTGCATGCTGGTGCACTATCCGCGTTACCGTGCGTAACCGCTCTTCACTGCGTGTCGTGCCAAGTCACGCCGCTCGGTGAGGCGTTGCGAGAAGTGTGCCATGCGCCGTCTCAAAGGAACATGTCACTGTGCACTTTTCAGAGTGGCCCTTGCCAAGGTGTTCGCGCCGGGGCGATAGTGGAAAACGTGACTCCGCCCGCATCGTTAGGAACTGATGCCACCCGCGGCCGACTTGGTGCGTGCACCAGGAACCGGACGCACGGTGGCGAGCCCTGTGTCACCTTCACCCTCGCCGCGACGCCGAGTTCCGTGGCGCGGGCAAGGCGGTTGACGCGCGACAGGCTCAGTTCCCTGACGGTCGGCGACGACGCCTGCGACATCGCGGCGCTCGTCGTGTCCGAGCTGGTCACCAATGCGATCGTGCACACCGGAAGCCGTACTGTCGTCTGCGAGATCTGCACGGGTGCCGACACCGTGCGGATAGCCGTACGCGACGAGGGTCACGGCGCGGGAGTGCCACGGCCGGCGGGACCGAGGGGGCCCGACGAGGAGCATGGGAGGGGACTGCTTCTCGTGAGTGCCGTGAGCAGCGCATGGGGTGTCCAGGACTTCGGATCCGGCCTTTCGGTGTGGGCGGAGCTACCGAGATCACCCGATCCGGCGGCGTGCTCCTTCGGTAGGGAGGAGTTCTGTGTCGATGGGGTCGATGGGTTCGATGGGGTTGCTGGGTTCGACGCGATCGACGGGATCGACGGGTTCGACTCGGCGGCCCTCGGGTGACGCGGGTACGACGGGTAGGGCTGGTACGACGAGTACGGCGGGCGCGAGGAGTGCCGCCGCCAGTACGACGAGTGCAGCAAGTGCGGCAATTGCGACAGTGATGTGGTCGGGGGATATGTGAGCACGGGGTCAGCGCGGCTGTTCGAGCTCGACACCTTGGTACGGCTCTCGCGAGAGCGGGAGCGGGCGGTCGGACGGCGGGTCGTGAGTGTGCAGCCAGTGGCACGGCTCGCCGTCCCCGCCGGAATGCGGCAGCCGCTCGGATGCGACGCGGTGGCCGTACCGGCGGAGTTCGGACCGCGACTGCTCGCACGGCTCCCCCGGGTGGGCTGTGTGTACGAGGACGGGCCGCGCTGGTGGTGGATCGTGCCCGTGGATTCGGACGAGGCCCTGGAGTGGCCGCCCGCGGCGTACTACTCGCGCGGGGCCCTGCTGCCCGACTCGACGCGGGAACCCGTCCTGGTGCACCGCCCCGAGGACCCCGAGGGGCCCGGGACCGCCGTCCCCTATACCCCGCCGATTCCCCTGTACCTGGCCCTGTGCCGGTTGGCCGGGGCCGTACCGGGGTGGGCGCGGGCGGTCCGGGCCTGACCCGGGGACGCCTCAGGGGTGCCGCCACACCCTTGCCCACACCCGAAGGGCGCCGCGCGGTCGACCGCGCGGCGCCCTTTATCGTGTGCGCGCCCCACCAGACAGGGGAAGGCCCTCACCCCGTCCACGCTCCCCGGATGAGCGTCAGGAATCAGCCAGATCCGCGGCACCTCGTACGATCACCAGAAACGCGTCGGTCGACAGATCCATCACCACTTCCGCGTGCTGTCCCTCGCTGCGCCGGTCCCGCGCGAACTCCTCCGCGGGCCACGACCCGCGCGGCCCGCCCGCCGGAAAGCTCTCCAGGACGACTCGTCCGTTCATCATCTTCTCGTTCCCCCGTGTGCGACTGGACTCTGCACCGGATAGAACGCGCGAAGCACCCCCGAGGGCTCGCAACGTGACGCAACCGAAACCGAGTCGGGGCCGTACGGAGGTGATCGTCACACGGTGTCACCGCGTCAGTAGCCGTACTCGTCGTACTCGTCGTGGTACCGCACCCGGTCGCTGCCCGCGGGGGCGCCCAGGGCGGAGGCGCGGCCCTTCGGCTCCTCCCACTCCTCCTGGCGGCCGAGGGCGGTGAGGTCGAGGAGGCTGGTGGTGGAACCGAGGCCGTCGAGACCGCGGTCGAACGTCGAGTACGTGTGGCAGACGCGGTCGCCGTCACGCAGGAAGCAGCTGATCCCCGGCCGGTCGGTGAGCCGCCCTTCGGCGTCCGCGTACGACGCGGCGAAGTCGCGGTTGAACTCGTCGCCGCACGCCGAGAACCACGGCACGACCCAGCCCATGCGGGCCTTGAAGGGCAGGATGCGGGTGAAGGGGGCGCGCGAGACGGCGACGAAGGTCGTGCCGCGGGCCCGCAGGTGCGCGAGATGACCGATCTGGTCGAGGAACGCCGAGCAGCTGCGGCAGCCCGCGTCCCACTCGGGGGCGAACATGAAGTGATAGATGATCAGCTGGTCGCGGCCCGCGAACAGGTCGAGCAGCGTCGCCTTGCCGTCCGCGCCGTCGAACAGATACTCCTGCCGCACCTCGACCATCGGCAGTCCGCGCCGCTCGGCGTTCAGCCGGTCGCGGGCACGGGTGGCGGCCTTCTCCTTCGCGAGCAGCCTCTCGCGCGCGGCCAGCCACTCCGCGCGCGTGACGATGTGCGGCAGTCCCATGGCGCATTCCTCCGGATCCGGACCGCGGTGCGCGGCTCTCGGAAGGGCTGACCGGACGTCTCAGGAGAACTCATCGGCGCTGTACGGGAATTCTGAGGTTTTTTCTCAGCGGGCCGGGCGCCATGGAGCGGGGCGGGCGCCACGGAACGGCCCGGGCGAGTGCGGCGGGCCGGGCGAGGGCGCCGCCTCAGTACACCACCGGCAGCGCGAGCAGCCCCCGCGCCCGCATCGAGGGGCGCCACCGCAGCTCCTGCTCCGGCACGCCGAGCGCGAGCCGCGGGAAGCGTTCGAGGAGCGCGCCGACCGCGACCGTCAGCTCCAGGCGGGCCAGCGGCGCGCCCACGCAGTGGTGGATGCCGTGGCCGAGGGCGAGATGGCCGCCGGCGTCGCGGGTGATGTCGAGACGGTCCGGGTCGGGGAAGCGGTCGGGGTCGCGGCCCGCGGAGCCGAGGCCGAGGAACACGGTCTCCCCCGCGGGCACCCGCACCCCGGCGATCGTGACGTCCTCGCGGGCGAACCGCCGGATGGAGAACACCGCCGAGGTGTCGTACCGCATGAACTCCTCGACGGCGCCCGCGAGTCGCGCCGGGTCCTCGCGCAGGGCGGCGAGCTGGTGGGGGTGGGTCAGGAGGGCGAGCACGGAGTTACCGATGAGCTGCACGGCGTTCTCGTACCCGGCGAAGTGCAGCAGGAAGGCGAGCGACGTCAGCTCGTCCTCACTGAGCCTGTCGCCCTCGTCGCGGGCGGCGATCAGGTCGGAGAGCAGGTCGTCGCCCGGCGCCTTCCGCTTGTCCGCGATGAGGCCGGTGTAGAAGCCGAGCATCGCGACGACCGTCTCCTTGGCGCGTTCGGGGCGCGCGGGGTCGGGGGCGATGAGGGCGTCGGTCCAGTCCGTGAAGTCGCGCCGGTGCGTGGCGGGCACGCCGAGGAGGTCGCAGATGGTGGCGATGGGCAGTGGCTCGGCGTACGCCGCCACGAGATCGGCACGGGCCTCGCGCTCGGCGCCCCCGCGCTCGGCGGCGTCCCGCTCGATGGCGTCGAGGAGCCGGTCGGCGGTGTTCCGCACGGGCTCGCGCAGGCTCTCGATCCGCCGCTTGGTGAACGCCTTGACGACCAGGCGCCGGATGCGGGTGTGGTCGGGCGGGTCCATGTTGAGCATGTTGGCGTCCAGGGCGGGCGGCAGCGAGAAGCCGCGGTAGCTCCCGGGCAGCGCGTGCCTCCTGTCCACCGAGAGCCGCTCGTCGGTGAGTGCGGCGCGTACGTCGTCGTAGCGCGTCACGAGCCAGGCCGGGCTGCCGTCGGGCCCGCTGACGCGCCGCACCGGGTCGCTCTCGCGCAGCTTCGCGTACGTGCCGTAGGGGTCGGTCATGAGCCCGTCGAGGGGGGTGGGGGCCGCGGGAGTCGCCATGGGGGCAGCCTAGGAAGCGGGGCCCGTGCCGGTGGCGCCGGGTCAGCCGTCGTACGTCTGGATCCGCGCCCCGTGCCGCCGCTCGACCAGGGCGGGCAGGCGCTCGGCCAGCTCCGCCACCACGGCGGGTACGTCGACGGTGAGCAGCTCGCGGTCCCGCATCAGGACGCGGCCTTCGACGATCGTCGTCAGGACGTCGGCGCTGCGGGCACTGTGCACCAGGGTCGCGGCGAGGTCGTGCACGGGCTGCGTGTGCGGTCCGCGGAGGTCGACGAGGACGAGGTCGGCGCGGCGGCCCGCGGCGAGTGAGCCGATCCGGTCGCCGAGGCCGACCGCGCGGGCGCTCTGGAGCGTGGCGTGGTGCAGCGCCTGCCGGGATGTCAGCCACCGCGGGTCGCCGGTGGTGGACTTCTGTACGAGGGCGGTGAGCGCCATGGCCTCCCAGACGTCGAGGGAGTTGTTGGAGGCCGCGCCGTCGGTGGCGAGGCCGACCGGGACGCCGAGGCCGGCGAGGGCCCGCACGGGGGTGGAGCCCCAGGCGAACTTCAGATAGCCGCGGGGTGCGGTCGCGACGGCGACGCGTCCGGTGGCCGCGCCGATGAGGTCGAGGTCGCTGTCGACGATGCCGGTGCCGTGGGCGATCAGGACGTCCGTGTCGAGCAGGCCGGTGCGGTGCAGGACACCGATGGGTGTCACGCCGTGCCGGGCGAGGCTGTGCTCGGTCTGGGCACGGCTCTCGGCGGCGTGCAGATGCACGGGCAGGCCGTGTGCGTGGACGAGTTCGGCGGTGGCCGCGAGGTCGGCTTCGTCGACGGTGTACGGGGCGTGCGGCGCCAGGCAGGTGGTGACGCGGCCGTCGGCGGAGCCCTGTCTGCGCAGGGCGAAGTCCAGGGACGCCGCCCGTGCCCCGGGTCCCTGGGACGAGAAGTACGCCTGGCCCAGATTGGCCCGCAGGCCGGTCTCGGCGACGACGTCGGCGACGGTGTCCATGGCGAAGTAGTGGTCGGCGAAGGTGGTGACGCCGCCGCGGATCATCTCGGCGCAGGCGAGCCGCGCGCCGAGCTCCACCTCGCGCTCGCCGAGGTGGGACTCGATGGGCCAGATGTGGTCGTTGAACCACTCCGCCACCGGCAGGTCCTCCGCGATGCCCCGCAGGGCCACCATCGGGGAGTGGGTGTGGCAGTTGATCAGGCCGGGCAGCAGCGCCTGGCCGCGGGCGTCGATGCGTTCCACGGCGGCGAGCCCGGTCACGGCGTCCGCGGTGGTGATGTCGGCGATCACCCCGTCGCGTACGACGACGGCGGCGTCCTCGGCGAAGCCGACGCGTTCGGCCTCGTCGTGGACGAGGGCGGTGCAGCCCGTGACGACGAGGTCGGCGGGGCCGGATGCGGCGGGCACGGTCATCCGCTCACGGTACGGGGACCGCGCCGTTCGTGTTCGGCACCGGGGATGTTCCTGTCGGGCACCTGGGATGTTCCTGTCCGGCACCCGGGATGTTCCTGTCCGGAACCTGGGATCCGGAACCCGGAGAATCCCTACCGCCCCGGCGGCCCGTGCGGTCAGCCGCGTGGCACGACCGTCGAGAGGACCCCCGGCAGCGGGTACCAGTCCGACGACACGACGCTGGCGTGCCGCCCCGCGAGGAGGGCGACCCGGTCGCGGGCCAGAGCCTCGGTCGGGCGGACCGCGTCGATGGCGGGCGGCACGCTGTGGGCGTCGGTCATGACGAGGAGATAGCGCCGGTCGGCGTACCACCCGGTGTCGACCGTGCCGCCCGCGTACGTCGACGCGGAACCGTCGAACAGCACGAACCACGGCCGTATCGAGGCGTCCGCGTACCGGGTACGGGGGTCGCCCGCCGCGGCGCCGAGGACGGCGGGGAAGGCGGCGGCGTCCCCGAGGCGCCCCGCGGCGGCGAGGTCGCGCAGGTGCGTGGCGTACTCGCGGTCGGTCCACAGGGTGTCGGCGGGGTTGCCCTGCTCGACGGTGCCGGGTATCAGCTCGACGACGAACTTGCCCGCGAGGTCGGACCGGGAGGGCCAGCCCTTGCCCCGCACGGCCTCGTCCAGGTTCGCGCTGCCCGCGGCCAGCTGTCCCGGCCGGTACAGGGCGTCGCCGAGCTCGGCGCGCAGCAGGGCGTCGAGGTCGGCGGGGCCGCGGCCGCCGCGGCCCTGGAAGCCGTCCTTCAGCTCGACCTTCACCAGGATCGGCCGGTGGCCGGGGTGGGCGTCGTGCCAGGCCCGCATGTCGGCGAGGCACCCGTCGAGCCGCTGGTTGCGCGCCTTCGTCCGCAGTTCCTCCGGGCGCCGCGCGTTCTCGCAGTTGTTGTCGTTGCCGACGGGGTTGGAGTGCGAGACGCGCCAGCCGCCGCCGAAGACATTGGTCCACACGTCGATCTCCAGCATCGCGGCACCGGAGTCGAGGGCGTCGGCGAAGTAGGGGTACTTCGTCTTCTCGTACGCGTTGTGGACGCCGACGCCGGTGGTGGCGGCGTACGAGGGGTCGGCGCCGGCGGTCGCCGTGTCGGCGCCGGCGGTCGCCGTGTCGGCGGCGGTCCCGGTGCAGCCGTCGGCCAGGGCGGGCGGGGCGGCTGCCAGGGCGCCGGCGGCGAGGGCGCATGCCGCCGCGAGGCCGCAGGCTCTCCCCCGGAGGGACGCAGTCCGCCGAGCCATCGTCGTCGCACGTTCCGTCGCTTCGCGCACCGTCGTCCCCTCCGTCGCACCGTCAAGTACCGGGCAACGTAGGGGACTCGGGTGTCGGGACGGAAGACGGCGCTTTACGGCCAGGCCTCGCGGCGCGACGTGTTCCGGGACCCGGGTCCTCTACTGTGAACGGCCGTCGAGTTTCCGCACGAAAGGCGGCACACCCTGATGGCCCTCACCCTCACGCTCACCGGCCCGCGCCTGGTCCTGGCCGGTGCGGCCGCCGTCCTGGTGATCGGCGCACCGACGGCGTACGCGGCCCTCGGCGGCGACGACCCCGGCACCGGCGACCGCCGGCCCGCCGCGTCGGCGGGCAAGGAGACCGCGTCCACCACGCCGCCGAGCGGCGGCAAGCCCTTCGTGGAGACCCGCCTGTTCTTCGGCACCGAACGTCCCGACGGCGGCCCGGACGTGACGGACAAGCAGTTCATGCGCTTCATCGACAAGGAGGTCACGCCCGGCTTCCCCGACGGTCTCACCATCCAGCAGGGCCGGGGCCAGTGGAAGGACAGCAACGGCAGGATCGAGAGGGAGCGGTCCTACGAACTGACTCTCCTCTACCCCACCGCCGAGGCGAAGAAGCGGGGCATCCTGATCGAGGAGATCCGCTCCGACTACGAGAAGAAGTTCGGGCAGGACTCGGTGGGGCGGTTGGACGACCGGGCCCGGGTCGACTTCTGACCCGCCAAGTCGCCCCCCACCCACGGGACGGGCTATCCCAGCCGCACGTCTCCCACCGTGTGGGCCTGGATGACGTTGCCGTGCTGCACACCGCCGCTGATGCTGTTGTGCACGACGCCGCCGGGCCCCTCGGTGCCGTCGGCGGGGGCCAGCTCCGCGAGCAGGGCGCGCAGTTCGGCGGCGGCCTCGGGGTCGGCCCGCAGGGTCCGGCGCAGCCGGTTGCGCCACTCGGCCTGTACGTCCGCGGCGGCGTCGGGGTCGTCGCCGTCCCGGGCCGCGACCAGTTCCTCGCGGGCTTCGTCGAGCTCACCGGCGACGGCGCCCTCACCCCCCGCGGCACCCGCGGCACGCCGCCGCGAGAAGAACCCCACGACCCGCTCCCGCGCGGCCGTCCACCCGTCCCCCACCATCGACTGCACGAGCGCCGTCGCTCCGGCCGCCGCGAGGGCGGCCAACTCTGCGTCCACCGGGTCTCCTTGGTCAACACCGGACCTGTCGGTCATCGTCGCTCCCCAAGATAGCCGGAGCGGCGCGGACGGTATCAGCGCTGCTTACGCCGAGGCGAGCTGCGCTCGGAGGGGAGCCTCGGCCGACGACGGCACCCCCAACCGCCCCCTCGGGCAACCCGTGAGCAAAATCATTGGCCATAGATCGCACTCAGCGTGCTAATATCTTCCCCGCTATGCACGGCCCGCCAGGCGTCCGCTTCAGGAACGCCTCCACCCTGCATCAGGAGACACGTATGTCCGCTCGGCGCGACTGCGCATCCGACTCGTTCGAGTCCCGCACCTTCCCGGAAGAAAACAGGCCCCAAGCCGACCGTCACACCCGTCGGCCCGCCGCCTGACCCGGCCCTCACTCCTCCAGTGACCGTCGCGCCGGGCTAAGGTGAATCGTTTTCTCATTGATTTCCCGGCGCCTCTTCCTCGAAGGTGCTTTGTGCAAACCCCAGAGACGACCATCGTCGCGATCATCGCTGTGTCCTTCACCGTGATCGCGTGCTTCGCCATCGCCTGCCTCACTACCCACAGGATCGCGAAGAGGGCGCTGCGAGGCAGCCGCTCAGTCGACCGCGCCAAGATCGTCAATGAGGCCGGCGCCCCCTTGCACCACATGCCCCTGCCGCTGCTCCGCCGGAACCGGATGTAGACCGCCGCGCGGCGAGGGGCGGCAAGCCGCTGGAAAGCGGACCGGACCGCCCCTCGCCCCGGTCATGGAGACCGATGTACACCGATATAGGCTGCTGCGAATCACAGATGCGGCCCACCGGGCTTCCCCCGCAGGACATGCCCTCACCCGCACGACTCGCCTCGTGCTGCCCGGGAGCCCGCCTTGCTTCGTGAATCCGCTGCCGCGGCCCTCGCCCAGGTCCACAGCAAGGATCTCTTCCTGCGGTTGACCGAGAACTTCGCCAACGATCACGGCCACCGCCCCGGCGCATCCGAGGCCAAGTCGTGGGAGAGAAGCCTCCCCGCTCTCCTCAACGTCCTGATGGAAGCCGGACTCAGCGACGTACACGTCCTCTTCGAGTACCAGCTTCCCCTCACCAGCAAGCGCGCCGACGCCATACTCGCAGGCGTACACCCGAAGACCGGTGAACCGTCCTACGTGGTCGTCGAGTTGAAGCAGTGGTCCCAGGCGGAGCCCGACGAGGACGATGCGCTGCTGTGTCGCGTGGACGCCTACTCCCGCCCTGTTCTCAACCCCATCGAGCAGGTCCGCGGCTACTGCGACTACCTGGTCTCGTTCAACGGCGCCGTGGCCGAGCACCAGGAGCGTGTGCGGGGTGTCGCCTACTTGCACAACGCCACGGAGTTCGGCATCGCCGGCCTGTCTGCCGTGGAGCAGAACGAAAGGGCGCAGCTCTTCAGCGAAGAGCGTCGCGGCCACCTCGCCGAGTATCTGAAGTCCCTGCTGGCGCCCACATCCGGAAGCGTCGCCGCCGACGAATTGCTCGCCGGGAAGGTACGCCCCTCCAGGCAGTTGATCACCGTAGCCGCGCAGGAGATCCGTGATCGGGAGCAGTTCGTCCTGTTGGACGAACAGCGCGTCGCCTACGAACTGGTCATGCGCAGCGTCAACCGGGCCGTGCGCGCCGACCACAAGGAAGTCGTCGTGATCACCGGCGGCCCCGGCACCGGAAAGAGCGTCATCGCCCTGTCGCTGCTCGGCGAGCTGTACCGGCAAGGGCGCACCGCCCTGCACGCGACCGGGTCCGCGTCCTTCACGAAGACGATGAGGAAGGTCGCGGGAGCCCGGAAGCGCGAAGTGCAGGATCTGTTCAAGTACTTCAACAGCTTCATCACTGCCGAACGCAATGGGCTGGACGTCCTGATCTGCGACGAGGCACATCGCATCCGGCACACCTCGGCGAACCGCTACACGCGCGCGGAGCACCGGACGAACAAACCACAGGTGGAGGAGCTGATCGACGCCGCAAGAGTGCCCGTCTTCCTCCTGGACGAGTACCAGGTCGTACGCCCCGGCGAGATGGGACGTGTGGAGGAGATCCAGGCCGCCGCGGCGAAGAAGGGCCTCGGCTGCCAGTTCGTCTCCCTGGACAGCCAGTTCAGGAACGGCGGGAGCGACGCCTACCTGCGGTGGGTGGTACGACTCCTCGGGTTGCAGGGAGGGGGCGCCATCCCTTGGACACCCGATGGCAGGATGCAGCTACGGGTCGCTGACACGCCGCAGGAGATGGAGGACTTCCTGCAGACGCGGCGCGACCAGGGTTACAGCGCGCGCATGTCCGCCGGTTACTGCTGGAAGTGGACCACGAAGTACAAGCCAGGGTTCGATCTGCCCGCGGACGTGGTGATCGGTGACTGGGCGCGGCCCTGGAACGTCTATGGCGATCGGGGAGTGGCCGGCGCCCCGCCTGCCGCCCTCTGGGCCACGGACCCTGCGGGCTTCGGTCAGGTCGGCTGCGTGTACACGGCACAGGGCTTTGAGTACGACTGGAGCGGTGTCATCATCGGGCCCGATCTGCTGTGGCGGAATGGTAGTTGGAATATCGAGCGCTCGGCTTCCAAGGATCCGGCGTTCAAGAAGTCCACTCCGGGCACCCTTGTGGATCAGCTGATCCTCAACACGTACAAGGTTCTGCTGACCCGGGGCATGGTGGGCACCATCCTCTACTCGACGGACGCCGAGACGCGGCAGAAGCTCCGGGAACTGGTGAGGACGTCGGAAGCTGTCGCCCTGTCCGGCTGATCGACGAGGTGCACCGCGACGCGAGCACCGGAGAGCGTCCCTATCCTGCCAGCGCCACCAGCGGGTCCATGTCGGGTTGTCCTTCGGGCCACCAGTCGTCGCGGCCCGCATCACTCACGTACCGGTACCAACGTCCGTCCCGCCCGAAGCGGAGTTGCACCGATCCTGCGGTGTCCGTGAGGCGGTTGCGGTCGATCGTCATGCGGGGCAGGCCCGCCGCTGCCAGAGCTCCCCGGGCCCGGTCGAACGGTCCCGCCGGTGGGTCCCAGGCGGATTCCAGGACCGCGAGGCCCTCCTCGTCGCCCTGGCGCCAGGCGGCCGCCGCGCGGGAGAGGGCGGTGGGGGTGTGGCCCACCGCGTGTGCCAGCTCGGCGAACCGGCGGCTGAAGGTGCGCCGGCCCGACAGGCCGGGGTGGGATGCCGCGAGCCGGATCGCGTCCCTCCAGGGGTCGGGGTCCGTGTAGGGCGGCGTGCCCTTGGTCAGGTGGGCGTGGGCCCGGGCGGCGGTGTCCGTGGCGAGGAACTCCAGGGCCGCGGGGTCCGGGGCGCCCGGGGCGGAGGGCAGGAGGGGGGCTTCGCCCGGGCGGGCCGGGGGTGGCAGCGGGGGCGGGAGCGGCGGACGGGCGTCCGAGGCCAGGGCTTCGCGGGCGAGGACGCCGGGGAGCGGCGGGGGTTCGGCTGCGGGGCTCTCCGGGCCGCCCGGAGCGCGAGGGGTGTCCTGGGTCGCCGCGCGGGCGTTGCGGTGGGACAGCTCGTCCAGAATGTGCCGCTCCTCGCCTCCCCTGAGGAGGAGCAGGGCGAAGGGGTCGGCGTCCAGGATGCGGGCCGTCTGGTAGGTGAGGGCCGCCGCGTGTTTGCAGGGGTGGCCGCGGTCGGGGCAGGTGCAGGAGGAGATCAGGTCGCCGCGGCCGGGCAGGAGCCGGGCGCCGGTTCGGTCGGCGGTGGCTGCGAGGGCGTGCGGCATGTCCCTGGCCAGCAGGGACACGAGGTGCCCGGGGTCCGCGGCGGCCGCGTCGAGGAAGCGGTCCCAGTCCTCGGGGGTGAGGGTGCGCATGCGGAGTTCGGCACGGTAGGGGCGGGGGCGGCTGCCGTGTACGTAGGCGACGATGCGCCCCGGCTCGACGGTGATGGTGTCGACGTGCCCCGCACGCGCGTACGCACGCCCGCGTGCCAGGCGTGCCGGGTCCAGAGCGGACTCCTCCAGCGCGGCGATCCACGCGTCGCCCCACCAGGTCGACGCGAAGGGTGCCTCGGGGTCGGTGCGCACGGGAAACGGCGGGAAGACCCGCGCACGGCCCCCACCACCACTGCCGCGCGCGCTTCCCCTGCCACGGCTGGGGGCCCGGCCACCGACGCCCGGGGCCGCGCCGCCATCACTGCCGCGCGCGCTCCCCCTGCCACGGCTGAGGGCTCGGCCAACGCTGCCCGGGGCCTCGCCGCCACCACCGCTCGGGGCGCGGCCACCACTGGCGCCCGGGGCCTGGCCACCACCGCTGCCGCCGGGGGCCTGGGCGCCACCGCCCGGAACCCGGCCACCGCCGTTCAGGGCACTGCCGCCGCCCCTTGGAACCTGGCCATCGCTGCCGCCCGGGGCCTGGGCGCTCCCGCCCGGAACCCGGCCACCGCCGCCCGGGGCCCCGCCGCCACCACTGCTCGGGGCACGGCCACCACTGGCGCCCGGGGCCTGGGCGCCATCGCCCGGAACCCGGCCACCACCGACGGCACTGCCGCCACCACTCGCAACCCCGCCACCACCGCCCGGAGCACCCCCGACCAGCCTGCTGCCACCCTCCTCAGGGGCGCGGGGAACTGCGCGCTCGGCCCAGGACATGCCGCAGACGCATCTGCCGAGCGAGCACGCAGACGCGTCCGCGGGTTCGCTGTGGCCGGCCGCGCAGTTCCCCACGCCCCCGAGGGGGGTGCCACCCCCGGCCGAGGGAACACGGCCTCCAAGCCCGGCGCCCCCGCTCACCGTGTCCTCCGCAAGGTCACCAGGTCCGCCAGTTCCGCGTCGGAGAGTTCCGTCAGGGCCGTCTCGCCGCCGTCGCCGAGGATCGCGTCCGCGAGGGCCTGCTTGGCGGCGAGGAGTTCGGCGATGCGGTCCTCCACCGTGCCCTCGGTGATGAAGCGGTGGACCTGGACGGGCTGGGTCTGGCCGATGCGGTACGCGCGGTCCGTCGCCTGGTCCTCGACCGCCGGGTTCCACCAGCGGTCGTAGTGCACGACGTGCCCCGCCCTGGTGAGGTTCAGGCCCGTGCCCGCCGCCTTGAGGGACAGCAGGAAGACCGGCACCTCGCCCGCCTGGAAGCGGTCCACCATCGCCTCCCGCGCCGCCACCGGCGTACCGCCGTGCAGAAGCTGGACGGGCACACCACGCGCGCCCAGGTGCGCTTCGAGGAGCCTCGCCATCTCCACGTACTGCGTGAAGACGAGCACCGAACCGTCCTCGGCCAGGATCGTGTCGAGGAGCTCGTCGAGGAGGTCCAGTTTGCCCGATCGGGAGCGGGAGCCGGAGCCGGAACCGGTGGTGTCCGGGCGGGCGGCGCCCTCCTTCAGGTACTGCGCGGGGTGGTTGCAGATCTGCTTCAGCGACATCAGCAGCTTCATGACCAGGCCGCGGCGCGCGATCCCGTCCGCCGCCTCGACGCGTGCGAGCGTCTCGCGCACCACCGCCTGGTAGAGCGCGGCCTGTTCACGGGTGAGCGGGACGGGGTGGTCGGTCTCCGTCTTCGGGGGGAGTTCGGGGGCGATGCCCGGATCTGACTTGCGGCGGCGCAGCAGGAAGGGGCGGACGATGCGGGACAGGCGGGCCATCGCCTCGTCGCTCTCGGCGGTGCCGCCCGTCTCCGCGAGCCGCGCGTGCCGGGCCCGGAACGCCTTCAACGGCCCGAGCAGCCCCGGTGTCGTCCAATCGAGCAGCGCCCACAGCTCCGAGAGGTTGTTCTCCACGGGCGTGCCGGTGAGCGCGACCCGCGCCGCGGCAGGCAGGGTGCGCAGGGCCCGCGCCGTGGCCGCGTACGGGTTCTTCACGTGCTGGGCCTCGTCGGCGACCACGAGGTCCCAGTCGTGCGCGGCCAGTTCGGCCGCGCTGGTGCGCATCGTGCCGTACGTGGTGAGCACGATGCCGCCGGCGGGGATGCCGTCGAGGCTGCGGCCAGGGCCGTGGTAGCGGCGCACGGGGACGTCCGGTGCGAAGCGTTCGATCTCCCGCTGCCAGTTGCCGAGCAGCGACGTCGGGCAGACGACGAGGGTCGGTTCGGGGCGCGCCCGGTGCAGGTGCAGGGCGATCAGGGTGACCGTCTTGCCGAGCCCCATGTCGTCGGCGAGGCAGCCGCCGAGGCCGAGGGCGGTCATGCGGTCCAGCCAGGCGAGCCCGCGCAGCTGGTAGTCGCGCAGGGTCGCGTGGAGCGCGGGCGGCTGCGGCACGGGCCGCGGTTCCGCGGTGAGGCGTTCGCGCAGCCCGGCCAGGGCGCCGGTGGGTACGGCGGCGACGTGTTCGCCGTCCACCTCCGCGGTGCCGGTGAGCGCGATCGTCAGGGCGTCCACCGGGTCGAGCAGGCCGAGGTCGCGTTTGCGGGCCTTGCGTACGAGGGCGGGGTCGACCAGGACCCACTGGTCACGCAGCCGTACGAGGGGGCGGTGCGCCTCTGCAAGGGCGTCCATCTCGGCCTCGGTGAGGGGGGTGAGGCCTGCGGGGTCGGTGGGGTCTGCGGGGTCGGTGGGGTCTGCGGGATCGGCGCCGCCGGCGGTCCCGAGCGCCACCTGCCAGCGGAACTCCAGGAGCTGGTCCGCCTTGAAGAAGTCGAAGTTGTCCGCCGCGGTGCCCGGTGCGGGGCGCACCACGGCCGTGGCGGTGAGCTCACGTGCCAGCTCCCGCGGCCAGTGGACGTCGACCCCGGCCGCGCCGAGCCGGGTCGCCGCGGTGCCGAGGAGGTCGTACAGCTCCTGCTCCGCCAGCGGGAGCACGTCGGGGCGCGGGCGGTCGAGGAGGCGCCCGATCGGCGGCCACACGCGTGCCGCGCGGCGCACCGCGAGCAGGGTGTGCGCCTTGGCCCGCGGCCCGAAGTGCTCGGCCCCCGACCAGAGTTGCGCGGCGTCGACGACCAGGGTGGGGTCGGCGAGGCTGTGCACCTGGAGGACGGCGGCGGCTGCGCCGGGCGCTCCGGCAGCCTCCGCGGCTCCGGCAGCCTCGGGGTGCCTGCCCGTCCCGGCAGGCCCGGTCACCACGGCAGGCCCCGTCGCCACGGCAGGCCCGATCGCCCCGGCCCCGGCAGGCCCGGTCACCCCGCCAGGCCCCGTCGCCACGGCAGGCCCGGCTCCCCCGGCAAGCCCTGCCCCCCAGGTAGGCCCCGTCATCCCGGCAGGCCCGGTCACCCCGGCAGCCCCCGCAGGCCCGCCAGACCTGGCGGCCCCGGAGGACTCGGCGGCCCCGGCCGTCTCACCCTCCCCCGCCGTCCCGGTCTCCCCCACAGCCCACGGCTCCCCGTCGAACAGGTCCTGCGCCCGCAGGTCCACCCGCAGGGACACCCGCACCCCGACGTCCTGCCCCGCGGCCACCTCCGCCGCCCACGCCCGCGCGCCGGGCAGCGACTGCGGCTCGCGCGCCGCGAACGGCGCACCGACGGCGTACGCCGCCGCGGGGGTGCGCGGCAGCGTGTCGACGACCGCGTCGACGAATGCCCTGACCAGGGCATACGGCTCGGGGAGCCGCAACGGCGGGCGGTTGCCCGGCAGCGGCACGGCGTGCGCGTCGGCAGGCATGGCGGCGGCGATGGCCCGCAGCTGCGCGATGTCGTCGGCGCCCAGGGGCCCCGCCCGCCACGCGTCCAGGTCCGCACCGGTGAGCCCGGGCAGGAGCTTGCCGCGGGCGGCCAGATGCAGGGCGTGCAGGGCGGCTGCGCGCCAGCACGCGGTGGCGGGGTGCAGGGCATACGCGGCGCCGCGCCCGCCGGGGGAACCGCGCCCACCGGGCGTGCCCGGCCCACTCAGCGCATGGGGCCCACCGGGCCCACGGGCCACACCGAGCGCCCGTGACCCACCAGGCCCACCAGCGGCAGTGGATGCGTCCGGCCCACCGAACCCACTGGGCCCACCAGACCCATGAGCTGTCCCTAGCGCCCGTGTCCCACCAGGCCCACTATGCCCTTGAGTCGCAGCGGGGACGCCCGGCCCACCAGACCCACCCGCCCTACCAGGCTCTCCAGTCGCAGCAGAGACGCCCAACCCACCAAAACCGCCAGACCCACGGGCCGCACCGAGCACCCGTGCCCCACCAGACCCTCCAGGCTCACCAGACCCCCCAGTCGCAGCAGGGGCACCCAGCCCATCGAACCCACCGGGCCCACCAGACCCACGGGCCCCACCAAGCACCCGTAGCCCACCAGACTCCCCAGACTCACCGAGCCCCCCAGCCAACAGCACCCCAACCCCGTCCCTCACCGAAGCAAACACCGCAGGCACCACACGGCGCCGTACGCCCGTGCCATGCCTGCGTACGACGGTGATCTCACCCCGGACCCACGAGCCGCCGCCCCGCGAAGGGCCGCCGTCCACCGGCCCGGCACCCTCCGCGTCGGTCGACGAAGCGGCGCCGGACAGCTCCCCCACCCCCGGCAACCGGGGCAACTCCCCGCCATCCGGCCGCCACCACGCGATCCTGCCGTCCCGGGGCACATGGGCCGGAAGGAAGACCGCGGCGCAGGGGCGGACGAGCGCGGCGAGGGCGTCGACGTCGACCGCCGCCATCACCACCACCTCATCCGTCCCTCGGTCTTCGCTCAACCCCCTCCCGCCACCTTAAGCGAGCCCGCCCGCACCACCGCCGGACTGCGGCCCGCCAGGCACCCACCCCCCGTAAGGAAAGTTTCCTAACAGTTATCTGTCCACATCCTTGACGGGCACATGCCCTCTCGCCACCATTCCTGAGACGGCCACCGCTCACCCCCACCACGCCCAGGAGGCGGACATGTCGCGCACCCCCCGTACCGGTGAAATTCCCACCAACTCCCGCACTCACCAGGCCCGTTGGGCCGTACCCGCCGCCGCGGCCGGGGCGCTCGCGCTCGTCGGCGGTGTGCTCCTGTGGTCGCCCGCCGACGAGGCGGACGCCTCCCCGGCTCCCAGGGCCGCGTTCACCGCTGTGGCCGCGGGAGACATCGCTGAACAGTGCACCAAGAGCGACAGCCGCTGCGCGCACCCGAAGACCGCCGCGCTGGTGCAGCAGATCAACCCGCAGTTCGTGCTGACGATGGGCGACAACCAGTACGACGACGCCCGCCTGAAGGACTTCCAGAAGTACTACGCGACCACCTGGGGCGCCTTCAAGAACAAGACCCGTCCGGTGCCCGGCAATCACGAGACGTACGACCCGGCGGGCCCGCTCAAGGGCTACAAGTCGTACTTCGGGTCCGTCGCGTACCCGGACGGCAAGAGCTACTACAGCTTCGACCAGGGCAACTGGCACTTCATCGCCCTGGACTCCAACAGCTTCAACAGCGCGCAGATCAACTGGCTGAAGAAGGACCTCGCCGCCAACGGCAAGAAGTGCGTGGCCGCGTACTGGCACCACCCGCTGTACTCCTCCGGCGAGCACGGCAACAACCCGGTCGGCAAGCCGGTCTGGAAGATCCTCGACGAGGCCGGTGCCGAACTCGTCCTCGGCGGCCACGACCACCACTACGAGCGGTTCGCCCCGCAGGACGCGAACGGCAAGGCCGACGCCAACGGCATGGTGGAGCTGCTGGCGGGCACCGGCGGCGCGAACCCGTACAAGATCGAGGAAGTCCAGCCGCACAGCCAGAAGCGGATCACCAACACCCACGGCGTCGTGCGGCTCGACTTCACCGACTCCGGTTACTCCTGGAAACTCATCGGCACGGACGGGTCCACGAAGGACAGCAGTCCGTCCTACGACTGCCGCTGACCCGGCCCCGGGCTCGCGCAGATGTATCTGTCGACCACGGACGCGGTGGCCACGGCCAGGACCAAGGCCAAAGCCGAAACCAAAGCCGAAGCCGATGCCCAGCGGAGGGCCGGCACGGGCACGGGGCGCGTCACCGGCCCCGTCCTGGCCCTCGGCGCGGTCAGCCTCGTCACCGACATCTCCTCGGAGATGGTCGCCGCCGTGCTCCCGCTCTACTTCGTCCTCGGCCTCGGCCTGTCCCCGCTGGCCTTCGGCTTCCTCGACGGCCTCTACAACGGCGCCACGGCGTTCGTACGGCTCCTCGGCGGATACGCGGCCGACCGCGGCGGGCGGCACAAGCTCGTCGCGGGCTCGGGGTATCTGCTCTCCGCCCTGTCCCGGCTCGGGCTGCTGCTCGCGGGGGGCGCCACGGCCGGGATCGGGGCGGCCATCGCGGCGGACCGCCTCGGCAAGGGGGTGCGGACCGCGCCGCGGGACGCGCTGATCTCGCTGAGCAGCCCGCCGGACGGCCTCGGCCGGGCGTTCGGCGTGCACCGGGCGATGGACACCACGGGCGCGCTGCTCGGCCCGCTCGTCGCGTTCGCGCTGCTGTGGGCGACGGCGGACGCGTACGACGCGGTGTTCGTCGTCAGCTTCTGCTTCGGCCTGTTCGGGGTGCTGCTCCTGGTGGCCTTCGTACCGGGGCGGGAAGCGGCACTGACGCTCTCCGCCGGACGTCGCCGCACCTCAGCTGCGGGGGGTGCGGGGGCGGTCGGCGCAGACAGCACGGACAGCGCGGGCGGCGCGGGCAGTGCGGGCGGCACGGGCGGCAGCCCTGAGGCCACCCGCTCCCGCACCCCCAGAGCCACCCTCGCCCTCCTCCGTGTCCCCGCCTTCCGCCGCGTCTGCGCCGCCGCGGCCCTCCTCGGGGCCGCGACCATCGGTGACGCGTTCCTGTACCTCCTGCTCCAACGGCGCCTGGACTTCGCGGGGAGCTGGTTCCCGCTGCTCCCGCTCGGCACCGCGGCGGTCTATCTGCTGCTCGCCGTACCGGTGGGGCGCCTCGCCGACCGGTTCGGGCGCCGGGGTCCCTTCCTCGCGGGGCACGTCGCGCTGCTCGCCGCGTACCTCCTGCTGCTCCTGCCCACCGACGGCCGTCCGCTCCTGCTCGGGGTGCTGCTCGCGCTCGGTGTCTTCTACGCCGCGACCGACGGCGTCCTGATGGCCCTCGCGACGCCCGGCCTCCCGGAGGAGCGGCGGGCGAGCGGCATGGCGGTGCTCCAGACGGGCCAGGCGCTCAGCAGGCTCCTCGCCGCCGCTGGCTTCGGCGCCGCATGGACGCTGTGGGGCATCGGGGCCGCCCTGACCTGCGCGGTCCTCGCTCTCGTCGCCGCCCTCGCGGGCGCGGCCCTGCTGCTCCGCCCGGCAGCGGAGCCGACGCCCCTCACCCCCTCGGAAGGCACCGCATGACCCTCACCCCGCCCGAGGCCTCCACCCGTACGCGTGTCGTCGCCGTCGTGGCGGCCGCCGCGCTGCTCGCCGCGGTGGCCGTCACGTACACGGTGCGTGCCGTGCAGCAGGCCGAACCGGTCGCTTCCGGTTCGGAGTTCGCCCTCGACCCCGGCCACCTCTACTTCCGTTCGACGCAGGGGGGCGCGGGCCGCGTGGCCCGGGCGCCGCTGTCCGGCGCCGGGCCGCGCACCCCCGACGGCCCGTCCTGCGAGCGCTTCTACGCCGCCGCGGGGACCGCCCTGTGCCTGCTGCGCCGCCCGGGCATCCCGCCGAAGTCGTACGCCGTGGTCCTCGACGGGCGGCTGCGCGAGAAGCGGCGCGTCGCGCTCACCGGCATCCCCAACCGGGCGCGGGTCTCGGCGTCCGGGCGGATGCTGTCGTGGACGATGTTCACCACCGGCGACAGTTACGCGGGCGGCGACTCGTCCTTCTCCACCCGCACCTCGATCCTGGACACCCGCACCGGCTACCTGGTCAAGAACATGGAGGAGATCCCCCTCACCATCGAGGGGCGCCGCCACCACTCCCCCGACGTGAACTACTGGGGCGTGACCTTCGCCCGCGACGACAACCGCTTCTACGCCACCGTCTCGACGAAGGGGCGCACGCACCTCGTCCAGGGGGACATGCGCCAGTGGCGGGCGCGGGCCCTGCGCGAGAACGTCGAATGCCCGTCCCTGTCCCCCGACAACACGCGCCTCGCCTTCAAGAAGCGCGTCCGCGGCGGTACGAAGAACCCGTGGCGGCTGTACGTCCTCGACCTGCGGACGATGCGCGAGCACCCGCTCGCCGAGCGCCGCAGCGTCGACGACCAGGCGGCGTGGCTGGACGACGACACGCTGGCGTACGCACTGCCGCAGGGGCGGAGCACCCGCAAGCAGGACGTGTGGACGGTACGCGCCGACGGCACGGGCAGGCCCGAACTCCGTGTCCGGGGGGCGAGTTCACCAGCGGCGGTGCGCTGAAATCCGGATGCGCCCGCACCCGCCCGTCCCGCACGATGCCCCCATGCCACCCACTCCCCCGCCCCCCACACCTCCGAAGCCACCTACGCCACCCGCACCGCCCGCATCGCCCCCACCTGAAGCGCCTCCCGTGCCGCCGTCGGCCCCTCTGTTCCACCGCACCGTCGTCCCCTCCCTCTTCCCGCCCCCCGGCTACGCCCACGCGGCCGTCGTCGAAGCCGGTACGCGGCTCGCCTTCATGGCCGGCTCCGTCCCGCTCGACGCCGAGGGGAAGCTCGTCGGCGAGGGCGATCCGGTCCGCCAGGCCCAGCAGGTCGTCGCGAATCTCGACGAGGCGTTGCGCGCCGTCGGCAGCGATCCGACGCGGGTCGTGGCGAGCACGGTGTACGTGGTCGGTACCGAGCCCGGGGTGCTCTCCAAGGTGTGGGACGTGGTGCGCGCCTCCGGGCTGTTGAGCGTCGAGCCGCACACCTCGACGCTCCTCGGTGTGACGGTGCTCGGCTACCCGGGCCAGCTCGTGGAGATCACCGCCACGGCCGTCGTACCGGAGCGGGCCGCGGCGCGGAGCTGAACCGGCTCCCCCTGCCCCTGCGGTGGCGCGGCCGGAGGGGCCGTGGCGCACGCGGGGGGCGTACGCCGTCCGGGACTAGGTGTTCCGGGCGCGGTGTGCCAGGCCGAGCGCGTACTCGGGCCACCAGGTCCCCGCCGTGGGTCCGCCGCGGCAGGTGCCGTCCGACTCGCCGGGCCGTTTGACCCACAGATAGGCGTCGACCGCGGGGTCACCGGTGCGGGTGGTGGGCGGGATGCCGAGGGCGCGCCCCGGCGGGTTGCACCAGGGCTTGTCCGCCCCGGTGTAGGCGCCGCTGCCGTTGCGGCTGGTGTCGACGACGAAGTGCTTGCCGCCGCCGAGGGCGCGCGCGACGCGGTGGCCGTACTCCCTGCTCTCCTTGGTGGTGCGGTAGTTGGAGACGTTGAGGGCGAATCCGTCGGCCCTGGCGATGCCTGCCAGGCGCAGCGGTTCGACGAGGCGTTCCTCCTGCGGGATCCAGCTCGCGTTGCCCGCGTCGAGGTACACCTTGGCACCGGGCTGCTGCTTGAGGCGGGCCACGGCGTGGGCGAGCAGCCCGTACCGCTCGGAGGCGTCGGCGGCCTCGCAGCCCGCGATCTGCTGTGCGACGGCGTCGGGTTCGACGATCACGTACGCGGCACGGGTGCCGAGGCCCTTGGCGAACGCGTCGATCCACGCGCGGTAGTGGGCGGCGTCGCGGGCCCCGCCCGCCGAGTAGTCGCCGCAGTCGCGGTGCGGGATGAAGTAGGCGACGAGAACGGGGACCCGCCCCGCGGCGGCCGCCCTGTCGACGAGGGCCCGCACCAGGGCCTCCGGGCCGGGGCCGTCCTTGTTCAACCACTCCGCCTGCGCACGGCGCGCGATGCGCTCGATGAACCAGGCATCGGAAACCCGCCCACCGGCCCGCCAGGCCACGGCCTGACGGGCGGCGTGGGTGTCGGGGTTCACCCAGAACTTCCCGACGGGGGTGGGGGCGGTAACGGCCGGGGTTGCGCCTGGCGTCGAGAGGCTTGCGGAGGGCGGGTGTGCGGTGGGGGTGGTTGCCGTTGGGGTGGTTGTGGACGGGGTGCCTGGCGCCGGGGTGGTTGCGGACGGGGTGCTTGCCGCCGGGGTGCCTTCCGTCGAGGCGCCCGTCGGGGCGCTCGCCGTCGGGACGCCTGCTGTCGGGGCTCCTGCGGTGGGGGCTCCTGTGGTGGGGGCTCCTGTGGTGGGGGCTCCTGTGGTGGGGGCTCCTGTGGTGGGGGCTCCTGTGGTGGGGGCTCCTGTGGTGGGCAGGCCTGCTGCCGGGGCGCTCTCCATCGGGGGCTCTGCGGACGGGGTGCCTGCCGTCAGGGCGCCTGCCGGGGCGCTTTTCGTCGCGGCGCCTGCGGTCGGCAGGCCTGCCGCTGGGGCGCTCGCCGTCGAGGCCCCTGCGGTGGGCAGGCCTGCTGCTGGAGCGCTCGCCATCGGGGGCTCTGCGGACGGGGTGCCTGCCGTCAGGGCGCCTGCCGGGGCGCTCTTCGTCGCGGCGCCTGCGGTCGGCAGGCCTGCCGCTGGGGCGCTCGCCGTCGAGGCTCCTGCGGTGGGCAGGCCTGCTGCCGGAGCGCTCGCCATCGGGGGCTCTGCGGACGGGGTGCCTGCCGTCAGGGCGCCTGCCGGGGCGCTTTTCGTCGCGGCACCTGCGGTCGGCAGACCTGCCGCTGGGGCGCTCGCCGTCGAGGCTCCTGGGGTCAGCAGACCTGCTGCCGGAGCACGCACCGTCGGGGCGCCTGCCGCCGGTGCGCTCGCGATCGGGGCGGTTACGGTCGTCGGAGCACTTGCGGCCGGGAGGCCCGCGGACACGGCACTCGCCGCCGGGGCACCCGCAGTCCGGGCGCCCGCCGCCGGGGACCCCGCTGCCGCGCCCGCGGTGCCGGTGAGGGTGGTGGCCAGGGCGGCCGCTGCGAGGGTGGCGCGCAGCCGGGCTCGCCGCGCCTGGCGGGGGACGGTCGACAGGGTCACCGGGCGGCTCCGCTCTCTGGGCACCGAAAGCTCTAGGCTCCCCCGACCCGGCGCCCACTCACTCCACTGCCCGCACCTTTCACCCGTTCGGCCCCGCGCTCGGACACCGGCAGGGTGCTCCCCCCCACCCCATCGCGCCGGTGGCACCCGCCCTCGAACGCCGGACGGACTTCCCCGGCCACCGTACGGGCCCCCCACCCGGACGGGTCCCTCCCCGGAGCCGTCCAGCCCGCCTCGCCGAAGCCTCCAGCCCGTCCGGCGCTTGAGGACGAGGCGCGAAGCGCCGACGAGGCGGGGGTCCAGGGGGCGGCAGCCCCCTGGTTACGGTGAAGGGGCGGGCCTGGGGCGCCCCGCGAGGGCACCCACACCCCCCCCACGTTCAGCTCACCGCCGCGCCCACCGCAACGAACGCACAGATCAGCACAGCCAGAACGACGAGCAGCGGCCACACGAACCGCAGGTACTTGTCGTAGCCGACCTTCGCGAGCGCGACCCCACCGATGGTCACGGCCGTGGTCGGCACCCACAGGTTCATCCACCCACTGGCCGCGGCCCACGCGGTGACGACCACGGCCCGCGAGACGTCCGCGAAGTCGGCGAGCGGCGCGAGGATCGGCATGGCGAGGGTGGCGTGCCCGGAGGTGGACGGGATGAGGAAGGCGAGGGGCAGGTTCACCAGGAACACGATCACCGCGAACACACCCGACGACGTGCCCTTCACGACCCCCTCGATCGAGTGCAGCACGGTATCCGTGATCCGCGAATTGTTCATGATCACCGTGACGCCGCGCGCCAGGACGATGACGAGCGCGGGCGAGATGAAGTCCGCCGCACCCCGGGTGATCGTGGAGCTGAGCCCCTGCTCCCCCATCCGCGCCACCAGACCCACGAGCACCGCCGCACACAGGAAGAGGGCCGCCAGCTGCGGGAAGGACCAGCCGAGTTCGAAGCCGTACGGAGTGGCGTTCGCGTCACCCGTCAGCGCGCCCGCCCAGGGCACCACCGAGAAGATCATGAAGGCGAAGATCAGGGCGACGAGGACCAGGATCACCTTGTGCAGGCCGGTGAGTTCGGGCACCTCGCCCTTCGCCGCCTCGGCCGCCGCCCCCTCCCGGTCGCCGGGCAGGAAGCCGCTCAGGGAGCGCTCGGGGTCGGCGCGCACGCGGGTCGCGTACCGGACGACGTAGGAGACCGTGACGGCCGTGAGCACCAGCCACATCGCGAACCGCAGCACGATGCCGTCGCCGAGCGAGATGCCCGCGGCCGACGAGGCGACGCCGGTGGCGAAGGGGTTGACGGTCGAGCACAGCACGCCGATGCCCGCGCCCAGGACGATCGCGCCGACGGCGGTCATCCGGTCGTAGCCGAGCGCGAGCATCAGCGGCACGATGAGCCCGTAGAAGCCCAGTGTCTCCTCCGCGAAGCCCTCCACGGTGCCGAGGACGGAGAAGACGACCATGACGCCCGCGATGAGCATCGCGCCGCGCTCACGGAGCCGGTGGGCGAGCCGGCCGATGCCCCGGTCGAGGGCGCCGGTGGCGAACACGACGGTGATGAACGCGCCGATGGCGAGGACGAAGAGGAACACGCCCGCGCTGCCGTACAGCTCACCCGCCAGATCGGGGCCGACCTGCCCCGACGCCCCGTCCCGTACCCCGTAGAGCCCGTTGACCGGGGCGAGGAAGAGGTCGTTGAGGCGGTCGAGGAAGGACCGGTCGTCGGGGACGCGGTGGTAGCTGCCCTCGACGGGCGCGCCCTCGTCGTCGCGGTCGTAGGCCCCCGGCGGCACCAGGAAGGCGAGCAGCCACACCGCGACGGTGACGATCGCAAGGACGGTGAGGGCGCTGGGAAACGCGAACCCGCCCTGGGGAGCCGGTTCCTCGGCCCCGGGTCCGGTCGCCCTGGTGCTCACGGACGGCTCCCGTCCCCGCGGGCGGCGCAGGAGGACGCGTACGTAAGGCCGAAGGCACCGTGCGGCAACTCCGCGACCAGGGCGTTCGCCGCACCGACCGGTGTGTACGGGGGCCCGGGGCGCGCGCCCGGTGGGATCGCGGCGGCGGGGCGTGCGCGGTCGGCGCGCGGTCCGTCCGTCGGGCCGTCGGCTGTACGGGCGAGCTCTTCGGACGTCATGGGCAGCACCTCTGCATGCGGGTATGTGCGTCATTTGCCGTGAACCGCCCGAATTATCGAGTGTGCTCGCTCGCGGTTTCCGGACGGCTCGCCGGTCGGCCGCGGCCCCCGCACCGATGCCGCACTAAGGTCGGTGCATGGCCTCGGAGACTTCACCGCGCACGGGCGAGCCGGACGGCGGCTCCGTGCGTGTCGACAGCTGGATCTGGTCCGTACGCCTCGTCAAGACCCGTTCGGCGGGCGCCGCCGCCTGCAAGGGCGGCCATGTGCGGGTCAACGGCGAGCGCGTGAAGCCGGCGTACGGCGTCAAGCCCGGCGACGAGGTGCGGCTGCGCCAGGCGGGCGGCCGTGAGCGCGTCGTGATCGTGAAGCGCGCCATCCGCAAGCGGGTGGGCGCTCCCGTCGCCGTCGAGTGCTATGTGGACAACAGTCCGCCGCCGCCCCCGCGCGAAGCCGTGGCTCCCGCGGGCGTCCGCGACCGCGGCACGGGCCGCCCCACGAAGCGGGACCGCAGGGACATGGACCGGCTGCGGGCCCTCAACAGCCGCACGGGGCCGATCTCGGCCCGCCCGGCGGCCGGGGACGAGGCCGGAGCAGGGGCCGAGGCCGGGACCGAAGGGCGATAAGCGGGGCCGGGGGCCCCGCTTAGCCCGTGCCGGGTGGACCCTGGGAGCAAGGAGATGAGTTTCCATGCGCACAGGCAGTGAACCGGTGACTGCGCGCAGCCCCCTGCGCATGCGCTTCTGGTTCAGCGTCTGGGGGCTGGTCTGGGCGACCGCGGGCACGGTCGCGTTCGCACTCGCCGGACGCCCGCAGTGGGCGCTGGCGTGCGGGGTGCTGTGGCTCGTGGTCACCGTGGACACGGCGCTGGTCGTACGCCACATCCGGCAGGGTCCGCACTATCAGCCGGGGCGGGAGGTCCCGCCGTACGAACCCCCGCGCCCGGAGGGCTAGGAGGCGCCCTCGCCGTCGTCGAACCGGGCCGCCGCGAGATAGTCCGGCTGCGGGTCGAGCGCGGCCGCGAGCCGGAAGTGGCGGCGCGCCTGGTCGGGGCGTGCGGCGCGCTCATAGGTGCGGGCGAGGGCGAAGTGCGCGAACGCGTTGTCCGGCTCACGCTCCAGGACGATGCTGAACTCCAGCTCGGCGGCGCGCAGTTGGGCCGAGGCGAAGAAGGCGCGGGCACGCAGGAGGCGCGCCGCGGTGTTCTCCGGGTGGGCTGCGATCACGGAGTCCAGCAGCTTCACCGCACCCCGCGGGTCCCGGGCGGCGAGCAGCTGCTCGGCCGCGCGGAAGTCGATGACATGGCTCTCCGGGCTGCTTTCGGGCACGCCGGACTCCTTCCCTCGCTCCCCAGGGCCAACACTCGCCGCCGCCCCGCGTATTCCGGGGCCCGCGGCCCCGGTACGGCGAACCGGCCGACAGGTTCTAGGCGGACCGTGCCCGGTTCCGCAGGTCCTGCCACACCTCGTCCACGCGGGGCGGCAGCTTCTCCAGGGTGCCGTCGTTGTCGACGACGATGTCGGCGATCTCCAGGCGCTGCTCCCTGGTGGCCTGGGCGGCCATCCGGGCACGGGCGCCGTCCTCGGTCATGCCGCGCAGCCGCACCAGGCGGTCGAGTTGGGTCTCGGTCCTCGCGTCGACGACGACCACGACGTCGTACAGCGGCGCAAGACCGTTCTCCGTGAGCAGCGGCACGTCGTGCACGACCACCGCGTCCTCGTCGGCCTCGGCCGCGGCCCGCTCCAGTTCCGCGGAGCGCGCCCCGACCAGGGGGTGCACGATCGCGTTGAGCGCGGCCAGCTTCCCGGGGTCGGCAAAGACGATCGCGCCGAGCTTCGGGCGGTCCAGGGCGCCGCCGGCGTCCAGGACGTCCGCGCCGAACTCGGCGACGACCGCGGCCAGGCCCTCGGTGCCGGGCGCCACCACCTCGCGGGCGATCCGGTCGGCGTCGACGAGCACGGCGCCGCGCTCCACGAGCAGCCGTGACACTTCACTCTTGCCGGCACCGATCCCGCCGGTCAGCCCCACTTTCAGCATGCCCGGCAGCTTAGGCGATGTCACACCTGGCGAGACTGCCACGTCGCGCCTAGCCGTCGCCCTCCCGCTCGGCGAGGAACCGCTCGAACTCGCGGCCGATCTCGTCGGCGGACGGTATCTCCGCGGGCTCCGCGAGCATGTTGCCGCGCCCTTCGGCTCCCGCGGCGGCGTCGTACTGGTGCTCGAGTCCCTGGACCAGGGCGACCAGTTCCTCGTCGCCCTCCTGGACCTGCCGGTCGATCTCGGTCTGGGTGCGGTGCGCCTCGGTGCGCAGGGTGTGCGCGATGCCGGGCAGGACCAGGCCGGTGGCGGCGGTGATCGCCTCCAGGACGGTCAGGGCGGCGTCGGGGTAGGCCGAGCGCGCGATGTAGTGCGGCACGTGGGCGGCGACGCCGAGCACGTCGTGGCCGGCCTCCGCGAGGCGGTACTCCACGAGCGCCTCCGCGCTGCCCGGCACCTGCGCCTCGTCGAAGGGGCTCGCGTGGCCAGGGACGAGATCCGTGCGGTTGCCGTGCGGGGTGAGGCCGACGGGGCGCGTGTGCGGTACGCCCATGGGGATGCCGTGGAAGTTCACCGCGAGCCGCACATGGAGGCGTTCGACGATCTCCCTGACGGCCGCGGCGAACCGCTCCCACTCGATGTCCGGCTCGGGGCCGGAGAGCAGCAGGAAGGGCGCGCCGGTGGCGTCCTGGAGGAGCCGCACGTCGAGCGTCGGCACCTCGTAGTCGCTCCAGCGGTCGCGCTTGAAGGTGAGCAGCGGGCGCCGGGCGCGGTAGTCCACGAGGCGGTCGTGGTCGAAGCGCGCCACGACCTGCCCGGGGAGGCTGTCCACGAGGCGCTCGACGACCTGGTCGCCGGTCTCGCCCGCGTCGATGTATCCGTCGAAGTGGTAGAGCATGACCAGGCCGGCCGACTCCTGGGCGAGCGCCATGTCGACGACGGCGAGGCCCTTCGGCTCCCATGCGTACAAACCCTGCGGATCAAGCACTGTGACCGCTCCTCCTCGTGTTCATTGAGCAGAACACGTGCCGCCGGGCCCGCATTCCCAGCCTTGCCGCGCATTCACGGCCCCCCACCGACCACCTTGACGCGAACATGCCTCACCCTTACCGTCACGAGGCAGTCACGTGTTCATACTGGCGCCTCAAGTTCACGTACACGAACTCCATGTCCGCTCGACCGACGGGAAGGCAACCCCACGATGCGCACCCGCTTCCTCATCGCCGCACTCGCCTCCACCGCCGCCACGGGAGTCCTCGCGGCGGCCGCGTACGCGAATCCGGCGCCCTTGGCCGCTCCCCGACCGGCGGCCGTCATCGAGGTCTCCACGGCCGCCCAGCTCAAGGCCGCGCTCGGCTCGGCCGGTCCGGGCGACACCGTCCATCTCGCCGACGGCACGTACACCGGCAACTTCAAGACCTCCGTGGCTGCGGAACCCGGCTCCCGGATCACCCAGACCGGCTCGCCCAGGGCCGTGCTCAAGGCCGGGGGCGGCTACGGGCTGCACCTCGACGGCGCCTCGTACTGGACCGTCAAGGGCATCACCGTCACCGGCGGCCAGAAAGGCATCATGATCGACTCCGCGAGGGGGGTCGTGGTGGACGGCGTGACGGTCCACCACCTCGCCATGGAGGGCGTGCACTTCCGCAAGTCGAGCCCCGACGGCGTGATCAGGAACTCGAGGATCCACGACACGGGCAACGACAACCGCGGCATGGGCGAGGGCGTGTACGTGGGCAGCGCCAACACGCTCTCCGACAAGAGCGACAACGTACAGATCCTGGACAACGTCATCGGCCCGGACGTCGGCGGTGAGGCCGTCGACCTCAAGGAGGGTACGAAGGGCGGCCGGGTGTCGGGCAACACCTTCGACGGCAGCGGCCTGACCGGCAACAACTACGACGATTCCTGGATCGACGTCAAGGGCAACAACTACGTCATCGAGAACAACACCGGCAAGAACACCACGAACAACGGCTTCGAGACGCACACCCAGCAGCCGGGCTGGGGCTGCGGCACCGTCTTCCGCGGCAACAAGGCGGACCTGACGGGCGCGTCCGGCGACAAGCGGCTGGCCATCAACGTGGCGAACGACAGCGCCGGTTGCCGGACGACGGTGTACGCGAGCAACACGGTGAAAGGCGGCAGGGGACTCACGAACATTCCTGTGACGCCGGGTCGTCGTTGACTCCCGGGTAGACGTTCCCGTAGGTCCAGCATCCGGAAGCTGGAGCCCCGGCACGAAAACGCACCGGCCCCGGGAACGGAAAAGCACTGTGGGCCCGCACCGATCGGTGCGGGCCCACAGTCTTCAGCTACTGCCTAGGCAGAGCGACGCCAGGTCAGCTCTGGCCTCCGGCGAGCTTCTCGCGCAGCGCGGCGAGCGCCTCGTCCGACGCCAGGGCGCCGGAGTTGTCGTCCGACTCCGAGGAGTACGAACCGCCGCCGCCACCGCCGCCACCGGTGCCGGCGGCCGGAGCCGCGCCACCGGGAGCGGCCGCACCCTCGGCCTCGGCCTGGGCGTCCGCCTCGCGGGACTTGATGACCTGGGCCTGGTGCTGCTCGAAGCGCTGCTGCGCCTCGGCGTACTGGCCCTCCCAAGCCTCGCGCTGGGTCTCGAAGCCCTCGAGCCAGTCGTTGGTCTCGGGGTCGAAGCCCTCGGGGTAGATGTAGTTGCCCTGGTCGTCGTAGGACGCGGCCATGCCGTACAGGGTCGGGTCGAACTCGACGGCCGACGGGTCGGCGCCGAAGGACTCGTTGGCCTGCTTCAGCGACAGCGAGATCCGGCGACGCTCGAGGTCGATGTCGATGACCTTGACGAAGATCTCGTCGTTGACCTGGACGACCTGCTCCGGGATCTCGACGTGGCGCTCGGCCAGCTCGGAGATGTGGACCAGGCCCTCGATGCCCTCGTCGACGCGCACGAACGCACCGAACGGAACGAGCTTGGTGACCTTGCCGGGGACGACCTGCCCGATCTGGTGCGTACGGGCGAACTGCTGCCACGGGTCTTCCTGGGTCGCCTTGAGCGACAGGGAGACACGCTCGCGGTCCATGTCCACGTCGAGGACCTCGACGGTGACTTCCTGGCCGACCTCGACAACCTCGGAGGGGTGGTCGATGTGCTTCCAGGAGAGCTCGGAGACGTGGACGAGACCGTCGACGCCACCGAGGTCCACGAACGCACCGAAGTTGACGATCGAGGAAACGACGCCGGAGCGGACCTGGCCCTTCTGCAGGGTCGTGAGGAAGGTCTGGCGGACCTCGCTCTGGGTCTGCTCGAGCCAGGCACGGCGGGACAGGACCACGTTGTTGCGGTTCTTGTCCAGCTCGATGATCTTGGCCTCGAGCTCCTTGCCCACGTAGGGCTGGAGGTCGCGGACGCGGCGCATCTCGACAAGGGAGGCCGGCAGGAAGCCACGGAGGCCGATGTCGAGGATGAGACCACCCTTGACGACCTCGATGACGGTACCGGTGACGATCCCGTCCTCTTCCTTGATCTTCTCGATGGTGCCCCAGGCACGCTCGTACTGGGCGCGCTTCTTCGAGAGGATCAGGCGGCCTTCCTTGTCCTCCTTCTGAAGGACAAGGGCCTCGATCTCGTCACCGACGGCGACGACCTCGTTCGGGTCGACGTCGTGCTTGATGGAGAGCTCGCGGCTCGGGATGACGCCTTCGGTCTTGTAACCGATGTCGAGCAGGACCTCGTCCCGGTCGACCTTCACGATGACGCCGTCGACGATGTCGCCGTCGTTGAAGTACTTGATCGTCTCGTCGATCGCGGCGAGGAAGGCTTCCTCGTTACCGATGTCGTTGACCGCAACCTGCGGGGTGGTGGCGGTGGTCTCGGTGCTGCTCGTCATGTGGGAAAGGGCTCCGGTACGGACATTGAAGTCGTAGGTACTGCTTACGCCGGAGCCCGTTTCGCTCTGCAGAAGCCGGACAGCTTAGGAGACGCCGACTTCCTTGGTTCCCGAAGGAAACGGAAAGCGCCTCGACAACCGAGGGGACATACAACAGACGCGAGCGCAACCTGCTATGTCTGAGGAACGCAGGCCCGCAGCGCAACTTGTAGCATACGGGGGCTGCGGTACAGGGTCAATGCGCGAAGGCGCACACCCGGGGCGGATCCCCGCATTCCCGGCACAAAACCTGTTGCCAGAGGCCACACGGGGCGCAGTACGCCCTGCCGCGCCGCATCCCGGGAGCCCCTCGCGGCACGTGCCGCCCCCGGGGGCACGGACCGGCACAGTACGACGTATGGAGCGGATCATCCAAGAGCACGAGGCACCCGGACCGTACGGGGCACCCGACCCCGAACCCGCCGCGACCCGACGCGACGCGGACGTCACCGAGAGCAGCCGCGCCAGCCGGGGCTGGTGGGACAGGAACGCCGACGACTACCAGATCGAGCACGGCACCTTCCTCGGGGACGACCGGTTCGTGTGGGGCCCGGAGGGGCTCGACGAGGTCGAGGCGGAGCTGCTCGGCCCGCCCGAGGAGCTGGCCGGCAAGGACGTCCTGGAGATCGGCGCCGGCGCGGCCCAGTGCTCGCGCTGGCTGGCCGCGCAGGGCGCGAGGCCGGTGGCCCTCGACCTGTCCCACCGCCAGCTCCAGCACGCGCTGCGGATCGACGCGGAGCGGATCGGTGCGGTGCGGGCCGGTGCGGAGCGGGACGACGCCGGGCAGGTTCCCGCCGGGCAGGTCACCGCCGAGCAGGCAGACGCCGGGCGGGCCGGGGTGCCGCTGGTCCAGGCCGACGCGGGCGCGCTGCCGTTCGCGGACGGCTCCTTCGACCTCGCCTGCTCCGCGTACGGGGCGCTGCCGTTCGTCGCGGACCCGGTGCGGGTCCTGCGGGACGTGCACCGGGTCCTGCGGCCCGGCGGCCGCTTCGTCTTCTCCGTGTCGCACCCGGTGCGCTGGGCGTTCCCCGACGAGCCGGGTCCCGAGGGCCTGTCGGTCGCGGCCTCGTACTTCGACCGCACTCCGTACGTCGAGCAGGACGAGCAGGGGCGCGCGGTGTACGTGGAGCACCACCGGACGCTCGGGGACCGGGTGCGGGACGTGGTCGCGGGCGGCTTCCGGCTCGTGGACCTGGTGGAGCCGGAGTGGCCCGCGTGGAACACCCAGGAGTGGGGCGGGTGGTCGCCGCTGCGCGGGAACCTGATCCCGGGGACGGCGATCTTCGTGTGCGTGCGGGACTGAGGCGCGTTCCGGGCTCGACCCCGTACGCGACCGAGGCGCTTTCCCGGCCCGCCCGGTGGCGTACGAGACTGGGCGGGTGATCCGTGACGCCGCTCTGAACCTGCCCGTGCGCGAGGCGCTGCCCGCGCTGCGCGACGCCCTGGAGGGGCCGGGTGCCGCCGTCCTGTGCGCGCCGCCCGGCACCGGCAAGACCACCCTCGTACCGCTCGCGCTCGCCGGGCTCACCGCGGACGGCGCGGACGGGGGCGGTCCGGTGCGCCGGGTCGTGGTCGCCGAGCCCCGGCGCATCGCCGCCCGGGCCGCCGCACGGCGGATGGCGTGGCTGCTCGGCGAGCAGGTCGGGCAGCGCGTCGGCTACACGGTGCGCGGCGAACGCGTGGTGGGGCCGCAGGCGCGCGTGGAGGTCGTCACGACCGGGGTGCTGCTCCAGCGCCTCCAGCGGGACCCGGAGCTCGCCGGTGTGGACGCCGTCGTGATCGACGAGTGCCACGAGCGGCACCTGGACGCCGATACGGTCGCGGCCTTCCTGGTCGACGTGCGCGAGGCGCTGCGCCCGGAGCTGAAGCTGATCGCGGCGTCGGCGACCACGGACGCGCAGGGGTGGGCGCGGGTCCTCGGCGGCGCCCCCGTGGTGACGGCCGCCGGGACCGCGCACCCCGTGGAGGTGGTGTGGGCGCCGCCCGCACGCCCCGTACGGCCACCGCACGGGACGCGTGTCGACCCGGCGCAGCTCACGCATGTCGCCGCCGTGGTGCGGCGGGCCCTGCGGGAGCGCACGGGGGACGTGCTGTGTTTCCTGCCCGGAGTGGGGGAGATCGGGCGCGTGGCGGCACAGCTGGAGGCCGGGGGCGAGGTGGACGGCGCGGGCGGTGTCGAGGTGCTTCAGGTGCACGGGCGGGCGCCCGCGGCGGTGCAGGACGCGGTGCTCGCGGGCGGTACGCGGCGCCGGGTCGTCCTCGCCACGTCCGTGGCCGAGTCGTCCCTGACGGTGCCGGGTGTGCGGGTGGTGGTGGACTCCGGCCTCGCGAGGGAGCCGCGCGTCGACCACGCGCGGGGGCTCTCCTCGCTGGTGACGGTGCGGGCTTCGCAGGCGTCCGGGCGGCAGCGGGCGGGGCGCGCCGGGCGGGAGGCGCCGGGGGCGGTGTACCGGTGCTGGGCGGAGGCGGAGGACGTCCGGCTCCCCCGGTTCCCCGCGCCGGAGATCAAGGTGGCGGACCTGACCGCGTTCGCGCTCCAGGCAGCGTGCTGGGGGGACCCCGGGGCGGCCGGGCTCGCCCTCCTGGACGCGCCGCCCGCGGGGGCGATGGCCGCCGCGCGGGACGTCCTCGCCGCGATCGGGGCGGTGGACGCGGGGACGGGGCGGGTCACCGACCGGGGGGTGCGGCTGTCCCGGGCCGGGGTGCATCCCCGGCTCGCCCGGGCGCTGCTGGACGCGGCGCCGCGGGTCGGCTCGCGGCGGGCCGCGGAGGTGGTCGCTCTGCTCAGCGAGGAGCCTCCCCGTGCGTACGGGGACGACCTCGCCGGGGTGTTGCGGGGCGCGCGGCGCGGGGGTGACGCGTACGCGGCACGCTGGCGCCGGGAGACCTCCCGCCTCACGGCGTCCGCCGACTCGTCCTCGCCTCTCTCGTCCTCGCCTCTCTCGTCCTCACCTCTCTCGTCCTCGTCCGGCAGCTCCGCATCGGGGTCCGCGCCTTCGGCGCGGAGTGTCCCCCACCCAGCCACCCGTGAACGCGGGCCTGAGCCCGAACCGGAAGCGGGGGGTCCTGGCGTTGCGGGCGGGGCTTCGCAGGTCGGGGACGCGTCCGGCACCTCGGGCAGGAACGGGACCGGTGCCGCGAGCGGAGGTGCGGGACGGGTTGGAGCCCGGGGCCCGGGGGACGATCTCGTGGTCGGGAGTGTCGTCGCGCTGGGGTTTCCCGAGCGGGTCGCCCGGCGGCAGGAGGACGGTACGTATCTGATGGTCGGGGGGACCCGGGCCGAGGTGGGTGCGGGGTCGGGGCTCGCGGGGGCGCCCTGGATCGCGGTCGCGGTGGCCAACAGGCCCGCCGGTGCGGGGCACGCGCGGGTGCGGCTCGCAGCCGTGGTCGACGAGGACACGGCCCGCGCCGCCGCCGCGCCGCTGCACACCGAGCGGGACGAGGTGGCCTGGGCCGACGGCGACCTGCTCGCCCGGCACGTGGAGCGGCTCGGCGCGGTGGAGCTCGCGGTGCGCCCGCTCAGGAACCCGGACCCCGGACTCGTACGGGACGGGCTCCTTCAGGGGCTGCGGCGTGCGGGGCTCGGGCTGCTGCGCTGGGACCGGGACGGCGAGGCGTTGCGCGAGCGGCTGCGGTTCCTGCACCGCCACCTCGGCGCCCCCTGGCCCGACGTGTCCGACGACGCGCTCCTCGACGGGGCCGACGGCTGGCTCGAACCGGAGCTCGGCCGCGCCCGGCGCCGCGCAGACCTCGGCCGCATCGACGCGGGCCGGGCCCTGACGCGGCTGCTGCCGTGGGCCACCGGCGAGGCGGCGCGCCTCGACGAACTGGCGCCCGAGCGCGTCGCCGTACCGAGCGGATCACGGATCAGGGTGGACTACACCAACCCCGAACAGCCCGTGCTCGCCGTCAAGTTGCAGGAGATGTTCGGGCTCGACGACACTCCGCGGGTGGCGGGCGTGCCGCTGCTCGTGCACCTGCTGTCGCCCGCGGGCCGCCCGGCCGCGGTGACCGCCGACCTCGCCTCGTTCTGGCGCGACGGCTACCGCTCCGTGCGCGCGGAACTGCGCGGCCGCTACCCGCGGCACCCGTGGCCCGAGGACCCCGCGACGGCGGCGCCGACCCGGCACACCAAGGCCCGGCAGGAGCGGTCCTGAGCCACCGCCCGCCGCCGCGTGCTCACACGTCGGCGGGCTGCGGCTCCGGGGCCCGGTCGGCCGTGGGGGCCGGATCGCCGGGGCGGCGGCCGCGGGCCTCGAGCCACAGGGCGAGGGCCAGGAGCAGCGCGGCGCCGACGAGCAGGCCCCACGGCAGGTACGAGGTCATGAGCAGGACGAGGACCCGCTGGGACTTGACCAGGTCGACGGTGTCCCGGATGTAGTCCTCGCGCATCTTCACGTGCCCGAAGAACGCGGTGACCTTGTCCCGGTCGCCGAGGAGGGTGCCGCCCCGCAGCTCCTCCCGGTGGATCTCCTCGCCGTACACGGGCGCTCCCGTGGTGGGTTCGACCCAGAACTTGCGGACCGTGGTGTACCAGCGCGTCGTACCCGTTCCGGCGATGGACCGCGGGGTGATGCCCTTGACGGGGAGCGTCTTGGGCAGGGGGACCTCGGTCCAGGGGATGGTCTGTTCGAAGTAGTAGACGTCGACGCCGCGGAACTTCCGTGTGCCCTGGTAGTGGATGGGCTTGGTGACGCGGGCCTGCGCGTCGAAGTAGGCGTAGTCCCGCTTCTCGGTCAGGAAGGGCCACTTGAACTCGATGCCCTCCCGCTCGACGGGGTCGCCGTCGACCATCTCGCCGGTGGCGTGGACGGGTTCCTGGCTGTGGGCGTCGAAGATGTACCGCTCGGGGATCTTGGAGACCATCTTCCCGTCGGGACCCTGGATGTAGGAGAGGCCGTCCCAGACCACGACGTCCCGCGAGGAGTCCCCGTCGTTCCTCTCGATCTTCTCGGACGCCTCGACGTTGCCCTTGAGGGTCTGTACGACGGTGATCTTCGGGACCTTCCTGGCCTTCATCGTGGCGTAGTCGATGAGGGTCGCGGGCTTCGCCTCCAGGACCATCGTCTGGTACCGGCCGGCGGGGACCTTGACCAGGCGGGGGAAGGCGTACCAGCGCAGCAGGGGGGACATGGCCGCGCAGAAGACGGCGAGGGCGAGCAGGACCAGGCCGGCCTTGCGGCGCATCTCGGCCCTCCCTACGGGTGCTCGGGGACGGTGGTGAGCAGCGGTTCGGGCGAGGTGTCGCCGGTCGGGGCGCCGATGGCGGTGACCGTGAGGACCAGGGCCAGGGCGGCGGCGAGCCCGACGGCCGCGGCGACGAGGGCACGCATACGGGGCCTCCCGAAGAACTGACTGTGCGTCAGGGCGGGGGCACCGTAGCAACGTGCGGGCCAGATGAGAACACGTCGCACACGAAACCGCCCCAGGCCCCGGGGGGGCTGGAGGCGGTTCGCGTGCTGCGTCGGGATCGGCGCGAGGCGGTGCGGCGCTAGGCCGTGCGGCGCTAGGCGGCCGGTGCCGCCACCTTCAGCTCGACGGTGAGGGTGGCTCCGCCGTGGGTGACGATGCGCAGGAGGTACGTCCCCGCGGTGTCGTCGGCGTACAGCTCCGGCAGCAGCAGCTTGCCCTCGGCGTCGGTCTTGAGGGCCGTGAGTGCGCGCACCGGCTTGCCGTCCGCGCCCTTGAAGTAGGGACCCTCGTCGGCGGCGGTGGCGTCCTTCGCCGACTTGAGGAGCGTGGCGGTCGCGGCGACGCCCGCGGCGCGCTCCCCCTCGTACGTCGCCCTGACGCGCAGGCGCTCGGCGAACTCCTGGCCGGGGGCGCTGGTCAGCGGGGTGTCGCCGATGCGCTCCAGGGCGTCGGCGCGGGGCGCGGTGACGGTCGCGGGCACCTCGACGGCGCTCAGGGAGCGGTCCACGACGCGGGCCCGGACGGTGAACTCGCCGGTCCGCTCGCCCGCCCGGAGCTCGGGCGCCGTCGCCGTGCCGGTGGCGGTCGTGGTGACGGTGACGCTGCGGGCGCCGCCCTCGAAGCGGGCGTCGGTGTCGCCGGAGACGGTGAACCGCACCTTGACCTTGGCGACGCCGAGGCCCGAGCGGGTCTCGGCCTTGACGGCGACGCGGTCCTCGAAGGCGTCGCCCGTGGTCGCGGTGAGCTCGTCGGCGCCCGCGTTCGCCAGCCGGGCGACCTGCTCGGACGGCTTCGGGGGCTTCGGCGGCTTCGGCGGCTCGGGATTGCCGGTGCCTTCGCCGGGCTTGCCCGGGGTGGGCGGCCTGTGGGTGCCGGTGTTGGGGTCGGGAGTACCGGGCCGGTGCGCCTCGTCGGGCTTCTCGCCCGGCTTCTCGCCGGTCTGCTTGTCGGGCTTGTGCGGCGAGGGCAGGGGCTTCGGCCCGGGGGCGGGCGAGGTGGGCGGGCTGCTGGGTCCGGGGGTGGGGTGCGTGGGCCGGTTCGGCAGGTTCGGCAGGCTCGGCTGTGTGGTGTCGCTGCGGTCGTCGGGCAGGACACCGGTGCCGTCGGGAACCTCGTGGGTGCCCTTGCGGTAGTACTCCAGCCACGACAGGACCGTGTTCAGGTACTCCGTGGAGCGGT
The DNA here is from genome assembly GCF_044328435.1 of Streptomyces sp. NPDC017940. NCBI lineage: Bacteria > Bacillati > Actinomycetota > Actinomycetes > Kitasatosporales > Streptomycetaceae > Streptomyces > Streptomyces sp. NPDC017940. Next base: position 1,203,219 of record NZ_JBIRHJ010000001.1, on the reverse strand, counting down.
TGTAGCTGAGGATCGCGGCGTGCAGGTCGTCGTCGACGGCGAGGTCGCGGTCGTTCGCGCACAGGTAGTGGGCGGCGGCGAGCGCGGCGTCGTAGATGTTGTTGGGGTCCTTCTTGCCGTCGCCGTTGCCGTCCTTGCCCGCGAAGGCCCACGTCGACGGGATGAACTGCATGGGGCCGACGGCGCGGTCGTGCGTGGTGTCGCCGTCGTAGGCACCGCGGTCGGTGTCGGTGATCCTCGCGAAGCCGTTGCCGTTGAGCACCGGGCCGAGGATCGGCGTGAACGTCGTGCCGTCGGCGTCGACGCGGCCGCCGCGGGCCTGGCCCGACTCGACCTTGCCGATGGCGGCGAGCAGCTGCCAGGGCAGGTTGCAGCCGGGCCGGTCCGTGCGCACGGCCGTCTCGGCCTTCTTGTACGCGTCGAGAACGGTGGCGGGCAGGCCCGCTTCCCGCTCGCCGGTGCCGGGTCCGCCGGGCTTGCCGGTCGGCGGTGCGGGACTCCGCAGGGGCGGCAGGTCCGTGTAGTACGGCGAGTTGCCGGTCGCGGAGTCGCCGTCCGGTGACGGCGAGGAGCCCGCGGCGCCCGCCCGGTCGTCCCGCGCGTCGTCGCCCGTCGCGCCCGGCGCCTGCGAGGCGGCCAGCGCCGCCACCGCCGCGGCGGCGACAGCGGTGGTCACCGCGGTCCTGCGCATCCGCCTGCCGAATACCGCCGCCATGTCCGTATGCCCCTCCCCTTGACGACCCTGCCCCGCCCCGACTCCGCGCGCCCGCGCGCCCTCCCGGAACGACTCAGGCGACACTACGACAACTTCACGAGCCGAGACACCTGTTCGTGCCCGATTTTCCCGATTACCACGTCACAGCATCGTCCCGGCCCCGCACGTTACGCCCACGACTACTGGGCGTTCACACCCAGGAGCCAACCGGCCCAGCCCGCCCGGCGCCTGCCAAGCCCGTCCGACGCCCCGCCCGCCCGGTACCCCTATAGCCCGTCCGGCGCTTGAGGACGAGCGCGCAGCGCGACACCCCACCCACGGGCCCGCGGCCAACCAACCCCCGGGACGCAAAACCCAAGCCCGTCCGGCGTTTGAGGACGAGCGCGCAGCGCGACAACCCACCCACGAGCCCGCGGCCAAACAACCCCGGGACGCAAAACCCAGCCCGTCCGGCGCTTGAGGACAAGCGCGCAGCGCGACAACCGGCCCCCTCAGCCGCCCAGAGGCCGACAACCGGCACCCCCCAGCCGGCCAGGGGACTCCGGTACCCCCAGCCGGCCAGAGGCTAATGCGCGGCCGACTCCCAGTCGCCCCCCACCCCCACCGACACATCCAACGGCGCCCGCAGCGAAACAGCCCCCACCATCTCCCGGCGGACGAGACCCTCGACCGCCCCCCGCTCGCCGGGAGCGACCTCCAGGACGATTTCGTCGTGGACCTGGAGCAGCATCCGCGAGGAGAGCCCCTCCTGCGTCAGCGCCCGGTCCACGTTCAGCATGGCGACCTTCACGATGTCCGCGGCGGTCCCCTGGATCGGCGCGTTCAGCGCCATGCGCTCAGCCATCTCGCGCCGCTGCCGGTTGTCGCTGTTGAGGTCGGGGAGATAGCGGCGGCGGCCGAGCATCGTCTCCGTGTACCCCGTGGCGCGGGCCTCGTCGACGGCGCGGCGCAGATAGTCCCGCACCCCGCCGAAGCGCTCGAAGTAGGTGTCCATCAGGGCGCGCGCCTCGCCCGCCTCGATGCCGAGCTGCTGCGAGAGCCCGAACGCCGACAGGCCGTACGCCAAGCCGTACGACATCGCCTTGATCTTGCGGCGCATCTCGGCGTCGACGGCGGAGCGCTCCACGCCGAACACCTGCGAGGCCACCGTGGTGTGCAGGTCCTCGCCGGAGGTGAACGCCTCGATGAGGCCCTCGTCCTCCGACAGGTGCGCCATCACGCGCAGTTCGATCTGGCTGTAGTCGGCGGTCATCAGGGACTCGAAGCCCTCACCGACGACGAAGCCGCGGCGGATGGCCCGGCCCTCGTCGGTGCGCACCGGGATGTTCTGGAGGTTCGGGTCCGTCGACGACAGCCGCCCGGTGGCGGCCACCGTCTGGTTGTACGTCGTGTGGATGCGGCCGTCCGCGGCGATCGACTTGACCAGGCCCTCGACGGTGACGCGCAGCTTCGCCTGCTCGCGGTGGCGCAGCATGATGACGGGCAGTTCGTTGTCCGTCTGGGCGGCGAGCCAGGCGAGGGCGTCGGCGTCCGTGGTGTACCCGGTCTTCGTCTTCTTCGTCCTGGGCAGGCCCAGCTCGCCGAAGAGGACTTCCTGGAGCTGCTTGGGCGAGCCCAGGTTGAACTCGTGGCCCGCCGCGGCGTGCGCCTCCTTCACCGCCTGCTGCACGGCACCGGCGAACTGCTGCTCCATGGCCTCCAGGTGGGCGCGGTCGGCCGCGATGCCGTACCGCTCCAGGCGGGCCAGGAGGGTGGAGGTGGGCAGCTCGACGTCCTTGAGGAGCCCTGCGGCGTTCACCTCCGCCAGCCGGTCACCGAAGGCGGTGCCCAGGTCGAGGATGGTGCGGGCGCGCACCATCAGCTCGTCGGCCGCGGCGCCCTCGGCGTCCTCGTCGGGCTCGCCGAACGCCAGCTGCCCGCCGTCCGCCGCCGCCGCGGGCACCAGCTCCCGGCCCAGATACTCCAGGGACAGCGCGTCCAGGTCGAAGGAGCGGCGGCCCGGCTTGACCAGATAGGCCGCGAGGGAGGTGTCCATGGTGATGCCGTCGACGCTCCAGCCGTGCTCGGCGAAGACACGCATCACCCCCTTGGCGTTGTTCAGGACCTTGGGCTTGTCGGGGGCGGCGAGCCAGGCCGCGAAGGCGTTCTCGTCGGCCTGGTCGAGGCGGGCCGGGTCGAACCAGGCGGCGGCGCCACCGGCCGCCGCGAGCGCGACCTCGGTGACCGAGCCGGCGCCGAGCTGCCAGGAGTCGACCGTGGCCAGACCGAGGACCGCGTCGCCGTGCTCGGCGAGCCAGCCCGTGAGCTCACCGGCGCCGAGGACCGAGCCGTCCAGGTCGATGCCCTCGGCGGGCGGGGCCTCCTCGGCCTGCTCCGCGCCCGGGTCCACGGCAAGGAGCCGCTCCCTCAGCGAGGGATTGCGGATCTCCAGGGTGTCGAGGACCATCGCGACGCCCTTGCGGTCGTACGCGGCACGCTCCAGGTCGGCGACCGTCCTCGGCAGCTCCACGTCCCGCACCAGCTCGGTCAGACGGCGGTTGAGCCGCACCGACTCCAAGTGGTCGCGGAAGTTCTGCCCGGCCTTGCCCTTGACCTCGTCGGCGCGCTCCACCAGCTCCGCGAACGAACCGAACTGGGTGATCCACTTCGCGGCGGTCTTCTCGCCCACGCCGGGGATGCCGGGCAGGTTGTCCGACGGGTCGCCGCGCAGCGCCGCGAAGTCCGGATACTGGGCCGGGGTCAGGCCGTACTTCTCCTCGACCTTCGCCGGGGTGAAGCGCGTCAGCTCCGAGACGCCCTTCGTGGGATACAGCACCGTCACGTGGTCGGAGATCAGCTGGAAGGAGTCCCGGTCACCGGTGACGATCAGGACCTCGAAACCGGCCGCCTCCGCCTGCGTGGCGAGGGTGGCGATCACATCGTCCGCCTCGAAGCCGTCGACCGCGAACCGCACCGCGCCCATCGCGTCGAGCAGCTCGCCGATCAGCTCGACCTGCCCCTTGAACTCGTCGGGGGTCTTGGAGCGATTCGCCTTGTACTCCTGATACGTCTCGGAGCGCCAGGTCTTGCGGGAGACGTCGAAGGCCACCGCGAAGTGCGTGGGCGCCTCGTCGCGCAGCGTGTTCGCCAGCATCGACGCGAAGCCGTAGATCGCGTTCGTCGGCTGGCCCGTCGCCGTCGTGAAGTTCTCCGCGGGCAGCGCGAAGAACGCCCGGTACGCCAAGGAGTGCCCGTCCATCAGGAGCAGGCGGGGACGCTCACCGCTGCCGGCCGGGGTCGCCTTCTTCGCCGCCTTCGCGGCGGGCGCGGACTTCTTCTTCGCTGCTGTTTCTGCCACGCCCCCGATCCTGCCACGCCGCACTGACACTCAGGCCACCACGAGCCCGCCCGGCGGCTGTGTCAGTGGCGCGTGGGAGTATCGGAGACGTATCTCACGCATGCGCTCGAAGAGGAGCAGGCCATGGCAAGCAAGCCGCCCAAGGGCGACCCGGTCCAGGACGCGCCCCAGGTCACCGAGGCGCAGCACGCCGCCGCCGGTCTGCCCGCCATCGGCCACACCCTGCGCGTCGCGCAGAAGCAGATGGGTGTGCGGCGCACGGCCCTCACCCTGCTGCGCGTCAACCAGAAGGACGGCTTCGACTGCCCCGGCTGCGCCTGGCCGGAGCCCGAGCACCGGCACACCGCGGAGTTCTGCGAGAACGGCGCGAAGGCCGTCGCCGAGGAAGCGACGCTGCGCCGCGTCACCCCCGACTTCTTCGCCGCGCACCCCGTCACCGACCTCGCCACCCGCAGCGGGTACTGGCTGGGCCAGCAGGGCCGCCTCACCCACCCCATGTATCTGGCGGAGGGCGCCGACCACTACGAGCCGGTGCCCTGGGAGCGGGCCTTCGACATCGTCGCCGAGGAGCTGGCCGCCCTCGGCTCCCCCGACGAGGCCCTCTTCTACACCTCGGGACGCACCAGCAACGAGGCGGCGTTCCTCTACCAGCTGTTCGCCCGCGAGCTCGGCACGAACAACCTCCCCGACTGCTCCAACATGTGCCACGAGTCCTCGGGCTCGGCCCTCACCGAGACGCTCGGCGTCGGCAAGGGCAGCGTCCTGCTCGAAGACCTCCACAAAGCCGACCTGATCATCGTGGCCGGGCAGAACCCCGGCACCAACCACCCCCGCATGCTCTCCGCCCTGGAGCAGGCCAAGCGCGGCGGCGCGAAGATCATCACCGTGAATCCGCTGCCCGAGGCGGGCCTGGAGCGCTTCAAGAACCCGCAGACCCCCCAGGGCATGCTCAAGGGCACCGCCCTCACCGACCTCTTCCTCCAGATCCGCATCGGCGGCGACCAAGCCCTCTTCCGCCTCCTGAACAAACTGATCCTGGACACACAGGGCGCCGTCGACGAGGACTTCGTACGCGAGCACACCCACGGGTACGAGGACTTCGTGGCCGCCGCCCGCGCCGCCGACTGGGACCAGACGCTGACCGCGACGGGCCTCGACCGCGCCCGCATCGAGGAGGCGCTGCGCATGGTCCTCGCCTCGAAGCGCACGGTCGTGTGCTGGGCGATGGGCCTCACCCAGCACAAGCACGCCGTGCCCACGATCCGCGAGGTCGTCAACTTCCTGCTCCTGCGCGGCAACATCGGCAGGCCGGGCGCCGGCGTGTGCCCGGTGCGCGGCCACTCGAACGTCCAGGGCGACCGCACGATGGGCATCTTCGAGCGGCCCGCCCCCGCGTTCCTCGACGCCCTGGAGAAGGAGTTCGGCTTCGCCCCGCCGCGCCACCACGGCCTGGACGTCGTCCGCGCCATCAAGGCGCTGCGCGACGGCGACGCGAAGGTGTTCTTCGCGATGGGCGGCAACTTCGTCGCCGCCTCACCGGACACCGACGTCACGGAGGCCGCGATGCGACGCGCCCGCCTCACGGTGCACGTCTCCACCAAGCTGAACCGCTCCCACGCCGTGACCGGCGCCCGCGCCCTGATCCTGCCGACACTGGGCCGCACCGAACGCGACGTCCAGGCCGGCGGCGAACAGTTCGTGACCGTCGAGGACTCCATGGGGATGGTGCACGCCTCCCGCGGCCGCCTCGACCCCGCGAGCCCGCACCTGCTGTCCGAGCCCGCCATCGTGTGCCGCCTCGCCCGCCGCGTCCTCGGCGCGGAGTCGGCGACGCCCTGGGAGGACTTCGAGAGGGACTACGCCTCGGTGCGCGACCGCATCGCGCGCGTGGTCCCCGGCTTCGAGGACTTCAACGCACGCGTCGCCGAGCCCGGCGGCTTCACCCTGCCGCACGCCCCGCGCGACGAGCGCCGCTTCCCGACAGCCACCGGCAAGGCCAACTTCACCACCGCACCCGTGGAGTACCCACGCCTGCCCGCAGGCCGCCTGCTCCTGCAAACCCTGCGCTCCCACGACCAGTACAACACCACCGTCTACGGCCTCGACGACCGCTACCGAGGCATCAAAAACGGCCGCCGCGTCGTCCTCGTCAACCCCGACGACGCCCGCGACCTCGGCCTCACCGACGGCTCGTACACCGACCTGGTCAGCGAGTGGACGGACGGCGTCGAGCGGCGCGCCCCCGGCTTCCGCGTCGTGCACTACCCGACGGCACCGGGCTGCGCCGCCGCGTACTACCCCGAGACCAATGTCCTGGTCCCGCTCGACGCCACGGCCGACACCAGCAACACCCCCGCCAGCAAGTCCGTGGTCGTGCGCCTGGAACAATCGCCGACCGACTGAGCGTTCGCTCAGCAACCGGCGGGCCGCCGCGGCCGCCGTCGTGCACAGGTGTCGTCGACGAACGGAGCCAGGACCGATGGGTGAGCAGCACACGACGAAGTTCCCGCAAGAGGTCGTCGACGAGTACGCCACGCTCGGCGTCGACCTGCCCGCACTCTTCTCCGCGGGCCACCTCGGCGACCGCATGGGCGTGCACATAGTGGAGGCATCCGCCGAGCGCGTCGTCGGCACCATGCCGGTCGAGGGCAACACCCAGCCGTACGGCCTGCTCCACGGCGGCGCGTCCGCCGTCCTCGCCGAGACCCTCGGCTCGATCGGCGCCATGCTGCACGGCGGCAGCACGAAGTTCGCCGTGGGCGTCGACCTCAACTGCACACACCACCGCGGCGTCCGCTCCGGCCTGGTCACCGGCGTGGCCACCCCGGTGCACCGGGGCCGCTCCACCGCCACGTACGAGATCGTCATCAGCGACGAGGCCGACAAGCGCGTGTGCACCGCCCGCCTGACGTGCATGCTGCGCCCCGTGGCCAAGGGTGGGGCGACCGGCGGCCCCGGAGCAGCGGGCAGCGGCGACACCACCGCCTGAGCCCGGGAGCACGGCCTGCGCCGCCCCTGTACGGGTACGGTCCGGCCCCCGCGTACGGGGCCGGGCCGCGCCCGGCCTCACCCCGGGGCAGGGACACACCCGCCCCCACCCGACCACAGGCGCACGAAGCGCGACCCAAGCACAGGCTTACGAAGCACCGCTCAAGCACAGACTTACGAAGCGCGGCCCAAGTACGGGCCCGCCCCGGCACCCCGGCCCGAGCGCTCGCACCGCTCCGGGCGCGCGCGGCGCGAAACCCCTGCGGGCCGGAAACCGCTGGGCGCCCGGCCCGCGCCCGGTGCGCAACCCATCTCCTGCCGCGGTTGGCTCGGGCACGAAGTCGCTGGTGGCGCCGTGCCGGACGCACTTCCCCGCCCTCGCGCGCCCACGAACGAAAAGCAAAGCGACGATTGCCCCTCGCCGGTATGGCGTCCGAATAACGGACACGCGTCGTCACCAACCGTATTCGCGGCGCGTCGAACCGATGCCCTATCCACGCATCCCCCGGCACCCGGGCGGACACCGCACTCTTCACAGGGAAAACAGGAGTGCTACGCAAAAACACTCCTGACCGCACACATTCGCGAAGGCGGAAAAGTGCCCCGGAATGCCGGACTCCACTCTTTTGCGGTAACGCTGCGTAATGCCCGTGCAATCCCGCCGAGACCCACAGGAAGCACCCCGCGGCCGCAAAAGATCATTTACTCGCGGACGCACCCCGCATACGCCCCGAACACCGCTGTCATGAGTGAAACCAGTCAACGGTCCTGCACGTTTTCCGAGGTCAGTATCTGCCGAAGCATGCAGATTCCGCCACAACCACCCCCTGCGTTCCAGCGCGGAATACTCCGTGGCATAACAAGAGCGTCACAGCCTTGGTCCGACCACTCCACCTGGATCAATTGCCCCCTTAGAGTCACGGCCAGTCACCGCGCCGCCGGGCGCGAACTGAATTGCACGGCCCTGTACCACCACCAGTACGGCCCGGCGATCTTCACGGCACCTCCGCCGAGGTGGCCGCGCCAGGGAAAGGACCCATCGTGCGAAACCGTTCCGCGCTCATACTCACCACGGTGCTGACCACCGGAGCCCTCACCCTCACCGCCTGCGGGTCGCGCGACGACAAGGACTCCGACGACAACGGCAGCGGCGACAAGACCACGGTCACCATCGGCTTCGACGCCCCCCTGACCGGCGACCTCTCCGCACTCGGCATCGGCATGCGCAACTCCGCCGAACTCGCCGTCAAGACGGCCAACAAGGAGAACACGGTCGACGGCGTCGAGTTCAAGCTCCAGCCCCTCGACGACCAGGCCCAGCCCTCCGTCGGCGGCCAGAACGCCCAGAAGTTCATCAGCAACAAGGACGTCATCGGCGTCGTCGGCCCCCTGAACTCCAGCGTCTCCCAGTCGATGCAGAAGCCCCTCAACGACGCCAACCTCACCCAGGTCTCCCCGGCCAACACCGGAACCGAGCTCACCCAGGGCGACGGCTGGAAGAAGGGCGACAAGAAGCGGCAGTTCAAGACCTTCTTCAGGACCGCCACGACCGACCAGGTCCAGGGCCAGTTCGCCGCCCAGTACCTGATCCAGAAGGCAAAGATCAAGAAGGTCTACCTGATCGACGACCAGAAGACCTACGGCGCCGGCCTCGCCGCCTCCTTCAAGGACACCTTCACCGACCTCGGCGGCAAGATCGTCGGCCAGGACCACGTGAACCCCGAGGACCGCGACTTCAAGTCCGTCGCCTCCAAGGTCAAGGGCACCGGCGCCCAAGCCGTCTACTACGGCGGCGAATACCCCGCCGCCGCCCCCCTCAGCCAGCAGCTCAAGGAATCCGGCGCCAAGGTCCCGCTCATGGGCGGCGACGGCATGAAGAGCGAAGAGTTCCCGAAGCTCAACAAGAAGGCCGAAGGCGACCTCGGCACCTCCGTCGGCGCCCCCGTCGAAGAACTCCCCTCCGCGAAGAAGTTCATCGACGAATACAACAAGAACTACAAAGAGAACATGGAGACCTACGGCGGCGGCACCTACGACGCCACCTGGGCCATCATCGAAGCCGTGAAGATCGCCGTCACCGACAACGGCGGAAAGCTCCCCTCCGACGGCCGCGTCAAGGTCCTCGAAGCCATGAGCAAGGTCAAGTTCGACGGCGTCACCGGCAGCGTCTCCTTCGACGAGTACGGCGACACCACGAACACCATGATGACCGCGTACGAAATCAAGAGCAACAAGTGGGCATCGAAGTTCAGCGAGGCCTACAAGCCCCGCTAGACCTCGACCAAGGCATTGACTCCCGACCGCGCGGGAAGCGCTACCAGCGCTCCCGCGCGGTGCCATATCCGAACCACCCAACGGAGGGCCTGCGGTGAACGAACTGCCGCAACAGCTGGCCAATGGACTCATCCTCGGCGCGATGTACGGTCTCATCGCGATCGGCTACACGATGGTCTACGGAATCGTCCAGCTCATCAACTTCGCCCACGGCGAGATCTTCATGGTCGGCGGCTTCGGCGCCCTCACCGTCTCCCTGTGGCTACCCGACGGGTTCTCGCTGCTCGCCGCGATCCCACTCATGATCATCGGCGGCGTCATATGCTCCGTCGCCGTCGGCACCGCCGCCGAACGCTTCGCCTACCGACCCCTGCGCGGCGCACCACGCCTCGCACCCCTCATCACCGCCATCGGCCTGTCCATCCTGCTCCAGCAGGCCGTCTGGAAGTGGTACCCCGACGCCAAGAAGGACCGCACCTTCCCGCAGTTCAGCGGCGAACCCGTACACATCTTCGGCGCCGACGTCCAACGCGGTGACTTCTTCCTCATCCTCGCCGCCCCCCTGTGCATGCTGGCCCTCGCCTACTACGTCAACAAGACCCGCACCGGACGCGGCATGCAGGCCACCGCACAGGACCCCGACACCGCCAAGCTCATGGGCATCAACACCGACCGCATCATCGTCATGGCCTTCGCCATCGGCGCCGCGTTCGCCGCCGTCGCAGCCGTCGGATACGGCCTCCACAACGGCCAGGTCGGCTTCAAAATGGGCTTCATCATGGGCCTCAAAGCCTTCACCGCAGCCGTACTCGGCGGCATCGGCAACATCTACGGCGCCATGCTCGGCGGCATCGTCCTCGGCGTCGCCGAAGCCCTCGCCACCGGCTACATGGCCGACGTACCCGGCATGGAACAGTTCGGCGGCGGCGCCTGGAAGGACGTGTGGGCCTTCGCCCTCCTCATCCTCGTCCTCCTCCTGAGGCCCCAAGGCCTACTCGGCGAACGCGTCGCGGATCGGGCGTGATACCCATGACCACCAACACCACGGGCACCACCGCCAAAACCCCGGCGAACGCCCCCACCGCCACCCTGCCGCTGCCCCCCAACGCAGCCCGCATCGCCGTCCTCGCAGGCTCCGCAACCGCCCTCATCGGCACCTTCCTCGCCTGGACCTGGACCACCGCCTTCCCCGGCAACCTCACCGTCACCGGCTACCCCGGCGGCCTCCAAGTCGTCACCCTCACCGGCGCCGCCCTCACCCTCCTCTTCGCCCTCTCCAGCCACGGCATCCGAGGCCTCCGCTGGCTCACCCCCGGCGGCACCAACAGCCCCGTCCTCCTCCTCAGCCTCGGCGTCCTAGGCAGCACCGGCTACACCATGGGCGCCATCGCCGAACACCTCGGCGGCATCGTCAACCTCGAACCCGGCGCCTGGGTCTCCGGCATCGGCGCCCTCATCGCCACCATCGGCGCCCTCGCACTCCCCCCCGACCTCCCCACCGACGAACCCCACGCAAACCCCTGGCAACGCCTGCGCCACAGCCTCAAAGCACCCCCACCACCACGCGCCAGAACCCTGCCCGACTGGATAGAGATCCTCATCATCGCCGCCGCGTTCGGCATCGGCCTCTACGTCTTCGCCTACGGCATCGAGGCCTACTCCGAACTCTTCATCGGCTTCCTCATCACCACCATCCTCGGCGCCACCGCACTCAACCGAGCCGGACTCATCCCCCGCCTCAACACACTCACCGCCAAACACCGCAACGTCACCCTCACCGCCGCCATCATCGCCGCGGCCATGTTCCCCTTCACCCAGAGCGACGCCAGCTACGCCCTCATCGGCGTCAACATCCTCATCTTCGCCACCGTCGCCCTCGGCCTGAACGTCGTCGTCGGACTCGCCGGACTCCTCGACCTCGGATACGTCGCCTTCCTCGGCGTCGGCGCCTACACCGCCGCCCTGGTCTCCGGATCCCCCGCCTCCACCTTCGACGTCCACTTCCCCTTCTGGGCCGCCGTCCTCGCCGGCGCCGCCGCCTCCCTCGCCTTCGGCGTCATCATCGGCGCCCCCACCCTGCGACTGCGCGGCGACTACCTCGCCATCGTCACCCTCGGCTTCGGCGAGATCTTCCGCATCACCATGAACAACCTCAACGGCAGCGCCGGCCCCGACCTCACCAACGGCGCCCAAGGCATCCCGAACATCCCCGACCTGGAGATCTTCGGCTGGAACCTCGGCGTCGAACACGAAGTCCTCGGCTTCACCCTCAGCAGACCCGCCAACTACTACCTGCTGATGCTGTTCTTCACCGCCGTCGTCGTCCTCGTCTTCCGCCGCTCCGGGGAATCCCGCATCGGCCGCGCCTGGGTCGCCATCCGCGAGGACGAGACCGCCGCCACCGCCATGGGCATCAACGGCTTCCGCGTCAAACTCATCGCCTTCGCCCTCGGCGCCACCCTCGCCGGGTTCGCCGGCACCGTCCAGGCACACGTCTCCTACAGCATCACCCCCGAGCAGTACCTCTTCGCCAACACCGTGCCACCCAACTCCGCCTTCCTGCTCGCCGCCGTCATCCTCGGCGGCATGGGAACCATCAGCGGACCCCTCATCGGCGCGGCCCTGCTCTACCTCATCCCCGCCAAACTCCAATTCCTCGAGGACTACCAACTCCTCCTCTTCGGCCTCGCCCTCATCCTGCTCATGCGCTTCCGGCCCGAAGGCCTCGTCGCCAACAAGCGCGCCCAGCTCGAATACCACGAGACCGACCAACTCGACGTACCAGACCAGCAGAAACTCCCCGAAGGCACCGTCGGCGCAAGCAAGGCGGGGGCGTGACAACCATGACCACCACAACCACCACCACGACCGTCCTCGAAGCCAGCGGCGTCACCATGCGCTTCGGCGGCCTCACCGCCGTACGCGGCGTCGACCTCACCGTCCGCAGCGGCGAGATCGTCGGCCTCATCGGACCCAACGGCGCCGGAAAGACCACCTTCTTCAACTGCCTCACCGGCCTCTACGTCCCCACCGAAGGCAAGGTCTCCTACAAAGGCACCGTCCTCCCCGCCAAACCCCACCTCGTCACCGACGCAGGCATCGCCCGCACCTTCCAGAACATCCGGCTCTTCGCCAACATGACCGTCCTCGAAAACGTCCTCGTGGGCCGACACACAAGGACAAAAGAAGGCCTCTGGTCCGCGCTGCTCCGAGGCCCCGGCTTCAAAAAAGCCGAAGCCGCCTCACACGCCAGAGCCATGGAACTCCTGGAATTCATCGGCCTCGCCCACAAAGCCGACCACCTCTCCCGCAACCTCCCCTACGGCGAGCAACGCAAGCTCGAGATCGCCCGCGCCCTCGCCAGCGAACCCGGCCTCCTGCTGCTCGACGAACCCACCGCAGGAATGAACCCGCAAGAAACCCGCGCCGCCGAAGAACTCGTCTTCGCCATCCGCGACCAAGGCATCGCCATCCTCGTCATCGAGCACGACATGCGGTTCATCTTCAACCTCTGCGACCGCGTCGCCGTCCTCGTCCAAGGCGAAAAACTCGTCGAAGGCACCTCCGAAACCGTCCAGGCAGACGAACGCGTCGTCGCCGCCTACCTCGGCACACCCTTCGAAGGCGCACCCGGCGCCGCGGAGGTCGCCGAAGTCGAAGCAGCCGAAGCCGGGGCAGGAGCAGGAGCCGACACCACCGCCACGGCCGACAGCACGGCGGACACCCCCGCGGAACCCTCCGCGGACAGCCCCACGGACACCTCCACGAGCAGCTCCGCGGACACCTCGGCGGAAGGAAAGACCCCGTGACCACACTGCTCGAAGTCGAAGACCTCAAGGTCGCCTACGGCAAGATCGAAGCCGTCAAAGGCATCACCTTCAGCGTCCAAGCCGGACAGGTCGTCACCCTCATCGGCACCAACGGCGCAGGCAAGACCACCACCCTGCGCACCCTCTCCGGCCTCCTCAAACCACTCGCCGGAAAAATCATGTTCGACGGACAGCCACTCAACGGCGTCCCCGCCCACAAAATCGTCGCCCTCGGACTCGCCCACTCCCCCGAAGGCCGACACATCTTCCCCCGCCTCACCATCACCGAAAACCTGCAACTCGGCGCCTACCTCCGCGACGACAAAACAGGCATCGAAAAAGACATCCAACGCGCCTACGACCTCTTCCCCATCCTCGGAGAACGCCGCAAACAAGCCGCCGGCACCCTCTCCGGCGGCGAACAACAAATGCTCGCCATGGGCCGCGCACTCATGTCACGCCCCAAACTGCTCATGCTCGACGAACCCTCCATGGGACTCTCACCGATCATGATGCAGAAAATCATGCACACCATCGCCGAACTGAAATCCCAGGGCACCACCATCCTGCTCGTCGAACAGAACGCCCAGGCCGCGCTCTCCCTGGCCGACCACGGCCACGTCATGGAAGTCGGCAACATCGTCCTGTCCGGTACGGGACAGGACCTGCTGCACGACGAGTCCGTGCGGAAGGCCTACCTCGGCGAAGACTGATTCCTCCTGGCCCCTGGGCCCTGAGCAGCCAAGAGGGCGGTCACCCCGGTGGGGGTGACCGCCCTCCTCTCGCTCCGTCTTTTTCGGCCGGCCGCCGGTGGGGGCTCGGCGCGCAGTTCCCCGCGCCCCCTGCGGGGCCCTAGCCCTTCGCTGCCTTCTTCTCCTGCGCGTCCTCGATGACCGCCTCCGCCACCTGCTGCATCGACAGACGACGGTCCATCGACGTCTTCTGGATCCAGCGGAACGCGGCGGGCTCCGACAGGCCGTACTCCGTCTGGAGGATCGACTTCGCCCTGTCCACCAGCTTGCGCGTCTCCAGGCGCTGCGTGAGGTCAGCGACCTCGCGCTCCAGCGCCTTCAGCTCCGTGAAGCGCGACACCGCCATCTCGATGGCCGGGACCACGTCACTCTTGGAAAATGGCTTCACCAGGTACGCCATCGCGCCCGCGTCCCTGGCCCGCTCGACCAGGTCGCGCTGGGAGAACGCGGTGAGCATGAGCACCGGCGCGATGGACTCCTCCGCGATCTTCTCGGCGGCGGAGATGCCGTCCAGGACGGGCATCTTCACGTCCAGGATCACCAGGTCCGGCTTGTGCTCGCGGGCCAGCTCGATGGCCTTCTCACCGTCGCCGGCCTCGCCCACGACGGTGTAGCCCTCCTCCTCCAGCATCTCTTTGAGGTCGAGCCGGATGAGGGCCTCGTCCTCGGCGATGACGACACGGGTCGTCAGCGGCGGGACGTGCGACTGTTCGTCGTCGGTCGTCTCTTCGGGCTGGGGCGACTCGGGGGCGGTCACGGGGGCTCCTCGTTCGGGGCAGATCTGCTTTCCATGAGCCTACCTAGCTGCGGTAAGGTAGTTGCGCGAGGGGGGATGCTGTCCCTTCTTTTCTTAAGCCCCAGTACTCCAACTGGTTAGAGAGGCCGCTCTCAAACAGCGGACAGTGTGGGTTCGAATCCCACCTGGGGCACCTTTCCTTCGTTTCCAAGATGGCAGGCCAATGGATCGATTTCACTTGATCGTGTAGGCCGCCTAGATTCGCCCCACACCGTGGGCACGGCAGCACCAGCATCGGCCATATGTACGACATGGGCACACGCAAGCGCGCACTCGCGCTGGTCGCACAAGGCCGCAGTCTGAACTCCGTCAGCAAGGAGATCGGCGTCTCGCGCGCGGCCCTCCGCTCCTGGCAAACCCGCATCGAACCGCTGAAGAGTGCCTCCGGGTGCCCGAGGTGCGACGGCACTCCGAGTAAGCCCGAGAACCAAGCCTCGTACGCCTACTTACTGGGCCTCTATCTCGGCGACGGCTGCCTCAGCTACCTCCACCGAGGCGTCTACTTCCTCCGCATCGCCTGCGCTGACGCCTGGCCCGGACTGATCGACGCCTGCGCCGAAGCGATGCAGGTACTGCGTCCCGACAACAAGGTCTTCCGCATCCAGCGCCAGGGCTGCCAGAACGTCACCTGTTACAGCAAGCACTGGCCCTGCTTCTTCCCCCAACACGGCCCCGGCAAGAAGCACACGCGCACCATCGCACTCGAAGCCTGGCAGCAGGAGATCGTCGACGATCACCCCTGGGAGTTCCTCCGCGGACTCATCCACTCCGACGGCTGCCGTGTCATCAACTGGACCACCCGGCTCGTCGGCGGCGAGCGCAAGCGCTACGAGTACCCGCGGTACTTCTTCACGAATACGTCGACTGACATTATCCGGCTCTGCACGGACACCCTCGACCGGCTCGGCGTCGAGTGGAAGACGCTGCACCAGAGCCGCGCCGCCGTCACCGTCTCCATCGCCCGCAAAGCCAGCGTAGCCCTCATGGACGCCCACGTCGGGAAGAAGTACTGAGGGAGGGGGCCGGGCTAGCGGGGGCTGTCCGCCTCGCCGATGTGGTGGACGCGTACCAGGTTCGTGGAGCCGGGGACCCCGGGAGGTGAGCCGGCGGTGATGATGACGATGTCGCCCGGCCGGCAGCGGCCGATCTTGAGGAGTTGCTCGTCGACCTGGCGGACCATCGCGTCGGTGGAGTCCACGTGCGGGCCGAGGAACGTTTCGACGCCCCAGGTGAGGTTGAGCTGGGAGCGCGTCGCGGCGTCGGGGGTGAAGGCGAGGAGGGGGATCGGGGAGCGGTAGCGGGAGAGGCGGCGGACGGTGTCGCCGGACTGGGTGAAGGCGACGAGGAACTTGGCGCCGAGGAAGTCGCCGATGTCGGCGGCGGCGCGGGCGACGGCTCCGCCCTGGGTGCGGGGTTTGTTGCGTTCGGTGAGGGGCGGGAGCCCCTTGGCGAGGATGTCTTCCTCGGCGGCTTCGACGATGCGGCCCATGGTGCGGACGGTCTCGATGGCGTATTTGCCGACGCTGGTCTCGCCGGAGAGCATGACGGCGTCGGTGCCGTCGATGACGGCGTTGGCGACGTCGGAGGCTTCGGCGCGGGTGGGCCGGGAGTTGTCGATCATCGAGTCGAGCATCTGGGTGGCGACGATGACGGGTTTGGCGTTGCGCCGGGCGAGTTTGATGGCGCGCTTCTGGACGATGGGGACTTGTTCGAGGGGCATTTCGACGCCGAGGTCGCCGCGGGCGACCATGATGCCGTCGAAGGCGGCGACGATGTCGTCGATGTTGTCGACGGCTTGGGGTTTTTCGACTTTGGCGATGACGGGGAGGCGGCGGTTCTCCTCGTCCATGATGCGGTGGACGTCTTCGATGTCGCGTCCGCTGCGGACGAAGGAGAGGGCGATGACGTCGAAGCCGGTGCGCAGGGCCCAGCGGAGGTCTGCTTCGTCCTTGTCGGAGAGTGCGGGGACGGAGACGGCGACGCCGGGGAGGTTGAGGCCTTTGTGGTCGGAGACCATGCCGCCTTCGATGACGGTGGTGGTGACGCGGGGGCCGTCGACGGCGGTGACTTCGAGGGTGACTTTGCCGTCGTCGACGAGGATGCGTTCGCCGGTGGTGACGTCGTCGGCGAGGCCGGTGTAGGTGGTGCCGCAGCGTTGGCGGTCGCCTTGGACGTCGGGTTCGACGGTGATGGTGAATTCGTCGCCGCGTTCGAGGAGTACGGGTCCTTCGCTGAAGCGGCCGAGGCGGATCTTCGGGCCTTGAAGGTCGGCGAGGACGCCGATGCTGCGGCGGCTCTCGTCGGCGGCCTTGCGCACGCGCTGGTAGCGCTCCTCGTGGTCGGCGTAGGTGCCGTGACTGAGGTTGAAGCGTGCCACGTCCATTCCGGCTTCGACCAGGGCCTTGATCTGGTCGTAGGTGTCGGTGGCGGGTCCCAGGGTGCAGACGATTTTTGCTCGGCGCATGTATCGACCCTAGGCCTTACCGGTGGGTAGAGAATTGGCTGGGCGTGACTACTCAACGTCCTTTGCGTGAAGGGCTCTTGACAAGTGTTGAAGTGTGCGTGTGGTCGCTCCGATGAGCGCGTTCACTGGGGTGCACGGGCGTCGAGTGGTGACCGTCGTGGGGGTCGTTGTGGCTCAGAGTTGTGGTGGGTTCATGGTGAAGCGTGCGTTGACTTGGGCGTAGACGGACTGGCGTTGGGGTTCGAGGTCGAGGGCGGGGACTGCTTCGGGGGCGCCTCCGTAGGCTGCGCGGGCCATGCCGGGGGCGGGGCCGCCGAAGCCGTAGGGGGTGTTGTCGGCGCCGATGTCGGCGATCTCGACGAGGGCGGCGAGGGTGGTGCCGAGGGCTTCGGCGTATTCGCGGGCGCGTTGGACGGCTTCTTTGACGGCTTGTTGGCGGGCGGTTCGGTGGGCGGGTGAGTCGGGGCGCAGGGCCCACCAGGGGCCGTCGATGTGGGTGAGTTCGAGGTCGGCGACGCGGGTGGTGAGTTCGCCGAGGGCGGTGAAGTCGGTGAGTTCGGCGGTGATGTGGACGCGGCCGTGGTAGGTGCGGACGCGTTCTCCTTTGCCGCGTTTGGTGAGTTCGGGGGTGATGGAGAAGGCGCCGGTCTCTACGCGTTCGACGGATTCGCCGTAGGTCTTGACGAGGTCGATGACGGCGGTGTTGCGGCGGGTGAGGTCGGTGAGGGCGTCGCGGCGGTCGGTGCCGCGGGCGCTGACGGTGATGCCGATGCGGGCGATCTCGGGGTCGACTTCGAGGTGGGCTTCGCCGCGGACCGCCAGGCGCGGGGCCTCGGGGGTGCCGTAGGGGGTGGTGGGGGTGGTTTCTTCGGTGGTCATGGTTCCACTTTCGCACCGTGTGGTGCGGGTGGGCCCGGTCCGTCGTGGCTTCGTGGCGGTCATCGGATCGCAACCTTGTGGGGGTGTTCCGGCTCGGGGCTGGTGAGCCATGATCTACGCGCGTCACGAAGGCGTGCCGGACATGAGGGTTCACGAGGGAGTCGTTGCGATGCCGTTCGACAGAAGGTCGTTCCTGGGGAGTTCAGCCGCCGCTGGGGCGGGTGTCGCCCTGGCGGGTCCGGTGGCGGGGGCCGAGGCGGCTTCCGCCGCGTCGCACGGCGGTGGGCGGGCGAAGCGTTACTCGTTCACGGTGATGGGCACGACCGACCTGCACGGCAACGTCTTCAACTGGGACTACTTCACGGACAGGGAGTTCGACGACAAGGACCACAACGATGTGGGTCTGGCGAAGATCTCCACGTTGGTGAACGAGGTCCGCAGGGAGAAGGGGCGTCGGAACACGCTTCTGATCGATGCGGGTGACACGATCCAGGGCACGCAGCTTTCGTACTACTACGCGAAGGTCGATCCGATCACGGCTGCGCGTGGTCCGGTGCATCCGATGGCGCAGGCGATGAACGCGATCGGTTATGACGCGGCGGCGCTCGGCAATCATGAGTTCAATTACGGCATTCCGGTGTTGCGGAAGTTCGAGGAGCAGTGTGACTTTCCGCTGCTGGGGGCGAATGCGCTGGACGCGCGGACGTTGCGGCCCGCGTTCGCGCCGTACAGCATGCATCGGCTTCGTACGCCGTGTGGGCGTGATGTGCGGGTTGCGGTGCTCGGTCTGACGAATCCGGGGATCGCGCTGTGGGACAAGGCGCATGTGCAGGGGAAGATGACGTTTCCTGGTCTGGTGGAGCAGGCGGCGAAGTGGGTGCCGCGGTTGCGGTCGATGGGTGCGGACGTGGTGGTCGTGTCGGCGCATTCGGGGTCGAGTGGTACGTCGTCGTACGGGGATCAGTTGCCGTATGTGGAGAACGCGGCGGCGTTGGTGGCGGAGCGGGTGCCGGGGATCGATGCGATCTTGGTGGGGCACGCGCACACGGAGATCCCGGAGTACCGGGTGGAGAACAAGAGGACGGGGAAGCAGGTCGTTCTTTCGGAGCCATTGAAGTGGGGACAGCGTCTGACGTTGTTCGACTTCGAGTTGGTGTGGTCGAAGGGGCGTTGGCGGGTGGCGGAGGTGGGGGCGAGGGTCCTGAACTCCAATGCGGCGGTGGAGGACCGGCGGATCACGCGGTTGCTGGGTGATGAGCACGAGAAGGTCGTGCGGTATGTGAATCAGGTGATCGGTACGTCGAAGGAGGCGATGAGCACGGCCGAGGGCCCGTACAAGGATGTGCCGATCATTGATCTGATCAGTCATGTGCAGGTGGAGACGGTGAAGGCGGCGCTTGCGGGTGGCGCGTATGCGCGGTTGCCGGTGCTCTCGCAGGCGTCGTGTTTCTCACGGACGGCGAAGATCCCTGCGGGTGAGGTGACGATCCGGGATGCGGCGGGCCTGTATCCGTTCGAGAACACGCTGGAGGCCCGGGTGCTGACGGGTGCGCAGCTGAAGGAGTATCTGGAGTTCTCGGCGCGTTATTACGTGCGGACGGAGGCGGGGGCGCCGGTGGATCCGGCGGGACTGACGAACGCGGAGGGCATTCCGGATTACAACTATGACGCGTTGTACGGGGTGACGTACGAGATCGACATAGCGCAGCCGGCGGGTTCGCGGATCGCGAAGCTGCGGTTCGGGGGGAAGGATGTCGATCCGGCGGCGGAGTTCGTGCTCGCGGTGAACAATTATCGGGCGAGTGGTGGGGGTAATTTCCCGCATGTGGCGCGCGCGAAGCAGGTGTGGGTGAATTCCGAGGAGATCCGCAACACGATCATCGCGTGGGTGAAGGCGAAGGGCACGATCGATCCGGCGGAGTTCGCTTCGGTGGGCTGGCGGCTGACGCGCGCGGGTGTGCCGGTGTTCTAGTGCCGGTGTTGTGGTGCCGGTTCTCCAGTGCTGGCTTCTGGTGCCGGTGTTGTGGTGCCGGTCTTCTGCTCGGTGGCTTCGGTGCCCCGTTTCCGGTGTCCGTTCGGGCGCGGGAGGCGGGGCACTGGTGTGTGTGGGTGCGGGGGTCAGTTCTTGAGGCGGACGAGGTTGGGGGGCTGGGGGGTGCGGGGTGTGGGGGTGCGGGTGGTGGGGTCGGTGAGGCCGAAGGTGGTGAAGGCGGTGCGGTCGGGCAGGGGGTAGGGGTTGGTGCCGGTGAGGGTGTTGAGGATGGTGGCGCTGCGCCAGGCGGCGAGGCCGAGGTCGGGGGCGCCGACTCCGTGGGTGTGGCGTTCGGCGTTCTGGACGTAGACGCTGCTGCCGGTGGTGGTGATGGCGGGGTCGAGGAGGAGGCGGTACCGCTCGTCGATGCGGGGGCGTTCGGCGCTGTCGCGGCGCATGTAGGGGTCGAGGCCTGCGAGGAGTTGGTCGAGGGGGCGTTCGCGGTAGCCGGTGGCGAGGACGACGGCGTCGGTGGTGAGGCGGGAGCGGGTGCCTTCCTCGATGTGTTCGAGGTGGAGTTCGACGCGGTTGGTGGCCACGCGGCCCGCGGTGCGCACGGTGACGCCGGGGGTGAGGACGGTGTCGGGCCAGCCGCCGTGGAGGGTGCGTCGGTAGAGCTCGTCGTGGATGGCGGCGATGGTGTCGGCGTCGATGCCTTTGTGGAGTTGCCACTGGCCGGGGACGAGGCGGTCGCGTACGGGTTCGGGCAGGGCGTGGAAGTAGCGGGTGTAGTCGGGGGTGAAGTGTTCGAGGCCGAGTTTGGAGTACTCCATGGGGGCGAAGGCGGGGGTGCGGGCGAGCCAGTGCAGGTGTTCCGCGCCTGCGGGGCGGTGGCGGAGCAGGTCGAGGAAGATTTCGGCGCCGGACTGTCCGGAGCCGATGACGGTGATGTGGTCGGCGGTGCGGAGCCGGTCGCGGTGTTGCAGGTAGTCGGATGAGTGGATGACGGGGACGGTGGGGGCGTCGGCGAGGGGTTTGAGGGGTTCGGGGATGTGGGGGGCGGTGCCGATGCCGAGGGCGATGTTGCGGGCGTGGGTGCGGCCGAGTGCCTCGGCTTCGCCGTCGGCGTCGAGTTGGGTGAAGTCGATGTCGAACAGGGAGCGTTCGGGGTTCCAGCGGACGGCGTCGATCTGGTGGCCGAAGTGCAGGCCGGGGAGGTTCTCGCTGACCCAGCGGCAGTAGGCGTCGTATTCGGTGCGCTGGATGTGGAAGCGCTCGGCGAAGTAGAAGGGGAAGAGGCGCTGGCGGGCGCGGAGGTAGTTGAGGAACGACCAGGGGTTGGCGGGGTCGGCGAGGGTCACCAGGTCGGCGAGGAACGGGACTTGGAGGGTGGCGCCTTCGATGAGGAGGCCGGGGTGCCAGTGGAAGGAGGGCTGTTGTTCGTAGAAGGCGGCGTCGATCTTTCCGCGTTCGGCGAGGGGGTGGGCGAGGGCGGCCAGGGAGAGGTTGAAGGGGCCGATGCCGATGCCGATCAGGTCGCGGGGTGCGGTGGCGGCGGTGGGTGCCTGCGCGGTCCTGTCGTGGCGGTGGGGCGTGTCGGGCGTGGCCGTCATCGGTGGCTGGTTCCTTCCACGAGCGTGAGCAGGGCCGTGAGGTGTTCGGTGCGGGTGTGCGGGTTGAGGAGGGTGGCTTTGAGCCAGCGGCGGCCGTCGATCGTGGCGCGGCCGAGGACGGCGGTGCCGTTGTCCAGGAGTGTCCTCCGGACCTGGGCGATGTGGTCGTCGTCGGCGTCGGTTGGCCGGAACAGGACGGTGCTGATGGTGGGTTTGTCGTAGAGGTCGAAGCGGGGGTGGGCGGTGATGAGGTCGGCGAGTTCGCGGGCGCGGTCGCAGACCTGGTCGACGAGGGCGCCGAGTCCGGTGCGGCCGAGGGCTTTGAGGGTGACGGCGATCTTGAGGGCGTCGGGTCTGCGGGTGGTGCGCAGGGAGCGGCCGAGGAGGTCGGGCAGGCCTGCTTCGGTGTCGTCGTCGGCGTTGAGGTAGTCGGCGCGGTGGGCGAGGACGGTGGTGTCGGTGGGGTCGCGGACGGTGAGGAGTCCGGCGGCGGCGGGTTGCCAGCCGAGTTTGTGCAGGTCGAGGGTGGCGCTGTCGGCGCGTTCGAGGCCGTGGAGCTTGGGTCTGTGGGTGGGGCTGAAGAGGAGTCCCGCGCCGTAGGCGGCGTCGATGTGGAGTCGGGCGCCGTGGGTGGCGCACAGGTCGGCGATGTCGGTGAGGGGGTCGATGAGGCCGGCGTCGGTGGTGCCTGCGGTGGCGGCGACGAGGTAGGCGTCGGCGGGTGCGCCGTGTCGGGTGCGTGCGGTGTGTTCGGTGAGGGCTTCGTCGAGGGCGGTGGGGTCGAGGACGCCCCTGGGTGCGGGCAGGGTGAGGGGTGCGGGGAGGCCGAGGAGCCAGGCGGCGCGGCGCAGGGAGTGGTGGGCGTTGGCGCCGACGAGCAGGCGTAGGGGTTGTCCGCGGGTGGCGGCGTGTTCGCGGGCGAGGAGCAGGGCGAGTTGGTTGGATTCGGTGCCGCCGGTGGTGATCAGGGCGTCGCCGGTGTGGGTGCCGTGGACTTCGGCGGCGAGGGTGCTGGTCAGGAGGGCTTCGAGGGCGGAGGCTGCGGGGGCCTGGTCCCAGGAGTCCATGGAGGGGTTGAGTGCGGACGCGGCGAGGTCGGCGGCCGTGGCGAGTGCGAGGGGTGGGCAGTGCAGGTGGGCGGCGCACAGGGGGTCCGCGGGGTCGGCTGCGCCTGCGGTGACGGCGCGGATGAGGGTGTGCAGGGCGTGGTGGGCGCCCGTTCCGTGGGTGGGCAGGAGGTCGCCTGCGGTGTCGCGGACGTGGGTGGTGACGGTGGTGGGGCCGCCGCTCGGGAGGGGGCCGCCGCGGGTCTCGGCGCCTTCGGTGAGGGCGGCGAGGGTTGTTTCGAGCAGGGGCCGCAGGGCGTGGGGGCCGTTGGTGCCTCCGGCCAGGGGTGGCGGGGTGCTCATCGGTGTCCTCCGGGGCGGGTGGGGTTTCCAGCGTGTCCGCGTGGTGTGCGGTTTGCCCGGGGGGTTCAACGATCGGGGTTCGGGTGGGGTATTGCTCATGGGGGGAGTTTGCGGGGGGTGGGGGTGTGGTGGTAGGCCCTGGCGGGGCTTTGCCCGGTCCCGCCCCTTCCCGAAACCATGGGGCTGCGCCCTCTGGGCCCCCGCTTGTCGGCGCTTCGCGCCTCGTCCTCGAACGCCGGACGGGCTGAACTGTCCTCGCCGCACCGGAGAAATGCGGCGCCGCACCGGAAGACGCTGCCGCACCGGCGACAGTCCGAGTCCGTCCGGCAGTTGAGGACGGGGCCGCACGCCGATAGCGGCTACCGCAGCCGTACCTCCCCCGCTCCCCCCGCTCCCTCGACCTCGAGGACCCACACCTCGTTGGTCCCCTCCCGCAGTACGGGTCCGGGTACGTACAGGGAGTGCTGTGGTCCGATGCCCCAGTACCGGCCGAGGCAGAAGCCGTTGATCCAGGCGAAGCCGCGGCCCCAGCCGGGGAGTTCGAGGTCGGCGTCGCCGGGGCCGTGGAGGGTGAGGGTGCCGCGGTGGAGGCCGGTGGCGCCGGGGACGGGGCCGGTGTCGGCGGGGAGGTCGCGGACGGGGGCGGGGTCGGTGAAGGCGGTGAGGGGGAGGGCGACGGTCCGTACGCCGTGGACGTACTGGCGTTCGTGGAGGATGCCGCCGGTGATGCCCTTGGGTTCGCCGAGCCGGGGGCCGTAGTTGACGCGGCCGAGGGATTCCGTCCAGAGGGTGACGCGGGCGGGTCCTGCGACGGGTTCGGGCAGGGTGGGGGCGTCCTCGGTGAGGATGCCCGCGGGCAGGCCGTCGATGTGGACGGTGGCGCGGTCGCGCAGTCCGCGCACGCTCAGGGGGTGGGGGTCGCGGGGCCCGGGGAGGTCGACGGTGTAGCGCACCAGTCCCCGGTCGACGCCGAGGTCCTCGAAGGTGGGCGGTACGGCGTGCTCGGTCTCGGGGGTGCCGATGCCGTCGGCGAGGGTGTCGAGGGCCACGCGGTCGGTGAAGTGGGCGACGGCGGGGGCGCCGAGGGTGGGCGGGGGTGGCGGCGGGTCGGGCAGGGGGTGTTCGGTGTAGGGGGCGAGGACGTCGCGGAACAGCCAGAACTTCTCGGTGGGGCGGCCGTGTTCGTCGATCGGCGCGTCGTAGTCGTAGGAGGTGGTGTCGGGTCGCAGGGTGCCGTCGTGGAGGCCGCCGGCGCGGTTGGCGCCCGCCCAGCCCGCGAAGTTGGTGCCGCCGTGCGCCATGTAGAGGTTGACGGAGGCACCGCACTCCAGGATCTCGCGGAGCGCGTCCGCGGCGTCCTTGGGGTCGCGTGCGACGGTTGCGGCGCCCCAGTGGTCGAACCAGCCGCACCAGAACTCCATGCACATCAGGGGTCCCTCGGGGCGGTGGCGGCGCAGTGCGGCGAAGCCTTCGCGGGCGCGGGAGCCGAAGTTCACGGTGGCGAGGACGCCGGGGATGCTGCCGCCGGTCAGCATGTGGTCCTCGGGGCCGTCGGAGGTGCACAGTTCCGCGGTGACGCCGTGTGCGCGCAGGAGTTCGGCGAGGTGGCCGAGGTAGACCTGGTCGGAGCCGTAGCTGCCGTACTCGTTCTCGACCTGCACCATGATCACGGGTCCGCCGCGGTCGTGCTGGCGGGAGACGACCTGGGGCAGGAGCCGGGCGAACCAGCGTTCCACGTGTGCCAGGTAGGTCCTGTCGCGGGTGCGGGTACGGGTGCCGGTCTCGGCCGTCAGCCAGTGCGGCAGTCCGCCGTTGTCCCATTCGGCGCAGATGTAGGGGCCGGGGCGGACGAGGGCCCACAGTCCCGCGGCGTGGGCGGCGTCAAGGAAGCGGCCGAGTGCGGTGATGTCGTGCAGTTCGCCGGGGCGGGGTTCGTGCGCGTTCCAGGGTACGTACGTCTCCACGCAGTTGAGGCCCATGGCCCGGAGCATGGCGAGCCGGTGCCCCCACTGTGCCTCGTGCACCCGGAAGTAGTGCAGGGCCCCGGAGAGCAGCCGTACGGGCCGCCCGTCCAGTTCGAAGTCGTCGGCGCCCACCCTGAAGGTGTCGCCGTGGGCGCCGGAGCCGTTGGTGGGTGTGCCGTGCGCGCCGGGGTCGTCGGCGGGTGTGCCGTGCGTGTCGGAGCCGTCGGCGGGCGTGCCGTGTGGTGCGTGCATCGTGTCCTCCCCATCCCTGCTGCGGCCACGATTGCCTCTGGCGGGTGGCGCGGTCCATGGACAAAGATCGAGGCGGGTTGGACGCAGTGGTCCACACGGTCAGGGGTGCGGGAGGAAAGGGGCGGCAGCGGATGTATCACACCTGGATGCGGTATTTCACTCCGAGCCCGGTCCACCACCGGCTCGGCCTGGTGTGTCTGGGTGTGGGTCTTCAGCACGGCACGCTGCCCGCTGTCGGGCCGCGCACCCTCGACCATCACGTCGCCCTGGTCGTCAGTGCGGGCGGCGGCTGGTTCCGGGCGCCGGACGGGCGGCGCAGGACGGTCACGGCGCCCGCGCTGATCTGGCTGTCGCCGGGGGTGCCGCACCACTACGGCGCCGATCCGGAGACCGGCTGGGACGAGTGCTTCGTGGACTTCACGGGCCCGGACACGGTGACGTACGCGGAACTCGGCTACATCGACCCGGACCGGCCGGTGGTGCCGCTGGCCGATCCGGACGCGGCCCGGGCCGTGGTCGGCCGCATCGCCCGCGCCGCCCGTCGCGGCAACCCGCTGCTGGAGGTGGAGACCAGTGCCGCGGTGCACGAGCTCCTGGTGACGTTGCGCCGGGCCCGCGCCGACACCGCTCCCGACGGCGACCCCGTACTGAAGTCCCTGGCCAGGGACGCGTTCACGGCGCTCTCCGTGGCCGAGCACGCCGCCCGGCACGGCATGACGCCCGCCGAGCTGCGCGCGGCCGTGCGGCGGGCCGCGGGGTGCAGCCCCAAGGACTATCTCCTCGGCATCCGGCTCGGGCGTGCCAAGGAGCTGCTCGCGGCCACCGAGCTGCCCGTCGCCGCGGTGGCCCGGCGGGTGGGCTACGACGACCCGGCCTACTTCTCCCGCCTGTTCACCCGCCGTGTCGGGGTGGCTCCGGTGCGTTTCCGTGAGCAGCAGGGGCGGGTGGTGCCGGGCGGCTGGTCGCAGCAGGTGCCCGATCCCGGGCATCCGCCCACTCTGCCGTCCTTCGGCGGGGCGCCCGATGGCACGTAGGCTCACCTGCCATGACCACTCACCACACCAGTGACGACAACGGCGCCACCGGAACGGGGGCGGCGGACGGCGGCATCGACCCCGCCGTGCGCGCCGAGCTGTCCCGCCTACGGGACAGCATCGACAACATCGACGCCGCGGTCGTCCATATGCTCGCGGAGCGCTTCAAGTGCACGCAGCAGGTCGGTCACCTGAAGGCCAACCACCAGCTGCCGCCCGCCGACCCGGCCCGCGAGGCCCGTCAGGTGGCCCGCCTGCGCCAGCTCGCCGAGAACGCCAAGCTGGACCCGGCCTTCGCCGAGAAGCTCCTGAACTTCATCATCGGGGAGGTGATCAGGCACCACGAGAGCATCGCGGACGGCAGCCGCTGAGGGGATCCCCGACCGGGCGTGCGCCGGATCAGGCACCATGGCCGGATGTCCGTTCTGACGCGCGCCGAAGCGCAGACCCGAGCCCAGCTCCTCGACGTACGGCGGTACGAGGTCGATCTCGACCTGACCACCGGTGAGGACACCTTCGACTCCCGCACGGTGATCGCCTTCACCGCCGCGGCGGACGGCGACACCTTCGTCGAGTTGAAGCCCGCGCGGCTGCGCTCCGTCACGCTGGACGGTACCGCGCTCGACCCGGCGGACCTGGACGGCAACAGGCTGGCGCTGCGCGGTCTGACCGCGGGCGAGCACGAGTTGCGGGTCGACGCCGCCATGGCCTACTCGCGCACCGGTGAGGGGATGCACCGGTTCACCGATCCCGCGGACGGGGAGACGTACGTCTACACGCAGCTGTTCCTCGAGGACGTGCAGCGGGTGTTCGCGGCCTTCGACCAGCCGGACCTGAAGTCCGTGTTCGCGCTGACGGTCACCGCGCCCGAGGGCTGGACGGTCCTCGCCAACGGCGTCACCGAGCACGTGGGCGGGGGCCGCTGGCGGGCGGCGCCGACGCCGCTCGTCTCCACGTATCTGGTGGCGGTCGCCGCGGGGCCCTGGCACTCGGTGCGCACCGAGCACCGTGGTCTTCCGTTCGGTCTGCACTGCCGCCGCTCGCTCGCGCCGTATCTGGACGCGGACGCCGACGAGCTGGTGGACGTCACCCGGGCGTGCTTCGACCGCTACCACGAGAAGTTCACGGAGCCCTATCCGTTCGACTCCTACGACCAGGCGTTCGTCCCGGAGTTCAACGCGGGTGCCATGGAGAACCCGGGTCTTGTCACCTTCAGCGACGAGTTCGTCTTCCGGTCGGCGGTGACCGACACCCAGCGGCAGACGCGTGCGATGGTCGTCGCGCACGAGATGGCGCACATGTGGTTCGGGGACCTGGTGACGCTCACGTGGTGGGACGACATCTGGCTGAACGAGTCGTTCGCCGAGTACATGGGCTACCAGACCCTCACGGAGGCCACCCGTTTCTCCGACACGTGGGTGGACTTCGGTGTCGTCCGCAAGTCCTGGGGTTACGACGCCGACCAGCGGCCCTCCACCCATCCGGTGGCGCCGGACCCGGACGCGGTCCCCGACACGGCGTCCGCGCTGCTCAACTTCGACGGCATCTCCTACGCCAAGGGGGCGAGCGCGCTGCGTCAACTCGTGGCGTGGCTCGGTGAGAAGGACTTCCTCGCGGGCATCAACGCGCATGTCGCGCGGCACAGGTTCGGCAACGCCACCCTTGCCGACTTCCTCGACAATCTGGCCTCGGCGACGGACCGCGACGTGCACGGCTGGGCGCGGGCGTGGCTGCGGACGACGGGCGTGGACACGTTCACGCCCACCGTCACGCACAGCGGCCGCGAGTGGACCCTCGCCCTGGACCGTGCGGGCAGCCGCCCGCACCGTGTCGCCGTGGGCGTGTACGACAGGGACCTGTCCGACGGGCGGTCCCTGGTGCTGCGCGAGCGGTACGAGACGGACGTGCCGGGGCGGCGGGAGCCGGTGGCCCGCGACGGTGGCAGGCCCGCGCTCGTCGTGCCCAACGACCAGGACCTGACGTACGCGAAGGTCCGTCTGGACGAGGTGTCGCAGGAGACGGTCCTCGCGTCGCTCTCCGGTGTCCCCGACGCGCTGACCCGCGCGGTGCTGTGGAACGCGCTGCGGGACATGGTGCGCGACGGTGAGCTGGCCCCGGCCGCCTATCTGGAGGCGGCCCGTGCCCATCTGCCCGCGGAGAGCGACCTCGCCCTCGTCTCGGGTGTCCTCGGCTTCGCCGGTGCCGTCGTCGCCGACCGGTACACGCCCCTCGACGGCAGGACCGCCGCCCTGGCCACGCTCGACGCGCTGTGCCAGGACGTGATCCGGCGGACCGAGGACGGTTCGCAGCCGGGGCTGCGGCTCATCGCGGTGCGGGGTGTCGTCGACTCCGCGACGCAGCCCGAGCCGCTCGCGACCTGGCTCTCGCAGGGGGCGGTGCCCGGCGGGCCCGAGCTCGATCCGGAGCTGCGCTGGCGGATCCTCGGCCGGCTCGCCGTGCTCGGCGCGGTCGACGGGGCCGCGATCGCCGCCGAATTGCGCCGCGACCCGAGCGCGACCGGTCAGGAGGGTGCCGCGCGCTGTCGTGCGGCGCTTCCCGACGCGACCGCGAAGCGGCAGGCGTGGGAGGCCATGTTCGGGTCCGACGAGCTGTCCAACTACCTGTTCACGGCCACGGCGCAGGGCTTCTGGCAGCCCGGTCAGGACGCTCTCGTACGGACTTATGTGCCGCGTTTCTTCGAGGACGCGGTGGCGCTCGCGGAGCGTCGCGGGCCCGCCATGGCGGAGGCGTCGGGGCGGCACGCCTTCCCGGGGTGCGCCGTGGACGAGGAGACGCTGCGCCTGGGTGAGCGCTGCCTGGAGCGCGCGGACGTGCTGCCCGCGCTCCGCCGCCGCCTGGTCGACCAGCTGGACGACCTGCGGCGGGCGCTGCGGGTGCGGGGTGGTGCCGGGCAGGGGTGAGGGGGCCCGGGGCCCCGGCGCCCTGGGTCCTGGGTCGTGGGGCCTAGGTCCGCGGTACCGGTCGCCGGTCGGTGATCTCCGTCCCGGTGCTGATCCGGTGGGCGCGGGTCGCTGCCTAGGGTCGGTCCTGACGCGTGGGGGGACGGAAAGTACCGTCCGCGCGGTGGGGTGGGCGGCACCGTGCCGTGGCTCGGCGGGGCAGTACTGTCCCGCGGCTCGGCGGGGCGGCACCGTCCCGCGGCGTGGCGCGGCGGGGCAGCACCGTCCCGCGGCCTGGCGCGGCGGGGCAGCACCGTCCCGTGGCGTGGCGGGGCAGCACCGTCCCGCGGCGTGGCGCGGCGGGGCAGCACCGTCCCGCGGCCTGGCACGGCGGGGCAGCACCGTCCCGCCGCGGGCCGAGCGGTACCGCGCCGGCCCGTGCCGTCCCATGCGTCCCGACCCCGAGGAGTCCCTGTGATCGTCGTGACCGGTGCCACCGGCAACGTGGGCCGTGCCCTCGTCCCCCTGCTCGTCGACGAGGGCGTGCCCGTGCGCGCCCTGACCCGTGACCCGGCGCGTGCGGGCGCCCTGCCGGGCGGCGCCGAGGCGGTGCGCTTCGCAGCCGCGGCCGAACCCGCCGCCATGGCCGACGCGTTCGCGGGTGCCGACGCGCTGTTCCTGCACCTGGCGGCGGGCGGCGAGCACACCGCGGCACTTCTGGAGGCCGCGCGGGCCGGGGGTGTCCGGCACGTCGTCGCCCTCTCGTCGATCATCGTCGACCACGACGACGCCGCCGGGCACCCCGTCCACGCGGTGCACGCCGCGCTGGAGGACCGGGTCCGTGCCTGCGGGCTCGGCTGGACGTTCCTGCGGCCGGGCGCGTTCAGCGCCAACGCGCGGCAGTGGGCGGCGCAGATCCGCGCGGGTGACACGGTCCGCGGTCCGTTCGCGAAGCTGCTCCTGGCGCCGGTCCACGAGGCCGACATCGCGGCGGTCGCCGCCCGCGCCCTGCTCGACACGGCGGCGCACACCGGGGCCGTGCACAGCCTCACCGGGCCCGACGCCCTCACCACCGAGGAGCAGGTCCGCCAGGTGGGACGGGCCATCGGCCGTGACCTGCGGTACGTGGAGATCCCTCCGGGCGAGGTGACCCCCGCCATGTTCCCGCACGTCGGGCCGGAGATGCTGCCGGTGCTCCTGGAGTCCCTGGGCGCGGCGGTCGGGAGCGACCCGGACCTGACGACGACCGTACGGGAGGTCACCGGGCGTCCGGCGCGGACGTTCGCGCGGTGGGCCGAGGAGCACGCCGACGACTTCCGCGCGCGGCCCGCCGCCTGACAGCTCCCCGGCGCCCGCGCTGCACCTCCGGCACCTGCGCCACCCGCGCCTCCCGCACTTACACCTCCCGCACCTCGAACGCGTCCAGGACGAACTCCGCCCTGCCGTCGTCGCCGACCTTGCGCAGTCCGACCCACGCCTCCCCCTCGGCGGGCGCGGTGAACTCGTAGGACAGGACGGTCGGCGTGGTGGCCACGGGCAGGACCTCGCGGGTCAGTTCGCGTGCCTCCGGCTCGTCCACGGCCGTCACCCAGGCGTACTGTCCCGCCTTCTCGTTCTCGTACCGGAACGACACCCGGTAGCGTCTGCCCGCCGCGAAGCGGACGGTGTGCGGGACGGTGCGGTGGACGAGGCCTTCGTTCTCGCCGCGGGACTTCAGGGACTGGGTGCCGTCCACGACGTCGTCGACCGCCTTGCCGTTCCAGCCGCGCTGGGTGTAGGGCGCGTGCCGCTGCGCGATGTGGGTGCGCGGGTCGGTGGCGCCCCCGGCGTCGCCCTTCACGAACGGCCCCCAGCCCTGCGGCACGTCCTCGAAGTCCTCGCGGGCGAGCACGCCCCTGCCGAGCGGCGGCCGCGGCCCGACGGGGACGACGCGCACGTTGTCGAACCGCACCCGCGCCGGTCCCGCGTCGGCGCGCAGCGCGAGGTGGACCACGCCGCCGCCGTCGGGCACGGTGAAGTACGTGAACAGGCGCTGGAACCGGGTGCCGTGCTTGCGGTCGGCGGCGACGAAGTTGACCGCGGTGGAGGTGTCCGTCCAGTTGGTGGCGGTGACGCCGTCGGCGGTGCGCACCCGAAGGGCGGCGCGGCGCCGCTGCCCCGCCTCGGCGCCCACCTCGACCTGCACGGACGCGGCGTACGTGCCGGGCTTCAGGCGGCGCAGGCGCTGGCTCACACAGGCGGCGCCGCCCGCGGCGAGGACCAGTTCGTGGTCGCCGAGCGCGCTGCGTTCGACGGTGGCGGAGCCGGTGACCTGCCAGGCGTCCAGGTTCCCCGCGTGGAAGCCGGGGTCGCGCAGGGGGGTGCCCTGGCCCCAGTCGGGGTCGGGGGCGCGCCGGACGCGGGTGCGGTGGACGACGTAGGGCTGTCCGGCCTCCGCGTCGAGGGTGACCTTCCCGCCGCGTACGGGTACGTCGGTGACGAAGGCGCGGCCCTGGTCGGTGAGGCGGTACAGGGCGACCGCGCGCGGTCGGCCCCAGCCCCGGGGCAGGGACCAGGTGGTCGTTCCGCCGCGGGGGTTGTAGTGGTAGAGCTTGGTCGGGTCGGTGGCGCTGCGTGGCTCCCAGGGCAGCAGGTAGCTGCTGCCGTCGTGGACGAGGCGGCCGTCGGTGGTGACGCGCCGGGTGCCGTCGGTGTCCGTCACGGAGGTGGCGCCCGCGCCGAAGAAGGTGATCTCGTGCTCGGTCCAGGACTTGATGGGCTGGGCCTGGAGGTACTTGGCGGGCAGCGCGTGCGTCCAGATCAGGTCGTAGAACGCGGTCCAGTCGGTCTTGCCGGTCCAGCCGGAGAAGGTGCCCGTGCGGGCGGTGCCGAGCAGGGTGGGCCACTTGTCGGCGAAGACGTCCTTCTGGTGGTGCCGGATGAAGCGGATCAGCTGGGAGTTGATGCCGCGTGAGGTGTCGGGGCCGTAGTCGGTCTCGGTGGCCCAGTGCGACCACAGGGCGGAGCGTTCGAAGCCGTGGCCCCATTCGCTGGTGACCATCCAGCCCTGGTCGCGCAGGGTGCGCTGGAGGCGGTCGGAGGTCCAGCCGGACTCGCGGAAGACGTCGATGTAGAGGGTGTTGAGGGCCGGGTGGGTGTCGCGGCGCAGCTCGGCGAAGCGGCGCACGATGTCTCCGGAGACCAGGTCGCGGCGCTGGTCGATGCGGTAGCTCTGGTCCAGCCAGTCCCACTGCTCGTTGCTCTTGTCGACGAGTTCTTCGGAGAAGGCGTTCGCGACCGGGTAGGACTCGGTGGCGTTGACGTGCACACCAAAGTCGCTGTTCCACTTGGCGCCCTCGCGCACGAGGGTGTTGAGGTCGGCGAGGCCGCCCGCGCGGGTGTTGTAGTTGCCCGCGTAGTCGGGGTGCGCGGAGTCGTGGCCCTCGGACTGGTAGCCCTTGAGGAGGGTGTACTGGCGCAGGCCGTCGGTGGCGAGGTGGACGCGCTTGACGTCGTCGAGGGTCGCGAGGAACGGGTTGGTGGCCTGCGAGGCGAAGTTGAAGGGGATGTGCGGGACGACGCGCAGGTGCTGCTCGTCGGCGCCGAGCGGGTCGACCATGATGTCGCGGAAGGCGATGGCGGCGTCCTGCCAGTCGACCTTGCCGTCGCCGTTGCGGTCGCCGGTGACGACGACGGTCGCGTACGGCAGCGGCTCGGTGGCGTCCAGGGGGGCGGTGGCGGCGCGGTGCGTCCACTGGCCGGGGGTGAGCCGCGCCTCGACGTGCCCGCCCCTGCGTACGGTGTGGCGCCACAGGCGGCCGTTCTCCCAGGTGGTCTCGCCGGTGGGCTTGTCGTAGACGGTGTTGGTCTCGACGGCGCCACCGAGTCCGTCGTGCGCGAGCACCGCGTACGCGCAGCCGCTCGGGGCGGCGGCGGGCGTGTCGGGGGTGAGCCGTACCAGGGTGTCGCCGCTCCTGGCCTTGTCGAGCTGCACCTTGGCGGCGAGCAGGGTGGCGCCGGGCTGGTCGCTGCGGACGGAGAGCAGGGCGAGGCCGGGGACGCGGAGGGTGCCGACGCGCAGGGCAGGGGTGTCGGTGATCCGCGTGACGCGCCAGTGGACCTGACGGCCCCGCACGGCGATCTCCACGTCGACGCGGGTGCCGCCGTCGAGGGTGAGGGTGTACGCGGCGCGGTCGCCGCGCAGGGCCACGGTGACCTTCGGTGTGTGCTCCTTCTCGTCGATCAGGAGCGTGGTCACGGGGTCCGGCTGGCCGTGCAGGACGGCGCGGCTCGTACGGTCGGTGTACGAGACGACGCGCGGGAAGCCGGTGGCGACGCGGACGTCGAGGGCGGAGGAGCGCAGGACCGCCTCGTCCCCTGCGGCGGTCGCGGGGGCCGGGGCCGCGTGCGCGGCGGTGCCGGCTCCGACCGCGGCGCCCATCCCGGCGATCCCGGCGAGCGCCCCCGAGGCGACCACGGCTCTGCGGCTCGGCCCGGCCTTGGGCCCGGGCGTCTGTGACGGCGGCATGAACGCACCCCTTTGTGGGACGGAACTCGTGACGGGACGGATGTCGTGACGGGACGGGATTCGTGTCGGTCACGATGCGCCGCGCGGGACGAGGGCGCCCATGGACAAAGGCGGGAGAGGTCTTGGACTAACGTCGCCCCTGCACGCGGTGC
Organism: Streptomyces sp. NPDC017940; assembly: GCF_044328435.1. NCBI lineage: Bacteria > Bacillati > Actinomycetota > Actinomycetes > Kitasatosporales > Streptomycetaceae > Streptomyces > Streptomyces sp. NPDC017940. The sequence goes on along the minus strand of NZ_JBIRHJ010000001.1, from coordinate 1,169,402 downwards.
GGTCACGTGGGTCCTGCACTGGAGGCCCGGTCAGACGGGCCCTTCACGAGGCCCGGTCGCGTGGGCCCGACGAGCCGCACAGCGACGTGCACGGACCTCGCGCCGGTGGCGTGTTCGCGTACGTTCGTCAGTGCCTCGCGCACGATGTGGTGCGCCGTGGCCGCGAGATCGGCCGGAAGCCGCTCCTGAAGTCCGGGTTCCACCCTTACGGGGACCGGCGGCCCGGTGGCCGTGCGCGTCGCGGCCAGGTCGTGCAGCGCGGCGTGACCGGAGGTGGCCGGGCGGGCGGGGCGCACGAAGCGGGGCCGGGTGCGTTGCGCGACCCGGCCCCGCGACTCAACCGCTCACCGTGCGGGCACTGTGGGGTGCCCGGTGGGTCAGAGCTGGTTGGCGTACCTGGTTATGTCGGCCGCGAAGGTCGACACCTCGGTGTAGACACCGGGGTACTGGGGGCGGGCGCAGCCGTTGCCCCAGCTGACGATGCCGACCTGGACGAACGCGCCGGCGTCGTCCTTGCGGAACATGGGGCCGCCGGAGTCGCCCTGGCAGGTGTCGACGCCACCCACGTTGAGCTTGCCGGCGCAGATCTCCTCGCCGGGGATGATGTCGCCGCCGTAGGCGGACTGGCAGGCGGAGTCGCTCACGAAGGGGACGGTGGCCTTGAGCAGGTAGCGCTGCTGCGCGCCGCCCTCGCGGTTGGCGCCCCAGCCGGCGACGGTGAAGTCGCCCTTGTTGTACCTGGTGTCGGTGGCGATCTTCAGCGTGGGCTGGTTGATCGGCTTGGCGAGCTTGATCAGCGCCCAGTCCTTGCCCTTGCCGTTGTAGCCGGGGGCCTGGAGGACCTTGGTGGACTTGACCTTGATGGCGCTGGAGCTCTGCAAGTCCACGACACCGCCGGTGGCGGTGATCGAGGTGTTGTTGCCCGAGCCGTCGACACAGTGGGCCGCGGTCAGGACGACGTCCTGCTTGAGGAGAGAGCCGCCACAGCCCATCGAGAGACGGACCATGAACGGGAATTCACCCTGGGCGGCACGCACACCGCCGACGACGCGCTCGCCGGGGTTGGGGCCGGGGTGCGGGGCGGCCTGGGCGACGACGGGTTGCAGGCTGGCGACACCGAGGGCGACCGACCCGAGAACGGCGGCTCTCTTGAATCCACGGAACTTCGTCTTCAACTTCTTGCCCCTTCGTGGGAGTTGTGGGGGGTTGCGCACGCGGCGGGCCCATGCCGCACGCGCCGGAGCACTGCATGGCATGAGCCCGCCAAGCGTTGTTGGATTATGAGGAGGGCCACACAGGGGCGACAAGGGGCGCTTTTCGGCCAGGTGTTCGCTTGCGGGCTGGTAACCGGTGCGCGCAACCCCCGTAGGGTGGGGACGCATTGGACTGTGCGCGCTCGGCGGCTCAGGGGGTGGCGGCGTGGCGGACGGCGGCGCGGTCGAGCACGGCTTTCCCCATCTGGAGACGGTGCGCGCGGCTGTCACGGCGCTGTACCGGCGGCTCTCCCACCACACCGTACACACGTTCGACACCAGTGTGGCGCCGGTGGACGTGGCCTTCCGCGACGAGGACGACCTGCATCTGGGCGTGCAGCGCGTGGCCCGCGAGATGGTGCGCCACCTGCGGCTCCCGGACGCCCGCATGATCGTGTCGTTCCGCGAGATGGAGCACGCGGCGTACGTCGAGCTGGCCGCGGGCCCCGAGTACTTCATCGAGCTGAACGACCGCTTCCGCACCCACCGCAGGGACATCGGGGCGGCCCTGGCGCACGAGGTGATGCATGTGTATCTGCACCGCCTCGACCTGTCGTTCCCCGGCACCCGGGACAACGAGATCCTGACCGACACGGCGACGACGTACCTGGGCGCGGGGTGGCTGCTGCTCGACGCGTACCGCGAGGACCGCGCCTCGTCGCAGAAGCTCGGCTATCTGACGCCGGAGGAGTTCGGGTACGTCCTCGCCAAGCGGGCCCTGGCGTTCGGCGAGGCGCCCGAGACCTGGTTCACCAGCCCGCAGGCGTACACCGCGTACACGAAGGGGCTCGCGCGGGCCCGTCAGGACGAGCAGCAGCCGCCACTGACCGCGGCGGGCCGGGCGGCCGTGCGGCGCTACGCGAAGGACCGCCGCCGGGCCGAGGGCCCCGGCGCGGCGGGCGGTGCGCGCCCCGGCGGCCCCTACTCCTTCTCACGCCCCGACGGCACGGGCCCCCTGCGGGTGACCTTCCCGTGCCCCACCTGCCACCAGCGGATCCGGGCCCCCGCGGGGGCCCGGATCCGGGTCAGGTGCGGACTGTGCCGGACGGTTCTCGACTGCGACACGTGAGCGAGCCGCCCCAAAGGGGCGCGGGGAACTGCGCGCCCAGCCACAACGGACCCGCGGGTACACGACGCCAGGCGATCACATCCGGGCGAGTACCCGACCGCCTGGCCCGCGCGCGGGGCGGGGCGGGCGCGGCAACGAGCGGAGTCTGCGGGTCCCGCTCGGCTTCCCCGCACGCGTGCTGGGCGGGCGCGGCATCGACCGCAATCTGCGGGCCCCGCTCGGCCTCCCCGCGCGCAGCCCGGACGGGCGCGGCATCGACCGCAATCTGCGGGCCCCGCTCGGCTTCCCCGCACGCGTGCTGGACGGGCGCCGCATCGACCGGAACCTACGAGTCCCGCTCGGCCTCCCCGCACGCGGACCGGACAGGCCGGACGGCAGTCGGCCCGCGCCGGTCACGCAGCCGCGCTGCGCCCCCGCCCCCCGCGCCTGCCGCGCCCCCCGCGGCTGCGGCCCGCGCCGCCCCCGCCGGACGCGCCGCCCGTGCCGGAGGCACGGCTGCCCGGGCCCTTGCGCTGTGCGGGGACCTGCACGGGCGGTGCGATGACGACCGGCACGCCGGACGGCTCGCGGGCCCCGGTGATGGTGACCAGTTCCTCGGAGGAGGAGCGGACGGCCACCGCCTGCGGGGTGATGCCCGCGTCGGCCATGAGCCGCGTCATCTCGCGCTTCTCGTCGGGCAGGACGAGCGTGACGACGCGCCCGGACTCCCCCGCCCGCGCGGTGCGCCCGCCGCGGTGCAGATAGTCCTTGTGGTCGACGGGCGGGTCCACGTTCACGACCAGGTCGAGGTCGTCCACGTGGATGCCGCGGGCGGCCACGTTGGTGGCGACGAGCGCGGTGACCTCACCGCTCTTGAACTGCTCCAGGGTGCGGTTGCGCTGCGGCTGCGAGCGCCCGCCGTGCAGCCCGGAGGCGCGTACGCCGTTGGCGAGGAGCCGCTTGGTGAAGCGGTCCACGGCCCGCTTGGTGTGCAGGAACAGGATGACGTTGCCCTCGCGGGCGGCGATGCGCAGCGCGACGGCCTTCTTGTCCGTCTCGTCGGCGACGTACAGGACGTGGTGCTCCATCGTGCTCACCGCGCCCGCGGACGGGTCGACGGAGTGCACGACGGGGTCGCTGAGGTAGCCGCGCACGAGCCGGTCGACGTTCCGGTCCAGGGTCGCGGAGAACAGCATCGTCTGGCCGTCCGGCTCCACCTGCTTGAGCAGCGCGGTGACCTGCGGCAGGAAGCCCATGTCGGCCATCTGGTCGGCCTCGTCGAGGACGGTGACACGGACCTGGCCGAGGGCGCAGTCGCCGCGCTCGATGAGGTCCTTCAGCCGCCCCGGGGTGGCGACGAGCACCTCGACGCCGCGGCGCAGCGTCGCGGCCTGCTTGTTGATCGACATGCCGCCGACGACGGAGGTGACCCGCAGGTTCACGGACGTGGCGTACGGCGCGAGCGCGTCGGTGACCTGCTGGGCCAGCTCACGGGTGGGGACAAGGACGAGGGCCAGGGGCTTGCCGGGCTCGGCGCGGCGGCCCGCGGTGCGGCCGAGCACGGCGAGGCCGAAGGCGAGGGTCTTGCCGGAGCCGGTGCGGCCGCGGCCGAGCACGTCGCGGCCCGCGAGCGAGTTCGGCAGGGTCGCGGCCTGGATCGGGAACGGCGTGGTGACGCCCTGCGCGGCGAGGGTCTTCAGGAGCGCCTCGGGCATGTCGAGGTCACCGAAGGCCTCGACTGCGGGCAGCGCGGGCGTGGTGCTCTCGGGCAGCGCGAAGTCCGCGGGGGCGGTGCGTGCCGCGGGGCGGGACGTCTTGCGTCCGCCGCGGCCGCCGCCGTTCACCGGCCGCTTGCCGGCATCGCCCGAGCCCTTGCCGCGGGCGGCCGAGCCCGCTGCCGCGCCGCGGGTGGCGGAGCCGCCCGCCGTGCCGCGGGTGGAGGAGCCCCCCGCGGAGCCTCCCGTGCCGCGCGTGGCCGAGCCTGCCGTGCGGGCATTCGTTGAGCGCCGGCGGGCGGGGCGCGCGGGACGGTCGGAGCGATTCATGGGGCAAAGCCTTCCTGGCCGGTGACAGCACACAAGCCGGGACCCGCACCGTGGAGGTGCGGGCCCCGGCTGCGAGGTTCGCGATCCGCGACAATCAGGCGGGAACGATGTTCTCGGCCTGCAGGCCCTTCTGGCCCTGGGTCACGTCGAAGGAAACCTTCTGGCCCTCCAGGAGCTCACGGAAGCCCTGGGTGGCGATGTTCGAGTAGTGGGCGAAGACGTCGGGGCCGCCGCCGTCCTGCTCGATGAAGCCGAAGCCCTTTTCCGAGTTGAACCACTTCACGGTTCCGGTTGCCATATCAATCTCCTCAACAGGGGACGATTAAGGAGAGCCACGGAATTGTGGTCCTCCCGGCGCCGCATTGACCCCCATCCGGAGAGACCGGAGTCCGGCTCTGCGGAGCCGGAAAAACAAAATAATGCGCCCTCGGAGCATCCCGGCAGGCGCACATAAAGTTCATGGGTACCAAAACTGCAACGCTCAACTCTAACACGAGCCCCGCTCCTCGCCACGGGGGGCCGTCCGGCCGCCGCCGACCGCACCCGGGCTCACGCTCCACCGGGCGCCGGTGGTCCTGCCGGGGTGGGCGGGCCGACGATCCCGTGCTCGCGGGCGGCGGCCAGCCAGCGCGGGAACTCGCCGACAAGACGGTCGTACAGCTCGTCGTCCGACAGGGCGAAGGGGTCCTCTCCGGCGGGGAAGAACCCGGCGTTGTCGACGACGCGCCGTTCGGGGACGGAGAGCTCGTCCAGGCCGCGCAGATAGTCGAACTGCTCGCAGGACGGGTCGCCGAAGCCGATGAACTGCCAGAACAGCGGAAGTCTCGCCGCTTTGCACAGGTAGCGTTCGGCGGCGGTCCTGCTGAGCGGGCCGCCGTCGGTCTGGAAGACGACGAGGGCGGGCGCCTGGCTGCCGCTGTCGAGGTAGTGGTCGATGACGGCGTCCATCGCCAGGTGGTAGCAGGTCCGCCCCATGTGGCCGAGACCCGCGACGATCTCCTCGATGCGGCCGTGGTGGCGGGCCAGGGCGATGTCGGCGACCGCGTCCACGTCCGTGGAGAAGAAGACGGCCGGTACGACACCGTCGTCGTCGAAGTGCGCGGCCAGACCGAGCACGCGGTCGGCGAGCGCCTGCACGCTGCCGTCCCGGAAGTAGGGCCGCATGGAACCGGAGCGGTCGACGACGAGGTACACGGCGGCACGCTCCCCCTCAAGACCGTGCGCCCGCACCCACCGCCCCGCCGTCTTGTACAGACTGACCAGCCCCGGAGCCACGGCCCGCACCTTCTCCAGCCCCACACCGACGCCCACCGTCAGCCGCCGAGGAAGTCGAGGACGAGCCGCTGGAACTCCGCCGCCCGCTCCGCGTACACCAGATGCCCGCAGCGCGGGAACACGTGCAGCCTGGCGTCGGGCACGGCCTTGAGCGCGACGAAGGCGCCGTCGACGGGGTTGACCCTGTCCTCGCGACCCCAGGTCAGGAGGGTGGGGGCGGTGATCCGGTGGGCCTCGCGCCACAGCATGCCCGCTTCCGGCCACGTGGCGAAGGCGGCCCCGATGTGCCGCGCGCCGATCCTGGCCTCGGGGTCGACGGCCTGTGCGTACCGCTCCTCGACGAGTTCGTCGGTGACGAGGGCGGGGTCGTGCACCAGGGAGGTGAGGAAGCCGCGCAGGTGCGCGCGGGTCGGCTCGGCCGCGAGATTGACTTCGATGAGCCGTTTGACGCCTTCCGTCGGCTCCGCGGTGAAGAGGTTCAGGGCGAGGCCCGCGGGCGCCGTCAGGACCAGCCGGTCGACGAGGCCCGGGTGGTCGAGGGCCATCCGTACGCAGGCGCCGCCGCCCAGGGAGGCACCCGCGAAGTGCGCCTTCTCGATGCCGAGTGCCTCCAGGAGCGCGGCCACGGCGTCCGCGCTGTAGGCGAAGAAGTCCTTGTCCAGCTCGGGCTTGTCGGACCTGCCGAAGCCCGGCTGGTCGACGAGCAGCACCCGGAAGTGCGGCGCGAAGGCGCTCAGCGAAGGACCGAACGCCGACCAGGCGCTGGCGCCGGGCCCACCGCCGTGCAGCATCACGAGGACCGGCGCAGCCGGGTCGCCCGGCCCCGCCTCATGAAAGTGCAGCACGAGCCCACCGGCCCGGCGGGTGCGTGCAGTGTTCTCGTACGTGTACGGAGACGAACCCCGCTCACCACTGATGATCGTCACCCCACTCATGCTCCCCCACCGCCCACCACGCACCCCCGCCGGGTGCCAGAAAGAGCCCGTCCGGCGCTTGAGGACGAGCGCGCAGCGCGACAGGACCCCAGCCCCCACACACAGCCGGACAACGAACCAGCTCCTCCGGCACTTGAGCACAAACGCGCGAAAGGGGGCGGGAACAGGTGCCAGGCACCTGTTCCCGCCCCCCGGCGAATACCGACCCGCGGCGGACCTCAGCCCTTGACGGCTCCCGCCGCGAGGCCCGAGCCGAGCCTGCGGTGGACGAGGACGAAGAAGATCATGACGGGCACCGTGACCAGCGTGGAGCTGGCCATGACGGGCCCCCAGGACGTGGTGTTCTCGCCGAAGAACTGGAAGATGCCCACCGCCGCCGTGTACTTGTCGTTGCCCTTCATGAAGGTGTAGGCGAAGACGAACTCGTTCCACGCCGTGATGAAGGCGAAGATCGAGGTGGCCACGAGGCCGGGGCCGACCAGCGGGAGCAGCACCGACCAGAACATCCGGAACCAGGAGGCCCCGTCGATGTACGCGGCCTCCTCGACCTCCTTGGGCACCGCCGCGACGAAGCCGCGCAGGGTCCAGATCGCGAACGGCAGTGACAGGGCGATGTAGACGATCGACAGGCCGAGCAGCGAGTTGAGCATCTCGTAGTCCCGCATCTGGATGAACAGCGGGATGACCAGGGCCTCCAGCGGCACCATCTGCACGATGAGGACCATGATCAGCACGGAGGTGCGGAACTTGAACTTGAAGCGGGCCACCGCGATCGCCGCGAACAGCGAGAGCAGCGCCGCCGCCAGGATCGTGGCGATGCCGACAATCGCCGAGTTCAGCAGGTACTGGCCGAAGTTGCCGCGGTCGAAGACGAAGTCGAAGTGCTCGAAGCTGATGCCGCTGGGCAGCAGGTCCGAGCCGCGCGTCAGCGCCTTCGGGTCGAAGGCCGTGGAGACCATCCAGTAGACCGGGAAGAGCGTGAAGACGAGCAGTGCCGCCACGGCGATCGGCAGGCCGACGCGGGTGGTGAGCGGGGTGCGGTGACGGGACTTCCCCCGGCCGGGCGAAGCCGAGAGCTTGGGGACGGTCACAGGTCCTCCCCCTGCCGGAACAGTGTGCGGACGTACACGACGGTGATGAGGAGCAGCAGCAGCGTCAGGAGGACGGCCGCCGCGGCGCCCGCGCCGTAGTCGTTCTTGGCGAACGCCTCGATGTAGGAGTACACGCCGAGGTTGTAGACGTCGGGGTTGGAGCCGCTGCCTCCCGGCATCAGGAAGACCTGGGTGAAGACCTTGAAGTCCCAGATGGTGGAGAGGATGGTCACGACCAGGAAGACCGGCTTGATGGTCGGCACGGTGATCTTCCAGAACCGCTGCCAGGCGTTGGCGCCGTCGATCTCCCCGGCCTCGTACAGCTCCTTGGGAATCGTCAGGAGCCCGGCGAGGACGGTGATCGCCACGAACGGGAAGCCGTGGTGGACGACGTTCAGCGTGGCGATGCCGTAGAACGGCAGGCGGTCGGTGAACCAGTTGGTGGTCTCGGCGTCGATCAGGCCCATGGAGTCGGCCATCTGGCTGACCATGCCGTCCTCCGGCGAGAACAGCCAGATCCAGACGTAGGTCCCGGTGACCGCGGGCATCGCCCAGGCGGCCAGGATCGACACGGAGCAGATCAGCTTCCAGGTCGGGCCGAGCCGGTTGAGCAGCAGGGCCACGGCCGTGCCGAGCGCCACGGTCAGGCCGACACAGGCGATCGCGAAGAACACCGTGTTGGGCAGGACCGTCTTCCACAACAGGTCGCTGCTGAGCAGGTCCTTGTAGTGGTCGAAGCCCGTCCAGGTGCTCTCGCCGCCGCCGAACTTGACCTTGTAGTCCTGCAACGACAGCTTGCCGACCTGGATCAGCGGCCACAGCAGCAGACCCGCGAGCACGATCAGGGAGGGCGCGAGCAGGAGCCAGGGGCGGGTGAGGGTGACCATCTTCTTGCGACGGCGTGCGGCCTCACCGTTGTCGATCGGGTGCGGGCGCAGGTCCGAAGAGCCGGAGGAACCGGCCTTCGAACCGTCGCCGACGAGCATCTCTTTCACGGTGGTTACTTGTCCTTGGCGAAGATCGCGTCCATGTCCTTGGCCGCCTTGTCGGCGGCTTCCTTGACGGACGACTTGCCGGTGAGGATCGACTGCACCATGCCGGGGATGACCTGCGAGGCCTGGATCTCACCGTAGGACTTGGTCTTCGGCACCGTGGCGCCGGCCTCGATCATCTGCTTCGCGAACGGCTCGACCAGCGGGTCCTTCTGGCCCTCGATCTTCTTCAGCTCGGAGTTCTGGCCGGGGAAGTAGTTGGTCTGCTTGGCCCACTTGGCGGCGAACTCACCCGTGGTCATGAGCTTGATCAGCTCCCAGGAGAGGTCCTTGTTGTCCGTGTTGAACGCGGACAGGTAGGAGCCGCCGACGAAGGACTTGCTCATCCCGCCCTTCTGGCCCGGGACCGGCACGACGCCGAGCTTGCCCTTGAGCTTCGGGTTCGCCTCCACGATGGCCTTCGGCGTCCAGTTGCCGCCGACCGACATGGCGATCTGGCTCTTGTTCCAGGCGTCGCCGACCTCCTTCTCGGTCCAGGTGTTCACCTTGGCCGGGGAGACCTTGTCCTTGGTGGCGAGACCCGTGTAGTACTCCAGGCCCTTGACGGACTCGGGCGAGTTGATGCCGGACTTCCACGAGTCGCCCTGCTGGGTGGCGAGTTCACCGCCTGCGCCCCAGACGAACGCGGTCGCGAACATCTCCGCGCCGCCCGCGACCGGGAACGGGATCAGGCCGGGCTCCTTGGCCTTCAGCGTCTTCGCCGTGGCCTGGAGCTCCTTCCAGCTCGTCGGCGGCTTCAGGTCGTGCTTCTCGAAGATGTCCTTGCGGTAGACGATGGAGCGCACGCCCGCGTACCACGGCATGCCGTACTGCTTGCCGTCCAGGGTGCCCGCGTCCTTCAGGCCCTCGACGAGGTCGTCGGCCAGGCCCGACTTCTTCACGTCGTCCGTGACGTCGACGAGCGCTTCGGTCTCGGCGAACTGCGGCACCCAGGTCGTACCGACCTCCGCCACGTCCGGGACCTGGTCCTCGCCGCCCTCGATGGCCGTCGTGAACTTCTTCTGGGCGGTGGCCCACTGCTGGTACTCGACCTTGATCTTGGCACCGGTCTTCTTCTCGAAGGCGGCGCCGACCTCCTTGAAGAAGGGCCGGGGGTCGGGGTTGGTGCCCTCCATGATCCACACGGTGAGCGTCTTGCCCTTGCCGTCGGCCTTGTCGCCGCTGCCGCCGTCGCCGTCATCGCCGCACGCGGTTGCGGTCAGACCGAGCGTCAAGGCGATACAACCCGCCGCGATGACACGTCGCTTCATGCCGGCCCCCTTCAGGTTCATTTGGTGGAAGCGATTCTGGTCACACAGAGTGTGGGCGGTCTAGACCCTTTCGGCGAAGCGGCCGAACCGTAATCACCGTTGCGCGGTGCGCTACGCCGTGCAACCGCCGTTGCATCGCCCGCAATGACGTGTTAACCCCCCGGCCAACCCCCCAGGCAGCGAAAAAACGCGACGCCCACCCAGTGTCCGGTCGGGGACAGGGCAGGCGTCGCGCCAGTTCCGTACGCCGTTGTACGGGACGTATGAGGGGCCGTACGGGTTACACCGTGAGCGACCGGTCGGTCGGGCGAATGGGCGAGGGAAGATCACTCGCACCGGTGAGGAAACGGTCCACGCCCCGGGCCGCGGAGCGGCCCTCGGCGATGGCCCACACGATGAGCGACTGGCCGCGGCCCGCGTCACCGGCCACGAAGACCCCGGGCACATTCGTCTGGAACTCGCCGTCGCGGGCGACGTTGCCGCGGGCGTCCAGGTCGAGCCCGAACTGGTCCACCAGGCCGTTCTCACGGTCCGTGCCGGTGAAGCCCATCGCGAGGGTCACCAGCTGGGCGGGGATGCGCCGCTCGGTGCCCGGCTTCGGGGTGAGCCTGCCGTCCACGAACTCGACCTCGACCAGGTGCAGGAACTGCACGTTCCCGTCCTCGTCGCCCTCGAAGTGGGTGGTCGAGACGGAATAGACCCGCTCGCCGCCCTCCTCGTGGGCCGAGGTGACCTTGTAGAGCATCGGGAAGGTCGGCCAGGGCTGGCCGGGGGCCCGCTCCTCGCCGGGGCGGGGCATGATCTCCAGCTGGGTGACGGAGGCCGCGCCCTGCCGGTGCGCGGTGCCGACGCAGTCCGCGCCGGTGTCGCCGCCGCCGATGACGACGACGTGCTTGCCCTCGGCGGAGACGGGCGTGGTGACGTAGTCGCCCTCCTGCACCTTGTTGGCGAGCGGCAGGTACTCCATGGCCTGGTACACGCCCTTGAGTTCCCGGCCGGGGACGGGCAGGTCACGGGCGGTGGTGGCACCCGCAGCGATGACCACGGCGTCGTAGCGCTTGCGCAGCTTCGCCGCGTCGATGTCGCGGCCGATCTCCACGCCGGTGCGGAACTTGGTGCCCTCCGCGCGCATCTGCTCGATGCGGCGGTTGATGTGCCGCTTCTCCATCTTGAACTCGGGGATGCCGTAGCGCAGCAGGCCGCCGATGCGGTCGGCGCGCTCGTACACGGCGACGGTGTGCCCGGCCCGGGTGAGCTGCTGGGCGGCGGCGAGGCCCGCGGGGCCCGAGCCGATCACGGCGACCGTCTTGCCGGAGAGCCGCTCGGGCGCCTGCGGCGCCACGTCACCGGTCTCCCAGGCCTTGTCGATGATGGCGACTTCGACGTTCTTGATGGTGACGGGCGGCTGGTTGATGCCGAGGACGCACGCCGCCTCGCAGGGCGCGGGGCACAGCCGGCCGGTGAACTCCGGGAAGTTGTTGGTGGCGTGCAGCCGCTCCTGCGCCGCCGACCAGTCCTCGCGGTAGGCGTAGTCGTTCCACTCGGGGATGAGGTTCCCGAGCGGGCAGCCGTTGTGGCAGAACGGGATGCCGCAGTCCATGCAGCGCGAGGCCTGCTTGGAGATGATCGGCAGCAGCGATCCGGGAACGTGGACCTCGTTCCAGTCCTGGACGCGCTCCGCCACCGGGCGGGTCTTCGCGACCTCGCGGCCGTGCTGCAAGAAGCCCTTGGGATCAGCCATAGGTCGCCGCCTCCATCATCTTCTCGGTGATCTCGGTCTCGGAGAGACCGGCTCGCTCGGCGGCGTCCTTGGCGGCGAGCACTGCCTTGTACGTACGGGGGATGATCCTGCTGAAGCGGGCCGCGGACGCGTCCCAGTCCGCGAGCAGCTTCGCGGCGACGGTGGAGCCCGTCTCCTCCTGGTGGCGGCGCACGACGTCGTGCAGCCACTGCTTGTCGGTGTCCTCGAGGGGCTCGACGGCCGCCACGTTCCCGGCGTTGACGTTGTCGCGGTCCAGGTCGACGACGTACGCGATGCCGCCCGACATGCCGGCCGCGAAGTTGCGGCCCGTCTCGCCGAGGACGACGGCGTGGCCGCCGGTCATGTACTCGCAGCCGTGGTCGCCGACGCCCTCGGACACCACGAGGGCGCCGGAGTTGCGTACGCAGAACCGCTCGCCGGTGCGGCCGCGCAGGAACAGCTCGCCGCCGGTCGCGCCGTAGGCGATGGTGTTGCCCGCGATGGTGGAGTACTCGGCGAGGTGGTCGGCGCCGCGGTCGGGGCGTACGACGATCCGGCCGCCGGAGAGGCCCTTGCCGACGTAGTCGTTGGCGTCGCCCTCCAGGCGCAGCGTCACACCGCGCGGCACGAACGCGCCGAAGGACTGGCCCGCGGAGCCGGTGAAGGTGATGTCGATGGTGTCGTCGGGCAGGCCCGCGCCGCCGAACTTCTTCGTCACCTCGTGGCCGAGCATGGTGCCGACCGTGCGGTTGATGTTGCGGATGGCGACCTGGGCGCGGACCGGCTGGGCGTCCTGGAGGCAGTCCGCTGCGAGCGCGTCCGCGGCCAGCTTGATCAGCTCGTTGTCGAGGGCCTTCTCCAGGCCGTGGTCCTGGGCGACGACCTGGTGGCGCACGGCGCCGCCGGGCAGGTCGGGGACGTGGAACAGCGGTTCCAGGTTCAGGCCCTGCGCCTTCCAGTGGTCCACGGCCCGCTCGGTGTCGAGGAGTTCGGCGTGGCCGACGGCCTCCTCGATGGAGCGGAAGCCGAGTTCGGCGAGCAGCTCGCGGACCTCTTCGGCGATGAACTCGAAGAAGTTCACGATGTACTCGGCCTTGCCGCTGAAGCGCTCGCGCAGCGTGGGGTTCTGCGTGGCGATGCCGACCGGGCAGGTGTCCAGGTGGCAGACGCGCATCATCACGCAGCCGGACACGACGAGCGGCGCGGTGGCGAAGCCGAACTCCTCGGCGCCGAGCAGCGCCGCGATCACCACGTCACGGCCGGTCTTCAGCTGGCCGTCGGTCTGGACGACGATGCGGTCGCGCAGGCCGTTGAGGAGCAGGGTCTGCTGAGTCTCGGCGAGGCCGAGCTCCCAGGGGCCGCCCGCGTGCTTGAGCGAGGTCAGCGGGGACGCGCCGGTACCGCCGTCGTGGCCGGAGATCAGGACGACGTCCGCGTGCGCCTTGGAGACGCCCGCGGCGACCGTGCCGACGCCGACCTCGGAGACCAGCTTCACGTGGATGCGGGCCTGCGGGTTGGCGTTCTTCAGGTCGTGGATGAGCTGGGCGAGGTCCTCGATGGAGTAGATGTCGTGGTGCGGGGGCGGCGAGATCAGGCCGACGCCCGGGGTGGAGTGCCGGGTCCTCGCGACCCACGGGTAGACCTTGTGCCCCGGCAGCTGGCCGCCCTCGCCGGGCTTGGCGCCCTGGGCCATCTTGATCTGGATGTCGTCGGCGTTGACCAGGTACTCGGAGGTGACGCCGAAGCGGCCGGAGGCGACCTGCTTGATGCTGGAGCGCCGCGCCGGGTCGTAGAGCCGGTCCGCGTCCTCGCCGCCCTCACCGGTGTTGGACTTGCCGCCCAGCTGGTTCATGGCGATGGCGAGGGTCTCGTGCGCCTCCTTGGAGATGGAGCCGTACGACATGGCGCCGGTGGAGAAGCGCTTGACGATCTCGGAGGCGGGCTCGACCTCGTCGAGGGGGATCGGCCGGCGGCCCTCCTTGAAGCCGAACAGGCCGCGCAGGGTCATCAGGCGCTCGGACTGCTCGTTCACGCGGCCCGTGTACTGCTTGAAGATGTCGTAGCGGCGGCTGCGCGTGGAGTGCTGGAGGCGGAAGACCGTGTCGGGGTCGAACAGGTGCGGTTCGCCCTCGCGGCGCCACTGGTACTCGCCCCCTATGTCGAGGGCGCGGTGCGCCGAGGGGACGCCGGACGCGGGGTAGGCCTTGGCGTGCCGGGCTGCGACCTCCGCGGCGATGACGTCGATGCCGACGCCGCCGATCTTGGAGGTGGTGCCGTTGAAGTACTTCTCGACGAAGGACTCCTCGAGGCCGATGGCTTCGAAGACCTGGGCGCCGCGGTAGGAGGCGACGGTGGAGATGCCCATCTTGGACATCACCTTCAGCACGCCCTTGCCGAGGGCCTTGATGAGGTTGCGGATCGCCGTCTCGGCGCCGCCGTCGGTGGCCTGGAGGAACGTGCCCGCGCGGACCAGGTCCTCGACGGACTCCATGGCCAGGTACGGGTTGACGGCGGCGGCGCCGAACCCGATGAGCAGGGCGACGTGGTGCACCTCGCGCACGTCGCCCGCCTCCACGAGCAGGCCGACCTGGGTGCGCTGCTTGGTGCGGATGAGGTGGTGGTGGACGGCCGCGGTGAGCAGCAGCGAGGGGATGGGGGCGTGCTCGGCGTCGGAGTGCCGGTCGGAGAGCACGATCAGGCGGGCGCCGGCCTCGATGGCGGCGTCGGCCTCGACGCACATCTCCTCGATGCGGGCGGCCAGGGCGTCGCCGCCGCCGCCCACCCGGTACAGGCCGGAGAGGGTCGCGGCCTTCATGCCCGGCATGTCGCCGTCGGCGTTGATGTGGATGAGCTTGGCCAGCTCGTCGTTGTCGATCACCGGGAAGGGCAGGGTGACGGACCGGCAGGACGCGGCCGTCGGCTCCAGGAGGTTGCCCTGCGGGCCGAGGGTGGAGTGCAGCGAGGTGACGAGTTCCTCGCGGATGGCGTCGAGCGGCGGGTTGGTGACCTGCGCGAAGAGCTGCGTGAAGTAGTCGAAGATCAGCCGCGGGCGGTCGGAGAGCGCGGCGATCGGCGTGTCCGTGCCCATCGAGCCGATCGGTTCCGCGCCCGTCTTGGCCATCGGCGCGAGCAGGATCCGCAGCTCCTCCTCGGTGTAGCCGAAGGTCTGCTGGCGGCGGGTGACGGAGGCGTGCGTGTGCACGATGTGCTCGCGCTCGGGCAGGTCGGAGAGCTCGATCCCGCCGGCTTCCAGCCACTCCTGGTACGGCTTCTCGGCGGCGAGGCCCGCCTTGATCTCGTCGTCCTCGACGATGCGGTGCTCGGCGGTGTCGACGAGGAACATCCGGCCGGGCTGGAGGCGGCCCTTGCGGACGACCTTGGCGGGGTCGATGTCGAGGACGCCGACCTCGGAGCCGAGGACGACCAGGCCGTCGTCGGTGACCCAGTAGCGTCCCGGGCGCAGGCCGTTGCGGTCGAGGACCGCGCCGACCTGGGTGCCGTCGGTGAAGGTGACGCAGGCGGGGCCGTCCCAGGGCTCCATCATCGTGGAGTGGTACTGGTAGAAGGCGCGGCGGGCGGGGTCCATGGAGCCGTGGTTCTCCCACGCCTCCGGGATCATCATCAGGACCGAGTGCGGCAGCGTGCGCCCGCCGAGGTGGAGGAGTTCCAGGACCTCGTCGAAGGACGCGGAGTCGGAGGCGTCCGGCGTGCAGACGGGGAAGATCCGCTCGAGGTTGCCGTCGCCGAACAGGTCGGAGGCGAGCTGGGACTCGCGGGCGCGCATCCAGTTGCGGTTGCCCTTGACCGTGTTGATCTCGCCGTTGTGCGCCACGAAGCGGTACGGGTGCGCGAGCGGCCAGCTGGGGAAGGTGTTCGTGGAGAAGCGCGAGTGGACGAGCGCGACGGCCGTGGCGAAGCGGCGGTCCGACAGGTCGGGGAAGAAGGGCTCGAGCTGCCCGGTGGTGAGCATGCCCTTGTAGACGATGGTGCGGGCCGAGAGCGACGGGAAGTAGGTGGCCGCCTCGCGCTCGGCGCGCTTGCGCAGCACGAACGCCTTGCGGTCCAGGTCGAGTCCGCTCGTGCCGTTGGACACGAACAGCTGGCGGAAGACCGGCATCGTCGAGCGGGCGGTGGCGCCGAGCAGGGTCGGGGCGACCGGGACCTCGCGCCAGCCGAGCACCGTCAGGCCTTCGTCGGCGGCGATCGTCTCGATGCGCGAGACGGCGTCGTCGGTGCCGGTGGTCGGCAGGAAGGCGATGCCGACGGCGTACGCACCCGGGGCGGGCAGCTCGAAGGCGGCGGCCTCGCGCAGGAACGCGTCCGGGACCTGGAGCAGGATGCCCGCGCCGTCACCGGAGTCGGGCTCGGAACCGGTGGCCCCGCGGTGTTCGAGATTGCGCAGTACGGTCAGCGCCTGCTCGACGAGCTCATGGCTCGCCACACCGGTGAGGGTGGCCACGAACCCGACACCGCAGGCGTCGTGTTCGTTCCTGGGGTCGTACATCCCCTGGGGGGCGGGGCGACCGTCCATGGGCGACCAGGCGTCGGAACGCATCGGCACTCCCGTCGTCGTGATGGGGGCGACCTCCCGGGCGGAAAAGGGGCTCCGGGGGCGCGAGCGGCGATAGGGACGACGTTGGCCCTGGCTAAATTTCGTGCAGGTTACATGATGGACCGCTTCTCGAAAAGCGGATACTTCATTCCAGCATGTGGACAGAGCGCTCCGGGGTGGCGAGCGGAGAAAAAGGGGCTCCGGCGGACAGATCGTTGACCGCGGGGCCCGGAGCGTCACGGGCCTCGTTGCCCGCAGCGCTTACGGCTCATGCCCAGCCACGAAGGAATCGAAACCGCACGGTAACGACTACTTATGCAGGATCCTGCATACACCTGCGACCGCCTATCCTACGGCCGTCCCGAACAGTGTGCCCAGGGCGTACGTCACACCCGCCGCCGCGCCGCCCAGAGCCAGCTGCCGCAGCCCGCTGAACCACCAGGACCGCGCGGTCACCCTGGCCACCACCGCACCGCAGGCGAAGAGCCCCACCAGGGCGAGCAGCACCGCGGGCCACAGCGCGTCGGCGCCGAGCAGGTACGGCAGCACGGGAAGGAGCGCGCCGAGCGCGAACGCGCCGAAGGACGACACGGCGGCGACCGGGGGCGAGGGCAGGTCGCCCGGGTCGATGCCGAGCTCCTCGCGGGCGTGGATCTCCAGGGCCTGCTCGGGGTCCTCGGACAGCTGCCGGGCGACCTCGCGGGCGAGACCGGCCTCGACGCCGCGCGACTCGTAGAGCGCCGCCAGCTCCCGCTCCTCGTCCTTGGGGTGCTTGCGCAGCTCCCTGCGCTCCACGGCCAGTTCCGCCTCGACCAGCTCGCGCTGGGAGGCGACGGAGGTGTACTCGCCCGCCGCCATGGAGAAGGCGCCCGCGGCGAGGCCCGAGAGGCCGGTGATGACGATGGTCTGCTGCGAGACGGATCCGCCTGCGACACCGGTCATCAGCGCGAGGTTGGACACGAGGCCGTCCATGGCGCCGAACACGGCGGGGCGCAGCCAGCCGCCGTTGACGTCGCGGTGGGTGTGGTTGTCGCGGTGCGCCTCGTGGAGTGCTGCTTCGGTCTCGATGATGGCCATGGCGGACCCGTGCTCCTTCCTGGTGCGGACGGGGACACGTGGCGCGCCTCGCGGCTCCGCGCCCCGGCACACACGGACAGGGCCCTTTGGGCCCCGTCTCCTCCCCCTGAACACCATCGAAAGTACGCGCGAAAAATCTTGTCCGCCAGCAAGGAAGGCCGTACTTACCTGTGAAAACGCCGCGAACCGACCCGGCGGTGCGGGCCTCGCTCAGCCCTTCTCGGCGGCCGACTCCGCGGTCCCCTTGGACTTCGCGTCGGCCTGGACGGAGGCGGAGCCGGAGCCGGTGGAGCTGGAGCCGGTGGAGCTGGAGCCGGTGGAGCTGGAGCCGGAGCCCGTGGAGTCGGAGCCCGTGGAGTCGGACTCGGTGGAGTCCGAGGGCTCGCCTCCGTCGGTCTTCACGCCGTCGCCGCCGCCAAGGACCCCGGACCCCGCGGAGGGCTCGACGACCTCCTCGCGCCCCGGCCGCGTACGCGCCGACACCACGAAGTAGACGACGGCGAGCACGAGGACGGCGAGAGCGGTCCAGTTGTTGAGGCGCAGGCCGAGGAACTCATGGGCGTCGTCGACGCGCATGTACTCGATCCAGAAGCGGCCCACGCAGTACGAGGCGACGTAGAGGGCGAAGGCGCGGCCGTGGCCGAGCTTGAAGCGGCGGTCGGCCCAGATGACCAGGGCGGCGACGCCGATGCACCACAGCGACTCGTACAGGAACGTCGGGTGGTAGGTGCCGGGCACCCGCCCGTCCTCCGCGGACGTGATCTTCAGGGCCCACGGCAGGTCCGTCTCCTTGCCGTACAGCTCCTGGTTGAACCAGTTGCCCCAGCGGCCGATCGCCTGGGCGACGGCGATGCCGGGCGCGAGGGCGTCGGCCCACGCGGGCAGCGGGATCCCGCGCCGGCGACAGCCGATCCACGCGCCGACCGCGCCGAAGGCGATCGCGCCCCAGATGCCGAGCCCGCCCTCCCAGATCTTGAAGGCGTCCACCCAGTCGCGGCCGTCGCTGAAGTACAGCTGATAGTCCGTGATCACGTGGTAGAGGCGGCCGCCGACGAGCCCGAAGGGCACCGCCCACACGGAGATGTCGGCCACGGTGCCTGGTCGGCCGCCGCGGGCGATCCATCGCTTGTTGCCGAGCCACACGGCAACGAAGACGCCGATGATGATGCAGAACGCGTAGCCGCGCAGCGGGATGGGACCGAGGTCGACCACTCCGCGGGACGGGCTGGGGATGTAGGCAAATTCCATGGCAGGGTCGACGCTACCGTGCCGGGCGGCGGCGACGGCAGCCAGCCCGGCAACGGGTCAGTAACGGGACCGGGCGGCCGGACGCCGCCCGTCCCCGTGTCGGGCTACTGGTTGGCCTTCTCCACCTGGGCCTTCAGCTTCTGGGGCGTCAGCGGGTTCTTCTGGTCGCTGAAGATGTCCTTGCCGTCGAGCAGGACCGTGGGCGTGCCGCGCAGCTTGGCCTTCTGGAAGGCCTCGTTGGACTTGCCGACCCAGCTGTCGTGGCTGCCGTCGTCCACGCACTTCTTGAACGTGTCCGTCACCAGTCCTTCGACCTTTCCGGCGAGGTCGAGGAGCTTGGCGTTGTCTCCGAAGGCGTCGTCGGGCTCCGGGGGCTGGTTCTTGAACAGCTCGTCGTGGTACGGAGCGAACTTGCCGGCGTCCTGGGCGCAGGCGGCGGCGTTGGCCGCGCGCAGGGAGCCGCTGCCGCCCATGTTCCCGTCGATGAGGGTCGCGAGGTGGTACTCCACCTTCAGCTTGCCCTGGGCGGTCAGCTCGTTGATCGTCGAGCGGTACATGTCCTCGAACTGCTTGCAGGCCGGGCAGCGGAAGTCCTCCCAGACGGTGAGCCGGGACTTGGCGCTGTCCTTGCCGAGGGGGATGGAGAGACCGCCGTCGCCGCTCGCCCCCTTCGGCGCGACGACCGGGCCCGAGGTGTCCTTCTTCTTGTCGTCGCCGGAGTTCGCCGCGAGCAGGCCGACGACCGCGGCCAGGGCGAGCACCCCGACGACGGTCACACTCACCAGGAGCACACGGCGCCGCTTGTCGCGCGCCTTCTCCCGCTCTCGCTCTTCCGCCATCCGCTCGCGGGCCGTTCGCTTGCCTTCTCGGTTCATCTCGCTCACACCCGGCAAACGAACCGGGGAGGCCCCAGCGTGCCTCCCCGGCCCAAGGCCACTCTTAAGGATTACGCGTGTCCGCGCACTCCTTCGGCGAGTTCACCCGCGAGCGCACGGACCGCGGCGACGCCGGCCGCCTCGTCGGCCGCGTCGAGCATCCGCTGGACGAACGCGGAACCCACGATGACGCCGTCGGCGAAGCCCGCGACCTCGGCGGCCTGGCGGGCGTCGGAGACGCCGAGGCCGACACAGACCGGCAGGTCCGTGGTGGCGCGGGTGCGCTCCACCAGGTTCTGCGCCTGGACGCCCACGGACGCGCGGGTGCCGGTGACCCCCATCAGCGAGGCCGCGTACACGAAGCCGGAGCCCGCCGCGGTGATCGTCGCGAGCCGTTCGTCCCTGCTGCTCGGGGCGACCACGAAGACCGTGGCGAGGTCGTGCTTGGCGGCGTGCTCGCGCCACCGCGCCGACTCCTGGACCGGCAGGTCGGGCAGGATGCAGCCGGCGCCGCCCGCTTCGGCAAGCTCGGCGGTGAACCGCTCGACGCCGTAGCGGTCGACGGGGTTGAAGTACGTCATGACGAGGACGGGCTTGCCGGTGGCCGCGTGCGCCTCGCGCACCGTCCGCAGTACGTCCGCGATCCTGACGCCGCCGCGCAGGGCGATGTCGTCGGCGGTCTGGATGACGGGCCCGTCCAGGACGGGGTCGCTGTGCGGGAGGCCGACCTCGACCACGTCCGCGCCGCCGTCGAAGGCGGCCTTGACCGCCTCGATGCCGCCGTCCACGGTGGGGAAGCCCGCGGGCAGATAGGCGATGAGGGCGGCCCTGCCCTCGGCCTTCGCGGCGGCGAGGGTCCGGTCCAACAGCTCGATGGTGCCGCTCACTTGGCGTCCCCCTCGATCTCGGCACCGTCGCCCGCGGCGTCCGCGGCGACGGTGGCGTCGGTGGCGTACAGGTCGAAGTAGCGGGCGGCGGTGTCCATGTCCTTGTCGCCGCGTCCCGACAGGTTGACCACGAGCAGGCCGTCCTCGCCCAGCTCGCGGCCGATCTCCAGGGCGCCCGCGAGGGCGTGCGCGCTCTCGATCGCCGGGATGATGCCCTCGGTGCGCGAGAGCAGGCGCAGGGCCTGCATCGCCGCGTCGTCGGTGACCGCGCGGTACTCGCCGCGGCCGCTGTCCTTCAGGAAGGCGTGCTCGGGGCCGATGCCGGGGTAGTCCAGGCCCGCGGAGATCGAGTACGGCTCGGTGATCTGGCCCTCGTCGTCCTGGAGCACATAGCTGCGCGAGCCGTGCAGGATGCCGGGCTCGCCCGCGGTGAGGGTGGCCGCGTGCTCACCGGTCTCGATGCCGTGCCCCGCGGGCTCGCAGCCGACGAGACGTACGCCGGTGTCCGGGATGAAGGCGTGGAAGAGGCCGATGGCGTTGGAGCCGCCGCCCACGCAGGCGACGGCGGCGTCGGGCAGCCGTCCCGCGCGCTCCAGGATCTGCCGCCGCGCCTCCACGCCGATGACGCGGTGGAAGTCGCGGACCATGGCGGGGAAGGGGTGCGGGCCCGCGACGGTCCCGAAGAGGTAGTGGGTCCTGTCCACGTTGGCGACCCAGTCGCGGAACGCCTCGTTGATGGCGTCCTTCAGGGTGCGGCTGCCGGACTTCACGGCGATGACCTCGGCGCCGAGCATCCGCATGCGGGCCACGTTCAGGGCCTGGCGCTCGGTGTCGATCTCGCCCATGTAGATGGTGCAGTCCAGGCCGAACAGGGCGCAGGCGGTGGCCGTGGCGACGCCGTGCTGGCCCGCGCCCGTCTCGGCGATGACCCGGGTCTTGCCCATCCGCTTCGTGAGCAGGGCCTGCCCGAGCACATTGTTGATCTTGTGTGACCCGGTGTGGTTGAGGTCCTCGCGCTTGAGGAACACGCGGGCGCCACCGGCGTGTTCGGCGAACCTCGGCACCTCGGTGAGGGCGCTCGGGCGGCCCGTGTAGTTGACCAGGAGGTCGTCGAGTTCGCGGGCGAACTCCGGGTCGGACTTCGCCTTGTCGAACTCGACGGCGACCTCGTCGACGGCGGCGACGAGGGCCTCCGGGATGAACTTGCCGCCGAACGCGCCGAAGTAGCCTTCGGCGCTCGGGGTGCGACCCTCCGGGTCGGGGATGAAGTACTCGCTGGGCATGGGGAACCTCACGTGGAGTGGGGTGGGCTGTGGTCACCGTATGCGCGGGGGCCTTGCCGGCCGGGGCCGGGGGCAGGTGTCCCGCCCCTGGACAGGTACGGGAGAAGCCGCCGCCGCGCGGCGGATCGCTCCCGTCCACCCGCCCGTGACCGTCGTCCTCGGGCCGCGGACCGGCCCGCCGCCGCGCGGCGGATCGTTCCCACCCACCCGTGACTCTCCGCCCGGGGTGCGGGTACGGAAGCCGGGGCACCGCACCGTCCCAGGACTGCCGGGGGTACGGGACGCCCCACCCGCCCGGGGGTCCAGGGGGCGGAGCCCCCGGTCTCGGGAAAGGGGTGGGCTCGGGGAGGTTCGATCCGCCGCGACGGCGAGCAACCCGGACGACGGCGTCCGGCGGTGCCGGAAGGGCCCCGGGCAGGGGCCTAGGCGTGCCGGTGGCGCGGGCGAAGGCGGTGGCGCGCGTCGCGCGGGCGCCATCGCATGCCGTTCACCTGACCGGGCTCGTCCCCGATGACGTACCGCACCCGACGCCCGTGCACCCGCCGCGCAGGCGCCCTGCACCCCCGAGGACGGCACCCGCGCGCGAGCCGCGCGTACGGATCGCGGACCCCGGTGGCGGGCACCGGCGCCGCCGCCGACCGCACGCAGGCGCGCCCGCCGTCCGGGCGCGAACCCGGGCGGACGGCGACGGCGCGGCGGTCGGAGCGCATCGGCGGGTCAGCCCCGCCCGTGCCGCAGCGCGGGGTGGGCCCCGGCGGCGACGAGGTCGGACACGGCGGACCTCGGGTTGCCGCCGGTGACCAGGGACTCGCCCACGAGCACGGCGTCGGCCCCGGCGTTGGCGTAGGCGATGAGGTCGTGCGGCCCGCGCACCCCGGACTCGGCGATCTTGACGACGGAGTCGGGCAGCTCGGGCGCGACGCGCTCGAAGGTGGCGCGGTCGACCTTGAGCGTCTTCAGGTCGCGGGCGTTGACGCCGACGACCTTCGCCCCGGCGTCCACGGCGCGCTCGGCCTCGTCCTCGTCGTGGACCTCCACGATCGGGGTGAGGCCGATGGACTCGGCGCGCTCGATCAGCGACTCCAGGGCCGGCTGGTCGAGGGCGGCGACGATCAGCAGGGCGAGGTCGGCGCCGTACGCGCGGGCCTCCCACAGCTGGTACGAGGTGACGATGAAGTCCTTGCGGAGCACCGGGACGTCGACCTTGGCGCGGACGGCCTCCAGGTCGGCGAGCGAACCGCCGAAGCGGCGCTCCTCGGTGAGCACGGAGATGGCGGCGGCGCCACCCGCCTCGTAGTCGGCGGCGAGCCCGGCGGGGTCGGCGATCGCGGCGAGCGCGCCCTTGGACGGGCTGGAGCGCTTCACCTCGCAGATGACCTTGACGCCGTCGCCGCGCAGCGCGGCCACGCCGTCCTTGGCCGCGGGAGCCTTCGCCGCGCGCTCCTTGAGCTCGTCGAGGCCGACACGCGCCTGTCGCTGTGCGAGGTCGGCACGGACTCCGTCGATGATCTCGTCGAGCACACTCACGCGAGCGGCCCCCTTCCAGGACGGTTGAACCTACGTTCAAGCACTACGGCGGTACTCGGCCCGCCCTCGGTGGGCGACCCCATGGTCACTGCGATGGTATCCGCAGCGGGGCGAAGGACCCGCATCCGGTTGACGCGGGTCCCACCACCTGGACATTTGTCAGGCGCCCGGCGGAGTGCTAAGGGTGCAGCCAGGCGCCGGACGGCAGGTTCCGTACGAGGGTGAACAGGGCGAGGACGGCGCCGACGCCCCACAGGTGCGCCCGGCCGAGCCGGAGCGGCACCGGGCGTCCGCGGGCCGCGGCGGCCGCCCACAGGACCCACACCACCGCGAGGACGCCGAAGCCCGCGACGGCCACCGCGTTGGCCCCGAGCGCCGCGGGCAGGTCGCCGTGGGTGAGGGCGTGGGCGCTGCGCAGGCCGCCGCAGCCGGGGCAGTACAGGCCCGTGTAGTGCAGGAGCGGGCAGGCGGGGTAGTGGCCCGGTTCGTTGGGGTCGACGGCGGCGACGTACGCGAGGGCCGCGGCGACCGAGCCGAGCACGGCGAGCGGCACTCCGAGGCGCCGGAGCGCACCGTCCGCGCCCGGGGGCGCGGTGGTCCCCGGATCTGTGTTCACCCCGGCATTGTCTCCCGCGGGGCACCGGGACGGCCGGATCCGGTACGCCGACGGGGCGGCCGGAAGGTGTTCCGGCCGCCCCGTGGGCGAAGGGTTCGGGTCGGGGTCAGCTCTCGGAGCCCGCCACCCGGGCGGGCCGCTGGGGCTTCTGGCCGAGGCCCGCGAGGCGCATGGCGCCGCCCACGACGCCACCCACGAGGGTGAGTGCCATGCCGGCCCAGAAGCCGATCGGGTTGTCCATCACCATGAACGCGCCCGCGACACAGAAACCGATGAAGGCGATGATGACACCCGTCCAGGCGGCCGGGGTGTGACCGTGTCCGTGGCTGCTGCCCGCCATGACTTGCTCCTCGTAGCTATGCGTGTGGGGTGGTGCGCCGGCCCGGTTCGCCGGTGTCGCGCCACTGTGAGTCGGACGCTCGGCTTCATTGTCCCGTACCCGGGCGTGTGCCCGCGCGCGGGGGTGGGCGCCGGTCCCGGGCGCGTCGGGCGGGTCAGGCCTCGCGGGTGGGGTCCTCGCCGCGGTCGATGGCCTTCCACAGGTCCTCGGGGCGGTCCGGGTCGGGGGCGCGGCGCGGGGCCCGGGGGCGGGGGGCGCCGTCGCGTTCGTAGCGGCCCGACATCGCGGGCCAGTTCCGGCCGCGGACCAGGGCGAGGAGACCGGCGGCGAGGATCAGCGCGCCGGCGGCCACGGCCGCGTAGGGCCAGCCGGTGTGGCTGAGGTCGGAGATCCGCTGGGCGGCGTCGCCGGAGGTCTCGGCGGCCTTGTCGTCGAGGGCGGCGCTGTCGTTCGCGCCGAGCAGCGCGGCCACGACGATGCCGGCGCCGCTGAGCGCGAGCAGCAGCGACACGAGCACCCGGCCCGTGCGGCGCACGGCGAAGACGGCGACGAGCGCGGCGAGGCCCACTATCGCGAGGGCCGCGGGCACGCCCGTGACGTCGCTGCCCTTGGCGGTCAGCGGGAAGTCGCCGCCCGCGACGGCCGCGGTGCCGTGCGCCCAGGACTGCCGGGAGGCGAGCAGCGCGAGGGCCGCGCCCGCGGCGCCGAGCAGCAGGGCGGCGGCGAGGCTGCGCCTGCCGCCGCGCGGGGCGGGGTCGGCGGCCACCTGCGGCGCGTCCTCGGTACGGGGCGTTGGTACGGCAGAAGTCACCCGTCCACTATCCCTCACGGCCCGCGGCGGCGTGCAGGCGGTTCGCGGTATGGATGGCGCGCAGCACGGCGGCGGCCTTGTTGCGGCACTCGGTGTCCTCGGCGACGGGGTCGGAGTCGGCCACGACCCCGGCTCCGGCCTGCACGTACGCCGTGCCCTCGCGCAGCAGCGCGGTGCGGATGGCGATGGCGGTGTCGGAGTCGCCCGCGAAGTCGAGGTAGCCGACGCAGCCGCCGTACAGGCCGCGCCTGGAGGGTTCGAGCTCGTCGATGATCTGCATGGCGCGGGGCTTGGGGGCGCCGGAGAGGGTGCCCGCGGGGAAGCAGGCGGTCAGGACGTCGAAGGCGGTGCGGCCCCCGGCGACCCGTCCGGTGACCGTCGACACGATGTGCATGACGTGGGAGTACTTCTCGACGGACATGAAGTCGACGACCTCGACGGAGCCCGGCTCGCAGACCCGGCCGAGGTCGTTGCGGCCGAGGTCGACGAGCATCAGGTGCTCGGCGCGCTCCTTGGGGTCGGCGAGGAGTTCCTCGGCGAGCGCCTGGTCCTCCTGCGGGGTGGCGCCGCGGTGCCGGGTGCCCGCGATGGGGTGGACCATGGCGCGTCCGTCCTCGACCTTGACGAGGGCCTCGGGCGAGGACCCGACGACGTCGAACGCCTCCCCGTCCCCGTGGGGGAAGCGGAACAGGTACATGTACGGCGAGGGGTTGGTGGCCCGCAGCACGCGGTAGACGTCGAGGGCGCTCGCCTCGCAGGGGGTCTCGAAGCGCTGCGACGGCACGACCTGGAAGGCCTCGCCGGCGCGGATGCGCTCCTTGATGTCCTCGACGGCCTCCTGGTACTGCTCGCCGCCCCACAGCGCGGTGTACGCGGGCAGCTCGGACGGCGGCAGCACGGCGGCGGGCTGGGAGACGGGCCGGGAGAGGTCGGCCTCCATGGCGTCGAGGCGGGCCACGGCGTCGGCGTGGGCCTCGTCGACGCCGCTCGACAGGTCGTTGTGGTTGATCGCGTTGGCGATCAGCAGGACGGAGCCGTCCCAGTGGTCGAGTACGGCGAGGTCGCTGGTGAGGAGCATGGTCAGCTCGGGGAGCCCGAGGTCGTCCCGCTCCCCCGGGCCGATCTTCTCCAGGCGGCGCACGATGTCGTAGCCCAGGTAGCCGACCATGCCGCCGGTGAACGGCGGCAGGCCCGCGGCGCCGGCCAGGTCGCGCGGGGTGTGCAGGGTCTCGACGGTGGCGCGCAGGGCGGCGAGGGGGTTGCCGGAGACGGGGACGCCGACGGGCGGGGTGCCAAGCCAGTGGGCCTCGCCGTCACGGACGGTGAGGGTGGCGGCGCTGCGGACGCCCACGAACGAGTACCGGGACCACGTGCGGCCGTTCTCCGCGGACTCCAGGAGGAAGGTGCCGGGGCGCTCGGCGGCGAGCTTGCGGTAGAGCCCGACCGGGGTGTCGCCGTCCGCGAGGAGCCTGCGGCTGACGGGGATGACGCGGCGGTCGGTCGCGAGCTTGCGGAAGGTCTCCAGGTCCATGGGGACAGACCCTACTGACCCGGTGCGGGGGCGTCGGACACCGGAAGGACGTCGGTGTCGAAGCAGGTGCGGGTGCCCGTGTGGCAGGCGGCGCCGACCTGGTCGACCTGGACGAGGACGGTGTCCGCGTCGCAGTCGAGTGCCACGGACCTCACGTACTGGAAGTGGCCCGAGGTGTCGCCCTTCACCCAGTACTCCTGGCGGCTGCGCGACCAGTAGGTGCAGCGGCCCGTCGTCAGGGTGCGGTGCAGTGCCTCGTCGTCCATCCAGCCGAGCATCAGGACCTCGCCGGTGTCGTACTGCTGGGCGATGGCGGGGACCAGTCCTTCGGCGCTGCGCCTGAGGCGGGCGGCGATCCTGGGGTCGAGGCTGCTGGCCTTGGGCGATGCGGTCATGGGGCCATTGTGGGCCATGGTGGGCGCCCGCCCGGGGGGTGTCCACTGTGCGGACCGGCGCCCCGGTCGTAGGCTGGCTCCATGTCGACCCATGCAAAGCGTGAACGGCTTCTCCTCGCCGATCTGTTGGAGGCGGCGGGACCGGACGCTCCGACCCTCTGCGACGGTTGGCGCACCCGTGATCTCGCGGCCCATGTGGTGGTGCGCGAGCGGCGTGCGGACGCCGCGGGCGGAATCCTGATCAAGCAGCTCGCCTCGCGCCTCGAGCGGGTGCAGGCCGAGTTCGCCGCCAAGCCGTACGAGGAGCTGATCCAGCTCATCCGTACGGGACCGCCGCGGTTCTCGCCCTTCAACCTGAAGCAGGTCGACGAGGCGTCGAACGCCGTGGAGTTCTACGTCCACGCCGAGGACGTGCGCCGGGCCCAGCCCGACTGGACGCCGCGCGACCTCGACCCGGTCTTCGCCGACGCCCTGTGGTCCCGCCTGGAGCGCCTCGCCCG
This sequence comes from Streptomyces sp. NPDC017940, assembly GCF_044328435.1. Taxonomy (NCBI): domain Bacteria; kingdom Bacillati; phylum Actinomycetota; class Actinomycetes; order Kitasatosporales; family Streptomycetaceae; genus Streptomyces; species Streptomyces sp. NPDC017940. The sequence goes on along the minus strand of NZ_JBIRHJ010000001.1, from coordinate 1,142,070 downwards.
CGTCGTCGGCCGCAAGGCCCCGGTGGGCCTGGTCCTGCGGCGCCCCGACGGCCAGACAGCGGTGGCCCACCGCGGCACTCCGGTGGTCACGGCCACGGGCGAGCCCTCCGAGCTGCTGCTCTTCGCCTTCGGCCGCCAGGAGGCGGCGGACGTGGAACTCACCGGCGAGAAGGACGCGGTCGCCCGGCTGCACGAGACGAAGCAGCTGGGGCTGTGAGCGGGGAGGCCACCGGGCGGTGACTGGGGACGCCACCGGGCGGTGAGTGGGGCCGCCGCCGGGCCGGACGCCTTGAGCGGTGCGGCCCGGAACGGCGCGGCGGTGGTGCGAAACGGCGGCGGCAGGCACGTACCGCGTGCCGACCGCCGCCGTCCCGGCAGATCCTCACCCGTGGCGCCCCGGCTCACCCCGTGGGCGGCCGCGGGCCCACCGCCGTCCCCGCGGTGTCACCGCTGGGACGGACCGCCGCCCTGGTCCCCGCCCAGCTGGTCCCTGAGCTTGTCCTGGGCCGAGTCGACCTGGCCGCTGTACTTGCCCTGGGTCCTGTCGTCGACAAAGTCACCGGCCTTGTCGACGCCCTTCCCTGCCTTGTCCTCGTGACCTTTGAGCATCTGCTTCAGCTTGTCCATCACAGACATGGCCGGCCTCCTTGCTGTCGTCGGTCACCTCAAGCATGGGGTCCGCACCCGCACCTCGCATCCGCACACCCCGCAGCCGCCACAGCCCCACCACGGCCCCCCAGCGCGCTCACCGAAGCCCCGCCACGAACCAGGCGACGGCCGCGCGGCCCAGCGGGGCCGAGTCCGTGCCCGCGTACCGGGGCGGGGCCCTAGCGCACGGGGCTCCCCGCGGCGCGCAGCGTCTCCTTGACCTCGCCGATGCGCAGGTCGCCGAAGTGGAAGACGGAAGCCGCGAGCACCGCGTCCGCGCCCGCCGCGACGGCCGGTGGGAAGTGTGCGAGGCGGCCCGCGCCGCCCGACGCGATGACGGGGACCGAGACGTGCTTGCGGACGGCTTCGATCATCTCGATGTCATAGCCGTCCTTGGTGCCGTCGGCGTCCATCGAGTTCAGGAGGATCTCACCGGCGCCGAGCTCGGCCGCGCGGTGCGCCCACTCGACGGCGTCGATGCCCGCCGACTGGCGGCCGCCGTGCGTGGTGACCTCGAAGGAGCCGGAGGGCGTGCGCCGTGCGTCCACGGAGAGCACGAGCACCTGGCGCCCGAACCGCTCCGCGATCTCCCGGATCAGCTCGGGGCGGGCGATGGCCGCGGTGTTCACGCCCACCTTGTCCGCACCGGCCCGCAGCAGCTTGTCGACGTCCTGCGACGTGCGGACGCCGCCGCCGACGGTGAGCGGGATGAAGACCTGCTCGGCGGTGCGGCGGACCACGTCGTACGTCGTCTCGCGGTCACCGGAGGAGGCGGTGATGTCCAGGAACGTCAGCTCGTCGGCGCCCTCGGCGTCGTACACCTTGGCCATCTCGACGGGGTCGCCCGCGTCGCGCAGGTTCTGGAAGTTGACGCCCTTGACGACCCGGCCGTTGTCCACGTCCAGGCAGGGGATGACCCTGACGGCCAGCGTCATGCGGGGTCTCCTCGGAAGGCTTCCAGCTCCACCTCGACCAGGATGCGCGAGTCGACGAAACCGGAGACGACAGCCATGGTCATCACCGGTCGCACCGAGTCGAAGACCTCCTTGTGCGCCCGGCCCACCGCGTCGACGTCCCGCGCATGGGTGATGAGGAGACGCACGGCCGTCACGGACTCCGGGCCGAGTCCGAACTCGGCGATCGCCGCGAGGGCGTTGGCCATGGCCACCCGCGCCTGCTCGTAGGGGTCGCCCTCGCCGTACAGGATGTCGCCCTTGAAGGACGTGGTGCCGCCGACCACGACCCGGTCGCCCGCCGCGACCGCCCGCGCGAACCCGAAGGCGTCCTCCCACGGGCTTCCGCTCTGCACCCGCCGTACGCCGCTCATGACCGCACCGCCTCGAGGGCCGCTTCCAGGGTGAAGGCCTCGGCGTACAGCGCCTTGCCCACGATCGCGCCCTCCACGCCCTGCGGCACCAGCTCGGCGATGGCCCGCAGGTCGTCCAGGGACGAGACGCCGCCGGAGGCGACGACCGGGCGGTCCGTGGCCGCGCACACGGTGCGCAGGAGCTCCAGGTTCGGGCCCTGGAGGGTGCCGTCCTTGGCGATGTCGGTCACCACGTAGCGCGCGCAGCCCTCGGCGTTCAGGCGCTCCAGGGTCTCGTACAGGTCACCGCCGTCGCGGGTCCAGCCGCGGCCGCGCAGCGTGGTGCCGCGCACGTCGAGGCCGACCGCGATCCTGTCGCCGTACTCGGCGATGACCTTGGCGACCCACTCGGGGGTCTCCAGGGCCGCGGTGCCGAGGTTGACGCGGGTGCAGCCGGTGGCGAGGGCCGCGGCGAGGGTGTCGTCGTCGCGGATGCCGCCGGAGAGTTCCACCTTGATGTCCATGGCGGCCGTGACCTCGGCGATCAGGGGGCGGTTGTCGCCGGTCCCGAACGCCGCGTCCAGATCGACCAGGTGCAGCCACTCGGCGCCCGACCGCTGCCAGGCCAGGGCCGCCTCGAGCGGGGAGCCGTAGGAGGTCTCCGAGCCGGACTCGCCGTGCACGAGGCGTACGGCCCGGCCGTCGCGGACGTCGACGGCGGGAAGGAGTTCGAGGGTGCTCACAGGGTTCCGATCCAGTTGGTGAGGAGCTGGGCGCCGGCGTCGCCGGACTTCTCGGGGTGGAACTGGGTGGCCCACAGGGCGCCGTTCTCGACGGCCGCCACGAAGGGCTCGCCGTGCGTGGACCAGGTGACCTTGGGTGCGCGCAGCGCGGGGTTCGCCGTCTCCAGGGACCAGTCGTGGACCGCGTACGAGTGCACGAAGTAGTAGCGCTCGTCCGGGCGGAGGCCCTTGAACAGCTCGGAGTCGGCGGGCGCGGCGACCGTGTTCCAGCCCATGTGGGGCACGATGTCGGCCTTCAGGGGCTCGACGGCGCCGGGCCACTCGTCCAGGCCCTCGGTCTCGACGCCGTGCTCGATGCCGCGCGCGAAGAGGATCTGCATGCCGACGCAGATGCCAAGGACGGGGCGCCCGCCGGAGAGGCGGCGGCCGATGATCCAGTCGCCGCGCGCGTCCTTCAGCCCCTGCATGCAGGCGGCGAAGGCACCGACGCCCGGCACCAAGAGGCCGTCGGCGTTCATGGCCGCGTCGAAGTCACGGGTGATCTCCACGTCGGCGCCCGCGCGCGCCAGGGCGCGCTCGGCCGAGCGGACGTTGCCGAAGCCGTAGTCGAGGACGACGACCTTCTTCGGCGAACCGGAGGTGCTCAATTCCACACCTCCAGACGGACGATGCCCGCGATCAGGCACATGCCGGCGGCGACGGAGAGCAGCGTGATGACGCTCTTGGACTGCTTCTGCTTGGCGAAGGAGTAGACGCCGCCGAGCAGGAAGAGTCCCACGAAGAGCAGCAGGGTGGAGATGCCGTTCATGGCTTACAGCGCACCCTTCGTGGACGGGAGGATGCCGGCCGCGCGCGGGTCGCGCTCACTGGCGTACCGCAGCGCGCGGGCCAGGGCCTTGAACTGGCACTCCACGATGTGGTGGGCGTTGCGGCCGTAGGGCACGTGGATGTGCAGCGCGATCTGCGCCTGCGCCACGAAGGACTCGAAGATGTGCCGGGTCATCGTCGTGTCGTAGGCGCCGATCATGGGCGCCATGTTCTCGGGCTCGGTGTGCACCAGGTACGGGCGGCCGGAGAGGTCGACGGTCACCTGGGCGAGCGACTCGTCGAGCGGCACCGCGCAGTTGCCGAAGCGGTAGATGCCGACCTTGTCGCCGAGCGCCTGCCTGAAGGCGGAGCCGAGGGCGAGGGCGGTGTCCTCGATCGTGTGGTGCGTGTCGATGTGCAGATCGCCGTCGGTCTTGACCGTGAGGTCGAACAGGCCGTGGCGGCCGAGCTGGTCCAGCATGTGGTCGTAGAAGCCGACTCCGGTCGCCACATCGACCTTGCCGGTGCCGTCGAGGTCGATCTCGACGACGACCGATGTCTCCTTGGTGGTCCGCTCGACCCTGCCTACGCGGCTCATGCGTCCTGCTCCTTCTTCAGTGCGCGTACCGCATCGAGGAACGCGTCGTTTTCGGCGGGGGTCCCGGCGGTGACGCGCAGCCACCCCGGCACTCCGTTGTCCCGGACCAGGACGCCCCGGTCGAGGATCCTCCGCCAGGTCTCGTGGGCGTCGGCGAACCGCCCGAACTGCACGAAGTTGGCGTCCGAGTCCGTCACCTCGTAGCCCGCCGCCCGCAGCTCGCCCACCAGGCGGTCGCGCTCGGCCTTCAGCCGGTCCACGTAGCCGAGGAGCGTGTCCGTGTGCTCCAGGGCGGCGAGCGCGGTGGCCTGGGTGACGGCCGACAGGTGGTAGGGCAGGCGCACCAACTGCACGGCGTCGACGACCGCCGGGTGCGCGGCGAGATAGCCGAGGCGCAGGCCCGCGGCGCCGAACGCCTTGGACATGGTGCGCGAGACGACCAGGTGCGGCCGCCCCGCGAGCAGCGGGAGCAGCGAGTCGCCGTGGCTGAACTCCACGTACGCCTCGTCGACGACCACCATGGCCGGGCCCGCCGCCTGCGCGGCGTCGTACAGGGCGAGGACGGCCTCGCGCGGGACGGCGTTGCCGGTGGGGTTGTTGGGGGTGGTGACGAAGACGACGTCGGGCCGGTGCTCGGTGATCGCCGCGACGGCGGCCGGGACGTCGATCGTGAAGTCGTCGTGGCGCGGCCCGGAGAGCCAGCCGGTGCCGGTGCCGCGCGCGATCAGGCCGTGCATCGAGTACGAGGGTTCGAAGCCGATGGCCGTGCGGCCCGGGCCGCCGAAGGTCTGGAGGAGCTGCTGGATGACCTCGTTGGAGCCGTTGGCCGCCCATACGTTGGCGAGCGTGACCTCGTGGCCGCCGGTCCGTGTCAGGTACTCGGCGAGCCGCGTACGCAGCTCCACCGCGTCCCGGTCGGGGTAGCGGTTCAGGTCCCTGGCGGCCGCGCGCACCCGCTCGGCGATCCGCTCGACGAGGGGCCCGGGCAGCGGGTAGGGGTTCTCGTTGGTGTTCAGGCGTACGGGTACGTCGAGCTGGGGCGCGCCGTAGGGGGACTTGCCGCGCAGTTCGTCGCGCACGGGCAGGTCGTCGATCCCGAGGGCGCCCGCCGCGATGTCCCGCACCGGTTCGGTGTCGCTCACTGGCCCGGCACCTTCCATCCGAACCTCGCCTTGATCGCCGCGCCGTGCGCGGGCAGGTCCTCGGCCTCGGCCAGTGTCACCACGTGGTGCGCGACGTCGGCGAGTGCCTCGCGGGTGTAGTCCACGATGTGGATGCCGCGCAGGAAGGACTGGACGGACAGGCCCGAGGAGTGGCAGGCGCAGCCGCCCGTGGGCAGCACGTGGTTGGAGCCCGCGCAGTAGTCGCCGAGCGACACCGGGGCCCAGGGGCCCACGAAGACCGCGCCCGCGTTCTTGACCCGGTCGGCGACCGCGGCGGCGTCCCGGGTCTGGATCTCCAGGTGCTCGGCGCCGTACGCGTCGACGACGCGCAGGCCCTCCTCCAGGCCGTCGACGAGCACGATCGCGGACTGCCTGCCCGCGAGGGCGGGGGCGATCCGGTCCTCGACGTGCTTGCTGGCGGCGACCTGCGGCTCGAGTTCCTCGGCGACGGCGTCGGCGAGGTCGGCGGAGTCCGTGACCAGGACGGCGGCGGCAAGCGGGTCGTGCTCGGCCTGGCTGATCAGGTCGGACGCGACGTGCACCGGGTCGGCGGTGTCGTCGGCGAGGACCGCGATCTCGGTGGGCCCGGCCTCGGTGTCGATGCCGATGAGGCCCGTGAAGTACCGCTTGGCCGCGGCGACCCAGATGTTGCCGGGCCCCGTGACCATGTTGGCGGGGGCGCACTCGGCCGTGCCGTACGCGAACATCGCGACGGCCTGGGCGCCGCCGACGGCGTACACCTCGTCGATGCCGAGCAGCGCGCAGGCCGCGAGGATCGTCGGGTGCGGCAGGCCCCCGAAGTCCGCCTGCGGCGGCGACGCGAGCGCCATGGAGGCGACACCGGCCTCCTGCGCGGGCACCGCGTTCATGATCACGGAGGACGGGTAGACGGAGCGGCCGCCCGGCGCGTACAGACCGACGCGCTCGACCGGCACCCACTTCTCGGTGACCGAGCCGCCGGGGACGACCTGGGTGGTGTGCGGGGCGCGGCGCTGGGCGCGGTGGACGGCGCGGGCGCGGCGGATGGACTCCTCCAGGGCCGCGCGGACGTCGGGGGCGAGCCGGTCGAGGGCGTCGGCGAGGGCGTCGGCGGGCACCCGGACCCGCTCCAGGCGCACACCGTCGAACTTCTCCGCGTACTCGATCAGTGCCGCGTCGCCACGATGATGCACGTCCTCGCAGATCGGCCGCACCTTGTCCAGGGCAGCGGCGACGTCGAAGTCGGCACGGGGCAGCAGGGCGCGCAGAGCGGACCCCGACGGAAACTCCGTGAGGGCGTCGCCGCGCAGATCGATTCGAGAGATCACATGGCCAATTCTCGCAGACCGCCGGAGGCGGCCGGTCGCCCGTATCAATGGCTGATACGTGCCGCGCGGTCCTGGCGCGCACCGGCCGGCGCGTCGCCGGAAGACCACGTTCACCAACCGCGTTCAGGCGGTCACAGAGCGGGCATGAACAGGTGTACGTCACATATGCACACCGCGGGCGGTTCACGGGAGGGCATCAGCAGTGGTCGACGACACCGGCATCGGGGACCCGCCGGACGGGCTGACCGCCGCGGAGATGGGCATGTGGCAGTCGTTCCGCAACGGCAGCGTGTACGACCTCAGGTCCGGGGACACCGCCGTGGACGACCCGCACGGCGGCCACCCCTGGGGCCCCGAGCGGAGCGTGCGGGCGCGCATCGTGTGCTGGCTGCTGCTGGACGGGCCACCCGCGCTCTCCGGGCGGGTGTCGGCGCTGAAACTGGCCGGGGTGCAGATCACGGACGTGCTCGACCTGGCGGGCGGCACGGTCGTGCCGTACACGGAGCTGAAGGGCTGCCGCTTCGAGAAGGAGGTGCTGCTGCCCGAGGCGCGCTTCACCACCCTGCGGATGGTCGACTGCTCCATCCCGCGCCTGGAGGCGGCCCGCCTGCACACCGAGGGCGATCTGCACCTGCCGCGCAGCCGCATCCACAACGGCATGCGGCTCACGGACGCCCACATCGGCACGGACCTGCTGCTCAACCAGGCCGTCGTCTACCGCGACCGGCGCGCACGCTCGATCATGGGCGACGGCATGACGGTCGGCCAGGACCTCCAGGCCGAGATGCTGGAGTCGCACGGCGAGCTGAGCCTGCGCGGCGCCAAGGTCGGTGTCAGCCTGAGCCTGCGCGGCAGCCGCCTCGCCAACCCCTACGGCCGCCGCGCCCTGAACGCGCCCCAGCTGACCGTCGAGCGCACCCTCTACCTGACCCCTGCGGGCGTCGGCAATCCGCCGCAGACCAGTGGCACGACGCCCGCGCGCGGGACCCGGGTGCAGCGCTTCGAGTGCGAGGGCGGGGTCCGGCTCGACGACGGGCGCTTCGGCGACGCGGTGGACTTCGGGCAGGCCCGGTTCATCCTCCAGAGCGACCAGGAGGTGTCGCTGCGCCGCGTCCAGACGCCCGAGCTGCGCTTCCTCTCCGAGGCGCCCCGGCGCGGGAAGATCGTGCTCTCCGGCGCACGGGTGGTGAACCTCCTGGACCGGGCGTCGAGCTGGCCGGGGCCCGGCGCGCTCCAGATGGGCGGGTTCACCTACGAGAACCTGATCCCGCAGGGCAGCTTCCCGCTGTCGCGGCGCCTGCAATGGGTGACGGCGGCCACGGCCGAGTACAACCCCGAGCCGTACGAGAGGCTCGCCACCGTCCTGCGCAACGGCGGTGAGGACGCCGATGCCCGCGAGGTGCTGCTCGCCAAGCAGCGCCGCCGCCGCGAGACGCTGCCACCCGCGGCCAAGCTGTGGGGGTACGTGCAGGACTGGACGGTCGCCTACGGCTACCGCCCGGGGCGGGCCGCGCTGTGGATGACACTGCTGTGGGCGGCCAGCGCCATCGCCTTCTCCCGCGCGGACCACCCCCCGCTCAAGCCCGGCGAACACCCCGACTGGAACCCCGCCCTCTTCGCCCTCGACCTGCTGCTCCCCGTCATCGACCTGGGCCACGACACCTACTGGCAGCTCGGCGGCGGCTGGCAGTGGCTGTCGGCGACACTGATCCTCAGCGGCTGGGTCCTGGCGACGACGGTGGCGGCGGGCGCGACACGACTCCTGCGGAGATCGTGACCGCCCCGAAGCCTCCGGGCCCGCCCGGCGCTTTCTAGCCTGTCCGGCGCGTCTCAGCCCGTCCGGCGTTTGAGGACAAGGCCGAAGGCCGACGTATCTCAGCCCGTCCGGCGCTTGAGGACGAGGCCGAAGGCCGACAGGGGGAAAGGGGCGCAGCCCCATAGTCGCCGCGGCCGAACCGTTACCGAGCGCAGGACAACCATCACCCCCCTCCACCCGTCAACACACGCGACCAGCATTCCGCCCCGTTCCCGGACCACGAACGGGCGACAACCAAGACCCGGGCGCAAAGGGGGACAGACGGATGCCACTCCTGCGCGCCCTGATCCGCACCGCCCGCATGGTCCGCCACACCCCACGCCTGGCCGCAGGCCTCCCCCCGGACGACGAGGTGCTGCTCGACGTGCCGGACGACCGCCTCGCCCCGGCCCTGGTCGCCGCGGGCCGCGGTGAGTACGGACCGGCCGCCAAGCTCCTCGCCACCACCCGCGAGGCCGCCGAGTGGGAGAACCGCGACCGGTACGCGACCCGCCTCGCCGCCTTCGCCCGCTCCCGCGCCGAGTGGTTCGACGACTGGCTGTCCGCCGCCCCGCACGACCCGGACGCCCTCCTGCTCAAGGCCGAACTCGCGGTGGTCCGCGGCTGGGAGTCGCCCGCACGCGCGGAACTCCTGCGCGAGGTGAGCCCGCTGCTCACTGCGGCCGCCGACGCCGACCCGCGCGACCCCGTGCCGTGGCGCATCGCGCTCGACCACGCCCGCGGCACGCACGCCTCGCACTCGGAGTTCGAGGAGCTGTGGGCGCAGGCGGTGCGCCGCTCCTCGTACCACTACGGCTGTCACGCCTCGGCCCTGATGTATCTGTCGGCGCACTGGTACGGCTCGCACACCGAGTGCTTCGCCTTCGCGGAGCGGGCGGCGGCGGACGCGCTGCCCGGCTCGCTGATACAGGCGCTGCCGGTGCGCGCGGCGTTCGCCTATCTGACCAGCGCCGCCGGGAACCTGCCCCGCGAACGCCTGGACAAGGCCGCCGACCTGGCAATCGCCCTGTCCGGCGAGTACGCGGCGGGCGACCCCTGGCCCGCCGAGGTCCGCAACCTCCTCACCCACGTCCTGGTCCGCCTCGAACGCTGGCACGACGCCCTCGACCAGCTCCGCCTCATCGGCCCGTACGCGACGTCGTTCCCCTGGGACCGGCTCTCCGACGACCCGCTCGGGCAGTTCCTCGAGCTGCGGGACGGGGTGCGGATAGAGGTGGCGTCGCGGACACCGCTGCGGGCACGGGCCGGGCGGGCGGACGGTGCGGGTGCCGACGGCCGTTAGGCTTTCGGATCGTGACGACCGTCCGGCTTCCGCTCTTCCCGCTCGACTCGGTGTTGTTCCCGGGGCTCGTGCTGCCCCTGAACATCTTCGAGGAGCGCTATCGCGCCATGATGCGCGAACTCCTGAAGGTTCCCGACGAGGAGCAGCGGCAGTTCGCCGTCGTGGCGATCAGGGACGGCAGGGAGGTCGCGCCGAGCGCGCCCGGGCTCCCCGACCAGACCGCGCAGCCCGCGCAGGGCCCCGCGGCCGGCTTCGGCGACGACCCGCTGCGCGCCTTCCATGAGGTGGGCTGCGTCGCGGACGCGGCGACCATCCGCGAGCGCGAGGACGGCGGCTTCGAGGTCCTGGCCACCGGCACCACCCGGGTGCGGCTGCGCTCGGTGGACGCGTCGGGGCCGTTCCTGACCGCCGAGCTGGAACCGCTGGAGGAGAAGCCGGGCGAGGAGGCGGGCGCGCTCGCCGAGGGCGTGCTGCGGGCCTTCCGCTCGTACCAGAAGCGGCTCGCGGGCGCCCGGGAGCGCTCGTTGGCGTCGGGCACCGAGCTGCCCGACGACCCTTCGGTGGTGTCGTACCTGGTCGCGGCCGCCGCCGTGCTCGACACCCCCACCAAGCAGCGGCTGCTCGAAGCCACCGACACCGCTTCCCGGCTGCGCGACGAGCTGAAACTCCTTCGCGCCGAGACCGCGATCATCCGTAATCTGCCGTCGTTGCCCGCGACGGAGCTGACGCGGGGCACGACCAGCCTCAACTGACCTACGAAGCCGGGAAGCGACGAGCAGCGTGGCGAAGAAGCAGAAGAAGACGCAGGCGGGCGGCACTCCCGCGACGGTCGCCCTGACCCGGGCGGGCACGCCCTTCACCGTGCACTCCTACGAACACGACCCCGCCCACCCCAGCTACGGCCAGGAGGCCGCGGAGGCGATGGGTGTCCCGCCCGACCGGGTCTTCAAGACGCTCGTCGCCGACGTCGACGGAGAGCTGACCGTGGCGGTCGTGCCGGTGGCAGGGACGCTGAACCTGAAGGCCCTCGCCACCGCGGTGGGCGGCAAGCGGGCGACGATGGCGGACCCGGCCGCGGCCGAGCGCGCCACTGGCTACGTCCGCGGCGGCATCTCGCCCCTCGGCCAGCGCAGACAGCTCCGCACGGTCCTCGACGACTCGGCCGGCGGCCACCGAACGATCTGTGTCTCGGCGGGCCGCCGCGGCCTGGAGGTGGAGCTCGCCCCCGCCGACCTGACGGCGCTCACCGGCGCGGTGCTCGCCCCGATCGGGCGTGAATGAACCCTCGACGGGGCCCCGGTCCTCGACTAGGACCACTCCCATGTCGAAGAAAACACGCAAGCGGAAGTGGCGGATCAAGAAGGGCAAGGCCAACCACGGCAGACGCCCGGCCTGAGACAGCCCCCGGGTCCTTTGACGCCCGGGGTTCCCTGGTGGCCCCGGGGTTCCCTGGTGGCTCCAGGACCTCTGACGGCCCCGGGTCCCCTGAGGGCCCAGAAATCGGTGGCGGCTACCGCTCCGGTGCCCCGTACGGGTCGCGGTAGCCGTCGTCGTACGCCGCGGCGGGGTCGGGGTCCCTCGGCCCGAAGAAGCCCGTCAGGGCCAGCTGGACGACCATGGCGGCGACCGGCCAGGCGAGCAGCACGCCCTTGGCCTTCAGCTCCATGGGCGCGTCGAAGACGACGCCCTGCCCCACGGACTTGGCGTGCGCCACCACGTCCGTATCGGGGCCGACCCACACGCCCACCTTCCAGGCGAGCACGGCGCCGAGGAGCGAGCCCGCCGCGAGACCGACGACGAGCGGGATGCCGCCGCGCCTGCGCACCAGGAACACCACGAGCGCGCTGACGAACCCGAACGCGAGCCCGAGGAGAGTGAACGTCCCGTCGACGCCGACGGCCTGCTCGCCCTCGGTGTCCTTGAGGAAGACCGCCTTGTCGTCGGCGATCAGCGGCACGCGCGGCGCGAGCCACAGCCACAGCAGCCCGAGCAGCACGCCGGACGCGGCCACCGCGACCGCGATCACCACGGCGTCCCGCACCTCGGCCCGCATGCCGGGGCCGTCCTCCTCGTGCGCCTGCTCGGGGACCGGCCCGGCGGCCCGCGCGGGCTCCCGCCAGGGGTCGGCGGGCTCTTCGGAGGCGTTGTCCGGCTTGTCGTGCGGCGGCTGGGAGGGGGTAAGCGGTGCGGTCACGCACACATGGTGCCAGCTCCGCCGGGGAATAGCGCCACCGGACGGCGGATCCGGGTCAGCGGACGGCGGCCCGCCGGTAGGCCCAGGTGGCGACGGCGAGCGAGGCGACGCCGACACCCGCGCACACCGCCAGGTCGAGCACCACGGCACCCCAGTCCGGGTCGGCGCCGAAGGTGCGGGCCAGGGCCTCCACGCCGTACGTCGACGGCAGCAGGTCGCGCGCGTACTGCAACAGCCCGGGCATCCGCTCGGCCGGGAGCACACCGAGCAGCAGGGCCGCGGACATGCCCATCTGGCCGAGCAGGGTGGCCAGCTCGGGCCGCGGCGCGAGCAGGCCGAGCGCCGCCCCGAGCCCGGCGAGCGCGGCGCCGGACAGCGGGATCACCGCGGCGAGCACCCACAGGTGCGTCAGCGGCAGGCCGAAGAGGCCGCAGCCGACGACGGCCGTGACGACGGTGCCGGGCACCGTGAAGGAGGCGTACGCGGCGGCGGCGCCGAGGACGACGGCGGCGGGCGGCACGGGCAGGGTGGCGTAGTGGTCGAGGCCGCCGTCGCCGCGGAGCTGGCCGAAGTACTGGGCGAGCAGGTTGAGCGCGACGAACGCGACGACGAGGACGGAGGACCCGGCCACGACGGCGTGCGCCTCGCCGCCGCCGTCCACCACGCCCCGCATGAGGACCATGATTCCGACGGACTGGAACGTGGCGACGAAGAGCAGCGGGATCCGCGCCACCCGGGCACGCGACAGCTGCGCCCGGTAGACCGCGGCCAGGGCCGGCATGAGCCGCGCCCGCGCCCCGAGCGGCGCCGCGGCGTCCGAGGGCACCTGCACGGCACCTTCCTCGGCGCGCACGACGGCTTCCAGCGGAACGGCACTCAACGAACAACCTTCCTGCCGACGTCCTGACGCTTACAGCCGAGCTGACACCCACGCCCACCGTGCCGCACACGGCCGACATGACGCCCACGGCTGCCGTACCGCTCACGGCCGACGTGACGCTCGCGGCTGCCGTACCGCTCACGGCCGACGTGACGCGCGTGGCCACCGTGACGCACGCGGCCGATGTGACGCTCACGCCCACGGCCGACGCCCGCACGGCTCCGTGCCCCGTCCTTCCTGTTCGGGGTCACGGGTGGGCGGGTGGGAGACATCCGCCGCGCAGCGGCGGGACAGGAATCCCCACCGCGAACAGGAGCAGTCACACCTTCACCAGCCCATCCCCACCCCGCCCGCCGAGGGCGAGATACACATCCTCCAGGCTGGGAGTGGCCAGAGTGAAATCGTCCAACGCGGCGAAGGCGCCCCCGCCGGTGACCGCGGCGACGGCCGCCCGGGCCTCCTCCGGGGCGAGCCGCAGCGTCCACTTGCGCCCGGACTCGACCGCCGACGACCGCAGCGCGGCGACCTCCGGCACGTCGACGGGCGCCCGCTCGCGCCACACGAGTTCGACCCTGACCTCCCCTGCGACCTGTTCCTTGAGCCCGCCGGGGGTGTCGCAGGCGATGACGCGGCCGTGGTCGAGCACGGCGACCCGGTCGAGCACGGTCTCGGCCTCGATGACGTTGTGGGTGACGAGCAGGACCGTCGTGCCTCGCTCGGCCCGCCGCCGGTCGACCGCGCCCCACACGGCCCGCCGCGCCACCGGGTCCATGCCGGTGGTCGGCTCGTCGAGCACGAGCAGCTGCCGCTCCCCCACCAGGGCGGTGGCGAAGCAGGCCAGCCTGCGCTGCCCGCCGGAGAGCTTCTTCAGGGGGCGGCCCGCCAGGTCGGTGAGGCCCAGTTCCGCCAGCACGTCGTCGCGCTCGGCCCGCGCCCGGGCGGCGTCGAGGCCGCGCAGGCGCGCGGTCGTCTCGACGGCGAGGGAGACGGTCAGCTCGTCCAGGGCGGTGGACTCCTGCCCCAGATAGGCCAGCAGCCGGGCGGCCCGCTCGGGGTGGCGCACGATGTCGTGGCCGAGCACGTGCACGCTGCCGCTGTCGGGCCGCATCAGGCCGGTGAGCTGGCGTACGAGGGTGGACTTGCCGGCGCCGTTGGGTCCGAGGAGGCCGAAGATCTCCCCGCGGCCGACCTCGATGCCGAGGCCGTCGCTGGCCCGCACCTCGGGCGTCGCGGGCCTGCCGCGGCGGCCGCGGGCCGCGGGATAGACCTTGACGAGGTCGCGCACCACGCAGACGGCATCGCTGCCGTATGCCTGCCGGAGCCCTTGTCGGACCGCCTGTGCCGCGCGCGTACTCACGAAGGACGAGACTACGGGGTCCGATGTCCGGTATGGCGCCCGGGGCCGCGGTCGCGTCCCTCACTCCCCCATCGGGCCGTGCTCGGCGGCGGTCCGCACGTCGATCTCGCGCCAGAAGCCCGCCCGGATCGCGTACCGGTCGTGCTCGTCGATCTGGTCGTCCTTGTGGGCGAGCAGGCCGAAGCGCGCCGCGTATCTGAGCAGTTCGCCGTCGACGCGGTGCGGGATACGCGGGTACATCGTGGCGAGCTTCTGTACGTTGTGCTGCTCGGGCAGGCGCCCCATCCAGCGGCGGGCGAAGACCTGGCCGACCTCGAAGGGGTCGCCGCCGACGGTGGTGATGTCCTCCTCCCGGTCGGCCCAGCGCTGCTCGGCGGTGGTGAGCTGGGCGAGGGTCGGCAGCGCCGCGGCCTCGGGGGGCTCGGCGGGCGTGCCGGGGCGGTCCACCCAGCCCTTGTCGGAGGACCAGCGCAGCGTGGCGTTCGCCGGTTCCTTGGCGGGCGGGGCGCCGGGGCCGCGCAGGGCGGCGAGGTCCTTGGGGGTGGGGACGCCCTTGGTGGCGGGGACGCGCTCCCCGTTCCGCTCGCCGGGGGTCGCGGTGGCCGGGTGGTGCGGGGGCGCGGGCGGGCGGGCGCGGTCGGCGCCGGTGGCGAGCGCGGACTCGGGCAGCGGCGCGGAGAGGATCGCGGCGATCTCCGGGCGGGGGGCGGGCGCCGGGGGGCAGACGCCGGTCAGCTCCTTGGCCCGGACGGCCTTGGTGATCCAGGCGCGGTCGAGGACACGGCGCTCGTCGGCCTCGGCGACCAGGTCCTCGGACTGGTTGTAGTCGCCGTCGGCGGCCTGCACGGCCCAGAGGTGGACGGCGACGCCGTGCTCCTTGGCGGCCATCATGCCGGGCAGCAGATCGCCGTCGCCGGTGACCAGGACGACGTCGGAACAAGCGCGGTTGCGGGCCAGCTCCGTCAGCTCGGCGTGCATGGCGGCGTCCACGCCCTTCTGCGCCCAGCGCCCGTCGCTGCGGGTCAGCGCGCCCAGGCGCACGGTGACCCGGGGCATCACGCGCAGCCTGCGGTGCTCCGGCTGGGGTACGCGGTCGGGGGCGCCGTCGAACCAGTAGATCCGCAGCAGGGGGCGCTCGGTGTCGGACTCGGCGCGCTCGCGCAGGCCCTGGATGAGGGCGGAGTGGTCGACGGTGATCCTGGACCGGGACGGCTCTCCCGCGAGGAGGCTCGCGGCCGCTCCCAGCAGATACCCGGCGTCCACCAGGACGATGCAGCGGTCCACGCGGTCCACCCTCTTTCCCTGGATTCCTGAAGGTGCCCGAAGGTCCCACAGATCCCGGCCGGGGACCTGGAGATTCAAAGGATCGGGAGATCCGGCGGATCCTGGAGGTTACTTCGGGTTTCCTTCGAGTCTGCCCGACCTCGGGGAGGTTAACGGCCCGAACTCGATCTTCGGCGTGGCGTATCCGCTCCGTACCCGCCGACAGGCCTGATGACGCACGGTAATTATCCGAAATGCACCATTCGAATAGTTATGTGAGTCTGATCGCGTCATGGCCCCCGGATCCCCTTCAGGAGGAAGATCACCATGGCCAAGAACAAGAACCGCAAGCAGGCCGCCCAGGAAAACCGCTCCTCGCAGGCCGAGCGCGCCTCGGAAGAGGCACGGACGGCCGCCGCCGAGGCGCAGCAGGCCATGCAGACGCAGGCCCAGGGCAGCCCTGCGGATGTTGCCCGTAAGCACCAGCGCCGCTTCGGCCACAACTGACGCGCGTACTGACACACCTCAGGGGCGCACCCGCGGCGGGTGCGCCCCTGAGCCGTGCCGCGCTCCGGTGGTTCAGCCCGCCAGGCAGGACGGGCCGAGCAGCACCTTCAGGTCGCCGAAGAGCGCCGGGTCGGGCTTCACTCGGTGCCGGTCGAGCCGGAGCACGGTGGTCTTCCGGGCGCCCTGGAGCTTGATCCGCACCTCGCTGTTGCCCCGGTGGTGGCTGAGGATCTCGCCGAGGCGGGTGACCATCGGCGGGCTCACCTTCACGGTCGGGATGGTGATGAGGACGGGGGCGTTGGTCCCGGCGTTCGACAGGTCGGGGACCTGCATCTCCATGGCGACGAGGCGGGGGACGTCCTCACGCTTGTCGAGGCGGCCCTTGACGAACACCACCGCATCCTCGACCAGTTGCGTCGACACCAGCTGATAGGTCGCCGGGAAGAACATGCACTCGATGGAGCCGGCGAGGTCCTCCACGGTCGCGATCGCCCACGCGTTGCCCTGCTTGGTCATCTTGCGCTGCAACCCGGAGATGATCCCGCCGATCGTCACCACCGCGCCGTCGGAGAAGTCCCCGCCGGTCAGCTGGCCGATCCCCGCATCCGCCTTGTCCGACAGCACGTGCTCGAGACCGAACAGCGGATGGTCGGACACATACAGGCCCAGCATCTCCCGCTCCTGGGCGAGCAGATACGTCTTGTCCCACTCGTCGGTGGAGAACTCCACGTCCAGACCGAAGCCCGGCTCGTCCGACTCGTCCTCCCCCATCCCTCCGAACAGGTCGAACTGCCCCTCGGCCTCCTTGCGCTTGACCGCGACCACATTGTCGATCATCGGCTCGTACTGCGCGGTCAGGCCCTTGCGGGTGTGCCCCATGGTGTCGAACGCACCGGCCTTGATCAGCGACTCCGTGGTGCGCTTGTTGCACGCCGCCGCCTCCACCTTGTCCAGGTAGTCCGGGAACGAGCCGAACTTCCCCTTCGCCTTCCGCGAGCGGATGATCGACTCGACCACGTTCGTACCGACGTTGCGCACCGCCTCGAGACCGAACAGGATCACGTCGTCACCCTGCGCGGCGAAGTTGTGCACCGACTCGTTCACATTCGGCGGCAGCACCTTGATGCCCATACGACGGCACTCGTTCAGATACACCGCCGACTTGTCCTTGTCGTCCTTCACCGACGTCAGCAGCGCCGCCATGTACTCCGCCGGGTAGTTCGCCTTCAGATACGCGGTCCAGTACGTGACGAGGCCGTACGCGGAGGAGTGCGCCTTGTTGAAGGCGTATCCGGCGAAGGGCACAAGGACGTCCCACAGGGCCTGGATCGCGGCGTCCGAATAGCCCTTCTTCTTGGCGCCCGCCTGGAAGAGGACGAAGTTCTTCTCCAGTTCCTCGGGCTTCTTCTTGCCCATGACGCGGCGCAGGATGTCGGCCTCGCCGAGCGAGTAGCCCGCGATGATCTGGGCGGCCTTCTGCACCTGCTCCTGGTACACGATCAGGCCGTAGGTGAGACCCAGGGTCTCCTTCAGGGGCTCTTCGAGCTCCGGGTGGATCGGGGTGATTTCCTGGCGGCCGTTCTTGCGCTCCGCGTAGTTGATGTGCGAGTTCATGCCCATCGGGCCCGGGCGGTAGAGGGCCGAGACGGCGGAGATGTCCTCGAAGTTGTCGGGCTGCATCTGGCGGAGCAGGGAGCGCATCGGGCCGCCGTCGAACTGGAAGACGCCGAGCGTGTCACCGCGGCAGAGCAGTTGGAAGGTCTTGGGGTCGTCGAGCGGGAGGCTGAGCATCTCCAGGTCGATGCCCTTGTTGGCCTTCACCATCTTGACGGCGTCGTCCATGATCGTGAGGTTGCGCAGGCCGAGGAAGTCCATCTTCAGCAGGCCGAGCGACTCGCACTGCGGATAGTCCCACTGCGTGATCGTGACGCCGTCGGTGTGCCGCACCCAGATCGGGGCGTGGTCCACGATCGGCTCGCTGGACATGATCACGCCCGCCGCGTGCACACCCATCTGCCGGACCAGGCCCTCCACGCCCTTGGCGGTGTCGATGACCTTCTTCACGTCCGGCTCGTTCTCGTACATCCCCCGGATCTCGCCCGCCTCGGTGTAGCGCGGGTGGGTGGGGTTGGTGATGCCGTCGAGGTCGATGCCCTTGCCGAGGACGTCGGCGGGCATGGCCTTGGTGAGCCGGTCGCCCATGGCGTAGGGGTAGCCGAGGACGCGCGCGGAGTCCTTGATCGCGTTCTTCGCCTTGATCTTGCCGTACGTACCGATCATGGCGACCTTGTCCTCGCCGTACTTCTCGGTCACGTACCTGATCACTTCGACGCGCCTGCGCTCGTCGAAGTCGATGTCGACATCGGGCATCGAGACGCGCTCGGGGTTGAGGAACCGCTCGAAGATCAGGCCGTGCGTGATCGGGTCGAGGTCGGTGATGCCCATGGCGTACGCGACGATCGAGCCGGCCGCGGAGCCTCGGCCGGGGCCGACCGCGATGCCGTTGTTCTTGGCCCACATGATGAAGTCGGCGACCACGAGGAAGTAGCCGGGGAACCCCATCTGGATGATGATGTCCATCTCGTACTCGGCCTGCTTCTGGCGGTCCTCGGGGACGCCGGCCGGATAGCGGCGCTGCATGCCGCGGCGCACTTCCTCCTGGAACCAGGTGACCTCGGTGAAGCCGTCCGGGATGTCGAACTTCGGCATCAGGTCGCGCTTCTCGAACATGCCGCTGGTGTCGATCTGCTCCGCCACGAGGAGCGTGTTCGCGCACCCCTCCTGCCAGGCGTCGGAGGAATCGACGGCGTACATCTCGTCCGTCGACTTCAGGTAGTAGCCCGTACCGTCGAAACGGAAACGATCCGGGTCCGACAGGTTCTTGCCCGTCTGGATGCAGAGCAGCGCGTCGTGCGCCGTCGCCTCGTGGGCGTACGTGTAGTGCGAGTCGTTCGTCACCAGCGGCGGAATGCCGAGTTTCTTGCCCACCCGCAGGAGATCCTCACGGACCCGCCGCTCGATGTCGATGCCGTGGTCCATCAGCTCCAGGAAATACCGGTCCTTGCCGAAGATGTCCTGGTACTCCGAAGCCGCCTTGACCGCCTCGTCGAACTGCCCGAGCCGCAACCGCGTCTGCAACTCACCCGAGGGGCACCCCGTCGACGCGATCAGGCCCTCCGACCACTGCGCGATGGTCTCCTTGTCCATCCGCGGCCACTTCTGGAGCCAGCCCTCCGCATACGCGTCCGAGGAGAGACGGAACAGATTGTGCAGACCCGTACGGTTCGCCGCCCAGATCGTCTTGTGCGTGTAGCCACCCGAACCCGACACGTCGTCGCGCTTCTGGTGCGGCTGCCCCCACTGGATCTTCCGCTTGTTGCGCCGCGACTCCGGCGCCACATACGCCTCGATCCCGATGATCGGCGTCACCCCGGCCTTCTTCGCCGAGTGGAAGAAGTCGTACGCGCCGTGCAGATTGCCGTGATCGGACATCGCGATGTGCGTCATGCCCATCTCGTTGCACGCGTTGAACATGTCCTTCAGCCGCGCGGCACCGTCCAGGAGCGAGTACTGGGTGTGGACGTGCAGGTGCGTGAAGGGCGGCTTCGACACGGCTTGGGCCTCCGGGTGGGACTCTGCGGGCGGCGGGGGTGGACAGCGTGGAAGTCTAGTCCCGCTCACTGACACCGGCCGGGCACTCGCGCGTACGGTCGTCCGTTGGAGAAGAGGGCGGAGAGCCGTCCCCCATGTCATGCACCAGGAGGCACCCCCCGATGTCGGTCCCGCAGCCCCCCGCCGACCAGCGCGGCGAGGAGATCCTCGCCGTCTTCGGCACCGCGTTCGGCGAGCTGCTCGCCGCCGACCCCGCCGCGTTCCGGGTGAAGTTCCGGAAGATGGCGGCCTCGGCCTTCGCCTTCTACCGCGGCACGGCCTGCCTCTTCTACCACGACCTGGAGGGCGAGCACGCGGACGGCGGCAAGCACGGCGGTCCCTACGTGGACGACCGCACGGGCCGGGTGTGGATCCACGGCGACCTGCACGCGGAGAACTTCGGCACGTACATGGACTCCCAGGGCCGCCTGATCTTCAACGTCAACGACTTCGACGAGGCGTACGTGGGCCCCTTCACCTGGGACCTGAAGCGCCTCGCCGCCTCCCTGGCCCTGATCGGCTACACCAAGGCGCTCAGCGACGAGCAGATCACGGACCTCGTGCGCACCTGCGCCGCGGCCTACCGCGAGCGCGTCCACGACCTGGCGACGGGCGCGAAGAGCGACGAGGTGCCGCCCTTCACCCTGGACACCGCCCAGGGCCCGCTCCTGGACGCCCTGCGCGCGGCCCGCTCCCTGACCCGCTTCGAGCTCCTGGACTCGATGACGGAGATCCGCGACTTCGAGCGCCGCTTCGCGCCCGGCGGCGGCTCCATCGAGCTGGACGCCGCCACCCGGTACAAGGTCCTCGCCGCCTTCGACGGCTATCTGGAGACCCTCCCCGACTCCTCCCTGGCCCGCCCCGACTCCTACCGCGTGAAGGACGTCGTGGGCCGCCGCGGCATCGGCATCGGCTCCGCGGGCCTGCCGTCGTACAACATCCTCCTCGAGGGCAACAGCGACGCCCTGGAGAACGACGTCGTGATCTACCTCAAGCAGGCCCAGACCCCGGCCGTCTCCCGGCACATCACGGACCCCGCGATCCGCGACTACTTCCAGCACGAGGGCCACCGCACGGTCATCTCGCAGCGGGCATTGCAGGCGCACGCCGACCCCTGGCTCGGCTGGACCGAGCTGAACGGCACGGGCCAGCTCGTCGCCGAGGTCTCGCCGTACGCGGTGGACCTCGACTGGTCGGACATCGACGACGTGGAGGAGATCTCCGCGGTGGTGGCCGACCTGGGCCGGGCCACGGCGACGATGCACGCCGCGGCGGACGACGAGAGCGGCCACTCCGACCTGGTGCCCTTCTCCACGGAGCGCGCCATCGACGCCGCCATCGCCGCCGACGAGGCCGGCTTCGCCGACCTCCTGGTCGACTTCGCGCACAGCTACGGCGCGCGGGCCCGCGCGGACCACCAGATCTTCGTCGACCTCTTCCGCAACGGCCGCATCCCGGGCCTGTAGGCCCTGTGCGGCCGGCCGTCGGACGCACAAGGACGTCCCCCAGGTCCTCTAGGACCTCCTCCCAGGACTTCCCAGGACACTCGCGAGCACCTTCACAGGGACCCTTTAGGGGTCTCTTACGACGACACATGGCACACTCAACTGCGCGATGGACATATCAGGGACCCAGCTGAGAGTGGTGCGCGCGGCAGTGTTCACGGCCCTGGTCGTGACGCTCTCCGCCGCGTCGCACGTACTGCTGTCCCGCGCCCCGCTGCCGCTCGTCCCGTTCGCCGCGGTGAGCGCCGCCGTCTTCGCGCTCGCGTACGCCCTCGCGGGGCGCGAGCGCGGCTTCGGCGCGATCGCCGCCCTGCTCATCCCGCTGGAACTCGCCGCCGACACGGTGTTCACGGCGGGCCAGCACGTCTGCTACGGCCAGGCGGGCGGCCCGGTCGCGGGGCCGCTGCGCTCCGTCGGCTTCGACGTGCTGTGCGGCGGCGGCAGCGTCGGCACGCCCCTGGCCCGGATGGCGGGCGGCGAGAGCCACGGCGCCGCGGTGCTCGCCGAGGCCGACCCCGCGGCGGCCTGGCTGCTGCTCGCCGCGCACGTCGGGACCGGGCTGCTCGCGGCCTCCTGGCTCGGGCGCGGTGAGCGTGCCGTCGCCGGGCTGCTGCGCGCCGCCGCGGCGGCGACGTTCCGGCCGCTGATCCTCGCGGTCGCCGCGGTGACCCCGCGCGGCGAGCCCGGGCGCCGCCTGCCGCGCCCCGTGCGCCGGACGCAGACCGTCCGCAGCAGGCTGCTCGTACACATCGTGGGACGGCGTGGACCGCCGTGCTCGGCCGCATCCGCCTGAGCACAGCAGTGTCCCCTCTGCACCACCACGGAGAAGAATCATGAGCAAGCGCAACAGCCAGGCATCCAAGCAGGCGGCCCGCGAGCGGATCCGCGTCCAGCAGGAGGCCGAGCGCCGGCGCGAGAAGCGCAAGCGGTCGATCCTCGTCGGCGCCTCCATCCTCGGTGTCCTCGCCATCGCGGGCGGCGTCTCGTACGCCGTCGTGCAGAACAACAAGCCCGACTACTGGGACGGGGCCAAGGACCAGAAGCTGGTCAAGCCCGCCAACACCACCGGCGCGAACGGCACGACCGTCGTCGTCGGCAAGGCGAGCGCCAAGAAGACCCTGAAGCTGTACGAGGACCCGCGCTGCCCCATCTGCGCGAGCTTCGAGCAGGCCGTCGGGCCGACGGTCGAGAAGGACATCGAGGACGGCAAGTACAAGGTCCAGTTCGTCGGCGCCACCTTCCTCGACAACAGCTTCCCCGGCGAGGGCTCCCGCAACGCGATGAGCGCGCTCGGTGCCGCCCTGAACGTCTCCCCCGACGCCTTCCTCGCCTACAAGAAGGCGCTGTACTCGACCGGCAACCACCCGGCCGAGCAGGACGACAAGTTCAAGGACGACTCCTACCTGCTGAAGATCGCGAACGAGGTGCCCGAGCTCAAGAAGAGCGCGGCCTTCAAGAAGGCGGTCGAGGACGGCACGTACGACCGCTGGGCCCTGGAGATGTCGGACGCGTTCAGCGACAACAAGGACAAGGTCGAGGGCACCCCGGCCCTCGTCATGAACGGCAAGCAGCTCAAGGGCGCCGACGGCAGGAACGCGCCGATGACCCCCGAGGAGTTCAACAAGGCCGTCGACGCGGAGATCAAGAGCTGATCCAGGAGTTATCACGCAAGCGCAGTAGGCGTACTGCGGAAGAGCGGGCGAACTTTCGGCAGTCGCCCGCTCTTCGCCGTTACCGGTGCGTAGGGTCCGTCCTGTGACCAGTCGAATAGACAACAACTCCGTGGCATCCGCCGAGGTTTCCGAGACGTCCCCGGACACCTTCCGCGCCCCGCGCCGCCGCACCGTCGTCAAGGCCGCGGCCGCCACCGCCGCCCTCGCCGCCCCGCTGGCGGCGATCCCGGCCGCCCGTGCCGCCGACGGCCCCGCCTTCCTGCACGGTGTCGCCTCCGGTGACCCGCTGCCCGACGGCGTCCTGCTGTGGACGCGCGTCACCCCGACACCCGACGCCACCCCGGGGTCCGGCAAGGGGCCGGACATCGAGGTGCGCTGGGAGGTGGCCGAGGACAAGGGCTTCACGCGGGTCGTCCGCAGCGGCGCGCTCCCGGCGAAGGCCGCGGGCGACCACACGGTCAAGGCCGATGTGCGGGGCCTGCGCCCGGCGAGCACCTATTACTACCGCTTCGCCGTCGGCAAGGAGGGCGAGGGCGACGGGTCGCCGGTGCGCTCCCCCGTGGGCCGCACCCGCACCGCGCCCGCCCACGACGCCTCCGCGGCCGGGGTCCGCTTCGGCATCGTGTCGTGCTCGAACTGGGAGGCCGGGTACTTCTCCGCGTACCGCCACCTCGCCGCCCGCACCGAGCTGGACGCGGTCCTGCACCTGGGCGACTACCTGTACGAGTACGCCTCCGGCGGCTTCGCCTCGTCCGGCGACGTCGTGCGCGAGCACCGGCCGAGGCACGAGATCCTCACCCTCGCCGACTACCGGACCCGGCACGGCGCCCACAAGACCGATCCCGACGCGCAGGCCCTGCACGGCACGCACCCGGTGATCGCGATCTGGGACGACCACGAGGTCGCCAACGACGCCTGGTCCGGCGGCGCGGAGAACCACACCCCGGGCACGGAGGGCACCTGGGCCGCACGCGTGGCCGCCGCCAAGCAGGCCTACTTCGAGTGGATGCCGGTGCGCCCGGCCACCGAGGGCACCGTCTACCGCAGGCTGCGCTTCGGCGGCCTCGCCGATCTGCACCTGCTCGACCTGCGCTCGTTCCGCTCACAGCAGGCGGGCGTCGGCAGCGGCGACGTCGACTCCCCCACCCGGACGCTCACGGGCCGCGCCCAGCTCGACTGGCTGAAGTCCGGCCTGACCGCGTCGAACGCCGCCTGGCAGCTGGTCGGCACCTCGGTGATGATCTCGCCGGTCGCCTTCGGCTCCCTGCCCGCGTACCTCCTGAAGCCGCTCGCGGAGCTGCTCGGGCTGCCCGAGGGCGGGCTCGCCGTCAACACCGACCAGTGGGACGGCTACACCCACGACCGCAAGGAGCTGATCGGGCACCTGCGCGACAAGGCCGTCCGGAACACGGTCTTCCTGACCGGTGACATCCACATGGCGTGGGCCAACGACGTACCGGTGACCGCCGCCACGTACCCGGCCTCTCCGTCCGCGGCCACGGAGTTCGTCGTCACGTCCGTGACCTCCGACAACGTCGACGACTTCCTGAACGTCGCGCCGCACACCCTCTCGCTCGTCGGCGTCGCCGCGATCAAGGCCGCCAACCGCCATGTGAAGTACCTGGACATGGACTCCCACGGGTACGGCGTCCTGGACGTCACCAAGGAGCGGTCCCAGATGGACTACTACGTCATCTCCGACCGCACCGACCCGCACGCGACCTCGTCGTGGGCACGCTCGTACCGCACCCTGAGCGGAACGCAGAAGGTCGAGCGGGTGCACGCGCCGGTGCGGTAGCCCCTACCCCGTCGCCCGTGAGTGGCCGTGGGGTCAGGGTGCGGTGCAGACCGCCCGCGAGCAGCCTGGTGGGCCGCTGCACGCGCTCCTGACCGCGTACCGCCGACGGGGGCACGTGCCTACAGGCTGTCGAGGAACCCCAGCGCCGTACGCCACGTCGCCTCCGCCGCCTCGGCGTCGTAGTCGTCCAGGTCCGGGTCGGTGTACACGTGCCCCGCTCCCGGGTAGCGGTAGATCTCCACGTCGGCACCGGCGCGGCCCATCCGCAGGTACCAGGCGCTGAGCCAGTCGTCCGTCTCGAAGGCGTCCGGCTCCGCGACGTGCAGCTGGACCGGCAGGTCGGCCACGGAGGCGTTCTCGGCGATGTCGGAGGTGCCGTGCAGCAGGAGCAGGCCGCGCGCCTTGTCGTCGCCGAGGGCGAGGGTCTGCGCGATGGCGGCGCCGAGCGAGAAGCCCGCGTACACCAGGCCGCGCTCGGAGTAGGGCGCGGCGGCGAGCACCGCGCGCTTGAGGAGCTCGTCGGTGCCGAGCTCCTCCTTGAAGGCCAACCCTTCCTCGACGGTCCCGAAGGTGCGGCCCTCGAAGAGATCGGGCGTCCACACCTCGTGGCCTGCCGCGCGCAGCCGGTCGGCCGCCGCCCGCACCGCGGGCCGCAGCCCGTACGTCGAATGGAAGAGCATGATGTTCATGCAGCCATCGTGCCACCTGCCTTCCTGGTCGGGATGCGGGTGCGCCTACCCTCGGAGGCATGGAGAACGTACTGCGTCCGTTGATCGTGGTCGGCGGCTCGGTCGTGCTCACGCTGGCCGTCGGCTGGCTGGCCGACTGGGTGCTGCGGCGTGCCGACGCCCGGCGCCCCCACCAACCGCTGTGGGGGCTCCTCCGTCGCTGCCGGATACCGCTCCAGGTGGTCATGTGCACGGCCTTGCTGCGGGGCTCGTACGAGCAGGCGGAGATCGCCAGGCAACACAGCGTGGGGCTGGGCAGAACGCTCACTCTGGTGCTCATAGGTTCGGTGGCCTGGCTGGCCGTGCGCGTCTCGGCCGCCGTGGTGGAGTCCTCATACGCGCGCTACGCCCACGCGCACCGCGACCCGGCCCGGGTCCGGCGTGTCCGTACGCAGGTCACGCTGATCCAGCGGGTGGTCGCGGCCGTCGTGGGTGTGGTGGCGGTCGCCGCGATGCTGCTGACCTTCCCCGCCATGCAGGCGGCGGGGGCCTCGCTGCTGGCGTCCGCGGGCATCCTCGGCATCGTCGCCGGTGTGGCCGCCCAGTCCACCCTCGGCAACCTCTTCGCGGGATTGCAGATCGCCTTCGGCGACATGGTGCGGATCGGCGACACCGTGGTGGTCGACGGCGAGTGGGGGGTCGTCGACGAGATCACGCTGACGTTCCTGACGGTGCGGACCTGGGACGAGCGGCGGATCACGATGCCCGTGTCGTACTTCACGGCGAAGCCGTTCGAGAACTGGTCCCGAGGTGGCGCCCAGATGACCGGCACCGTCTTCTTCCAGCTCGACCACTCGGCCCCGGTGGGGGCGATGCGCGAGAAGCTCCAGGAGATCCTGCGCGACTGCGCCGCCTGGGACGGCCGTGACTGGGGCCTCGCCGTCACCGACACCACGCCGAACACCGTCCAGGTGCGGGCCCTGGTGACCGCCAAGGACGCCGACGACATCTGGACGGTGCGGGTCACGGTGCGCGAGCGGATGGTCGCCTGGCTGACCGAGCACCATCCGTACGCGCTGCCGCGGGTCAACACGGCCTGGGCGGCGGAGTCCCCGAACGGGAACCGTCCGCGTCCGATGACACCGCACGTACCGCGCACGGGACGCGGCTGACACCACCGGGACGCAGCGGCCGCCCCCCGGCATCCGGGGGGCGGCCGCTGCGCGTCAGCGCAGGCTGCGTACGTCGAGGTGGTGCAGCACCCGGTCCACGATCTCCGGGTCGTAGCCGGGTTCGCTGCGCGCGGACAGGACCTCGTGGCGGGCGGCCGACATCATCTCGCGCTGGACGCGCTGGAAGGCCTTCATCCGGTCGACGCGCTTCATGTGCCGCTCGCGGCGCTCGTCGTCCACGATGTCCGGGCTGATCCGGGCGCCGATGTCGAAGGCGCCGCGCAGCAGCCGCTCGGAGACCTCCTCGGGCAGCTCCTCGACGTCCTCGATCTCCTTCAGGCGCGCCTTGGCCGCCTTGGCGGCGCGCACCGCGAGTTCGCGTTCGAGCTCCCGCTCGGCGTCGGTGTCCGCTCGCACGCCGAGCCGCTTCACCAGCCAGGGCAGGGTGAGGCCCTGGGCGACGAGCGTGGCGACGATCACACAGAAGGCGATGAAGACGATCTCGTCCCTGGCGGGGAACGGAGCCCCGTCGTCCGTCTTCAGCGGAATGGCGAGAGCCAGCGCGACCGACGCCACGCCGCGCATCCCCGACCACCACATGACGACGGTCTCGCGCCAGCTGGTCGGGATCTCCTCGTCGTAGTCCCTGCGCTTGTGCAGCCGCTTGGCGAGCCAGGTGGCGGGGAGGAGCCACAGCAGCCGTACGCCGACGACGACCGTGACGACGGCGGCGCCCCAGCCCGCCATCTCCCACTCGCGCCCGTCGGCCGTACCGAAGACGTTGTGCAGTTCGAGCCCGATCAGCCCGAAGGCGACACCGGTGACGAGGGTGTCGACGATCTCCCAGAAGGACTGTGCGGTGATCCGGCCGAGTACGTCGTCCGCGTCGGTGGCGTTCTCCGCGAGGTAGAGCGCGGTGGTCAGGACGGCGAGGACGCCGGAGCCCAGCATCTCCTCGGCAAGGACGTAGGCCACGAACGGCACGAGGAGCGTCAGACCGGTCTGCAAGGTGGCGTCGTCGAGCAGGGCCATCAGCTTGTTGGTGAGCCAGCCGAGTACGAGGCCGACGGCCACGGCGACGACGGCCGAGAGCACGAGCTGCCCCGCGGCCGCGGACCAGGAGAAGTCGCCGCTGACGGCGGCGGCGATCGCCACGTGGTACAGCACGATGGCGGTCACGTCGTTGAAGAGCCCCTCGCCCTCCAGGATCGACACCAGGCGCCGCGGCAGCCCGAGCGACCCGGCGACGGCGGTCGCGGCCACCGGGTCCGGCGGGGCGACGAGCGCGCCGAGCGCGACGGCGGCGACGAGCGGGAGGCCCGGCACCACGGCGTTGGCGACGGCGGCGACGGCCGCTGTGGTCACGAACACCAGCGCCACGGCGAGCAGCAGGATCGGCCGGATGTTGGCGGCGAACTGCCGCCACGAGGTGCGCTGCACGGCCGCGTACAGGAGCGGCGGCAGGACGAGCGGCAGGATGAGGTCGGGCGGCACGTCGACGTTGGGCACGAACGGCACGAAGGCGAGGACGCCCCCGACGAGCGTCATGAGCACCGGCGCGGGCAGCCCGACCCGCTCCCCCACCGGCACGGTGACCAGCGCCCCCAGCAACAGCACGAGCAGCAGTGCCAGTTGATCCACGAGGGTGCCCTCCGGCGGTGGGAGACGGAAACGATCAGCCCCTCCACCTTGCCACGCGCCCCCCGCGATCAGGCCGAACGACTACGGCAGCGCCTTGCGCATGGCGAGGTGCTCGATCCCCGCGTCGAGGAACTCCGCCCCGTACGCCACGTACCCGAGGCGCTCGTAGAACCCCAGTGCGTGCGTCTGGGCGTGCAGGTCGACGGCGGTGAGCCCGCGGGCGCGGGCGGCGTCCTCGATGGCCCGCACCAGCGCGGCCCCGGCCCCGAGGCCCCGCGCGGAGCGCACCACGGCGAGCCGGCCGAGGGCGCCCACGCCCGTGTCCGGATCGCCGTTCTTCACGACAGCGGCGGCTCCGGTGAGCAGCCGCCCCGCCCCCACGGGCACCCCGTCGTCGGCCCGCACGGCGAGCACGTGCACGGCCACGGCGTCGTACTCGTCGTACTCGACGTCCTCGGGCACGCCCTGTTCGGCGACGAAGACCTCCCTGCGCACGGCGAAGCAGGCGTCCAGGTCCCTCTGGTCCACCGCGACCCGGCAGGTCACCCCGGCACGGCGGACGTCGTCCGTGGCGGTCACGCGCTCTCCGCCCTGACGCGGTCGAGCGCCTGCTGGAGGTCGTCGGGGTAGCCGCTCTCGAACTCCGCCCACTGGCCGTCGCCGGGGTGCTCGAAGCCGAGCCGCATGGCGTGCAGCCACTGGCGGGTGAGGCCGAGGCGCTTGGCGAGCGTGGGGTCCGCGCCGTAGGTCAGGTCGCCCGCGCAGGGGTGGCGGTGCGCCGACATGTGCACGCGGATCTGGTGGGTGCGGCCCGTCTCCAGCTTGATGTCGAGCAGGGAGGCGGCGCGGAAGGCCTCGATCAGGTCGTAGTGCGTGACCGACGGCTTGCCCTCGGCCGTGACCGCCCATTTGTAGTCGTGGTTCGGGTGGCGGCCGATGGGGGCGTCGATGGTGCCGCTCATGGGGTCGGGGTGGCCCTGCACCAGGGCGTGGTAGCGCTTGTCGACCGTGCGCTCCTTGAACTGGCGCTTCAGCGAGGTGTACGCCCGCTCCGACTTGGCGACGACCATCAGCCCCGACGTGCCGACGTCGAGGCGGTGCACGATGCCCTGGCGCTCGGCGGCACCGGAGGTCGAGATGCGGTACCCGGCGGCGGCGAGGCCGCCGATCACGGTCGTGCCCGTCCAGCCGGGGCTCGGGTGGGCGGCCACGCCCACGGGCTTGACGATCACGACGATGTCCTCGTCGTCGTGCACGATCTCCATGCCCTCGACGGGCTCGGCGACGATCTGCACCGGGGCGGCCGCCTGCGGCATCTCCACCTCCAGCCAGGCCCCGCCGTGGACGCGCTCGGACTTGCCGGCCACCGCGCCGTCGACCAGCACCTTGCCTGCGGCCGCGAGCTCGGCGGCCTTCGTACGGGAGAAACCGAACATGCGCGAGATGGCGGCGTCGACGCGCTCGCCCTCAAGGCCGTCAGGTACGGGCAGGGTACGGATCTCGGGAATCGTGCTCACCCCACGAGTATGCCGGAGGGGTGTCAGTCCTTGTGCACGGTGCCGTCGGGGTCGAGCCCGCGGAAGGAGAGCAGCACGATCAGGATGCCGCCGCAGACGATCGCGGAGTCCGCGAGGTTGAACACCGCGAAGTTCTTCGGCGCGATGAAGTCGACCACCGCGCCCTTGAAGAGGCCGGGCGAGCGGAAGATCCGGTCGGTGAGGTTGCCGAGCGCGCCGCCGAGGAGCAGCCCGAGCGCGATCGCCCAGGGCAGGCTGTACAGCTTGCGGGCGAGGCGGGCGATCACGACGATCACCGCCGTGGCGATCACCGTGAAGATGATGGTGTACGCCTCGCCGAAGCCGAACGCGGCGCCCGCGTTGCGGATGGCGCTGAAGCGCAGCAGGTCGCCTACGACCTCGATCGAGTCGTGGTGCTCCAGCTTGGCGACCACGATCATCTTGCTGATCAGGTCGAGGGCGTACGCGAACAGGGCCACGCCGAACAGCACGGCGATCTTGCGCCGCCCCTTGGGCCGCCCGTGCGCGGGGGTGGACCCTTCCGCGGGGTCGGGTCCCTCCGTGGGGCCGGGTCCCTCCGTGGGGCTGGACCCTTCCGCGGGGCCGGGTGCTCCCGTGGAGCCGGAATCGGACTGCTCCGGTCCGGCTCCCCCCGCCTCAGGGATGTCCGGCGTACCGATGATGCGCTCCGCCTCTGCCACGTGAGTCCCTCGACCTAGGTACCTGACTGGGCACGAGGGTACGGCACACACGTACGGTCCACGGTGCCCAGGCCACGCTCAGTAGCGCCGCTCCTGCTTCTGCTTGCACTCGACGCACAGGGTGGCGCGCGGGAAGGCCTGCATGCGTGCCTTGCCGATGGGGTTGCCGCAGTTCTCGCAGAGGCCGTACGTGCCCGCGTCGAGGCGCTCGAGGGCGCGTTGCGTCTGCTCGAGCATCTCCCGGGCGTTGGCGGCGAGCGCCATCTCGTGCTCCCGGGTGATGTTCTTGGTGCCGGTGTCCGCCTGGTCGTCGCCCGCGCCGTCCCCGGAGTCCCGCATCAGGCCCGCGAGTGCCGCCTCCGACGCCTCGATCTCGGTACGCAGCCGCGTCGTCTCGGACATCAGCTCGGTCCGTGCCTCGGCGACCTCCGCCGGGGTCCACGGGTCCTCACCGGGCCGCACCGCGAGCTCGCCGGGCGCCGCCGCCGCTGCCCGCGCCTTGGGCACCGCGTCCGGCTTCTTCGCCGCCGTCGCCGTGCCCGGAGTCTTCTTCGCAACCACCGTCGTGGCTCCCGTCGTCTCCGCGGCCTGAGCCGCACCGTCGGCCGCGGACGCGACCGTCTTCCTGGCCGTACGCTTCCCGGCCCCGGGGCCCTTGGCGGCGCCCGTCCCCTTCTTGGACGCAGTCACCCCGCCCTCCACCTCCGCACCAGCGGCCTTTTTCGAAGCGGCCTTCTCCGTAGCCGCCTTCTCCGTAGCCGCCTTCTCCGTAGCCGCCTTCTTCGTAGCCGCCGTCTTCACGGCGGCCTTCTTCACTGCGGCCTTCTTGGAGCTGGCTTTCGTAGCAGCTTTCTTCGAGGGTGCCGCCTTTGCAGAGGCAGCCTTCGTACCAGCCGCCTTCGTAGAGGCAGCCTTCGTAGAGGCAGCCTTAGAGGGGGCAGCCTCCTCCGCACTGCCCGCCTTCCCGGCAGGGACCTTCCCGGCGGGGGCCTCCCCGGCAGAGGCCCCACCCCCCGCGGCAGCGGTCCTCGACGTCTTCCGGGGCGCGGCGGAAGCCTTCTTCGCCCCCGGCGAGGAACCCCCAGCACCGGTGGATCTCTTCGACGCCGGCTGATGTCCGGCGGTCTTCTTCGCCACCATGGCCGCGGCCCCTTCACATATTGTGATCTTGCACGCGAATCGTGCTGGGACGATAAATCGACTCCAAGCCCGCGGCAACGGGGGACGCCGCCCGATGCGCCCGCCCCCCGGGTGCCGCGCGACGAACCTGCAAGCGTTGTGCCCAGCTCCCCGCCCGGTGAATCCGCCGAGGAGAGCGCGCGCGGACCCGTCGGCGGGCGTCTCGCCATTCGGGTCAGTGCGGACCCGCCACCCCACCCCGTACAGCCCCGCCGAAAACCCCCGTTCCACCCGGCCCCGCCGAAAACCGGTCGGCCGCTCCCGCCCCGGCGCCGTACACTGACCGCAGCGAGAAGCGTGGATGGGGACGAGTAGCGGCGTACGCAGCCAGGAGCGACCCGGGGACGGTGTGAGCCCGGGGGCGAGCGCGACGTGAAGATCACCCCGGAGCCGCCGGAAGAAAGCCGCAGCCTCCCCGAGCCGGGGCGGGCGCGGCCGGTAGACCCGGCATCGCGACCCCAATGAGGGGGCTCCCCAGGGCGCCGCACGCGCCAGGAGGGCCAAGGAGGGTGGTACCGCGGGAGCGCAGCAGCGCAGTCTCTCGTCCCTCCGACGGAAGGGAAGAACGTCCGCCGGAGGAAGCGCGAACATGACACCGCCCCCGCAGTACCGCCAGGTGCCGGCCCAGGTCGACCTGCCCGCCCTGGAGCACGCCGTGCTCGACTTCTGGCGCGAGCAGAAGATCTTCGCCAAGAGCCTGGAGCAGTCCGAGGGCCGCCCCGAATGGGTGTTCTACGAGGGCCCGCCCACGGCCAACGGCATGCCCGGTGCCCACCACATCGAGGCCCGCGTCTTCAAGGACGTCTTCCCGCGCTTCCGCACCATGCGCGGTTACCACGTGGCCCGCAAGGCCGGCTGGGACTGCCACGGCCTGCCCGTGGAGCTGGCCGTCGAGAAGGAACTCGGCTTCAACGGCAAGAAGGACATCGAGGCGTACGGCATCGCCGAGTTCAACGCCAGGTGCCGCGAGTCGGTGACCCGGCACACCGACGCCTTCGCCGAGCTCACGACCCGTATGGGCTACTGGGTCGACCTCGACGAGGCGTACCGCACGATGGACCCGGAGTACGTCGACTCCGTCTGGTGGTCCCTGAAGGAGATCTTCAACAAGGACCTGCTCGTCCAGGACCACCGCGTCGCCCCCTGGTGCCCCCGCTGCGGCACGGGCCTGTCCGACCACGAGCTGGCGCAGGGCTACGAGACGGTCGTCGACCCCTCCGTCTACGTCCGCTTCCCCCTCACCGGCGGCCCCCTCGCGGGCGAGGCCGCCCTCCTGGTGTGGACGACCACCCCGTGGACGCTGGTGTCCAACACGGCCGTCGCCGCGCACCCGGAGGTCACCTATGTGGTGGCCACCGACGGCAAGGAGAAGCTGGTCGTCGCCGAGCCCCTCCTGGAGAAGGCCCTCGGCGAGGGCTGGGAGGCCACGGGGCAGTCCTTCACCGGCGCCGAGATGGAACGCTGGACCTATCAGCGCCCCTTCGACCTTGTGGAGTTCCCGGCACCGGCGCACTACGTCGTCAACGCGGACTACGTCACCACCGAGGACGGCACGGGCCTCGTCCACCAGTCCCCCGCCTTCGGTGAGGACGACCTCAAGGTCTGCCGCTCCTACGGCCTGCCGGTCGTGAACCCGGTCCGCCCGGACGGCACCTTCGAAGAGGACGTCCCGCTCGTGGGCGGTGTCTTCTTCAAGAAGGCGGACGAGAGCCTCACCAAGGACCTGGACGACCGCGGCCTGCTCTTCCGGCACATCGCGTACGAGCACAGCTACCCGCACTGCTGGCGCTGCCACACCGCGCTCCTCTACTACGCCCAGCCGTCCTGGTACATCCGCACCACGGCCGTCAAGGACCGGCTCCTGGAGGAGAACGAGGGGACCAACTGGTTCCCCGAGTCGGTCAAGCACGGCCGCTTCGGCGACTGGCTGACCAACAACGTCGACTGGGCGCTGTCCCGCAACCGCTACTGGGGCACCCCGCTGCCCATCTGGCGCTGCGCGGACAACCACCTCACCTGCGTCGGCTCGCGCGCCGAGCTCACCGAGCTGACCGGCACCGACCAGTCGGCACTCGACCCGCACCGCCCCTTCATCGACGACGTCACCTTCACCTGCACCCACGAGGGCTGCGCCCTCGAAGCGGTGCGCGTGCCGGAGGTCATCGACGCCTGGTACGACTCGGGCTCGATGCCGTTCGCGCAGTGGGGCTACCCGTACAAGAACAAGGAACTGTTCGAGTCCCGCTACCCCGCGCAGTTCATCAGCGAGGCCATCGACCAGACCCGCGGCTGGTTCTACACACTGATGGCGGTCGGCACCCTGGTGTTCGACAAGTCGTCGTACGAGAACGTCGTCTGCCTCGGCCACATCCTCGCCGAGGACGGCCGCAAGATGTCCAAGCACCTGGGCAACATCCTGAAGCCGATCCCGCTCATGGACCAGCACGGCGCCGACGCGGTCCGCTGGTTCATGGCGGCCGGCGGCTCCCCCTGGGCGGCCCGCCGCGTCGGCAACGGCACCATCCAGGAAGTCGTCCGCAAGACCCTCCTGACGTACTGGAACACCGCCGCCTTCCAGGCCCTGTACGCCCGTACGTCGCAGTGGGCCCCCTCGGACAGCGACCCGGCCCCCGCCGACCGCCCGCTCCTCGACCGCTGGCTGCTCAGCGAGCTGCACGCGCTCACCGACCAGGTGACGCAGGCCCTGGACGCCTACGACACCCAGCGCGCGGGCAAGCTGCTCTCCGCCTTCGTGGACAACCTCTCCAACTGGTACGTCCGCCGCTCGCGGCGCCGCTTCTGGCAGGGCGACGCGGCCGCGCTGCGCACGCTGCACGAGGTCGTCGAGACGGTCACGCGCCTGCTCGCCCCGCTGACGCCGTTCATCACGGAGCGCGTCTGGCAGGACCTGGTCGTGCCGGTCACGCCGGGCGCCCCGGAGTCGGTGCACCTGTCCTCCTGGCCGGAGGCCGACCTGTCCGCGATCGACCCGGACCTCTCGAAGCAGATGGTCCTCGTGCGCCGCCTGGTCGAGCTCGGCCGGGCCACGCGCGCGGAGTCCGGCGTCAAGACCCGTCAGCCGCTGTCCCGCGCGCTGATCGCGGCGTCCGGCTTCGAGTCGCTCGACCCGGAGCTGCACACCCAGATCACCGAGGAGCTGAACGTCTCCTCCCTGGCCTCGCTCTCCGACGTCGGCGGCTCCCTGGTCGACACCACCGCCAAGGCCAATTTCCGTGCCCTCGGCAAGCGCTTCGGCAAGGGCGTCCAGGCGGTCGCCAAGGCCGTCGCCGAGGCCGACGCGGCCGCCCTCTCCCTCGCCCTGCGTTCGGGCACGGCGTCGGTGGAGGTCGACGGCGAGCGGGTGAGCCTCGCCCCGGACGAGGTCATCATCACCGAGACCCCGCGCGAGGGCTGGTCGGTGGCGTCCGACTCCGGCGCCACGGTCGCCCTCGACCTGGAGTTCACGGACGAGCTGCGGCGGGCGGGCCTGGCCCGTGACGCCATCCGCCTGATCCAGGAGGCCCGCAAGAACAGCGGCCTGGACGTGGCGGACCGGATCGCCCTGCGCTGGACCGCCACGGACGAGGCCACGGCCACGGCCCTCACGGACCACGCCGCCCTCATCGCCGACGAGGTCCTCGCCACGGACTTCGCCTCCGGCGAGGCGGACGACACCTACGGCGAGCCCTTCAGGGACGACTCCCTGAACCTCACCTTCCGCCTCCGCAAGGCGTAGCGGCGGCACCGAAGGCCCGGCCTCCGCCGCTCACACGGCGGGGTTCCGGGCCTTTGTCGTACCCCGTCACCCGCGGGGGCAGGCCGAGCCGCCTACCCCCGCTGGGGGAAACTGGCCCGCCAGGAGCGGAACGGGTGGGCACAGCCCGGGTTCCGGCCGACCGTCCATCGGGCGTGCACACGGCAAAGGGCGGAGCCCCCGGGACATACCGGGGGCTCCGCCCTGTGAAACTGCCGACGCCCAAGGCGTACTGAGGCCCGTCAGTTGTCGTCCTCATCGATGAGGAACCCGCGCATCGGGGACGGAGCCTGCTGCATGGGCTGCTGCCCCTGCGGCCGCACCGGTGCCATCGGCTGCGTCATCGCCGGCGACATCTGCTGCTGCCCACCGTAGGACGGCGCGCCCGGGGACTGGTTGCCCCCCATCGACTGGTTGCTGCCGTAGGACGGGGCACCCGCGCCCGCCGATGCCATGGAAGGCGTCGGGGACGACGGCAGCGAGGCGGTCGCCGGGGTCCGCGGCGGGGCCAGCGAGTCGTCCGCCTGGGTCTCCAGCTGACGCAGCTGCGACTCCAGGTAGGACTTCAGCCGCGTGCGGTACTCGCGTTCGAAGCCGCGCAGGTCCTCGACCTTGCGCTCGAGCGTGGCGCGGGCGGACTCCAGGGAGCCCATCGCGACACGGTGCTTCTCCTGCGCGTCCCGCTCCAGGGCGTCGGCCTTGGCACGGGCGTCCCGCTCCAGGCCCTCGGCGCGCGAACGGGCCTCGCCGACGATCTTGTTGGCCTCGGAACGGGCCTCCGCGATCGCCTGGTCGGCGGTCTGCTGCGCGAGGGAGAGGACACGGGCGGCGCTGTCGCCGCCGGGGCCCTGACCGGGCTGGGGCATCTGCGGACCGTGGCCGCCCATGGGACCGCCCATCGGGCCGCCCATCGGACCCTGGCCCATCGGACCCGGACCCTGACCCATCGGACCCTGACCCATCGGGCCCTGGCCCATCTGCCCCTGGCCCATCTGACCCTGACCCATCTGGCCCTGGCCCTGCGGACCACCCTGCGGGCCGTGCCCACTGGGTCCCGCGGGCAGCTGCGGCGCGCCGCCCGGAAGCTGCGGCGGACCGCCCATCGGGTGCTGCTGCTGCGGCGGCACCGGCTGCGGACCTGATATAGCGGCGGGCACGGGAGCGCCGGGACCGCGCTGGTCCTGCGGGCCCTCGGGTCCACCGGGACCCTTGCGCATGCCGCCCTGCTGCTGGTTCTGCGCGGCGGCACGGGTGGCCGCGGCCAGCTTGGCGCGCAGGTCCTCGTTCTCGCGGAGCAGGCGGGTCAGTTCGGCCTCGACCTCATCCAGGAAGGCATCGACCTCGTCCTCGTCATAGCCTTCTCGGAGGCGGACGGTCGTGAACTGCTTGTTCCGCACGTCCTCGGGGGTCAGCGGCATCTCTTCACCTCAACGTAGTCGTCGGCATTCGGCAAGAACGTAGTTGACATCGCGCTCACAGCTTGCTCACGACGGTGATCAGGATGTAGACGATGATCATCAACACGAAGAAGGACAGGTCGAGCGCCACGCCCCCGAGACGCAGCGGCGGAATGAACCGCCGCAGAAGCTTGAGCGGTGGATCGGTGACAGTGTAGGTGGCCTCCAGAACGACCACCATCGCCTTGCCGGGTTGCCATGAGCGGGCGAACTGGAAGACGTAGTCCATGACCAGTCGGAAGATCAGCACGATGAGGAAACACATCAACGCGATATGGATCACTTGCAGGACCACGCCCATGTTCGCGTTTCCCTCTCCCCTGTTCTCAGTCGGGTTCGTACCGTGTCGATCCGATGATTGCCGTCTACTGCACGTGCGTCTCAGCTCTGGTTGAAGAACCCGCCCTCTGCGATGCGGGCCTTGTCCTCCGCCGTGACATCGACGTTAGCAGGCGACAACAGGAACACCTTCTGTGTCACTCGTTCGATACTGCCATGCAGGCCGAAGACGAGACCGGCCGCAAAGTCGACAAGTCGCTTCGCGTCCGTGTCGTCCATCTCCGTCAAGTTCATGATCACCGGGGTGCCTTCGCGGAAGTGTTCCCCGATGGTACGGGCTTCGTTGTAGGTCCGGGGGTGGAGTGTGGTGATGCGGTAGGGCTCACGCTCGGACACGACCTTGGGCATGATCACCGGTGCGTTCTTCTCCAGGCTCTGGCGTTCGGGTGTGATGGATGCCACGGGGGCGATTCGTGCCGGACGTCCCGATTCAGCGGGAAGCGAAGCGGCGCGGGGCGCCGGGTCGCGCGGCGCCGGCGGCTGTACCACTCGTACCGATTCATCCCGATCCAAGTCCCGGTCCGACAGGTGGGACTGGTGCGACTGGTGCGGCGGCTCGTGCCGCCGACGGTCGCGCTCCGGCTCCGGCTCGGGCTCGAAATCGTCGTCGGGGTCGAATCCCCGACCGTCGTAACCGTCGTCCTCCACGAGGCCGAGGTAGACCGCCATCTTGCGCATCGCGCCGGCCATGCTCTGAGTCCTCCGCTCTGTGGTGGATCGAGAGGTCCGTCGTCATCAACTGCCCGCGATCCACGAGGTATCCCCGCCGAACTGCGGGAATGACCATATTTTCTGCTGTGGTCCGACTTCTTGGCGACGTTACCCGAGCCCGCGTCGGACTCCGAGTACCGCCGTACCGACGCGCACATGTGTCGCCCCGGCCGCCACAGCCTCTTCGAGGTCCGCGCTCATCCCTGCCGACACCATGTTCGCAGCCGGATGGGCCACGCGCAGGGCAGTCGACAAATCCATCAGCCGCTCGAACGCCGCCCGTTGCCGTCCCGCGTACTCCCCGGTGAGCGGCGCGACCGTCATCAGTCCCGCGAGCCGGAGCCCCGGAGCCCCGGCCACCGCGGCGGCCAACTCCTCGATCCCGTCCGGCGCCACCCCGCCGCGGTCGCCCCGGCCCCCGACCCCCGCGTCCAGCGCGACTTGGAGCAGACAGCCGATCTCGCGCCCGGCGCGCACGGCGTCCTTCGACAGCGCCGTGACCAGCTTGGTCCGGTCGACGGACTGCACGACGTCCGCGTAACCGACCACGGACCGCACTTTGTTGGTCTGCAACTGGCCCACGAAGTGCCAGTGAAGGGGCAGGTCCGAGCAGGCCGCGGCCTTCGGGGCGGCGTCCTGGTCACGGTTCTCGGCCACGTGGCGCACGCCGAGTTCCGAGAGAAACCGCACATCGCTCGCCGGGTAGGTCTTGGTGACCACGATCAGGGTCAGTTCCTCGCGCTTGCGGCCAAAGGCCGCACAGGCCGCCGCGATGCGCTCTTCCACTTTCGCCAGGTTTGCGGCGAGTTCCGCCTTACGGTCCGTCATGCCTCATCAGTCCAGCCAGACATAGCCCGCGAGCCGGCCTGTCGTGCGGTCGCGGCGGTACGAGAAGTGGTCACCCGACTCGAGCGTGCACACCGGCGACTGCTCCCGGTCGCGCACTCCGAGCCGGTCGAGCTGGGCGTGCACTCCGGCGGTCACGTCGACCGCGGGCGTACCCCAACTCGTCTCGGCGTACGCCGCGGGTTCCACGGCGGCGACTTCGGCGCGCATGGCCGCGGGCACCTCGTAACAACGGCCGCAGACCGCGGGCCCGGTGCGGGCCACGATCCGCTCCGGCCGCGCGCCGAGGCCCACCATGGCCTCGACGGCCGCGGGCACCACCCCGGCGACCATGC
Organism: Streptomyces sp. NPDC017940; assembly: GCF_044328435.1. Classification (NCBI taxonomy): domain Bacteria; kingdom Bacillati; phylum Actinomycetota; class Actinomycetes; order Kitasatosporales; family Streptomycetaceae; genus Streptomyces; species Streptomyces sp. NPDC017940. The sequence goes on along the minus strand of NZ_JBIRHJ010000001.1, from coordinate 1,103,252 downwards.
CGGGACGCCCGGCGTGCGCGGCCGCGGCGACTCCCGCGACCGGGTCGGCGAGCAGCACCGGGGTGCAGTCGGCGGTGAGGACCGCGAGGGCGAGGCCGCGGCGGGCGGTGACCACGGCGTCGACCGCCGGGATTTCCCGCTCCGCGGACCAGGGCGCGTCGACCACCGCGACGTCCCGGCCGTGCACCTGCCGCATCCAGACCACGCGCGCGGGGTCGAGGGCGAGGCTCTTGGCGGCCAGTTCGCGGTTGCGGTGCACGGCTTCGGGGTCGTCGCCGACCGCGCCGCCGAGGTTGAGCGCCTCGTACGGAACGGCGCTCACCCCGCCCCACCTGTCGGTGAAGGCGAAGTGCGCGCCGCTCGCGGTGCCCGTGGTGGAGCGCTGGTCTATCACTTCAGGAAGTCCGGCACGTCCAGCTCCTCGGCCTGGCTGTCCTGGTGCAGACGCGTCGAGGGGACCTGGGGCGGCGTCGACGGGGACGACGGGGGCTCACCGGCCGACGCGGCGGGCTCGGGCTGCTCGGCCGGGGCGGCGGAGTCCTCACGCGCCGTGACGCTGCCGAGGCCCCCGAACGCCGGGGCGGGGCGGGCCGGTTCGCTCGGCCTCGCCGGGGTGGCCGGCTCCTCGCGCTTGGCCGACGCCGAGCTGAGGACGTTGTCCCGCTTGGACGGGGGCTGGCCGCCGTCGAAGCCCGCGGCGATGACGGTGACCCGCACCTCGTCGCCGAGGGCGTCGTCGATGACCGCGCCAAAGATGATGTTGGCCTCCGGGTGGGCGGCCTCGCTGACCAGCTGGGCGGCTTCGTTGATCTCGAAGAGGCCGAGGTCGGAGCCGCCGGAGATGGAGAGCAGGACGCCCCGGGCGCCGTCGATGGACGCCTCGAGGAGCGGCGAGGAGATCGCCATCTCGGCCGCCGCCACGGCACGGTCGTCGCCGCGGGCCGAGCCGATGCCCATGAGCGCCGAACCCGCCTCGGACATGACCGACTTGACGTCGGCGAAGTCGAGGTTGATCAGGCCGGGCGTGGTGATGAGGTCGGTGATGCCCTGCACGCCGGAGAGCAGTACCTGGTCGGCCGACTTGAAGGCGTCGAGCACGCTGACCTGGCGGTCCGAGATGGACAGGAGCCGGTCGTTGGGGATGACGATGAGGGTGTCGACCTCTTCGCGGAGCTCGGCGATGCCGTCCTCCGCCTGGTTGGCGCGGCGGCGGCCCTCGAAGGTGAAGGGCCGGGTGACCACGCCGATCGTCAGGGCGCCCAGGGAGCGCGCGATGTTGGCGACCACGGGCGCGCCGCCCGTGCCGGTGCCGCCGCCCTCGCCCGCCGTCACGAAGACCATGTCGGCCCCCTTGAGGACCTCCTCGATCTCCTCGCGGTGGTCCTCGGCGGCCTTGCGGCCGACGGCCGGGTTGGCTCCGGCGCCGAGTCCGCGGGTGAGTTCCCTGCCGACGTCGAGCTTGACGTCGGCGTCGCTCATCAACAGGGCTTGCGCGTCGGTGTTGATGGCGATGAACTCGACGCCCTTGAGACCGACCTCGATCATCCGGTTGATGGCATTGACACCACCGCCGCCGACACCGATGACTTTGATGACTGCGAGGTAGTTCTGCGGTGCTGCCACGTCGAAGGCCTCTCGCCTCGAGTTACGTGTCGTCGTCCCGCGCTGTCGCGATACGCCGACTGATGCCGAATGGGGCGGTCCGAACGCCGACCCGAACCCTAACGCTGAAGTTTAGGGTTACCAGTGTGTCTGTTCCTTGGACTCTTCCGAACAGGACACTAAGTCGACAAGTGGCGCACGTTCAACGAACACGCCGAACCTCCCGTTTTTCTTTTCACCCTATGTGATCAGGCGGAGCACTGCCCATCCAGGGTGCTGGCCTGCGTCGATGTACGTCAACTCGTGGATGACGCAGGGGCGGTGGGGACGCTCACGTCGAAGTGCCGTGCCCGTGGAACTGCTTTCATGAGCGCGCCGAGCGCCTCGGCCTTCGCGCGCCCCTTCTCGCCACTGCCCCACAGGACCGTGCGCCCGTCGCGCAACCGCAGCGAGATGGAGTCGTACGAACGGACCTTGACGGCCAGGGTGTCCGCGGCGACGGCGCCCGGCAGGGCGGCGACCACGCGGACGGCCTCGCGGCGCAGCCGCTCGGCGTCGAAGCGGCGGAGGCTGGCGCCCGCGCTGCCGTCGGGGTCGGTCGCCAGCTCCAGGAGCGGGGTGTCCCTCGGGGCCTTCGCGACCGTGGCGAAACGGACACCCTTCGCATCCACCTCGATGAACTTCCTGCCCTTCTTCATGAGCAGTACCGCAGTGCGCTCCGTCACTTCCAGGCTGATTCCGTGGGGCCAGGAACGGGTGACAGCAACCGAGTCGATTCGGGGCAATTGCCTCCGTAGCCGCTCCTCGATCGCTCCGGAGTCGACCGAAATCAGCGGTCCGCCGAGCGGGACGCCCGCGGCCTCGCGCACCTCGCGCGGCATGAGCGCCATCGTGCCGGAGGTCGTCACCCGCTCCACCCGCAGCCAGGGCGAGCCGTAGAGCACCCAGGCGCCCCCGCCCACGACCAGGGCGAGCGCGGCCGTCACGGCGATCAGGGTGCGTGGCCGCAGCCCCCCTGGCAGTCGCGGCAGCCGCGGCAGGCGTGGCAGCCGGGGGCGCGGGCGGGGCCGGCGGGACGGCCCGGACCCGCCCGCGCCCCGGCGTTCGGCGGTCGTCGCTCCGGCCCGTCCGGCCACTGTCCCTGCCTTCTCTCACGCGCTGCGGCGTGACGCAATCGCCTCGTACACCATGGTGACGAGGAGGTCGTCGGCGTCCCTGCGGCCGAACTCCGAGGCGGCACGGGACATCTCGTACAGCCGGTGCGGGTCGGCGAGCACGGGCAGGACGTTGCCCTGGACCCACTCGGGCGTCAGTTCCGCGTCGTCGACCAGCAGTCCGCCGCCGGCCTTGACCACCGGCTGGGCGTTCAGCCGCTGTTCGCCGTTGCCGATGGGCAGCGGGACGTAGGCGGCCGGCAGCCCGACGGCGGACAGCTCGGCGACGGTCATCGCGCCCGCGCGGCAGAGCATCATGTCCGCCGCGGCGTACGCGAGGTCCATCCGGTCCACGTACGGTACCGGGATGTAGGGGGGCATCCCGGGCATGTTCTCCACGTACGGCATTTCGTTCTTCGGGCCGACCGCGTGCAGGATCTGGATGCCCGCCCGCTGGAGCACCGGGGCGACCTGCTGGACGACCTCGTTCAGGCGCCGGGCGCCCTGGGAACCGCCGGAGACGAGCAGCGTGGGCAGGTTCGGGTCGAGGCCGAACGCGGCGCGGGCCTCGGGGCGGACCTTGGCGCGGTCGAGCAGCGCGATGGTGCGGCGCAGCGGGATGCCGATGTAGCGCGAGCCGCGCAGCTTGCTGTCGGGGGTGGACACCGCGACCCCCGAGGCGTACCGGGAGCCGATCTTGTTGGCCAGACCGGGGCGCGCGTTCGCCTCGTGCACCACGATCGGCACGCCCGCGCGCTTGGCCGCGAGATAGCCGGGCAGCGCCACATAGCCGCCGAAGCCCACCACGCAGTCGGCCTTGGTGCGCTCCAGGATCTGCTCGGCCGCCTTGATGGTGCCGCGCAGCCGCCCCGGCACCGTGATCAGCTCGGGCGTGGGCTTGCGCGGCAGGGGTACGGCGGGGATCAGGGCGAGTTCATAGCCCCGCTCGGGTACGAGTCGGGTCTCGAGGCCGCGCTCCGTGCCCAGGGCCGTGATCCCCACGGTCGGGTCCTGCCTGCGCAGGGCGTCCGCGAGGGCGAGCGCGGGCTCGATGTGGCCGGCGGTCCCCCCACCGGCGAGTACGACATGCACCGAAATTCACCGCTCTCCGGACGAGCGCGCCTTGACGCGCCGTCGCATCGTGTTCCATCTCACCCGAGGTTGCCGCATGGCCAGGGCCGCCTTCGCCGCCGGTTCCTCGCGCGCGAAGGCGATGAGGAGCCCGATGGCGAACATGGTCGGCAGCAGGGCCGAGCCCCCGTAGGAGAACAGCGGGAGCGGGACACCGGCGATCGGCAGCAGACCGAGCACCGCACCTACGTTGATCACGGCCTGGGCCGTGATCCAGGTGGTCACGCCTCCCGCGGCGTACCTCACGAAGGGGTCCTCCGTGCGTCCGGCCACGCGGATACCCGCATAGCCTAGAGCCGCGAACAGGGCGAGGACCGACAGCGTCCCCGCCAGACCGAGTTCCTCACCGGTGATGGCGAAGATGAAGTCGGTGTGCGGTTCGGGCAGTTGGCCCCATTTTTCCACACTCGCGCCCAGGCCGGAACCGAAGAATCCGCCGGAGGCCAGGGCGTAGATGCCGTGCACGGCCTGCCAGCACTGGTCGTTCGGACCGGGGTCGGTGGCGCCGATACAGCCGAGCCGGGCCATGCGGTTGGGGCTCGTCTTGATGAGGATCACACCGAGGACGGCGGCGAAGCTCAGTACACCGGCGAACAGCCGCGTCGGCGCCCCCGCGAGCCACAGCAGGCCGAACAGGATGGCGGTGAGGATGATGGCCGTCCCCATGTCGCCGCCCAGCATGATCAGACCGAGCAGTATGAAGGTGACGGGAACGAGCGGCACCAGCATGTGTTTCCACTGGGTGAGCAGGCGCTTGTCCTGTTTCCTCGCCAGCAGGTCCGCGCCCCAGAGCACCAGGGCGAGCTTGCCGAACTCACTGGGCTGGAGCTGGAAGGGACCGCCCAGATAGATCCAGTTCTGATTGCCGTTGACGCTGCGCCCTATCCCGGGGACCTGTACGAGCACCATCAGGAAGACGGAGGCGGCGAGCATCGGGTACGAGAGCGCCCGATGCAGCTTCACCGGCACCCGCATGGCCACGAGCAGCAGTCCCGCGCCGAGCACCGCGGCCACGAACTGCTTGCGGAAGAAGTAGGACGCGGGCAGGTTCAGCTGCAACGCCTGGATCATCGACGCCGAGTAGACCATGACCAGGCCGAGCGCGGTGATCAGCAGGCTGCTGCCGAAAATCAGGTAGTACGCCGTCAGCGGCCGGTCCCAGGCCCGCCGGACCCGGAGGTACAGCTGCCGCAGCGGGCTCACGGTCGCCGCCGGGGCGGTGCGCGGGCGCGGGGGGCGCTTGGGGGTGCGCGGAGCGCGCACGGGAGCTCGTCCGGGCATCAGCGAGCCCCCGTACCCGTGCTAACAGGTCGGCTACCGGCGGACGCCGGTCCCGTACCGAGGACCGCGGGCCCCCGGCCGGCGGCCACGCGTCCCGTCCCGGCTCCCGGCCGTCCGCGGAACCCCCGCCACGACGGCGTACGAACGCTTGCCACGGCTGCCACGTGCCCTCCTTCGGGTGCCGGGCGCCCCCGGACCACCGCTGGGCCCGCCGTCAGGCGCTCGCGCCGAGTTCGCGGACGGCTGCCGCGAACGCGTCACCACGCTTGTTGTAGTTCGTGAACATGTCCATCGACGCACAGGCGGGCGCCATCAGGACGGTGTCCCCCGGCCCCGCGAGCCGTGCCGCCTGCCGTACCGCCTCGGACATCGCACCAGTGTCCGTCCGTTCGAGGTCCACGACCGGGACCTGCGGGGCGTGTCGCGCCAGCGCTTCGCTGATCAGCGCGCGGTCGGCGCCGATCAGGACGACGCCCTTGAGGCGCGCGGCGGCACCGGCCACCAACTCGTCGAAGGTGGCGCCCTTGGCGAGGCCTCCGGCGATCCACACGATCGACTCGTAGGCGCCCAACGACGCCTGCGCGGCGTGGGTGTTGGTGGCCTTGGAGTCGTCGATGTACGCGACCCCGTCCACGTCGGCCACGTGCTCGATGCGGTGGGCGTCCGGGCTGAAGGCGCGCAGGCCCTCGCGGACCGCGGACGCGGGCACGCCGTAGGCGCGCGCGAGGGCGGCGGCGGCCAGGGCGTTGGCGATGTTGTGCGGCGCGGGCGGCCGTACGTCCGCGACCTCCGCGAGTTCCTGGGCCTGCTTGTGGCGGTCCGGCACGAAGGCACGGTCGACCAGGATGCCGTCCACGACCCCCAGTTGCGAGGGGGCGGGCGCGTTCAGCGTGAAACCGATGGCGCGGCAGCCCTCCTCGACGTCGGCGTCGCGGACCAGGTCCTCGGTGGCCTTGTCCGCGGCGTTGTAGACGCAGGCCACCTGGTTGCCCTCGTAGATGCGGCCCTTGTCGGCGGCGTAGGCCTCCATGGAGCCGTGCCAGTCGAGGTGGTCGGGCGCCAGGTTCAGGACCGCGGCGGAGTGCGCGCGCAGCGAGGGCGCCCAGTGCAGCTGGTAGCTGGAGAGCTCGACCGCGAGGACGTCGTACTCCTGCTCGCCCGTGACGACGTCGAGGAGCGAGACACCGATGTTTCCGACGGCGGCGGTGCGCAGGCCCGCCGCCTCCAGGATGGAGGCGAGCATCCGTACGGTCGTGGTCTTGCCGTTGGTGCCCGTGACCGCGAGCCACGGCGCGGCGTCCGCGCCGCGCAGGCGCCAGGCCAGCTCCACGTCGCCCCACACCTCGACGCCCGCCGCGGCAGCCGCGGCGAAGAGGGGCTTGTCGGGCTTCCAGCCGGGTGTGGTGACGACGAGGTCGGTGCCGTCGGGCAGGGTCGCGCCGTCGCCGAGACGGACGGCGACGCCCGCCGCCTCCAGGTCCGCGGCCTGCGTACGGGAACGCTCGTCGTCCCCGTCGTTGACGACCGTGACCCGCGCGCCGAGGGCGCGCAGGACCCGGGCCGCCGGGATGCCGGAGACACCGAGGCCCGCGACGGTGACGTGCTTGCCCTGCCAGTCGGTGGTCACTTGGTGGCCGCCCACCCCGCGTAGAAGAGTCCGAGCCCGACGATCACGCACATGCCCTGGATGATCCAGAAGCGGACCACCACAAGGACTTCGGACCACCCCTTGAGTTCGAAGTGGTGTTGGAGCGGCGCCATCCGGAAGACCCGCTTCCCGGTCATACGGAACGAGCCGACCTGGATGACGACCGACATGGTGATCAGTACGAAGAGACCGCCGAGCAGCGCGAGCAGCAGCTCCGTGCGGGAGCAGATCGCGAGGCCCGCGAGCGCGCCGCCGAGGGCCAGCGAGCCGGTGTCACCCATGAAGATCTTCGCGGGCGAGGTGTTCCACCACAGGAAGCCGAAGCAGGCGCCCATCAGCGCGGAGGCCACGACGGCGAGGTCGAGCGGGTCCCTGACCTCGAAACACGCCTCCGGGTTGGTGAGCGTGTTGGCGTTGGCGCAGGACTCCTGGTACTGCCAGACACCGATGAAGGTGTAGGCGCCGAAGACCATCACGGAGGCACCGGTGGCGAGGCCGTCGAGGCCGTCGGTGAGGTTCACGCCGTTCGACATCGCGAGGATCATGAACAGCGCCCAGACCACGAACAGGACCGGGCCGATCGACCAGCCGAAGTCCGTGACGAACGACAGCTTGGTGGAGGCCGGGGTCTGGTTGCGGTTGTCCGGCCAGTTCAGCGCGAGCACGGCGAAGCCGATGCCCACGATCAGCTGGCCCGCCATCTTCGCCTTGGCGCGCAGACCGAGCGAACGCTGCTTGACGATCTTGATGTAGTCGTCGAGGAAACCGACCAGGCCCATGCCCGCCATCAGGAAGAGCACCAGGAGGCCGGAGAGCGTGAACTCCCCGCCGGTGATGAACTTCGTGAGGAAGTACGCGATGAGCGTGGCCAGGATGAAGGCGATACCGCCCATGGTCGGCGTACCGCGCTTGCTGTGGTGCTCGCGCGGGCCGTCGTCCCGGATGAACTGGCCGTAGCCCTTGCGGGCCAGGAGCTTGATCAGCAGGGGCGTACCGACCAGGGTCAGGAAGAGCCCGATCACACCTGCGAAGAGGATCTGCCTCATCGGCCGGCGACCTGCCCCTCCGAAGACGCGGCGCAGCCGTCGAGCAGCGCCAGGGCGACCCGCTCGAGACCGACCGACCTGGACGCCTTCACCAGCACGACGTCTCCTGGGCGCAGCTCGCTGCGCAGCAGGTCGATCGCCGCCTGTGCGTCGGACACGTGCACCGACTCCTCACCCCACGAACCCTCGTTGTATGCGCCCAGTTGGAGCCAGGACGCTTCCCTGCCCCCGACTGCCACGAGCTTGTTCACGTTCAGCCGGACGGCAAGGCGTCCGACCGCGTCGTGCTCGGCGAGCCCGTCGTCACCCAGCTCGGCCATGTGACCGAGCACCGCCCACGTGCGTCCTCCGCCGGCCTGTCCGGCCCTGCCCATGGCCGCGAGCGCGCGCAGGGCGGCTCGCATGGACTCGGGGTTCGCGTTGTAGGCGTCGTTGACGACCGTCACACCGTCCGGGCGCTCGGTGACCTCCATCCGCCAGCGGGACAGCGTGCCCGCCTCGGAGAGCGCGAGGGCGATCTCGTCCACGGACATGCCAAGGTCATGGGCGACGGCGGCCGCGGCGAGCGCGTTCGACACGTGGTGCTCACCGTACAGGCGCAGTCGCACGTCGCTGCACCCGGAGGGTGTGGTCAGCGTGAAGGCCGGTTGTCCGTTCTCGGTGAGCCGGACATTCTCGGCGCGTACGTCGGCGTCCTCGGCCTCTCCGAAGAGCAGCACCCTGGCCTGCGTGCGGGCGGCCATCGCGCGGACGAGGGGGTCGTCGGCGTTGAGGATCGCCGTGCCGTCGGCGGGCAGCGCCTCGACGAGCTCACCCTTTGCTTGCGCGATCTGCTCCCGGCCGCCGAACTCGCCGATGTGGGCGGTGCCGACGTTCAGGACCAGACCGATCCGCGGTGGGGTGAGGCCGATGAGGTAGCGGATGTGGCCGATGCCGCGGGCGCCCATCTCCAGGACGAGGAACTTCGTCTCGTCGGTGGCGCTCAGCGCGGTCAGCGGCAGGCCGATCTCGTTGTTGAACGATCCCGGCGTCCACACCGTGGGCGCCTTGCGGCCGATGACCTGGGCGATCAGGTCCTTGGTGCTCGTCTTGCCCGCGGACCCGGTGAGGGCGACCGCAATCGCGCCGAGCCGGGCGACGACGTGCCTCGCGAGGGCGCCGAGCGCCGTCTGCACATCGTCGACGACGATCGCGGGCACCCCGCAGGGCCGCGAGCCGAGCACGGCGACCGCGCCCGCCGCGACGACCTGGTCGGCGTAGTCGTGCCCGTCGACCCGCTCGCCCACGAAGGCGGCGAACAGGGCGCCTGGCTGGACCTCACGGGAGTCCTTGACGACCGGTCCGGTCACCTGGACCTGCGGATCCGGTATGTCGTACGTCTGCCCGCCGACGACGGTGGCGATCTCGGCGAGGGAGAGGGCGATCACAACTTCATCCCTGGGTTTGCTCGATAGCTTCGCGAAGCACTTGGCGGTCGTCGAAGGGACGGACCACTCCGGCGATGTCCTGGCCCTGCTCGTGCCCCTTGCCCGCGACGAGAACGGTGTCCCCGGGTTCGGCCCGGGCGACGGCCGCGCGGATGGCGGCGGCCCTGTCCTCGAACACGGCGACGTCGCCGCGCTCGTGCGCGGGCACCTCGGCGGCGCCCGCGAGCATCGTCGCGAGGATGGCGAGGGGGTCCTCGCCGCGGGGGTTGTCCGACGTCAGTACGGCGGTGTCGGCGAGCCGGGCCGCGGCCGCGCCCATCGGCTTCCGCTTGGTCCGGTCGCGGTCGCCGCCGCAGCCGAGCACGATCGTGAGGCGGCCCTCGGTGACCTTGCGCAGCGCGCGCAGGACCGATTCGACGGCGTCCGTCTTGTGGGCGTAGTCCACGACGGCGAGGTAGGGCTGGCCCGCGTCGACGCGCTCCAGGCGGCCGGGGACGCCCGCGACGGCTCCGACGCCGTCGGCGGCGCGCTGCGGGTCGAGCCCGGCGACGGCGAGCGCCACGATCGCGGCGAGCGTGTTGGCGACGTTGAAGGGCCCCGCGAGCGGCGACTTGGCGGCGATCCGCTCGCCCTCGGGGCCGACGGCGGTGAACGTCGAGTCGAGAGGGCCGACTTCGACGTCCTCGGCGCGCCAGTCGGCGTCGGGGTGGCCCTCGGCGGAGAAGGTGGTGACGGGGATCTCGGACTCGGTGACGAGCCGGCGGCCGTACTCGTCGTCGAAGTTGACCACGCCGAGCCGTGCGCGCCGCTTCGTGAACAGCTGCGCCTTGGCCTGGAAGTAGTCCTCCATGCCGGAGTGGAACTCCATGTGCTCCGGGCTGAGGTTGTTGAAGACGGCGACGTCGAAGACGCAGCCGTCGACCCGGCCGAGGACCAGGGCGTGGCTCGAGACCTCCATCGCGACCGCCTCGACGCCGCGTTCGCGCATCACCGCGAAGAGGGCCTGGAGGTCGGTGGCTTCGGGCGTGGTCCGCTCCGACTTGATGCGCTCCTCGCCGATGCGCATCTCGACGGTGCCGATGAGTCCGGTGCTTCGGACCTCCTTGAGGCCGCCCTCGATCAAGTAGGCCGTGGTGGTCTTGCCGGAGGTGCCGGTGATGCCGATCTGGAGCAGGTCGCGGCCCGGCCTGCCGTACACCGTGGCGGCCAGCTCGCCCATGCTGCCGCGCGGGTCGGCGACGACGAGCGCCGGCAGGCCCGTGGCGGCGGCGCGGTCGGCGCCCGTCGGGTCGGTGAGGACGGCGGCGGCACCGAGGTCGGCGGCCTGCGCGACGAAGTCGGCGCCGTGCATGCGGGCGCCGGGCAGGGCGGCGTAGAGATCACCGGGACGCACCGCACGCGAGTCGTGCGTGATGCCGGTGATGGCGGCGTCCGTGCCCGGGGCCGCGGCCCCCAGCTGATCGGCGAGCTCCCCGAGGGGGGTGGCGGAGACCTGCGTCGGCCTCGGCGGACCCGGGTGGTTCACGGGAGCGTCCTTCTGAGTGGTGGGGGACTGATCAGCGTGTGGCACGGCGGTGAGCGTACCGGGCGTACCCGCCCCAGAGCCAAAAGGGAGGGGTCCTGGCGTAGTGCGGTCGGTCCCGGGGGTGGGCGCGTGGCCGCTCGTCGGGCGGTGTGTCGCGGCCCGGTTCCCCGGGTCCGGGGTGATCGTCGTCACGGGCTCTTCCTGTTCGGTGTCCGTTCCGGTCCGTTCCGGTCCCTTCCGGTCCCGTCCTAGCGGTCGTTCGCCGGCCGCCCCGGGGTCTCCGGCTTGCCGGGGCTGAACGTCACCGGCAGGCGCGCGGGGGCCTTGCCGGTGGGCGGGACCTGGAGCGTCTTGAGGGCGAACTGCATGACCTTCTTGTAGATGGGACCGCAGATCTGACCGCCGAAGTAGCTTCCCTCGGTGGCGTTCTGGATGACGCAGTAGACGGTGATGCGGGGCTTGTCGGCGGGGGCGAAGCCGGCGAAGGACGAGGTGTAGCCGTGGTAGCGGCCGGTCTTGGGGTCGACCCGGTTGGCCGTGCCGGTCTTGCCCGCGACGCGGTAGCCGGGGATGCGGGCCTTGGTCCCCGTACCCTGCTCGTCGTCGACGACGGACTCGAGCATCCGGGCGACGGTCCGCGCGGTCCTGTCGCTGACGACCCGGGTCTTCTTGGGCGCGGGCGCGGGCGTGAAGCGGCCGTCGGGCCCCTTGGTGCCGCGCACCAGGGTCGGTTCGACGCGTACGCCGCCGTTGGCGATGGTCGAGTACACCGAAGCGGCCTGCATCGCGTTGATGGAGACGCCCTGGCCGAAGGGGATCGTGAACTGCTGGGACGTCGACCACTTGGCGGGCGGCGCGAGGATGCCCGAGGTCTCGCCGGGGAAGCCGAGCCCGGTCTTCCTGCCGATGCCGAACTTCCGCAGATACGAGTAGAGGCTCTCGTTGGCCTGCTTCTGGGTCTCGCCGAGCTCGCCGGTGGCGAGGATGGTGCCGATGTTGCTGGACTTGGCGAGCACGCCGTTGAGCGTGAGGTACCAGGTCGGGTGGTCGATGTCGTCCTGGAAGAGGCGGTCCCCGCGGTGCAGCCGGTTGGGCACGGTCACGCGGGTGCCGGGGGTGGCGGCGTTCTCCTCGAGGACGGCGGCCATCGACATGACCTTGGCGGTGGAGCCGGGTTCGAAGGCGTCCTGGAGCGCGGCGTTGCCGAGGCTCGTGCTGCCGGCCTGCGAGATGTCGTTGGGGTCGAAGCCGGGCGCGTTGGCCATGGCGAGGATCTCGCCGGTCCTGGTGTCCTGTACGAGGACGTAGCCGCGGTCCGCACGGGACTTCGCGACCTGCTCGGTGATGGCGTCCTCCGCGGCCCACTGGATGTCGCGGTCGATGGTCAGCTCGACGTCCGAGCCGGGCACCGCGGGCTTCTCCGTGCTGCCCGCGGTCGGCACCCGGCGGCCGCCCGACTGGGCGTAGCGGATCTCGCCCTGCTTGCCCGCGAGTTCCTTGTTGAGCTGCTGCTCGACGCCGCCGCCGCCCTTGCCGTCGGCGTTGACCCAGCCCAGTATCCCGGCGGCGAGGCCGTCGTTCGGGTACACCCGCTTGCTGGTGGGCACGGCGAAGACGCCCCCGAGGACGTTGACCGCCCCGGGGTCGGCGCTCGCCTTGTCCGCGAGGGCGGTGCGCAGGTCCTTGATCTGCTTCCAGACCTGCGGTGTCGCGCGCCGGGCGAGCAGCGTGAAGCGCGACTTGGGCGTGCGCAGCTTCTCGGCGATCTCGTCGGTGTCCTTGTCGATGATCGGCGCGAGCAGCGCGGCGGCCTGCTCGGGCGCGTCGCCGGTCTTCGTCTCCTTCCGCGTGAAGAGCGAGGGGTCGGCGGTGATGTCGTACGCGTCCACGCTGGTGGCGAGTTCGACGCCGCCGCGGTCGGTGATGGCCCCGCGCTCGGCGGCGAGCTTGTGGGTGGAGTACCGGTTCTTCTCCGCCTTGGCGGTGTACACGTCGGCGTCCACGGCCTGTACCTGGAGGAGGCGCACCACGAAGGCGAGCATCACCAGGGTCAGTCCGAGGCTGACCATGCGCAGCCGGGGCCGCGGGCTGCCCAGGCGGATGGTCTTGGCCTTGTTCTTCGGTCCGCGTCCGGGCGGCCGGGGGCCGCGTGCGGCGGGCGGGCGCGCCCCCGGGTCCGGCCTGCGCCGGTCGGCGGGGCGAGCGGGGCCGGGGACCCGGCGCCGTGGGGGTGGCGGTTGGCGGTCCGTCACTTGCGTCACCTGCCGGGGGTCGTGGGGGCGGGCCGCTCGGCGGGGGCCGGGGGCCGGGGCGCGCCGCCCGCGGCCGCGGAGGCCGGTGCCGACGGTCCCGTGGCCGCGCCCGGGGAGCCGGTCGCGGGCGGCTGCGGGGAGGGCGTAAGCGGCCGGCTCGCCGAGGCGGAGGCGGGGGCGGAAGGGGGAGCAGAAGTGGAGACGGAGGTGGAGGCCGAGGTGGAGGTGGACGTCGCGCCGGGCGGCGGTGCCGGGGACGCGAGGAGCGGGGGCAGGACGACGGGCGACCGGGCCGCCGACGGGCGGACGGCGGCGCCCTCGGCGGCGCCGGGGACGCCGCGGACCTTGCCGTCGGGGCCGAGGAAGGCGGGGTCGCCGCCGGGGACCATGCCGAGTTCACGGGCGCGGCGCTGGAGGGCGTCCGGGGCGGCGTACTTGTCCACGTCCTTCTGGAGCGCCTGTTCCTCGTCGGTCAGCTCCTGGGTCTCCTTCTTGAGCTTCGTCAGCTGGAAGGAGCCCTCGTTGAGCGAGGAGTTGAGCAGCAGGAGCGTGATCAGGCCGCCGCCGAGGAGCAGGACGACCAGGAGCACGAAGGGAGTGCGGGCGGCCTGGCTGGGGGCCGCGGGCAGCAGCCGGGCGAGCCGTGCCGCCCTCCCCCGCAGCTCGGGCTTCTTGCTCATCGGGCCTCCTTGCGGACGCGGCTCATGGGGCCTCTCCGAAGAGGCGTGGGGCCTCCCCGAGGAGAAGGGGCCTCTCCGAAGAGTGGGCTTTCCTGAAGTGCGGGGCCTTTAGGGAGAAGGGGACCTCTCCGGAGAGGCCGCTCACGTGGCTACCTCGCGCCGGGGTCTCACAGCGCGTCCTCGCGGATGCGCTCGGCACCCCGCAGCCGGGCCGGTGCGGCCCGGCGGTTCTCGGCGATCTCTTCGTCCGTGGGCAGTTCGGCGCCGCGCGTGAGCAGCTTGAGCCGCGGCTGGTACTGCTCGGGGACGACCGGCAGACCCGGGGGCGCGGTGGTGGCGGCGCCCGCCGCGAGCACCTGCTTGACGAGGCGGTCCTCCAGCGAGTGGTACGAGAGGACGGCGATGCGGCCGCCGACGGCGAGCGTCCTGACGGCCGCGGGAATGGCCTGCTCCAGGACGCTCAGTTCGCCGTTGACCTCGATGCGCAGGGCCTGGAAGGTGCGCTTGGCGGGGTTGCCGCCGGTGCGCTTGGCGGCCTGCGGCAGCGCGTCGCGGATCAGCTCGACGAGCCGGGCGCTGTTGCTGAACGGCTCCCTCTCGCGCTCGCGCACGACGGCGGACACGATCCGCTTGGCCTGCTTCTCCTCGCCGTACGCGCGCAGGATCCGCACCAGGTCGCCGGGCGGGTAGGTGTTGAGCACCTCGGCCGCGCTGACGCCGGTCGTCTGGTCCATGCGCATGTCGAGCGGGGCGTCCTGGGCGTAGGCGAAGCCGCGGTCGGCCTCGTCGAGCTGCATGGAGGAGACGCCGAGGTCGAACAGGACGCCCTGTACGCGCGGGATGCCGAGCCGGGCGAGGACCTCGGGCAGTTCGTCGTAGACCGCGTGCACCAGGGTGGCCCGGTCGCCGTAGGGGGCGAGGCGCTCACCGGACAGGCGCAGTGCCTCCTTGTCGCGGTCCAGGGCGACGAGCCGGGCCGAGGGGAAGGCGGCGAGCAGTGCCTCGCTGTGCCCGCCGAGCCCGAGGGTGCAGTCGACGACGACGGCTCCCGGCTCCGCGAGCGCCGGGGCCAACAGGTCCAGGCACCGCTGGAGCATCACCGGGACATGTCGGGCAGAACTCACTGCACCCTCTCAGGGTCCGGCGCGGTCGCCGTGCGCACGGCCGGGTCCCCGCCCGCTCCTGAAGGGGAATCCGGCTGGCCGGCGCCGGGGAAGTGGCGTCGGCCGACCGGGAGCGGGAGGAGGCCGAGCCGTACGTACGCGCCGCGCACGTGTGGGGACTCAATGGAAATCTCCGGAACCGACCGGGAAACTCCGGAGCGGTTCAGCGGGACGGAGACCAGGAAGGAGGCCGAGCGGACTCCACTCCCGCTTCGCGTCACTTTAGTCCACCCTGTCTCGCGGTCAATCAACCGGCCTGCGCGGCGCGGCCCGGCCCGGCGGAGGGGGCCGGTCGGTCACGGAGAGCACGCGTCACCTGTTCGGACGCGGTGCCCCGCCCCTGTGGGTTCCCTCACAACAACGCTCCGTGGCGTTCTTTGTCCGCTCTCACAGCAGGCTCACACGCCCCGTGACCATTACCGTCATAGTCATGACGACTTCCGCATCAGTACCCACAGGTCCCGAAGGCGCCATAAGCACCCGGGGCGCGGGCGGGGACGGCTCGGTCACCGACCGTCTCGTCGAGGCCAACGAGCGCTACGCCGCAGACTTCACGGACCCGGGCATGGACGCCCGCCCGGTGCTGCGGGTCGCCGTGGTGGCCTGCATGGACGCCCGCCTCGACCTGCACGCCGCGCTCGGCCTCGAGCTCGGCGACTGTCATACGATCCGCAACGCCGGGGGTGTGGTCACCGATGACGTCCTGCGGTCCCTGACCATCAGCCAGCGGGCGCTCGGCACCCGCAGCGTGGCCCTCATCCACCACACCGGTTGCGGCCTCGAGTCCCTCACCGAGGAGTTCCGGCACGACCTGGAGATGGAGGTCGGGCAGCGTCCGTCCTGGGCGGTGGAGTCGTTCCGCGACGTGGACCAGGACGTGCGCCAGTCCATGCAGCGGGTGCGGACGTCGCCGTTCCTCCTGCACACCGACGACGTGCGGGGATTCGTCTTCGACGTCAAGACGGGGCTGCTGCGCGAGATCGACCCCGCGTGACCGGGTCGAGCCTCCATGTCCGGGTCGACCCTGCCTGACCGGATCGACCCCGCGTGACCGTTGCGTGCTGGGTACCGGACAATCTCCGGTACCCAAAAATGGCAAGAAAGGACATATCGCCGCCAGTTGTCCACAGGCAAGTGACACGAACCGGTAAGCCCAACAAGAATGCGTGTGTGGCGTCACGCTGAACCATTCCGGCGTGGTGTCCGTGTTTCGGGGTGGGCCCGGTCCGTGCGAGAGCGTCGGCCCGGGGAAACCAGGAAAGAGGTGTCCCTTGCTCCTTGCCGAGCGTGGGGAAGGGCCGAGGAGGGCCGGGTGACGACCTATGACGATCGAGCGAGCCTCACGGATCTGACCACGACCGCGGAGCGTGTCCGCAGGTCGATCGAGGGTGTGATCGAGGGCAAGCCGGAGGTCGTACGGCTTTCGCTGACCGTGCTCCTGGCGGAGGGGCACCTGCTCATCGAGGATGTGCCGGGCGTGGGCAAGACCATGCTTGCCAAGGCGCTCGCACGGTCCGTCGACTGCTCGGTGCGGCGCATCCAGTTCACGCCGGACCTGCTGCCGTCGGACATCACCGGTGTGTCCATCTTCGACCAGCAGCGCCGTGACTTCGAGTTCAAGCCGGGCGCGATCTTCGCGCAGATCGTGATCGGCGACGAGATCAACCGCGCGTCGCCGAAGACGCAGTCCGCGCTCCTGGAGTCCATGGAGGAGCGCCAGGTCACCATCGACGGGCAGACGTACGAACTGCCGAGCCCCTTCATGGTGGTGGCCACCCAGAACCCGGTCGAGATGGAGGGCACGTATCCGCTGCCCGAGGCGCAGCGCGACCGCTTCATGGCCCGGGTCTCGATCGGCTATCCGGGTCCGGAGGCCGAGTTGCGGATGCTGGACGTGCACGGCGGGGTCTCACCGCTCGACGACCTCCAGCCGGTGGCCCACGCGCACGACATCGTGAAGCTCATAGACGCGGTCCGCACCGTCCATGTCTCCGAGGCCGTGCGCAGGTACGCGGTCGACCTGGTGGGCGCGACCCGCACCCACCAGGACCTGAGACTGGGTGCGTCGCCGCGCGCGACGCTGCACCTGCTGCGCGCCGCCAAGGCCTCCGCCGCGCTCAGCGGCCGGGACTTCGCCCTGCCCGACGACGTGCAGGCGCTCGCCGTCGCGGTCCTCGCCCACCGTCTGCTGCCCACGGCCCAGGCGCAGCTGAACCGCCGCACGGCCGAGTCGGTCGTCCTCGAGATCCTCCAGCGCACCCCCGTCCCGGCGGCCTCCCAGGCCGGCCAGGGCTTCTTCGGGCAGCAGCCGCCCGGCGCCCGGAGGCTGTGATGGCCGCCGCGGGGCAGGGCGCGCGGGCCGACGACGACCGGGGCGGCCTGCGCACGGCGCTGGCCGGCCTGACCACCCGCGGGCGGTCCTTCTTCGCGGCAGGCATCGCCGCGGCGGTGTGCGCCTACGTCCTCGGCCAGAGCGACCTGCTGCGGGTCGGTCTGCTGCTCGCGGTGCTGCCCCTGGTGTGCGCGGCCGTGCTCTACCGCACCCGCTACCGCGTCGCGGGCAGCCGCAGGCTCTCCCCCGCGCGCGTGCCCGCAGGGTCGGAGGCCCGCGTGCACCTGCGGATGGACAACGTCTCGCGCCTGCCCACGGGCCTGCTGATGCTCCAGGACCGGGTGCCGTACGTCCTCGGGCCGCGGCCGCGCTTCGTGCTCGACCGGGTCGAGGCGGGGGGCCGCCGCGAGGTGTCCTACCGCGTGCGCTCGGACCTGCGCGGCCGCTATCCCCTCGGCCCGCTCCAGCTGCGTCTGACCGACCCGTTCGGGATGTGCGAGCTGACCCGCTCCTTCTCCACGTACGACACGCTGACCGTCATCCCGCGCGTGGAGGCACTGCCGCCGGTCCGGCTCACGGGCGAGGCGAAGGGGTACGGCGACGGGCGGCACCGCTCGCTCGCCCTCGCCGGTGAGGACGACGTCATCCCGCGCGGCTACCGCCACGGCGACGACCTGCGCCGCGTCCACTGGCGCTCCACGGCGCGCTACGGCGAGCTGATGGTGCGCCGCGAGGAGCAGCCGCAGCGCTCGCGCTGCACGGTCCTGCTGGACACCAGGGACGTGGCCCATCAGGGCACGGGACCCGACTCGGCCTTCGAGTGGGCCGTCTCCGGCACGGCGTCCACGCTGGTGCACATGCTCGAACGCGGCTTCTCGGTCCGCCTCCTGACCGACACCGGCAACTCGCTGCCCGGGGAGGGCGCGGACGGCTTCGCGGGCGCGAGCCAGGAGTCGGCCGACGCCGCAGGACTGATGATGGACACGCTCGCCGTGATCGACCACTCGGACGGCGCGGGGCTCTCGCGCGCGTACGACGTGCTGCGCGGCGGCAACGAAGGCCTCCTGGTGGCCTTCATCGGCGATCTCGACGACGAACAGGCCGCGGTCCTCGCGAAGATGCGGCAGCGCAGCGGCGCGGCGGTCGCCTTCGTCCTGGACGGCGCCGCCTGGGCCCAGGGCCCGGGCGGGGCGCCGTCAGCGGCGGTGCGGCACTCGGTGCGGCTGCTGCGCGACGCGGGCTGGACGGCGGTCGCGGTGCCTCCGGCCGCCGCGCTCGCCGACCTGTGGCGCCAGGCGGACCACCTGCGCACGGGGGCGGGGTCCGCTCCGGTGACGGGGGCGTTCGGGGCGGCGGGGGGCGACGAGCGGGGGCCGGTCATGAGTGGAGGCCTGTCATGAGCGGGGGCCGGTCGTGAGCGGGTGCCGGTCGTGAGCGGGCGGGTCATGAGCGGGCGGGTCCGCGCGGACGACGAGGGGTTCTCGGTGAGCCCGGGGGGTGCTTCATGAGTGGGCGTACGCGGCTTGCGCTGTGTGCCACCGCCGCCACGCTGATGGCGTCGGGCGCGCTGCTGCCGCTCGTCGACACGTCGGGCTGGATCGTCCAGGCGGCGATCCTCCTCGCCGTGCAGAGCGGGGTCGGGGGCCTCGCGCGCCGGGTGCCCCTGGCGCGCCCGGTCACGGTGGCCGCACAGGCCCTGGTGTCGCTGCTCTGCCTGACGCTGCTGTTCGCACAGGAGCAGGCGCTCGCCGGGGTGCTCCCGGGGCCCGAGGTCTTCCGGCAGTTCGGTGTGCTCCTGGAGGCGGGCGGCGACGACGTCGGGCGGTACGCCATTCCGGCGCCGCTCACCGACGGCATCCGCCTGATGGTGGTCGGCGGTGTGCTCCTGGTCGGCCTCGCCGTCGACGCGCTCGCGGTGACGTTCCGCACCGCCGCGCCCGCCGGGCTGCCGCTGCTCGCCCTGTACTCGGTCGCGGCGGGCCTCTCCGAGGACGGCGCCGGATGGCTGTGGTTCCTCCTCGCGGCGGCCGGGTATCTGCTGCTGCTCCTGGCCGAGGGCCGGGACCGGCTCTCCCAGTGGGGTCGCGTGTTCGGCGGGGCCGCGCGGGCGCAGGGCAGCGTCTCGGGCGGCCTGGAGACCGACGGCGGTGCCACCGCGCCGGTGCGCACGGGCCGCCGGATCGGCGCCGTCGCCCTGGGTGTCGCGCTCGTCGTTCCGCTCGCGCTGCCCTCCCTGGACGGAGGCCTCCTGGACGGTTCGGACGGCCCCGGGGGCGGTGGCGGCAACGGCGGCGGCACGATCAGCGCGGTGAATCCGCTGGTCGCGCTCCAGGACAGCCTGAACCAGCCGGAGGACCGCCAGGTCATCTCGTACCGTACGAATGCCAAGAACTCGCAGGACATGTACCTGCGGATCGTCTCGCTCGACAAGTTCGACGGCACCACCTGGAAGACGACCGTCCGGGACATCGAGGACATCCCGGCGCGCCTCCCCGACCCGCAGGGCCTCGCCCCTTCCGTCCGCAGGACCGAGATCCAGACGAACCTCTCGGCCGACGACCGCTACGCCCAGAACTGGCTGCCGATGCCGTATCCGGCGAGCCAGGTCCGCATCGGCGGCCGCTGGCGGTACGAGCCGGTGGGCCGCACGGTCGTCGGGGACCGCCGCCAGACCACGCGCGGCGCGCAGTACGGCGTGAGCAGCCTGGTGGTCGAGCCGACCGCCGAGCAGCTCGCGACCGCTCCCCCCGCGCCGTCCGACCTGGCAGAGGAGTTCACCAAGGTGCCGGACTCGCTGCCCTCGGTGGTGGCGGCCACGGCCCGCAAGGTCACCGACGGTTCCGCCAACGACTACGAACGCGCGGTGAAGTTGCAGGACTGGTTCGCGTCGGACGGCGGCTTCACGTACAACACGCAGGTCCGCGCGGGCAGCGGGCCCTCGGCCATCGTGCGTTTCCTGGAGCAGAAGGAGGGCTTCTGCGTCCACTTCTCCTTCGCCATGGCGTCGATGGCCCGCACGCTCGGCATCCCGGCGCGCGTCGCGGTGGGCTTCACCCCGGGCTCGGCGCAGGCGGACGGCACCATGTCGGTGGGCCTGCGGGACGCCCACGCGTGGCCCGAGCTGTACTTCGAGGGCGTGGGCTGGACACGGTTCGAGCCGACGCCCAACCGTGGTTCGGTGCCCGACTACACCCGTGCGGACACGCCGTCCGAGCAGTCCGACGAGTCGGCCGTGCCGGAGCCGTCGGACTCGGCCGCGCCGTCACCTGCTCCCTCGCAGTCGCAGGACTGCCCGCGCGACGCGCAGCGGCAGGGCGGCTGCGCGAGCGCGATGCCGCAGCTCGCGGGCGGCTCCGACGACGACGGGCCGCCGCTCGGCCTGATCGTCGGCGGGTCGCTGCTCGCGCTCCTCGTCCTCGTGGTGCCGCTGTTGCCGATGCTGTGGCGGGCGCGGGTGCGCGCGGTGCGGCTCGGGGCCGGGGCGCGCGTCTCGGCGGACGGGGCGCGTTCGGTGCGCTCCGAGGAGGGCGGGCGTGCTCCTGCGGACGCGGTGGCCGCGCGCACGCTGGCCGCCTGGCAGGAGGTCACCGACACCGCGTGGGACCACGGCATTCCCCCGGACGAGTCCCACACCCCGCGCATGGCGGCCGCTCGGATCGTCCGTGTCGGCGGTCTCGGCCCGGCCCCGGCGGAGTCGGTCCACCGGGTGGCGGCCGCCGTGGAGCAGGTCCTGTACGCGCCCCGTCCACAGCCCGCTCAGGGTCTCGGGGACGATGTGCGCCGGCTGCGGCAGGGCCTGCGCGCCTCTGCGAGCCGTCCGGCGCGGCTGCGGGCGATGCTCGCGCCGCGTTCGGCCGCCCGGGTGGTGTGGACGGCGTCGGACCGCTGGTCGGCGTTCACCGCCCGCTGTGCGGAGTGGGCGGCCAGGCGCTGGGCGGCCCTGCGGAGGCCGGCCCGGCAAGGGGGCTGAGCGGGGCGGTACGGGTGCAGGGCCCTGGCGGGACATGTGTGTGGGGGGGGCGACTGCGGAGGGTGCGGTCGCCCCTCTCCCCCCGCATATGTCCGGCCTGATGCGCTGTTGTACGGGGTGGTGCGTGCGGTACGCGGAGGTGCGCACCCGGGGGGTACGCACTCGGGGGTGCGTAGGCGATCCCCGCGGTTCCATGGGCTCCGGCGGCCCCAGCGGCTCCACCGGCTCCGGCTCCATTGGTGTTCCAGGGCGCTTTGAGCGATCGGTCCTGTGGCGAGGGGGTGGCCCGGCGGAGAGGGCCAGGGGTTGCAAGGCTTGGGACGTCTCGGGGTCCGGTCCGGGGTAGCTAGGGCGAGGGGCGGGGCTGCCGAGGCCTGGGGCGCCTCGCGACTGAGGGCCGGTCGGCGGAAGTCGAGGCGGTTGAGGCCCGGGGGCGCCTCACGACTGGGGGCCGTCGAGGGGTGCCAGGACTGTCGAAGCCCGGGGCGTCTCACGACTCGGGGCCGTCGAAGGTCGGCCAGGGCTGTCAAAGGGAGGACGAGCTTGTCAAGGCCCGATGCCCTACTACCCGGGGCGTCTCACGGGCCGGGGGCATGCGGTCCTCGCACACCCTGCTGTTCCGGAGCCTTTGCTGGTCGGAAGCTCTTACTGGTCCGGAGTCCTGCCGGTCCGGAGTCTTGCCAGCCCGTGGCCATGTCGGTCCGGGGCCACGCCGGTCCGGAACCCTCGCTGGCCCGAAGCGCCTTCGCTGGACCGGGGCCGCCCCTCTCCCGGGACCCCACCGTCCCAGAGGGCCCCCACCGCCCCGGAACCGCTCAAGGCCCAGGGGCCGGCTACTGCTGTTCGTCCCTGCGGCGCTGCCAGCGCTGTTCGATGCGGTCCATCATGGATCGCCGCTGCTGCCTGGGCTGATGCCTGCGTCCCGCCGGCGCGCCGGGGCCTGGGCCGGTGGCCGGGGCCGCGGCGTTCGGGGCCTGTTCACCCGGCTTGGGCGCCTTGCGCCAACCGGTGACGGCGAGCACGGCACACCCCAGCATGACGAGGAAACCCACCACGCTCACCCAGATCAGCTGGGCGACCATCCCGGCCATGAGAAGGGCAATGCCCACCAGGAAGCCCGCGACCGCTTGGTAGACCCGCTTCCGGGTGTACGTACGCAGCCCGCTTCCCTCAAGCGCTGTCGCGAACTTGGGATCTTCGGCGTACAGCGCTCGCTCCATCTGCTCGAGCATGCGCTGCTCGTGCTCCGAGAGCGGCACGGAGTCCTCCTCATCGTGCAGTCGCCAGGGCGACCGGGGGGTCCCCTTCAGGATAGGCAGGGAATCGCCCCCGTGAAACCCGCCCCTCTGCGCCAACTTCGCCAAACCGGACCGCCAGGTCGCTCCGGCTCGCTGAAGCCTGCATTCCCCAGCGACCGGTCCGTCATGCCGGACGGTGTCCCTCGATCATACGGCGCCAGTAGCCCGTTCGGGGCGCCTGTGGCGTACTCCATGTGCCGCTGCGCCGCTGATCAGCGACCCGGTCCCAGCCGTCACTCGCGACACACCGGAGCCGGGGCCACTCAGGCCCCGGGGACCTCTCAGGACTCGGGGGTCCCATCGGCCCCGGGAGTCTCACCCAGCACGTGCAGCTGCGTGGCCACCGCATGGAAGGCGGACAGCTCCGCGGCGGCGGCCTCCAGCTTGAGCAGGGCGTCGAGAGCGCCCGGCTCGGTGTCCACGAGGACACCGGGGACCAGGTCGGCGAAGACGCGCACGCCGTGCACGGCGCCCACGCGCAGCCCGGCACCCTCGACGAGGCCGCTGAGCTGCTCGGCGGTGAAGCGGCGCGGCACGGGGTCGCTCTCGCCCCAGCGCCCGGCCGGGTCGCCGAGCGCCCGGTGCGCCTCGCTGAAGTGCCCGGCGAGCGCACGGGCGAGCACGGCACCGCCGAGGCCCGCGGCGAGCAGGCTGAGGACACCGCCGGGACGCAGCGCGCCGACGGCGTTCCGCACGCCTTCGGCCGGGTCGTCCACGTACTCCAGGACGCCGTGGCAGAGCACGGCGTCGTACCCGCCGCGCTCGACCACGTCGAAGAGGCCGTGCACGTCGCCCTGCACGCCGCGCACGCGGTCGGCGACACCGGCCTCGGCGGCGCGGCGCTCCAGGGCGAACAGGGCGTTCGGGCTGGGGTCGACGACGGTGACGCGGTGCCCGAGGGCGGCCACGGGCACCGCGAAGTTGCCGCTGCCGCCGCCGGTGTCGAGCACGTCGAGGGCGACCGGTCCCGCGCCGCCCCCGGACGCGCCGTCCGGCCCCTGTGCCGTGGCCTTGACCCGGCGGTCCAGGGCGTCCTTCAGGACGTCCCAGACCACGGCGGTACGGAGAGAAGCGCGGGGGCGCATCGGGTCCGACACGGCAGTTGACTCCTCGGCGCGGCTCCGCCTGATCTGCGGCGGGCTGTTCGGTGCGGGCGCTCCCACCCTAATGGGAATCGAGGAGGCGCTTCGCCCGCCCCGGCAGGTCAGCTCGCGTCCGGCGACTCCTGTCGTGGCTGGGGCAGCACGGGCTGGAGCACGAGCATCCGCTCGACCAGGCGCAGGAACATCGAGACGTCCCGATGCAGGTCGTCCGCGTCCCGGTTGCTCGCGGCACCCTGGATGCCCGCCTCCGCGCGGGCCCTGCGGGCGGCCCCGGAGGCGAACAGGGCGCTCCATTCGGTCAGTTCGGGGGCTATCTCGGGAAGCACTTCCCAGGCGCTTCGGATGCGCTGCCTGCGTCGCGGGGCTAGCTCGGGGCGGCCGCGGGCGGCGAGGACCGCGGCGGCGGTGCGCAGGGCGGCGAGGTGGGCGGTGGCGTAGCGCTCGTTCGGAGTGTCCAGGTGCGCCGCCTCGTCGAGTCCGGCGCGGGCCTGGGCGAGCAGTTCGAGGGCGGCGGGCGGAGCCGTGGCCCGGCGGAGCACCGGGTGGACGTCGCTCGCGGGACCGGTCAGTGAGGGGGCAGGGCCGAGGGCGCGGCGCCGGTGTGCGGCTGCTGCGTTGGTGCTGGCCATGACGAACCTCCTGTCGTCTGTGTGACGGCGCAGTGGCCGTATGTGCCCATCGTGAAGTACGCCACTGACAATCCGGCCTGACCTGGGCCTTTGCCGTCGGGCCCGTTGTCTCGCCCGCACGTTCCGGTTAGCTTCTGTACTGACTGGTCAGTACAGAAGAGGGGAGTGGGCCGTGGACGGTCGTCCGTACGGCGCCGCCGTCGATGCGGTGGACTTCGGCCTGAAGGGTCCGCGTGGCTGGGCGTTCCGCGGGGTCGGCGTCGCCGCGGGGCCCGGCGCGCTCGTCGCGGTCGAGGGTCCGTCGGGCTCCGGCCGCACCTGTCTCCTGCTCGCCCTGACCGGGCGCATGCGCGCCACCGAGGGAACGGCGTCGGTGGGGCGGTTCCGGCTGCCGAAGCAGCTCGCGGCGGGGCGCGGGATCAGCGCGGTCGCCCATGTGCCCGGCGTCACCGACCTCGACCCGGCGCTGACCGTCGCCGAGCACCTGCGGGAGCGCGCGCTCCTTCAACGGCGGTTCGAGAGCCCGTTGCGCGCGCTGCTCCGCCCGCAGGCGGAGCGGGCCGCCGCTTCCCGGCTGTGCGTCGACGACGCGGTGCGGGCCGCCGGACTCGACGTCGAGGCGCTGCCCAAGGGTGCGCGGACCTCCGTACGGGATCTGGACCGCCTGGAGGTGCTGCGGCTCTCCGTGGCGCTCGCGCTGATGGGGCGGCCCCGGCTGCTCGGCGTCGACGACCTCGACCTGAAGCTCTCGGACGCCGAGAGGGACGAGGCCTGGGCGCTGCTGCGGTCCGTCGCCGAGCGGGGGACGACGGTGGTGGCCGTGTGCCGTGAGGCCCCCGAGGGGGTGGTGGTCGTCTCGACGGCGCCGTCGGCCACGCGCGCGTACGCCGGTGCCCCCGCCGGCGGGGATGCCACCGCGGGCACGGACGGCGCCGACGACATCGCGGACGCCGACCACTCCGACAAGACCCTCGACGCCCATACCGCCCACACCACCCGCGAAGCCCCCGACGCCCACGCCACCCCCGACTCCCACTACACCCCCGACACCCCTGACACCGACAAGGACGCAGCCGATGCGGTCGCCGAAGCTCGCCGCGCTTGAGCTCAAGCGCTTCGGCAGGGGCAGGCTGCCGCGTGCGGCCCTGGTGGCCCTCCTGTTGCTGCCCCTGCTGTACGGCGCGCTGTACCTGTGGTCCTTCTGGGACCCCTACGGCCGTCTGGACAGGATCCCGGTGGCTCTCGTGAACGACGACGGGGGCGCCACCGTCGACGGCAAGAAGGTCACCGCGGGCGACGACATCGTCGAGCGGCTGCGTGACAGCAAGACGTTCGAGTGGCACGAGGTGAGCGACAGCGAGGCGCGTGCGGGCGTCGCGGACGGCTCGTACTACCTGTCCCTGACGATGCCGTCCGACTTCAGCAGGCGCGTGGGCTCCAGTTCCGGCGACTCCCCGGAGACGGGCGCCCTGCGGGTGCGCACCAACGACTCCAACAACTACATCGTCGGCCAGATCTCCCGGACCGTCTTCTCCGAGGTGCGCTCGGCCGCGTCGACGAAGGCGTCCCGGAACATGCTCGACAAGATCTTCATCTCGTTCTCCGACATCCACGGCAGGACGCAGGACGCCGCGCGGGGCGCCGACCGGATCGAGGGCGGCATCGGGAAGGCGAAGAAGGGCTCGCAGCGGCTCGTCGACGGCCTGGAGGACGCCAAGGAGGGCAGCGGGAAGCTGGCCGGGGGTGTCAAGAAGCTGCACACCGGAGCGGGTGACCTGGAGGAGGGTTCGCGGCGGCTCGCCGAAGGGACGCAGAAGCTGGCCGACAAGGTCAACGGCGTGGCCGGCAAGGTCCGCCCGTACCTGAAGGACAACGGCAGGACCATCGGGGACAGCGCGCAGCTGGTGGCCGACTCCTCGAAGGCGGTACGCCGTCACCTGGACGATTTCGTCGAGGCGGCACCGGCGGCGGCTGAGAGCGCCGAGAAGGGCTCGGCGGCCATGGACGGCGTCTACGAAAGGCGCTGCGAGAACCTCCCCGCGCCCGACCCGGCGTGCCCGGACCTGAAGAAGGCGAAGGACGCAGCCGCCGACGTGGCGACCGTCGCCACCGACGTCGACACCCTCGTCCAGGACCAGACGGGCGGCCTCGCCCGGCTCGACCGGGACCTCGGCAAGCTCCAGCGCAAGGCCCAGGCCCTCGCCGACCGGGCACCGCACCTGGACGAGGACCTGGACAAGGCGGTCCGGGACATCAACGAGCTGAACAAGGGCGCGGGCGACGTCTCCGCGGGCGCCAGGAAGCTGCACAAGGGCCTCGGTACCGCCAAGACCGGCGCCACGAAGCTGGACACCGGCGTCGGCGACCTGAGGACGGGCGCGAGCGATCTCGACGGCGGCATCTTCAAACTGGCCGACGGCACCCAGAAGTTGGCGGGCGGACTGCACGACGGCGTCAAGAAGATCCCCGACTACGACAAGCGGGACCGCGACCGGCGCACGGACGTCATGGCCGACCCGGTGCGGTTGGCCTCCCAGTCCCTGCACAAGGCGCCCAACTACGGCACGGGCTTCGCCCCGTACTTCATCCCGCTGTCCCTGTGGGTCGGCGCGATGGTCGCGTACATGTTGATCCAGCCGCTCAACCGGCGCGCCCTCGCCGCGGGCGCGCCCGCCTGGCGCATCGCCGTCGCGGGCTGGCTGCCGGTGGCCGCCATCGGCACGCTGCAAGTGGCGGCCCTGATGTCGGTGCTGCACTGGCGACTCGGCCTCCAGATGGAGCGTGCCGCCGGGACGATCGGCTTCCTGGCGCTGGTGACGTGCTGCTTCGCGGCGATCGTGCAGTGGCTCAACGCGCGCTTCGGAGCGGCGGGGCGGATCCTCGTCCTCGCCCTCCTGATGCTCCAGTTGACGTCGGCGGGCGGCACCTACCCGGTGCAGACGAGCCCGGCGTTCTTCGGCGCGATCCACCCGTACCTGCCGATGAGTCACGTCGTCGACGCCCTGCGCAGGCTCATCACGGGCGGCGGCCTCGGTCCGGTGTGGACGGCGTGCGCGGTCCTGACCGCGTTCACGGCGGGCGCGCTCGCGCTCACCGCTGTCTCCGCGCGCCGCAGACAGGTGTGGACTCTCGACCGGCTGCACCCGGAGCTGAGCCTGTGAACGTGGCGGAACCTGTGAAAATCAAGCCCATGGAAAACAGCGCAAGCAGCGCAAGCAGCGCGAGTAGCGCAACCAGCGCGAGCAGCACGCGGCGCGAGGCCACTCGGCAGAAGCTGTACGAAGCCGCCGTCACCCTCATCGCGGAACAGGGGTTCTCCGCCACGACAGTCGACGAGATCGCCGAACGGGCGGGGGTGGCGAAGGGCACGGTCTACTACAACTTCGCCAGCAAGTCGGTCCTCTTCGAAGAGCTGCTGCGGCACGGCGTGGGGCTGCTCACCGCCTCCTTGAAGACGGCGGCGGACGAGGCCTCCCAGGAGGGCGGCGGCCATGTGGACGCGCTGGACGCAATGATCCGCGCAGGGCTCGTCTTCATCGACCGCTATCCGGCCTTCACCCAGCTCTACGTGGCCGAGCTGTGGCGCACCAACCGTGCCTGGCAGTCGACGCTCATGGTGGTGCGGCAACAGGCCGTGGCGGTCGTCGAGGACGTGCTGCGCGGCGGGGTGGCCAGCGGCGAGCTGAGCGAGGAGATCGACGTCCCCCTGACGGCGGCCGCGCTCGTCGGGATGGTCCTGGTGGCGGCCCTGGACTGGCAGGCCTTCCAGTCGGAGCGCTCACTCGACGACGTGCACGCGGCGCTCTCCCGGCTGTTGCAGGGGCGGGTCAGCGGGAGGCTGGCCTGAGGGGGCGAGTCGGCGGCAGGCTGGCCTGAGGGGGCGGGTCGGCGGCAGGCTCGCCCGCGGGGGCGGGTCAGCGGAAGGCTCGCCTGCGGGGGCGGGTCAGCGGAAGGCTCGCCCGCGGGGGCGGGTCAGCGGAAGGCTCGCCCGCGGGGGCGGCGCAGGGTGGCGTGAGGCGCGGCGGGTGGCAGGTCGCCCGCAGGCGCCGTGAGGGGGTCCGGTTCACCCGATCGGCGCCTCGCGCGGCGCCGGTCCGGCGGGACCAGGTGCCCTGGTCCCGCCGGACCGGCGCTCGATGCGCTCCCCCGCACGACCCCCCGTGGTCGCCCCCCGGTCCCCCGTTCCCCCTCCCGCCGTGGGCGGGAGGAACGGCTGAGGGCGCCGCCCGTTCCGCCGCCCCGTGTCGGCGGTGCCGGTGCCGCGCCCCTTTCCGTGCCCTCACTCTCCCTTCCGCGCAGGTCGTGGCCCATCCGCGCGCGTACTCATCTCCAGCACTGAGTACGGATACTCAGGCCGGGCCGCTCACCACCGAGCCGGAACGTGCCCTACTGGTTACGATCGCGTTCGTGTCCGTACTTCCCCTGGTGTTCACCAGTGGCTGGGCCAGCGGGATCAACGCCTACGCGGTGATCCTGCTGCTCGGTGTCTTCGGGGCCACGGGTCTGTCCGACGAGGTGCCCGAGTCCTTGCAGAGCCCCTGGGTGCTGGTCACCGCGGGTGTGCTCTTCGCCTGTGAGGCCGTCGCCGACAAGATTCCCTACGTCGACTCGGTGTGGGACGCCGTGCACACCGTCGTCCGTCCGGTGTCCGGGGCGGTGGTGGGCGCGCTGCTCGCGGGGCAGAGTGGTTCGCTGCCGGATGTGGCCGCGGGTGCGATCGGCGGCTCGACCGCCCTGGCGAGCCATGCCGTGAAGGCCGGGACGCGGATGGCGGTCAACACCTCGCCCGAGCCGTTCAGCAACCTCGTCCTGAGCACCGCGGAGGACCTCGGCGTCGGCGGGGTCGTCAGCTTCGCGATGTTCCACCCCGAGGCTGCGGCGATCGTGGCGGCCGTGCTGCTGGTCGCAGGGCTCGTGCTGCTGCTCTTCCTCGCCCACCGCATCCGGCGGTTCCTGCGGCGCAGGGCACAGCGCCGCGAGGAGCGGCGCCTTGCCTCGGCGGGCAGGCGCTCACCGGGCTGACGGGACCGGACGGCCCCGGGCCGAGCGGGCCTTGGCGGCAGCGAACGGACTTGGGGCCGAGCGGCCCCCGGCCCGAGCGGCCCCCGGCGGCGCTGTCAGTGGGTGCCGATACAGTCCCTGGCATGGCACGGATTGTGGTGATCGGCGCCGGGATGGGCGCCATGACGGCCGCCGCCCGGCTGGCCGTCGCGGGCCACCGGGTGGTGGTGCACGAGCGCACGGGGACGTACGGCGGCGCGCTCGGCAGCGTGCGGCGCGACGGCTTCGGCTTCGACACGGGCCCCTCGCTGCTGCACCTGCCCGCGGTCTACCGCGATCTGTTCGTGAAGACGGGCAAGCAGCCCCTGGAGGACCGCGTCGAGCTGTCCCAGGTCGAGCCCGCCGTCCGGCACGTCTTCGCGGACGGCACGGCGGCGGACCTGCCGAACGCCTCCCGGGCAGGGGTGGGCGAGGCTTTGGACGCCGCACTCGGCGCCGGCGCGGGCGCCCGCTGGGCGGCGTTCATGAATCGCGCGCGGGAAGCCTGGGACCGCACCCGCCGCCCCCTCCTGGAGGAGCCCCTGTGGCCGAACTGGCAGGTTCTCGCCGAGCGTGAGCCCTACCCCTCGGTGGCCCACAAGCGCCTGCTGCGCCGGGAGCGGCGCGCGGTCACGCTGGCGCAGGTCGCCGAGTTCGAGCTGGCCGGCGAGCCCCGTCTGACCGCGCTCCTTGAGCACTTCGCGCTCGCCCGCGGCCTGGACCCGCGCACGGCCCCGGCGAGCGCCGCGGTGCTGCCCTACATGGAGCAGACGTTCGGTTCGTGGGCGGCGCGCGGCGGCATGCGCGCGCTCGCCACAGCGGTGTACGAGCGGTGCCTGGCCCGCAGGGTCGAGTTCGCCTTCGACTCCGCGGTGGTGCGCGTCGTGGACAAGGACGGCCGCGCGGCGGGCGTGGAGCTCGCCGACGGGTCCGTCGTGGACGCGGACTTCGTGGTGGCCGGGGTGCCCCCGCGGGCGCTGGCCGCGCTGCTGTCCGGCGGCACGGCCGCCCGGGCGCCGCAGGACGTGCCAGCCCGCTCCGGCCTGCCAAGCCGCCTCACGGTCCTGCTCGCCCTGCGCGGCGCCCGCCCGGAGGGCACACCGCACCGCACGGTCCTGCACACCGCCGACCGCGCGGACGAACTCGACCGGGTCTTCGCGACCCCCGGAACTCCGGGCGCCCCCGCACCCCAGGGCGCCCCCGCCCTGCCCGTCTCACCGACCCTGACCGTGCTGCGCCCGGACGACCCGACGGCCGTCCCGGACGCGGACCACGAGGCGGTCACGCTGACCGCCACGGTCGCGGCCGGAGCCGAGGTCACCGCAGCGGACGTCCGCCGGCTCCTGGACCGTGCGAGCACCGTGGTCCCCGGCCTGGCCGACCGGCTCCTGTGGCACGAGGTCCGCACCCCCGCGGACATCGCCGAGGCCACCGGCGCCGAGGGCGGCGCCGTCCCGCCGCCCACGCTCGCCGCCGACTCCGGGAGGCATCTGCACCCCGCCAACAGCACGGCCGTGGCGGGGCTCCACACGGTCGGCGGCTGGTCCCACCCCGGCGGCGGCCTGCCGCACGCGGGCATGTCCGGCACGCTGGTCGCCGGTCTCATCGTGGAGGGGCCGGAGTTCCGCGGATCGCAGTGAGCGAGCGCTCACGGCTTCTGTACGGCTGCGCGACGACGAGTGGCACCGGCCTCAGTACGGCTGCGCGACTGCGCGAGGCACCGCCCTCAGTACGGCTATGAACAGCTCGGCCGCTTCTGTACGGTCACGGGCGGCACCGCCCTCAGTACCGGTACTGCTGCTCCCCGCCGACCTCCGGCTGATAGCCGAACGGGTCGCCCGGGGCCCCCGGCGCCGCCTCGTCGGGGAAGGGCGGGTAGCCAGGCTGCTCGGGCGGCAGTTCCCCGCCGTACGGTGGCGCGGGCTCGCCGGTGCGCTGGTGCGGGACCCAGACGCCCCCGGGCGGGGTGTCCTGGTAGCCGCCGTAGGTGTCGCCGCCGTAGGGCGCGTAGGGCTGCGGGTCCCCGTAGGAGTCGTAGCCCGGCTGCGCGCCATAGGTCTGGGTGCCGATGTACGGGTCGGAGTAGGCGGCGTACCGCTGCTCGCCGGTCTCTCCGTACGCGAGGTGCAGCGCGTCCTGCTGCTCCGCCCCCCGGTCCGGGCCCTGGGGGTCGTACCCGGGGTACGCGGCGAAGCCGTAGCCGTCCGCGGAGGCGGGCGGGGCGTACGCCGTGTCCGCGGCCTCGCTGTAGACGCCGTACTGTGCGGTGTCGTCGGGCATGGGCTCGGGGGCGTACGCGGCGGGACCGGCGGCCGGTGACTCCGCGTCGCCGGGCGCCACCGCCTCGGGCTCGGGCACGGCCTCGTACTCCAGGTCCGAGACCTGGAGCGTCGGCTCGGGATGCGCGGCCCGCGCACCGGTGGCCTTGCGCCGCCTGCTCGCGCCCGGCTTCCCGCCGAGCGCCCAGCCCGTCGCGAAGCCGCGGCGGAACGACAGCGTCACTTGCGTCTGCCCGGTGGCGAACGCGATCGCGCCGACGGCGATGACCACCACCGACGGCATCAGCACGCCGACGACGACCCCGAGGAAGCCGACGAACGCGAGAAGCCGCCAGCGCAGCCGCGCCTTGTACTGCAACAGCACCTCGCCGAGCAGCCACAGCGCGACCGCACCGAACGCGATGTAGAGGACCGTCCAGCCCATGTACGCCCCTCTCCCCCACGGCCGCGGCCACAGGGGTACGACCGGTCAGGCCTGCTGGTGGTGCAGACCGAGGTTCTCGTAGATCTCCAGCGTCGCCGTGGAGTTGTTCAGCGTGATGAAGTGCAGCCCGGGCACGCCCTCGGACAGCAGCCGCGCACAGAACTCCGTCGCGAACTCGATGCCAATGGAGCGTACAGCGGCGGGGTCGTCTTTGGACGAGAGGATGCGCTCTTTCAGGGCGGGCGGGAAGTCCGCGTTGCTGAGCTGCGGCAATCGCTCCAGCTGACGCACGTTGGTCACCGGCATGATCTCCGGGATGATCGGTGTCCCGCACCCCGCCGCCTCGACGCGGTCGCGCAGGCGCAGGTACTCCTCGGGGTGGAAGAACATCTGGGTGATCGCGTAGTCGGCGCCCGCGCGGCACTTGTCGACGAAGTGCCTGACGTCCGACTCCCAGTCACCGGAGCGGGGGTGCATCGCGGGGAACGCGGCCACGCCCACGCAGAAGTCGCCCGACTCCTTGATGAGCCGCACCAGTTCGGCGGCGTAGTTGAGGCCCTCGGGGTGCTTGACCCAGTCGGCCATCGGGTCGCCGGGCGGGTCGCCGCGCAGGGCCAGCATGTTGCGGATACCGGCGTCGGCGTACTGTCCGATGATGTTGCGCAGCTCGGCGACCGAGTGGTCGACGGCCGTGAGGTGGGCGACCGGGGTGAGCGTCGAGTCGGCGACGATCTGCTGGGTCTCGCGCACGGTGCCCGCCCGCGTCGAACCGCCCGCTCCATAGGTCACGGAGACGAAGCTCGGCGCGACGGCCTCGACCCTCCGCAGCGAGTTCCACAGGTTCCGCTCGCCCTTGGGGGTCTTCGGCGCCGAGAATTCGAACGAGTACGTGGTCTTGCCGGTCGCGAGCATGTCGCGCACGGTGCGTGCGCGGTCAGTCCTGGTGGAAGCAGTTCCTAGGGCCATACCGGCAGGTTAGCCAGGCCCGGACGGTCCCCCAACCGCACGTTGGTCATTTGTCCTGTTAGTCGGCTTGTTGTCCACGCATCGGACACCATAGGGGGGTTGATCAAACAGCCGTACGCCCGGGAGATCTGGGTCCTCGCGTCGAAACGCCGTACGGTGGAGACCGGGCCACAGCTGCGTCCCGCGCCGGACCGAGCCGGAGCGCGCCGGGCCACGCCCGGCCGTTCCGGACCGTTCCTGCCCGTTCTTGTCAGGGGGCCGTACGCAGCCGCTTCGCGAAGTCCGCGGCGGCCGCCCCGGGGTCGTCGGCCTCCGTGAGGGCACGGACGACCACCACGCGGCGTGCGCCCGCCTCGATGACCTCGTCCAGGTTGCCCGCGTCGATGCCGCCGATGGCGAACCAGGGGCGGTCGGTGCCGAGCGAGGCCGTGTACCTGACCAGGTCGAGCCCCGGTGCGTGGCGGCCCGGCTTGGTGGGCGTCGGCCAGCAGGGGCCCGTGCAGAAGTAGTCCACGCCCTCCTGGACGGCGGCCGCGGCGGCCTCGTGCTCCGCGTGCGTGGAGCGGCCGATCAGGACCCGCTCGCCGAGGACGGCGCGGGCGGCCGGCACCGGCAGGTCGCCCTGGCCCAGATGCAGCACGTCGGCGCCGATGGCGTGGGCGACGTCCGCGCGGTCGTTCACGGCGAGGAGCTTGCCGTGCCGGCGCGCGGCGTCGGCGAAGACCTCCAGGTGTTCGAGCTCCTCGGCCGCCTCCATGCCCTTGTCGCGCAGCTGCACGATGTCCACGCCGCCCGCGAGGACGGCGTCGAGGAACTGCGGAAGGTCGCCCTGGCGCTTGCGCGCGTCCACGCACAGGTAGAGCAGCGCGTCGGCGAGCCGGGCGCGCTCGGGCGCGCCCGCCGTGTCGGTGGCCATGGAGAGGTCCCCCCGTGTCGGCGGCGTACGGGCCACGGGTGTGGCCCGTACGCCGGAAGGTTTGTTCCAGGTCAGACGGCGAGCGCCTGCGCGCGGCGCTTCACCTCCGTCCCGCGATTCTCGCTCAGGGCCTGCGCGGGGGTGCCGGGCAGGCTCGGGTCGGGGGTGAAGAGCCATTCGAGGGCCTCTTCGTCGGTGAAACCGTCGTCCCGCAGGAGCGTCAAGGTGCCGACGAGGCCCTTGACCACCTTGTCGCCGTCGATGAAGGCGGCGGGCACCTGGAGCGCGCGGTTCTCACCGCGGCGCACGGCGATCAGCTGGCCCTCCTTGACCAGCTGGCGCACGCGCGTCACCTCGACATCGAGCATCTCGGCGATGTCGGGGAGGTGCAGCCAGGCGGGGACGAGAGCATCGGTCTTTGCGTCAATCTCGGTCACGGATCAAGCGTGCCATTTCTGGCCGGGAGCCGGTAGCCGGGGTGGGGCGCCGGGGGCTCGGGGGTGCCCCCCGGGGGTGCCGGGGGCCTTGAGGTGGCCGGAAGTGATGCCTGTGCCCGCCCGTTCCACCCTCCGGGCGGATCAGCCGCCCACAGGGGGGAAGTCCCGTGCCTCTGGGAACGTCAGGCTGCGGCCTTCTTCAGGGGGATCGACGGATCCGCCGTCAGGGCCGGGTCCAGGGGAGTCGCTGCTTCGATCAGTTTGCGGGCCTGGGCGAGGTCCCGGGGGCGGCCCACCGCGAGGAGGGCGGTCAGGGCGCCGTCGCGGAGCCAGCAGACCGTCCAGGCCGGGGTCGTGGGGTCGCCGCGCCAGATCAGCTCGTCGCCGGGGGCGTGGTGGCCCGCGTACTGCACGAAGCGGCCGAACTGCTCGGACCAGAAGTACGGCACCGGGTCGTACACCGCCGGGGTCTCCCCGATGATGCGGGAGGCGACCGTGCGCGGGCCCTGGACGGCGTTGTCCCAGTGGTGCACGAGCAGCCGTTCCCCGTACCGGCCCGAGGGGAAGGACGCGCAGTCGCCGACCGCGTACACGTCCGGCGCCGAGGTGCGCAGCCGGTCGTCGGCGAGTACCTCGTGGTGGGCGCCGAGCGCGATGCCGGAGCCCGCGAGCCACGCCGTGGCGGGCCGCGCGCCGATGCCGACGACGACCGCGTCGGCCGACAGCCGGGTGCCGTCGTCGAGGAACACCGCGCCCGGCTCGACGCGCCGCACGCGCGCGCGGGTGCGCAGGTCGACGCCCGCGTCCGCGTACCAGGCCGTCATCGGGGCGGCGACCTCGGCGGGCAGGGCGCCCGCGAGCGGACGGTCGGCGGCCTCCACCACGGTCACGGCGCAGCCCGCCTCGCGCGCCGCGGTGGCGAACTCGGCGCCGATCCAGCCCGCGCCGACGACCACGACGTCGTGCCGTCCCGCCAGGACCGGGCGCAGCCGCTCGGCGTCGTCGAGGGTGCGCAGCACGTGCACGCCGGGTACGCCCTCGGAGCCGGGCAGCAGGATCGGTTCCGCCCCGGTCGCGAGGACCAGGCTGTCGTACGGGACCGGGCCCGCCCCGGTGTCCAGTTCGTGGTCGGCGGGGCGCACGCCGGTGACGTGCACGCCGAGCCGCACCTCGATGCCGAGCGCCTCGAAGTCGATGTCGAAGGCGGCGCCGTCCGCCGTGCCGAGCAGCACCGCCTTGGACAGCGGCGGCCGGTCGTACGGCGGATGGGGCTCCGCGCCGAGCACGGTGACCGCGCCCCTGAAGCCCTGCTCGCGCAGCGCCACCGCGGACTGCACCCCGGCCATGCCCGCGCCGACGATCACGACGCGGCGCCCCGCCTCCACCCGCTTCTGCTGCTCGCTCACCCGATCAACTGTAGGGCGGCGTGTCCGCGGCCGGGTACGACGGGCTTAACCCGCCCCCGGGCGACGGGCTAGGGTGGCGGTGCAGAGCACTCGCGGGAGCCCGGACGCACCGGGCTGAGAGGGAGGCTGGGACGGCCTCCGACCGTACGAACCTGATCCGGGTCATGCCGGCGAAGGGAGGGGCTGGACGCCCATGCGTTCCCATCCGAACAGTCCACTGGACCCGACCTCGACACCACTCACGCCGTCCGCGACGTCCGTGTCCGCGGCATCCGTGCCCGCGGCATCCGTGCCCGCGGCATCCGTGCCCGCGGCATCCGTGCCCGCGGCATCCGTCTCCGCGGCGTCGTCCGAAGAGGCACCGCCCCGTGACGTCCTCGTCGTCGGGGGCGGCGTCATCGGGCTCGTCACCGCCTGGCGGGCGGCCCAGCGCGGGCTGTCCGTCACCGTGGTCGACCCCGAGCCGGGCGGCGGCGCGGCGCAGGTCGCGGCGGGCATGCTGGCCGCCGTCACCGAGCTGCACTACGGGGAGCAGACGCTGCTCGGCCTGAACGTGGCCTCCGCGCGCCGCTACCCGGACTTCGCGGCCGAGCTGGCCGAGGCGGCCGGGCAGGACGTCGGCTACCGCGCGTGCGGCACACTCGCCGTCGCCCTCGACTCCGACGACCGCGCCCACCTGCGGGAGCTGCACGCCTTCCAGAAGCAGTCGGGCCTGACACCGGAGTGGCTGAACGGCCGCGAGTGCCGCCGCCTGGAGCCGATGCTCGCTCCGGGGGTGCGCGGCGGGCTGCGCGTCGACGGCGATCACCAGGTCGACCCGCGCAAGCTCGCGACGGCCCTCGTCGCGGCCTGCGAGCGGGCCGGAGTGACCTTCACGCGCGCGTGGGCGCGGGAGCTCTCGGTGGTACGGGACCGGGCCACCGGGGTCGTCCTCGGTGACGGCACCGCGCTCGGCGCAGGCCAGACGGTCCTCGCCGCGGGCAGCCTCAGCGGGCGGCTCGCCGGGGTCCCCGCCGACGTCCTGCCGCCAGTACGCCCGGTCAAGGGGCAGGTGCTGCGGCTCACGGTGCCGGAGCGGTACGCGCCGTTCCTCAGCCGCACCGTGCGGGCGGTCGTGCGCGGCAGCCACGTCTACCTCGTACCGAGGGCCGACGGCGAACTCGTGGTCGGCGCGACGAGTGAGGAGCTCGGCTGGGACACGACGGTCACCGCGGGGGGCGTGTACGAGTTGCTGCGCGACGCGCACGAACTCGTACCCGGCATCACCGAGCTGCCGCTCACCGAGACGCGCGCGGGGCTGCGGCCCGGGTCCCCCGACAACGCGCCGCTGCTCGGCCCCACCGCGCTGGCAGGGCTGCACCTGGCCACCGGCCACTACCGCAACGGCGTCCTCCTGACGCCGGTCACCGGGGACGTCATGGCGCACGCCCTGACGACGGGCGAACTGCCCGAGGAGGCGCGGGCGTTCACTCCGCGCAGGTTCACGGCGGCGCACACGCGGGGCGCGCAGGACGCCGCGGGCGCGCCAGTGCCACCTGGCGCCCCAGGCACGTCGCCGGAGGCACCGAAGCCGCCGAAACCGCCGGGGTCACCGAAGCCGCCGGAGTCACCGGACGCACCGGACGCACCGGACGCACCGGACGCACCGGAAGCACCGGAAGCCTCCCCCTCCGCACCCCACACCCCCACGAACCTCACGGAGCTGTCCGCATGACCACGCCGTTCGCCGTATGTGCCGTATCCGTCAACGGAGACGTACGAGACGTGGCCGCGGGGACCACGCTCGACGCCGTCGTCGCCGAGCTGACCGCCGCGCCGTCCGGCGTCGCCGCCGCGCTCAACGAAACCGTGGTCCCGCGCGCGCAGTGGGCCCGCACCGTGCTCGGCGACGGCGACCGCGTCGAGATCCTCACCGCCGTCCAGGGAGGCTGACCGCATGGCGGACGACCCCTTCGTCATCGGCGACCTCACGCTGTCGTCGCGGCTCATCATGGGCACGGGCGGCGCACCGAGCCTGGACGTCCTCGACCGGTCCCTCGCCGCATCCGGTACGGAGCTGACCACCGTCGCGATGCGGCGGCTCGACCCCGGGGTGCAGGGGTCCGTCCTGTCGGTCCTGGACCGGCTCGGCATCCGGGTGCTGCCGAACACGGCGGGCTGCTACACCGCGGGCGAGGCGGTGCTCACGGCGCGGCTCGCCCGGGAGGCCCTCGGCACCGACCTGGTGAAGCTGGAGGTCATCGCGGACGAGCGCACGCTGCTGCCCGATCCGGTGGAGCTCCTCGACGCGGCGGAGACGCTCGTCGACGACGGTTTCACGGTCCTCCCGTACACCAACGACGACCCCGTGCTCGCCAGGAAGCTGGAGGACGTGGGCTGCGCGGCCGTGATGCCGCTCGGCTCCCCCATCGGCTCCGGGCTCGGCATCCGCAACCCGCACAACTTCCAGCTGATCGTCGAGCGGGCCCGGGTCCCGGTGATCCTGGACGCCGGGGCGGGCACCGCGTCGGACGCGGCCCTCGCCATGGAGCTCGGCTGCGCCGGGGTGATGCTCGCGTCGGCCGTGACGCGGGCGCAGGAGCCGGTACTGATGGCGGAGGCGATGCGGCACGGGGTCCTCGCGGGGCGCCTCGCGTACCTGGCGGGCCGCATACCGCGGCGGCACTTCGCCGAGGCGTCGTCCCCCGCCGAGGGCCGGGCGGCCCTGGACCCGGAGCGCCCGGCGTTCTGAACCCGGCGCGGGCCGCGACGGTCACAGGTGTGCCGCAGTGTCGCCGCCCCGGTGCCCACGCCCCGCACCCCCGGCGCGGCGCCTCGTAGACTCCCTCCGTGGACACGACCCTCAAGGACCCCCTCGTCGGGCAGGTGCTCGACGGCCGCTACCGCGTCGACGGACGGATCGCGGTCGGCGGTATGGCCACGGTCTACCGGGCCGTGGACACCCGCCTCGACCGTGTGCTCGCCCTGAAGGTGATGCACCCGACGCTGGCGGCCGACGCCTCCTTCGTCGACCGTTTCATCCGCGAGGCCAAGTCGGTGGCCCGGCTCGCGCACCCGAACGTGGTCGGCGTCTTCGACCAGGGCACCGACGGCCCGTACGTGTACCTCGCCATGGAGTACGTGGCGGGCTGCACGCTGCGGGACGTCCTGCGCGAGCGCGGCGCCCTGCGCCCCCGCGCCGCCCTGGACATCCTGGAGCCGGTGCTCGCCGCGCTCGGCGCCGCGCACCGCGCCGGATTCGTGCACCGCGACATGAAGCCCGAGAACGTCCTCATAGGGGACGACGGCCGCGTCAAGGTCGCCGACTTCGGGCTCGTACGGGCCGTGGACTCGGTCACCAACACCACCGGCACGGTCCTCGGCACGGTCTCCTACCTCGCCCCCGAGCAGATCGAGCACGGCACGGCGGACACCCGTGTGGACGTGTACGCCTCCGGGGTCGTGCTGTACGAGATGCTGACCGGCGCCAAGCCCCACCACGGCGAGTCCCCCGCCCAGGTCCTCTTCCAGCATCTGAACGAGGACGTGCCCCCGCCGTCCGCCGCCGTACCGGGCCTCGCCCCGGAGCTCGACGAGCTGGTCGCATCGGCCACCGCCCGCAACCCCGACCTGCGCCCCTACGACGCGGTGGCGCTGCTCGGGCAGCTGCGCGAGGCCCGGGCCACGCTCGTCGACACCCAGCTGGACGCCCTGCCTCCGCTGGCCAGGGACGAGGAGCCCGACGGCCACGACAACTCCGGCGACCGTACGAGCGTCATCCCGCGCGCGGCCCGCTCCGCGCAGCCGCCCCTGCCGTCCGTGCCGGAGGACCGGGCCACGACGTCCCTGAAGGCGTACCGGCAGGACGGGCTCAGCCACACCAGCGTGCTGCGGACGCCCCCGCCGGAGCCCGCGGCCCCCGCGGCACCCGCCTCGGCGGCGCGGCGGCTGCGCGCGCGCCTGCACACCCGCCGCGGCATAACGGCGGCCATAGCCGCCGTCCTGCTCGCCCTCGGCCTCGGCGCGGGCGTCTGGTACATCAACTCCGGCCAGTTCACCAAGGTCCCGCCGCTGCTCGCGAAGACGGAGGCGCAGGCCCGCGAACGCCTCGACGGCGCTGGGCTCGACGTGGGCAAGGTCGAGCGTGCCTACAGCGCCACCGACAAGCGCGGCACGGTGATGGCGACCGACCCGGGCGTCGGTGAGCGCATCCGGCACAACGGCAAGGTGACGCTGACCGTCTCCCTCGGTGCGCAGACCGTCGAGGTGCCCGATCTGGAGGGCACCCCGCTCGACGAGGCGAAGGACAAGCTGGACGGCCTGGGTCTCGGCGCCGGCATGGTCACCAAGGACTTCAGCAGCGACGTCGACAAGGGTTCCGTGATCAGCACGGACCCCAAGCCCGGCACGGTCCGCAAGACCGGCTCGGCCGTCGCGCTCGTCGTCAGCAAGGGCGAGAAGGTCGAGGTGCGCGACGTCACCGGCGAGCCGGAGGCCGACGCCCGCGAGGAGCTGGAGGAGTCGGGCCTGAAGGTGCGGATCGCGCCGGAACGGGTCTTCTCGTCCGACGAGGACAAGGGCGAGGTCGTCGAGCAGGACCCGGTCGAGGGCACCATCCGCGCCGAGGGCGACACGGTCACCCTGACGCTCTCCAAGGGGCCGGAGATGATCGAGGTCCCGGACGTGGAGGGCATGGGCGTCGGCGACGCCAAGGACGCGCTGACCGAGGCCGGTTTCGACGTCAAGGAGGACCGCGGTCTGCTCGGCATCTTCGGCGACACGGTGAAGGACCAGTCCGTGGACCCCGGCGACGAGGCCCCCAAGGGGTCGACGATCACCATCCGGATCCGCTAGGCGTACGGACGCGCACACCCGCGTACGTCTGCGCACAACCGCGCACACCCGCGTACGTCCGCGCGGCGCGGTTCCGCCGCCCCGAGAGGGCCGGAACCGCGCCGGTCCCCGCGGCGGAACCGCCCGGGCCGGGACCACCCCGTTCCCGACCCGCCCCGCACCCGTGTCACCCTGGACAGGGTGAGCACAGAGAAGTCCCCCGCATCCCCCGACGCGTCCCCCGTCGCCGCCCGCGCCCGCCGCAACCCCGTCGGCAGCCATGTCCCCGTCGCCGGGGGTCTCGCCTCCGTGGGCCTCGCGTACGCGCGTGACATCGGCGCCGAGACCGTACAGGTCTTCGTGGCCAACCCGCGCGGCTGGGCCACCCCGCCCGGCAACCCGCAGCAGGACGAGGCGTTCCGCGCCGCCTGCGCGGACCAGGGCGTTCCCGCCTACGTCCACGCGCCCTACCTGATCAACTTCGGTTCGCACACCGAGGCGACGGTGGAGAGGTCCGTGGACTCGCTGCGGCACTCGCTGCGCCGCGGCCGGGAGATCGGGGCGCTCGGCGTCGTCGTGCACACCGGTTCGGCGACGGGCGGGCGGGAGCGCGAGGTGGCCCTGCGGCAGGTGCGGGAGCGGGTGCTTCCGCTCCTCGACGAGCTGACGCACGACGACGACCCGTTCCTGCTCCTGGAGTCGACGGCGGGGCAGGGCGCGTCGCTGTGCTCGCGGACCTGGGACTTCGGGCCGTACTTCGAGGCCCTGGACGCCCACCCCAAGCTCGGCGTCTGCCTCGACACCTGCCACATCTTCGCGGCCGGACACGACCTGACCGGGCCGAGCGGCATGAAGCAGACCCTCGACCTGCTCGTCGACACGGTCGGCGAAGGCCGCCTCAAGCTGGTGCACGCCAACGACTCCAAGGACGTGGTCGGCGCCCACAAGGACCGGCACGAGAACATCGGCTCCGGGCACATCGGCGCCGACCCCTTCCACGAGCTGATGCTGCACCCGGCGACCGAGGGGGTGCCGCTCGTCATCGAGACGCCGGGCGGCAAGGAGGGACACGCGGCGGACGTGGCCCGGCTGAAGGAGCTCAGGGACATCTGAGCCGACGTCGCGGCGGCGCGGCGCGGGGCGCTACAGCTCCGGGCCGTCGCCGGGCTCCTCCTGGTACGAGTAGCGCTGCTCGCGCCAGGGGTCCCCGACGTTGTGGTAGCCGCGCTCCTCCCAGAAGCCGCGGCGGTCGGCCGTCATGTACTCGACGCCGCGGACCCACTTGGGGCCCTTCCAGGCGTACAGCTGCGGCACCACGAGCCGCAGTGGGAAACCGTGCTCCGCGGTGAGCAGTTCACCGCCCTTGTGGGTGGCGAAGACGGTGCGCTCGGCGGCGAAGTCGGCCATGCGCAGATTCGAGCTGAAGCCGTACTCGGCCCAGACCATGACGTGGGTCGCCTGGGGCGCCGGGGGCGCGAGGGCGAGCAGGTCGCGGGCGAGCACCCCGCCCCATTCGGCGCCGAGCATGCTGAACTTCGTGACGCAGTGCAAATCGCCGACCACCGAGCTGTACGGCAGGGCCGAGAACTCCTCGTGGGTCCAGCAGTGCTTCTCGCCGTCGGCGGTGGCTCCGAAGACCCTGAACTCCCAGCGCTCGGGACGGAACTTGGGCACGGGGCCGTAGTGGGTGACCGGCCAGCCGCGCTGGAGCCGCTGCCCCGGCGGAAGATCCGGTTCCGCTACGTCCCGAGATGCGCGACTCACCGGCTGACCCATGCCTCCATCCTGACAGACCGCGGGCGGTGGACGTGACCAGGTATACGGGGATTCGGGCAACTCCTACTAAGCATGCACTTACTGGACGCCCCAGGATGCCGGTGCAAGGATGCCCGCTACCTGCCCAGTCACCCGCTTGGAAGGAGCCTCTGCGATGCAGGGCGACCCCGAGGTCATCGAATTTCTCAACGAGCAGCTGACCGCCGAGCTGACCGCGATCAATCAGTACTTCCTGCACGCGAAGATGCAGGAGAACTTCGGCTGGACGAAGCTCGCCAAGTACACCCGGTCCGAGTCGATCGACGAGATGAAGCACGCGGAGGTGCTCACCGACCGGATCCTCTTCCTCGACGGCCTGCCCAACTACCAGCGGCTGTTCCATGTGCGCGTGGGCCAGACCGTGACGGAGATGTTCAAGGCGGACCGGCAGGTCGAGGCGGAGGCGATCGACCGCCTCCGGCGCGGGATCGAGGTGATGCGCGCCAAGGGCGACATCACGTCTGCGAACATCTTCGAGTCGATCCTCGCGGACGAGGAGCACCACATCGACTACCTCGACACCCAGCTTGAGCTCGTCGAGAAGCTCGGCGAGCCGCTGTACATCGCACAGCTCATCGAGCAGCCGGACAGCTAGGCCGCCTCCGGGAGCTCCCGCTCCGCCGGCACTCCGGGCATCCCCGGGATACCGGGGAT
Organism: Streptomyces sp. NPDC017940; assembly: GCF_044328435.1. Classification (NCBI taxonomy): domain Bacteria; kingdom Bacillati; phylum Actinomycetota; class Actinomycetes; order Kitasatosporales; family Streptomycetaceae; genus Streptomyces; species Streptomyces sp. NPDC017940. The sequence goes on along the minus strand of NZ_JBIRHJ010000001.1, from coordinate 1,060,262 downwards.
CTTGGGCAGCTCGGCCGCCGGGGCGAGCGCCACGGCCGACTCGCCCTGGTCCACGAGATCCCGCCGCGGGCAGGCGCCCCTGCCGAGCAGGGCCTGGATGCGGCGTACGCACGAACCACAGTCCGTGCCCGCCTTGCAGGCCGAAGCGATCTGCCGGGGGGTGCAGGCACCGTCCGCCGCGTGCTGCTTCACCTGCGTCTCGGTCACCCCGAAGCAGTTGCAGACGTACACGCGGTTCACCTCCCGACCAGGGTCCATGGGTAGCGCCGTACCGATTGATCGGTGAGGCTAACCTAACCTTACCCATGACCCCGGAACCGCAAAAGCCCCGGGTATGCCTGTGGGGCACGGATCACATGGATCCGTGCCCCACTGTGCTGCCCGAGGGTCTGCCCCTACTGGTCGCGGTACATCTCCGCCACCAGGAACGCCAGGTCGAGCGACTGGCTGCGGTTGAGGCGCGGGTCGCACGCCGTCTCGTAGCGCTGGTGCAGGTCGTCGACGAAGATCTCGTCGCCGCCGCCCACGCACTCCGTGACGTCGTCGCCGGTCAGCTCGACGTGGATGCCGCCAGGGTGCGTACCGAGGGACTTGTGGACCTCGAAGAAGCCCTTGACCTCGTCGAGCACGTCGTCGAAGCGGCGGGTCTTGTGCCCGGACGCCGCCTCGAAGGTGTTGCCGTGCATCGGGTCGGTGACCCAGGCGACGGTCGCGCCGGACGCGGTGACCTTCTCGACCAGCTCGGGGAGCCGGTCACGGATCTTGTCGGCGCCCATGCGGACGATGAACGTGAGCCGGCCGGGCTCGCGGTCCGGGTCGAGGCGCTCGATGTACTGGAGCGCCTCCTCGGCCGTCGTGGTCGGGCCCAGCTTGATGCCGATCGGGTTGCGGACCCTCGAGGCGAACTCGATGTGCGCGCCGTCCAGCTGCCGGGTGCGCTCGCCGATCCAGATCATGTGCCCGGAGACGTCGTAGAGGCTGCCCGTGCGCGAGTCCTCGCGGGTCAGGGCGGTCTCGTAGTCCAGGAGCAGCGCCTCGTGCGAGGAGTAGAACTCGACCGTCTTGAACTCCTCGGGGTCCGTGCCGCAGGCCCGCATGAAGTTGAGCGCGTTGTCGATCTCCCGCGCGAGCTGCTCGTAGCGCTGCCCGGACGGGGACGACTTCACGAAGTCCTGGTTCCAGGCGTGCACCTGGTGCAGGTCGGCGTAGCCACCGGTGGTGAAGGCGCGCACCAGGTTGAGCGTCGAGGCGGAGGCGTTGTACATCCGCTTCAGGCGCTGCGGGTCGGGGACGCGCTCCTGTTCGGTGAAGGCGAAGCCGTTGACGGAGTCGCCGCGGTAGGTCGGCAGCGTCACGCCGTCGCGGGTCTCGGTGGGCTTGGAGCGCGGCTTGGAGTACTGCCCGGCGATCCGGCCCACCTTCACGACCGGCACCGAGGCGGCGTAGGTGAGGACGGCGCCCATCTGGAGCAGCGTCTTGAGCTTCGCCCTGATGTGCTCGGCGCTCACGCCGTCGAAGGACTCGGCGCAGTCGCCGCCCTGGAGCAGGAACGCCTCACCCCGGGCCACGGCGCCCATGCGGGAGCGCAGCTGGTCGCACTCGCCCGCGAAGACGAGCGGAGGATACGAGCTGAGCTCGTCGACGGCGTCGCGCAGCGCCTCGGCATCGGGGTACTCGGGCTGCTGCGCCGCAGGCAGGTCTCGCCAGGTCGCGTTGATGGCGACGGCGTGGGAATCAGCATTCACGGTCACGGCGTAAACATTACGGGGTCCCGTCAAGCGACTTTGCCCCTGCTCGGTTGATGAGACGACCGGCGTTTTACCCGATGGTGCGGTGTTCTGCTATGGCACGCACCAAGTATGACCCGATGGCCCGTTCCGGTGTGGTTTCGCTGAAGGGGCTCGAATGGGTGCTTCCGGGGGTTCGCCGCACGTCAGCGGGGTGGCCGTGGTTCACACCGCGGGGAGGCAGTCCCGGCCGACGGGACAGCGGGCGAGGGCCCGTTCACCCGCGCTCGGGGCCGCGAGGGCCAGCGCGCGATGCGTACGGCGCATCGTCAGCCTGGCCATGACGGGGTGGCCGAACCGGACCACGCCCCAGTACACGCGGCTGCGCCGGGTGTCGGGGCGCGCGAACGTGCTGAGCGTGACGAACTCCTCGTCGACGAGGATCGAGGCGCGCGCCGTCAGGCCCGCGACGTCCACCCGGAGCAGCAGCTCGCCGCCCTCGCAGCCGAGCACGGGGAAGGACTCGCGCAGCATGGGGGCCCAGGCCCGCGGGTCGCGGGGCAGCCCGGGGAGCATCCGCATGCGGTACGCGTCCTGGTGGGCGGGCCGCTCCAGGGAGGCGCGGAGCAGCCGGGCCGCCGCGGGGACGGCGACGGCCTCGGGCCGGTCCCAGGCGAGGGCGTGCAGGAGCCGCACCCGGCGCGACCGGCGCACCGGGTGGGCGCAGCCGCCGGCCGCGGCCCGCTCCACGTTGTCCAGGACCTCCTCGACCATCGTGTCGTGCACGGGCCGGACGACGGTGGGCCACTGGAGCCGCTCAAGGCCCTTCGGCTCCAGCTCCATGACGTGCCGCACCCGGCAGCGCCGGGGCCCCAGCGGCTCGACGGAGATCTCGTGGAAGCCACCCGCCGCGCCGGTGCCGCCCGCCGCCCCGGTGAAGGCGAAGCGCACGCGGCGCCCGGGCTCGTACTCGGCGACCGCGTAGCGCACCGTGCCGTGGCCGCCCGCCGCGCCGACCGCGAGCGGCCCGTCGAAGGTCATGGCGGGCCAGGCCGGGGTCGGGAAGAGCGGGTCGTCCGGGCCGGAGAGCCGGTCGAGCAGCGCCCCGACGTCTTCAGCCGAAGCCTCGACGACCCGCTCGTGTGCGTTGCGCACCACACCCATCACGCACCTCCATACGCTGGCGTATGTCTGACCGTACGGTACCGTATGGTCATGGTGCAACGGCAGCGGAGGACAACGGCAACCGGCGCGCGGGGGTCCGGCGGCAAGGCCCGGCTCACCGCACGGGACTGGGCCGACGCGGCGCTCGCCGCCATCGGCGAGGGCGGGCTCGCGGCGGTCGCCGTGGAGCCGCTCGCCGCCCGGCTCGGCGCCACCAAGGGCAGCTTCTACTGGCACTTCGCGAACCGCGAGGCCCTCATCGAGGCCGCACTCGAACGCTGGGCCGAGGTCAGCACCGAGGGCACGATCGAGGAGGTCGAGGCGGAGCCCGACGTCCGGCGCCGCGTCCGGCGCCTGTTCGCCGAGGCCATCGGCTCCGCCTCCGCCGACCCCCTGGAGGTCACGCTGCTCGCGACCGCCTCGCACCCCCAGGTCGCCGCGGCGCTGCGGCGCGTCACCGAGCGCCGGGTGGCGTACGTCGCCGGGCTCTTCGCCGCCCTCGGCTTCCCCGCCGCCGAGGCCCGCCGCCGCGGTCTGCTCGCGGTCACGGTGTATCTGGGCCACGCCCAGCTCGGGCACGCCGCGCCGTCGGTGCTTCCCGGCGACGACGAGTTCGGCGCCTATGTGGACGAAGCCCTGGACGTGCTCATGGCGCGCCCCTGAGACACGCCGCCGCGTCGGCGTGCCGATGCGTTAGGGTGCGGGGCATGTTCGCGCACTCGACCCGTTCCTGGTGGTGGCCCGCTCTTCCGGCGGCCCACTGACTGCGCGTACCCACGACTCGCGAAGGCCGCCCCGAGGGGCGGCCTTCGGTGTTCCCGGATCCATTCCGGGCCGGCCGTTCCTCTCCCACCGCTCTACGGAGAAGGAACGCCAAATGGACCCGCACAACCCGCGAAGCCTGCGGAACCTGCTGACCGACGACCGCCCCTTCGCGCTGCTGCGCCGCCGCACACCCGGCCGTGACCACGGCACGGTGGAGGTCCTCGTCGGCCCGGTCACCGCCTGCGAACGCCTCGCCGACCTGCCGGAGGGGCTCGCGCTCGTGCCCTTCCGGCAGATCCGGGAGCGCGGCTTCGAGGTGACGGACGACGGCACACCGCTCACCGCCCTCACTCCCGAGGACACCTGGGAAGTCCCGCTCGAGGAGACCCTTGCGGCACTGCCCGACCACGCCGTGCACGTCACCGGCGGCGGCTTCGACGTGAGCGACGCACAGTACGCGGACACCGTCGGCCGGGTGCTGCGCGAGGAGATCGGCAGCGGCGAGGGCGCGAACTTCGTGATCCGGCGTACGTACCGGGGCGAGATCCCCGGCTTCGGGCGTGCCGACGCCCTCGCCCTGTTCCGGCGGCTGCTGCTCGGGGAGCGCGGCGCGTACTGGACGTTCGTCGTGCACACCGGGGACAGGACGCTGGTCGGCGCCAGTCCGGAGGTGCATGTGCGGATGTCGGGCGGCACGGTCGTGATGAACCCGATCAGCGGGACGTACCGCTATCCGCCCGCGGGCCCCACGGCCGACGGCCTGCTGCGCTTCCTTGCCGACGGCAAGGAGACCGAGGAGCTCTCGATGGTCGTCGACGAGGAGCTGAAGATGATGTGCACCGTCGGGGACCGGGGCGGTGTGGTGGTCGGGCCGCGCCTGAAGGAGATGGCGCATCTGGCGCACACCGAGTACGAGTTGCGCGGCCGTTCGTCCCTGGACGTCCGTACGGTCCTGAGGGAGACGATGTTCGCGGCGACGGTGACGGGGTCGCCGGTGCAGAACGCGTGCCGGGTGATCCGGCGCCACGAGGCGGGCGGGCGCGGCTACTACGCGGGCGCGCTCGCGCTGATCGGCAGGGACTCCGGCGGCGCGCAGACCCTGGACTCGCCGATCCTGATCCGCACCGCCGACGTCGACGCGGCCGGGCGGCTGCGGGTGCCGGTGGGGGCGACCCTTGTCCGGGGCTCGGACCCGGCCGGTGAGGTGGCCGAGACGCACGCGAAGGCGGCCGGGGTGCTCGCCGCGCTCGGGGTGCGCCCCGGCCGCCCCCGGCGGGAGGACACCGGGCCCGCGCTCGCCGACGACCCGCGGGTACGGGCCGCGCTCGACGCGCGCAGGGCGGGACTCTCCCCGTTCTGGCTGCGCATGCAGGAGGGAGCGCCGCCCGCCCGCACCGCCCCGGAGGGCCCGGGCACGGCGGCCGCCCCGGCCGGGCGCGTGCTCGTCGTCGACGCCGAGGACACCTTCACGGCGATGCTCGCGCACGTGCTGCGTTCGGCCGGCCTCACGGTGTCCGTGCGGCGCTACGACGAGCCCGGGCTCGCGGAGGCGGCGCGCGCCCACGAGGGTCCCGTCGTGCTCGGCCCGGGCCCCGGCGACCCCGGTGACGCCGCCGACCCGAAGATGCGGTTCCTGCGCGGCCTGACGGCGGAGCTGATCCGCGGCCACCGGCACCCGGTGCTCGGGGTGTGCCTGGGCCACGAGCTGATCGCGGCCCACCTCGGCCTCGGGATCGTCCGCAAGGAGGTCCCGTACCAGGGCGCGCAGACGACGGTCGACCTGTTCGGGCGGGCGGAGACCGTCGGCTTCTACAACAGCTTCGTGGCGCGCTGCGACGAGGAGGCGGCCGCCGGACTCGCGGCGCGCGGCATCGAGGTGAGCAGGGACCCGTCGAGCGGCGAGGTGCACGCGCTGCGCGGTCCCGGGTTCGCGGGCACCCAGTTTCACCCGGAGTCGGTGCTTTCGCTGCGGGGCCCCGCCGTCGTCGCCGAACTGCTCGGTCAGCCGATGGGCGCGGCGGGCACCAGGACGTTCTCGGAGCGGCGGCCCGCCCGGTAGTCGAGGACGTTCTGAACCGTGGTCTCGATGATCTGGCTCACGGCGTCCCGGGTGTAGTACGCCTGGTGCGAGGTGACCACGACGTTCGGGAAGGTGACGAGCCGGGCCAGGGTGTCGTCCTCGACCACCTCGAGGGACTTGTCGAGGAAGAACAGCCCTGCCTCGGCCTCGTACACGTCGAGGCCGACGCCCGTGAAGCGGCCCGCGCGCAGCTCCCGCACCAGGGCCTCGGTGTCGATCAGGCCGCCGCGGCTGGAGTTGATCAGGATCGCGTCGTCCTTCATCGCGCGCAGCGCGCTCGCGTCGACGAGGTGCCGGGTCGCGGGAAGGAGCGGCACGTGCAGGCTGATCAGGTCGGCCTCGGCGAACAGCTCCTCCTTCGCCACGTACGTCATGCCGAGCCCGGCGCACGCCGGATTGATGTCGACGTCCCAGCCGAGCAGCCGCATGCCGAAGCCGTGCGCGATCCGGGTGAACGCCTCGCCGATCCTGCCGGTGCCGAGCACGCCGACGGTCCGGCCGCGCAGGTCCCTGCCCATCAGTCCGTCGAGGCGGAAGTCGAAGTCGCGGGTGCGGTTGCTCGCGCGGACGATGCGGCGGTTGACCGCCGTCGCCAGGGTCCAGGCGAACTCCGCCACGGAGTACGGGGAGTAGGACGAGACGCGGGCCACGGTCAGGCCGAGGCGCTCGGCGACCTGGAGGTCGATGTTGTTGAAGCCGGTGGAGCGCTGGACGATCAGCTGGGTGCCGCCGGCGGCGAGGGTCTGGAGGACGCGGTTGTCGAGGCTGGCGTTGACGCTCGTCGAGACGATCTCGTAGCCGGCGGCGATGGGGGCGGTGTCCTCGTTCAGGAAGACGTCCAGGCAGCGGATGTCGTGGTGCGGGGCGAACGCCCTTTCCATGAGGGGGCGCTCGTCCGCCTGGACGCCGAAGGCGAGGATTTCCACGGTTTGCTCCCGTTTTCGGTACGTAGCCCCCTCTTGTCCCCGAATATACGTTCCCGGCCCCTCCCTCGCGGCTCTGCCACCCGCCCGGCCGTGCGGCGGCAGCGGAAGCCCTCAGCCGAAGAAGACGCCGACCTCGGTGTACAGGGCGGGGTCCACCGTCTTCAGGCGGGCGGTCGCGTCGGCGATGGGCACCCGGACGATGTCCGTGCCCCGCAGCGCGACCATCTTCCCGAAGTCCCCGTCCCGCACGGCGTCGATGGCGTGCAGCCCGAAGCGGGTGGCGAGCCAGCGGTCGAAGGCGCTGGGGGTGCCGCCGCGCTGGACGTGCCCGAGGACCGTGGTCCGCGCCTCCTTGCCGGTGCGCTTCTCGATCTCCTTGGCCAGCCACTCCCCCACCCCGGAGAGCCGCACATGCCCGAAGGAGTCGAGCGTGCCGTCCTTCAGGACCATCTCGCCGTCCTTGGGCATCGCGCCCTCCGCGACGACCACGATCGGCGCGTACGAGGCCTTGAAGCGCGAGGTCACCCAGGCGCACACCTGGTCGAGGTCGAAGCGCTGCTCGGGGATGAGGATGACGTTGGCCCCGCCGGCGAGCCCGGAGTGCAGGGCGATCCACCCGGCGTGCCGCCCCATGACCTCGACGACGAGGACCCGCATGTGCGACTCGGCGGTGGTGTGCAGGCGGTCGATGGCCTCCGTGGCGATGCCCACCGCGGTGTCGAAGCCGAAGGTGTAGTCCGTGGCGGACAGGTCGTTGTCGATGGTCTTCGGTACGCCGACGACGTTGATGCCGTACTCGTCGGTGAGCCGTGCGGCGACGCCGAGGGTGTCCTCGCCGCCGATCGCGATCAGGGCGTCCACCTCGTACTTGGCGAGGTTCTCCTTGATGCGCCGGATGCCGTTCTCGACCTTGAGGGGGTTGGTGCGCGAGGAACCGAGGATGGTGCCGCCGCGGGGCAGGATGCCGCGGACGGCCGGGATGCCGAGCTGGACGATGTCGCCTTCGAGGGGCCCGCGCCAGCCGTCGCGGAAGCCCACGAAGTCATAGTCGTACTCCTGTACGCCCTTGCGGACGACGCCCCGGATGACGGCATTGAGGCCGGGGCAGTCGCCGCCTCCGGTCAGAACTCCGACCCGCATGGAAATGTCCCTTCGCCGCGGTTGCGCTGACGCGGGCCACGCTAATGGTGATCCGCGTCACTTCGGGATGGGGCGAACGGTGAATTCCCGGACGTGGCCGAGGAGTTGCCGGGCCACGGCAGATCCGTTTTCACTCGAAGGAGATCAGCCGGAGCCGTGGGCGGCGGAACCGTCGGCGGCGTCGGTGTCGAGGCCGCGCTCGATCGCGTACCGCACGAGTTCCACCCGGTTGTGCAGCTGGAGCTTGCCCAGGGTGTTCTGGACGTGGTTCTGGACGGTGCGGTGCGAGATGACGAGGCGTTCGGCGATCTGCTTGTAGCTGAGGCCCTTCGCGACCAGCCGGAGCACCTCCGTCTCGCGCTCGGTCGGGCGCGGTGCCCCCGGCTCGTCGGGCGTCGCGGGCGCGGGCTCGGCGGCCAGGCGCCGGAACTCGCCGAGCACCAGTCCGGCGAGGCCGGGTGTGAACACGGCGTCGCCGACGGCCGTGCGGCGGACGGCGTCGATCAGCTCGGCGGTGGACGCGGACTTCAGGAGGTACCCGGTGGCGCCGGACTTGACCGCCTCCAGGACGTCCGCGTGCTCCCCGCTGGCCGTAAGGACGAGGACGCGCAGCGCGGGATCGGCAGCGACGAGTTCCTTGCAGACCTGCACACCGGGCTTCAGCGGCAGGTTGAGGTCGAGGACGAGGACGTCGGGGACGGCGGCACCGGCCCGGCGCACCGCCTGTTCGCCGTCGCCCGCGGTCGCCACCACGTCGAAGCCCGCCTCGGCCAGGTCCCTGGCGACGGCGTCGCGCCACATCGGGTGGTCGTCGACGACCATCACCCTGACCGGCGCGTCCGCGCCCGCCGCGGACCCGTCCCCTCCGTCCGCCGCGCCCCCGTGCTGCTCGTGCAGGCTGCTCATCGCTCCGCTTCCGCCTTCCCCCGGACGTCCCGCGCGGTGCGCGGCACTCTCAGTTCCACTTCCGTCCCCTGGCCGGGCACCGAGATCAGCTCGGCCGTGCCGCCGATGTCCCGCAGCCGCCCCCTGATGGACAGGGCGACGCCGAGCCGCCCCTCGCCCTCGGCCTGCGCGAGCCGCCCCCGCGGGATGCCGGGGCCGTCGTCGCGCACCGTCACGACGACGGCGTCGGGGTCGTCCTCGACCAGGATCCAGGCCCGGGCGTCCGCCCCGGCGTGCCTGCGGACATTGTCCAGGGCCGCGCCGACGGCCGCCGCGACCTCCTCGGCCGCGTGCGGCGCGAGCGGCACCACGGCGCCGGGTTCCGAGAGGGTGACCCGCGACCCCGCGTACGGCGCGAGCAGCAGGCGCAGGTCGCGCTCCGCGCCCTCACCCGGTCCGGCGGCACCGGTGCCGCCGAGCACTCCACCGGCTCGGGCAGCTCCACCGGTCCCGGCGACTCCACCGGCCCCGGCGGTTCCACCGGCCCCGGCCGCTTCTTCGGCACCGGTCTCCTCGACCACACGGACGACGGCTCCCTGGGAGGCGTCCTCCGAGACGTACGAGGTGCGGACCAGACCGCCCGCGACCAGGGTGCGCAGCGCGACCTCCTGCTCGCCCGCCATCCGGCCGAGCTCGGCTGCCTCGCCGCCGATGGCGGTGCCCCTGCGCTGCACCATGGCGAGGACCTGGAGCACGCTGTCGTGGATGTCGCGGGCCAGGCGTTCCCGCTCCCGGGTGGCGGCCTCGATCTCCAGGGCGCGGGCCAGCGTCCGCTCAGAGGCGCGGGCGACCTCCACCACGTACCCGATGGCGATGGACGCGATGCAGACCAGCAGGACGTTGTGGACGGTGTCGCGGCTGAACGCGCCGCGCTGCACCACGTTGGCCACGCCCACGAGCAGCGACGCGCAGGCCGCCCAGCGCCAGCCGCCCTTGATCGCGAAGGCGAGCACGGAGCCCGCCGTCCATATGGACGGCAGCGTCGGCCCGCCGTCGAGCACCCGCCAGTGGGCGTCCGCGACCGGCGTCAGGAGGATGCCGGTGAGGGCGACGGCGAGGTCGGCGGCCAGGAACCCCTTGGTGCAGTGCGCGGCACCGGCGACCTTGGGCAGGGTGGCGAGCGTCCAGACGGCGAGCACCGCGAAGTAGGCGACGGCCAGCCAGGGCCTGGCGAAGCTCGAGTACGCGGCCACGAAGAGCCCGATGGCGTACATCATGGTCAGCACGCGGTAGGCGGTCAGCGCACGCCAGAGCGGCTGCTCGACCGACATCTTCAGCACTTTCTCACGCCCGGCCACGCAGGCACCCACCCCCGGAATCCGCGTCCCCCCTGCACCGACGCCGCTACGAGCCGGATCGTTCCCCGCCGGAGCGCCCGACACCCGCCGAACCGCTCCGACCCTCGTCCTCGGGCCTGCCGCCGGACTCGCTGTGGTGCTCGTCGTCAGGCTTGCTGTGGTGCTCGTCGTCGGGCTTGCCGTCGGACTTGCCCTCCGGGACGGAGCCGCCCTCGGCCTGTGCCCTGGCGGCCGCCGCGGTGCGTGTGGCGGCGGCCTCCTTCTTCGCGGCCTCCTCCTTCTTCGCCGCCTCCTTGGCGGCTTCCTTCTCCGCCTTGGCCGCCTCGCTGAGCCGGCGCTTCGCCGCGGTCGCGTAGATGTCGACGTACTCCTGGCCGGAGAGCTTCATGATCTCGTACATGACCTCGTCGGTCACGGCCCGCAGGACGAAGCGGTCGTGCTCCATGCCCTGGTAGCGGCTGAAGTCCAAGGGCTTGCCGATGCGGATGCCGGGCCGCATCAGCTTCGGCATCACCTTGCCGGGCGGCTGGATCTTCTCGGTGTCGATCATCGCGACGGGGAGCACGGGAGCGCCGGTGGCCAGGGCCACCCGGGCGAGGCCGCCCGGCTTGCCGCGGTAGAGCCGCCCGTCGGGCGACCGCGTGCCCTCCGGGTAGATGCCGAACAGCTCGCCCTGCTCCAGCACCGCGATGCCGCTCCTGATGGCGGCCTCGCCCGCGCCGCGCGCCCCCGAGCGGTCCACGGGCAGCTGGCCGACGCCCTTGAAGAAGGCGGCCGTCATGCGTCCCTTGATGCCGGGCGTCGTGAAGTACTCGGCCTTGGCGATGAAGGTGACCTTGCGGTCGAGGACCGCGGGCAGGAAGAAGGAGTCCGAGAAGGACAGGTGGTTGCTCGCCAGGATGGCGGGGCCCTCGGCGGGCACGTTCTCGAGGCCTTCCACCCAGGGCCTGAAGGCGAGCTTCAGCGGCCCTCCGATGGAAAGCTTCATTGCGCCGTAGATCAAACCGAGTGCCTCCTGTGTCTGTGGATCAGACCATAACCCGAGTGGGGCCCGCGCTCCTTCCGGAGACGGCCCTGGTCGGTGTCGGTCCGGTCGCGTACGGTGAAGTACCCCCCGTAGCAGAACCACTCACCCCACGAAGGAGACCGAGGTGCCGGTGCTCCCCGGAGCCGAGCCGTACCGCCACGAGGGCGGCGAGGTCGGCGTCCTGCTGTGTCACGGCTTCACCGGATCCCCGCAGTCGCTGCGCCCCTGGGCGGAGTACCTGGCGGGCCGGGGCCTGACGGTCTCGCTCCCGCTGCTGCCCGGCCATGGCACGCGGTGGCAGGACATGCAGGTCACGGGCTGGCAGGACTGGTACGCGGAGGTGGACCGCGAACTGCGCGCGCTGACCGAACGCTGCGCGGAGGTGTTCGTGCTCGGCCTGTCCATGGGCGGCGCCCTCGCCCTGCGCCTGGCCGCACGGCACGGCGACGCGGTGCGCGGCGTGGTCGTCGTCAACCCGGCGAACAAGCTGCACGACAGGGCCGCCGCCGCCCTGCCGGTGGCCCGCTTCCTGGTGCCCTCCACCAAGGGCATCGTCAGCGACATCGCCAAGCCCGGCTCGCGGGAGGTCGGGTACGAGCGGGTGCCGCTGCACGCCGCGCACTCGCTGCGCCGGTTCTTCCGTCTGGTGGACGCCGAGCTGCCGCAGGTCACCCAGCCGCTCCTGGTCCTGCACAGCCCGCAGGACCACGTGGTGCCGCCCGCCGACTCCGCCCGGGTGCTCAGCCGGGTGTCGTCCACGGACGTCACGGAGATCCTCCTGGAACAGAGCTACCACGTCGCGACGTTGGACCACGACGCGGACCGGATCTTCGCGGAGAGCCTCGCGTTCATCGGCCGGCTCGCCCCCAGCGCAGGCAAGGAAGGGACGGCAACCGGTGGCTGAGCAGCATGACGCGGACCGCGAGGAGAGTCGCGAGGACGACAGCCGGGAGCCGTCGGAGCAGTCCGTGCCGCTCGACGAGGACGCCGCCTGGCGCGCCATCGTCGCCGGGTACGGCGAGGAGCCCACGGACCCGCCGGGCGCCAAGCCCTTCAAGTCCGTGGAGGACCTCGCGCTCCTGGAGTCGGAGAGCAACGGCACCGCGGGCACCGGCACACCCCTGGACGCCGACACCGGCGCCGACACCACCGACACCACCGCCGCCGACGACGGCAAGGTCGGCAAGAGCGGCAAGGGTGCCGACGGCGGCGCGGGGGCGGGCAAGCCGCTCGGCAGCTCGGTGTCCTTCGCGCCGGGCGTGGGCGGCGGGGGCCCGCGGGACTACAGCGCCGCGGAGGCCTCCGAGGACGACTTCGACGAGGGCGACGAGGGCCACTTCGTGCCGCCGGAGCCGCCGCCGCTGCCGGAAGCGGATCCCACCGCCAGGTTCGCCTGGCTCGCCGTCATCGGCGGTCCGCTCCTGCTGCTGCTCGCGGTGCTGCTCGGCTGGCAGATGACGTGGTGGCTGACGACGCTGGGCATCGGCGGGTTCCTCGGCGGGTTCGCCACGTTGGTCGTCCGCATGAAGGGGGACGACGAGGAGGACGACGACCCCGGGCGGGGGGCCGTCGTCTGACCCTGCCGCCGGGGCCGGGCCTGCACGTGCTCCGCTGCGCTTCACGTGCTCCGCTGCGCTGCACGTGACCCTCTGCGCTTCACGTGGCCCTCTGCGTGGGGCGCCGCCCATCGCACCGCGCGCTCGTCCTCAAGCGCCGGACGGCCTCGAACACCCCGCCCGGGGGCGTCAGGCGGGCACCCGCAGCGCTGCCAGGACCGGCAGGTGGTCCGTCGCCGTCCGCAGGTCCTCCTCCGTCACCCCGGGGAGGTCCAGCGGCACCCCGCAGCCCAGGACCTCCACGCCCGGTGTGGTGAAGATGCCGTCGATGCGCTGGTGGGGGTCGGCGGGGGTCGAGGTGTACTCGCCGCCCCAGGGGGCGGTGGCCCAGCAGTCCTGGAGTGCGTCGGCGAGGCGGCGGAAGGAACGCCCGTCGGGGCGGTCGTTGAGGTCGCCGCCCGCGACGGCGTGCTCCACGCCCATCCCGGCGAGCTGGTCGAGCAGCATCCCGCTCTGCTCGTACCGCTCCTGGCCCTGCAAGCTCAGGTGGCAGCTCAGGACACCGAGCCTGACCTTCCCGAAGCGCACGACCGCGGTCGCGAAGCCGCGCCGGTGCAGTCCCGGCGTCAGCGGGAGCAGCACGTCCTCGGTGCGCTCGACGGTGGCGCGCAGCGAGCACAGGAGCGCGGGCCCGGCCGCCGTGCCGCCGCCGGACAGCACCACCAGATCGGCGGCACGGGCGAGCCGCGCCAGCTTCTTGCGCCAGCGGAAGAACCGCGGCGCCTCCTGTACGAGCACGAGGTCGGGCGCGCACGCGGCGACCACGCGCGCGAGCGCGTCGGTGTCGTCGCGCATCGAGCGGATGTTGTAACTGAGCACCCGCACGATGACCGAACCGTCCGGTTCGGTGCGGGAGTTGGGCAGCGCGGGGGTGGGGCTGGTCGGCATGGCGATCAAGATACGTCAAACGCGGGGCCACCCTGATGATCCGGGTGGCCCCGCGTTTGACGTATCCCGATCGCCGCACCGCCCGGAACCACGCGCTTCGGCCCGCCCGGCGGTTCCAGCCCGCCCGGCGGCACCCGGTGGTCTCAGCCCGTCCGGCGCTGGAGGACGAGCGCGCGACGCGATCGACGGCACCCCGAGCCGGGGCTCACATCACGGGGTCGGGCTCACGAGCCAGATCCGCGGCGCCGACGAGCCCGGCCTTGTTCCCGAGCCGCGCGGCGATGACCTCGGCCTGCGGACGCCACTGCGCCCCCACGAGCCACCGCTTGAAGGACTTGCGGATCGGGCCGAGCACGAGCTCACCCTCGTCGGAGAGCCCCCCGCCGACGATGAACGCCGAGGGGTCGAAGAGCGAGGCCAGGTCGGCGAGGCCGGCGCCGACCCAGCGGGCCAGCTCGCGGTAGGAGTCCACGGCGACGAGGTCCCCCTGGCGGGCGGCCATCGAGATGTGCTTGCCCTCGATGCCGTCGGGGGTGCCGTCGCCCAGGGAGAGGAGGTACTCGGCGTTCTCCGGCGTGGCGTTGGCGCGCTGCTTGGCGTACCGCACGAGGGCGCGGCCCGACGCGTACTGCTCCCAGCAGCCCTGGCTGCCGCAGCCGCACAGCAGGCCGTCGGGCACCATCCGGATGTGGCCGAACTCGGCGGCGACGCCGAAGTGCCCGCGGCGCAGCTCGTTGCCGATGATGATGCCGCCGCCGAGGCCGGTGCCGAGGGTGATGCAGATGACGTTGCGGTGGCCCTTGCCGCCGCCGAACCTGTACTCCCCCCAGGCCGCCGCGTTGGCGTCGTTCTCGACGACGACCGGCAGGCCGACGCGCCGCTCGACCTCGTCCTTGAGCGGCTCCTGGCGCCAGTCGATGTTCGGTGCGAAGTACACCGTGGAGCGCTGGCGGTTGACGTACCCGGCGGCGCCGATGCCGACGCCGACGATCTCGTGCCCGGCCCGGGCGCCCTCGACGGCGGAGGCGATCGCGTCCACGATGGCCTCGGAGGTGCCGGGGGTGGGCACCTTGAACGTCGACAGGATGTGACCGTCCTCGTCGACCACTCCGGCCGCGATCTTCGTGCCGCCGATGTCGACGCCGATGGTGAGTCCCATGAATCCCTCAGTTCGATCGAGCCCCGCTACGGCCCACCGTACCCGAGGAGGGGGTCAGTCCAGATCGATGTGTTCGCCCGGCCCGGGGCCCTCCTCGCGGCGTTCGGCGCCGCCCGGGGTGCTCGGCCCGGCGTCGTCGCGCGTCCAGCGGCCCTCCTGCCGGGTGACCGCGCTGCGGTAGGCGGCGAGCAGCTCGGAGCCCGCCGCGGCGAGGTGGTCGAAGACGTCGGGGTTGCGCTCGATGACGGGCTCCACGGCCGCCTTCGCCTGCCGCACGACCTGCTGCACCGTCTCCTGCACGGCCCCCTGGGCGACCGCGCCGAGCAGCGGCGACTGGAGCCCGGCCAGCTTGTCGGAGACGGCGTCGACGAGCTTGCGCAGCTCCTCGGCGGCCGATCCCTGCGGCGAGCCGTACTGGGCACGGCGGCGTGCCTTCTCGGCCGCGAGGTCCTCGGCGCAGGCGGTGGCCCAGGCGTCGCCGTCGGGGGCGGCATCGGGGGCGGCGTGCGGCTCAGCGGCGCTCTCCGGCTCGGACCCCTCGGGCTTCTCCGGCTCCGACGCGTCGGGCTTGTCCGGCTCGGACGCGTCGCGCTCGATGGCATCGCTCATGACGGGCTGACTCCTGCGCAGGGCCGACGTTTTCGTACTCTCGACGTTACCCGAACGGCGGCACGGCGTTCATCGGGTACGGGGCCACAGATCGGGGTCGGGGGCGAAGCGGATGCGCAGGGCGCCCTCGTGCAGGCCCGCGCCGGTGACGGTGCACCGGCGCAGCGCGGACGGCAGCGGAACGACGCGCCGGAAGGGGCCCACGGTGACCACCAGTTCGTCGCCCCGCCGGACCAGGTGCAGCTCGTCGCGTACGGCGCCGGGCAGCGGGATGGACCAGGTCAGCAGGGAGTCGGTGGCGAGGGAGTCGACGACGGGCCAGCGCACGGGGTCCGTGTCCCGCGCGGGGCCCGGCACGCCGAGGGCGGCGAGGTCGTCGGTGCCCCGGGGGTCCTGGCCGCGGTGGGCGACCACGTGCGTGCGGTGCTGCTGCGCCCACGCGCCGAGCGCCTTGTCCTGCTGCGCGTGGAGGGCGGCGAGCCAGGTGGTGGCGTCGTGGGGCTGCGGCAGGACCCGGTTGGCGACGAGGCTCTCGACGCCCAGTCCGTACAGGGCGAGGCCGGTCGCGGTGCGCTCCACGGCGTCGGCGCCCGCCGGGCCCGGCTCGGCGACGAGGCGGACGCTCGTCGCGGGGTCCTCGATCACGGCCTGTGCGGCGGCGAGCGCGGCCTCCCAGCGGGCGGCGGCCTCGTACAGCGAACCGGTCGGCACGGGCACGCCCGCGAGCCGTCCGAGCACCGGGCGCAGGGCGCGGGCCGCCTGCCGCTCCTGGGGCAGCAGCCTGCGCAGATAGCGGCGCAGCTGCGCGGGGAGGGCGAGCAGGGCGAGGGCCCTCGGGGCGGCGGGGAGGTCGACGACGACGGTGTCGTACGCCGGTTCGCCGGAGGTCGCGGGTGCCGCCGCCGCGCGCAGGGCGCCGAGCAGGGCGAGGTCCTGTGCGCCCGGCAGCGGGGTGAGCTCCTCGTCGTCCAGGCGGTCGGCGCCGAGCAGGTCGAGGGCGGGGCGTGCGTGCTCCTGGAGGGCGAGGAGGCCCGCCCGGAAACCGGCGTCCGGGTCCGGGCGCACCGCCGTCAGGCCCGGGGCCACCTGCTGCGGCCGGGGGCCCGTGGGGGTGCCCAGGGCGGCGCCGGGGGTGTCCGTGGCGTCGGCGGACAGGAGCAGGGTGCGGGCGCCCGAGCGGGCTGCGGCGAGCGCCGTGGCGGCGGCGAGGGTGGTACGGCCGGCGCCGCCGGGGCCGGTGACGAAGAGGGTGCGCATGCGGGGGCAGTTTACGGTGGGCGCCCGGTGCCGCCGCCGCCAGGCCGCAGGGGACGGCGGGGAGCTGGTGGGCTAGGCCGCCGGGCCGGACTCGACGCGCTTCTTGAGGCCCGCGAGGGCGCGGTCGATGATGACCTTCTCCGCCTTGCGCTTGATCATGCCGAGCATGGGGATCTTGACGTCGACGGTCAGCTGGTAGGTGACCTCCGTGCCGGTGCCCGCCTGCTTCAGGAGGTAGGAGCCGTCGAGGGAGCGCAGCATCTGGGACTTGACGAGGGTCCAGGAGACCTCGTGGGCGCCGGTCCAGGTGTACGCGAGGGTCTGGTCGTCCTTGATCGCGCCGGCGTCCATGACGAGGCGGACCTGTTCGGCGCGGCCCGCGCCGTCGGTGGCGAGGACGTCGGCCTCCTTGACCTCACCGGTCCACTCCGGATAGCGCGCGAAGTCGGCGATCACTCCCATGACGTCGGCCGGTGCCGCCTCGATCATGATGCTCGAGCTGGTGTATTCCGCCATCGCCGTGGCTCCTCCAGATGCGGTCCGGTGCGGGTGCAGTGCCTGCCGCGTGAAGGCTACCGCGCACCCGGCGGGCGACGGTCACCCGCTCCACTCCAGGGCCCAGGGCCGCCCCGACCCGGCGAAGTGCCCGACGTTCACGCACTCCGTGGAGCCGATCCGCATTCGCCGCACCAGGGGCTGGTGCACATGCCCGAAGAGGGCGTACCGGGGGCGGGTGCGCCGGATGGCGTCCAGGAGCGCGCGGCTGCCGCGCTCGAAGCGGCGCGCCACGGTGTCGTAGACGAGCTCGGGGACCTCCGGCGGGATGTGGGTGCACAGCACGTCGACCTCGCCGACGGCCTCGATCTTGGCGGCGTACTCCTCGTCGCTGATCTCGTACGGCGTGCGCATCGGCGTCCTGAGGCCGCCGCCGACGAAGCCGAAGACACGGCCGCCGATCTCGACGCGCTCCCCGTCGAGGACAGTGGTGCCGGCACCGGCGTATTCACGCCATAGCTGCGGCATGTCGACATTGCCGTAGGTGGCGTACGTAGGGGTGGGGAGAACGGCGAACAGCTCGGCGTACTGCTTGCGTACGGCGCGCTCCACGGCGGGGCCGCGGTCCAGGCCCGCCCACAGGGAGGCGCCGAACGCACGGGCCTCCTCGAAGCGGCGGGCGGTGCGCAGCTCCACCAGGCGGCTCGCGTTCTCCCTGCCGAACAGGTCGGGGAAGATGCCGCGCCCGTGGTCGGCGTAGTCGAGGAAGAGCACCAGGTCACCCAGGCAGATCAGGGCGTCCGCGCCGTCACCGGCGCGGGCCAGGCCCTCGGTGTTGCCGTGCACGTCACTGACCACATGGACCCGGAAACCTCGCATGCCGATCACCTTAGGACGAGCGGTCGGCACCGGGCCAGGGCGGTCGCCGTCCGCAGCGGGGCGGCCCCGGGCCGGGCGCGGGCGTCGGACCTGCGATGACGTCCGGGCCCCGCCCTCTGGTTACTTCCGAGTCAGGAAGTCCGTGGCGTACTGTGCGGTTCAGACCACAACGTCGTGTGACGCACGGAACATCTGGGCCGACCCCCCTACCGAACCAGCCATACCGATGGGTAACGTCCGGGCAGTCCAGTAGTGCTCAGCCCCTCAACGAAATCCTGAGGAACCCCCCGAGCCCCCCCGACTGAGCACCTGCCCGACCTTGGACCGCACCGTCGCATCGCACAACGTCGTGGCGCCGGCGCCCTATGTAGGAGCAGCAGTCTTGCGCGAGTTCAGCCTTCCGGCCCTGTACGAGGTCCCCGCGGACGGCAATCTGACCGACATCGTCCGCAGAAACGCCGCGCAGCACCCGGATGTGGCGGTCATCGGCCGCAAGGTGAACGGCAGTTGGCAGGACGTCACGGCGACGGCGTTCCTCGCCGAGGTGCGCGCCGCCGCGAAGGGTCTGATCGCGGCGGGCGTCCGGCCCGGTGACCGGGTGGCCCTGATGTCGCGCACCCGCTACGAGTGGACGCTCTTCGACTTCGCGATCTGGAGCGCCGGCGCGGTCAGCGTGCCGGTGTACGAGACCAGCTCGGCCGAGCAGATCCAGTGGATCCTCGGCGACTCCGGCGCGGTGGCCTGCGTGGTGGAGACCGACGCGCACGCCGCCACGGTGGAGTCGGTGCGCGTGGCCCTGCCGGCCCTCGCCCATGTGTGGCAGATCGACCGGGACGGCGTCGCGGAGCTGAACCGGGCGGGGGCGGAGGTCTCCGACGCGACCCTCGACGAGCGCGGCGCCGTCGCGGGCGCCGACGACCCGGCGACGATCGTCTACACCTCCGGCACCACGGGCCGCCCCAAGGGCTGCGTCCTGACCCACCGCAGCTTCTTCGCGGAGTGCGGCAACGTGGTGGAGCGCCTGAAGCCGCTGTTCCGTACCGGCGAGTGCTCGGTGCTCCTGTTCCTGCCCGTCGCGCACGTCTTCGGCCGCCTGGTGGAGGTGGCCGCCCTGATGGCCCCCATCAAGCTCGGCCACGCGCCCGACATCAAGCATCTGACGGACGAGCTCGCCGCGTTCCGGCCGACCCTGATCCTCGGTGTGCCGCGGGTCTTCGAGAAGGTCTACAACGCGGCGCGCGCCAAGGCGCAGGCCGACGGCAAGGGCAAGATCTTCGACAGGGCCGCGGACACGGCGATCGCCTACAGCCGCGCCCTCGACACCCCGAGCGGGCCCTCCCTCGGCCTGCGGATCAAGCACAGGCTCTTCGACAAGCTGGTCTTCAGCAAGCTGCGCGCGGTGCTCGGCGGGCGCGGCGAGTACGCCATCTCCGGCGGCGCCCCGCTCGGCGAGCGCCTCGGCCACTTCTTCCGCGGCATCGGCTTCACCGTCCTCGAGGGCTACGGCCTCACCGAGTCCTGCGCCGCCACCGCCTTCAACCCCTGGGACCGGCAGAAGATCGGCACCGTCGGCCAGCCGCTGCCGGGATCGGTCGTGCGCATCGCCGACGACGGCGAGGTCCTGCTCCACGGCGAGCACCTGTTCTCGCACTACTGGAACAACGAGGGCGCCACCGAGGAGGCGCTCGCCGACGGGTGGTTCCACACCGGGGACATCGGCACCCTCGACGAGGACGGGTACCTGCGGATCACCGGCCGCAAGAAGGAGATCATCGTGACGGCCGGCGGCAAGAACGTCGCGCCCGCCGTGCTCGAGGACCGCATCCGGGCGCACGCGCTGGTCGCGGAGTGCATGGTCGTCGGGGACGGGCGGCCGTTCGTGGCGGCGCTCGTCACCATCGACGAGGAGTTCCTCGGGCGGTGGGCCGCCGAGCACGGCAAGCCCGCCGGGGTGAGTGCCGCCTCGCTGCGGGAGGACGGCGAGCTGCTCGCCGCGGTGCAGCAGGCCGTGGACGACGGGAACGCGGCGGTCTCCAAGGCGGAGTCCGTCCGCAAGTTCCGGGTCCTTCCCGCCCAGTTCACCGAGGAGTCCGGGCATCTGACGCCGTCCCTGAAGCTGAAGCGGAACGTCGTCGCGAAGGACTACGCGGACGAGATCGAGGCGCTGTACCGCGGGTAGCGGTGGCGGGGCGCCCACGCGCCGTGGCGGCCCGCGCTGTCGTGCGGCTGCGGCCCATGGCTGATCGATCGCGGCGGAGCCGCACGGCGACGCAGCCCCGCCCCCTTCAGGGGCGCGGGAACCGCGCGACCGGCCCACCGCGGCGGCCAGTCGCGCGACGACCCCGAGCCGCACCCCCTGAGGCGCTACAGCAGTTCCTTGAGCCTCTCCGCCAAGAGGTCCCACCGCCATCGCTCCTCGACCCACTGCCGCCCCCGCTCCCCCATCCGCTCCCGCAACTCGGCGTCGGCGAGCAGCGCGAGAATCCGGTCGGCGCAGTCCTCGGCGGAGCCGCCGCGCACGACCCACCCGGTCTCCCCGTCGAGCACGGCGTCGGGCGCCCCGCCGGAGTCCCCGGCGACAACCGGCAGCCCGGTGGCGGAGGCCTCCAGGTAGACGATGCCGAGGCCCTCGACGTCGAGGCCCCCGCGCCGGGTCCGGCAGGGCATGGCGAAGACGTCACCGGCGCCGTAGTGCGCGGGCAGCTCGGCCCAGGGCACGGCCCCGGTGAAGACGACGGAGTCCGCGACCCGGGTCTCCGCGGCGAGCTTGCGGAGCTCGTTCTCGTAGGGCCCGCCGCCGACGACGAGCAGCACGGCGTCGGGCTCCCGCGCCAGGATCCGCGGCATGGCGAGGATTAGCGTGTCCTGCCCCTTGCGCGGCACGAGCCGCGAGACGCACACGATCACCGGCCGCTCGCTCAGCCCGAGCCTCGCCCGTACGGCGTCGCCGCCCGAGCCGGGGTGGAAGGTCTTCTCGTCGACACCGGGCGGCAACTGGACCATGCGCCCGGCGGCGGCCGGGGTGAGCGCCGCGGCGATGCGGGAGCGGGTGTACTCACCCAGATAGGTGATCGTGTCGGTCGACTCGCCGATGCGGCGCAGGAGTTGCCGCGAGGCGGGCAGTTGCGCCCAGCCCGCCTCGTGCCCGTGGGTGGTGGCCACGAGCCGTCGCGCCCCTGCCCTGCGCAGCGCGGGCGCCATCAGTCCGAGCGGCGCGGCCGCCCCGAACCACACGGACGTACAGCCGTGTTCCCGCAGCAGGGAGACCGCGCGGCGGGTGACGCGGGGTGTGGGCAGCAGCATCGTCGTGGGGTCGCGGACGACCGCGAAGGGCTGCTCGGCGTCGAAGGCGGCGGTGGCCTCCGCGCCCTCGTGGCCGCGCTTCCAGGTGGAGGCGTAGACGACGATCTCGGACGGGTCCAGGCGCAGCGCCATGTTGTGCAGGAACGCCTGGATGCCACCGGGCCTGGGCGGGAAGTCGTTCGTGACGATCAGGGTCTTGTGCATCGCCGCCGAATGTACCGGCCCGGCGCCCTCCCCCGCCGCACGGCCCCGCCTCGTCCCCCCGCCCGGCCCCGCCCGGCATCATGACCTTCCGAACCCCACGGAAATACGACAAAGCGGGCTAGGTGCACATGACGGGCACAGCGGAGATGTCGAGCGCGGCGGAGATGTCGGGCACAGCGGAGATGTCGAGCGCGGCCGATCTGTCGAGCGCGGCGGAAGTGCCGGACCCGGTGCCTCGCGAGTCGCCCGGGCTGCGGCTCCTCGCCGTCTGGGTCGTCACCCGCGGGCTGCTCCTGCTCTGCGTGCTCGGGGTCCTGACCGTCCCCGGCCCGGACGTCACCAGCGACGTCTCCTTCATCTACCAGGGCTGGTACGAGGTCCTGCGCACCGGCACGTTCCCGCTCGACGACGTCACCTGGCAGTACCCGCCCGCCGCCGCGCTCGCCGTGCTCGCCCCCGGCGCGCTGCCGTTCCTCGGCTATCCGGCCGCCTTCTTCCTGCTGTCCTTCGCGGCCGACGCGGTGGTGACGGTGCTGCTCGGGTACGCGGCCGCGCGGCCCGGCAGGACGCCGCGGGGCGTGTGGGTGTGGACGGCGGGGGTGGCGGCGCTCGGGCCCACCGCGTACGCCCGTTACGACCTGATGGTGACCGCCGTCGCGGTGGCCGCCCTGCTCGCGGGGGCGGGGCGGGCCCGCACCATGGGGGTGCTCGCGGGGGTGGGCGCGGCGGTGAAGGTGTGGCCGGTGCTGCTGCTCGCGGGCGTCCCGCGGGGGCGGGCCGTCCGGCGTTCGTGGACGGCCGCCGTGGCCACGGCGGGCGGTGTCGCGCTGCTGTTCTGGGCGGCGATGCCGGGCGCGTTCGCGTTCCTGGCCTTCCAGCGCGACCGGGGCACGGAGATCGAGTCGCTCGGCGCCCTCGTCCTGCATGGGGCGCGCCACCTCGGCTGGCCGGGGACGGTCCAGCTCAACTACGGCTCGGTGGAGTTCATCGGCCCCTGGGTGCCGCTGGTGAGCGGCCTCGCGCAGGGGCTCTCGGTGGCCGGGCTCGGGTGGCTCGTGGTGTGGCGGGCGCGGGCAGGTGTGTGGGGGCGGGCCACGGCAGCGGACGCGGCGTTCACGGCGGTGCTCCTGTTCACCACGACGAGTCGGGTGATCAGTCCGCAGTACATGCTGTGGCTGGTGGGGGTCGCCGCCGTCTGCCTGTCCTTCCGCGACAGCCGGATGCTCCGCCCCACCGCCCTCGTCCTCGCGGCCACCCTGGTGACGTTCCTGGAGTTCCCCGTGTGGTTCTCGCACGTGGTGGCGAGCGACGCGCTGGGGGTGGGGCTGCTCGTGGTGCGCAACGGTCTGCTGGTCTGGGCGACGGTGCTTGCCTGCCGGGAGCTCCGGCGTGGCTCGGTGCCCGCGCGGCGCGCCCCACGAGGCCCTACAGCAGCTCCCCCCGCAGATACTCCCGCCACCGCGCCGTGAAGTCCTCCACCGTCGTGCCTAGCACATCCCGCAGGGCGCCCTCGACGGCGGTCGCCCGCTGCTTGTGGCGGCCCACGGCCTCGTAGAAGGCACGGAGCTTCTCCTCGCCCCAGTCCTCCGCGATCATCCGGCAGGCCAGCCAGGACCCTTCGTAGGCCCGCGCGAGCCCCCCCGCGTCACCGCTGAAGCCGAAGGCGTCGTCCGTGGGGAGGGTGGCGGGCAGGCGGCCGTCGACCACCGCGCGGCGGAGTTCGGGGGCGGCCTCCTCGGGGTCGCGGTCGGTGCCGCGGTAGCCGACCCAGTCCGCGAACCCCTCGGAGAGCCACAGCGGGGTGGCCCGCGAGGTGGCGGCGCGGGTCGCCACATGGGTGGTCTCGTGGGTGAGGACGACCTGGCGTCCCAGTTCGCCGAGGACGCCGTACGCCTCGGGGTTGAGGACGATGCGGTCGGCGGGCGCCCGGCCCGAGCCGCCCGCCTCGCCCGTGGTCACCGCGGCGATCCCCTGGTAGCCGGAGGCGGGCGCGCCGAGGAGACCGGCCATGTTGTCCAGGGACTTCGGTACGAGGACGACCACCTTGCCCGGCCAGGGCCCGCGCCAGGCGTCGCGCACGGCGGGCACCGCCCGGTCCGCCAGCTCCGCGTACCGCCGCAGCTCGGCCCGCTCCCTGCCCACCCCGAGCACCAGGCTGTGGGTGCCGCGCACGGCGCCGACCCGGCCCTGGTCCCACAGCTGCTCGACGGCCTTCTCCGCGGGGCGCTCCGAGGTGACGTACCAGCGTCCCGCGCGCCGTTGCAGGGTCAGGGTCCGGTCGGCGGTCAGCGGGGCGCGGTCGTAGCCGGCGACGCGGTAGCCGAGGGCGGCGGTGACGGTGGCCCGGGTGCCGTCGCGCTCGAAGTCCTCGAGCCGGTAGGACCAGGACTTCAGGGGGACGTCACGCAGGTTGTCGTAGTCGGTGGCGGAGCCGCCGGTCGCCCGGTACGCCCGGGGGTCGCGCTCCAGGACGGCCGTCGCGCGCCGGTCGAGCAGCCGCCGCACGTCACCGGGCGCGCGGTGGGACTCGTCCCCTCCGGCGCAGCCCGTGAGGCCCGCGGGCGCGAGGACGGCGAGGCACACGGCCGCGCCCGCCACCGCCCGCCCGCCGTGCCGCCGCGTCCCCGTACGCCCCCACCCATGCCCACGCCCTCGACCAGCCACGTTCCGATCGTACGGGGGCGGCCCGCGAACCCCGCGGCCGTGCCCGGGCGGGCCGGGCCCACCGCGTCCCGCGCCGGACGCGGCGGCCGGGGCCCGTCCGTCAGACGCGGGTCACCGAGGACACCGGCATCATGCCGACCGGGTCGTAGCGCACGGTGGCGCCGGGGTAGGGCGCGTGCACCACCTGGCCGTTGCCGACGTACATCCCGATGTGGCTGGCGTCCCCGCGGTAGGCGACGAGGTCGCCGGGCTGCGCCTGGCCGAGCGGCACCCGCCGGCCCGCGCCCGCCTGGGCCTGCGAGGTGCGGGGCAGACCGACGCCCGCCTGCCCGTACGACCACTGGGTCAGGCCCGAGCAGTCGAAGCCGGTGGGGCCGTTGGCTCCCCACACGTACGGCTTGCCGACCGCCGAGCGGGCGGCGGCGATGGCCGCGGCGGCGCGGCCGGAGGCCGGGGCGCCCGCGCCCGCGCCCGTGGGGTCCGGCGCTGTCTCCCGTGCCGAGCGGGACGGCCGGCCGGAGCCCTCGTACCCCTCGCGCTCCTTCTCGGTCAGCGAGTTGAGCAGCTGCCGGGCCTTGGCGAGTTTGCTCTCGACGGTGCGCTTGTGGCGGGCGACGGTCTTGCGGCTCTTCTCCAGGGCCGCGAGTTTCACGGTGGCTTCGGCGCGTTCCTGGGTCAGGGCGCGCTGGGCCCGCTGGAGCTTGGTGAGTTCACCGCTCTGCCGGGCGCTCATGCGGTCCAGGGCGGTGGCCCGGTCGAGGTAGCGGTCGGGGTCCGAGGACAGCAGCAGGGCGAGCGCGGGGTCGATGCCGCCCGAGCGGTACTGGGCCCCGGCGAGGGACCCGAGGGCGCCGCGCATCGTGTTGATGCGTTCCTGGCCGCGGGCGACCTTGTCCTTGGCCCGGTCGACCTCGGTGCGCAGCCGGTCCGTGAGCTCGTCCGCCTTGTTGTACGACTCCGTTGCCCGCTCGGCCTGCTCGTACAGGCGGTCCACCTCGGCCTTGGTGTCGGACCGCGGCTCCTGCGGGGCCGCCCCCGCGGGTACGGCGGCGAGGGCCGCCGCGGTGGCCGCGGCGGACAGGACGGTGATGGTGGCGGTGCGTACGCACCGGTCGGGACCGGTGGGTGCTGCGGGACGGCGATGGGACCCCACGGGTAGCCGCTCTCCCTTCCGCTGGAACGTCACTCCGCGCGCGGCGGAGGGCTGCCGGTCCCCCGCGCGGGGCGGGGGCTGCGCCCCGGATGTCGGGGAACGCGCGCGACAGTAGCGGCGTGATTGCGTCCCGGCCAAAGACCTCAGGCGCCCGCGCATGCCGACGCCCCGCCTCAGACGCAGGTCATCGGCAGGGCGCGGGGTCAGCGTGCGTTATCGGAATTCGCCCGATCGGACGGTGTGACCGACACGGGCCGGGGGGCGGCACCCGGGTTCGGGGCCGCGTCCGGGGACGGGGCCGGAGGTCGGGTCCGGATCAGCGTCGATCAGCGCCGACCCGTGTCGGTCAGTGCCAGTCAGCGCTTGCCAGTGCCGGTCAGTGCTTGCCCAGCGCCGGTCAGCATCGGTCAGCGTCGGTCAGATGCGGACGCCGAACTGGAACGGCATGTTGTTGATCGACTCGTAGCGGACCACGGTGCCGGTGCGCGGCGCGTGCAGGACCTGGCCGTTGCCCGCGTAGAAGCCGACGTGGTGCAGGTCGCCGTAGAAGATGACGAGGTCGCCGACGCGCAGGTCGCCCTGCGAGGCGATGCGCGTGCCGTAGTTGGCCTGGGCCTGCGAGGTGCGCGGGATGTTCATGCCAGCCTGGGCGTAGGCCCAGGAGGTGAGGCCGGAGCAGTCGAAGGAGCTGGGGCCGGTGGCGCCGTAGACGTAGGGCGAACCGAGCTTGCTCTGCGCGGCGGCGTAGGCGGACGCGGCGCGGCCCGAGCCCTTGCCCGCGCCCTTGGGCGCTTCGCCCTGCGACGCCTGGCCCTGCTTGTCGAGGGCCTGGCGCTCGGAGTCGCGCGAGGCGCGCTCCTCCTTCTGCTTCAGGGCGGCGCGCTCCGCGGCGGAGAGGGTGTTCAGGAGCCGCTGGGCCTCGCCGAGCTTGCCCTGGACCTCACGCTTCTTCTTGCCGAGTTCCGTGCGCGTGGTGGCGAGGTCCTCGAGCTTGTCCGTGGCCTCCTTGCGCTGCTGCGCGAGCGTGCGCTGCTTGGCCTGGATCTTCTTCAGCGCCTCGGCCTGCTTGGTGCTCAGCTGGTCGAGCGCGGAGGCCTTGTCGAGGTAGGTGTCCGGGTCGGAGGAGAGGAAGAGCTGGAGGGAGGGGTCGATGCCGCCCGAGCGGTACTGGGCGCTGGCGAGCGAACCGAGGCCGCCGCGCAGTTCGTTGAGGTCGTCCTGGCCGCGGGCGACCTTGTCCTGGAGGGTGTCGACCTGCTTCTCCAGCTTCTGCTGCTTCTCCTTGGCGCCGTTGAACTTCTCGGTCGCCTTCTCGGCCTCTTCGTAGAGCTTGTCGACCTTGGACTTGACCTCGTCCTTGCTCGGCTTCTCGCTCGGGGCGGCGTTGGCGGCCTGCGAGGTGAGTGCGACGGCCGCGGCCGCGGTCGCGGTCAGCACGGTCACACGGGCGCGGCCCGGCTGCTTGGGTCGACGGTGTGACGCCACGAAGGCGGCTCCTTCGATGAGTGATCAACAGAGCGGAGGTCTGGGCGTGACCCTAGTGACCTGCTGATGATCAGATCAAATCCTGACCGGGAAAAAGTCAGCCGCCGAGCGTTTTCTTTACGAAGAATCCACGTTCGGTAACAGTCAATTGACGCTCCGTCTCGCGCACGCGTGAACCAATTCGGGCATACGGTACGGGAGTCGCGGATGGGACCAGCCGGGCTCAGCCCCGCGAA
This sequence comes from Streptomyces sp. NPDC017940, assembly GCF_044328435.1. Taxonomy (NCBI): domain Bacteria; kingdom Bacillati; phylum Actinomycetota; class Actinomycetes; order Kitasatosporales; family Streptomycetaceae; genus Streptomyces; species Streptomyces sp. NPDC017940. The sequence goes on along the minus strand of NZ_JBIRHJ010000001.1, from coordinate 1,033,242 downwards.
AGCCGCTTCAGGAGCACCGCGGAGGCCACCGGCCTGGCCCCCGCCTTGGCGATGCCGTCGGCCACCTCGCGGTCGGTGGACACCACGACCACCGGACGCCCCGGCGGCTCGGCGCGCACGAGTTGACGGATCAGCTCGTCCGCCGTCACCCCGGGCTTGGAGAACAGCACCCGGACTCCGCGCGGCGGCGCGAGCAGCACCGGCGCGGCCAGCTCGGCCCCGTCGAAGACGCAGGTCATCTCGGCCCCGGTCTGGAGCGCGAGCTGGGAGAGCGAACCGAGCAGGCGCAGCCGCTGCTTCTCCAGGGGCATCGTGGGATAACCGGTCTTGGTGACGTTGTACCCGTCGACGACCAGATGCGCCTGGGGCAGTGCGAGCAACTGGTCGAGGATGGCCGGATCGTTCTCGGACAGGGCGCGGGCGGCGATGTCCTTGGGGGTCATCCGCCCCGGCTCGACGGCGTCGACGGTCTCGGCGGGCCGCACCGACACCGGGGGCAGCGCCAGTTCGCGGCGCAGCCCCTGGGCGGCTTCGAGCACCGTGTCGAGGAGCAGGCGCACCCGCATGTCCTCGACGCTGCGGCCCTCGCGCGCGGCCCTGCGGGTGGCCTCGAGGGCCGCCTCGGCCTCCCCGAGCCGCGCCTTCAGGCGCCGTGTCTCGCTCTCGGCGGCCGACAGCTGCGCCTGGCTGTCGGCGCGCACGGCGTCCGTCTCCGCGGCCGACTTGCGCAGGGCGGCCGCACCGCGCTTGATGTCGCTGTGCGCGCTGCGCAGCTTGCGGTGCGCCGACTCGGCCTCCCGCCTCGCCACGTCCAGCTCGGCGCGCAGCCGTTCGGTCTCGGACTTGGTGTGGGCGCGCGCGGCGGCCAGCTCGGCGCGCAGCCGCTCCAGTTCGGCCCTGGTCTCCTCGTCGACGCGCTCGGCGTCCGCGCGCTGGGCCTCCTCGCCCGCCGCGGTGACGAGCTTCACCCAGCCGGTGGGGCGCAGGACATAGGCCGCGGCGGCCACGTCGAGCGGGTCGGCGGCGGGCGGCGGCGTGCCGGCGTCGAGCGCCCCGGTCAGCTCCGGCTGCGCCTCCCGCAGGCGTTCGCCGATGCGCTGGCGGAACAGGTGGTCGCTCTCCAGGGCGGCGGCCATGGCGTTGGCGGCGAACTTCACCCGCCTGCTCGGGGTGAACCGCGCGTACTGGCGCAGCTGCGGCGGCAGCTCGGCGACCGTGAGGCCGCCGAAGCCCTCGGAGACGATCTGCACGACCGCCCGCCGCACGCCGTCGGGCAGCGGACGGTCGAGCACCTCGGCGGCGCCGTCCTCCGGCGCCCCGCTCGCGCTCTCGTCCATCGGTCACCCCACTAGCTGTGCGGGGCCCGCTCCGTCAGGAGCCGGCCCCGGGCCTGTCCACGAGTTCCACCTGGTCCACCGCGTTGCACCAGCGGCAGCGGACCGACTCGATGGTCTCACTGACCACCTCGCGTTCCTCGACCTCGGGCTCTCCGGCGAGGTCGAGGTGCACGTACTCGACGGCCTTCGACGACCGGGTCACGTCGAAGCGCGTCAGGTTGCCGCAGAGGGTGCAGCGCCACCGGGTGGTGTCGGTCGGCAGGGGAACCGTCATCGTGACGTTCGCTTTCCTTCGGGAACCGTGGTGCGTATTGCCCGTAACCCTAAGGCCTGGGTAAGGGGCTCCGTACGCATACGGGCGGGCGGGGCGTTCTATGCGTATTGCCACCGTTAAGTGGCCTTCTGTCCATATGCTCTGCTCATGATCAGTTCGTGGGTGCCGGCCGTCGGCCGGGTGGCGAGGCAGCAGGCGGCTCCGGTGACGTACACGCTGATCGTCGCGTGCTGCGCGATCTTCGTGCTCTCCCCGAACTCCGGCCTCAATCCCGTCCACGGCACCGGGGAGGGGCTCGTCGTCGCGCAGGAGGCCTACTTCGAGCGCTGGGGCGTCGTACCCGTCGAACTCCTCAGCGGCAGCCCGCGGGCCTGGCTCACCCCTGTGACCGCGCTGTTCGTGCACGGCAGCTGGCTCCATCTGCTCGGCAACATGCTGTTCCTGTACGTGTTCGGGCTCATGGTCGAGGAGCGCATGGGTCACCTCCAGTACGCACTCTTCTACGTCGGCTGCGGAGCACTGGCCCTGCTCGCCTACGCGATCGCGCACGCGGGCTCGGGCCAGACCCTCGTCGGGGCGTCGGGGGCGATCTCGGCCGTGCTCGGCGCCTTTCTCCATCTCTTCCCGAAGGCGCGGGTCACCAGCCTCTTCCCGTTCCTGTTCTTCCTGCCGCTGCGGTTCCCCGCCTGGGTGGTGCTGCCGTTCTGGGTGGCGTTGCAGTGGGTGGCGGCGGGGCAGGCGAGCCGGGGGCCCGCGGTGGCGTACCTGGCGCACCTGGTGGGCTTCTCGCTGGGGTTCCTGTACGCCTGGGTGCGTGGTCGGGGGCCAAGTAGAGTGAGGACCTCTGGCAAGGCCACCGAGGGAGACAGTCAGCCGTGATCACCGCGATCGTGCTCATCAAGACCAGCGTCGACCGGATCCCGGAGATCGCCGAGTCGATCGCGGCCCTCGACTGCGTCAGCGAGGTCTTCTCCGTCACCGGGACCTACGACCTGATCGCCATGGTCCGCGTGACCCGCCACGACGACCTGGCGGACGTGATCCCGGGGAAGATCAGCAAGATTCCGGGCGTGGAGGGCACGGACACCCACGTGGCGTTCCGTACGTACTCGCAGCACGACCTGGAAGCGGCGTTCGCGATCGGTCTGGACTCGTAGCCACCGCTGGATCCCGCGGTCGCCGCCGGGTCTCGTGGCAGCCCCTGGACCCCGTGGCCGTCCCCGTATGAGGGTTTCTTCATCCGCGGCTCATCTGGTGAGGCGGTACGCGCAGCACGATCGCTGCCATGGTCTTCTCGCACCGCATCGCGGCCCTGGTGGCCGTCGTGGCGATCCCGCTCGGCATCGCCGTGACGAGCTACGTCCTCGCCGACGACCCCCCGGCCCCCAAGGCCCCGCCCAGGGTCGAGCTGGACAGCGGCGCCCCGTCGAACACACCGGCGAAACCGCCGCCCACCCCGAGCGACCAGGTGGTCTCCCCGCCCCCGGTCGGCGACGACTCCACGGACGGCACGGGCAGGCACGGCGATCAGGGCGGCACGGGTGACACGGGTGACGCGGGTGACAGGCACGGCGACGGCGGCACCGGATCCCGCGCCCCCGGAGCGGGCGGCGGCCCCGGGAGCGGGGACCGCCCAGGAACAGGGGACCGCCCAGGAACAGGGAGCGGCGGTGGCTCCGGAAGCGGCCCCGGCCACGGCGGCGGCTCCGGATCCGGGAGCGGCCCGGGGTCCGGCGGCGGTCCCGCATCCGGCGTCGGGCCCGGGCCCGGCTCCGGGTCCGGCTCCGGGTCCGGCTCCGGCGGCAGCGGTTCCGGCGGCAGCGGTTCCGGGGCCGGGTCCGGGTACGACGACGACGACGCGGACGACGACGGGGACGACGGACCCGGCGACGACGGCTGACGCGTCCGGACCCGGCCGTCGCAGGCTCTCCGCCCGCGTCCGCATCCTGCTGTGGCTGCTCGTGATGATGACGGTCGCGCTCGCCGCGGTCGCCACGACCACCCGTTCGATCCTGCTGCGCGACGTCGACCACCGCGTCGACCGGCTGCTCGCCCAGGAGACCGGGGAGTTCACCAACTTCGTCGACCGGGGCGTCGACCCCGAGACCGGCGAGAGCTTCACCGACCCGCGCCGGCTGCTCACGGTCTTCCTGGAGCGTCAGTACGCGGACCCGGGCGAGGAACTGATCGGTCTGGTGCGGCGCGCGGACGCGGGCCCCGCGCAGTACACCCAGCCCCGCGAGGTGGCGGTGCGCCATCCGCTGCACCACGACCCCGCGGCCCGGCGCGCGATCTTCGCGGCCCGCGGCCCCACCGGCACCCTGGACCGCCCCACCGGCGAGCTGCGCTGGTCCAAGGTCGACATCGCCCGGCACGGCGGCGAGCCCGAGGCGGCGTTCGTCGTGGCCTTCCACCCGGCCGCCGAACAGGCCAAGGCCGACGACGTCTTCCGTGTCCTGCTCGCCATCTCCGGCGTGGCGCTCGTGCTCACCACGGGCATCGCGTGGGCCGTGGCCGGACGCATCCTCAAACCCGTACGGGTGGTGCGGGCCGCCGCCGCGCAGCTCACCGGGCAGGACCTGACCCGGCGCATCCCCGTGCACGGCAGGGACGACATCGCCGCACTGGCCGAGACGTTCAACGGCATGCTCGACCGCCTGGAGCGGGCCTTCGCCGCGCAGCGCGAGTTCGTCGACGACGCCGGGCACGAGCTGCGCACGCCCATCACCATCGTGCGCGGCCACCTGGAGCTGATGGGCGGCGCCACGGAAACCGCCGCCGAACGCGAGGAGACCATCCGGCTCGTCACCGACGAACTGGACCGGATGAGCCGCATCGTCGAGGACCTGCTGCTCCTGGCCAAGGCCGAGCGCCCCGACTTCATCAGACCGGAGCCGGTGCAGGTCGCCGAGTTGACCGCCGACGTCTTCGTGAAGGCGCGCACGCTCGGCGAGCGGCGCTGGGAGCTGGCCGGGGTCGCCGACAGCGAGACCACCCTCGACCCGCAGCGGATCACCCAGGCGATGGTCCAGCTCGCCCAGAACGCCGTCCAGCACACCGTGCCCGGGCAGCGCGTCCGCATCGGCTCCCGGGTCACCGCGGGGCGCGTCGAGCTGTACGTCGCCGACAGCGGCCCCGGCGTCCAGGCCGAGGACGCCGAGGTCATCTTCGAACGCTTCCGCCGCGGCACGTCCCGGCGCGGCGCGAGGACCAGCGGGGCGGGGCTCGGCCTCGCCATCGTCCGCGCGATCGCCAGGGGCCACCGCGGCGAGGTCCTGCTGCGCCCCACCGAGGGCGGCGGCGCCACATTCGTACTCGTACTGGAGGACCGGACGTGAGTCTGCACCCGACCGCGGGGGACCGCGCGTGAACCGCATCCTGATCGTGGAGGACGAGGAGCGCATCGCGTCCTTCGTCGACAAGGGGCTGCGCGCCAACGGCTTCACGACGACGATCGTGGGCGACGGCGACACGGCGTACGACTACGCCCTCACCGGCGGCTTCGACCTGATCCTGCTCGACATCGGGCTGCCCGGACGCGACGGCTTCACGGTCCTGCGGGAGCTGCGCGAGGCACGGATGTCGGCGCCGGTGATCGTGCTGACGGCCCGTGACTGCGTGCGGGACACGGTCGCCGGTCTCGAAGGCGGCGCCGACGACTGGATGACCAAGCCGTTCCGCTTCGAGGAGCTCCTCGCGCGGGTGCGGCTGCGGCTGCGCACGGCGGCCCGCGCGCCCGAGGTGACCGTGCTGCGCGCCGGCGAGGTGACGCTCGACCTGCGGACGCGCCGGGCGCGCTCGGGCGAGCGGACGGTGGACCTGACGGCCCGTGAGTTCGTGCTCCTCGAACTGTTCCTGCGCCACCCGGGGCAGGTCCTGTCCCGCGAGCAGATCCTGTCCCACGTATGGGGCTACGACTTCGACCCGGGCTCGAACATCGTGGACGTCTACGTGCGGGCGCTGCGCAAGAAGCTGGGGGCGGAGCGGGTGGAGACGGTACGGGGCATGGGGTACCGGCTGCCGGCCTGAGGGGGTCGCGGGGCCCGGTGAAGTTCCCTTCATCTCCGGCTCATCGGTGGCTCACGGCGCGGCGGAACCCTGGACTCCGTGACCCCGACCCCGCGACAGTCGACCCTGCTCTGCCTGGCCCTGAGCCTGTGCGCGCTGCTCGTCGTGCCCGGCAACTTCCCCGGTCTGAGCGGGGACGCCCGCTGCACGCTCGTGGTCTTCACGCTCGCCACCTGCGCCTGGATCGGCACGCCGATCGACGACACCTACATCGCGCTCGGCGCCGGGCTCGCCCTCACCGCCACCGGCGTGATCAGCAGCGACACGCTCTTCGGGACCCTCGGCGACGCGACGGTGTGGCTGCTGATCTGCGCGTTCGTGCTCGCCGCCGCCGTGGCGCGCAGCGGCCTCGCGGGGCGCGCCGCGGTGTTCCTGGTCGGCGGGGCGCGCAGCGTGCGCCAGCTGACGCATCTGACGACCGCCGCGCTCGTCGTGACGGCCTTCGCGGTACCGGCCACCTCCGGCAGGGCGGCACTCGCCCTGCCGGTCTTCCTCGCGCTCGCCAAGGCCCTCGCCGACCGCGGACGGCTCGTCGTGATGCTGGCGCTGCTGTTCCCGACCGTGATCCTGCTGTCCGCCGTCGCCACCCTGATCGGTGCGGGCGCCCATCTGATCACGGTGTCGGTCCTGTGGGAGAGCACGGGCGAGCGGATCGGCTTCACGCAGTGGCTGCTGCTCGGCCTGCCCCTCGCGGTCGTCTCGTCCCATCTGGCGGCAGAAGCCGTGCTGTTGACGACGACACGCCGCGCCGACCGCGCGGGCCCCGTCCGGATCACGGCCGAGCAGATGCAGGAGCACGTACGCGACACCGAGGGCGCGGGCGGCCCCGTCACCGGCCCCTGGGCGCCCGCCGAGACGCGCTGTGCCCTCCTGCTCGCCACCGTCGTCGCGCTGTGGTGCAGCGAGCCGCTGCACCACGTGCCGCCCGCGACGGTCGCGTTGATCGGCGCCGTCGTCGCCTCGTCGCCCGCGCTCGGCACCGTACGCCTGAAGGACGCGCTGCGGACGGTGCCGTGGTCGCTGCTGCTCTTCATGGCGGCGACGATGGCGATGGGCGTCGCCATGTCCGACTCGGGGGCGGCGAAGTGGCTGGTGGCGGGGCTGCCCGTCGATGTGCCGCCCTGGCTGTTCCTGGCCGTGGTCGTCCTGGTCAGCACGGCGGCCCATCTGGTCCTCCAGTCCCGCTCGGCCCGCTCGTCGGTGCTCGTGCCGCTGGTGATCGCGGCTGCCGCGGGTGCCGGGGTCAATCCCGTCGCCGCCGCGCTCGCGTCCACCGCCGCCGCCGGTTTCTGCCACACCCTGCCCGCGTCCGCCAAGCCGGTCACCCTCTTCGCCGACCTACCGGGTACGCCCACCTACACCTCGCGTGACCTGCTGCGTCTGTCCGCCGTGCTCGCTCCCCTGACGGCGGCGCTCGTCCTGCTGTTCGCGCTCGCGGTGTGGCCCCTGCTCGGCGTGCCCGTCGTCCGCTGAGCCCACGCCTTCGCCGTACGCCCGCCCCTCCCGCCCGCCCGCCTTCGCAAGGAGTACGTCCATGTCCCTGACCCGTGTCGCCGTCGCGCCCAGCGGCTTCAAGGAGTCCCTGTCCGCGCAGTCCGCCGCCGAGGCCATCGCCGCCGGTGTGCGGCGTGTCGTACCGGACGCAGAGGTCGACCTGATCCCGCTGGTGGACGGCGGCGAGGGCACCGCGCAGGCGCTCGCCGCGGCCACCGGGGGCCGGCTGGTGGCGCTGCCCGCGACGGGCCCCCTCGGTGAGCGCATCGGCACGCACTTCGCGCTGCTCGGCTCCGGCACCGCCGTCGTGGAGATGGCAGCCGCCGCGGGCCTCGGCCTGGTCCCGCGGGACCTGCGCGACCCGGGTGCCACCACCACGTACGGCGTCGGCGAGCTGATCAGGGCCGCCCTCGACACCGGCGCCCGCCGCGTCCTGGTGGGCTGCGGCGACTCGGGCACCTCCGACGGGGGCGCGGGCGCGCTCCAGGCACTCGGCGCGCGGCTCCTGGACGCCGACGGCTGGGAACTCCCGTACGGGGGGCGAGAGCTGACGCGCCTTCACCACATCGACACCGCGCGCGTCGACCCCCGCCTGGCCCGCACCGAGCTGCTCGTCGCCTGCAACCCGCACAACGTCCTGTGCGGCCCCAACGGTGTGGCCCGGGTCTTCGGCCCGCAGAAGGGCGCGACACCCGCCCAGGTCGAGGAGCTCGCCGGAGCCCTCGACCACTGGGCGTACGTCCTCACGCGCGACCTCGGCGTCGCCACGGACCTCCGCGGGGGCCCGGGCACCGGCGCGTCCGGAGGCCTCGGCGCGGGGCTCGCCGCGCTCGGCGCCCGGCTCCTGCCCCGCTTCGACGTGCTCCTCGACCATCTGGACCTGGACGCCAGGCTCGCCCGCGCCGACCTGGTCGTCACCGCCGAGGGCGCCCTCGACCACCAGACGCCGCGCGGCAAGGTGCCCGCGGAGGTGGCGCGCCGCGCCAAGCGGTGCGGCAGGCCGGTGCTCGTGCTCGCGGGCACCATCGGCGACGGAGCGCAGGAGGTGCGCGCGCTCGGCGTGGACGCCTACAGCGCGATCCTGCCCGCCCCGGTGTCGCTCACGGAGGCACTGAGCCGGGGCGCGGAGTTCCTCACCGACGCCACCGAACGCGCCCTGCGCATGATCGTGCTGGGCTCCAGGCTGCCGGTTCAGGCCGCGGCGGCACCGGTGGCGGCACCGGTGGCGTCGGTGTCCGGCACACAACGCCCGTCCTCGGTGCGGTAGTTCCAGCGGGCGCCGTCGGCGACCAGTTCCTTGACGGCCCGTACGAACCGCTCCACGTGCTCGTCCGGGGTGCCCGCGCCGAAGCTCACCCGGATCGCGTTCAGGGACCGCTCGCCGGGCGCGGCCTCCGGGGCGCCGCACTCGCCGGGCTCCTCGGACGTGCCGCCGAGCAGGGTGCGCACCAGCGGGTGCGCGCAGAACAGGCCGTCGCGCACCCCGATGCCGTACTCGGCGGACAGCGCGGCCGCGAAGTGCGAGCTGTTCCAGCCGTCCACGACGAACGAGATGACGCCGACGCGCGGCGCGTCGTCCCCGAACAGCGAGAGCACCCGCACCTGCGGCACCTCGGCGAGCCCCGCGCGGACCGTGCGGATCAGGTGCCGCTCCCGCTCCACGAGCGAGTCGAACCCGGCCTCCTGGAGCGCCCTGCACGCGGAGGCGATGGAGTACGCGCCGATGACGTTGGGCGAGCCCGCCTCGTGCCGGGCGGCCGTGTCGTGCCACTCGACGTCCACTCCCCCGTCGGCGCGGCGCGCCACCTTCCGCGAGGCGCCGCCGCCCGCCAGGTACGGCTCGGCCTCCTGGAGCCAGTCGACGCGGCCGGCGAGCACGCCGGAGCCGAAGGGCGCGTACAGCTTGTGGCCGGAGAAGGCGACCCAGTCGACGTCGAGCTCGGCCAGGTCCACCGCGTGGTGCGGCGCCAGCTGGGCGGCGTCGAGCACGATGCGGGCGCCGTGCGCGTGCGCGGCGGCGGCCAGCTCACGCACCGGCCACAGCTCGCCGGTGACGTTCGACGCGCCGGTGACGCACACCAGGGCAGGCCCGTGGGGTTCGCGGTCGGCGAGGGCGCGCTCCAGGGTGTGGACGGCGTCGTCGTGGGTGCGCGGGGCGTCGAGGTAGGTGACGCGGGCGTCGCGCCACGGCAGCAGCGAGGCGTGGTGCTCGGTCTCGAACACGAAGACCTGGCAGTCGGCGGGCAGGGCGGCGGCGAGCAGGTTCAGGGAGTCGGTGGTGGACCGCGTGAACACCACCTGGTCGCCCTCCCGGCACCCGAGGAAGTCGGCGACGGTCCTCCGGGCGTTCTCGAACAGGTCGGTCGACAGCTGCGACAGGTATCCGGCACCGCGGTGCACGCTGCCGTAGTACGGCGCGTACGCGGCCACGTCGTCCCACACGCGCTGGAGGGCGGGGGCGCTCGCGGCGTAGTCGAGGGCCGCGTACGTCACCTCGCCGCCGGTGACGAGGGGAACGGTGACATCGCGGCCGAGGACGGGCAGCGGCGCGGCGCAGGCGGGGTCCGCCGGGTCGGTGGCGGAGCCGGTGGCGGGGGCGGTGGCGACCTGGGCGGCGGGGCGTGCGGACATGACGAAATCTCCCTGCGGGCACGAAGGAACAGCTGCGTAAGATCCCGTGCGGCGGCGAGGACGACGGCGGCGGTGGCCGCGACGGCGCGATCGGCGCTCCGCGTACGGGTGTTGCCTCGACGCGCGGCGCTCTTCGCCGGGCGGAGGGTTCAGGAAAACGGGGCCGGAGGCCCTAGCGCATTCGCTTGCTCACGAGACTGCTCCCTCGACGACCAGGACCCCTGGTGACGCGAGGGGTCCGCGCTTGCGATGAACCTTGCTGTCCACCGCCTGGTCTTCACCCGGGGCACCCCGCCACGGACGGAGGGTTGCCGAACAGCGGGCCGGGGCCGTAGTCGCTGTTACTCATGACCTGCGCAGCATCCTGCCACATGATCTTGCCAACGCAACACCACCGTCCAGAATTCGGACGGCCCCGTCCGCGCGGGCGCGCGTCCGGCGCCCCACCAGGGGCGCGGGGAACTGCGCGACCAGCCACGAAAAAGCCGCAGACGCGTCTGCACAGTTGCTCGGCAGACGCGTCTGCGGCCCTTCGCGGGCCGAGCGCGCAGTTCCCCGCGCCCCTTCAGGGGGGCTACCGGTTGCTGGCGGTGATCCAGCGCGCGAGCGCGGCCTTGGCGGCGCCCGAGTCGATGGCCTCGGCGGCCTTGGCCATCCCGGCCAGGATCTGCTCGGGGAGGGAGCCTTCGCCCTGCCCGAGGGCGACCAGCGCGGCGGCGGAGTTGAGGAGGACCGCGTCCCGCACGGGCCCGGACTCCCCGTCGAGCAACCGCCGGGCGACATCGGCGTTGTAGGCGGCGTCAGCCCCCCTCAGCGCCTCCACCGGCACCAGGTCCACACCGACGTCCCGGGGGTCGAAGGCCTCCTCGCGCACGCCCCCGTCCCGTACCACCCACACCCGGGACGTCGCCGTCGTGGTGAGCTCGTCGAGCCCGTCGTCACCGCGGAAGACGAGCGCGGACGAGCCCCGCTCGGCGAGCACGCCGGCGAGGATCGGCGCCATCCGCGCGTCGGCGACCCCGGTGGCCTGCGCCCGCACCCTGGCGGGGTTGGTCAGCGGACCGAGGAAGTTGAACGTGGTCCGGATGCCCAGCTCGCGCCGCGCGGGCGCCACGTGCCGCAGCGCGGGGTGGAACTTCACGGCGAAGCAGAAGGTGATGCCCGCCTCGTCGGCGACCTCCCGCACCCGCTGCGGGGTGAGCTCCAGATTGACGCCGAGCTTCTCCAGGACGTCGGAGGCTCCGCTAGCGGAGGACGCCGCGCGGTTGCCGTGCTTGACGACCTTCGCACCGGTGCCGGCGACGACGATCGCGGACATGGTGGAGATGTTCACCGTTCTGGCGCCGTCGCCGCCGGTGCCGACGATGTCGACGCTCGGGCCCGGCACGTCGATGACGTGGGCGTGCTCGTACATCGCGCGGACCAGGCCGGAGATCTCCTCGACGGTCTCGCCCTTGGCCCGCAGCGCCACCGCGAAGCCCGCGATCTGCGCGTCGGTGGCCTCGCCGCGCATGATGCGGTCCATGGCCCAGGCCGTGTCGTCCGCGCTCTGGTCGCGCCCGTCGAGCAGCCCGTTCAGTACGTCCGGCCAGGAACGGGCCGCCGCGGTGTCGCCTCCTGCGGGGTGCACAGCGCTCATGGCCGCTCCTGGGTGTCAGACGGGTCTCTCGCGGGATCTCGCGACGAGGGCACCCCGGCACTTGGGGGTGCCCCGCCACCCTATCCAGCCCCGGGGACGGCAAAGAGCCCCGTCCATGCACTGGACGGGGCTCCTGCCGTGGCGACCTTCGGGGTCGGCGCGCGTCGCGGCGCGCGGGGATCAGTGGTGGCCGTGGCCGCTCGTGATCTCCTTGTACTCCTCGGCGGTCGGCTTCGGGATCTGGCTGTCCTCGCCGTAGAAGCCCTTGGAGAGCTTCGCCTTGAGCTTCTGCGAGCCCTTCACCTTGCGCTGCACCCCGTTCTCGTCGACCGTCGGGCCGATCTCGAGCGGCTTGTACTGCTCGTGCGCGGTGAGGGTGTGCAGCTGCTCGGAGTCGAGCGGCTCGTGCACCTCGATGAACTCGCCGTGCGGCAGGCGCTTGATGATGCCGGACTCGCGTCCGTGCAGCACCTTCTCCTTGTCGCGGCGCTGGAGACCCAGGCAGATCCGCTTGGTGACGATGAACGCGATGACCGGTCCGACGAAGAAGGCGACGCGCACGAACCAGGTGATCGTGTTGATCGACAGATGGAAGTGCGTGGCCCACAGGTCGTTGCCGCCACCGACGAGCAGCACGAAGTACCACGTCATCCAGGCGACACCGAACGCCGTGCGGGTCGGGACGTTGCGCGGGCGGTCCAGGATGTGGTGCTCGCGCTTGTCACCGGTGACCCAGGACTCGATGAACGGGTAGACCGCGATCGCGACCAGGACCAGCGGGAAGATGATCAGCGGGATGAAGACGCCGAGGACCAGCGTGTGACCCCAGAAGTTGATCTCCCAGCCGGGCATGACACGGATCAGGCCCTCGGAGAAGCCCATGTACCAGTCGGGCTGCGCGCCGGTGGACACCTGGTCCGGGCGGTACGGGCCGAGCGCCCAGATCGGGTTGATCGTGGCGATGGCGGAGATGGCCGCGATGACACCGAAGACCAGGAAGAAGAAGCCTCCGGCCTTGGCCATGTAGACCGGGAGCAGCGGCATGCCGACGACGTTCTTGTTGGTCTTGCCGGGGCCCGCGAACTGCGTGTGCTTGTGGTAGAAGACCAGGATCAGGTGCGCCACCACGAGGCCGAGCATGATGCCGGGCAGCAGCAGGATGTGGACCGAGTAGAACCGGGCCACGAAGTCGCCGCCGGGGAACTCGCCGCCGAACAGGAACATCGACAGATACGTGCCCACGATCGGCACGGACAGGACCGCGCCCTGCATGAAGCGCACACCGGTGCCGGAGAGCAGGTCGTCCGGGAGCGAGTAACCGGTGAAGCCGGTGAACATGCCGAGGACGAACAGCAGGAAGCCGAACACCCAGTTGACCTCGCGCGGCTTGCGGAAGGCACCGGTGAAGAACACGCGCATCATGTGCACGAACATGCCGGCGAGGAAGATCAGCGCCGCCCAGTGGTGGATCTGCCGGATCAGCAGACCACCGCGCACATCGAAGGAGATGTGCATGGTCGAGTTGAACGCCTCGGACATCAGCTGGCCCTGCAAGGGCACGTAGCTGCCGTGGTACTCCACCTCGTTCATCGACGGGTGGAAGAACAGCGTCAGGTACACACCCGTGAGGATGATGATGATGAAGCTGTAGAGGCAGATCTCACCGAGCATGAAGGACCAGTGGTCCGGGAAGATCTTGCGCATGTTGGCCTTGGCCAGGGAGTAGATCCCGAGCCTGCCGTCCGCCCAGTCGGCGACCCGCTCACCCGCGGGCGCCTGCTTGCGGCTGTCGTTCGCCGGGGCGGCCGGAGCCGCCGTCGACGTGCTGTTCTCGGTACTCATCCGCGCTCCCAGAAGGCAGGACCGACGGGCTCTTCGAAGTCGCCGAGCGCCTCGAGGTAGCCCTCCTCGTTCACGCCGATGCGCAACTGCGGCAGCGCGTGACCGGCCGGGCCGAAGATCACTCGGGCACCGTCGGAGAGGTCGAAGGTGGACTGGTGGCACGGGCAGAGGACGTGGTGCGTCTGCTGCTCGTACAGGGAGATCGGGCAGCCCACGTGGGTGCAGATCTTGGAGTACGCCACGACGCCCTCGTGCGACCACGCGAGCTCGCGCTTGTCCTTGATGTCGTCCGGCTGGATCCGCACGATCATCAGGGCCGCCTTGGCGATCTCCTTCTGGAAGGAGTGGTCGTGCTCCTCCAGACCCTCGGGCTTGGCGAAGGTCAGCGATCCGACCTGGACGTCCGAGGGACGCAGCGGCTCGTTCGTGTTCATGTTCACGAGCAGCTTGCCCTTGGACCACAGCGTGTGCCGCAGCTTGTCCTCCGGCAGCGGACCGAGGTCACGCAGCAGGACGACACCGGACAGCGGGACCATGGCGAGCGCGCCGAACATGGTGTTGCGGATCAGCTTGCGCCGGCCGAGCTGGGACTCCTTGGCACCCGCCGCGAAGTCCGCCATGACCTTGGCCTTGACCTCGGGCTCGGCCTCGATCGGGTGCCGGTCGTCGGCGACCTCCACGTCGGACATCAGGGTGCGGGCCCAGTGGACCGCGCCCGCGCCGATGCAGAACAGCGCGGTACCGAGGGTCATGCCCAGAGCGAAGTTGAGCGCGCTGATGTGGCCGATGGGCCAGATGTAGACGCTCTTGTCGACCGGGAAGGCCACGAACGAGGCGATGAAGCCGACGGTGGCCAGCATCGAGATGGTGAAGAGCATCGCCACGGTGCGCTCGGAGCGCCGGGCGGCCTTCTCGTCGATGTCCTGGACGCGGTGCTCGTGGGGCGGGAGCCCCGGGTCCGCGAACGGGTGGGCCTCGTCGGCCACGGCTACGCCGCCGTGGGCGGATTCCTGCGCGCTGGGCAGGTTCTCTGGGTTCTCTTGTCCACTCATGACTTCTTGGCCTTTGCGGTCCGGGCGGCGACCCACACGGCGACCGCGATCAGTGCGCCGAGGCCGAAGATCCAGGCGAAGAGGCCTTCGCTGACCGGTCCGAGACCGCCCAGCTTGAGGCCGCCGGGGCTCTTGGTCTGCTCACCGTTGACCGCGTCGAGGTACGCGATGATGTCCTTCTTGCTCTTCTCCGGCATCGTCGTGTCGGGGAAGGACGGCATGTTCTGCGGGCCCGTCTGCATGGCCTCGTAGATGTGCTTGGGGCTGACGCCCTCCAGGCTCGGGGCGTACTTGCCGTGCGTCAGCGCGCCGCCTTCACCGGTGAAGTTGTGGCACTGCGCGCAGTTGGTACGGAAGAGTTCACCGCCGTTGGCGATGTCGGCGCCCTCGGGGCTGACCTGCTTCTTCGTCGGGACGTTGGGTCCCGCGCCGAGCGAGGCCACGTACGCGGCCAGCTGGTCGATCTGGGCCTGGTTGTAGATGACCTTCTTCTTGGGCGCCTGGGCGCCCTGCTGCTGGAGCGGCATCCGGCCGGTGCCGACCTGGAAGTCGACAGCGGCGGCGCCCACGCCCACCAGGCTCGGGCCGTCGGAGGAGCCCTGACCGCCGGTTCCGTGGCAGCTGGAGCAGCCCACGGCATAGAGCTTCTTGCCCTCGTCGATGGCGAGGGACTGAGCGGTTTCGTCGGCCTGCGCCTTGTCCGCCGGAGCGAACGCGGCGTACAGCCCCCCGGTGGCCGCCAGCGCGAGGAGTAGGACGACGACCGCCGCCAGCGGATGGCGTCGTCGTGCGGAGAGCTTTTTCACGGATTACCCCGGTGTCAGGATCTTCTGCGTCGATGCTTCTGGAATGTGTCGGTACGTCGGGTGCGTCGGGGCGGCCGAAGCGCCGCCGCGGTCCCCGGTACCGATTACTTGATCATGTAGATCGTGGCGAAGAGGCCGATCCAGACGACATCGACGAAGTGCCAGTAGTAGGACACGACGATGGCGGCGGTCGCCTGCTCGTGGGTGAACCTCCGGGCCGCGTAGGTGCGGCCGAGGACCAGCAGGAAGGCGATCAGGCCGCCTGTCACATGCAGTCCGTGGAACCCGGTGGTCAGGTAGAACACCGAGCCGTACGGGTCCGACGAGAGCGAGAGGCCCTCGTGCTTGACCAGCTCCGTGTACTCGAAGACCTGACCTCCGATGAAGATCGCACCCATGATGAAGGTGACGATGAACCACATCCGGAGCTTCTTCACGTCACCGCGCTCGGCGGCGAAGACGCCGAGCTGACACGTGAGGGAGGAGAGCACCAGGATGGTGGTGTTCGTCGCCGAGAACGGGAAGTTCAGGCTGTCCGCCATTTCCTTCCAGTGCTCTGGACCTGTCACCGATCGCAGGGTGAAGTACATCGCGAAGAGGGCCGCGAAGAACATCAGCTCGGAACTCAGCCAGATGATGGTTCCGACGCTGGTGAGGTTCGGTCGATTGACCGGCGGGTGCGCGTGCCCGGTATCTACTGTCGTTGCTGTCGCCACGACCGACATTATGTCGGTCGCTTATCCCGCCCTCACCCCGGGGGGTGCCGTTCGGAGTGTCCGCGGCGTGTGTCCAGCCCGTATGGCCCATCGCGGCGGTGCCCGAAGCGCTGTTGACGGGGTGTCGGGAGGGGTAGCATCCGCGCGAGATCCCCTCGACGAAGCGGAGGAACCATGCAGCCGACCGCCACGGTGCTTGTCTACAGCGACGACGCGAGCACCCGGGAGCAGGTCCGCCTGGCCACCGGGCGCAGGCCGGCCGGTGACGTGCCCGAAGTCCGCTTCGTCGAGTGCGCGACGCTCCCGGCGGTCCTGCGGGAGCTGGACCGGGGCGGCATCGACGTCTGCGTGCTCGACGGGGAGGCCGCGCCCGCCGGCGGCATGGGTGTGTGCCGGCAGATCAAGGACGAGGTCTTCCAGGCGCCGCCGGTGCTTCTGCTCATCGGGCGGCCGCAGGACGCGTGGCTTGCCACCTGGAGCCGGGCCGAGGCCGCGGTGACCTTGCCGGTCGAGCCCGTGGAGTTCGCCTCCGCGTTGGCGTCCCTGCTGCGCAGCCGGGCGGCCTTGAGCGCCTGAGCCCGGGTTTGGGTTTGCGCGCCCTCTCAGGGCCCTTCGGGGCCCTTCTGGGCCCCTACGCCGACTGGGGGCGCAGGCGGGCCGCGTCCGTGCGGGGCGGGCCCTCCTCGGTGTCGGCCAGGAGGGCGCTGCCCTTGCGCCATTTGTCCCAGCTCACGTTCCAGTCGCCGAATCCGTTCCCGAACGGGTCCATGTCGGCGCCGTAACTGTTGACGACCTTCACGATGTCGCCCTGGCGGACGGTCTCGTAGAACCAGGCGGCGTTGCCCGTGCTCATGCCCGTGCAGCCGTGGCTGGTGTTCGCGCTGCCCTGGGAGGCCACCGACCAGGGGGCCGCGTGCACGTACTCGCCGCTGTCGGTGACCCTGGTCGCGTAGTAGACCATCTTGTCGTAGAAGTCCGCGGAGCCGATGCTGGCGCTGGTCATGCGGACGACGTACTCCTTGCCGAGCACCACCTTGATGCCGTTGCGGGTGGCGTAGCCGGGCTTGCCGGTGGTCACCGGGATGGAATTGATCTTCTTGCCGTTGCGGTAGACGGTCATCGAGTGCGCCCCGGCGTCCGTCACCGCCTCGATCCTGTCGCCGGTGGTGAAGCGCAGCGGCTTGGCGGAGCCGCCCCAGAGCCTGTCTGTGACCTTGATGCCGTCGAGGTTGCTGTGCAGGTCCACGGTGGCGTTGGCGGGCCAGTACTCCTTGGGGCGGTAGTGCAGCGTCCTGTCGTCCACCCAGTGCCAGGCGCCCTCCGTGGCGGGCTGTGAGCGCACCTTCAGGGCCCGTTCCACGGCGGCCCTCGGCTCCTTGCCCCGGACGTCGGCGCTGAGCTTCGCGGTGGCGGGCTGGCCCACGCCGTACTTGCCCGCCTGCGGGCCGAAGGTGACCTGGAGCTGCTTGCTCCGGTCGGGCTGGTTCGTGGCGAAGGTGATGACCTTGCGGCCCGGTGCGCCCTTGTCGTCCTCCGTGCTGACCCGGACCCTGTAGTGCGCGCCGGCGGCCAGTGGCGCCGTGCTGCGCCACCGGGAGCCGTCGGCGCGCAGTTCGCCCGCCACGTAGCGGCCCATGGCGTCGGTGGCGGTCACATCGGTGATGCGTCCCTCGCCGCCCTGGGCGGTGACTTCGAGGGGCTTGTCCGGGTCGGCCTTCCGGCTGCCCGCGGGCCCGCTGAAGGCGATCTGGCTCGCCGCGTCGTACGGCTCGGCCGAGAGCGGATGGCCGTCGTTGCCGCAGGCCGTGGCCCCCGCACCGAGGGCGACCACCAGCAACGTACAGCTCAGTACCGTGCGGATTCGCGGAGAGTTGCTCATGAGCACACGGTATGAAGATCCGCCGGGTCCGGCGCGCCGAGTGCTCCGTACGAGTCTCCCCGGATTCCCCCGGACGGGCGAACGGCAGACCGAAGGGGCCCGGACGCTCCTGACGGAGTGTCCGGGCCCCTTCGGACCTTCGGTGCAACAGGACCAGCGGGAGGACTACTGGTTCTGGTTCTCGCCGCGGTAGTACTCGAAGACCCAGCCCCACAGGCCGATCAGCAGGATCGGGGCCGAGAAGTACAGCAGCCACCAGCCGAAGACGACGCCCATGAAGGCGAACGCGCCACCGATGGCCAGGGACAGCGGCTGCCAGCTGTGCGGGCTGAAGAAGCCCACCTCGCCGGCCTCGTCCGCGACGTCCGCCTCCTTGTTGTCCTGTGCCGAGGCGTCGACCCGCCGGGCCGTGAAGGCCAGGTAGTAGCCGATCATGATGCACAGGCCGAAGGCCAGGAAGAGCGCGGTGGTGCCGGCGGGCTCCTTCGACCACCAGCCGTACACGACGGCCATGATCAGTACGAAGACGCTCAGCCAGATGAACATCTTGCCCTGGATCTTCACTTGCCGGCCTCCTTGCTGCCGGCGAGGGCCTTGTCGCCGTGGTCGGCGTTCTCGAGCTGGTCGAGAGCGGCGATCTCCGGGTGGTGCAGGTCGAACGCCGGGGATTCACTGCGGATGCGCGGCAGCGTGAGGAAGTTGTGCCGCGGGGGCGGGCAGGACGTGGCCCACTCGAGCGAGCGGCCGTAGCCCCACGGGTCGTCGACCTCGATCTTCTTGCCGTACTTGGCGGTCTTCCAGATGTTGTAGAAGAACGGCAGGATCGACAGACCGAGCAGGAACGAACAGATCGTCGAGATCGTGTTCAGGGCGGTGAAGCCGTCGGCGTCCAGGTAGTCCGCGTACCGGCGCGGCATGCCCTCGGCGCCCAGCCAGTGCTGGACGAGGAAGGTGCCGTGGAAGCCCACGAACAGCGTCCAGAAGGTGATCTTGCCGAGGCGCTCGTCGAGCATCTTGCCCGTGAACTTCGGCCACCAGAAGTGGAATCCGGAGAACATCGCGAACACCACGGTGCCGAAGACGACGTAGTGGAAGTGCGCGACCACGAAGTACGAGTCCGACACGTGGAAGTCCAGCGGCGGCGAGGCCAGGATGACACCCGTCAGACCGCCGAAGGTGAAGGTGATCAGGAAGCCGACCGCCCAGAGCATCGGGGTC
This sequence comes from Streptomyces sp. NPDC017940, assembly GCF_044328435.1. Lineage (NCBI taxonomy): Bacteria > Bacillati > Actinomycetota > Actinomycetes > Kitasatosporales > Streptomycetaceae > Streptomyces > Streptomyces sp. NPDC017940. The sequence continues at coordinate 1,014,286 of NZ_JBIRHJ010000001.1, read as the reverse complement.
TCGAAGGACAGGGACCCCTTCCACATCGTTCCGATCCAGTTGAAGAACTTCACGCCTGTCGGTACGGCGATGAGGAACGTCATGAAGGAGAAGAACGGTAGGAGCACCCCGCCCGTGACGTACATGTGATGTGCCCACACCGTCACCGAGAGACCGGCGATCGCGATGGTCGCGCCGATCAGGCCCATGTAGCCGAACATCGGCTTGCGGGAGAAGACCGGAATGACCTCGGAAATGATTCCGAAGAACGGCAGCGCGATGATGTACACCTCTGGATGGCCGAAGAACCAGAAGAGGTGTTGCCAGAGCAATGCGCCGCCATTGGCCGCGTCGAAGATATGGGCGCCGAATTTGCGGTCCGCCTCCAGGGCGAACAGCGCGGCGGCAAGGACCGGGAAGGCGAGCAGCACCAGGACGGCCGTGAGCAGCACGTTCCACACGAAGATCGGCATGCGGAACATCGTCATGCCGGGCGCGCGCATGCAGATGATCGTGGTGATGAAGTTGACCGAGCCGAGGATCGTACCGAAGCCGGAGAAGGCCAGACCCATGATCCACATGTCGGCGCCGATGCCCGGCGACCGGACCGCGTCCGAGAGCGGCGAGTAGGCGAACCAACCGAAGTCCGCGGCGCCGTTCGGGGTGAGGAAGCCACCGATCGCGATCAGCGAGCCGAACAGGTAGAGCCAGTAGGCGAACATGTTCAGACGCGGGAAGGCCACGTCGGGGGCGCCGATCTGGAGCGGCATGATCCAGTTCGCGAAGCCCGCGAACAACGGCGTCGCGAACATCAGCAGCATGATCGTGCCGTGCATCGTGAACGCCTGGTTGAACTGCTCGTTCGACATGATCTGCGTACCCGGACGGGCCAGCTCGGCGCGCATGAAGAGCGCCATCACCCCGCCGATGCAGAAGAACGCGAACGACGTGACCAGATAGAGCGTGCCGATCGTCTTGTGGTCAGTGGTGGTCATCCACTTGACGACGACGTTGCCCGGCTGCTTGCGCCTGACCGGCAGCTCGTCCTCGTAGTACGAGTCTTCCGCCGCCGCGGCACCCTGGGGTTCGTTGAGGATGCTCACAGGTTGTTCGTCTCCCGGTTCTTCTCGTGGCCCGTCTGCTCGATGCCGGCCGGGATGTAACCGGTCTGGTTCTTCTTCGCGAGGTCCTCGAGGTGCTGCTTGTAGCGCTCGGGAGAGACGACCTTGACGTTGAAGAGCATCCGGGAGTGGTCGACGCCGCACAGTTCGGCGCACTTGCCCATGAAGGTGCCCTCCTTGTTCGGAGTGACCTCGAAGGCGTTGGTGTGACCCGGGATGACGTCCTGCTTCATGAGGAACGGAACCACCCAGAAGGAGTGGATGACGTCACGCGAAGTCAGTACGAAGCGGACCTTCTCGCCCTTGGGGAGCCAGAGGGTCGGGCCCGGGTTGCCGTTCTGCGGGTTCCGCTCGCCGGGCGTGCCGACCTGGTGGACACCGCCGGCGTCGGCCGGGAAGTCCTTGCGGAACCGGTCCGGGATCGCGTCCAGTTCCTTGGCGGTCCTGGCGTTGTCCTTGTTGGACCCCGGCACGTTCTCGATGTAGTTGAAGCCCCAGCTCCACTGGAAGCCGACCACGTTGATGGTGTGGGCGGGCTTGTCGTCGAGCTTGAGGAGCTTGGACTCGTCACGTGCCGTGAAGTAGAAGAGCACCGAGACGATGATGAGCGGGACCACCGTGTACAGCGCCTCGATGGGCATGTTGTAACGCGTCTGCGGAGGGACCTCCACCTTGGTGCGGCTGCGCCGGTGGAAGATGACGCTCCACAGGATCAGGCCCCAGACCAGCACGCCCGTGGCGAGCGCAGCCGCCCACGAGCCCTGCCAGAGGGAGAGGATCCGCGGGGCCTCCTCCGTGACCGGGGTCGGCATACCAAGGCGGGGAAAGTCCTTGTATGTGCAACCGGTGGCGGTTACCAGGACCAGGCCCGCAGTCAATGCCTGCAGCAGCTTCCGCCGCATCGGGCGCCGCGGCGAGCGGTCGGAGCCGTTGGGACTCACGTAGCGCCTTCCCGAGAGTCTCGCCCGCGCTGTTGGCTGCGGCCTTCTCGGTGGTCGGTCGCCGCCCTGCGTCGGGCAGGGGTTTGGATGTTTATGCGGACCAAACCCTACTGGACGCTATTTGGGGTCGCGCGGGGAGGGTGCCTAACGCGCCGCGGGTCACTCTGTCGGGGTGGGGTGCCCCTCCGCCAGCCGGTATCTGACGGTGGATCGGGCGCCGCGGAGCTCGGGGCAGCACGCTTGTTCGGCGACCGGCGGTTCGCTGTGGCCGCGCGCGCGGTTCCCCGCGCCCCTTTCGAGGGCTCCCGGCCGAAACGTTTAGGTTGACCGCGTGCCCTACTTCGACGCTGCCTCCGGAGTTCCCCTTCACCCCGTCGCCCGGCAGGCCCTGGTGGCCTCGGTCGACGACGGGTGGGCCGATCCCGCCCGGCTCTACCGGGAGGGGCGGCGGGCCCGGATGCTGCTCGACGCCGCCCGGGAGGCCGCGGCCGAGGCGGTGGGGTGCCGGGCGGACGAATTGGTGTTCGCCTCGTCGGGGACGCGGGCGCTGTACGACGGGATCGCGGGCGCGCTCGCCGGACGGCACCGGGTGGGGCGGCACCTCGTGGTCTCCGCCGTCGAACATTCGGCCGTCCTCCATTCGGCCGCGTCCCACGAGCGGGCGGGCGGCACGGTGACCGAGGTCGCCGTGGACCGGTCGGGTGCGGTGGACCCGGACGCGTACGCCGCCGCGCTGAGCGAGGACACCGCGCTCGCCTGCCTCCAGTCCGCCAACCACGAGGTGGGCACCGAGCAGCCGGTGGCCGTGGTCGCCGAGGCCTGCCGGGCGGCCGGGGTGCCGCTGCTCGTGGACGCGGCGCAGTCCCTCCCGTGGGGACCCGTGGACGGCGACTGGTCCCTGCTCACGGCGAGTGCCCACAAATGGGGCGGCCCCGCGGGGGTCGGATTCCTCGTGGTGCGCAAGGGGGTGCGGTTCGCGCCGCAAGGTCCGGTGGACGAGCGGGAGTCGGGGCGGTCCGCCGGGTTCCAGAACATTCCGGCGATCGTGGCGGCCGCCGCGGCGCTCAGGGCGGTGCGGGCCGAGGCCGCGGCGGAGGCGGCGCGGCTGCGGGAGCTGACGGACCTGATCCGGGCCCGGGTGCCGCGCCTGGTGCCGGACGTGGAGGTCGTCGGCGCGCCGGAGCGGCGGCTTCCGCACCTCGTCACCTTCTCCTGTCTCTATGTCGACGGCGAGAGCCTGCTGCACGAGCTGGACCGCGCGGGCTTCTCGGTCTCGTCCGGCTCCTCCTGTACGAGCAGCACCCTGACCCCGAGCCATGTGCTGAAGGCGATGGGCGTGGTCAGTGAGGGCAACGTACGGGTGTCGCTGCCGCCAGGCACCGGCGCCGCGGACGTCGAGCGCTTCCTCGACGTGCTGCCGGGGGCCGTCGCCGGGGTGCGCGAGAGGCTGGGGGCGCCGGTCGCCCCCGCCGCCGCGGGCACCCTGGAGGAGCTGACGGTCGACGCGCTCGGCGAGCGCTGCCCCCAGCCGGTGATCGAACTGGCGAAGGCGCTCCCCCGGGTCCGCGTCGGCGGCGAGGTCACCGTCCTGTCGGACGACGAGGTCGCGGCCGTGGACATCCCGGCGTGGTGCTGGACGCAGCGGCAGGAGTACGTGGGGGCGCGGGAGCGGGCGCACGGGGTGGCGTACGTGGTGCGGCGCCTCGGTTAGCGGCGCGGAAGGCGGCCGGGTACGGGGCTCCCGTACCCGGCCCTCGCGTACGGAGTTCCCGTACCCGGCCCTCGCGTACGGGGCTCCCGTACCCGGCCGTCGCGCTACGGCAGGTGGGCCTTGACCTCGAGGGCGGCCTCGTCGCCGTACTGCTTGGTGAAGCGCTCCATGAACTGGGCGCGGTGCAGCTCGTACTCCTGGGTGCCGGTCGTCTCGATCACCAGGGTGGCGAGCATGCAGCCGACCTGCGCGGCGCGCTCGTGCGAGACGCCCCAGGACAGACCGGAGAGGAAGCCGGCGCGGAACGCGTCGCCCACGCCCGTCGGGTCCGCCTTGGCCTTCTCCTCGGGCACGCCGACCACGACCGGGTCCTGTCCGACCGCCTCGATGCGCACGCCGTTGGCGCCGAGGGTGGTGACGCGGTGGCCGACCTTGCCCAGGATCTCGGCGTCGGTCCAGCCGGTCTTGGACTCGATCAGGCCCTTCTCGTACTCGTTCGAGAAGAGGTAGGTCGCGCCCTCCAGGAGGTTGCGGATCTCCTCGCCCTCCATGCGGGCGATCTGCTGGGAGAAGTCCGCGGCGAACGGGATGCCGCGGGTGCGGCACTCCTCGGTGTGGCGGAGCATGGCCTCCGGGTCGTCCGCGCCGATCAGGACCAGGTCGAGGCCGCCGACGCGCTCGGCGACCGCTTGCAGCTCGATGAGGCGGGCCTCGCTCATCGCACCGGTGTAGAAGGAGCCGATCTGGTTGTGGTCGGCGTCCGTGGTGCACACGAAGCGAGCGGTGTGCAGCGTCTCGGAGATCCGGACGGAGTGAGTGTCCACGCCGTGCCGGTCGAGCCAGGCGCGGTACTCGTCGAAGTCGGAGCCCGCGGCGCCGACGAGGACGGGGCCGCTGCCGAGCTGACCCATGCCGAAGCAGATGTTGGCGGCGACGCCGCCGCGGCGGACGTCGAGGGCATCGACCAGGAACGACAGCGACACCGTGTGCAGCTGGTCGGCGACCAGTTGGTCGGCGAAGCGGCCGGGGAAGGTCATGAGGTGGTCGGTGGCGATGGAGCCGGTGACTGCGATTCGCACGGCTGGAAGCTCCTGCAACGAGGCGAGGGGTTGACGGTTAACGCTATCCGGTCGCGAAGCCTTCGTTGTAGTGGCCAAAAATACCCAATAGTAGGTCTTTCTCCGTCGGGCAAGCGGTGCATACGGTTCCGTTATGGCCGTCTTCGCGAAGCAGAGTGTTCCCCGGCACATCGCCGACCAGGCCCCCGACGGCGGGGGCGAGACCCTGGAGACCCTGCGCGGCACCTGTGTCCGCATGGTTCCGCACTGGGTGGTGCCGGCGGTGCCCGTCGTTCCGGTCCCGCCGTCGCTGATCCACGGGGTCACGGTCCCGGCCGCGTCCGCCCGCGTCCTGGACGGGATGGCGGAGTACGGGGACTGAGAGACGGGCTGCGGGAGCCGCTAGCCGTAGTACGGGGGCTGCGACTGGTACGGGGGGCCGCGACCGGACGCGTACGGGCCGCGCGCACACCCCCGCGTGCGTCCGAGGGAACCGTGCGCTCCTCCGCCGCGTCCCACCGCTGTCCCCCGGGAAGGGGACGCAGTGTACGCCGGAGCCTCACAGACGGGGCTTCGGGGACGGCTGGCGTTCTAAGGAGCGATGCGGTGAGCAGCGAGCAGACGCAGGACGGACAACGGCGGCGGACTCCGCTGGCGGTCGCCTCGGTCGCGGCCGCGGTGCTGCTCGCGGGCGGCGGCGGGGCGTATCTGGCGACGGCGTCGTCCGACGGCGGGGGCCGTGACAGCTCGGCGGGCGACGGCGGGGCGCCCCCTCCCCTGACCCTCGACGGGTACGCGGGCGACCGTGACGGGCGTACTGGGCAGGGCCCGGACCCGAAGTCCGACGGCGGCACCGGGGGCATCGCACCGGGCGAGCCCGACCCGAGCGGCGCGACGTACAGGGCGGCGGGCGAGCTGCCCGACGGGCCGGACTCGGCCTCCGTGCAGTACGTGCGCGGCGAGGTCGGCAGGGAGCGGGTGGTCCGGCTCGCCGAGGCCCTCGGCCTGTCCGGCACCCCGGTCGTGCGCGACGGCACCTGGCGGATCGGTCCCGCCAAGGACGGTGCGGGTCCCGCGCTCCAGGTCGGCAAGGAGGCGCCGGGCACCTGGACCTACACCCGGCACCAGGCCCCCGGCTCCGACAACTGCCTCAAGGGCAAGCGCTGTCCGGGCCAGGGGGGCCCGGCTGCCGGCCGGCATCCCGACGACTCGGGCGGCGCCGTCGGCGAGGCGGCGGCGAAGAGGGCGGCCGCCCCCGTGCTGAAGGCCGTCGGCCTGGACGACGCCAAGCTGGACGCGCGCCAGCTGATGGGTGCGGTACGGGTGGTGAACGCCGACCCGAGGATCGCCGGGCTGCCGACGTACGGCTGGTCGACGGGCGTGCAGATCGGGGCCGACGGCCGGGTCGTCGGGGCCTCCGGCCATCTGACCGAGCCGGAGAAGGGCGCCACGTATCCCGTCGTGAGCGCCGAGAGGGCCCTGGACCTGCTCAACAAGTCGGGCGGTGGCGGCCGTGTGGGCATCGGCGGCTGCGCGACCCCGGTGCCGCACGGGGACGGGGACTCCGGTGCGGGGTCGGAGGCGGACTCCGGCAAGGGCCGGGGCGCGGACTCCGGCGGGGACCGGAAGCCGGGCGGTGGGGACCGGAAGCCGGGTGGCGGCGGGGACGCTGTCTGTCCGCCGGACTCCACGCTGCCCGGGCCGCAGCCGATCGCGGTCGAGGACGCGGAGTTCGGCCTCGCGGCACAGTTCGTGGACGGCCGCACGGCCCTCGTACCGTCCTGGCTGTTCCAGGTGAGGCCGCAGGGCGCGCCGGAGAGCTACACGGTGACGCATCCCGCGGTGGACCCGAAGTACCTGCGGGCCCCCGGCGCCCCGGGGACGGTGGGTCCCTCGCAGGGTCCGACCGCCCGGCCCGGTGACCCGGACACCCGCAGCCACACGGTGCGGGCCGAGGGCTACAGCGCGGCGGGGCGGACGCTGACCGTGCACTTCACGGGCGGCGTGTGCAGTACGTACGCGGTCTCGGCGGACGAGAGCGGCGACCGGGTCGCCGTGAGGATCACCGAGACCATGAAGAACGGCACGGTGTGCGTCGCGATGGCGCAGTCCTACGAGCTCTCCGTGAAGCTGGACAAGCCGCTCGGCGGCCGCGCGGTCGTGACCGCCGACGGCAAGGCGGTGCCGCGCGACGACGGCCGGAACGAGCGGGTCCCGGCGCCCCGGACACGCTGAGGCGGGCCGGGAACCGGGCTGAGGCGGGCCGGGAACCCCTCCGAAAACCGGACACCCGGGAACGGGCCGTCCGAGGACGAGGCGGCCACGACGAAGGCGGCGGCTCCCCGCAAGGGGTGCCGCCGCCTTTCGCGCGTGCCGAGCAGTGCGCGCGCTCGGCCGACCGTGCTCAGCTGAACGAGTCGCCGCAGGCGCAGGAGCCGGTGGCGTTCGGGTTGTCGATCGTGAAGCCCTGCTTCTCGATGGTGTCGACGAAGTCGATGGAGGCACCGCCCAGGTACGGAGCGCTCATGCGGTCGGTGACGACCTTCACGCTGCCGAACTCCTTGACGACGTCGCCGTCGAGCGAGCGCTCGTCGAAGAAGAGCTGGTAGCGAAGGCCGGAGCAGCCGCCGGGCTGAACGGCCACGCGCAGCGCCAGGTCGTCCCGGCCTTCCTGGTCAAGGAGAGCCTTGACCTTGTCCGCGGCGGCGTCGGACAGGAGGATGCCGTCGCTCACGGTGGTGGTCTCGTCCGATACGGACATCTGCTTCTCTCCCGGGTTGTACGGAGACTGCTTGCCGACGGTTGCAACCGGCGGGGGCGCGGGTTCATTCCCATGCTCGCACACGGGCCCGCGCGGGGGATGCGTCACATCGACACTATGGCCATCGTCAAACTGACGTGAACCAGTTATGATAGATAAGGTCAATTCGACGAAAAGGATCCGTGGTGCCGGTCCCCGGCCCACCCGGAACGCGGTTCAGGCCGCGTTCGTCACAGAAGAAAGGGTGTGTGTCGTGACCACCGCCCAGTCCACCGTGGACAGCTCCGACCTTGACGTACAGCCGACGCCGCTGGCCCTGCTGCTGCTCGGCCGCGAGGCCGACCCCAGGAGCGAGCGCGGCGTGGAGTGCCCCGGTGACCTGCCCTCGCCCTCGGACCCCGGCCTGGTGGAGCGCGCCCGCGCCGCCAAGGAGCGGCTCGGCGACAAGGTCTTCGTGCTCGGCCACCACTACCAGCGCGACGAGGTCATCCAGTTCGCCGACGTGACCGGTGACTCCTTCAAGCTGGCCCGTGACGCCGCCGCCCGCCCCGAGGCCGAGTACATCGTCTTCTGCGGCGTGCACTTCATGGCCGAGTCCGCGGACATCCTGACCGGCGACGACCAGAAGGTCGTGCTGCCCGACCTGGCCGCGGGCTGCTCCATGGCCGACATGGCGACGGCCGAGCAGGTCGCCGAGTGCTGGGACGTGCTGACCGAGGCCGGTATCGCCGAGCGGGTGGTGCCCGTCTCGTACATGAACTCCTCCGCGGACATCAAGGCGTTCACGGGCAAGCACGGCGGCACGATCTGCACGTCGTCGAACGCGAAGCGCGCCCTGGAGTGGGCCTTCGAGCAGGGCGAGCAGGTGCTCTTCCTGCCCGACCAGCACCTCGGCCGCAACACCGCCGTGCGCGACATGGGCATGTCCCTGGAGGACTGCGTCGTCTACAACCCGCACAAGCCGAACGGTGGCCTGACCGCGGAGCAGCTGCGGGACGCGAAGATGATCCTGTGGCGCGGGCACTGCTCGGTGCACGGTCGCTTCTCGCTGGAGTCGGTCGAGGACGTACGGGCCCGCATACCGGGCGTGAACGTGCTCGTCCACCCCGAGTGCAAGCACGAGGTCGTGGCCGCCGCGGACCACGTGGGCTCCACGGAGCACATCATCCAGGCCCTGGAGGCGGCCCCGGCCGGCTCGAAGTGGGCGATCGGCACCGAGCTGAACCTCGTCCGCCGCCTGGCGAATCGGTTCGCCGCCGAGGACAAGGAGGTCGTCTTCCTCGACAAGACGGTCTGCTTCTGCTCGACCATGAACCGGATCGACCTGCCGCACCTGGTGTGGACCCTGGAGTCGCTCGCCGACGGCAAGCTCGTCAACCGCATCGAAGTCGACCGCGAGACCGAGCGGTTCGCGAAGCTGGCCCTGGAGCGGATGCTGGCGCTTCCGTAGCCGCGCCCCTCCCGCGTTCGGTAAGGAGCGATCGGTAAGGGGCGTCCGCCATGGCGGACGCCCCTTACCGCTGCACGGGCTCAGTCCCCCCGCGGCCGCACGAGGCCCGACTCGTAGGCGATGACGACCAGTTGCGCGCGGTCACGGGCGCCGAGCTTGGCCATGGCCCGGTTCACATGGGTCTTCACCGTGAGCGGGCTGACTTCGAGGCGCTCGGCGATCTCGTCGTTGGAGTGGCCGCCCGCGACCTGGACCAGGACCTCGCGCTCACGCCCGGTGAGGGCGTCGAGGCGCTCGCTGCGCGCGGGCGAGTCGTCACCGCTGTCGCCCTGCGCGAGGAACCGGGCGATGAGCCCCTTCGTCGCCGCCGGCGAGAGCAGCGCCTCCCCCGCCGCGGCGATCCGGATCGCCCCGAGCAGTTCGTCCGGCTCCGCGCCCTTGCCGAGGAAGCCCGAGGCACCGGCCCGCAGCGACTGCACCACGTACTCGTCGACCTCGAACGTGGTCAGCATCACCACGCGTACGTGGGACATGGCCGGGTCGTCGCTGATCATCCGGGTGGCCGCGAGGCCGTCGGTGCCGGGCATGCGGATGTCCATCAGGACGACGTCCGCGGCCTCGGACTTGGCGAGCCGCACCGCCTGCGCGCCGTCGGACGCCTCCCCGACGACCTCCATGTCGGGTTCGGAGTCGACGAGGACCTTGAACGCGCTGCGCAGCAGCGCCTGGTCGTCGGCGAGCAGCACCCGGATCGTCACGCGGTCGTCCCTCCCTTGACCGGGGCGTGCCCACGGTCCCCCTGCTTCACGGTCGTGACCGGCAGGATCGCATGGACGCGGAAGCCGCCGCCGTACCGGGGCCCCGCACTGCACCGGCCGCCGAGCGCGCTCACGCGCTCGCGCATGCCGAGGAGCCCGTGCCCGCCGCCGCGGTCCGGTTCGCCACCGGCCCCGGGCGCGGGACCCGCGCCGTCGTCCAGGACGGTGATCTCCAGGTTCGGGCCCACGCGGACGATGCTGACCTCCGCCTTGGCGTGCTCACCCGCGTGCTTCTGCACATTGGTGAGGGCCTCCTGGATGATGCGGAACGCGGCCAGGTCGACGGCGGCCGGGGGCGTCGGTCCCGCGTCGCCGCGGGCCACGTCCACGGGCAGGCCCGCGTGCCGGAAGGTGTCGACGAGGTCGTCGAGGCGGCCGAGTCCCGGAGCGGGCTCGGTGGGCGCCTCCGGGTCGCCGCTCTGCCGCAGCAGGCCGACGGTGGCGCGCAGCTCGCCGAGCGCGGAGCGGCTGGCGTCCCGGACGTGGGCGAGCGCTTCCTTGGCCTGGTCGGGCCGCTTGTCCATGACGTGCGCCGCGACTCCGGCCTGCACGTTGACCAGGGCGATGTGGTGCGCGACGACATCGTGCAGATCGCGGGCGATGCGCAGCCGCTCCTCGGCGACCCTGCGCCCCGCCTCCTCCTCGCGGGTGCGCTCCGCTCGCTCGGCACGCTCCCGGATGGCGTCCACGAAGGCGCGGCGGCTGCGGACGGCGTCGCCCGCGGCGGCCGCCATGCCGGTCCAGGCGAAGATGGCGAGGTTCTCCTGCGCGTACCAGGGCAGCGGCCCCGCCAGCATGGCGACGCCGGTCAGGCCCGTCATGGTTATCAGGCCGATGCGCCAGGTGGTGGGCCGGTTGGTGGTGGCCGCGACCGTGTACAGGGCGATGACCGCGGACATCACGACCGGGGCCCGGGGCCCGGTGGTCACCAGCTCCACGATGGAGAAGCCGGACGTGGCCGCGAGGACGACCCACGGGGTGCGGCGGCGCAGGACGAGGGCGGCGGCGCCACAGCCCATCAGGGTCAGGCTCGGGCCGCCCGGGGCGTGCACGTTCCAGGTCGAGCCCTTCTCTCCGTACGGCTCGGCGAAGGAGCCGATGACCATGCAGACGAGGGCGGTGGCCGCGAGGATCGCGTCGACGGCCAACGGGTGCGTTCTGGCCCAGCCGCGGCACCGTTCAAAGTTGGTCACGTACTAGACGGTACGGGGCCCCACCGGCAGGCGGAACGGAAACGGGGTGTCCCTGGACGAGGGTTGACGCCGCCCGTTGACGCGCCCCGCGGGGGGCGGGGCGGGCGCGGGTCCGTCGACCGGGTGCGCGGGGCGTGCGCTAGCCGGGGATGAGGCCGTCGTCGGAGAGCATCTCCCGCACCTCGTCGAGGGCCGCGTCCGGTGCGGGAAGGATCAGCTCCGAGGGTTCCAGGGCGTCGTCGGGCAGGGGGTCGCCCAGCTCACGCACCTTGTCGAGGAGGGCGTGCAGCGTGCGGCGGAAGCCGGGCTCGTCACCGCTCTCCATCTCTTCGAGCAGTTCGTCGTCCAGCTTGTTCAGCTCGGTGAAGTGGCTGTCCGCCAGCTTCACCTGCCCCTCCCCCATGATCCGTACGATCATGACGCCCTCCTAGGACGTGAGCGGTCCGGCCGTGACGCCGTGCGCCGGCGTCACTCCTCGACGCTACCCGTCACTGCTTGTCGAAGCGCGGGGTGTCCTGCGGCTGTGCCTGCTGGCCGCGGTTGCCCTGGCCGCCCTCGATGGCCTGCTGCGAGGAGCCGGAGCCCCCGGCGAGCTCGGCCTTCATGCGCTGGAGCTCCAGCTCCACGTCCGTGCCGCCGGAGAGCCGGTCGAGCTCGGACTGGATGTCGTCCTTGTGCAGCCCGGAGGAGTCGTCGAGGGCGCCGGAGGCGAGGAGTTCGTCGATCGCACCGGCCCTGGCCTGGAGCGTCGCGGTCTTGTCCTCGGCGCGCTGGATCGCCATGCCGACGTCGCCCATCTCCTCGGAGATGCCGGAGAAGGCCTCGCCGATCCGGGTCTGGGCCTCGGCGGCGGTGTACGTCGCCTTGATGGTCTCCTTCTTCGTACGGAAGGCGTCCACCTTGGCCTGGAGGCGCTGGGCCGCGAGAGTGAGCTTCTCCTCCTCGCCCTGGAGCGTCTGGTGCTGCACCTCCAGGTCGCTGACCTGCTGCTGGAGGGCGGCCCTGCGAGACAGGGCCTCGCGGGCCAGGTCCTCGCGGCCGAGGGCGAGGGCCTTGCGGCCCTGGTCCTCGAGGGTGGAGGACTGCTTCTGGAGCTGGTTGAGCTGCAACTCGAGGCGCTTGCGGGAGGTCGCCACGTCGGCGACGCCGCGGCGCACCTTCTGGAGCAGCTCCAGCTGCTTCTGGTACGAGTAATCGAGGGTTTCGCGCGGGTCCTCGGCCCGGTCAAGGGCTTTGTTCGCCTTCGCGCGGAAGATCATCCCCATACGCTTCATGACACCGCTCATGGGCTTCGCGCGCCCCCTTCTGACGGACTTCCCGGCTCCAGCCACTGCTGCACAACCCACGGTACGGGGTCTGTATCCATTACCGCACTGTTCGCGAGCGGATGCGCTCATCCCCAAGGACGACTGCTCCGCACGCCTCTCCGGCGCAGGGAGTAGGTGCACCCCTGGGAATCTGCCCGCATCGCCCCTTAAGTCACCTATTCAAGACGCTCGGCGTTGTGGGATCGTTCCCCGCGCGGCGGAGGTTGCGGTCCCGCACCACGTACCCTTGGCTCTTGTGTTCCGTAGCCGATCCAAGGACGAGAAGGCCCCGGCAGCCAAGGCCCCGGTGACCGTCTCCGAGTCCGCGCAGACCCGTGACCCGCAGGCCCCCAAGGGCCGCCCCACCCCCAAGCGCGCCATGGCCCAGTCCCAGCGCCGCAGCGTGATGAACGCGCCGACGTCGCGCAAGGAGGCCGTGAAGCGGCAGCGCGAGGAGCGCCGCGTCCAGATGGCGAAGCAGCGTGAGGCGCTGGCCAGCGGCGACGAGCGGTATCTGCCCGCGCGGGACAAGGGCCCGGTGCGCAAGTTCGCCCGGGACTTCGTCGACTCGCGGTTCAACGTCGCCGAGTTCTTCCTGCCGATGGCCGTGCTCATCCTCGTACTGAGCATGGTCCGCGTCCCGCAGTTGCAGAACATCGCGCTGCTGCTGTGGCTCTTCGTGATCGTGCTGATCGTGGTCGACTCGGTCTCCACCGTCTTCCGTCTGAAGAAGCGCCTGAGCGAGCGGTTCCCGAACGAGAGCAGGAAGGGCGCCGTCGCCTACGCCCTGATGCGCAGCCTCCAGATGCGCAGGCTGCGGATGCCGAAGCCGCAGGGCAAGCGCGGAGCGCGGCCCTGAGCGAGGACCGGGGCGCGCGCCCCGGTACGCGCGAGGCCGTACAGCAGGAGCTGGTCGGCCGGCAGCTCGACGAGCGGATCGTGGCCCGGTTCCCCTTCGGCAAGCGCCTGAAGGTGCTCGACGTGGGCATGGGCCGCGGGGTGCAGGCGCTGCGCCTGGCCCGCGGCGGGCACGAGGTGACGGGCGTGGAGCGCGACCCGGACGGCCTCGCCGCGGTACGGGCCGCGGTGGCCGCCGAGCCCGAGGGCATCCGCTCCCGGATGCGGGTCGTCGAGGGCGACGGGCGTGACACCGGCGTGCACTTCGGGCCGGGAGGCTTCGACGTGGTCCTGTGCCACGGTGTGCTGATGCACGTCGAGGAGCCCGACGCCCTGCTCGCCGGGCTCGGCCGGATGCTGGCGCCCGGAGGCCTGCTGTCCCTAGTGGTGCGCAACGCGGACGCCCTCGCCATGCGGCCGGGACTGCGCGGGGACTGGGCGGGCGCACTCGCCTCGTTCGGCGCCGACACCTACCGGGACGGCGCCGGGGCCGAGGTGCGGGCCCACCGCCTGGACGCGGTCGGTCAGGCGCTCGCGGGGATCGCGGCGCCGCTGGTGTCCTGGTACGGGGTGCGCCTCTTCTCGGAGGCGACCGACGTCCCGGAGGCGGGGCCCGAGCTGGACGCGCTGCTGGCCGCCGAGGAGCGGGCCGGGCGCACGGATCCCTACCGCCGGGTGGCGACGCTGCTGCACCTCTGCGGCGGCCGGGACTGACGTCCGGGGCTCCCGGGGTCCCCTTGCCGCCGGGGCGGGCGGCGCACTCCCTACGCGGACGGCTCACCCTCACACGGACGGCTCCTCCGCACGCGGACGGCTCACCCTCACGCGGACGGCTCGCCCTCCGCCCGGACGACTCAGTCCCTACGCGGACGGCTCACCCCCACACGGACGCCCTGCGCAGCAGTCGCCCTGCCCCCTGTTCGGACGACTCGCGCCCTTTTCGGGCGGTTCGCGCAACCCGGGGCCGGGTGCCCGACGCAGACTCGGCGTATGAAAGCCCCCCGCACCCGCCTCCCGTTCTCGCAGGTCACCGCCGCCACGGCGGTCACGGTGGCCCTGGTCGCCCTGGTGGCCGGCTGCTCCGGCGACGGCCGCCGGAGCGACACCGGCGGCGAACGGCCCGGGCGGCCGGCCGTCCAGGCCACCCGGGTCGCCCCCGCCGCCGCGAGCGACCTCCAGGACGACTACCAGAAGGTGATCAAGGACGTGCTGCCGTCGGTCGTCCAGATCGACGCGTCCGCCGGTCTCGGCTCCGGCGTGGTCTACGACGACAAGGGTCACATCGTCACCAACGCCCATGTCGTGGGCGAGGAGAAGACGTTCCGGGTGACCACGGCCACCGGCGAGCACCCCCTCCGCGCGCGGCTGGTCTCGGCGTACCCGGAGCAGGACCTCGCCGTCGTCAAGCTGGACAAGGTGCCGGGCGGGCTGAAGGCCGCGCGGTTCGGCGACTCCAAGAAGACCGAGGTCGGCCAGATCGTCCTGGCGATGGGCTCCCCGCTCGGCCTCTCCTCCAGCGTCACGCAGGGCATCGTCTCGGCCACGGGACGCACGGTCAGCGAGGGCCGCGCGGGCGGCGGCACCGGTGCGACGATCGCCGACATGGTGCAGACCTCGGCCGCGATCAACCCCGGCAACAGCGGTGGCGCCCTCGTCGGCCTGGACAGCCGGGTCATCGGCATCCCGACGCTCGCCGCGACCGACCCGGGCATGGGCGAAGGGGCCGCCCCCGGCATCGGCTTCGCGATCCCGGCGTCCATGGTCAGGACGGTGGCGGACCAGATCGTCAGGAGCGGCCGGGTCACCGACTCCGGCCGGGCCGCGCTCGGCATCACCGCCCGCACGGTCCTCGGCGACGACTACCGCCCCGCGGGCGTGGCCATCGCCGAGGTCCGTGACGGCGGCGCCGCCGCCGGGGCGGGCCTGCGCCCCGGCGACGTCCTCACCCGCCTGGGCGACGCCCCGATCACCACCCTGACCTCGCTCTCCGAGGCCCTGGCGGCGCTGGAACCGGGCGCCGAGGAGCGGGTGACGTATGTGCGGGCGGGGGACGAGCGGACGGCCGAGGTCACGCTCGGGGAGATGTAGCCCGCGCCGGGCGGGGCGCCGTACCCGGCACTCCACCCCGGGCCCCGTACCGGCCTGCGGCCCCATACCGATCTGCGGCCCCGTACCGGCTTGCGCCCCCGTACCGGCCTGCGGCCGCGTCCCCGAACGCCGGGCGGGCCGCGAGCCCGGCCGCTACGCCGCGCCTTCCTCGTGCAGGCTCATCCGCCCGTAGATCTCCTTGTCGTCCTCGAAGAGGGACACCTGGTCCGCGCCGCCCTCCGCGAGTTCCTTCCAGTGCTCCCCGAGCCAGGTCTCCGCGTCGCCCTGAGTGGTGAACTCCTCGGGTTGCACGGCAGGCTGGACCTCCGTCCCGTCCGCCTTCTCGAACCGCCACGTCCATGCCGCCATGTCAGCCTCCCGAGGTCCAGTGGGTGTCCCGGCAGCCGCCCGGAGCGGAAGCCGGAGCCGCTCGAAGCCTATCCGGGCGCGCGGCGCGGGGGGCGACGCGGGAGGATCTTCCTGTGGAACTGACTCTGCTCGGCACCGGAGCCCCCGAGGGGCTGCCCTCCCCCGGCTGTCCCTGCGCCGTGTGCGCGACCGCGCTCGGCGACGCGGCGCGGGCCGCGACCGCGCTCCTCGTCGACGGCGTCCTGCTGCTCGACCTCACGCCCGGCGCGGCCTTCGCCGCCGCCCGCGCGGGGCACTCCCTCGCGGGGGTGCGCCAGGTGCTGCTCTCGCATCCCCACGACGGGCCCGCCGTGGAGGTGCCCGCCGGGCTGCCGCAGCCGGGCCGGGTGCCCGACGGGCGTGAGCTCGCGCTCCTCACCGGGCACCGGGTGCGGGCGATCGCGACGGACGCGCCCGGCACCGGCTACGAGGTGACGGGACCGGACGGCGACCGCCTCCTCTACCTGCCGCCGGGCACCGCGCCCGCCGGGTTCCCCGCGGAGCAGACGGCGTACGAGATGGTCGTCGCCGATGTCGTCGGCCGCCCCGACGGCCTCGCCAAACTGCGCGCCGCCGGTGGCGTGGCGCCGACGACGGACGTCGTGGCCGTCCACATCGGGCACGGGGCGCCCGGCGGCCCCGAGCTCGTGCGGCGGCTCGCGGCGGCCGGGGCGCGGGCCGTGCCGGACGGCAGCACCCTGACCGTCGGCGCCTACGAGGACGTACCGGACCTGCCGCGCCGCACCCTGGTCCTCGGCGGCGCCCGTTCCGGCAAGTCCGTGGAGGCGGAGCGGCGCCTCGAGGCCTTCCCCGACGTGCTCTACGTCGCCACCGGCGGCACCCGCGGCGGCGACGGCGAGTGGGCGGAGCGGGTGCGGGTGCACCGCGAGCGGCGGCCCGGGTCCTGGCGGACCACGGAGACCTGCGATCTGGTGCCGCTGCTCGCGGAGCCGGGGCCGCCGCTGCTCGTGGACTGTCTCTCGCTGTGGCTGACCCGGGTGATGGACGACGTGAACGCCTGGGACGACGCGGAGTGGGCGGGCGGCGGTGAGCGCTCGCTGCGCAAGCGGGTCACGGAACTCACGGACGCCGTGCGCGGCACCCGGCGCACCGTGGTCGCGGTCTCCAACGAGGTCGGCTCGGGCATCGTGCCCGCGACCGCGTCGGGCCGCCGCTACCGCGACGAACTCGGCCGCCTCAACGCCGCGTTCGCGTCCGAGTGCGAGCACGTCCTTTTGGTGGTCGCGGGCCGGGCCCTGTCCCTGCGCCCCTGACCCCGCGGCCCGCGTGGGCCCCGGCTTGCCGCGCGCTCAGGCCTCCGGCTCCTTGCGCGCGAGCACCCGGTACGCGTTGCCGAAGCCGGTGCGGACGAGCAGCGGGGCGAGGAGCGCGTCCGCCGCCCGGGCGAGGACGAGCAGCGGGACCGCCGCCCACCACGCCGTGCGGCGCAGGCGCAGGAGCAGCGCGGCCGGCGGCCGCGGGCGCCACGGGACGTCGGGGGCGGGCAGCAGCCGGTTGAGGAGCAGGGCGCAGGCCGTTGTCAGGTCGGACGGCACGTGCGGGGTGCGCCGGTCCACGCCGACGACGGTGAAGCCGAGTTCGTCCAGCTCGCGGCAGAGGCCCGCGAGCGGCACGAGGTGCGGGTGGTGCGGCTGGCGGTAGGACGCCCACCACTTGCCGAGCAGCCGGGCGGAGCGGCTCTCCGGGTCCGGCGCCTCGATCAGCAGGTGCCCGCCGGGGCGCAGTGCGGTCCGCGCCGCGCGCAGCTCGGCGCGCGGATCCGGGCGGCTCTGCAAGTAGTGGATCATGCTGAGCACGTCGTAGCGCCCTGCGAGGCGCCCGGCGAGGTCGGTGAGCCGGCCGTGGTGGGCCTCCTCGATGCGGCCGCGCCGCACCCCATCGGCGGGGCCGGGGCCGCTGTCGAGCCCGTCGAAGGCCGTGTACGGCAGGACCTCCCTGGCGACCCCGGGGAAGCGGCCCCGCCCCGTGCCCACGTCGAGCCAGCTCTCGGGTTCCCCGGTCCGGCTCAGCGCGCGCACGACGGCGAGCTGCCGGGTGCGGCTCGGCCTGGCCCGGGTCAGGATCGCGGTCGCCGCGGCGCCGACCCCCCGGCAGAGGTCCTGGCGCCAGAAGTCCCGGTGGCCGAGGTCCTGTTCGCCGGTCCCCAGGCGGTAGAACTCCAGGCCCGCGGGGCTGAGGCAGGGGTTCTGGAAGGTGTGGGCGCAGTCCGCGCACCGGGCGAGGGTGAAGTGGCCCGGCTTGCCCTGGATCAGGTCAAAGGTGCGCAGCCGTACCCGCAGGCGGTGGGAGCCGCACCAGGGGCAGTCGTCGCGGCGCGGTTCGTGGAAGGGTTCGGTGCCCTCGGCGAGGCGCGCGAGGCAGGCGGGACGGCGTTCGGCGGTCTGCTGGGCGAGGTCCATCGCGTACTCCCGGATGCGGTACGACCATGCGATACATGCGGGGCATGGGGAACGTACCGGAAAGAAAGGGGCGAATGGGGAAAGGAGTGGGTCCCGGCGATTCCCCCCCCGGGGCGGGCGGTCCGCTGACGGCGGGGCTTGCGAGCACCGCGGCGGAGCGGGTCGCGGGACTGCCGAGTGCCGCGGCGGGGCTGAGGGCGGGGCTGACGGCGGGGCCCTCCCGACCACCGCAGCGGAGCTGATCGCAGGACTCCCCCGACCACCACCGCGGAGCTGACGACGCGTCACCCGAGGGTCGCCGGTGGCCGTAGCGCACGGCCCCGTACGCGCGTGGGACACGCCCCGCCGGTACTGTTCGCCGAATGAGCTCGCTGATTCTCGACGACTTCACCGATCTGATCGAGCGGCCCGACGGCGGGGTGCGCCGGGACGCCGAGGAGCGCAGGGAGCGCCAGGAGGTGCCTCCCGGCGCGCTCGGCCGTCTGGACGACCTCGCCGAATGGCTGTCGGCCGCGCAGTCCGAGGTGCCGGTCAAGCCGATCGAGCGGCCCCGGGCCGTGCTGTTCGCGGGTGACCACGGGGTGGCGCAGCTCGGCGTGTCCACGCGGACCGCGGGCGGCGCGGCCGATCTCGTACGCGCCGTACTGTCCGGCGAGAGCCCCGCGGCGGTGCTCGCGCGCCGCCTCGACGTGCCCGTGCGGGTCGTCGACATGGCGCTGGACTGCGACGAGGACGCGCTGCCCGCCGGGGTCGCGGGGCACCGGGTGCGGCGCGGCTCCGGGCGCATCGACATCGAGGACGCCCTGTCCCTGGCCGAGGCCGAGCAGGCGGTGCGTGCGGGTGTCGCCCTCGCCGACGAGGAGGCCGACTCCGGCACGGACCTGGTCGTGCTCGGCGACGTCAGCGTCGGCGGTACGACGCCCGCGGCGACGCTCATCGCGGCGCTGTGCGGCACCGACGCCTCCGTCGTCACCGGGCGCGGCGGCGCACCGATCGACGACCTGGCTTGGATGCGCAAGTGCGCCGCCGTCCGGGACGCGCTGCGGCGGGCGCGTCCCGTGCTCGGCGACCAGTTGGAGCTGCTGGCCGCGGTGGGCGGGGCCGACCTGGCGGCGATGACCGGGTTCCTGTTGCAGTGCGCGGTGCGGCGGACGCCGGTGATCCTCGACGGGGTGGTGTCGGCGGCGGCGGCCCTCGTGGCCCAGCGGGTCGCCTTCCGGGCGCCGGACTGGTGGCTCGCGGGGCACGACAGCGGGGAGCCCGCGCAGGCCAAGGCGCTGGACCGGATGGCGCTCGAACCGCTGCTCACCCATGGCGTGCAGGTCGGCGAGGGCGTCGGGGCCCTCCTTGCCGTGCCGATGGTACGGGCCGCCGCGGCGCTGTCCGCGGAGCTGCCCGTCGCGGAGCCGCCCGCCGCCCGGCAGGACGGCGCGTGACGGAGGCGGTGGTCCCGGCGGGCGGGGCGGCTCCGGGCTACAGAACCGCATATCACACCACAACGCCCCATAAGATCCCGTTTCATGGGAGATGCAAGGGCAGGGGAAGAGCAGGTCCGTACGTCCACGACGGCCTCACGGCGGGCGGCGGCCGTGGCGGTCTGGTATCTGCGCGCCGTCACGTTCGTGAACTTCCTGAGTGCGGTGTGGGTCTCCCTCGGCCAGGACCTGCGCCGCCACAACACCGCGGACTACTTCACCCCGTACCTGCTCACCGCGGGCTTCGCCTCCGGCGTCTTCACGATGTTCCTGGCGATCACCATGCGCCGCAGGAAGCGGGCCGCCTGGATCCTCAACCTCGTCCTGAGCGGCCTGTTCCTGCTCCTGTTCGCCGTCGCGATGTACTTCCCGGAGATCAGGCGGTACGCGCAGAACTGGATCTCGCTCGGCCTCACCGCGCTGTTCGTCGGCGCGCTGCTCGTCGGCCGCCGCGAGTTCTACGCCAAGGGCGACCGCTCCAACCCCAGGCTCGCCGCCGCCGTCGCGGTCGGCGGGCTCCTGGTGACCTCGCTGCTCGCGGCGCTCCTGGTGACCGTCACCAACCACGCCGACGACGAGTACCGCTCGACGTTCCTGGACCGCTGGCGCTACGGCACCATGCGCCTGGTCTCCCTGGCCGCCGACGACTCCCGGTTCGCCGGGATCGCCACGCCCGGCTGGGTCAACGTCACCGTCAACGTCCTGAGCACGGTGCTGCTCTGCGCCGTCCTGTACGCCGCCTTCCGCTCCCGCAGGGCGGTCGACCCGCTGTCGGAGGACGACGAGGAACGGCTGCGGGCGCTGCTCGCGAGGCACGGCGTGCGGGACTCCCTCGGGTACTTCTCCCTGCGCCGCGAGAAGAGCGTGGTGTGGTCGCCGACCGGCAAGGCCGCCATCGCCTACCGCGTCGTCGGCGGCGTCTCACTGGCGTCCGGCGACCCCATCGGCGACCCGGAGGCCTGGCCCGGCGCCATCGAGCCCTGGCTCGCCGAGGCCCGCGAGCACGGCTGGACCCCGGCCGTGATGGGCGCGAGCGAGGAGGCGGGCACCGTCTACGCCCGGCACGGCCTCGACGCCCTGGAACTCGGTGACGAGGCGATCGTCGAGATCGCGGACTTCACCCTGGAGGGGCGGGCCATGCGCACCGTCCGGCAGGCCTACAACCGGGTGCAGCGCGCCGGGTACGAGGTCCGCATCCGCCGCCACCACGACATCCCCGCCGACGAGATGGCCCACCTCCTGGAGCGCGCCGACGACTGGCGCGACGGCGCCACCGAGCGCGGCTTCTCCATGGCGCTCGGACGGCTCGGCGACCCGGCGGACGGCGAGTGCGTGATGCTGGAGTGCCGGGACGGCGAGGGGACGCTGCGAGCGGTGCTCTCCTTCGTGCCCTGGGGGCCGAACGGCCTGTCGCTCGACCTGATGCGGCGCGACCGCGACTCCGAGAACGGCCTGATGGAGTTCATGGTCATCGAGCTGCTCCAGCGCGCGGCGGAGATCCAGATCACGCAGGTCTCACTGAACTTCGCGATGTTCAGGTCGGTCTTCGAACGTGGCTCGCGGCTCGGCGCGGGCCCGGTCCTTCGGCTGTGGCGCTCGCTGCTCAGCTTCTTCTCCCGCTGGTGGCAGATCGAGTCGCTGTACCGCGCCAACGCCAAGTACCGGCCCATCTGGGAACCCCGCTTCCTGCTCTTCGAGAAGAGCGGCGACCTGCCGCGCATCGGCATCGCGTCGGCGCGCGCCGAAGGGTTCCTCGAAGCACCGGGGCTCGCCAGGGGGGTCCCCCCTGCTCGAGCGAAGTCGAGAGCTTGGGGGCGGCTGCACCGCACACATCTGGAGTCCCGACGATGAACACCCTGACCCGGCTGGCGCGCGCCGAGTGGGGTCCGCTGTACGCCACCGTGCGGGACGGCCTCGCCGACCGGCACCTGCGCGCGATCCCGCTGACGCTGGCGGCCGTCTGCCTGACGGCGGCGTTCCAGTACGCGCAGAACCAGTCCTGGGGCTATCGGTTCGTCCAGAACATCGGCTGCGTACGGGCCGAGGACCCGCTGTGGCTCGCGCTCCTGCGCACCCCGCTCTCGCTCTTCGTCCCGGCCCTCGACCTGCCGGTGTGGGGCGCGCTCGCGCAGATCCTGCTGGTCTTCGGCATCGCGGAGATCTGTCTCGGCCGGTGGCGCACGCTCGTCATCGGGTACGTGGCGACGCTCGCGGGCACGCTGTACGCGCGCGTGGGCATCGCGCTCGGCTACGACAACTTCTTCGGCCTGCCCGCGTCCGACGCGGCCGTCGTCGACACCGGCCCCTCGGCGGCGGTGGTGGGGCTCGCGGTGTACGTGTGCTGGCGCTACCGGGCGTACGCCACCGGGGTCCTCGTGATCGTCCTGATGGTCGTCGAGGTGATCTTCAAGGACAACCTCGCGGGCAAGGAGCACCTGGCGGCGATCGGCGGGGTCCTCCTGCTGTGCGCGGTGTCGGCGCTGCTGCGTCACCGCCGCCGGGACGGGCGGGGCGCGACCGGGTCCGGCTTGCCGCCGATCAGGTCCTGAAGCCTGCGGCGCGGGCCCGACCAGCGGCGGTCGTGGTGGAACGCGCGCAGGCCCGCGCGGGCCCGCGCCCGGGGCCGGTTGCGGTAGCACCTGCAGGCCCACGCCGAACCGGGCCTCGCCAGACGGACCGCGCCGACCAGGGCGACGAACGGCACCACCATGCCGATCAGGGCCAGGCGCAGTTTGCCCTTGGCGAGCGCGATCAGGGCGAAGCCGCAGTTCAGGGTGATGTTGAAGGCGAAGGCGACCCGGTCGTCGCGCTCGTCCGCGGTCAGCTCGTTCACACCGAGCGGGCTGAAGCCGGTGAGGACGAGCACCACGAGCGCCGCCGTGAGGATCACGACCTCGACGCTCTTGCGGCCCTGTTCGCTCCAGTACACGTCGTCGAGGTGCAGGATCAGCGCGAACTCGTCGAGGACCAGTCCCGCGCCGAGGCCGAACAGGACGGCCGCGCACATCGACCCGACGCTGTGCCGCCCCGCCGCGACCGCCCAGAAACCGCCCACCAGCATCAGGAAGATGCCCGGTACGACATGGTGGATGTGCACGTCGCCGGTGGTGATGTTCCGGAACGGCCCCCGGCCCGCCCGGATGAGGCGGGTGATGGTCCGGGTGATCACGAAGCAGCCCACGAACGCGACCAGGGCGAGCAGCAGCGGCAGCTTCCCGGGCTCCACGACGTTCCGGTACCACCAGCCGTCCATACGCCCCATCCTCCGGCCGCCCCCCGGCCCCCGCAGCCCGGCCGCCCCCGCCCGGCGGACACCACGACCTGCGCCCCCGCCCGGCACGGGGCACCTCGCCTGCGCCCCGCCGCACGCAGCGGGTAGCCTCGCCGGATGCCACGACCCACCCCCGCCGACGGCCTCCGGTTCGCCTTCGGGACGCTCACCGTGATTCCCGTCCGCGTCCACCGGTGGGACCGCGACGCCGCCCGCGTGGGCATGCTGTGCGCCCCGCTCGCGGGCCTGGCCGTGGGCACGGGTGCCGCCGTCGCGGGCACGGGCCTGCTCGTGCTCGGTTCGGGGCCGCTGCTCGCCGCCGTCGCCGCCGTCGCGGTTCCGGCCGCGGCCACCCGGGGGCTGCACCTGGACGGCCTCGCCGACACCGCCGACGGCCTCGGCAGCGGCAAGCCCGCCGACGGCGCGCTGCGCGTCATGAAGCAGTCCGACATCGGCCCGTTCGGTGTGATCACCCTGGTCCTCGCGCTGCTCGCCCAGGTGGCCGCGCTCGCGGGGCTCTACGACAAGGGCTGGTCGCACGGCGCCGCGGGCACCGTCGTGGCCGCGGTGACGGCCCGCCTCGCGCTCACCCTGGCGGCCCGCGGAAACGTCCCCGCGGCCCGCCCCGAAGGCCTCGGCGCCGCCGTCGCGGGGACCGTGCCGTGGCCCGCCGCCGCAGCCGTCCTGGCCGTCGCCACCACCGCCGCCGCGGCCGCGAGCGCCCCCGACGGCCCCTACGGAGCGGCCCGCGGCGCGGCCGCCGTGGTGGTCGGCTGCGCCGTCGCCGAACTCCTCCTGCGCCACTGCCTGCGCCGCTTCGGCGGCGTCACCGGAGACGTCTTCGGCGGCCTCGCCGAGACCGCCGCGACCACGGCCCTCCTTGTGCTCTCCCTCGGCCAACACGCACAGTGAGGCACACCGCAACACTTACGGGCGTAGGCTCGCGACGGGCTTACCACCCCAAAGCCCACGAGATCACGTAGATCTCACCTGAGTTCGACAGAACGCGAGAACTCAGTGGAACTCCACGAAAGAGGGACCTCAGCACCGTGACTGCTCTGACTCTCAGCACCGCCGCCGCGTCCGGCCTGCGTGCCGACGCGATCGTCGTCGGTGTCGCGAAAGGCGCCAAGGGACCCGTGGTGGCCCCCGGCGCCGAGTCCGTGGACAAGGCGTACGACGGCAAGCTCGCCTCCGTCCTCGAGACCCTCGGCGCCGCGGGCGCCGAGGGCGAGGTGACGAAGCTGCCCGCGCCGTCCGGATTCAAGGCGCCGCTCGTCCTGGCAGTCGGCCTCGGCGCGGTCCCCGAGAAGGACTCCGGGTACGACGCCGAGGCGCTGCGCCGCGCGGCCGGTGCCGCTTCCCGGGCCCTCGTCGGCACCAAGAAGGCCGCGTTCGCGCTGCCCGTCGAGGACGCCGCGGGCACCGGAGCGATCGCGGAGGGCGCGCTGCTCGGCGCGTACTCCTTCGACGCCTACAAGGACAACGGCGAGGACACCGCCGCCAAGGGCAAGGACGCCAAGGACGGCAAGGGCGCGAAGGCGCCGCTCGCCGAGGTGGCCCTGCTCGGCGCCAAGCCGCGCGACAAGGCCCACAAGGCCGCCGTCGAGCGTGCGACCGCCCTCGCCGAGGAGCTCAACCGCGCCCGGGACCTGGTCAACACCCCGCCGAACGACCTGAACCCGGAGGCCTTCGCCGCGGTCGCCACCGCCGCCGCCAAGGAGCACGGCGTCAAGATCCAGGTCCTGGACGAGAAGGCCCTCGCCAAGGGCGGCTACGG
Organism: Streptomyces sp. NPDC017940; assembly: GCF_044328435.1. Taxonomy (NCBI): domain Bacteria; kingdom Bacillati; phylum Actinomycetota; class Actinomycetes; order Kitasatosporales; family Streptomycetaceae; genus Streptomyces; species Streptomyces sp. NPDC017940. The sequence continues at coordinate 989,608 of NZ_JBIRHJ010000001.1, read as the reverse complement.
CGGCATCCTCGGGGTCGGCGCCGGTTCCCAGGCCCCGCCGCGCCTGGTGAAGCTCTCGTACTCGGCCGGCAAGGCCAAGAAGCACCTCGCCTTCGTCGGCAAGGGCATCACGTACGACTCGGGCGGCATCTCGCTGAAGCCGGCCGGTCACAACGAGACCATGAAGTGCGACATGGCCGGCGCCGCCGCCGTGTTCGCCGCCGTGATCACCGCCGCCCGCCTCGGCCTCGACGTCAACGTCACCGGCTGGCTGGCGCTCGCCGAGAACATGCCCTCGGGCTCGGCGACCCGCCCCGGCGACGTCCTTCGCATGTACAGCGGCAAGACCGTCGAGGTGCTCAACACCGACGCCGAGGGCCGCCTGGTCCTGGCCGACGCCCTCACCAAGGCCTCGGAGGAGAAGCCCGACGCGATCGTCGACGTGGCCACGCTGACCGGCGCCATGGTGATGGCGCTCGGCGGCCGCACCTTCGGCGTCATGGCCAACGACGACGCCTTCCGCACCTCGCTCCACGAGATCGCGGAGGAGGTCGGCGAGCCGTCCTGGCCGATGCCGCTGCCGGAGCACCTGCGCAAGGGCATGGACTCCCCCACCGCCGACATCGCCAACATGGGCGAGCGCATGGGCGGCGGCCTGGTCGCCGGTCTCTTCCTGAAGGAGTTCGTGGGCGAGGGCATCGCCTGGGCCCACCTGGACATCGCGGGCCCCGCCTACAACGAGTCCGCCCCCTTCGGCTACACCCCGAAGGGCGGTACGGGCTCCGCCGTCCGCACCCTGGTGCGCCTCGCCGAGCGCACCGCGGCGGGCGACCTCGGCTGACCCGGGCCGCCCCCGGCTGCTCGGCAACCTGGGTACGGCCCCGGACGCCCTCGGGTCCGGGGCCGTACCCATGAGCGGATGTGATGCCGCCCACGGCGCGACGAAGGCCGCTGTTCGCTGTGGATGAAATCCGTACGTCCGTACGGGACGATGCCCGCCGCCACGGACGATCGGGCGGCTCCGGGACCGGCCCGGCGTCCCGCCTGTCGCCGACAAGTGCGAAGATGGGTTCTCGGCAGGACAGGGCCCCCACCACAGGGCCGAAGAAGAGCGGCCGTATACCAGCCGACCGACCGGTCGTCCCCGGCAACAGGGGTCCGGCGCACGGCGCACATGCATGGAGGACGTGACGTGGCGAACGACGCCAGCACCGTTTTCGACCTAGTGATCCTCGGCGGTGGCAGTGGCGGTTACGCCGCGGCCCTGCGCGCCTCGCAGCTGGGTCTCGACGTCGCACTGATCGAGAAGAACAAGCTCGGCGGCACCTGCCTGCACAACGGCTGCATCCCCACGAAGGCCCTGCTGCACGCCGGCGAGATCGCCGACCAGGCACGCGAGGCCGACCAGTTCGGCGTCAAGGCCACCTTCGAGGGCATCGACATCGAGGGCGTCCACAAGTACAAGGACGACGTGATCGCCGGCCTGTACAAGGGCCTCCAGGGCCTGGTCGCCTCCCGCAAGGTCACCTACATCGAGGGCGAGGGCCGTCTTTCGTCCCCGACCTCCGTGGACGTGGACGGGCAGCGGATCCAGGGCCGCCACATCCTCCTGGCGACCGGCTCCGTGCCGAAGTCCCTGCCGGGCCTGGACATCGACGGCAACCGGATCATCTCCTCCGACCACGCCCTGGTCCTCGACCGCGTGCCGGAGTCCGCGATCATCCTCGGCGGCGGTGTCATCGGCGTCGAGTTCGCCTCCGCCTGGAAGTCCTTCGGGACCGACGTGACGGTCATCGAGGGCCTCAAGCACCTGGTGCCGGTCGAGGACGAGAACAGCTCCAAGCTTCTTGAGCGCGCCTTCCGCAAGCGCGGCATCAAGTTCAACCTCGGCACCTTCTTCGACAAGGCCGAGTACACCGAGAACGGCGTGCGCGTCACCCTCGCCGACGGCAAGACCTTCGAGGCCGAGGTGCTGCTCGTCGCCATCGGCCGCGGCCCGGTCTCCCAAGGCCTCGGGTACGAGGAGCAGGGCGTCGCCACGGACCGCGGCTACGTCCTCGTCGACGAGTACATGCGCACGAACGTCGAGACGATCTCGGCCGTCGGCGACCTGGTCCCGACGCTCCAGCTCGCGCACGTCGGCTTCGCCGAGGGCATCCTGGTGGCGGAGCGTCTGGCCGGTCTCAAGACCGTCCCGATCGACTACGACGGCGTGCCCCGGGTGACCTACTGCCACCCCGAGGTCGCCTCCGTGGGCATCACCGAGGCCAAGGCCAAGGAGATCTACGGCGCGGACAAGGTCGTCGCTCTGAAGTACAACCTCGCGGGCAACGGCAAGAGCAAGATCCTCAAGACCGCGGGCGAGATCAAGCTCGTCCAGGTCAAGGACGGTGCCGTGGTCGGCGTCCACATGGTCGGCGACCGCATGGGTGAGCAGGTCGGCGAGGCCCAGCTGGTCTACAACTGGGAAGCGCTGCCCGCCGAGGTCGCCCAGCTCATCCACGCCCACCCGACGCAGAACGAGGCGCTCGGCGAGGCCCACCTCGCCCTCGCCGGCAAGCCGCTGCACTCCCACGACTGAGCCTTCAGTCCCACGGGCGCGACGACCACATACGTACGTAGTTAAGGAGCAACAGAAACCATGTCGGTTTCCGTAACCCTTCCGGCGCTCGGCGAGAGCGTCACTGAAGGCACTGTCACCCGCTGGCTGAAGGCCGAGGGCGAGCGCGTCGAGGCCGACGAGCCGCTGCTCGAGGTCTCGACCGACAAGGTCGACACCGAGATCCCCTCCCCCGCCGCCGGTGTGCTCGCCTCCATCAAGGTCGCCGAGGACGAGACCGTCGAGGTCGGCGCCGAGCTGGCCGTCATCGACGACGGCTCCGGCGACGCGGGCGGCTCCGCCGCTCCCGCGCAGGAAGAGGCCCCGGCCGCCCCGGCGCAGGAGGAGGCCCCGGCCGCCCCCGCGCAGGAGGAGGCCCCCGCCGCCCCCGCGCAGGAGCAGGCCGCCCCGCAGGCCGAGGCCCCGGCCGCTTCCGGTGGTTCCGCCGAGGGCACCGAGGTCACCCTGCCCGCGCTCGGCGAGTCCGTCACCGAGGGCACCGTCACCCGCTGGCTGAAGGAGGTCGGCGACTCCGTCGAGGCCGACGAGCCGCTGCTCGAGGTCTCCACGGACAAGGTCGACACCGAGATCCCGTCGCCCACCGCCGGTGTGCTGCTCGAGATCGTCGTCGGTGAGGACGAGACCGCCGAGGTCGGCGCCAAGCTCGCCGTCATCGGTGCCCCCGGCGCGGCCCCCGCCGCCGCTCCGGCCGAGGCCCCCGCCGCTCCCGCCGAGGCTCCGGCCCCGGCCAAGGAGGAGGCTCCCTCCCCGGCTCCGGCCAAGGAGGAGGCCCCCGCCCCGGCGCAGCCCGCGGCCCCGGCCGCCGAGCCCGCCGCCCCCGCGCAGCCCGCCGCCGCCGCTCCGGCTCCGGCGCAGCCCGCCGCTCCGGCGCAGCCCGCCGCCCCCGCGGCTGCGGCGACCCCGGCGGACGACGGTGCCTACGTCACCCCGCTGGTGCGCAAGCTCGCCTCGGAGAACGGCGTCGACCTGGGCTCGGTCAAGGGCTCCGGCGTCGGCGGCCGCATCCGCAAGCAGGACGTGCTCGCCGCCGCCGAGGCCGCCAAGGCCCCGGCTCAGGCCGCCGCCCCCGCCGCTGCCGCCGCCCCGGCGTCCGCGTCGAAGGCTCCGGTCGTCGAGGTGTCCCCGCTGCGCGGCCAGACCGTCAAGATGACCCGCATGCGCAAGGTCATCGGCGACAACATGATGAAGGCGCTGCACGGCCAGGCCCAGCTCTCCAGCGTGGTCGAGGTCGACATCACGAAGCTGATGAAGCTGCGTGCCGCGGCCAAGGACTCCTTCGCCGCCCGCGAGGGCGTCAAGCTGTCCCCGATGCCGTTCTTCGTCAAGGCGGCGGCGCAGGCGCTGAAGGCCCACCCGGTCGTCAACGCCCGCATCAACGAGGACGAGGGCACCATCACGTACTTCGACTCGGAGAACATCGGCATCGCCGTGGACTCCGAGAAGGGTCTGATGACGCCGGTCATCAAGGGCGCCGGTGACCTGAACCTGGCCGGTATCGCCAAGGCGACCGCCGACCTGGCCACCAAGGTCCGCACCAGCAAGATCAGCCCGGACGAGATGTCGGGCGCGACGTTCACCATCTCCAACACCGGCTCGCGCGGCGCGCTGTTCGACACGATCATCGTGCCGCCGAACCAGGTGGGCATCCTCGGCATCGGTGCCACCGTCAAGCGCCCGGTCGTCATCAACCACCCCGATCTCGGCGAGACCATCGCGGTGCGGGACATGACGTACGTGACGCTGTCCTACGACCACCGTCTGGTGGACGGCGCGGACGCCGCCCGCTACCTGACGACGGTCAAGGCGATCCTCGAAGCCGGCGAGTTCGAGGTCGAGCTCGGCCTGTAGTCGCCTCGCTTTCGGCTGTAACACTCGTCTCATCAGCGAGTGCGCCCCCGCCCGGAGTCCTCCGGGCGGGGGCGCGGCCGTGTTGGCCGTATTGTCTAAGGGTTGCCCGCCCGTCGCCCCCCACCGAGGCCCCTCGGGCCACGCTTTTGACCGCCGGAGGAGCCCCCATGACCGCGCCCGTCGTTCACTCGCTGCGCGAACAGATTCGCGAGCACATCGTGGAAGGCATCGTGAGCGGTCGCTGGAAACCGGGCGAGCGGATCGTGGAGCGCAGGATCGCCGTCGAACTGGAGGTCTCCCAGACCCCGGTGCGTGAGGCGCTGCGGGAGCTGGAGTCGCTGCGCCTGATCGAGTCCGCGCCCAACAAGGGCGTCCGGGTGCGGAACCTGACCGCCGCGGACCTGGAGGAGAGCTACCCCGTGCGGGCCGGTCTCGAAGCCATCGCGGCGGAGCTCGCGGCCGACCGCCTCGCCGAGGACTGCTCGGCCCTCGAACCGCATGTGGCGGCCCTGTACGAGGCCGACCGGGCGTCCGACGGCACCGGCCAGGTGCGGCACACCGTGGGCTTCCACCGGGAGCTGGTGCGGGCCGCGCACAACTCCGTGCTCCTGCACACCTGGGAGGGCCTCGGCATCGAGGTCTTCACCGCGCTGTCCATCCGCTGGCTCGGCACGGTCCAGCAGTCGTACGCGGAGGAGCACGAGGCCCTGGTGTCGGCGTTCCGGGAGCGGGACCCGGCGATCGCGGCGCTGGTGAAGGCGCATGTGCTCGGCTGCGCGCCCCGTCCCTGACCGAGCCCGCCCCCGACGGCCACGCGCTCACCCTCCGAGCACCGTGCCCATCTTTCAGGCACCGTGATCGTGCTCATCCTCCGAGCACCGTGCTCATACGTCGCCCCACCTGCGGAAACCCTGCACAATGAAGGCACTGCGTGCCCTGTAGGGCGGCACTCTGTGCCCACTTTTGTCATTTCGGGAAGTTTTCCCTTCAATGCTTTGATCGATCATCGATCGCGGGCTTACAGTCATCGATGGGCCCGCGGCGGAGCGCACCAACGACTCCGCACCCGAGCCCCGCGCCCTGTCCTGCCACAGACCAAGGGCACCCCCGACCCTTTCCGTTAAGGGACCCCCGCCCGACACAGGCACTGGGCACCCCCTCCGACTCAGGAAGGCGGCGTAATGACCGACCCCTCCCGCATCCAGCCGAGCGAGCTCGACCAGCTCCCGGACCGCGACCCGGAGGAGACCGCCGAATGGCAGGCCTCCCTGGACGCCGTGACCAAGGCGGCCGGGCCGCACCGTGCCGCGTACCTGATGCGCCGCACGCTGGAGCGCGCCGAGGGCGCGGGCCTGGCGCTCCCCAAGCTTCTTGAGACGGACTACGTCAACACCATCCCCACCGCCGCCGAGCCGGTCATCGACGGCGACGAGGCGATGGAGGCCCGGATCACCGCGTGGAACCGCTGGAACGCGGCCGCGATGGTCACCCGCGGCGCCAAGCACGGCGTCGGCGGCCACATCGCCACCTTCGCGTCGGCCGCCTGGCTGTACGAGACGGGCTTCAACCACTTCTTCCACGGCAAGGAATCCCAGAGTTCCCCCGGCTCCGGCGACCAGCTGTACATCCAGGGCCACGCCTCGCCGGGCATCTACGCCCGCGCCTTCCTCGACGGCCGGCTGGACGAGACGCAGCTCGACAACTTCCGCCAGGAGGCCGGCGGCAACGGCCTGCCGTCCTACCCGCACCCGCGCCGCCTGCCCTGGCTGTGGGAGTTCCCGACCGTCTCCATGGGCCTCGGCCCGCTGTCGGCGATATACCAGGCCCGCTTCAACCGGTACCTCACCAACCGCGGCATCAAGGACGTCTCGTCCTCGCACGTGTGGGCGTTCCTCGGCGACGGCGAGATGGACGAGCCCGAGTCGACGGCGGCACTCGCACTCGCCGCCCGCGAGGGCCTGGACAACCTGACCTTCGTCATCAACTGCAATCTGCAACGCCTCGACGGTCCCGTGCGCGCCAACTTCAAGATCGTGCAGGAGCTCGAGGCCCAGTTCCGCGGCGCCGGCTGGAACGTCGTGAAGTCGCTGTGGGGCAACGCCTGGGACGAGCTGTTCCGGCTCGACACCACGGGCGCCCTGGTCCGCCGCATCCGCGAGGTGCCGGACGCGCAGGTGCAGACGTACCAGACGCGTGACGCCGCCTACATCCGCGAGGACTTCTTCGGCAAGGACCCGGCGCTCGTCGAGATGGCGAAGCTGCTGAGCGACGACAAGATCCTCGAGTGCTTCCACCTCTCCCGCGGTGGCCACGAGCCGCGCAAGGTGTACGCCGCGTACAAGGCCGCGCTCGCGCACAAGGGCGCGCCGACCGTCATCCTCGCGCAGACCGTCAAGGGCTTCACCCTCGGTGAGGGCTTCGCGTCGAAGAACGCGAACCACCAGATGAAGAAGCTGACGTCGGACGAGTTCAAGAACATGCGGGACCTGCTCGACCTGCCGATCTCGGACTCCCAGTTCGTCGACGACGTGGTGCCCTACGGCCACCCCGGCGCCGACTCCCCCGAGGTCCGCTACCTCCAGGAGCGCCGCGCCGCCCTCGGCGGTCCCGCCCCGGCCCGCCGCACGCACGCGCTCGCGCCGCTGCCGCCCGCCGCCGACAAGGTCTTCGCCTCCTTCGACAAGGGCTCGGGCTCGCAGAAGGTGGCGAGCACCATGGCTCTCGTACGGCTCCTGAAGGACCTCGTACGCGACAAGGAGACCGGCAGGCGCTGGGTGCCGATCGTCCCGGACGAGGCCCGCACCTTCGGCATGGAGTCGCTGTTCCCCTCGCTCGGCATCTACTCGCCGAAGGGCCAGACGTACGAGCCGGTCGACCGCGACCAGCTGATGTACTACAAGGAAGCCAAGAACGGCCAGATCCTCAACGAGGGCATCACCGAGGCCGGTTCGATGGCGGACTTCATCGCCGCTTCGTCGTCGTACGCGACGCACGGCGAGGCGATGATCCCCTTCTACATCTTCTACTCGATGTTCGGCTGGCAGCGCACCGCCGACCAGATGTGGCAGCTCGGCGACCAGCTCGGCCGCGGCTTCCTCATCGGCGCCACCGCCGGTCGCACCACGCTGACCGGTGAGGGCCTCCAGCACGCGGACGGCCACTCGCCGATGATCGCCGCGACGAACCCGGCCGCGCTGTCCTACGACCCGGCGTTCGCGTACGAGATCGCGGCGATCGTCAAGGAGGGGCTGCGCCGGATGTACGGCGAGGCCGCTCCGGGCGAGGACCAGGACGTCTTCTACTACCTGACCGTCTACAACGAGCCGATGCAGCAGCCCGCGAAGCCCGCGGGCGTCGACGAGGGCATCGTGAAGGGCCTGTACCGCTTCAACACGGCCGAGTCGGCGGGTCTCGCACCGGCCGCCAACGCCGCGCGGATCCAGCTCCTCGGCTCGGGCACGGCCATCCACTGGGTGCTCAAGGCCCAGACGATGCTCGCCGAGGAGTGGGGTGTGGCCGCCGACGTGTGGTCCGCGACCTCCTGGACCGAGCTGCGCAGGGACGCCCTGGAGGCGGACGCGGCGGTGCTGCGAGGCGAGGAGCGCACGCCCTTCGTGCGTGCCGCCCTCGACGGCGCTCAGGGTCCCGTCCTCGCCGTCTCCGACTACATGCGGCAGGTCCCGGACCAGATCGCCCAGTGGGTCGAGCAGGACTACTCCTCGCTCGGCGCCGACGGGTTCGGCCTCTCCGACACCCGGGACGCGGCGCGCCGCCACTTCGGTGTCGACGCCGAGTCCATCGTCGTCGCGGCGCTGGCGCGGCTCGCTGTGCGCGGTGAGGTGCCTGCGGCCGCGGTCAAGGAGGCCAGGGCCAAGTACGGCCTCTAGCCTCCGGCTCGGTACGCGACACGGGGCCCCGTCCTCCGACGGGGCCCCACCCTGCGTCCCGCCGGGCCGCCGCCCTGTGGGCATCCGGGCCGCCGCCCTGTGGGCAACTGGGCCGCCTAGAGGGCGGGACGGGTGGGCACAGGGCGGCTCCCCGCAGCGCCGGGTTGCGCACCCCCCCGTGCGGCAACCGACCCCGCCGCTGCGCGGCGGTCTCCCACCCACCCACCCGTGACTGTCGGCACCGTCGCACCGCCCGGCACCGCCCGGCACCACCCAGCACCGCGCTGTGCGCAGCTCCCGTCCGGCCACGGCCGCCGCCCCGGCATGATGGAAGCATGCGTGCTGCCCGGCTCATCAAGATGGTGCTGCTGCTCCAGTCGCGGGCATCCATGACCGCCGCCGAACTCGCGGCGGAGCTGGAGGTCTCGGAGCGCACCATCACGCGGGACGCCCAGGCCCTGACGGAGGCGGGCGTACCCGTGTACGCGGACCGCGGCCGGACGGGCGGCTACCGGCTCGTCGGGGGGTACCGGACCCGTCTGACGGGGCTGGCCCGCGGCGAGGCGGAGGCCCTGTTCCTGTCCGGAGTCCCGGGCGCCCTGCGCGAGATGGGCCTGGAGGACGCCGCGTCGGCCGCCCGCCTCAAGGTCTCCGCCGCCCTGCTCCCGTCCCTGCGCGACGCCCCCCGCAGCGCGGCCCAGCGCTTCCACCTGGACGCCCCGGGCTGGTTCAAGGAGACCCCGCCCCCGGCGCTGCTGCCCGCCGTGGCCGACGCGGTGTGGGACGACCGCCCCGTGGTGGCCCGCTACCGGCGCCAGGACTCCGAGGTGGAGCGGGCACTCGAACCGTACGGCCTGGTACTCAAGGCGGGTGTCTGGTACCTGTGCGCCCGCGTCCCGGAGACGGGCTCCCACCGCGTGTACCGCATCGACCGCTTCACCTCCGTCACCCCCGTCGCCCCCGGCGCCTCCGGCCCCTCCGCGGGCGAACGCTTCGTCCGCGACGAGGACTTCGACCTGCCCGCGTTCTGGGAGGAGCGCGCCGCCCAGTTCGCCCGCGCCATCCTGCGCGAGGAGGTCGTCCTGCGCCTCACCCCCGCCGGCGCCCGGCAGCTCCCCCACGTCACCGACCGCGCCGTCGCCCAGGAGGTCCTGGCGGGAGCCGAACCCGACGACAGGGGCCGGGTCACGGTCACCCTGCCCGTCGAGTCCATCGTCGTCGCCTACTCCCAACTCCTCGCCCTCGGCGCCGAGGTGGAGGTCCTCAGGCCGCCGGAGCTGCGGGAGCGCCTCGCTACGACGGCGGCCGGGATGGCCGGGCTCTACCGGTAGCCCGTCACGTCCGCCTCCTTGCTCTCCTGGTCCACCTCCGTGATGTACCGCCAGGCGTCCGGCGCCGAACCGTCCACGTCCGTGAACCCGTACTCCTTCGCGAGGCCGCCGCTGGACAGGGACGCGCCGTTCCACCTGCTCACCCCGGGGTCCGACGCGAGGGCGGCGAGCGCCCGGCCCACGAACGTCGGGGTCTCGGAGATCGCGAAGTGCGGGTTCTGCTCGCAGCCCGCCGTCCAGTCGTCCTCGGTGACCTTGAAGTACGTGTCGAGCATGGCCTCGGAGCGGAGCCACCCCGGCGTCAGGCACAGCGCCGTGCAGCCGTACTCCTTCAGCTCCTCCGCGAGCCCGAGCGTCATCCGCAGCGGCCCCGCCTTCGCCAGGTCGTAGTAGAACGGCTCGCGGTAGCGGCGGTTGTACTCCCGCGTGCCGTCGGTCACCTCCACCACCAGGCCGCCGGGGTTGCGGATCAGGAGCGGCAGCGCGTAACGGCTGGTGACGATGTGGGTCTCGATGCCGAGGCGCAGGATGCGCAGCCCCTTGTCCAGGTCGTGCTCCCACATCTTCTTGCCCCACTCGACATGGACGTCGCCGCCCCAGATGTCGTTGACGAGGATGTCGAGGCGGCCCTGCTCCCGCTCGATCCGCTCGACCAGGGCGCGCACCTGCTCGGGGTCCAGGTGGTCGGTGGGCACCGCGACGCCCGTGCCGCCCGTGTCCGCGCCCGCCGCGGTGACGAGGTCCGCGGTGCCCTCGATGGTCTCCTGGGTCCTGCCGACCTCGCTGGTGTGCTCCCGCGTCGTCCGGCCGGTGACGTACACCGTCGCCCCGGCCCGCCCCAGCTCCACCGCCATGGCCCGCCCGGCCCCGCGCGTGGCCCCGGCCACCAGCGCGATCCTGCCCGCCAGGGCGCCCGCCGCCGCTGCCGTCCGCCCGGCCGCCCCGCTCTCCGCGCCCCCGTCCGCGCCCGTGCCCGCGTTCCTGTCCGCCTCCCTCTCCAGGTCCCTCTCCACGTCCCTCTCCAGGTCCCTCTCCACGTCCCTCTCCAGGTCCCTCTCCGCGTCCCTCTCCACGTCGCTGCCCTTGTTCCTGTCCTTGTCCCTGTCCATGCCGAAGACCCTCGCAGGAAAAGCCGACATCCTCTGTCGGTCTTTCCACGGGCATGTGCACGCATAACGACACAGCCGCATTCCGGCGCACTCCGCGTGCGCCCCCACCGCCGAGGACCGATGCTGGACCCGTGATGGACGAGACGGAGTTCTGGGAGATCGTGGACAGCACCCGCGAGGCCGCCGACGGCGACCCCGAGGACCAGGCCGAGCTGGTCGTCGACAAGCTCCTCGAGTACGACCCGGACGCCGTTCTGGACTTCGCGCGGCACTTCGAGGCCCGCTACAACCGCGCGTACCGCTGGGACCTGTGGGGCGCGGCCTGGATCCTGCTCGACGGCGCGAGCGACGACGCCTTCGACTACTTCCGGTGCTGGCTGATCGGGCAGGGCCGGGAGGTCTTCGAGGGCGCCGTGCACGACCCCGACTCCCTCGCGGACCTCCTCGACGACTTCGACGACGAGATCGACGGGGACGGCGAGGAGCTCGGCTACGCCGCCGACGAGGCGTACGAGCGGATGACCGGCACCGTCGCCCCCGACCTCGGCATCGCGCCCGCGCCGCCCGAGCCGGAGGGCACCCCCGTGGACTTCGAGGACGACCGGACCCTCGGGCAGCTCTACCCGAAGCTGTGGGAGCGGTTCGCCTCCGGCTGACCGGGGCCGCGCCCGCCGCCTGCCCCCTGCCCCCTGCCGCCCGTGCGATCCTACTCCCCCACCACGAACACCAGCAGCGCCACGTCGTCCCGTACCCCGCCGGAGAAGCGGACCAGGTCGCTCCAGATCGCGTCCGTGAAGGCGACGGGGTCGTCGCGCTCGGCCTCGAAGACGGCGGGCAGCCGCTGCGCGAGGGGATAGAACGCCCCGGACGCGTCGCGTGCCTCGGTCACGCCGTCGGTCACGGTCAGCACCCAGTCGCCGGGCTCCAGGTCCACGACGACCTGTTCGGGCGGCGACACCCCCGCGAGGCCGAGGCCGAGCGGCGTACCCGGGGCCGCGACGCGCAGTTCGGTGACCCTGCCGTCGCGGATGAGCAGCGGCGGCGGATGGCCGAAGCAGAGGAACCGCAGCTCGCGGGCCGTCTCGCCGAAGTCGAGGAGGACGGCGGTCGCGAAGAGTTCGGTGGGGTCGCCGGGCGCCTCCTCCTCGGGGTCGATGACGAGGCGGCGGCTGCGTCCCGCCTCCTCGGCGTCGACGACCAGGCGCCGGTCCAGGCACGCGGCGACCCCCGCGAGGCCGTCCTGGTCGAGGACCGCCTCCCGGAAGGCGCCGAGCAGCGCGGCGACGGTCCCGACCGCGGCGAGCCCGTGCCCCTGCACGTCCCCGACCAGGGCGCGCACCCCGTGCGGTCCCCTGCGTACGTCGAAGAGGTCGCCGCCGACGAGCGTGCCGCGCTGCGCCGCGCGGTACAGGCCCGCGCAGCGCACCGGCCCCACCCGGTCGGGCAGCGGCGGCAGGACCGCGAACTGGGCGGCCTCCGCGACCGTGCGGACGGTGACGAGCTGGGCGTCGCGCCGGCTGCGCACCCAGGCGAAGAGCACGCTGAGCGCGGCCACGAAGGCCACGGTCGCGGTGTCGCTCTCACCGGGATGCCCCAGGTCGTAGTCCGGCAGGGAGATCAGCAGCAGGACGGTGCCGCCGAGGAGCGCGGTGGCGCGGGGCCCGTAGGCGAGGGCAGCCAGCGGGGGCACGGCGGCGAGCAGGAAGCTGAGGTCGAGGGTCCTCGGGGTGGCGAGCTGGACGGCACACGTCAGGACCAGGAGCACGGGCGCCGGCCAGCGTGCCCACGGGGGCGTGGCGGCGCCGCGCGGCCACGCGGCCTCCCGCGCGTCCCGCCGCCGTGCCGCGGCCCTGATCATCGGTGCTCCTTCCCCGCGGACCGGAGTACGTGCCCACGCTCCTACGGGCATCCGCGGGGCGCACGCCGGGCCGGTCCGTCGGGAGTGCCGCGCGGCCCCCGCACGGCTCCCTGCGCCCGTGTCACACGGGGCGCCCCATCAGGACGTCGTCGACGTACCGTCCGTCCAGGAGGAACTCGCCGGGCAGCACGCCCTCGACGGCGAAGCCCTCGGACTCGTAGAGCGTGCGGGCCGCCGTGTTGTGCCCGAGGACGCGCAGCGTGACGCGGCGTGCGCCCTGGCGGCGGGCCTCCGCCACCGCGGCCCGCAGCAGCCCGCGCCCCACCCCCTTGCCGCGCGCCTCGTCGGCGACCACGAAGCCCAGGATCTGACGTACGTGCGCGTTCACGGCGAGCGGCGTCGGGAAGCCGAGCCGGATGTAGCCCACCGTCCTGCCGTCCAGCTCGGCGACCAGGTGGTCGCGGGGGCCGAAGCGCTCCGTGAAGAACGGGTCGTGGGGCGGTCGCGGTCGCGGCTGTACGGAGTGCAGGGTGGACCAGTGGTCCCGGTCCAGACGAGCCAGCACGTCATCGTCATCGGCACGCGCGGTGCGTATGTACGTCTGCTGCATGGGCGTCACTGTACGGCGGGCGCACGACGGCGCAGGCGCCCTTTTTCCGGCAGGGCGTACGCACCGTTCTCGGCCGGGCATGCGCACCGTTTCCCGGCAGGACGCGCGCACCGTTTCCCGGCAGGACGCGCGCACCGTTTCCCGGCAGGATGTGTGCATGGATTCAGGGCAGGATGTGCCCATGGACGAGCCCGCAGCGCCCGCTGAGTCACCTGAGCCCGCAGCGCCCTCCGCGGAGGCCTCCGGCGGCCCGGGACGCGTCGCCGTGGCGGGGGCCTCCGGGCTCATCGGCTCGGCGCTCGTGCGCTCCCTCGCCGCCGACGGGCACGAGGTGGTGCGGCTCGTGCGCCGGGCGCCGCGTGCCGCGGACGAGGTGCGCTGGGACCCCGCGAAGGAGTACGTGGACGCGGACGGACTCGCGGGCTGCGACGCCGTCGTGAACCTGGCGGGCGCCGGCATCGGGGACCGCCGCTGGAACGACGCGTACAAGCGCGAGCTGCGCGACAGCAGGGTGCTCGGCACCAGGACGCTCGCCACCGCCGTGACCGCGCTCGACGCCCCGCCGCGCGTGTTCCTGAACGGCAGCGCGATCGGCTTCTACGGAGACACCGGCTCCCGCGCGGTGGACGAGAGCGCCCCCGCCGGGGACGGGTTCCTTCCGTCCATGTGCGTGGAGTGGGAGCAGGCGGCCGCGCCCGTCCAGGAGGCGGGCGTGCGCACGGTGTTCGCGCGCAGCGGCCTGGTGGTCGCACGCGGGGGCGGCGCCTGGGGTCGGATGTTCCCGCTCTTCAAGGCGGGGCTCGGCGGGCGGCTCGGCGACGGGCGGCAGTACTGGAGCTTCATCGCGCTGCGCGACGAGGTGGCGGCGCTGCGGCTGCTGCTCGCGCGGGACGACCTGGCGGGACCCTTCAACCTGACGGCGCCGGAGCCGGTCACCAATCGCGAGGTGACGGCCGCGATGGGCCGGGTGCTGCGCCGCCCCACGCTGTTCCCGGCGCCCGCGCCCGCACTGCGCCTGGTCCTCGGCGAGATGGCGGGCGACGTCCTCGGCAGCCAGCGCGTGCTTCCGGCCAGGCTCACGGAGGCCGGCTTCGTCTTCGCCCACCCCCGGATCGACGACGCGGTGCGGGCCGCGCTGAGCTGACGCCGGGGGCGTGTCCCCGCGGCGGGTCGCCGGTTCCGCTCGGCACCGCGCACGTGTGCGACCGGCGTGCGACCGTGCCCGGTCCATGCGCGACTGCCGCGGGGCGTCCGCGCTCCTACCCTCGAGCGGAACTCGGGGATTCCGCCGCCCCGCCGTGGGCATAAGGCTCCCCAGCCGTCGAGCGAACCGCGCAACCTCCGGGAGGAGCACGTGCCAGAGCCTGCGCACCAAGCCGATGTCGTCATCGTGGGAGCCGGGATCGCGGGCCTGTCGGCCGCCCACCGCCTCACCAGGGCCGGTGTAACGGCCACGGTCCTGGAAGCCGCCCCGTACGTCGGCGGCCGGATGTCCACGGAGAAGGTGGACGGTTTCCGGCTCGACCGGATAGGCCAGCTACTGACCACGTCGTATCCGGAGCTGCGCCACGCGCCCGGACTCGACGCCCTCGTCCTGCGTCCGTTCGCGCCCGGTCTGCTCGTGCACAGCGAGGGCAGGCACCACCGGGCGGCGGAGCCAGGCGGGAGCAAGAGCGCAGGGGGCGCACGGGGAGCGCTCACTGCGGCACGCGCCCTGGCGGGCGCCCCCCGCAGCCCGCGGGTGGCGCCGCCGTGGCGCCCTGCGCCCGGCGCCGCGGCCCGGCGCCCGGCCGGAACCGCACCCCGGCCGTCCGGGCCCGGGTCCCGCACCACCCCCCTGGGCAGCGCGCTCGACCAGGCCAGGCTCGGGGCGGCGCTCGCCCGTATCGCGGCGGCCCCGGTCCCGCGGCTCCTCGCGCGCCCCGAACTGCCCGCCGTGCGGGCCCTGACCGCGCGCGGTCTTCCCGCGCGCACGGTGGCGGGGTTCCTGCGCCCCCTGCTCTCGGCGCTCCTGTGCGACCCGGACCTGACGACGTCGAGCCGCTGCGCCGACCTCGCCCTGCACGCCTTCGCGCGCGGCAGGCTCTGTCTGCCCGAAGGCGGCGCCGACGTCCTGCCCGAGCTGCTCGCGGCCGCGCTGCCGCCCGGGACCGTGCGCACCGGCGTGCGGGTCACCTCGGTGTCCGCGAACCGCGTCACCACCGCGGAGCACGGCGAGCTGTCCTGCGCCGGTGTGCTGCTCGCCACCGACGCGCGCGCCGCCGCCGGGCTCCTGCCGGGCCTGCGGGTGCCCTCCTTCCACCCGGTGACCGTGGTGCACCACGAGGCCCCCGAGCCGCCGCTCGCCGAACCCGCCCTGCTCCTCGACGCCGACCGCCGGGGTCCGGTGGCGCACACGGCCGTGGTCAGCCGGGTCGACCCCACGCGCGCGCCCGCGGGCCGCACCCTGGTCTCCTCGACCGTCCTCGGCCCGCCGCCGGAGGACCTGGAGCGGCGCGTCAGCACCCACCTCGCGGAGCTGTACGGCACCTCCACGAGGAGCTGGGAGCTGCTCGCCGTGCACCACACGCGCGAGGCGGTGTCCGCGATGCCGCCACCGCACGACCTGCGCCGCCCCGTACGGCTGCTCGCGGGCCTGTACGTGTGCGGTGACCACCGGGACACCAGCACCGTGCAGGGGGCGCTGCACTCGGGCCGCAGGGCGGCTGCCGCCGCGCTCGCCGACCTGGGCGTCGGGTCCGCGTACCCGGACGAAACGGTGCCTGCGGCTGCTTGAGCGGGGGCCTGGGCCGGGCCCGGCCTCGGCGCGTTGCCGCCCGCCCGGCTCCCGTCGATCGGCGCTGCGCGCCTCGTCCTCGATCGCCGGACGGGCTGGAACTCACCGGCGTGAACTCCAGCCCCGCCCCGCAGACCCAGCCCGGACGGGCTGGAAGCCGGACCCCGGGCCCGCCCGGCCCCGCTACCCCAGCGCCGCCACCTTGTCGCGGTACCCGCGTACGGGTGGCGCGTCCCGGTAGGGCTCGAGGCGGCGTTCGAAGTCGCGTACGTACTCCACCGCGCGGACCGATCGCATCTCGCCCGCCGCCTGGGCCGCCTCCGCACCCAACTGGCAGGCCTGTTCCAGTTCGCCGAGGCCGAGCCTCGCGGAGGCGAGGACGACGCGGCAGAAGAGCCTGCTGCGGGCGTAGCCGGGGGCGCGCAGCTGGAGGGAGCGCTCGGCGTGCTGGGCGGCCGCGCGGTACTGCTGGAGATCGCGGTTGCAGTGCGCGAACTCGTCGGCGAGCTGGGCCTCGTCGAAGAAGCGCGCCCAGTACGGGACCTCGTCGCCGGGCCGTGCCGTCTCCAGGACGCGCTCGGCCCGCACCATCGACGCCGCGCAGGCCCGCACCTCCCCGAGGACGCCGTGCCCGCGCGCCTCGACGGCGTGCAGCAGGGCCTGCACGACGGGCGGCGCCGACGAACCGACGCCCTGCTGGGCGACCCGGGCGAGCTGCACCGCCTCGCGCCCGTGGCCGAGGTAGACGGCCTGGCGGCTCATGGTGACCAGGACGTAGCTGCCGTACGCGCGGTCGCCCGCGGCCTGCGACAGGCGCAGGGCCTGGACGAAGTACCGCTGGGCGAGGCCGTGCGCCGCGATGTCGTACGACGTCCAGCCCGCGAGCCTGGTCAGGTCCGCGGCGGCGGCGAACAGCCGGCGCCCCGCCTGCTCGCCGTAGGTGCCGCGGAGCATCGGCTCGGCCTCGTGCTCCAGATAGCGGACCAGGGCCTGGCGGGCGTGCCCGCCGCCGTAGGCGTGGTCGAGGGCGCGGAACAGCTCGCCGACGGAGCGCAGGGCCGCGATGTCGCCGCCGGAGACCCGGTGGCCGGGGCCGCGGTCGGTCTCGCGGCGCTGGCGGGGCACGGCGGGGCGGCCCTGGGCGGGTACGCGCGGCACCTGCTGGGGCTCACCGCGGGCGACGCGTTCGTCGGCGCGGCCGATCAGCCAGTCCCGGCTCGGCACCACGAGCCCGGCCGGGGTGAAGGCGATCTTTCGCAGTTCGGCGTGGCTGCCGGAGTCCTTGCGCCACAGTCCGCCGACGATGTCGACGGCTTCCTCGGGCGAGGAGGCGAACTCGAGGCCCGCGTAGACGGGCGCGCACGCGTCGAGCCCGAGGTCCTGCGCGGAGAGCCGGCGGCCGAGCCGCCGGGTGAAGACCTCCGCGATCAGTGCGGGGGTCGTGCCGCGCGGCTGCTGGCCTCTGAGCCAACGCGTCACCGATGTCTTGTCGTACCTGAGATCGAGCCCGTGCTCGAGCCCTAGCTGATCGACGCGGCGGGCGAGGCCCGCGTTGGAGAAACCTGCTTCCGCGATGAGCGCGGCTAGCTGTCGGTTGGGGGTGCGCTGCGGAGGTCGTTCCGTCATCAGCTGTGCGGTCTCCTGCCTTCCGGGCCTGCCTTGAGCAGCCCTTATGGCCTCGTGAACGGCGCGAATGTAGCGGCGCTGAGGGCCCTGATCGTGACCTTCAAGCCGTATTCATCCGATCGTGTGAGGATTGACCGGTCGGCTGACGGGATTCCGCCGGACGTAGAGTGGCTGGGGCACGATCCGTGCACGGTGAAGGTTTCCGGGTGCGGGACGGGTCCGCGCAGACGGTGGCCGTGACGGCCGCGGCGGGCGCGGAGTGCGCGGGGATGGTTCTAGGGAGGCACGTGCCGTGGGCGATTTGCGATTCATCCGGCTGGGTTTCGGCCCCGAGTCCGTCGAGTACCAGGAGGCCTGGGACGAGCAGCGACGGGTGCACGCCGCCCGCTTCGCCGACGAGGCCCCCGACACCTGTCTGCTCCTCGAGCACCCGCCGGTCTACACGGCGGGCCGCAGGACCGACCCGAGCGAGCGCCCGCTGGACGGCACGCCCGTCGTGGACGTGGACCGCGGCGGCAAGATCACTTGGCACGGCCCGGGGCAGCTCGTCGGCTACCCGATCCAGAAGCTGCCGCGTCCAGTGGACGTCGTAGCACATGTACGCCGTCTGGAAGAGGCGCTTATC
Organism: Streptomyces sp. NPDC017940; assembly: GCF_044328435.1. Taxonomy (NCBI): domain Bacteria; kingdom Bacillati; phylum Actinomycetota; class Actinomycetes; order Kitasatosporales; family Streptomycetaceae; genus Streptomyces; species Streptomyces sp. NPDC017940. The sequence goes on along the minus strand of NZ_JBIRHJ010000001.1, from coordinate 971,339 downwards.
CGAACGTGTGCGGAGTTCGGCCTCGGGACCACGAGGGTGGAGGGGCGCAGCGGCGTATGGGTCCTCGGTGACCCGGTGGAGTCGCGTCCGGCGCCCGGCGGGCTCAGCCTCGACTTCGACCCGAGGCTCCAGGACGACGAGTTCGACCCCCGCCTCGACGGCCCGGAGTACGCGCCCTCCAACGCGGGCCAGCGCCGCGAGGACCGCAAGGTCGCCGCGATCGGCATCCGCGTCGCCAAGGGCGTCACGATGCACGGCTTCGCCCTGAACGTGAACCCGGACAACACCTGGTTCGACCGGATCGTGCCGTGCGGCATCCGGGACGCGGGCGTGACGTCGATCGCCCACGAGCTGGGCCGCGACATCACGATCGCCGACGTCCTGCCGGTGGCCGAGAAGCACCTGCGGGACGTCCTGGAGAACGCGGAGCTCAAGCCGCGCGAGGTGGCGAAGCCCGCACTCGCCTAGCCGTTCCGGGGCCCGGAGCGCCCGCCGTACGGGGATGTCGTACGGGACGCGGCCCGCGTACGGGAATGCACCCCTTGGGCCAGAGGTTGGCCGTACGTAAGCCCCATGACATGACGGGCGTACCCTGGGGTGCGCCGACGAATCGAAGTTACGCCAGCTAACAGGGAGCCGATGTGTCCGCAGTCGCACCCGACGGACGCAAGATGCTGCGCCTGGAGGTCCGGAACGCCCAGACCCCCATCGAGCGCAAGCCCGAGTGGATCAAGACCCGGGCGAAAATGGGCCCCGAGTACAACGCCCTGCAAAAGCTCGTGAAGAGCGAGGGCCTGCACACGGTCTGCCAGGAAGCGGGCTGTCCGAACATCTACGAGTGCTGGGAGGACCGCGAGGCCACGTTCCTCATCGGCGGCGACCAGTGCACGCGGCGCTGTGACTTCTGCCAGATCGACACCGGCAAGCCGCAGGCCCTCGACCGCGACGAGCCCCGCCGCGTCGGCGAGTCCGTCGTCACGATGGACCTGAACTACGCCACGATCACCGGCGTCGCCCGCGACGACCTCGAGGACGGCGGCGCCTGGCTGTACGCGGAGACGGTCCGGCAGATCCACGCCATGACGGCACAGCGCGAGGGCGGCCACACCAAGGTCGAGCTGCTCATCCCCGACTTCAACGCGGAGCCCGACCAGTTGGCCGAGGTCTTCTCCTCGCGCCCCGAGGTGCTCGCGCACAACGTGGAGACGGTGCCGCGCATCTTCAAGCGCATCCGCCCCGGGTTCCGCTTCGAGCGCTCCCTGAAGGTCATCACCGAGGCCCGCGAGGCCGGTCTGGTGACGAAGTCGAACCTGATCCTCGGCATGGGCGAGGAGCGCGAGGAGATCAGCGAGGCGCTCCAGCGGCTGCACGACGCGGGCTGCGAGCTCATCACGATCACGCAGTACCTGCGCCCGTCGGTGCGCCACCACCCCGTGGAGCGCTGGGCCAAGCCGCAGGAGTTCGTGGAGCTCAAGGAGGAGGCCGAGGAGATCGGCTTCTCCGGCGTCATGTCGGGGCCGCTGGTCCGCTCCTCCTACCGTGCGGGGCGGCTGTACCAGATGGCGATCGAGCGGCGCGGGTCGTACGTGGCGTCGCAGGCGGTGTGAGGCGGCCTCCCCGAGGCAGCCTCCGCCCTGCCGCCGCCCGCCGCTTTGCGGGTGCTCGGCCGGGTCACGGGAGGCCACCCGCCGTGTGAATCCGCGCACAAGCGACTACCCGCCAGTAGCGGCCGGTACGACGTGGCCCGTGCGTTCCTCGCAGGTGAGGGGAGCGTCGGCGCCGCGCCCGACGCCTGCGGTCTCCGCGTCAGGGTTTCACCGGTGTTTGACCGCCCGGTCACGCCCTGGTAACACCAATCAGTGACTCTGCTACTACCGCACGTACAGCCTTGGTCAGAGCCGGGATCCCCCGTCCCCTGTCGCTTTCCGGAGGGCATCACCATGCAGGCCGCGCCCGTTCGCGCCACCGCCATCCCGTCCGTCACCCACGCGCTGCGCGCCGTGGAGTCGCTGCTCATGAGCGGTGGCCAGCGCACCGCGCGCCGCAACGCCTGGACGTCGGTCCTCGAGGACCGGCGCCGCGCCAAGGACCGGGTCGAGGCGCAGCGCGTGCTGGAGGAGGCGGGAGCAACCCGCACGTCGTAGTCCTCTCCTGGGCCACGTAGACTTCACGTCATGGCGAGGAAGGAAACCACCGCGGCGGCTTCGGCCGCGGAACCCGGGCGACTCAAGCAGATCGCTCTGACCTACAAGATGACCCGGCGGGCCGACTCCAAGATCGGTCTCATCATCGCGGCTGTGGGAATCGTCACCTTCGGTGTCTTCCTCGCGATCGGCTTCTGGATCGACCACCCCATCTACCTCGGCATTCTCGGGTTCCTCCTCGCCTTCCTCGCGATGGCGATCGTCTTCGGACGCAGGGCCGAGCGTGCCGCCTTCGGACAGATGGAGGGCCAGCCCGGCGCGGCGGCCGCGGTGCTCGACAAGATCGGCCGCGGCTGGACCACGACCCCCGCGGTGGCGATGAACCGCAGCCAGGACGTGGTGCACCGCACGGTCGGCAAGGCGGGCATCGTCCTGGTGGCCGAGGGCAACGCGAACCGGCTGAAGCCGCTGCTCGCCGCCGAGAAGAGGAAGATGGCCCGCATCGTCGCGGACGTGCCCGTGCACGACGTGGTCGTCGGCAACGGCGAGGGCCAGGTCGAGCTCAAGAAGCTCCGCACCACCCTCCTGAAGCTTCCCCGGGTGCTCCAGGGCCCCCAGGTCACGGCGACCAACGACCGCCTCAAGGCCATGGGCGACCTGATGTCCAACATGCCGCTTCCAAAGGGCCCGATGCCGAAGGGCATGCGGATGCCGCGGGGTGGCCCCAAGATGCGGTGACGCTGCCGCTGTTCCTTTGACGTGTACGACGTGAGGGGCGGCGGGCCCCCCGGGGGTGGGCGGCCCCCACCGGGGGGGGACCCCGGGGGCCCCCGTCGCGGAGGGGTGGGCGGGCGGGGGGGGTGAGGGCCGGGGTGTGGGGGGGGGGGGCCCCCCAGGGGGGGGGGCGGCGGGGGTTTTTCTTTGGGGTGGTCGGTGGGGGGGGCGCCCCCACCGGGGGGGGCCCGCCGCCCCTCACGTCGTCGTACGCCCTGGCCCCTCGTACGCGTAGCAGTGGACGTACGTCAGTCGTACGCGCAGATGTACGTCAGATCCTGACCTGCACGGCGCGGGCGAGGCGGTCGTGGAGGCCGCGGCCGTCGCGGTCCCAGATGAGGGCAGGGATGCCGATGCACAGCAGCACGCTGCGGACCAGGACGCGGACGAAGCCGAGGCGGCCGCCGTCCTCGCCGATGACGCGCAGGCCGAGCAGGCGCTTGCCGGGCGTGCTGCCGACCGTACCCACGGTCAGCAGGCTCATCACGAGGAGGATGACCAGGGCCCAGTTGCCCATCGCCTGGGGGTTGTCGCGGGCGAGCAGGCCGTACGCGATGACCATGCACAGGCCCCAGTCGACGGCGATGGCGCCGATGCGGCGGCCGGGCCGGGCGATGGAGCCGGGGCCCTCCTCGGGCAGGCCGAGCTGCTCACCCCGGTATCCGAAGTCGACGCCCGCGTCCTCGGCTGCCGCGCGCGGGCCGGAGAGCCACGATCCGATTGCTTGCCTGTTGTCCACCCGTCCACGGTACTGCGCGGGCGCGGGGGGACGGGCGGGCGGGGTCGCACCCGGGGGCCGGCGGGATCGCTCCAAGGCCCGGCGGGATCGCACCAGGGCCCGGCGGGGTCGCGCCACGGAAGGGTGAGGTCGCCGTACGGGCCTGTCCCGCACTCGCCCTGGTTAACTTCGGCGAAACAAATGGGTCACGCTTGAGAAATCCGCCGTCCTTATGGTCGGGTCCCAGCGTGTGCCACCGCACCGGCCGCACAACCGAGCTGCAACCCCGTTCCTTCCCGGGCGGGAGTAGGAGGAGCTGGATGTTCCAGAACGCCGACGAAGCCAAGAAGTTCCTCGCGGACGAGGACGTGAAGTTCGTAGACGTCCGCTTCTGCGACCTGCCGGGTGTCATGCAGCACTTCACGGTGCCGGCCGAGGTGTTCGACCCCACGGAGGAACTGGCCTTCGACGGCTCGTCCATCCGCGGCTTCCAGGCGATCCACGAGTCGGACATGGCACTGCGCGCGGACCTCTCCACCGCCCGGGTGGACCCCTTCCGCCGCGACAAGACGCTGAACGTCAACTTCTTCATCCACGACCCGATCACGGGCGAGCAGTACTCCCGCGACCCGCGCAACGTGGCCAAGAAGGCGGAGGCCTACCTGGCGTCCACCGGCATCGCCGACACGGCGTACTTCGGCCCCGAGGCCGAGTTCTACGTCTTCGACTCGGTCCGCTTCGAGACCTCCGCCAACCGTTCGATCTACGAGATCGACTCCGAGGCGGGCGCCTGGAACACCGGCGCGGTCGAGAACAACCGCGGCTACAAGGTCCGCTACAAGGGCGGTTACTTCCCGGCACCGCCGGTGGACCACTTCGCCGACCTGCGTGCCGAGATCTCCCTGGAGCTGGACAAGCAGGGCCTGAAGGTCGAGCGCCAGCACCACGAGGTGGGCACGGCGGGCCAGGCGGAGATCAACTACAAGTTCAACACGCTGCTCGCCGCCGCGGACGACCTGATGCTCTTCAAGTACATCGTGAAGAACGTCGCGTGGCGCAACGGCAAGACGGCGACCTTCATGCCGAAGCCGATCTTCGGTGACAACGGCTCCGGCATGCACGTCCACCAGTCCCTGTGGACCGGTGGCGAGCCGCTCTTCTACGACGAGCAGGGCTACGCGGGCCTCTCGGACACCGCCCGCTACTACATCGGCGGCATCCTCAAGCACGCCCCCTCGCTCCTGGCCTTCACCAACCCCACGGTGAACTCCTACCACCGCCTGGTCCCCGGCTTCGAGGCCCCGGTCAACCTGGTCTACTCCCAGCGCAACCGCTCCGCCGCGATGCGCATCCCGATCACGGGCTCCAACCCCAAGGCCAAGCGCGTGGAGTTCCGCGCCCCCGACCCGTCCTCGAACCCCTACCTGGCCTTCTCCGCGCTCCTCCTGGCGGGCCTCGACGGCGTCAAGAACAAGATCGAGCCGGCCGAGCCCATCGACAAGGACCTCTACGAACTCGCCCCCGAGGAGCACGCGGGCGTCCCCCAGGTCCCCACGTCCCTCCCCGCGGTCCTCGACGCCCTCGAGGCGGACAACGAGTACCTCCAGGCCGGCGGCGTCTTCACGTCCGACCTGATCGAGACGTGGATCGACTACAAGCGCACGAACGAGATCGCCCCGATCCAGCTGCGGCCGCACCCGCACGAGTTCGAGCTGTACTTCGACATCTAAAGGGCGGGGTCGGGTGAGCTGGGGCTAGGCCCCAGAAACCTGCTGTGACCTGGGAAAACACTGCTCGGTAGTTCTCACTGGTCCCAGTTGTTTTCCAGGGCCTTGTGCACCGGCAGCGCCAATACCTGACCCACCATCAGAGACGCACGCGAGGGCCGTCACCTCCGAGGAGGAGGTGACGGCCCTCGCGTGCGTGACGTTCAGCGCCGGCTCAGAGGACTTCTTGGTCTCCTAGAAGTTGGGGAGGCAGTGACCTGTGGTGACGGTGACTACAGGGAACTGACCTGGCCATTTTCGTTGGATAACGATGTGGGCTGCGACGGTCCAAATTCGGTGCCCTGCGGACTGTGTGCGGACTGGTGTGTCACCACGCATGCCGCAGCTATGCGCATGCCATGAAGGTTGCGGCGCTACTGCCGGAGAATGCTCATAATCTCGTCGGCCTTGGCGACAGCAGCGCGTGGCCCATACACCGCCATTGCGGCCAGCAGTGCAGCAGCACCCGCGAGAACGGCATCAACACCTGCCGGAAGTCCCAACAGCACACCAAGAAGTAGGGCCCCGGCCGCAGCAACGACCACAGCCAGCAAGCGGAGCCCTTCTCTGGCGGCCACTGGGACTGTGCCGCGCAGCGTCTGCTCCGGTAGGAGCGTGCTCACGTTGCCAGCCGCAAAGCTATTGCCAATCTTCGCTAAGAGTGCCGCTAGGCTACGGAGGGCCGCATCTCCCTTTATGTCGACCTGAGCCTCGGCCAGTTGGATCTTGGCTACTACGAGAGCAGCGTGCTGTTTCGCGTTGCGTTGTCGTGGAGAGCCGCGACCAACGCTGTCTGAAATGCGATGGACGCGTAACAGCGACCGGCGGACGATCGAGCAGGTGTCATCCAGATGGCGGAGTGTCCGGTGTCTTTCGCTCGTACAAGACTTGGCCACTGCTTCGCATGCCTCGATAGCCGCCATGATTGAGAGCAACAGCCGATAGCTTGCGATGGCTTTGCTGCGCTTGGCCGCCCATGTCAGGAGTGGCAGCGATACTGCAGCGAGTATGAGCGCGTCGGGATGCAGACTCGGTTGCACTTCTTGTGTCTCGATCGTCTTGATGACTGACGCAATCAGGTCGCCCACCCCTGCGCCGACTGCGAAGGTCAACAGCCAGTAGCGCAGCTTCACGGACCCAGCGGTCTTCTGCCCGGCCTCACGGAAGGGCTGAATCGGCAGGTTGCCTAGACCGAGACGGTTGAGTGCCTCAACTGTTGGCGCCATGTCCCGCTCTGCGACAGCGGCGTTCCATGCCGACCACCGTGCCTGCACTGGCTTGATCCGGTGCGCAATCCAGGCGGCAGAGCGATAGGACAGCACAGCGATGGAGGCAAGGAGCATGCCGCCGATCAGCGACCGCTGAACGGCTGCTGCGCGTTCCCAGTCAAAGTTCATGGGGCGATACTGGCGCAGAGGGCTGAAAGTCGGGTTCGAACCGCCCAACTGGCCTTGTGGCTCTGGACTTTGGATAGAGGTGCAGCAGTCCCCATTCCAGGTGGTCACGCTGCATTTCACTACTCCGCAGCGGCCTTGTCAGATGCTCTTGATCTTGATGGCCAGGGCACCGAGGGCTTCCTTCTCGGGGCCGTAGTTGGAGCGGATGTTGGCCAGCTGCTCGTCGCGGCTCGCGCTCGGGTTCACGTTGGCCGGGCCTTCGCCGTCGAGGAGGGCCTCGAACGTCGTATACGCGGTGACGCGCAGGACACGGACCTCACAGGTCTCGTCGGTGCCCTTGATGCGGAAGCGGATGGTGTCGCCTGCGGTGAGGTCCTCCAAGTGCGGGTACTTCACCCGCACCTCGATGGTCTTGGTGCCCGCGGCCACGAGGTCGAAGTACTTGCGGTAGAGGTTGAGTTCGCGGACTCGGGCGGTGGTGTCGGTCATGGGGCGGGGACGCTCCTGGGCGCTGGTGTCGTCATCATGCGGCCGATCTCGGCAGCTGAGTACGAGCGGAAGAAATGGCGGGGGTCGGACAGCAGGGTCTCGGTCAGGTCGAGCAGTTGCTTGGTGTACCCGGGCAACGAGCCGGGCCACTGCCTGGTGTCGAGCATCCAGTCGGCGGCACCGTCGGGCAAGGGTGCGTGGCCCTCACGTATCAGGGACTTGGACAGCTTCGCACCCGTGTCGGTGACGATCTGGGGGCAGAACAAACGGGCAGGGAGCTGTGCGCGGGTGAGGCCGACGGCCTGGTGTGCCTCGTCCACGAGGTGGGAGCCGAAGGCCCAATCGCCGCCCTTGACCATGACGTGGAGCGTGCCGCGTGGGCTGGACAGAGCGAGTTCCTTGACGAGGTTGCGGTAGAGGGGGCCAGGTCCAGATACGCGCCTGTGGTGGGCTTGATGGTCGTCTCGTAGGGACCGTGGTGCAGGCACACAGCGGTCACCGTGGCAGTCTCCGGGCTGCTGGCGTGCACCTGCGTGCGCTCGGCGTGCTTCTCGGCCCAACCACATCCGAGATGCGGGCACGGAACGCGAATGTGCGGGGTGCCCGTCGAGGGGGCGAGCCACCAGCGGGCGGCGTCGATGCGCGGCAGGATCCGTAACCAGGTGCGGCGGAAGTGCTCGTCGGCCTGCTGCTGGGTGTACGTCTCGACGCGGTACGGGATGCCCAGGCGCCGGGCCGCTCGGTGAACAGGGGCTCGTACAGGGCGGCGACGAGGTCGGTGAGAGCTTGGGCGCCGATGGCCTGGGCGTAGGCGCGCTGGTAGCGGTGGCCGGTCGCCGGGTCGGTGGTCAGCTCGTAGGGGGCGTTGTCGAGGGCGCTGAAGAGGACTTCCGCCGACAGGCCGAAGCGGCTTTGGAGGCGAGCGGCCATGGCGAATGCGAGGGACTGGACCAGGGAGGTGCCGAGGTGTGGGGTGCCGTTGATCTGGGTGCCGACGACCAGCACGATCCGTTCCGGTGGGTCGGCCAGGATGCGCGGGGTCAGGACGTCCTCGGCGTTGTGGAGGGCGTTGGCGAGCACGGTGTTGGGCGAGACGGGGTGCACTGTCACGGCGGATTCCCTTGCGTCGGGGAGCAGTTCATTCGGTCCGGGTGTGGCCGAAGAGGAGCCGTCGCTGGAGCGTGGCGCGGTCGAGGTAGGCGTCGATCTCGGCGGGTGCGGCGGCACGCGAGAGGGCATCGAGGCCCAGCACGAGGGCGGCCGGGGTGCGCTGGCGAAGAAGCAGGGTCCAGGGTCTGCCTGCGGGTATGCGCTTGCGGTACGGAGTTCCGTTGAAGCGCAGGGCGACGTCGGTCGGGCTGAGCGGGCGCAGGCGCGGCCCGATGTCGGGTGGTGGTGCTGTGGCGGGGCCAAGGCCGAGCGAGGTCGCGACGGCGCGCATGCGCTGCTCGATGATCGCGGGCGTCTCATACGGGCTGCGGGGAGGCTGTGGCACGAGGAGCAGGCAGCACAGCGTGGCGCCGGTTGGGTCGGTGTCGAGCCAGGTGGCGGTCGCGAGGGAGGCGATCAGCCCAGGGGACGGGGTGTGCGGCTCGGTGGCGCGGGTGAGGATCAGCATGGGGTCACCGCCGGGACCTTGAAGGATGCCCAGACATGTTTGCCGGGTCCTTCACGCGCTGCGACGCCCCAGTCATCGGCGATGGCGGCGACCAGAAACAGGCCGCGTCCGGAGTCGCTGGTGTCCCGCACTTGGTGTTGCCTGGGTATGCCCTCGCCTCCGTCGTGTACTTCGACGAGTAGCTGGGCGTCGTGGATTTCGACGCGTACGAGGATCACATCGTCGGTCGAAGTCCCATGCAGCAGCGCGTTCGTGACGAGTTCCGACGTGCAGAGACGGACGTCGTCGAGGCGTTCGTCGCAGCCCCACTGGGTAAGGGTCTCGGCAATGAACTCGCGGGCTGCGCGTGCGGTGAGCTTGCGCCGGGCGAAGAGCATCGCGCGCTGCACCGTGGTGCCTGCGGCGTGATCCAGCTCGTCGGTATTCGGCTCATCGCGTGGTCTGTTGGGCATGCCCAACAGCCAACCGCCGTCGCTCGCTTGGGTCGGGAGCCAGCGCGGGGGCCAAGCAGGGGGCCACTATGGGGGCCAGAATCCACATGCTCCGGGGAGACGGGATGGGCGACACGGGTATCGGTGTCTTGCTCCTCGGACTGCGCAAGGGGCGTGGGTGGTCCCAGCAGAAGGTCGCCGACGAGTACAACGCCCGAGAGGGCCGTGCCGCCATGACCGGCAAGGAGATCGGGCGCTACGAGCGTGAGGCGCGCATCCCGGACCCGTACACCCGAAGCCACTTGGCTCAGGTCTTCGCGGTCGACGTCGGTGTCCTTGACCGCGCTGTCGCGCTCACCAAGCGGCGTCGTGGCGGTGGGGACGGTGCGGAGGACCCAGATGGTCTGGCGGTTCCGAGCCCCGCAGAGCGGTCCGTGGCCGGCGCCGTGTCGGCGGACGCCTCGTCGTCGGCCGAGTTCGCCAGGTTCATCACGCAGCGCAACGCCGACGAGGTGGTCGTCGAGCAGCTGGAGGCCGACGTGGCGCGGCTCGCGCGCTCGTACGTCAGCCACCCTCTGCTGGAGCTCTACGTTGAAATCAAGCATCTACGGGACGGCGCCTTCGACCTGCTGCGCGGGCGCCAACGGCCTTGGCAGACCAGCGACTTGTACGTCTCGGCCGCGCGACTGTGCGGGCTGTGCGCTCACGTCTGCCTGGATCTGGGGCACTACGACTCGGCAGCCACCCATGCCCGCACCGCCCGCGCGTGCGCCGAGGCCGCGGGGCACGAGGGGATGCTGGCCTAGGTGCGGGCGGTGGAATCGCTGATCGCCTACTGGACCGGGCGCTATGAGCCGTAGACCGTGCGCCTGGTGTTCACGACGCGCGAGCGCAAGTCGTTGAACAAGAACTACTTCAACTACCTCTGGAAGGGCGCCCTGGAGGCTATCGGCGCGATAAAGGCCCTCAACGACAAGCCTGTTGGCAAGGGCCGCAAGTGGGAGGAGTGCCGCAACAAGATGATGCACGCACTGCGGCACCTCTTCGCCTCCGAGGCGATCAACGAAGGCGTCGATGTATATACGCTCGCCGACCTTCTCGGTCACGAGGACCCGGCCTTCACGCTCCGTCGGTACGTGCACCGCGTCAAGGGCGCGGTCGAGAAGGCCCGAAAGGCGATCGGTCAACGGTACCGGCTCATCGCATGATGGCAGGTGAAACCCTCCAATCCCCCGAGGGCGCCCACCGACGGACCGTGACAGGGCTCGCGTCACCGGCGCCCCTTTTTCCGCCCGCTTCGAGACGTCCTTCGGGGCTGATTACGTGCAGCTTCTGGGCCCCGTTGCTGCGTGTCCGGTTTGCGAGGGAACGGTTTCACGCGCACAGACACAAGCGCTCCGGCGAGCAAGCCCTGTTCCCTTACTGCGTCGAGTAGTTGGGCTGCTTCGGCAGGCGAAGCCATAATGCGCTGGTGCTCGGTGCGATCATGGATTTCGAATCCGCAGCCGAAATAGACCATCGCGGCGCGGCCAGCGCGTGCTGCATTGCGCCAAGGTTCCGACGCCTGCACGAATGCGCGAGCTAGGACCGTACCGTCCGCGTGCCTAAGTATCACACCTTGACTGTTCAAGGTGAGGATCAACTGCTCGGCCGAGGGCACCGTGGGTACCGGCCCGATTAGGCGTCGCATCCCCTTGGTGCAGGCCCGCTGAATCTGCAACTCAACCGACTTGCCAGTCTCGGGCGACGTGACGGCAAGCATTGCGTTCGGCTGCAAAATCACCAGTGGTCTTGTCGTCGGAAGCCACTGATGCGCTTCTGGCAACAACACATCAATGTTCGAGGTCCCGTCGAGGACTCCGTAGACAGGGTCGGTTGACAAGGCCAGCACCGCATGGCAAGTAGCTGCTGCGTACGTAGCTGCCAGCATGGGCTCCTCCAAGAGGAGACCGCCATCGGCAGCCATGATAGTTTCCATTTCTTCCTGATACTTGCGCTCTATCATGTCTCCGAGGACTGCTGAAATCCGTGACATCAGGCCGCCGTAAATGCGCTCCCACACGCTGCTGGGGTCATGTGGATCCGTGAAGGTCTTGTCGTGGAGCTGGCCCATCAGCTCCACGAACCCTCTGCCCTGTAAATCTCCTTTCATGGCCCGCCAGCCGTCGTGCACCACCTGAAGCAGTAGGAACCGTGCATGATCGGTAGCTGTCTGGAGTGCCGGATTTTCACGGATGCCGGTCTCTTCCCAGAGGCGCCCAAGCAATTCGACCGCCTGCTGCTCACCCGTCACTACCCATTTCCAGGCACACTGGAAACCAACGTTATGCACGAGATGGTGGACGGCGAACCCATACAAGGTCCGAGAACCTGCGTAAGGCAGAAAATCAGCGAGCGCAGCATTCGCTTCCTCCCACCTGTCCTGCATAACAAAAGCCTCAACGAGCAGACGCTTCAAGTCCGCCGTGGTAGCTGCCCAGGGGTTGGGGCTCTGAGCCAGCGCGGCAGTGATGGCCTGCTCGGCGCGGTCAGCAGCACCACTGCTCAGCAGGTCTTGGATGTTGGTGAGATCTTTGACCGCCTGCGACGCCTCGGTGGGCGGCAACCTACGAGCCACTGCGCGGAAGCCCTTCAGCACCTTGGCAAGACCGTCGTCCGAGGCAATGCGTATCTGGGTCTGCAGCATCAGCAACGCCTCGGTGGCGAGGTCGGCGACTGCTGGGCCCAAAGGGTCAGGAAGCTGCTGAAGGTAGGCAAGTACAGGGCGCAGATGGGCAGTGAGCTTTTCAGCGGTATCGGTGTGCTGACGTAGCTGAGCGATGCGCGCCAGAACAGTGTGCTCCTGGGCCGCCAAGCTCTTATCCGGGTCACCAGCCCGACGAAGCCACTCCAGCTCCAGCTCCAGCAGCCTCTGCGCAGAATCGTATTGACCGTGGGCGTGATGGAAGGCGGCGAGGTTGCCCATGAGTAGCGACGTATACAAATCCGCTACCTCAGCTGCCTCAATGTGCCGGACCAGCACTGCCGCGTGCTGGGCTAATTCCCAGGCCCGTTCCGCTTGTCCGGTTTGCATGGCCCCGCGAAGCCAGCGGTCGGTGTGACTTGCCACTAGCGGCAACCCGTCAGAGGCGGTTTCGGACAGCCGCAGACGCTGCGCCAAGATCACCTGCAGCACCGCGTTCATCGACAAGGTGTCCTCACTGCCGGGGAATGCTTCCACGCGTACCGGCAGCGGCTCGTCGTACCGCACGAGGGAGACGTTGAGCAGCTCGCGGACCACTTCCCTGACTGGGGTATGAGCCTCGTCGAAAACCGCCCATCCCGGTGCTGGCGGCAGCTCCTCTGGTGCAATGAACGTTCCCGCCAGGGCTAGATGAACCGGTACCCGGCGCGGGCCAAGCCAGCACAAGGCAGCCAAGGTGTTCGACGTCTCCCGTAGAAGGTTCCTGGCCCGTGCCCCACTTACCAGGCGCTCAACGCTCAATGCGACAGCGGCCGCTAGGGTTCGGGGATAGCCAGTCGGCACCGAATCCTCATCGTCCGCAGCGCGCATGAGCAACGTATCCGCGTAGGCGGCGAGTCGGCCCACACCGATATCGCAGCTGACCAGATAGCCACAAGCGACTTCAATCGCCAACGGCCAGTGCTCCAGCGTCTGCGCCAGCTGTAACAATGGCGCCTCGTATTCCGTAGCTTCCTGCTCGTTCAATCCCAACCGCAGCCGTAGCAGTTGCATCGCTTCACCGCTGCTCATCGGGCTCAGTTCAATACGCCCCTGCACACTGCGCCAGTTCCCGCCCAGAGACGTTGCGATGACCCGGCCTCGTCCACGGCGCGGCAGCCACGGCGCAGCAGTGCGCGAGTTGGCGTCGTCGAACACCATTAGCCACGGGCCTGGCAGAGACTGCAACTGGGCGTGCACACGCTCCCGCAACAACTGCGGATCCGTCACCTCGGCCGGTTCACCGGAGCCGGTCAAGTGCGCCAGGACGCGGGCAAACGACGCGATTAACGATTCCTCGGTCTCCGCGTCCACCCAGTAGATCGCGTCGTAGCGGAATGCCTGATCAGCGATATGCGCCGCTGCCAGGCTGGACTTGCCCAGCCCCGATAGGCCCGTGATGACGCAAATCGCCGCATTCTCATCGCCGGTGTCAGGCGCGCCGAGGACGTCACGGATACGGTCCACCAGATCCGACCGCTCTACATCAGGCACCACCGGCATCTGCCCGTAGATGAGGCCAAAATCCTGTCGCCCCACGGCCGCGAGCAACTCCCCATCGCCCACCAGCACGCACCGCCGGAAGTCCTCTACATCCCAGCAGGCCAGGGCAGGGTCCACCGCCCGACGCATGACCTCCGCCACCAGATACCCCAACACCAGGCCACCGGACCGGTGCGAGAGCCCACAGCCCGCCTGCTCCCGCTGCCGGCGCAACGCGCTGCTGAGATCCTCACGCAGCTGCGCTTCACCTCGCCCGTCGAACTCGATCCTGGCTTGCCCCAGACGCTGCCATTGCTGTGCCGAGAGCGCCTCGCACAGACCCCACGCTGCCGGTGCCCGTGTCAGCAACTTCTTGATTTCCTCCTGCAGCACTGCGACGTCATCACCGTGGCGCCGAAGCAACTCGGCGAGCCGCAGGCAGCCTTCGTCCGGAACAGCTGACGTGATCAATCGGTACTCCCGGGCTTCGAACCCGGTGACCAGATGCACCAGCACCGAGACGGCCTCTCGTGCCCGGACCACCCGCGCTGAGCCAGCACTCTTGACCTGCACCGCCATCAGCGAACGACCGGCAGCATCGACCAGGTCAAAGTCGACCGCATCCACACGCTGAAACGAGACCGTGTCCCCGGGGCCTTCAATACGGCAGGCGGTGACCTCTGTGTCTCTCATGCTGGCCAGCAGCGCCTCTACTGTGCGCAGGTACTGGTACTGGAACCCCCGAGCAGCAACCCGCCCACCATCCAACGCCACGCAACGCCCCCTGCGTCGAAGCCGATCCGTAACATCAGATTACGCACAGCCACTGACAGCACCCTGCTTTCGATGAACTCCGGCCCTCGGCGGACGTCAGGGGGTGCACGACGGAGTTAACCGACCGCCCATCCGCAGGTACACGGCGATCGTTAGCATCGCGAGATCCAACTATTGCCGCGCCTATGTGCACCCGTTGTGCACCGGTCCGCCTCGGTGGGTCGCATCCATGCTGGTCAGAGGTTGCTCCATGCTGTACTTCGACCTCTAGTAGACCCCCCAGGTCGGAGCGGGGTTCCGTTCGCCTGGGCCGTCTGTGGGCCGTTGGCCGTGTTCCTCCCGCTCCGGGCAGGGCACGGCCGGCGGCCCTTTCCGTGGGGCTCGGGGGCGGAGACGGCGGCGGCCCGGGCCGCCGCCGGGCGCGGGCCCGGGCCGCAGGTGGGGCCGCCCGCCGGTGGCCCCGCCTCCTCACCGTCGGTCGGTCGTCAGCACGTGCGGCCGACGTAGTGCGCGCCCTGGATCTTGCTTGCCGAGCCCAGCCAGGTCTTGCCGGGGCCGACGCAGCGCTCGTAGTCGGGTGCCAGGGCGACCCTGACGTGGATCACCACACGGGAGCCGTCCGACGTGCAGTGGTTGTAGTAGGCGTCGGACCCGGTCTCGTAGAAGCCGCAGGGGTCCGCGGCCACGGGGGTCGCGGTCGTGGTCACCATCCCGAGGGACGTGAGGGCGAGGGCGGTGGAGGCGAGGGCGCTGGTCAGCAGGCGTCGGACACGCACAGGGGCTCCTTTTCAGGGGGCGAAAGGGACCGGGGCGGGGAGGGGGTACTCCGCCGACCTGGGTCGGGCGTCGCCTGAGAATGGCAGTCCCGGCGCGGTGCGGGCCGCGCGAACGCCGTGGTGTTCACCCGGAGGATCGTTCTCCCTGCGCCGATCGGATGGATTCGTTCCGGTTGTCGGCCCGGCGGAGTCGTTTTCTGCCTGTGGCTCGCCGGGCGCCTGTGGCTTGGTGCGACGTCTGTGTCTCGGCGGGACGCCTGTGGCCTGGCGGGGGCGCCTACGCCTCGGCAGACCCCGGCCGCGTCTCCGTCAGCGCCCTCGCCGCCAGGCGCTTCGGTGCCTGTACGCAGTAGCTCTCCGTCAGGAGTTCCCGCACCTCGTCCCACTCCGTGGCCCCGTCCAGGCGCATGCCGACCACGTTCGCGCCCCACGACATCCGGAAGAACGGTGCGCCCGCGCTCGTCAGGGCCTCGAACTCCTCGCCGTCGGAGCGGAACGTGAGGGTCGTCGACAGGCCCGGCGTCGTCGCCAGGGCGCGGGCCGCCGGTGCCGACGAGCGGCTCAGGTCGGTGCGGTAGACGTGAGCGAAGGTCCGGGTGCGGATGCGCCAGCGGACACCCGTCCACGCCGGTTCCTCGTATGCGTCGGGGAAGCCCAGGCACACGGCGCGGAGGCGGGCGAGGGTGTCCGGCGGGACCTCGTCGTCCATCGGTGCGTCGGCCCTCGTCGGTGCGGCAACCGTCGACGGTGCGGCAGCCGTCGACGCGGCGTGCGCGGGGGCCGTGAATCTTCCGGGGGTCTTCATCGTCGTGAGTCTAGGAGCGCAGGAACCTTACCGACGGGCGGTCCAGCGGATCGGCCGGGTCCGGCGGCGTCACCCGCGCCCGTACCCCGTACACCTGCGAGATCAGCGGTTCGGTGATGACCTCGGCAGGGGTGCCGTGCGCGTACGCCCTGCCCTCCTTGAGTACGAGGATCTCGTCGCAGAACATCGCGGCCAGGTTCAGGTCGTGCAGCGCGATCACCGTGGTCACGGGGAGCGAGACGATCAGGTTCAGGAGGTCCAGTTGGTGCTGGATGTCCAGGTGGTTGGTGGGCTCGTCGAGGAGCAGTTCGCGCGGGTCCTGGGCCAGGGCCCGCGCGATGTGGGCGCGCTGGCGTTCGCCGCCGGACAGGGTGTGCCAGGACTGGTCCGCCCGCTCGGTCAGGGAGGTGCGGGCGAGGGCGTCCTCGACCGCCCGGTCGTCCTCGGGGGTGCCGCCCGACCACGGCCTGCGGTGCGGGATCCGGCCGAGCGCCACCACGTCCCGTACGGTCAGCTCGACCTGTGTCGTGGCGTGCTGGTCGACCACCGCGAGGCGGCGGGCCGTCGTCCTGCGGCCGAGGCGCGGCAGCGGTACGCCGTCCAGCGTGACCACGCCCGTCGCGGGCGCGAGGACCCCCGAGAGCAGGCGCAGCAGCGTGGACTTGCCGGAACCGTTCGGGCCGAGGAGGCCCACCGTGCTGCCCGGCCGGGGCGCGAGGGTGATGCCGTCGACGATCAGACAGCCGCCCGCCCGGTGCGCGACCCGCTCCGCCGCGAGCCCCACCGGTGCGGCAACCTCCGCGGACGCGGAAGCCTCCGTGAGCGCAGCAACCCCCGTCCCCCCAACCCCCTCCCCGCACCCCGTCACGCGCCCCTCCTCGTCCGGTACAGCACGACCACGAACGCCGGTACGCCGATCAGTGATGTCACCACGCCCACCGGCACCTCCTGCGGGTCGAGGACCGTGCGGGCCAGGGTGTCCACCCAGATCAGGAAGATCGCGCCCGCGAGTGCCGTCACCGGCAGCAGCCGGGGGTGCCCCGCGCCCGCGACCGCCCGGGCCGCGTGCGGCAGGACCAGGCCCACGAAGCCGATCGCCCCGGCGCTGCTGACCAGGACCGCCGTCAGGAGTGCCGTCGTACAGAGCAGGACGACACGCACCCGGCCCACCCGTACGCCGAGGGTCGCCGCCGCGTCCTGGCCGAACGCGAAGGCGTCCAGGGTCCTCGCGTGCGGCAGGAGGACGGTGAGCGCGACGAGGAGGACCGCGGCGCACAGCCACACGTCCGTCCAGCCCGCTCCGCTGAGGGAGCCGAGGAGCCAGAACAGGACGCCGCGCGTCGTCTCCGCGTCGGCGGCCGTCAGGACGACGAAGGAGGTCAGGGAGGAGAAGAGCTGCATCGCCGCGACGCCGGACAGGACCACGCGGTCGATGGTGTCGCCCAGGGTGTGGCTGAGGAGGAGGACCAGGGCGAAGGAGAGTACGGCGCCGATGAAGGCGCCCGCGGACACCGTCAGGACTCCCCCGCCGACCCCGAGGACCACCACGGCCACGGCACCGGTGGACGCGCCGGAGGAGACACCGAGGACGAACGGGTCCGCGAGCGGGTTGCGGAGCAGCGCCTGGAGCACCGCCCCGCACACCGCGAGGCCCGCCCCGCACACCGCGGCGAGGACCGTGCGCGGCATCCGCAGGTTCCACACGATGCCGTCGCGGATCGGCGTCAGCTCCGGCTCGCCCCAGCCGAGGTGCGCCGCCACCGCCGACCACACGTCCGGTACGGAGATGTCGGCCGGGCCGATGGTGACGGCCGCCGCGAGGGAAAGGAACAGCGCCGCGAGCCCGGCGAGCCAGAGGAGGACCACCCGCGGCCCCGCGCCGCCCCGCGACCGGACACGCGGCGGCTCGGCGGAACGCCTCACCGCCCGCTCACTTCGCCAGGCCGAACCGGCGCAGTCCCGCCGCGACCTGTTCGATGCCGTCGACGGTGCGGATCGTCGGGTTGAGCGCCTGGCCGCTGAGCAGGACGTACCGCTTCTTCTTCACGGCCGTGAGGTTCTTCGTGGCCGGGTTGGACTCCAGGAACTCGATCTTCTGGCGGGCGCTCTCCGCGGACTGGGACCTGCGGGTGAGGTCGCCGACGACCAGGACGTCGGGGTCGCGGTCGGCGACGGTCTCCCAGTTGATCTGGGGCCACTCCTCGCGGGTGTCGGCGAAGGCGTTCTTCGCGCCGAGCTCGCGGGTGATGATGCCGGGCGCGCCGCAGCAGCCCGCGATGTAGGGGGCCTCGGAGTTGGCGAACCAGTACATGAGGGTGGTGTCGGAGGCGTCAATGGACCTGCTCGCCCGCGCGGTGCGCGACTTCAGGTCCGCGATCAGCTTCTCGCCCCGCCCGCGTACGTCGAAGACCCGCGCGAGGTCGCGGATCTCGCCGTACACGGTGTCCATGGTGAGGGTCTTGGTACGGGTGCCGTCGTCGTCGCCCGCGTTGTCCTTGCCCGCGCAGTCGGTGGGCGAGACGTAGACGGGCACACCGAGGTCGGTGAACTTGGCGCGGTCGGCGACGCCGCCCTTGCCGACCGTGTAGAGGAACGACGCGCTGACGAAGTCGGGTTCCTCGTCGAGCACCTTCTCCAGCGACGGATAGCGGTCCGCGAGCCGCGGGACCTTGGCGTTGTCCTTCCGCAGGCCCTTCAGGACAGGGTCCGTCCAGGTGCCGGTGCCGGCCATGCGGTCGGCGAGGCCGAGGGAGAGCAGGATCTCGGTGGAGCCCTGGTCGAGGGAGACGGCGCGCCGGGGCGGCGCGGGCACCTCGGTCCTCTCGCCGCACGCGGTGAGGGTGAGCGGGTAGCCGGGCGGCGCCTTGTCCGACCGCTTCGCGGACGAGCCGCCGCCGCACGCGGTGAGCAGGACGAGTCCGGCGCTCAGCAGGGCGGCACCGGCACGTGTACGGATACGACGAGTACGTGGACGGGAACGCGTGCGGGTGCGAGTGCGCGTACGCGTACGGGTGCGGGTGCGGGTGCGAACTGTACGGCGGACGATCGTGGACACACGTCTTCCCGAGTCTCAGGGCTCATGCGCGGAGCCTGGTCTGCGAAACCCCGCCGCCCGTGCGGACGGCGGTGCCAGCAGGTCTTCGGACTCGGGTTCGTCCGGGCGGGGCCGCCTTCCCAGGGGTACGGGCCCCCAGTGGCCGCTGGCCTCGCCCGTCCCCCTCACCGCTGCGCGTCAGTTCCGGTCTCGCACCGGATTCCCCGACCCTGGTACGGGTACGACTGGCGTCCGCAAGCTATCACCCCGGGCGGACGTCATGGCTGGTCGGGGCGGGGCTCCCCGGCGTAGGTGCCGAAGGACCACTTGTTGCCCTCGGGGTCCGCGACGCTGAACTCACGGCTGCCGTACGGCCGTTCCTGGAGCTCGCGGACCACCTTCACCCCGGCTTCGGTGAGCCTGCGGTAGAGGTCGTCGACGTGGGCGGTGACGACGTACGCGCTGAACGTGCCCGGCGCCGTGCACCACTCGGCCGCCGCCGGATCGTAGCTGCCGAACATGACACCGCCGCCCTCGGGCCAGTCGAGCTGGGCGTGGGCGACGCGGCCCGCGTCCTCGAACACGGCGGTGCGCAGGAACCCGACCGTGCCGACGAGGAAGTCGATCAGGGCGGGGGCGTCATGGGCCTGGAAGGCCGGCCAGACGTCGGGGGCGCGACGGTTCGCCGTCTTGGATGTGCTGGGTGCGTTCTGGGTGCTTTCGTCGGTGTTCATGGGTCCAAGTCTTCGCCGCCGCCGTGCGCCCCGGCTTGGATATTCCGGCACTCCTCCGCCAGCCAAGCGGTGGGGCTCGCGTCTGTGTACTGGCGGAAGTCCCGTACCAGGTGGGAGTGGTCGTAGTACCCGCAGTCGGCGGCGATCCCGGCGAGGTCGGGGCGCGCGCCCGCGGCGACGGCGCGCACGGCGGCCGTCTTGGCGTGCTGGAAGCGCATCAGGCGGGCGGCCTGCTTGGGGGTGACGCCGGTCTCGGCGCGGAACAGCGCGGACAGGCGGCGCTCGCTGAGCGCGACGTGGGCGGACAGGCCGCGCAGGGTGCCCGCGCCCCGGTGCCTGGCGAGCCACGACCAGGCTTCGGTGATCTCGGGCCGTACCGCGCCGGTGCGCCCGGCGGCGGCCGTGCGGCGGGCCAGGTAGGCGTTCAGGAGGGCGAAGCGGCCCTCCCAGGAATCCAGTTCGCAGAGGCGTTCGCGGACGTCGGCGGCCATGCGGCCGAGGACGTCGGCGCCCTCGACGACCATCGGGCCCGCGAGTTCGGCTGCGGGCAGGCCGAGCAGGGCGCGGGCCGCGAGCGGGTGCACGGCCAGCTGGATGCCGGACTCGTGCTCGGGCTGGACGACGTAGGCGGGGCTCTGGTGCAGGCCGCCGACGACGATGTCGGTGCGCGCGGCGTCGGGTCCCGTCGCCTCGCCGGGGGTGCGGCCGGTGACGACGGGGCCGTCCAGGGAGAAGATCAGCGTCAGGTACGGGGACGGCAGACCGCGGTGGAGTGCGGTGCCGCCGCCCTGTCTGCGGTAGCCGACGGCTGACACGACGGTGCCGCCGGGCGGGGGCGCGGCCCGGACGAACTCGCCGGACGCGGGACCCGTGACTGAGGAGCCCATGGAGCCATTGTGCGGGCGCGCGCGAGGGCCTGTCGTCCCGCAGGGCCACCCGCGCTGGCGGTGACGCCGGAGCAGCTCGGGCAGTCCCGCTGCGGGCGCGCGGGGCGCCGTGGGCCGGAGGCGGGCCGGTCCACGGCGTCCTGGCGCGTCAGCGGCTGTAGCGCATCAGGGCTCGCACCATGTGGCACGTGGTGTCCGACGGCGGGTGGATGCCGACCGTCTCGGCCATGGAGCGGATCCGGATGTTGCTCGCCTGGTTCGGGACCAGGACGCCCGCGTCGAGCAGGGCTATGGCCAGGCGCATCGCCTTGAGGCGGCGGTTGTGGGTGATGTACCAGTCGCGGGGGCGGCCGGGGGGCAGGGGGCGCTTCTCCAGTGGGACGTACGGAACGTCGCAGAGCGTGGGGTGGTCCGGGCGGGCCGCGCGGGACATGCGTGACGAGCGGGCGGCGGGGGACGTGCGGGAGCGGGTGGTGGCGGACTTCGACGGCGGTGCGGCAGCGGGCACAGGCATCCTCCTGTCGCGTTCAGGAACCCTCACGGGCCCCCTCGAACATTGCTTCCATTCTACGTCCCCGCACTGACAACGGCCGCTCCACGAGCCGTCAATCTTCCCTGGCCAGAGGGGGTTTGAGGGCCTGTGGGGCGGGTGGTTCACAGGTAGCCTGTACGGCATGGAGATCTGGATCAACCCGGCCTGTTCGAAGTGCCGCAGCGCCCTCTCGCTGCTCGACGCGGAGGGCGCCGACTACACCGTGCGCCGCTACCTGGAGGACGTGCCGAGCGCCGACGAGATCCGGGGCGTGCTCGGCCGCCTCGGTCTCGAACCCTGGGACATCACCCGCACCCAGGAGGCCGCCGCGAAGGAGCTCGGCCTGAGTGACCGCGTCCGTTGGCCGCGAGACGCGTCGGGGCGCGAGGCCTGGATCGAGGCCCTCGCCGCCCACCCGGAGCTCATCCAGCGGCCGATCATCACGGCGGACGACGGCACCGCGGTGGTCGCCCGCACGGAGGAGTCGGTACGGGACGCGCTCTCCCGCTGAGGGCCGCGACCGCCCGCCGCCGCCGGTAACACGGGGTTCACGAACGGGCAACGGACGGGAAATCACGCGTTGACAGGGTGCGGACATCACCACGGACCGCAGCACCCGCACCGCTGCGCCGTACCGAGCGTCAAAGGATGGGCCCGTGACCTCCAAGGCTGAGTACATCTGGATCGACGGCACCGAGCCGACGGCGAAGCTGCGGTCGAAGACGAAGATCCTGGCCGCCGACCAGCACCCGGCGAGCGGCGCCGCGCTGCCGATCTGGGGGTTCGACGGCTCGTCCACCAACCAGGCCGCGGGCCACGCCTCGGACCGCGTGCTCAAGCCGGTCGCCCACTACCCGGACCCGATCCGCGGCGGCGACGACATCCTCGTGCTGTGCGAGGTCCTCGACATCGACATGACGCCGCACGCGTCCAACACCCGGGCCGCGCTCGCCGAGGTCGCGGAGCGGTTCGCCGACCAGGAGTCGATCTTCGGCATCGAGCAGGAGTACACGTTCTTCAAGGGCTCCCGCCCCCTCGGCTTCCCCGAGGGCGGGTTCCCGGCGGCGCAGGGCGGCTACTACTGCGGCGTGGGCGCGGACGAGATCTTCGGCCGTGACGTCGTCGAGGCGCACCTGGACAACTGCCTCAAGGCGGGCCTCGGCATCTGCGGCATCAACGCCGAGGTGATGCCGGGCCAGTGGGAGTTCCAGGTCGGCCCGCTCGCCCCGCTGGAGGTCTCCGACCAGCTGTGGGTGGCCCGCTGGCTCCTGTACCGCACCGCGGAGGACTTCGGCGTCACCGCGACCCTCGACCCGAAGCCGGTCAAGGGCGACTGGAACGGCGCGGGCGCGCACACCAACTTCTCCACGAAGGCCATGCGCGAGGGCACCGCAGGTGCCGACGGGTACGCCGCGATCATCACCGCGTGCGAGTCGCTCGGCGAGGGCTCCAAGCCGATGGACCACGTGAAGAACTACGGCGCGGGCATCGACGACCGCCTCACCGGTCTGCACGAGACGGCCCCCTGGAACGAGTACAGCTACGGCGTCTCCGACCGCGGTGCCTCCGTCCGCATCCCGTGGCAGGTCGAGAAGGACGGCAAGGGCTACATCGAGGACCGCCGCCCGAACGCCAACGTCGACCCGTACGTGGTGACGCGGCTGCTGGTCGACACCTGCTGCGCGGCCCTCGAGAAGGCCGGACAGGTCTGACCCGGAAGCCTCCCCCTCGGGGCCGCACCCCCATCCGGATCCCGCCCGGGGCGTCCACCTTCGCGGTGGGCGCCCCGAAGGCGTTACGGAGCAGTCGGAGACGTCACGGAGGAGTCCAAGGGCGGGCCGGGGCGGCCCGGTTCGGGGCGAGCGCGGGGCCGGCGTTCGTCCCAATGTGCGAGAGGGATCCGCCGGTCCCGCGCCCATCTGCTTGAATGGGGCCATGGGCAGCTTCCAGAACACCGCGACGGGTCGTCATGACCTCGAGCCCTTCTGGCCTTCCCGGCAGCATCACGACTTCGACCGGGTGTGTTGCCGCGCGCTGAACGCGCGGGCCCTCTGAAGCCGTTTCCCGGCCTCCGGCCTGACGCGCACGACGTACGTCCTAGACGACTCCTTAGCGCGAAAGAGCTGACTCATGGCGAACTCCCGTACTTTCTCGACCGCCACCGCCACCGCGAGTGCCCCCGCCACCGCGCCGGCCGCCGCCCGCGGCGGCGCTCCCTCGGCCCGGGGCAGACTGCGCGCCGTGGCCCCCGGCGAGGTGGCCCAGGTCTCCGGCCTCGCCGACATCTCGGGCTTCCTGCCGCCGGGCGCGACCCTGCTGCCCGCCCCCCAGCACGCCCTGCCCGTCCAGCCCGGGCAGCCCCCGATGATCGGCTACCTGGTGCTGCTGCCCGCGGGCCAGGAGCACCTCGCCGCGGGCCCCGACGCCCCCGGAGCAGGGCCGCCCGGGGCCACGGACGGCCGCGGCCCCGTCCACGTCGACCCCGCACGGCGCTCCGCGTACGTCGAGGGGGAGCAGCTCGACCTCACGTACCTGGAGTTCGAGCTGCTCGCCCACCTGGTCGCGCATCCGCACCGGGTGCACACCCGCGACCAGCTGGTGACGACGGTGTGGGGCTACGGGCACGTGGGCGACGGGCGGACCGTCGACGTCCATGTCGCCCGGCTGCGGCGCAAGCTCGGTGCCGAGCACCGCAAGACCATTCAGACGGTGCGGCGGGTGGGGTACAAGTACGCGCCGCCGACGCCGCCGACCGCGGGCTGACGCCCGGCCCGCTCCCCGGGGCCTCCCCCCTGCTCCCGGCCGCCGACTGCCGCCCCCGCGCGGCGAAACGGTTCTTCTGTTGGCGGAATCCGGTTCCCCCGCGGCCTGTTCCGGCGTCAGAGTCGCCCCTATGAGACTTCTGATGCTGGGCGGTACGGAGTTCGTGGGCCGGGCCGTCACGGAGGCGGCGCTCGCCCGCGGCTGGGACGTGACGGTCTTCCACCGCGGGCGGCACGCGGCGCCGGACGGGGTGCGGGTCGTGCACGGGGACCGCACGACCGCCGAGGGGCTCGCGGCGCTCACCGACGACGGCGGCACGTGGGACGCCGTCGTCGACACCTGGTCGGGGGCGCCGCGTGCCGTCCGGGACGCGGCGCGGGTGCTCGCCGGGCGGGCCGGACGCTTCGTGTACGTGTCGAGTGCCTCGGTCTACCGCTACCCCGGCACCGCCGGTTCGGACGAGTCGTACCCCCTGGTGGACGGGGATCCGGACGCCGGTCAGGTGGCGTACGCGGAGGACAAGCGCGGGGGCGAGCTGGCGGCGGAGGAGGCCTTCGGGGCGGAGCGGACGCTGCTCGTGCGGGCCGGTCTGATCCTCGGCCCCTACGAGAACGTCGGGCGGCTGCCGTGGTGGCTGGGCCGGGTCGCCCGGGGCGGGCCCGTCCTCGCGCCCGGACCGCGCGACGCCGCGATCCAGTACGTCGATGTGCGCGACCTCGCCGAGTGGACGCTGGACGCGGTGGCGGCCGGGCTGAGCGGGCCGTACAACGTCGTCTGTCCCGTGGGGCACGTGACGATGGGCGAGCTGCTCGAAGCGTGTGTGGACGTGGCAGGCGGGCCCGGTGCCGAGCTGCGGTGGGTCGCGCCCGAGGTGGTTCTCGACGCGGGCATCGCGCCCTGGGAGGAGCTGCCGGTGTGGCTGCCGCCGGGTGAGCTGTACGACACGATGCACGACACCGCCGTCGGCAAGGCGCTGGCCGCCGGTCTGCGGTGCAGGTCCGTCGGCGAGACCGTGTCCGGTACGTTCTCCTGGCTCCAGAGCCTTGGTGGGGTCGCCCCCCAGCGGCCCGACCGGCCCCGTAAGGGGCTCGACCCGGAACGGGAGCGGGCGGTGCTCGGACTCTAGGCCCGAGGCTGCTCCCCCCGCGCGGTACGGCTGGCCGCCCGCGTCGACGTCGCCGTCCGCTCGGGCCGTGCCCCCGTCCCCGAGCTCTCGGCTTCGCCAGAGCAGGGGGCGCCCCACCCGCCCCCGCGGGGCAAGTGGGGCGCCCCCCGGCCGCGGGGGCCGGGTCAGGCGGGTTGCCGGGTGGGAGTGGGGCGCGCCGCCGCGGGGGCGGGCACTTCGTGGGAGACCTGGGGCAGCCACCTCAGGTACCGCGGGGTGTGCCAGTTGCGCTCACCGAGGAGACTCATGAGGGAGGGCAGCAGCACCATGCGGACAACGGTCGCGTCGAGCAGGACGGCCACCCCGAGCCCGACCCCCATCTGCTGCATGTCCTGCATGGACAGCGTGCCGAAGACGGCGAACACCGCCACCATGATGACCGCGGCCCCGGTCACCGCACCGGCCGTCCGCGTGATCCCCTCCCGGATGGCGTCCGCGTTGCCGAGCCCCCGGTCCCTGGCCTCACGGATGCGGGACACCACGAACACGTGGTAGTCCATCGACAGGCCGAAGAGGACCACGAGCACGAACAGCGGCATCCAGTTCTCGATGGCCCCGACCTTCTCCGAACCGACCAGCGACGCGCCCCAGCCGTGCTGGAAGACGGCCGTCATCACCCCGTACGCGGCCCCCACGGACAGCAGGTTGAGGACGATGGAGGTCACCGCGATGACGACGGAGCGGAAGCTGACCAGCATGAGCAGGAAGGTGACGGCGGCGATGAAGACGAAGACCGGCACGATGCCCCTGCCGAGCTGATCGGTGAAGTCCTCGGACTCGGCCAGGTCCCCGCCGACGTACGCGGTGAGAGCGGTGCCCGTACCGGCGCGCACGTCCCGTACGTCGGCACGCAGCGCGGCCAGTGCCTTCCTGGCGTCCGCGCCGGTTCCGTCGCCGGGCAGCGGCACCGTGATCTCGGCGACGTCCTGCCGTTCGTGGACGGTGAGTTCGGCGCCCTCGCCCGCCCTGCGCGTCAGCTCCCGCAGCGCGTCCCGTGCCGCCGGGGCGCGGATGTCGTCCGCCTCGGCCACGACGCGGGCGGGTGCGGGGCCGCCGGGGAACTCCGCGGTGATCTCACGGAAGGAGACCGAGAGCGGCGCGTCGGAGCCGAACTGCTTCTCCAGGCCCAGCTGCTCGGTCTTCATGCCGAGCGCGGGCGCTGCCAGGGCGAGCAGCAGGGCGGTCGCGGCGACGGCGAAGAACGCGGGCTTGGCCAGTACCGGCTTGAGCAGTGATCCCGCGAGGGAGCCGCCGGCGTGGACGCCCTTCTTGGCGCGGCGGTTGAGGAAGGGGATGCGTCCGGCGTCGATGCGGTCGCCGAGCCAGGCGAGCAGCGCGGGCAGCACCGTCACGGACCCGAGCATGGCCACGCAGACGACGAGGACGGTGGCGACCGCGAAGCCCTTGAACAGGAGCAGACCGGACAGGAACATGCCCGCCATGGCGACCATGACCGTCAGGCCCGACACCAGGACGGCGCGTCCGCTGGTGGCCGCCGCGATCCTGAGGGCCGTCTCCGCGTCGTGCCCCGCGGCCCGCTCGTCGCGCTCGCGGCGCAGGTAGAACAGGCAGTAGTCGACGCCTACGGCGAGGCCCATCAGGAACATCACGGAGAACGTGGTCTCGAACAGGTGCAGCGAGTGGCTGGCGAGGGAGAGCAGGCCGAAGGCGGCCACGCACGCGGTCAGGGCGAGCCCGACGGGCAGCAGCGCGGCCACGACGGCGCCGAAGGCGACCAGCAGGATGCCGAGCGCCAGCGGCACGGCCGTGAACTCGGCCTTCCTCAGGTCGTCGGCGAGCAGGTCATTGAGGTGCTTCTCGGAGCTCGCGTCGCCGAACTGGTGGACGGTGATGCCGCGTTCCGCGCCCGCGTCCTTCGCCTCGCCGACCGCGTCGAGCACCGGCTGCACCCGGTCGGCGGCCTCGTCGGACGCGCCCTTCATCTCGAAGCGGAGGAGTGCCTCCTTGCCGTCCTCGGAGGGCAGCGGCTCCTTCATCCCGGTCACCCTGCCGGTCCGCTCCAGGGCGCGGGACAGGTCGGCGGCCGCGTCCCGCCAGGCGCCGGGCGACTTCGCGCCGACCATGACGAGTTCGCCCGCGGGCTCGTCGATGCCGGCGTCGTCGAGGATCTTCGTGGCCTTCGCCGAGTCGCCGGTGCCCATCTCGTCGTCGGTGGCCGTGACCGTACCGGTCGCACCGCCGACGACCGTGGCGAGCACCACGAACAGCAGCCAGCCGAGGATCGCCGTCCTGCGGTGGTGTGCGCTCCACACCCCCAGTCGTGCCGCGAGGTTCTGCCTCTTGGCGCCCATGTCCTTCGCCCCCAGTCGAGTAAGCGTGCAACAAGCCGAGCTGACGTGGATCACGCTAGGAAGGAGCGCGGCGCGGCCCCAGCCGCCGAGACCCCCTGTGGGTGAAGCACAGGGCGAGGCCCGGGGGTGTTGCCGGCACCACCCTGGGACGGGTGCGAGGCCCCGTGCCCCCGGCCCCGGTGACCAGCGAGAATGTTCGCGTGCCGGTACACAGG
Source organism: Streptomyces sp. NPDC017940 (assembly GCF_044328435.1). NCBI lineage: Bacteria > Bacillati > Actinomycetota > Actinomycetes > Kitasatosporales > Streptomycetaceae > Streptomyces > Streptomyces sp. NPDC017940. Next base: position 943,801 of record NZ_JBIRHJ010000001.1, on the reverse strand, counting down.
CCGGGTACGGGCCGCACGGAGGAGAGGGACAGCATGAGGACGTCGAGGGTGCGCGAGGCGCTGTTGTCGGGGGCGCGCGGCCTGTATCTGGCCGTCGCCACCCTTGCCGGGTCGATCACGCTGTTCGTGCTCTCGGTCGTGTCGATCGTGCTCATCCCGCTCGGCGTCGGTGTCTTCACGACCCCGGTGGTCCTCGCGGCGGTCCGGGGCTACGCGAACACGCGCCGCTCCCAGGCGCAGGCGTGGACGGGCATCCGGATCCCGAGCCCGTACGGGAAGCGGTCCGGCGGCGACCCGGGCGGTGTCGTCGGCCAGGTCGCGCGCTGCACGCGGCTGCTCAAGGACCCGGCGACCTGGCGGGATCTACAGTGGCTCCTCGTCGACATGACGGCGGGCTTCGTCTCCGTCGTCCTCGCGCCCGCGCTCGTGCTGTATCCGGTGTACGGCTGGGTGCTCGCCCTCGGCGTCTGGAAGCCGATCCACAGCGCGGGCGGCGGCGAGTGGTACGGCTTCATCCACGTCGTCTCGCAGTCGGCGGCGAACGGTGCCGCGGCGCTCGGCACGGCGCTCGCCGTCCTCGCCCTCTTCCTCAACCCGGCCATCGTGCGCGGTCACTTCCTCCTGGCCCGCACCCTGCTCGCCCCCACCGCCGCCATGCGCGAGCGCGAACTGGCGCGGCGCGTGGGCCGCCTGGAGGAGACCCGCCACGACGCGGTGGACAGCTCCGCCGCCGAGCTGCGCCGCATCGAGCGGGATCTGCACGACGGCGCGCAGGCCCGGCTCGTCGCCATGGGCATGGACCTCGGCACGATCGAAGCCCTGGTCGAGAAGGACCCGGCGAAGGCCAAGGAGATGATCGCCAAGGCCCGGCAGAACTCCGGCGAGGCCCTGACCGAGCTGCGCGACCTGGTCCGCGGCATCCACCCGCCGGTGCTCGCCGAGCGCGGTCTCGGTGACGCGGTGAAGGCCCTCGCGCTGCGTCTTCCCGTACCCACGGACGTCGACGTGGAGCTGGCGGGCCGGGTCGGGGAGCCGGTGGAGGCGGCGGCGTACTTCGCGGTGAGCGAGACGCTGACGAACGCGGTGAAGTACGCGAACGCGGAGCGCATCTGGGTGGACGTGCACCACGCGGACGGCCATCTGCGCATCGCGGTCACCGACAACGGCAGGGGCGGCGCCGTCGTCGGCGGCGGGTCGGGCCTGAGCGGGATCGAACGGCGACTCGGTACATTCGACGGCGTACTGGCCGTCAGCAGCCCCGTTGGCGGTCCGACCATGGTGACCATGGAGATCCCTTGCGAGTTGTCCTAGCCGAAGACCTCTTTCTGCTGCGCGACGGCCTCGTGCGGATGCTGGAGGCATTCGACTTCGAGATCGCGGCGGCGGTGGAGACCGGGCCCGAGCTGACCCGGGCCCTGGCCGAGCTCGAACCGGACGTCGCCGTCGTCGACGTCCGGCTGCCGCCGTCCCACACCGACGAGGGGCTCCAGTGCGCGCTCGCCGCCCGCCGGGCACGCCCCGGCCTGCCGGTGCTTGTGCTCTCGCAGCACGTGGAGCAGTTGTACGCGCGTGAGCTGCTCGCGGACGGCAACGGCGGGGTCGGCTATCTCCTCAAGGACCGGGTCTTCGACGCGGAGCAGTTCGTCGACGCGGTGCGCCGGGTGGCCGCGGGCGGCACCGCGATGGACCCGACGGTCATCCAGCAGCTCCTGTCCCGGCGCGCCACCGACCAGCCCCTCGGCGCGCTCACACCGCGCGAGCGCGAGGTCCTGGAGCTGATGGCGCAGGGGCGGTCCAACGCCGCGATCGCCTCCCAGCTCGTCGTCACGGAGCGGGCCATCGCGAAACACACCTCCAACATCTTCGCGAAACTCGACCTGCCGGTGTCCGACGACGACAACCGCCGTGTCCTCGCGGTTCTCGCCTATCTCGATCAAGGGCGCTGACGCGCGCGCGTGGTGCCGGGGAGTTTTCTCCGGGCGCCGTTGAACGACGTGGACTGCTGATGCGTACGTAGTCCCATGGGACGTACCTCACGACGCACCTCACGAAAACGATCGAAGCTGGCCGGGCGGGCGATCACCGCGTCGGCGGCGCTCATCCTGGGCGGCGGCGGACTCGTCGCGGTGAATGTCTACGCGAATGCCGACGAGACCGGCGGCCGGTCGCCCGATGCCCGAACGCGGGCCCAGGCCCAGGAGCAAGGTGTCGGGCAGCGGGCGAGCACCATCAGCTGCCCGGACGTAGGCAATCAGCTGCCGGACGTTCCCCCGGGTGCCCGCGCCGAAGTCGACCGCGAACTCGCCGCCCTCGACAGCCAGCTCACCGACGCCTACGCGAAGTTCGCACAGGCCGGGGACAAGGATTCCGTACTCGGCCCGCTGGCGGAGCAGCGGCGACCCACCATCGAGAACATCCGCTCCGCGCTCGACCGGGACGGCAGCCCGCCGGAGGACCTCGGCGGGATGGTTGCCTGCACCCTCAAGGCCGACGACGACGACGGCGGCGCACGGCAGGGCAGCGTACCCGGTCAGGGGCAGGACCAGGGGCAAGAGCAGGGCCAGGGGCAAGAGCAGGGCCAGGGGCAGGGGCAGGCGGGGAACGGGCCCGCGGCCGGGGACTTCGTCGACATCACCTCCGTCCGGCCCAATGTCCGCAAGCCCCGCACCCAGCGCGGCGCGTCCCGCGGCACCTTCACCACCGACTGCGGAACGAACGAGAACGGAAAGTTCAACCCGGACAACGTCATCGTCGCGCCCGGTGTGAGCAATGGCGCGCACCACATGCACGACTACGTCGGAAATCAGGAGACCGATGCCTTCTCCGGCGACGGCGACCTCGCGAACGGTGACACCAGCTGCCGCGACCAGGGCGACAGGTCCACGTACTACTGGCCCGTTCTGCGGTTGCAGAACGGAAACGACGAGAACGACGCGGACGCGGACGGCGGCGGCCGGGACAAGAACGTCGGTGAGATCCAGACGCCGGACCAGGTCACGCTGAAATTCGCCGGAAGTCCGGTCGGCAAGGTCACCGCGATGCCGCGATTCCTGCGCATCATCACGGGCGACGCCAAGGCTTTCACCAATGGGAACGCGAATGCCAACGCCTCCTGGAGCTGCACCGGTTTCGAGAACCGGCAGCTGAAGGACAAATATCCGATCTGCCCCGACGGCAGCAAGGTCGTGCGCACCTTCACTTTCCAGAGCTGCTGGGACGGGCGGAACACCGACAGCGCCAACCACCGCACCCATGTGGCGTTCGCCGACCCGCGCAGCGGCCGCTGCCCGCGGGGCTTCCGCGCCATCCCGCAGTTGGTGCAGCGCGTCGTGTACGACGTACCGCCGGGGCCCGGCTTCGCCGTGGACTCCTTCCCCGAGCAACTGCACAAGCCCGTCACCGACCACGGTGACTTCATCAACGTGTTCGACCAGAGGCTGATGCGACGCGTCGTCAAGTGCATCAACGACGGCCGCCGCTGCGCCTGAGCCTTGACCTGCTCCCCTCCTCCCCCCGGGACTGCTGCGCGGTCGGTCCGCGCGGTGGCGGTGGAAGTGCCCCACGTGCCCAGGGCCCGGTCCTCGCTCCCCCCACCACGCCTCTCGTCAGGAGTGGTGCGAGGACCGCTCCACCGTCCCGCCGAGCCGGCCGCGCAGCGCGCCGACCACGGCGGGCTCGCCGACCGCGACCCACTTCCTGCCGACCAGATAGGTGCCGCCGTAGTCCTTGGCCGCGTTGAGCCACTCGCGTTCGCCGCGGTCGGTGGCGAAGGTGGCGAGGACGAAGCGGCCGTCGTCGTTCAGGCAGTCGGCCTGGCGCAGCTCGTCGGCGTCCGTCTGGATGTCGGGCGCGCACTCGGCCTTCGCGGCGAGCTGCTCCAGGGTGCCGGTCGCCGTCGTCGGCGCCGCGTCCGCGCCCCGGGCCCCGCCCGCACGGTCGCCGCCGGACCCCGCGGCGAGCCCCGCCGCGATCACCAGGCCGCACGTGGTGGCCGAAAGCGCCCCCGCGGCCCACATCATCTTCCTCATCGCTCTCTCCCGTCACGTCCGGCGAGCCGAACTCGCCTTGTGCGTACGCACCGTTGAGCACGGGAGGCCGCCCGGATACCGTGCGCCGCAGCCATCGACGCAGGGGGGTACACATGTCCGGACCGTCGCGACGCTCCGTGCTCGGCACCGCCGGTGCCATCGGCCTGACGGGCGCAGGAGGCCTCGGCGCCGCCGTCGGCACCGGGGCCCCGGCCCGCGCGGCCGAGGGGCCCGCCGCGGGCCCAGCCCTCGATACGGATTCCGCGCGCTCCGTGCTCAATCGACAGCTCCCGCACCACGCGGACCAGTTCCGGCTCCGGCTCGTCCCGGCAAAGGGCGGCCGGGACCACTTCCACGTACGCGGCGCCAAGGGCCGCATCGAGGTGTCGGGCACCACTCCCGCCGTGCTGTGCACCGGAGTCCACTGGTATCTGAAGTACGTGTGCGGCGCGCACATCGCCTGGAACGGCAACCAGCTCGACCTGCCACGGCGCCTGCCCGCGCCCGCGCGCCCCCTGCACCGCTCGACCGCGCTCCCCCACCGGTTCGCCCTCAACGACACCAATGACGGCTACACCGCCCCGTACGCCGACTGGCCGTACTGGGAGCGCATGATCGACGTCCTGGCGCTGCACGGCTGCAACGAGGTGTTCGTCATCGCGGGCATGGAGGGCGTCTACCACCGCGTCCTGAAGGACTTCGGGTACACCGACGCGGAGTCCCGTGCCTGGCTGCCCGCGCCCTCGCACCAGCCGTGGTGGCTGTTGCAGAACCTGGCCGGGTACGGCGGCCCGCTCTCGCCCGGGATCATCGACCGGCGCACCGCCCTCGGCCGGCGGATCGTGGACCGGCTGCGGGAGCTCGGCATGGCCCCGGTCCTGCCCGGCTACTACGGCCACGTCCCCGACGGCTTCGTGGCCCGCAACGGCGGTGACGCCCGCGTGGTGCCGCAGGGAACCTGGCACGGCTTCGAGCGCCCCGACTGGCTGGACCCGCGCACGGACGCCTTCGCGCGGGTCGCCGCGTCCTTCTACCGGCACCAGGGCGATGTCCTCGGCGGCGCGCGGCACTTCAAGATGGACCTCCTGCACGAGGGCGGCACGGCGGGCGACGTGCCGGTGCCGGCAGCGGCCAAGGGCGTGGAGACAGCGCTCCAGAAGGCGCACCCGGGCGCGACCTGGGTGATCCTCGGCTGGCAGGAGAACCCGCTGCCCGAGCTGCTCGACGCCATAGACAGGAAGAGGATGCTGATAGTCGACGGCGTCTGCGACCGCTACCAGAGCGTCACCGACCGCGAGCGGGACTGGGGCGGCACGCCCTACGCCTTCGGCACGATCCCCAACTTCGGGGGCCGCACCACCATCGGCGCCCGCACCCACCTGTGGCAGGAGAAGTTCTTCGCCTGGCGCGACAAGGAGAACAGCGCCCTCGCCGGCACCGCGTACCTGCCCGAGGCCACCGACCGCGACCCGGCGGCCTTCGAGCTGTTCTCCGAACTGGCCTGGCGGGACGAGGAGGTGGACCGCGCCGACTGGTTCGCCGGGTACGCCGACTTCCGCTACGGCCGCCGCGACCGGCACGCCCGCGCCGCCTGGCGGGCCCTGCACGACACCGCGTACCAGCACCGGGCCGTCGAGCGCAGCGACCCGCACGACTCGCTGTTCGCCGCCCGCCCCGACCTCGCGGCGAACCGCGCGGCGGAGTACGCGCCGCGCGCCCTCACCTACGACCCGGGCCGCTTCGACGCCGCCCTCGCGGGCCTGCTCGGCGTCGCGGGCGACCTGAGACGCAGCGCCGCCTACCGCCACGACCTCGTCGACGTGGCCCGCCAGGCCCTGGCCCACCGCAGCCGCCAGCTCCTGCCGCAGCTGAAGAAGGCGTACGAACGCAAGGACCGGACCGCCTTCCGCTCCCTCAGCGAGCTGTGGCTGCGCCTGATACGCCTCACCGACGACGTCGCGGGCACCCACCCGGCGTTCCTGCTCGGCCCCTGGATCGAGGACGCGCGGCGCCTGGCCACCAGCGACACCGAGCGCGCCGAGTTCGAACGCACCGCGAAGGTCCTCATCACGGTGTGGGGCGACAGGCCCACCTCGGACCCCGGCAACCTGCACGACTACGGCAACCGCGAATGGCACGGCCTCACCGCGGACCTCTACTTCGTCCGCTGGCGGAAGTGGCTCGACGAACTGGCGGACGCGCTCGCCGCCGGACGCGCGCCGACGCCGGTGGACTGGTTCGGCGCGGTGGAGGAACCCTGGACCCGCGAGCGCAAGGACTACCCCCTGCGTCCCGTCACGGACGCGTACCGCACCGCGGCCCGGGTCCACGGCGTCCTCGCCCGCGCCCCCTACCAGGGCTCCCTGGAGGTCACCGCGGAGCCGCCGTCCTTCCCGCCCGGCGGGCACGCGCGCGTGGAGGCGCTGTTCCGCAACGTCAACGGGCTGCGCGCGACCGGCCGCGTCGACTTCACCCTGACCGGGCCGGACGCGGAGCCCGAAGGGCCGACGGCGCTCCCCCGCGTGCCCGCAGCGGGCACCGGCACCGTCGCGTGGCGCGTGGACGCCCCCGCCACCTCCCTCGACCGGCCCCTGCGGCCGCTCCCCTTCACCCTCACCGCGCGCTACGGCCCGCAGGGGGAGCCGCGCGTCGACGCCGTGCACGAGGGCACCCTGTTCGTGGCGGGCCCGGTCCCGGCGGACTGGCGCACGTACACCAATAACGAGGCCGTCTTCGGCGCACTGGACGGGCGCTACGCCATCGACGGCGGCGGCGCCGATCTGTGGCGGGGCACTGCGGAGTTCGGGGCGCTCTTCCGTCCCGGTGCGCTGCGGGACGGCGTGTCCGTCACGGTCCGCGTCGACTCCCAGGCCAACACGGGAGCCTGGGCCCGCGCCGGCATCATCGCCCGCAACTCCCTGACCACCCCCGGCTCCCCCGGCTTCCTCAACCTCGCCGTCACCCCCGCCAACGGCGTCGTGCTCTCGTACGACACGACCGGGGACGGCACCCTGGACACCTACCGCCGCGTCACCGGCGTCAAGGCCCCCCTGCTGCTGCGCCTCTCCCGGGCCGGGGGTACCTTCACCGGGGAGTTGTCCACCGACGGGGGCACCGCGTGGCGGACGGTCGCCTCCGTGCCGGTGCCGGGGGCCGCCGCCGCCCAGGACGTGGGGATGTTCATGACGGCCACGCACGGAGGTGCCGGGGGTCGGGGGACCGTGGAGTTCAGCGGGTGGAGGGACGCATGAGCGGACAGAACGAGACGACCGAGGAGTGGGAGCGGCGCGTAGCCGCCGCGTGGGCGGACATCGACGCCTACGGGGACGATCGGGCCGAGGAGTTCCGGGAACGCGTGGGCGAGCTGGCGGACGAGCTGCCGGAGGGCAGTGCGGTCGCCCCGTTCGAGCGGGCGTGCGCCTACGACTCCACCGGGCACTCGGACAGGGCGGTACCCCTGTACGAGGAGGCCCTGGCCAAAGGCCTCTCCGGGTACCGCCGGCGCCGCACCGCCGTCCAACTCGCCAGCTCCCTGCGGAACACCGGCCGCCTGGAGGAGGCCATCGAACTGCTGACCCCGGAACTGGAGGCCGAGCACGACGAGTTGGACGACGCGGTGCGCGCGACCCTCGCGCTGTGCCTCGTCGACGCGGGCCGCGGCCGCGAGGCCGTGTCACTCGCCGTCGGCGCCCTCGCCCGCCACCTCCCGCGCTACCAGCGGTCGATGGCGAACTACGCGCGCCTCCTCGTCGAGCCGGAGTGACCCGGGTGACCCCAGTGACCCCAGTGACTCCAGTGAGCCCCGCGCGTCCCACCGGAGTCGGGTGACCGACCGGCGATTCGCTCGTTCTGCTGAACGTGTCGTCATCGCAGTCCACGAAAGCCCTTGCCTCGACCGGCTTCACGCCGACCGGGTCCGCCACCGTCGTCGACGTGGAGCAGGTCGAGGCCGCTCTCGTCGAGCACTACCCGCGCCTGGTCCGCCTGGCCTACCTGGTGCTGCCCCCCGGCCTCGGCCGCAACCGCCGCGTCCTGACCGCGCACGCCCTGGTCCAGCGCGCCCTCCCGCGCAGCCGCACCACCACCCCCGTCCTGCCGGAGCAGCGCAACCCCGCGAGCCGCGGCACCGACCCCGGCTACGCCTACGTACGCTGCCAGGTGCTGCGCGCCGCCCTCGACGCCGGTAGGCCGCTGCTGCGCCTGGCCCGGCCCCGGCGGGCCCAGCTGCCGCCGCTGCTGCCGCAGGTGTGGGGCCTGCGCCTGTTCCCGCGCTCCGGCGGAGCCGACGAACTCGCCCTCGACCAGAGGCTCTCCGCCCTGCCCGGGCCGGCCCGCGCCGCCTACGTGCTGCGCGGCCTCGAACGCCTCACGGACGACGAGGTGCGCCGGGTCCTGGAGGCCGTCGGCGTCGACACCGACCGGCAGGACGGCGCGCACGCCGAGGCGATCGACGCCGCGCTGGCCGAGGCGGGCGCGCAGACACCGCCCGGCGTCCGGAGCCCGGCCGCGCTGCTCGAATCACCGGAGTTCGACCCGTGCCTGCTGCGGGCCAGGCCCACCGACCTGATGCGCCGGCGCCAGCACCTGAAGGCCCTGGGCATCGCCGCCGTCGCCGCCCTGGTGTGCGGGGCGCTGCTCGGCATGCCCGGCGACGGCTGGGGTCCGGACGGCGCGGCTGCTCCGCCGTACGCGAAGAACCCCGCCGCCGAGGCCGCGCTCGACCCCGCTCGGCTGACCCGGGCCGCCCCCGCCGCCTGGAAGGAGTCCGCGCGCACCGACTTCTCCGTGTGGCCCGCCCGCGGTGAACTCGCCGACGACGAGGGCCTGCTGCGCCGCGCCCTGGCCGTGTGGGCGCGGCCCGGCAAGTCCGTGCGGGTCTCCGCGACGCCGGGCACGGTGACGGGGGCGCCGCCAGGACCCGCCCGACTGCTGTTCGCGGGACCGGTCGACTCGGCGCGCGTGGTGCTCCTGTACGACGGCCTGCGGGTCGTGCGGTACGCCGAGCCGCTCGACGGCACCAGCGGCGCCGCGCTCGACTTCGCCCGTGTCGACGGCGCGGGCACGGCCGACGCCGGTGCCGTCGTGGTCGGCCGCGCGGACGGCAACGTGCGCTATCTGACGGCCCCCTGGGTGCGTGAGGCGGCCGTGCAGGACCTCCTGGAGCCGACCGCGACCCCGTCGGCACTGCGGCGCACCGCCGACGGGGTCACCGCCCCCTTCGCCAGCCCCGCCCTCGCCCGCGCGTGCACGTCCTGGAACACGCTGCGCCTGCGCGACCGGGAGGGGGCGGCGCGGCTCGCCACCGACCTCGGCGAGCTCGTCCCCGCGCACCTCACCGCGGGCCGCCCGGACGCGCCCCGCGAGGCGACGCCCGCGGACTGGTCGCGCACCGCCTGCTCCCTCGCCGCGGCCCGTTCGCACGGGGTACGCACCGTGAACGCCTGGTCCTACGCCGCACAGGCCCTGCCCGACGGCAGCGGCGAGGCGAAGTGGGTGTGCACGCGGGCGGAGACCTGGCGCGGCGGCGGCGGGCGGGCGCTCGCCCAGTTCCTCGCGCCCGGGGCGCGGACGGCCGCCGTGGCCGCCAAGGCGGAGGGCGAGCCCGCCTGCGGGGTGCGGGAGCCCTCGGTCCTCGCCGGAGTGCTGTGGAAGTCCGCCACCGGGTCCTGGTACGTCCTCGCCGGAGGCAGCAAGGACGTGGCGTCCCTCGCCGTGTCCGGCGGGCAGCGGTCACCCGGCAACACCCTCGCCGTACGCAGCAGCCAGGGCGCCCGCCCCACGCTGACCGGCCGCCTCGACGACGGCAGGACGCTCCGCACACTGCGCTGAGGCCTCCCCGCAGCACCCCGCCGGATGCCCCGCCGGACGGGCCCCCCGCGGCCCCGTCCGGCGGGATCAGAAAGCTGCCGCGCACACCTGTACCCCGTCACTACCCGCCAGTACATTGACGCCATGTCTGATAAGAGGGCCCGGCCCCCGCAGCCCGTAGCCTCCGAGCACATCGCGCTCAAGGCACGCAACGTCTCCTTCTCCTGGGAGAGCACCCCGCTCCACTGGCTCCCGGGGGACCCCTTCTCGACGCACACCATCAACGTCCTGCACCTGCTCCTGCCGGCGGGCGAACGCTGGTTCGTGCACGTGTACAAGCAGGTGCTCCCGCTCATCGAGGACGAGCAACTGCGCGAGGACGTCATCGGGTTCATCGGCCAGGAGGCCATGCACTCCCAGGCCCACGACGAGGTCCTGCCGCACCTGCGCGAGCAGGGCCTCGACCCCACCCCGTACACCGCCCAGGTCGACTGGCTCTTCGAGAAGCTGCTCGGGGACCGCACGCTGCCGCCGGGGCGGCCCCGGCGGTGGTGGCTGATGGAGCGGGTCGCGCTGATCGCGGCGATCGAGCACTACACGGCGTTCCTCGGCGACTGGGTGCTGAACGCCGGGGAACTCGACCGGCGGGGCGCCGACCCGACGATGCTCGACCTGCTGCGCTGGCACGGCGCCGAGGAGGTCGAGCACAGGTCGGTCGCCTTCGACCTGTTCCTGCATGTCGACGGCGGGTACCGGCGGCGTGTGCGCACCTGGGCCACCGCCTTCGGCGCCCTGGTGTTCCTGTGGCAGCGCGGCACCCGCTTCTTCATGGCGAACGACCCGACGCTGACCGCAGGCAGGGCCACGCTCCGGGACTTCCACCGCGCCGGACGGGCCGGCACGCTGCCCACCACCGGCGCCATGATCCGTTCCATACCGCGCTATCTGAGCCGCGACTACCACCCCTCGCGGGAGTGCAGCACCGCGCAGGCGGTGGCCTACCTCGCCTCATCGCCCGCGGCCACCGCCGCCGCGGCCCGCACGCACGGAGCCGCCTGACATGCCGCTGCCACGCCCGCTCGGCTCCCGCGCCGCACACACCGCCCTGGCCCTCACCGGCGCCGCCCTCCTCGCCCGCCGCTCCCTGCGCCGCCGCACGGCGGCCTCCCCGCTGTGGCCGCTGCCCGCCCTGGCGGAACCCGTCTCCGGGCAGCCGCGCACGCGGGCGCTGCGGCTGCTCGTCGCCCGGCACGAACGCGTCGCCGACGGCGTCGTCCGACTGCGCCTGGAGAGCACCTCTCGCGCGCCGCTGCCGAGCTGGGAGCCGGGCGCGCACCTCGACCTCGTGCTGCCCTCCGGACTCGTCCGGCAGTACTCGCTGTGCGGCGACCCCGGCGACACCTCCTCGTACACCGTCGCCACCCGGCTCATCGGCCCCGGCGACGGCGGCCGGGGCGGCTCCCGCGAGGTGCACGAGGCGCTGGCCGAAGGCATGGAGGTCGAGGTGCGCGGGCCGCGCAACCGGTTCCCGCTGATCGGCGAAGCGGCCTCGTACACCTTCGTCGCGGGCGGGATCGGGATCACGCCTGTCCTCGCCATGGCGCGGGCCGTGGACGCGGCGGGCGCCGACTGGCGGCTGCTGTACTGCGGCCGGTCCCGGGCCGCCATGCCCTTCCTCGCGGAACTGGAGGAGCTGGGCGGGGCCGCGGGGCGGGTGCGGGTCGTCGCGGAGGACGAGAGCGGCCGGCCCGACGTCGGGGCCTTTCTCGGCGGGGCCGCGGCGCCCGCGGGTGCCGTGTACGTGTGCGGACCCGAAGGCCTCATGGACGCGGCGGCCCGCGCGCTCCCCGAGGGCTGTTCGCTGCACCTGGAGCGGTTCGCGCCCGCCGCCTCCGCCGGCGGGGACAGCGCCTTCGAGGTCGAACTGCGGCGCTCCGGGCGCACGGTGGCCGTCGGCCCCGGCACCACGGTGCTCGCGGCCGTGCGCGCCGAGCTGCCCGGGCTCGCGTACTCCTGCGAGCAGGGGTTCTGCGGGACCTGCCAACACCGCGTCCTGGAGGGCGAGATCGACCACCGGGACGAGCTGCTCACCGACGGGGAGCGCGCGGACTCGATGCTGATCTGTGTGTCCCGGGCCCTCGGCCCGCGGCTCGTGCTCGACCTCTGACCGCCAACTCGACATCTGACCGTCAAGGGGTGGAGCGGGGCGTCCGTTCGCGGCCGGATCGAATCGGTAGAGTGTTCGCATGACTACCGGGGTGCGCCGCAGGATGGGTGTCGAGGAACGGCGGCAGCAACTGATCGGGGTCGCGCTCGAGCTGTTCAGCAACCGCTCGCCCGACGACGTCTCCATCGACGAGATAGCGGCGGCCGCGGGCATCTCGCGCCCGCTGGTGTACCACTACTTCCCCGGCAAGCTCAGCCTGTACGAGGCCGCGCTCCAGCGGGCGGCCGACGATCTGGCCGAGCGGTTCGTGGAGCCGCACGAGGGCCCGCTCGGTGCCCGGCTGCTGCGGGTGACCGGCCGCTTCCTCGGCTTCGTCGACGAGCACGGGCCCGGCTTCTCCGCGCTGATGCGGGGCGGCCCCGCGGTGGGCTCCTCCTCGTCGCCGACCACGAACGCCCTCATCGACTCGGTCCGGCAGGCCGCGTACGAGCAGATCCTCGCGCACCTGGGGGTCACGGACCCGCCCGCGAGGCTCGACCTGGTCGTGCGCTCCTGGGTCTCGCTCGCCGAGTCGACGGCGCTGATCTGGCTGGACGGCCGCCGCATCCCGCGCGCCGAACTGGAGCGGCAACTCGTCCACGACTTCGCCGCGTTGGCCGCGGTGAGCGCGGCGTACGACGACGAGATGGCCCGCCTGCTCGGCACCATCCTCGCGGAGGAGCCCGCCGACGGCCCGTTCGCGGACCTGCTGTCCCGGCTCGCCGCCCTCGCGCCCCGGGCCACGGCGCCCTCCTAGGGCCCGCCCTCTCCCGGAAACCGCCCGCGCCGTCCCTCAGTCGTCCGCGGGCGGTTCTGTCAGGCGGAGCGCGAGCAGGGCGATGTCGTCGTCCCGCTCACGGCCGAAGCACTCCAGGAGGGTGTCGCACAGGGCGGCCACTCCGGGCGGCGTCGCGATGGCCGCGAGGCGCAGTTGCTCCATGGAGACGGCGAGGTCCACGCCCCGGGTCTCGATCAGCCCATCGGTGATCATCAGGAGGCGGTCGCCGGTGGTGAGGCGGGTCTCCACGGGCGGTGGCCGGTCGAGGCCGAGGCCGAGCAGCGGGCCGCTCGCCCTGACGTAGGCGGCCGTGCCCGAGTCGTGGACGACGAGCGGCGGGATGTGACCGGCGTTGGCGATGCGGACGCGGGCGGACGGCAGTTCGACGTGGGCCAGGCACATCGTGGCGGTGACGTCGGGGTGGTAGCGCTGGAGCATGCGGTCGAGACGGGCGGCGAGGCGGCCGGGGTCGGGGTCCTCGACGCAGTACGCCCGCAGGGCGTGCCGCAGCTCCACCATGACCGTGGCCGCGTCGAGCGAGTGGCCCGCGACGTCCCCGATGCCGGTGAGCACACCGGTGGGCGTGGGCAGCGCGGCGTAGAAGTCACCGCCGATCTTCGCCTGCCGGGACGCCGGTTCGTAGCGGACGACGACCTCCGTGCCCGGCAGCAGCGGCAGCTCGCTCGGCAGGAAGCTGTGCTGGAGGGTCAGCGCGACATGGCGCTCCTTCTCGTACATCAGGAGCCGTTCCGCGACCCGCGCGGTGGCGTGCGCCAGGCGGCCGAGGCCGGCGGTGCGGTCCTGCGCGGGACCCGCGGTGGCCAGGCAGACCGGGGTGTGGTCCTCCCGGGTGCGGGCGAGCGCGAGCAGCACCCCGTCGCCGGGTCCCGTCGGTTCGTGGACGCCGTCCGCGGCTCCTTCCCGCGGGGCCGCCCTCGCGCCGCGCGGCTCCGCGCCCCCGAACGCTTCGTACCCGTCGGCCCTGCGCGTCGCGACGCCCAGGAAGCCCGCGGGCCACAGCGACCACGGCACGGTCGTGGTGTGCACGCCGATCCGCCCCGCCATCAGGCGGTTGATCAGTCCTGCCATGCTCTCGAGGCTGTCCGGGCCGGGGTGCGCCGCGAGGGCGCGGCGGTGGGAGCGGCCCCAGTGGATGCCGCCTTCCTCGTCGAGGACGAACGCCGCGGCGGGAGCGCCGCTGAGGTCCGCCGCGTCGGCGGCGGCGACGTCGACGAGCTCGCGCACGCAGCCGGCCGACTGGACGTCGAGGACGGCCTCCGCGAGGCGGCTGAGGCGGCCCGCCCGGGTCTGTACGTCGCTGCGGTGCCGGGCGCCGCGCGCGGCGGCCCTGACCACGGCCGCGATCTCCTCCGGCTCCGCGGGCACCGTCAGATACGCCTCGCCGCCCGCGTCGAGCCCGCGGCAGCGGTCCGCGGAGTCGTGCGCGGCGGCGGAGAAGTGCACGACGGGCAGGGCGGCGGTCGGCAGTGCCTGCTTGAGGCGGCGGCACAGGTCGTAGCCGCTCATGTCGGGCAGGCCGACGTCGACGAGGGCGACATCGGGGAGCCGGCCCTCGCGCAGCCGCGCCTCGATCTCGCCCAGCGCCTCGGCCGCGCTGGCGGCGAGCACCACGCGGTGACCGGCACGGCGCAGCACCGCACCCAGCGCGTACCGGCTCGCGGGCACGTCGTCGACGACCAGGACCGTGGTGACACCGGACCCGGCCGCACCGGCCTCACCCTCGGCACCCTCGGTCTCTTTGCTCTTGGCGCTCACGCGGACATCCCCCAGGAGCGGCGGAACGAACGGGCCCCCACGGGCCCGCATGTCCACGCTAGCGTCCCGGCACGGCGCCGGGGAGTCGACGGCATCCCTACGACCTGGAACGGGGGAGATCGCGCGTCCATACGACTCCCGCGGCCCGAGTGCCGCTAAGATCTGCCCCTCCCCGGCCCGGTCCGCCCGGTCCGTGACCTTCGTGTCGCGCGGGACGTTCACTTCAGTGCCCGGCTCCCCGGCGCGACACGGTGGGGAACGGTCAGCGGATCCCCGTACCGGCAAGGGACTTCATGACTCAGCACAGCACCGGCCCCGCCTCGGGGTCCGTACGCTCCGCCCACACCGCCCGCACGGCTGCCGCGGGGCGTACCGACTGGTGGCGGGACGCCGTCATCTACCAGGTGTACCCGCGCAGCTTCGCCGACTCCGACGGCGACGGCATGGGCGATCTGCCGGGGGTGAAGGACCGGCTGCCCCATCTGCGGCGGCTCGGCGTGGACGCCGTGTGGCTCTCGCCGTTCTACTCCTCGCCGCAGGCCGACGCGGGCTACGACGTCGCCGACTACCGCGCGGTCGACCCCGTGTTCGGCACCCTCGCCGACGCCGAGGAACTCGTGCGGCGGGCGCACGCGCTCGGCCTGCGCGTCATCGTCGACATCGTGCCGAACCACTGCTCGGACCGGCACGCGTGGTTCCGCCAGGCCCTCGCGCAGGGCCCCGGGTCGGCGCTGCGGGAACGCTTCCACTTCCGGCCGGGGCGCGGCCCGGGCGGTGAACTGCCGCCCAACGACTGGGAGTCCGTCTTCGGCGGCCCCGCCTGGACCCGCACCACCGACCCCGACGGCACCCCCGGCGACTGGTACCTGCACCTGTTCGCGCCCGAGCAGCCCGACTTCGACTGGGAACACCCGGCCGTGCGCGCCGAGTTCCGCTCCGTCCTGCGGTTCTGGCTCGACCTGGGCGTAGACGGCTTCCGCGTCGACGTGGCGCACGGCCTGGTCAAGGCGGCGGGGCTGCCGGACGTCGGCCACGCCGAGCAGGTCAAGCTGCTCGGCGCCGCGCCCGTGCCGTACTTCGACCAGGACGGCGTGCACGAGATCTACCGGGACTGGCGCGTGCTCCTCGACGGCTACCCGGGCGAGCGCATCGCCGTCGCCGAGGCCTGGACCCCGACGGTGGAGCGCAGCGCCCTGTACCTGCGCCCGGACGAGCTGCACCAGGCGTTCAACTTCGCGTACCTGACGACGCGCTGGGACGCGGCCGCGCTGCGTGCCGTCATCGACCGCTCCCTGGAGGCCATGGACTCCGTGGCCGCGCCCGCCACCTGGGTCCTGTCCAACCACGACGTCGTCCGGCACACCACGCGCCTCGCCGACGGCGACCCGGCGCGCGGTCTGCGCCGGGCCCGCGCGGCGACGCTCCTGATGCTGGCGCTGCCCGGCTCCGCGTACCTCTACCAGGGCGAGGAGCTCGGCCTGCCCGAGGTGACGGACCTGCCCGCCGAGGTGCGCCAGGACCCGGCGTTCTTCCGCGGCTCGGGGCAGGAGGGCACGCGGGACGGGTGCCGGGTGCCGCTGCCGTGGTCGGGGACGCGGCCGCCGTTCGGGTTCGGTCCCGCCGACGGGGGGCCGAGCTGGCTGCCGCAGCCCGCCGACTGGGGGGACCTCACGGTCGAGGCACAGGAGGGCGACCCCGCCTCGACCCTGGAGCTGTACCGGGCCGCCCTCGCGCTGCGCAAGGCCCACCCGGCGCTCGGCGCGGGCCGTTGCGTCCAGTGGCTCGCGGCGCCGGAGGGCGTGCTCGCGTTCCGCAGGACGGCGGGCGGGACGGCCGGGGCGGAGGGCGGCGCGGAGTCCGTCGTCGTCACCGTGAACCTCACCGGGCGTCCCGTCACCGTGCCGTGCCCCGGCACCGCGGTCCTGAGCAGCCTGAAGTCGCGCGTGCCCGCGGCCGACTCGGCGGGGTCGGGATCCGACGTCGTACTGCCACCGGATTCAACCATCTGGTGGGCAGCGTGAGGGACGACCGGTACAGTCCAATCCTGTGACCGCGCGACTGGCCGACATCGCAGCCCAGGCGGGGGTCAGCGAGGCGACCGTGAGCCGGGTCCTGAACGGCAAGCCGGGCGTCGCTGCGGCCACCCGTCAGTCCGTGCTCGCCGCACTCGACGTCCTCGGCTACGAACGCCCGGTGCGGCTGCGCCGGCGCAGCGCGGGCCTGGTCGGTCTGATCACGCCCGAGCTGGAGAACCCGATCTTCCCCGCGCTCGCCCAGGTGATCGGCCAAGCCCTCACCCGGCAGGGGTATACGCCGGTGCTCGCCACCCAGACACCCGGCGGCTCCACCGAGGACGAGCTCACCGAGATGCTGGTGGACCGGGGGGTCGCGGGCATCATCTTCGTCTCGGGGCTGCACGCCGACACCACGGCCGACATGCGGCGCTACGAGCAGCTGCGGGCGCAGGGCGTGCCGTTCGTGCTCGTGGACGGCTTCTCGCCGCAGGTGCAGGCGCCGTTCATCTCGCCGGACGACCGGGCGGCGATGCGGCTCGCGGTGACCCATCTGTCCTCGCTCGGGCACAGCCGCATCGGGCTCGCGCTCGGGCCGCGGCGCTTCGTGCCCGTACAGCGCAAGATCGAGGGTTTCACGCTCTCGATGCGCGAGCGGTTCCGGCTGCCGCCCGAGGAGATCGAGTCGCAGCTCGTGCAGCACTCCCTGTACACGCTGGAGGGCGGGCAGGCGGCGGCAGCAGCGCTCCTGGACCGCGGTTGCACGGCCGTGGTGTGCGCCAGTGACATGATGGCGCTCGGCGCGGTACGGGCCGCGCGCGAGCGGGGCCTCGAGGTGCCGGACGACGTCTCGGTGGTCGGCTTCGACGACTCGGTGCTCGTCGCCTTCACGGACCCGCCGCTGACCACGGTCCGCAAGCCGGTTCCCGCGATGGGCCAGGCCGCGGTGCGCACCCTCCTGGAGGAGATCGCGGGTACTCCGGCACCGCACAGCGAGTTCGTCTTCATGCCGGAGCTGGTGGTCAGGGGCTCGACCGCGTCCTGCCGCCCCGCGGGGCCTGAGGGGCCCCCGGGGCGCCCCTGAGGGGTTCGCCCGGGGCGGCTCGTCCTTGGGGCGTAGGGAGTGCGGCCGGAACCCGACCGGGGGATGATCTGGGGAGAGGTGGGCATCTGGCAGACTCTGTCCCTATGGGTGAGATGACTGTGACGACACTGGAAGGCCGAGGGCCCGCCACCACATCACCCATCGCGGGCGAGGCAGATGACCGCAATGGGCGGAATCTCCTGCGCCGGTTGCGGACCCCGCGCCGGCCGCGGCTGTGGTTCGAGATCCTGCTGATCGCGGTGAGTTACTGGACGTACTCGCTGATCCGCAACGCCGTGCCGGAGCAGAAGTCCGCGGCCCTGCGCAACGCGGACTGGCTCTGGGGCGTGGAGCACGACCTCGGCCTGGCCTTCGAGCACAGCGTCAACCACGCCGTCGACTCGGTGACATGGCTCATCGTCGGCATGAACTACTACTACGCGACGCTGCACTTCGTCGTGACGCTCGGTGTCCTGGTGTGGCTCTACCGATGGCATCCCGGCCGCTACGCCGCAGCCAGGCTGGGGCTGTTCGCGACGACGGCGGTCGCCCTCGTCGGTTACTACCTGTATCCGCTCGCCCCGCCGCGCCTGATGCCCGGCGGTGACTTCATCGACACGGTCGTGGTGCACAACACCTGGGGCTCGATGGCCTCCGGCGACCTGAAGAACGTGTCGAACCAGTACGCGGCCATGCCCTCCATGCACATCGGCTGGTCCCTGTGGTGCGGTCTGACGATCTTCGCGCTCGCGTCGGTGCCGTGGGTGAAGATACTCGGCCTGCTCTATCCCACGGCCACCCTGGTGGTGATCGTGGCCACGGCCAACCACTTCTGGCTGGACGCGGTGGGCGGCATGATCTGCCTGGCGTTCGGCTTCGCGGTGGCCCGGTTCTGGTACGGGAGCCTGCCGCACCGGCTGCCGCGGCTGATCCCCGACGAGCCGCCCCGCGGCACGGACGCCGGGGGCGAGCGCCGCCGCAAGCGCTACGCCCCGTAGAACCGCTCCTCCACCACGGCCCGCGCCCGCCGCGTGATCCGCCGGTAGTCGTCCAGCATCACGCCGACCGTGCCCGCGTCGTACCCGAGGTAACGCCCCACGGCGGCGAGCTCCCTGCCGTCCGACGGGAAGGTGTCCCCCGCCCGGCCGCGCACCAGCATCACCGCGTTGCGTACCCGGGTGGCGAGCACCCAGGCCTCGTCCAGGGTCGCCGCGTCCTCCGTCGCGAGGAGCCCGGCCGCGCAGGCCGCGTGCAGGGCCGCACGGGTGCGGGTGGTGCGCAGGCCTGGCTCGGCCCAGCCGTGCTGGAGCTGGAGCAGCTGGACGGTCCACTCGACGTCGGAGAGCCCGCCGCGGCCCAGTTTGGTGTGCAGGGTGGGGTCGGCGCCGCGCGGCAGCCGCTCGGACTCCATGCGCGCCTTCAGCCTGCGGATCTCGCGTACGGCGTCGTCGCCGAGGCCCTCGACGGGGTAGCGCAGCGGGTCCACCAGGTCGATGAAGGCCCGGCCGAGGTCCGCGTCGCCCGCGACCGGCTCGGCGCGCAGCAGGGCCTGCGCCTCCCAGACGAGGGACCAGCGGCGGTAGTAGGCCGCGTAGGACTTCAGGGTGCGTGCCAGGGGTCCCGACTTGCCCTCCGGGCGCAGATCGGCGTCGACGAGGAGCGGCGGGTCCGCGCTCGGCAGCTGGAGGAGCCGCCGCATCTCGGTGACGACGGCGCCCGCGGCCTTCGCCGCCTCCTGGTCGTCGACGCCCTCGCGCGGCTCGTGCACGAACAGGACGTCGGCGTCCGAGCCGTAGCCGAGCTCACGGCCGCCGAAGCGGCCCATGCCGATGACCGCGAACCGGACCGGCAGGTCGTCGCCGAAGCCCTCGCGGACCACGGCGCGCAGCGTGCCCGCGAGGGTGGCGGCGGTCAGGTCGGACACGGCCAGACCCACCCGGTCCACCAGGGCGCCCGCGTCAGCCCGCCCGTCTCCCGCCACCACCCTTGTCCCGAGCGCTGCGCGCACACCTTCCCCTTCGGGGCTCTCCTGCGTGCCGTACGAGGAGATGATGTCGGCGGCCGTGGTGCGGAACAGCTCGCGGCGGCGCACGCCGCGGGCCGCCGCGACGGCCTGCTCGGCGCCGTTCGCGCGGCGCACGGCGGCGAGGACCTCCTGTTCCAGGATGCCGCGTCCGCGGGGTTCGAGGCCGCGTTCGTCGCCGAGCAGGGCGACGGCCTCGGGGGCGCGCAGGAGCAGGTCGGGGGCGAGCCGTCCGGCCGAGAGCACCCGGGCGAGGTTCTCGGCGGCCGCGCCCTCGTCGCGCAGGAGCCGCAGGTACCAGGGGGTCTTGCCGAGGGCGTCCGACACCTTCCGGAAGCCGAGGAGACCTGCGTCCGGGTCGGCGGAGTCCGCGAACCAGCCGAGCAGGACGGGCAGCAGCGTGCGCTGGATGGCGGCCTTGCGGGTCACGCCGGAGGCCAGGGCCTCCAGGTGGCGCAGGGCCGCGACGGGGTCGGCGTACCCGAGGGCGACCAGGCGTTCGCGGGCCGCTTCGGTGCTGAGCCTGCTCTCGCCGGGGGCGAGTTGGGCGACGGCGTCGAGCAGCGGGCGGTAGAAGAGCTTCTCGTGCAGGCGGCGGACGACGGACGTGTGCCGTTTCCAGGCGCGGGCGAGGTCGGTGAGGGGTTCGGTGCGCATGCCCAGGGAGCGGCCGATGCGGCGCAGGTCGGCGTCGGTCTCGGGCAGCAGGTGGGTGCGGCGCAGCCGGTGCAGCTGGATGCGGTGTTCCAGGGAGCGCAGGAAGCGGTAGGCGTCGTCGAGCTGGGTGGCGTCGACCCGGCCCACGTAGCCGCCGGCGGCGAGCGCGGCGAGGGCGTCCAGGGTGGTGCCGCTGCGCAGGGACGCGTCGGCGCGGCCGTGCACGAGCTGGAGCATCTGGACGGCGAACTCGACGTCGCGCAGACCGCCGGGGCCGAGCTTCAGTTCGCGGTCGACCTCGCCCACGGGAATGTTCTCGACCACGCGGCGGCGCATCCTCTGCACGTCGGGGACGAAGTTCTCGCGTTCTGCGGCCCCCCACACCAGGGGCGCGACGGCGGCCGCGTACTCCTTGCCGAGGTCGGTGTCGCCCGCGACGGGCCGCGCCTTGAGCAGCGCCTGGAACTCCCAGGTCTTCGCCCAGCGCTGGTAGTACGCGAGGTGGCTGGAGAGGGTGCGCACCAGGGGGCCGTTCCTGCCCTCGGGGCGCAGGTTGGCGTCGACCGGCCAGATGGTGCCCTCGACGGTGGTCTCGGAGCAGATCCGCATCAGATGGGCGGCGAGGCGGGTGGCGGCCCGGAGCGCCGCGCCCTCTTCGACGCCGTCGACGGCCTCGCCCACGAAGATCACATCGACGTCGGAGACGTAGTTCAGCTCGTGGCCGCCGCACTTGCCCATCGCGATCACCGCGAGGCGGCACGACGCGGCGTCGTCGGGCGCCGCGCGCTCGGCCATGGCGAGTGCGGCGCGCAGGGTGGCCGTGGCCAGGTCGGCGAGTTCGGCCGCGGCCTCGGCGACGTCGGTGGTGCCGCAGACGTCGCGGGCGGCGATGGACAGCAGGCAGCGGCGGTAGGCCACGCGCAGCGACACCGGGTCGGTGGCCCCGGCGAGGCCGCGCTCGAACTCCTCGACGCCCGGATGCAGGTCGGCGGCCTCGTAGGTGACCAGGGCACGCCAGTCGCCGGGGTGCCGGGCGAGGTGGTCGGCGAGGGCCTCGGAGGCGCCGAGGACACCGAGCAGGCGGTCGCGCAGGGGCTTGGCGCTGAGCAGGGTGTCGAGCAGCTCGCGGCGCGCGGTGGGGTCGGGCTGCGCCTCGGCGAGCCGGACCAGGCCGAGCAGTGCGAGGTCGGGGTCGGCGGTGGCGCCGAGGGCGTCGAGGAGCACCGCGTCGGTGCGGACGGCGGCCAGCTCGTCGGCGCCCAGGAGCCGCTCGGCGGTGGAGGGGTCGGTGAACCCGTGCCGCAGCAACCGCGTGAACGTGCTGCTCCTGCGTCCCTGCGGCACCGTCATCCCCGCGCCCTTCGCTCGCCCGTTCCTGGCCCCGAGCCTACTAAGAGCCCGCCGATGAGTTCTGCGCGCGTGCGCGGTCCACACGGGGACAGGAGTATGAAGAGCAGGAGGCCACGCCATGCCGAGCCAGGAACCCCGCGTCGACGTCGACGCCCGCTACAGCAGCGAGGGAGCCGCCGCGACCCCCTGGCCCCGGGCCCGGGAGGTGCTCGCGGCGGCCGAGCTGTTCTGGATCTCGACGGTGCGCCCCGACGGGCGCCCGCACGTCACCCCCCTGAGCGCCCTGTGGCAGGGGGACGCTCTGTACTTCTCCACCGGCCCCGCCGAGCGCAAGGCCCGCAACCTCCTGGCCAACCCCGAGGTCGTCCTGACGACGGGCACCAACGTCTGGGACGAGGGCCTCGACGTGGTCGTCGAGGGCACGGCGGTCCGGATCACGGACGACGCGCGGCTGCGGGGCCTCGCGGCGGCCTGGGAGGAGAAGTACGGCGGCTTCTTCCGCTACGAGGTGCGGGACGGCTGCTTCCACCACGAGTCGGGGCAGGCTGACGTGTTCGCGGTGACGCCCCGTACGGCGTTCGCGTTCGGCAAGGGCGACCCGTTCGGCCAGACGCGCTACCGCTTCGCGTGAGGCGGGCGGCGTACACCGTACGGAGCTGTGCGGCCTGCGCCTTCCCTTTCCCCGGGACAGGGCTCCCGATCGCTGGTGTACTCCTCGCATGGAATACACACTCGAAGTGATCGGCGTGCCCGTCAGCGACATCGACCGCGCCAAGGAGTTCTACGCGGCCAAGTGCGGCTTCCACGTCGACCTCGACACGGAGGTCATGCCGGGGGTGCGCGTCGTGCAGCTCACCCCGCCCGGGTCCGGCTGTTCCATCATGCTGGGCGACGCCATCTGGGACACCACCCCGGGCCCCACCCCGCGGCCCGGCACCTACCACGGCCTCCAGCTCTGCGTCCCCGACATCGAGCGGGCCCACGCCGAGCTGACGGCCCGCGGCCTCGAGGTCACCGAGCCGGTCAAGTACGCCGAGCAGGACGGCGGCACGTTCATGTACTTCACGGACCCGGACGGCAACGGGTGGTCCGTCCAGGAGTACCGGGTTCGGGCGGGGACGCCACTGCGGGAGGCAATCCGCCCCTGACCGGGCTGTGGGGGGTGCCCCCACCCGGGGCGCGGGCCGCGCCCCGAAGCCCCGGACTCACGGTCGTGCCCCGCAGGGGCGCGGGGAACTGCGCGAGCAACCAGCGACAAGCCGCAGACGCGTCTGCTGCGTCACGAGCAGACGCGTCTGCGGCCTTTCTCCGGCTGAGCGCGCCGTTCCCCGCGCCCCTTCAGGGCGCTCCCGCACAGGGGGGTTACAGGACCGGCAGGTTCTTGCGGAGTTCGAAGGCGGTCACCTCGGACCGATACTCCTCCCACTCCTGCTTCTTGTTCCGCAGGAAGAAGTCGTACACATGCTCCCCGAGCGTCTCGGCGACCAGCTCGGACCGCTCCATGAGCGCGATCGCCTCGCCCAGGTTCTGGGGCAACGGCTCGATCCCCATCGCGCGGCGTTCGGCGTCGGACAGGGCCCACACGTCGTCATCGGCGCCCGGCGGGAGTTCGTAGCCCTCCTCGATGCCCTTGAGGCCGGCGGCGAGGAGGACGGCGTACGTGAGGTAGGGGTTGGCGCCGGAGTCGATGGAGCGGACCTCGACGCGGGCCGATCCGGTCTTGCCGGGCTTGTACATGGGCACCCGGATGAGGGCCGAGCGGTTGTTGTGCCCCCAGCAGATGTACGAGGGGGCCTCACCGCCCGCGCCCGCGGTGCGCTCCGAGCCGCCCCAGATGCGCTTGTAGGAGTTCACCCACTGGTTGGTGACCGCGGAGATCTCGGCGGCGTGCTTGAGCAGGCCCGCGATGAAGGAGCGGCCGACCTTGGAGAGCTGGTACTCGGCGCCCGACTCGTAGAAGGCGTTGCGGTCGCCCTCGAAGAGGGAGAGGTGCGTGTGCATGCCCGAGCCGGGGTGCTCGGAGAACGGCTTGGGCATGAAGGTGGCCTGGACGCCCTGCTCCAGGGCCACCTGCTTCATGACCAGGCGGAACGTCATGATGTTGTCGGCCGTGGAGAGCGCGTCGGCGTACCGGAGGTCGATCTCCTGCTGGCCGGGGGCGCCCTCGTGGTGGCTGAACTCGACCGAGATGCCCATGGACTCCAGCATCGTGATGGCCTGGCGGCGGAAGTCCATGCCGACGTTCTGCGGGGTGTGGTCGAAGTAGCCGGAGTTGTCGGCGGGGACGGGCCGGGAGCCGTCCAGGGGCTTGTCCTTGAGCAGGAAGAACTCGATCTCGGGGTGGGTGTAGAAGGTGAACCCGAGGTCGGAGGTCTTGGCGAGGGCGCGCTTGAGGACGTAGCGCGGGTCGGCGAAGGACGGGGAGCCGTCGGGCATCAGGATGTCGCAGAACATCCGGGCCGTGCCCGGGGCCTCCGCGCGCCACGGCAGGACCTGGAAGGTGCCCGGGTCCGGCTTGGCGATCATGTCGGACTCGTAGACGCGGGCGAAGCCCTCGATGGCCGAGCCGTCGAAGCCGATGCCCTCGTCGAAGGCCTGTTCCAGCTCGGCGGGGGCGACCGCGACCGACTTCAGGAAGCCGAGTACGTCCGTGAACCACAGGCGTACGAACCGGATGTCGCGCTCCTCCAGAGTGCGGAGCACGAACTCCTGCTGCTTGTCCATCTCGACTTCCACCCATCCTTGCTGGTCGGAACCGGCTGCTCCCGAGCCTCGGGACGTCGCCCCGGCACATGAGCATCCCACCACACGGTTTCCTGCGCGTTGCGGCCGTTCCTTGCCCATAGTGCACGCTCCCCCGACCGCGGTGACAGCGGCGCCGGCCCACTCCTTCGAAGTGTCCGGCGGGAACCCGGCGGCCCGCCCCCGCCGGGGCCGTCGCCCGGTTCGAACAGAGATCGCTGCCGGGCCGGGGCGGGCGGCCGGGTCCGCGCGTCCGGTATTTGCCGGAGCGGCCCTTCCCTCCGCCGGGGTGAAGGCTACGATCAACGCACTCAGTCGCACCGTCGCAGCACCACCACCGCACCGCCACTTGTTCAACCCATCCGATTCCGTCCCTTTCCGCAGAAGGACACACCATGGGTTCCGCCAAGAAGTCGAGCAGCGCCGAGCGCAAGGCCCGGATAGAGGAGATGCGGCGCGCCGAACGCGCCCGCGAGCGCCGCAACCGCGCTCTCACCATCACCCTGAGCGCCGTCATCGTCGCCGCAGTCGGCATCGGCGGCTTCTTCCTCATCTCGAGCGCCGACGACGACTCGGACTCCGGCGGCAAGGCGGGCGACGCGAAGGCCGCGGCCAAGTTCACCACGACCGGCGACGGCGAGCGGGTCTGGGACGCCAAGAAGCTGGGCCGCACCCACGTCGACGGCAAGGTGAACTACCCGGTGACACCGCCGGTGGGCGGCAACCACAATCAGGTGTGGATGAACTGCAACGGCGACGTCTACACCAAGGAACTCCCGAACGAGAACGCCGTGCACTCCCTGGAGCACGGCGCGGTGTGGGTGACGTACAACGACAAGGCGAAGCCCGCCGACCTGAAGAAGCTCGAAGCGAAGGTCAAGAAGACCCCGTACTCGCTGATGAGCCCCGTCAAGAACCAGAAGGACCCGATCCTGCTTTCGGCGTGGGGCCACCAGCGCGTGATCGAGCGCGCGGACGACCCGAAGGTGAACGCGTTCTTCTCCACGTACGTCCAGGGCAAGCAGACCCCCGAGCCCGGTGCGGCCTGCACCAACGGCCTGGGGCAGTGATGAGGCGCACGGACTGGCTGATCGGCGCCGTCGCGGGCGCGGTGCTCGCGGCGGGCGGCATCACGGCGGCGGTGGCGTCCACCGGCGACTCCTCGGGCTCCGCGGATTCCTCGGACGCCGCCCGTACGCCCGCGACTTCGTCCGCCGACGCGGGTTTCGCCCGGGACATGTCGGTGCACCACCAGCAGGCCGTGGAGATGTCGTACATCGTCCGGGACCGCACCGAGAACGAGGAGATCCGCCGCCTCGCCTACGACATCGCCCAGACCCAGGCCAACCAGCGCGGCATGATGCTCGGCTGGCTCGACCTGTGGGAACTCCCCAAGGTCCCGCCCGGTGAGCCCATGGAGTGGATGGACATGGCGGGCGCCCCGTCGCCCGGCGACGGCTCCCTGATGCCGGGCATGGCGACGAACGCCGAGATGAAACGACTCGGCCGGCTGAACGGCAAGCAGGCCGAGGTGTACTACCTGCGACTCATGACCGCCCACCACAAGGGCGGCATCCACATGGCCGAGGGCTGCGTCGAGCGCTGCGCGGTGCCGGTGGAGAAGCGGCTCGCGCAGGGGATGGTGGAGTCGCAGGCGTCGGAGGTCAAGCTGATGGGGGACCTGCTGAGGGCACGGGGCGCGAAGCCGTAGGGGGCCCTGCCGGGGCCTCAGGCCGCGCCCCACACCACCCCCGGCGGCCGCACCCCCGCGCACAACGGCATCCCCTTCTCGTCCGTGAGCCCCAGCTCCCCCACGGCCACGCCCGCCGCCACCGCCGCCGCGGGGATGTCCGCGAACCACAGCTTCGCTCTGCGGAACATCGCGAACTCGCCGCCGGGAGGCAGTTCGCCCCAGGTCAGGTAGAAGAAGCGCTCGCCGCGCCCGCCCTGGACGTGCGGCCCCTTGAAGTCCGGGGTGCCGTCCGGCGCGGCGACCACGGACACCTCGAACTCGAACACCGCCTCGGCGGCGTCGGCCCGCACCGGGTCCTCGGGCCCGGACCCGCGCTGCACGGCCACGTGCACGTCCCGGTACTCCCCGCACTCCGCCCCGGGCAGCTCACGGCCGACGAGGCGCACGGTCAGCTTCTGTGCCATGCCCCCAGTGCACCACGGGGGTACGACATCGCCACGGGGTACGACATCGCCACGGGGGCACGACATTCCCTCCCGGCGGAACCGCTGCGGGGGAGGAGGGGCACAGCCCGTGCGGGGTGCGCCTCACCGTGCCGCCAGGATCGCTTCCGTGACCTCGCGGGGGCGGGCCCGCATCAGGAGGTGCCCCGCGGGGGCCAGCACGTGGAAGTTCGCTCGCAGGGTGTCGGCGAGGGCGTGCTGGCGGCGTACCCAGGCGTCGGTGCCGGACGCCGTCGGGGACGCCGCGAGGACCGTCACCGGCGCCCCGCCGGGCAGGGGGGCCTCCCGCCGCATCGTGTCCAGTTCGCGGGCCATGTCCCCGTACGTCAGATACTCCGTCAGCGCCGCCCGCCACACCCGCTTCGAGCCGTACACCGCACACGACTCCCGCGCCGGAGGCGGGCTCCAGCGCCCCTCGGCCAGGCGGCGGACCGGCGGCCCCACGGCGCGCGGCACGCCGAGCCCGCCGAGGGCGGCCCCCGCCCCGCGCGCGAGCGCCGGCCGCAGCCTCCGGCCAGGAGCGTCCCCCGTCCCGGTCCCCTCCTCCACGCTGGAGTCCACGAGGACGAGCCCCGCCGTCCGCCGAGGGCACAGCCGCGCGAACGCCTCCGCGTGGAAGCCCGCCAGCGAGTGCCCCACCACGGTCACGGCCTGCTCACCGAACCCGACCGCGTCCAGCACGCGCCCGATCCGCTCGGCCTCCCCCACCAGCGTGGGCGCCTCCCGCGCGGGCCCGCTGAGCCCGAGCCCGGGCCGGTCGAAACGGACGACGGTACGGGAGCGGGCGAGCAGCGCCACCACCGGATCCCACTCGAACCAGGCGAGCCCGAGCCCCGCACTGAGCACGCACGCGGGCCCCGCGCCCGTCACCCGCACATGGTGCGGCACCCCGTCGATACGGACGAACACCCCCCTCACGGCCGCCGACGCCCCGCCCACACCAGCCACGCCATCACCACCAGCCAGACCGCGATCGTCAGCAACTGGATGCGCTGGGCGACCCCCAGGCCCCATGTGTCCAGTACGGAGGGGCCGTGGCCGGAGGGGCCGTGGCCGGAGGTGCCGTACCCGGAGTCGAACGCCGCGACGGCGGCCAGCGTCCATCCGGTGGCGATCAGTTCGACCCCGATCAGCGTGCGCAGCAGCCCCCTGAACCGGACCCCGGCCAGGTCCCCGCTCCGGTGCACCACCACCGTCAGGAGCACCATCCCCACCAGTGCCCCCGCCACCGCCACGCTGCTGCTGACGGCGTGCGCGGCGTGGGTGAAGGGCACCGCGCCCGCCCGCTCCCGTGCCGCGCAGGCCGCGTCCGCGGTGGGTGCGCAGCTCAGTGGGAGCCGCGAGTCGGCGGCCGTCGCGGCGCCGAAGACGGCGACGGCGGCCCAGCCGCCGACGGCGAGGAGCACCCGCCCGCGCACCGCGGCGCGCGGGCGCAGCCACACCAGGCCGCCGACGGCCCCCGCGCACACCAGGATCCCCGCCGCGAGGTCGAGCGTCCGGAAGAACGTGCCGTACGGCTGGTCCTCGGCGGCGAGTTCACTGACGTACGTACGCAGCGGCGAGAGCCCGGTGGGCAGGAACGCCTCCAGGGTCCAGGTGGTGTAGGAGAGGGCGCCGAGCGTGAGGAGCACGGCGACGGCCGCGCGGGCGCCGGTACGGGCCGCTCCGGCGGCCGGGGGCCCTCCTCGCTCGGCGGAGGCCCGCCCGGGCACGAGCGTGCCGACGTCCGACGGGAGGCGGCGCACGCTCGCCGCCGCCGCGGTCCCGCTCCGCCCCGATCCGTCCGAAGTCGTCATGGGCTCATGATCGTCGGTGGCGGCCGGGCCCGCATGTCGCCCCATACCGGGGAGGGGTAGGCTCCCGCCCGTGCCCCAGTGGAACCCGAAGAGCCCGGCGACACCCGCGAGCCATCTCGCGCTGCTCGCCGTGCTGCTCCTCGGCATCGTGGCCATGCACTCGCTGGGCCACCCCCGGGAGCACGGAACGGGCACCGAACAGGCACCGGGCGAACACGCGGTGACGGCACACGACGACCGCCGGGGGGCGGGGCGCTCCGGTGCGGGGGGCGACACTCGGCCGCACTTCCTGGTGGACGGCACGCGGCCTGACGCCGGGGCTGGCGGCACGCGGCCGTACGCCGGAGTGGAGGGCACGCAGCGCTCGGGGGCGAAGGACACGGGGCGGCACATCGGAGCGGACGGCACGCAGCCGCGCCCCTGGGCTGACGGCACGCAGCCGTACTCCCGAGCGGAGGACACGCGGCGTCACGCCACAGCGGACGGCACGCAACCGCACTCCCGCGCGGACGGCACGCGGCGGCACACCGCAGCGGAGGACACGCAACCGCGCCTCGGGGCTGACGGCACACAGCCGTACTCCCGCGCGGACGGCACGCAGCCCCACCCCGCAGCGGACAGCACGCAGCCACCCCCCGAGGCAGCGACCGCGCCCCAACCCCCCTCCCCCGCGCCGCACGGCCCCAGCACGGACCCGCTCTCCGTCTGTCTTGCGGTCCTCGGGGCCGCCCTCGTCCTCGCCCTGTCGCACGCGGCGGTCCGCCACCGGCCAGGGGGTGCCCCGGTCCCCGTACAGCGGCTCGCCGGGCTGCTCGACGCGCTGTGGCCGCGGCCGCCGCCCCGCACCCTCCTCACCCGTCTGTCCGTGCTGCGCGTATAGGCCGCCGCACCGGCTGCTTCGCGCTGCCCGCACGTCCGGGGTCCGCACCAGGGAACCTCCGGGCACCGAGCGGGGCGGCAGGAGCAGCGGACGCGCCCTCACGCACGCACCACACAGACGAGGTGTTCATCAACCATGCGCAAACCGATCACGCGCATCCCCGGTCCCGCGTCCCCCGACGGTCCTGCGAAGCCGTCGCGGCGCGCCCTGCTCGGCGCGGCAGCCGGCGCCGCGGGCGCCGGACTCGTGACGGCCTGCTCCGGAGCCGGGAACGGGGGCGGCGGCTCCCACTCCGGTCACTCCGGCGGCGGCGAAGCGGGACCGTCCGCGGCCCCGGAGGGCTTCGTGTCGCCCACCGGCGACGAGGTCGCCGCCGCCGAGCGCGCCCGCCCCGGGGGCGGCCGGGTCCGCGAGGTCCGGCTGACGGCCGCGAAGGCCACGCTGGACCTGGGCGGCCCCACCGTGCGGACGTGGGCGTACGGCGAGGAGCTGCCCGGCAGGGAAGTCCGTGTCACCGCGGGCGACACCCTCGCCCTCACGCTCGCCAACCACCTTCCCGAAGCCACCACCCTGCACTGGCACGGCCTCGCCCTGCGCAACGACATGGACGGCGTCCCCGCCCTCACCCAGCGCGCCGTCGCCCCCGGCGCCGACTTCACGTACCGCTTCAAGGTCCCGCACCCGGGGACGTACTGGTTCCACCCGCACTCCGGCACCCAGCAGGACCGCGGTCTGTACGCACCCCTGATCGTCGACGACCCCCGGGAGCCGCTGCGGTACGACGAAGAGTGGGTGGTCGTCCTGGACGACTGGGTCGACGGGGTGGACGGCTCGACGCCGGACGGGGTCCTGACCGAACTGCGCGCCGGTATGGACCACGGGGGCGGCACGGACCAAGGCGGCGGTATGGACCACGGGGGCGGAGGTGACGGGGGTGGCGGTCACGAAGGGCACGGCATGGCGGCCGGGCCCACCAGCCGCACCGGGCCCTCCCGCATGATGATGGGCGCGCGCAGCGACATCCTCGGCCCGGACGCGGGCGACGTCGCGTACCCGCACTACCTGATCAACGGCAGGACCCCCCGCTCCCCCGAGGTGTTCCGCGCCCGCCCCGGCGACCGCATCCGGCTGCGCCTGATCAACGCGGGCGGGGACACGGCCTTCCGCGTGGCCCTCGGCGGCCACGAGCTGACGGTGACGCACACGGACGGCTTCCCGGTCCGGCACCGCACGACCGACGCGCTCCTGATCGGCATGGGCGAGCGGTACGACGTCCTCGTCACCGCCAAGGACGGCGTCTTCCCGCTGACGGCGCTGGCCGAGGGCAAGAGGGCCGCGGCGCGGGCGGTGCTCCGCACGACGGGCGGCAGGCCGCCCGCGGCGTCCGCGCGGCCCGAGGAGCTGAAGGGCCGCGTCCTGCTCGCCGACCGCCTCACGGCCGACGACTCGGTGGCCCTGCCGCGCCGGAGGCCGGACCGCACGATCAGGATCCGGCTGACCGGCGGCATGGGCAAGTACGACTGGGCCTTCGACGGGAAGCCCTACACACCGGATCAGCGGCATCCGGTGCGGGCCGGTGAGCGGGTTCGCCTGATGTTCACCAACGGCACGGCGATGTGGCACCCGCTGCATCTGCACGGCCACACCTTCGCCCTCGCCGACGCCCCGGGCCGCCCCCGCAAGGACACGGCGGTCGTCCTGCCGAACGGCACCCTGACGGTGGACTTCGACGCCGACAACCCGGGCCTGTGGATGATCCACTGCCACAACGTCTACCACGCGGAGGCGGGCATGATGACGGCCCTCGGCTACCGCGCGCGGTAGTCCGGTCCGAGCGGATCACGGGGCGCGTCCGGCGCCGCGGGCGCACACCCGCGGGCAGCCGGACGCGCACCCGCCCGAGGCCCCGTTCACGAGGACATCGCGTCTCTCTGACGATTAGAGTGGGCCGCGTGCCTCAACTACGCCTCGCCCTGAACCAGATCGACCCGACCGTCGGTGATCTCGCGCGGAACGCCGAGGCGATCGTCCACTGGACCCGGCACTCCGCCGAGCAGGGGGCGCACCTGGTCGCCTTCCCCGAGATGGCCCTGACCGGCTGCCCCGTGGAGGACCTCGCGCTGCGCTCCTCCTTCGTCGACGCCTCGCGCCGGGCACTGGGTGCCCTCGCGGAGCGGCTCGCCGACGAGGGCTTCGGCGAACTGCCCGTGGTGGTCGGCTATCTGGACCGTACGGAGGAGGCGAAGCCGCGGTACGGCCGGCCCGCGGGCGGGCCCCGCGACGCGGCGGCCGTGCTGCACCGCGGCGGTGTGGCCCTCGCCTTCTCCCAGCACCACCTCCCCGAGCACGGCGTCCTCGACGAGTTCCGGTACTTCGTGCCGGGCGGGACGCTGCCCGTGGTGCGGGTGCACGGCGTCGACGTGGCGCTCGCGATCGGCGAGGACCTGTGGCAGGACGGCGGCCGGGTGCCCGCGGCGCGCACCGCGGGGGCGGGCCTCCTGCTCTCCCTCAACGCCTCGCCGTACGAGCGGAACAAGGGCGACCAGCGCCTCGACCTGGTGCGCAAGCGCGCCCAGGAGGCGGGGTGCACGACGGCGTACCTGGCGATGACCGGCGGCCAGGACGAGCTGGTCTTCGACGGGGACTCGATCGTGGTCGACAAGGACGGCGAAGTCCTCGCGCGGGCGCCGCAGTTCGCGGAGGGCTGCGTGGTCCTCGACCTGGAGCTGCCCGCGGCGGGTCCGGTACCGCACGGTGTCGTCGGCGGTGGCGGTGACGGTGACGGCGGTGGGCTGCGCGTCGAGCACGTGACGCTGTCCGCGGAGCCGCTGCCCGCGTACGAGGCGGAGTTCGGCGGCGGTCACGCCGACCGCCTCGACGACACCGAGGAGGTGTACTCGGCCCTAGTGGTGGGGCTGCGCGCGTACATCACCAAGAACGGCTTCCGCTCCGTGCTCGTCGGGCTCTCCGGCGGCGTCGACTCGGCGCTGACCGCGGCGATCGCCTGCGACGCGGTGGGCGCGCGGAACGTGTACGGGGTCGCGATGCCCTCGCGGTATCCCTCCGCGCACGCGTCGACCGACGTCGAGGAGCTGGCGCGGCGCACCGGGCTCCACTTCCGTACGGTGCCGATCGCGCCGATGTTCGACGCGTACACGGAGTCCCTGGAGCTGACCGGGCCCGCCGAGGAGAACCTCCAGGCGCGGCTGCGCGGGACCGTGCTGATGGCCCTCTCCGACCAGGAGGGGCACCTCGTCCTCGCGTCCGGCGACAAGTCGGAGCTCGCGGTCGGTCGTTCGACGCTGTACGGGGACTCCGTCGGCGCCTACAGTCCCCTCAAGGACGTGTACAGGTCCGCGGTGTTCCGGCTCGTCCGGTGGCGCAACGAGGCCGCCGCGGAGCGGGGGCAGACGCCGCCGGTGCCCGACTCGATCCCCGAGCCGCCGAGTGCGGAGTCGCGGCCCGGGCAGGTGGACACGGACTCCCTTCCCGACTCTCCGGTCCTGGACGGGATCCTTGAGCTGTACGTGGACCGGGGCCAGGGGGCCGACGCGATCGTCGCCGCCGGGTTCTCGGCGGAGCTCGTCGCTGCCACGCTGCGCCGGGTGGACGCCGCGGAGTACGAGCGGCGGCGGTATCCGCCGGGGACGAAGGTCTCCCCGAAGGGGTTCGGGAGGGGCGGCGGTTGCCCGTCACCAACCGCTGGCGCGAGGGCGGCTGACCGCCTGGGTCGGGGCGGGGGTTGTTGCTTGCCCGCGGGCCGGTGGGGGTTGCTGCTTCCCCACCGCTACCGCGGCGGGAACCTCTCCCACCCACCCACCCGTTTCCAGCCACCCGACAGGCACAGGCACGAAGAACATCCCAACCGCCCCCACCCCTGCGGGCACCGTCCCCCGTCCCCCTGCGGGCAATCGCCCCCAGGACGGGCCGGGTGGGCACACCCCGCACCGCCCCCGTCCCCCTGCGAGCCCTCACCCGCAGGACGGGCCGAGCAGACACACCCCGCGCTGGCCCCGCCCCCCCTGGGAACCCTCGCCCGCTAGGACGGGCCGGATGGGCACACCCCGCGCCACCCCCGCCCCCCTGCGACCCCTCGCCCGCAGGACGGGCCGGGTGGGCACACCCCGCACCGCCCCCGTCCCCCCTGTGGGCAATCGTCCCGCAGGGCGGGACGGGTGGGCACAGCCGCAGTGCCGGGTTTCCGTTCTGTGGGCGTCAGGGAAGGCCGGGCAGGTCCTCGTGCCCGGTGCCCGGCCACGGAGCGTCAGGGGAGGTCAGGCGTTCACCCGGTCCCCGGTGCCGGGCACATGCTCGGCGACCAGGCGCTCCGCGCCGGCGGCGGAGGGGCGGGCGCGGTCGACCGCGTAGGCCACCGTGGCGACCCCCACGCCGAGCACGGCGAGCCCCGCTCCCGCGACGGCGGGAGAGGTCACGCCGAAGCCGGCGGCGAGGGCCAGGCCGCCGATCCAGGCCCCGCCCGCGTTGGCGAGGTTGAACGCGGCCTGGTTCGCCGACGAGGCGAGCGAGGGCGCGGCGGCGGCCTTCTCCATGACCATGAGCTGAAGCGGCGACCCGGTCGTGAACGCGGCCATGCCGAGCAGCGTCACACCCACGGCCGCACTCCACTCGGCCCGCATGAGCAGCGGGAAGAACGCGAGCACGACGACCAGCGAGCCGAGCCCGCCGAACAGCGTGCCGCGCAGCGAGTGGTCGGCGAACCGCCCGCCGAGCAGGTTCCCCGCCGTGGCCCCCACGCCGAAGAGGGCGAGCAGCAGCGTGACCCCGGCCTCGGCGAACCCGGCGGAGTCCGTCAGCATCGGCGTGACGTAGCTGTAGGCGGCGAACAGCGCGCCGAAGCCGGCGACGGTCGTACCGAGCGCGAGCCACACGGGCAGCGAGCGCAGCGCCCGCAGCTCGCCCCGCAGCCCGGGGTTCTCACCGTGCCCGTGGTCGGCGGGCACCAGGAGCGCGAGCGCGGCGATGGCGGCGATCCCGATGGCGCTGACGGCGAGGAACGTCGCACGCCAGCCGAGCTGCTGCCCCATGAGGGTGGCCACGGGCACACCGACGACGTTGGCGACGGTGAGGCCGAGGAACATCAGGGACACCGACCGCGCCTTGCGCTCGGGCCCGACGAGTCCGGTGGCGACGACCGCGCCCACGCCGAAGAACGCGCCGTGCGGCAGCCCGCTGACGAAGCGGGCGGCGGTCAGGAGGTGGTAGTCGGGCGCGGCGGCGGACAGCGCGTTGCCGACGACGAACAGCCCCATGAGGCCGATCAGGACCCGGCGCCGGGGCATCCGCGCGGTGACGGCGGCGAGCAGCGGTGCGCCGATGACGACGCCGAGCGCGTACGCGGAGACCAGGTGTCCCGCGGTCGGGATGGACAGGTGCAGGTCGTCCGCGACGTTGGGCAGCAGGCCCATCATCACGAACTCGGTGGTGCCGATGCCGAAGGCGCCCACGGCTAGGGCGAGCAGGGCCAGGGGCATGAGGACGTACCTTCCAAACGGGCTGGGCCATACGGGCGTGGGTGCGGGCGGGCGCGCGGGGGCAGCGGGGACGGCGCGCGCGACCCGTAAGTTTACGTACGGAACAAAAGATCCCGGCCCGAGTATTCCGCGAGGTCACCGGGGGTGGGCCGCGCGGTCAAGAGACGGGGACCGTCAGAGGTCCACACTCGCGGCGACCGGCAGGTGGTCACTGCCCGTCTCGGGCAGCGTCCAGGACGACACCGGCTCGACGCCCTTGACCATGATCTGGTCGATGCGGGCCATCGGGAACGAGGCGGGCCAGCTGAAGCCGAACCCGTCGCCCGCGGCTCCCTGCGTGGACCGCATCTGCGAGGTCACGGCGTTCAGCGCGCGGTCGTTCATCGTGCCGTTCAGGTCGCCGAGCAGCACGACCCTGCCGACGCTCTCGCGCCGGATGGCCGTACCGAGCGCGTCGGCGCTGTCGTCGCGCTGGCCCGCGGTGAAGCCCGCGTCCAGCTTGACCCGCACCGACGGCAGGTGCGCCACGTACACGGCGACCTCGCCCTTGGGGGTGTCGACGGTGGTCCGCAGCGCCCGCGTCCAGCCGAGCTTGATGTCGACGGGCCTGGTGCCGCTCAGCGGATACTTGCTCCACACGCCGACGGTGCCCTGCACCGAGTGGTACTTGTACGTGCCCGCGAGGGCCTTCTCGTACGTCGGTACGGCGCCGGAGGTGAGCTCCTCCAGGGCGATGACGTCGGCCCCGGACGCCGCTACGTCGCGGGCGGTGCCGGACGGGTCGGGGTTGTCGGCGTTGACGTTGTGCGTGGCGACGGTCAGGTCGCCGCCGCTGCCGGACTTGTCGGTCATGAGGCCGCCGAAGGCGCTGAACCAGGCGCTCACCGGCAGCAGCAGGGCGATCAGGGCGATCGCGGACCTGCGGACGACGGCGACGACGAGCAGGACGGGGACGAACACGCCGAGCCAGGGCAGGAACGTCTCGGTGAGGCTGCCGAGGTTGCCCACGCCGTTGGGGATCTGGGCGTGCAGCAGCATCACGAGCCCGATGAGGACCGCGCATCCCGCCGTGACGAGCCCGCGCCGCCAGATGCCGGGGTCGCCCCGCCATCCGCCGACCAGGCGTCGCAGTCGGGAATCCGGACGCTCGGGCTCCGTGCCGCCGCTGTCCGTCTCCGCCTTGTACGCCTGCGCCATGTCTGTCGTCGCCTCACTGACTGCCGTGCACACCGTCTTCCCGCCCTCAGCACCCTAGGCGATGATCCGGTGTCGTCCCCGCCGTCCGGGGACGGCCGTACGGGGACGAGGACGAACGGGAGCGCTCACGGGGTTCCGTATGTGTGTGCGGGGGGTGACCTCTGTGACAAAACGCGCACATCGACCCGGTGCCCGGCGTGGTGAACGCCACGCCGGGCACCGCCGGTTCACTTCTGCGGACGCATCCCCTCGAGGACCGCGTCGACGATGCGCACCGCCAGGTCGTCGTCCAGCGGGTCGTTCGGGCGCATCACGGCGCGCACCAGCATGGGGCCGACGAACAGTTCGTTGGCGAGCACGAGGTCGACGTCCGCACGCAGCTCGCCGTTCTCGACGCCGCGGCTCAGGACGTCCCTGACGATGCGGCGCTGCGGTTCGATCACCGTCTCGTGGTACACCTCCCAGAGCTTCGGCAGGCTCTTCATTTGTGCGAACACGTTGTGCAGGAGTGCCGAGGAGCGCATGCTCAGGCCGCGGCGGCGGATGCGTTCGACGAGGACCACGAGGTCGTCGCGCATGGAGGTGCCCGGCAGGACGGCGGGGGGCTCCTCCAGGCCGCGCAGGACGTCGACGAAGATCTCCTCCTTGCCGCTCCAGCGGCGGTAGATCGTGGCCTTGCCCACGCCCGCGGTGCGGGCGATGCGCTCCACGGAGATGTCCGCGAGGGGGATGCCCTCCTCGAAGAGCTTGACCACGCCTTCGAGGATGGCCCTCTCCACGGCCTCACTGCGGGGCCGCCCCCGCGCCCCCTTGGCGTTCCGCCCCTGCTCCACGTGTCACGACTCCTTAGCGGTGTGCGTCCCCCGCATTCTCCCCGGTCGGATGTGTCGGCTCCGCCGGTCGGTGGCCGTGCCCACCCGTGCGGGCGCGGTCAGCGGTCGGCGCGCACCCGGTCCTCCTCCGGGGCCGACGCGCCGGCGGGCGTGGAGAGGTCCTTGCGCGCCTTGCCGGGCAGGTACAGGGACACGACGAGCACACCCACGAGGGCGACCCCCGCCCCGCACAGGGCGGTGATGTGCATGGCGTGCAGGAAGGAGTCGTTGGCGGAGGCGACGAGCGCGTCCCCGCGGCCCCCGAGCCGCCCGGCGGCCCCGAGCGTCGCCTCGATCGACTCCCCCGCGGTGTGCCGCGCCCCCGCGGGCAGCACCTTCAGCTCGTCCTCCACGCCCCCGCGATAGGCGGTGGACAGCACGGACCCGAGCACGGCGATGCCGAGCGCCCCGCCGACCTGCCGGAAGGTGTTGCTGAGCGCCGACGCGGAGCCGGCCTTCTCGCGCGGCAGGGCCTGCATGATGACGACGCTGGTCGGCGTCATGATGTGCGCCATGCCCGCGCCCATCAGGAAGAAGATGACTTCCAGGACCCAGATGGGCGTGTCGGCGTCGAGGAGGGTGAAGCCGACGAGCGTGAGGGCGACGAGCCCGAGCCCGCCCGCACACACCGCGCGCACCCCGAAGCGGTCGACGACGAGCCGGGCGCGCGGCGCGAAGATCAGTTGGGCGACGGCGAGCGGCAGCATCAGCAGACCGGTCTTCAGGGGCGAGTAGCCGCGCACGCTCTGGGTGTAGAAGACGGCGAAGAACGTCACGCCCATCAGCGCGAAGAAGACGAGCGCGATGGCGGTGATGGCGGCGGAGAAGACGCGGTTCCTGAAGTACGAGATGTCGATGGACGGGTGCTCGCTGCGCTTCTCGTACCAGACGAAACCGGCGAGCACGGCGACGCCCGCGAGGATCGTCGCGAGGGCTGCGGGATCGGTGAAGTCGGCGAGCTGGCCGCCCTTGATGATGCCGTAGACGAGCAGCACGAGGCCGATGACGGACAGGACGACGCCGACCAGGTCGACGCGGCCCGGCTTCGGGTCCCTGGAGTCCGGGACGAGCGCGATCATCAGTCCGATGGCGGCGAGCACGATCGGCACGTTGATGAGGAAGACCGAGCCCCACCAGAAGTGGTCGAGGAGCAGGCCGCCGGTGATCGGTCCGATCGCGACGGCGAGGCCGACACCGCCCGCCCAGATGCCGATGGCCTTGGGCTGCTCCTCGCGCTCGAAGACGTTCATGAGGACGGCGAGGGTGGCGGGCATCACGAAGGCGGCGCCGAGGCCCATCACCCCGCGGAACGCGATGAGTTCGACCGGTGAGCCGGACTGGGCGGCCAGCGCGGAGCCGATGCCGAAGACGGCGAGCCCGGCGATCAGGACCTTCTTGCGGCCGACGCGGTCGCCGAGCAGGCCCGCGGTGAAGAGCAGTCCGGCGAAGACGAGCGTGTAGGAGTTGATGGCCCACTCGAGCTCGCTCTGGGTGGCGCCGAGGCCGGTGGGTTCCGGGGTGGAGATGGTCTTGATGGCGACGTTCAGGATCGAGTTGTCCAGGACGACGATCAGCAGGCTGAGCATCAGGACACCGAGGATCGCCCAGCGGCGCCGGTGGACCGCCTCCGGTATGCGGGGCGCGTCGGGGACGGCAGGTGTGGTCATGGATCCGAGCGTAGGGGCATTTCGATACGAGACCGTCTCGTATTGGAAAGGCTTTACCGCGGCTTTCCCTGACCGTCACCCGGCCCGGCAGCCGGTCCACTCCGCGGAACAGCTGCGTCCACTCTGCGGAATGCGCCCTTCCGGAGACCAGAACCCGCCAGGCCTCCGCCCGAGCCGGAAATGGCCGAAAAAACATCCCCTAGCCGCAAGGCGGCACGCGATGCCACCATGGACGTGATCCGGGGACGCCGTCAGGGCGCCTCGAGACGACAGAAGGAGCCGTTGCGATGACGCAGCTTTCGGCTGCCCAGAGCCCCGCTTCCACGGAGCGGAAGACCGACAGCAGCAAGGCGCTGTACGGCGGCAAGGGCACACGCCGCATCACGGTCCGCGACATCACCGCCGCCAAGGAGCGCGGCGAGAAGTGGCCCATGCTCACCGCGTACGACGCGATGACCGCGTCGGTCTTCGACGAGGCCGGGATCCCGGTCATGCTCGTGGGCGACTCGGCGGGCAACTGCCACCTGGGGTACGACACCACCGTGCCCGTGACCCTCGACGAGATGACCATGATGGCCTCGGCCGTCGTGCGCGGCACGAGCCGTGCCCTGATCGTCGCCGATCTGACCTTCGGCTCGTACCAGGAGGGTCCCGTCCAGGCCCTCAGGTCCGCGACCCGCCTGGTCAAGGAGGCCGGTGTCGGCGCGGTGAAGCTGGAGGGCGGGGAGCGCTCGCTGGCCCAGACCGAGCTGCTCGTGCGGTCCGGCATCCCCGTCATGTCCCATCTGGGGCTCACCCCGCAGTCGGTGAACACCATGGGCTACCGCGTCCAGGGCCGCGGCGAGGAGGCCGCCCACCAGCTGCTCAGGGACGCCAAGTCGGCCGAGGCCGCGGGCGCCTTCGCGGTGGTGCTCGAACTCGTGCCCGCCGAGCTGGCCGCCGAGGTCACCCGGTCCCTGAACATCCCGACGGTCGGCATCGGCGCGGGCGCCGACTGCGACGCCCAGGTCCTGGTGTGGACCGACATGCTGGGCCTGACCGGCGGAAGGATGCCGCGCTTCGTGAAGCAGTACGCGGACCTGCGCGGCGTCATGGGCGACGCCGCGAAGGCCTTCGCCGAGGACGTGGTGGGCGCCGCGTTCCCGGCCCCCGAGCACGCCGTCCACTAGCGGAACCCGTGCCGTGGGCGCCGACACCGCGTGCCGGTGCCCACGGCCGACCTGAACCATCGCGGCACCAACGGCAGCCCGCCGGCCGTCCCCCGTCGGCGGGCTGCCCTCCACCCCGGCGCTTCCGTTCGCCTGTGACGGAACCCGCGCCTCCGGGGCGACTTCACGCCATCTTGATCATGAGGCGTCATGTGCCGCTTCGTGGCGTTCTCCACCCCCCTGTCACCGTGCCCACCGACCTCCTGTCGCTTCCCGCTCCTGCCGCTGTCGGTCGGCTGTCGGCGGATTGTCGGTGGCGACTGCTCTCATGTACGGCATGACAGAAATCGACAACAAGCCCCAACGGGTGACCGGCGGAGCGGCGAACGCCGTCTCGGTACGGGGGCTGGTCAAGCACTACGGCGAGACCAAGGCGCTGGACGGCGTCGACGTGGACGTCCGCGAGGGCACGGTCCTCGGCGTCCTCGGGCCCAACGGCGCCGGCAAGACCACGCTCGTGCGCTGCCTCTCCACCCTGATCACCCCCGACTCCGGCTCGGCCGTCGTCGCCGGGTACGAC
The DNA here is from genome assembly GCF_044328435.1 of Streptomyces sp. NPDC017940. Lineage (NCBI taxonomy): Bacteria > Bacillati > Actinomycetota > Actinomycetes > Kitasatosporales > Streptomycetaceae > Streptomyces > Streptomyces sp. NPDC017940. The sequence continues at coordinate 903,509 of NZ_JBIRHJ010000001.1, read as the reverse complement.
GTGGTGCGCCAGCCCCGCCAGCTGCGCCGCGTGATAGGCCTCACCGGTCAGTACGCCTCGGTGGACGAGAAGCTGACCGGCTGGGACAACCTGTACATGATCGGGCGCCTGCTCGACCTGCCCCGCAAGGAGGCCCGCTCCCGGGCCGAGGGCCTGCTCGAGCGGTTCTCGCTCACCGAGGCCGCCAAGCGTCCCGCGCGGACGTACTCGGGCGGCATGCGCCGCCGCCTGGACCTGGCGGCGTCCATGATCGGCAGCCCGGCGGTGCTGTTCCTCGACGAGCCGACGACCGGCCTCGACCCGCGCACGCGCAACGAGGTCTGGGACGAGGTCAAGCGCATGGTCGGTGACGGCGTCACCGTCCTGCTGACCACGCAGTACATGGAAGAGGCCGAGCAGCTCGCGAGCGAGCTCACGGTCGTCGACCGCGGCAAGGTCATCGCGAACGGCCGCATCGAGGAGCTGAAGGCGAAGGTCGGCGGCCGCACCCTGCGCGTCCGCCCGGCCGACCCGGCGCAGCTGCGCCCCACCGCCGCGGCCCTCGACGAGTCGGGCCTCACCGGCCTCGCCACCACCACCGTCGACGACGAGACCGGCGTGGTCCTGGTGCCGATCCTCAGCGACGAGCAGCTCACGGCCGTCGTGGGCACCCTCACCGCGCGCGGCATCACGCTCGCCGACATCGCCACCGAACTGCCCAGCCTCGACGAGGTCTTCCTGTCCCTCACCGGCCACAAGGCCGGCGAGTCGCAGGACGCCGCGTCCACGAAGGCCACCGACTTCGAGGAGGTCGCCGCATGAGCGCCACCACGGCCCCGGCGCCCCCCGCGGCGCCCGTCGACAGCCCCGTCGGCAAGGCGGGCGCCGACACCCGCATCGGCCCCCGCGGCCATGTCCGGCACACCGCCGCCCTGGTCCGCCGCAATCTGCTGTGGATCAAGGCGGACATGGAGTCGATGATCGACGCCGTGCTCATGCCGATCGTCTTCACGCTCCTGTTCGTGTACGTCTTCGGCGGCTCGGTCGGCCAGTCGCTCGGCGGCGGCCGCGACGAGTACGTCCAGTACGTGATCCCCGGCCTCATGGCCATGATGGGGATGAACATGGCCATGGGTGTGGGCACGGGCTTCAACCAGGACTTCCAGACCGGCGTGATGGACCGGTTCCGGTCGCTGCCGATCGCGCGTTCCTCGGTGATGGTCGCGAAGATCGTGGTGGAGCTCCTGCGGATGCTGGTCGCCACCGGCATCCTCATGATCGTCGCGCTGAGCATCGGCTTCACCGTGGAGAGCGTCCCCGGCTTCGTCGCGTCCGTCGGTCTGGCCATGGCCTTCGGCGTGGGCCTGATGTGGATCTTCCTCACGATGGGTGTCGTCATGAAGAGCGCCCAGGCCATCCAGGGCATGGGCTTCCTCGTCCTGATGCCGCTCCAGTTCGGCTCGTCCATCTTCGCGCCGACGCAGTCGATGCCGGGCTGGCTCCAGACGTTCACGGACTACAACCCGCTGTCGTCGCTGGCCGACGCGGCCCGTGGCCTGATGAACGGCGGCACGCCGATCGCTCACGACGTGTGGGTGACGCTGATCTGGTCGGTCGCCCTGACGGCGGTCATGGCGCCGATCGCGATCCACAAGTTCCGCACCAAGACGTGACCCCCTCGGGTCACAGCTCCGCCGAGGCGACGGCCCGCTCCCATGTGAGGCCGTCGCCCTCGGCGTAGGCGGCGGCGTAGCCCGCGTCGCCGAGCGCCGCCCGGGTGGCGCGCTCGGCGCCGCCCCGGATCTCCCGCTCCAGGGCGACGGGGACGTGACCGGGCGGCAGCTGCGCGTCGGCCACCGCGAGCAGCCGGGCCGCGGCCGCGGCGCGGCCGGCGTCATGGCAGACGAGCGCCCTGGCCAGGGTCGCGAGGTGCACGGCGAGCAGTTGCGGCGCGACCAGTCGCGCCAAGGGGTCCGCGGCCTTCTCCACGGCCTCGCGGGCAGAGCCGAGCGCCCGCTCGTACAGGCCGTCGACGGTGTCGAGCCAGGCGTGCGAACCGCACACGAAGCCCTCGAAGAGCGCGAAGCCGAAGGCGGTGAACTCCTCCTTGAGGCGCGCCAGTTGCTCACGGGCCTCGGCGGTGCGGCCGGTGCGGCCGAGCAGGCCGACGAGGAAGAGCCGGGCCGCGGGCAGCGCCCCGTTCAGACGGTTGCCCGCGTCGCCCACGACCTGCCGCAGCAGCGCCTCACCGCGCTCGGCCTCGCCCGCCTCGACCAGGACCGTGCCGAGCCGTGCGGTCAGCAGGGACACCTGCGCCCACGCGCCGAGTTCCGTCGCGTGCGCGATCGCCGCGCGGAAGTCGGCGGCGGCCCGCAGGTACGCGCCGCGCCGCTCGTGCGCCTCGCCGCGTGAGGACAGGGCCTCGGCCGTGCCCCAGGCGTCGCCGAGCCCGGTGTAGATCTCCAGGGCCTCGTCCGCGTCGCTGCGGGCGTCACCGGCCCAGTCGGTGCGGTTGGCGAGGATGTTGGCGCGCTGTTGCAGGGCGCCCGCCAGCTCCCAGGTGAAGCCGTACGCACGGCAGGCGGTGACGGTCTCGTCGATGAGGCGGCGCAGCCGCTCCACGTCGCCGGTCATCAGGATGGCGAAGAACCACAGGCTGCCCGGGCTGCGGCAGGTCTGCGGCAGCCCTGGCCGGTAGGTGTCCCTGATGGCGCTCAGCTTCCGCGCGGCCTCGGGGGTCCGCCAGTCGGAGGGGTCCATGTCCATGCAGGACAGCTGGATGAGGTGCACACCCCGGCGGGCCTCCAGGAGCACCTCGCCGGACAGCGGGGGCGGGGTGTCCGTGCAGCGCGTGTACAGCGGGGCGGCGGGGGTGACGGGCGGGGCGAACGGGTCGGGGCCGAGCGCCATCACGTCCCTGGTCCAGTTCCTCGCCTCCTGGCGCAGGTCGCGGATGATCCAGAACCACGCCAGGGAGAGGACCAGGCACAGCGCCTCCTGCTCGTCGCGGGCGGCGACGGCGCGGCGCAGGGCGGTGCGCAGGTTCTCGTACTCCGCCTCGAACGCCGCGACGGCCGCGAGCTGCCCGTGCCCGCGCAGTTTCGGGTCGGTGGTCCTCGCGAACTCCCGGAAGTAGGTGAGGTGCGCGCGCTCCGCCGCGCCCCGCTCCCCCGCCTCGTCCAGGCGTTCGGCGGCGTACTCGGAGACGGTCTCCAGGAGCCGGTAGCGCATCACGTCGCCGTGCGCGGCGGGCGCGGCGACGACGAGCGACTTGTCGACGAGGGAGCCGAGGACGCCCGCGATGTCGCGCGCGTCCACGTCGCCGCTCGCGCAGACGGCCTCGGCCGCCGCGAGGTCGCAGCCGCCCGCGAGGACCGAGAGGCGGCGCAGGACCGACCGTTCGGCGGTGTCCAGGAGGTCCCAGGACCAGTCGACGACGGCACGCAGGGTCTGCTGGCGCGGCAGCACCGTGCGGGCCCCGTTGGTCAGGAGCCGGAAGCGGTCGTCGAGCCGGTCGGCGATCTGGCGCGGGGTGAGCATCCGCAGCCGGGCCGCCGCCAGTTCGATGGCGAGCGGCAGGCCGTCCAGGCGGCGGCAGATCTCGGCGGCGGCGGGGGCGTCGTCGTCGATCCGGAAGCCGGGCCGCGCGGACGCCCCGCGGTCGGCGAGCAGCCGCAGCGCGAAGGGTTCCGGCAGCGGTTCCACCGGGTGCAGCAACTCGCCGGGAACGCCGAGGGGTTCGCGGCTCGTGGCGAGCACGGTGACTCCGGGGCACTCGGCGAGCAGCCGCTCCACGAGGCCCGCGGTGGCGTCGACGAGGTGCTCGCAGTTGTCGAGCACGAGGAGCATGCGGCGCGGTCCGCAGTGCTCGGTGAGCCGGAACAGGGGGTCGGCGGCCTTGCGTTCCGCCGCCGCGCGCAGTTCCTCCGCGCCCGCGCCCCGCAGCACCGTCTCGCGCGCGCCGAGGGCGGTCAGGACGGCCTCCGGCACGTCGTCAGGGTCGTCCACCGGCGCGAGTTCGGCCAGCCACACCCCGTCGGGCACGGTGTCGGCGACCGACTCCGCGGCCTCCTGGGAGAGCCGTGTCTTGCCCGCCCCGCCGGGTCCTGTCAGCGTCACGAGCCGCGCCCGCCCCAGGTCGGCCCGGATCGCGCCGATGTCCCCGGCCCGCCCCACGAAGGAGGTGAGCCGGGCGCGGAGGTTGCCCTGGGCGGGGGTTCTGGCGGGTGGCCCGGGCGCCGTGCGGGGGGTCGCCGCTTCCGGCGCGCCGCCGGGAGGGGGCCGCTCGGCAGCGCTTACCGCCTCCCGGTCACGCCCCGGGACCTCGCCTCGTCCCGGGCCCCCGCCACGGTCCCCGCCCCGGTCATGGTCCCGCTCCCCGTTCCCGCCCCGGCTCCGGTCCCCGTCCCCGCCGTCCGGGCGCAGCAACTCCGCGTGCAGGGCGCGCAGCTCCGGGCCCGGGTCGGTGCCGAGGCGGTCGGCGAGGGTGCGGCGTACGTCGTCGTACGCGGCCAGGGCCTCCGCCGTGCGGCCGGCGTCGCGCAGGGCGCGCAGGCGCAGGGTCTGGAGGGCCTCGTCCAGGGGGTGGGTGTCGCACAGGGCGGTCAGCTCGGGCAGCGCCGAGTCCGCACGGCCGAGGGCCAGGTCGGCGGCGCACCGCGCGCGCCTGGCGTCCAGGCGGCGGGCGGACCAGCGGGCCGCCTCCGCGGTGTGGTCCGGCAGGTCGGTGAAGGCCTCGCCGTGCCACAGGGCGAGGGCGTCGTCCAGGAGGGCTGCGGCCTCGGCGGGGTCGCCGTCGGCGAGGGCGCGGGTGCCTTCGCCGACCAGGCGCTCGAAGCGGTGGGCGTCCACGTCGTCGGGGGCGGCGCGCAGGTGGTAGCCGCCTTCGGCGGAGGTGACGGCGTCGGCGCCGAGGACCCTGCGCAACCTGCCCACCAGGGCCTGGAGGGCGCCGGTGGCGTCCGAGGGGGGTGCGTCGCCCCAGACCTGGTCGACGAGGAGGTGCACCGGGACGGTGCGGCCCGGGCGCAGGGCGAGAGCCGCGAGCAGGGCGCGCAGGCGGGCGCCGCCGACCGGCACCTTGGTGCCGTCGGGGCGCTGTGCCTGGGTCACGCCCAGAACGCGGTATCGCACGCCCCCATTGTCGCCGGTCGCCGCACTCGGGGACCGCGCAGGGCCCACCCGTCGGCCACCGGGGCCCGTGAAGGGGAAGGATGGGGAGGGATGGGGAGGGATGGGGAGGGGCGGGAAGCCGGGGGAGGACGCGCGGACCGGCTGCCCGTCCGGGTGCGGGCGGTAGCCTCGCCGCAGCAGCGCATTCCGGCCCGTACGAAGGAGCCGCATGACCACCGCCCCCACCCGGAGCGACCGTCGGGTCAGCCCCGTCTTTCTCGGGATCGCCGCGGTCACCGCGGCCTCCGGCTGGGCGGCCTGGACCGGGTTCGCCGACAACCCGGGCTTCGCCGTCTTCCTGTTCGTGACGGCGGCCTGGATCGTCTCGCTGTGCCTGCACGAGTACGCGCACGCCCGTACCGCCCTGCACAGCGGCGACATCACCATCGGCGCGAAGGGCTATCTGACCCTCAACCCGCTGAAGTACACGCACGCGCTGCTGAGCATCGTGCTTCCGGTGCTCTTCGTCGTCATGGGCGGCATCGGACTGCCCGGCGGCGCGGTGTTCATCGAGCGCGGCCGCATCCGGGGGCGCTGGCGGCACAGCCTCATCTCGGCCGCGGGCCCGCTGACGAACGTGCTGTTCGCGGTCGTGTGCACCGCGCCGTTCTGGCTCGACGCCCTGGACGGCGTGCCCGACACGTTCCGCTACGCGCTCGCGTTCCTCGCGCTGCTCCAGGTGACGGCGGCGATCCTGAACTCCCTGCCCGTCCCGGGCCTGGACGGCTACGGCGTGATCGAGCCGTGGCTGCCGTCGGCCGTCCGCCGCCAGGTGGAGCCGTTCGCGCCGTTCGGCCTGCTCGCGGTGTTCGGCGTCCTGTGGATCCCCGAGGTCAACCACGCGTTCTTCGACGCGGTGGACGCGATCCTGCGCGGCCTCGGTGTCACGGACTTCGACACCTACTGGGGCCAGCGCCTCTACCGCTTCTGGCTGGGCACCCCGGACATCCCCGCGATCAGCGGCTAGCGGCCGCGGCCGCGTCCCGCTGCCGCAGGGCCTTCGCGCGGCGGGCGTAGTACCAGGTCATGTTGGACGAGAGCCCCGCGAGCAGCACCCACACGATGCCGAGCCAGCTGCCCTGGGCGAAGGAGACCACGGCGGCGGCGACGGACAGGACGCAGACGACGAGGGCGTAGAGGGCGAGGCGGGGCATGGGGAGCGCTCCTGGGTGCGGCAATCCGGGCGGACGTACCGCACCAGTGTCCCCCATGCCCCGCACGGGCCCGTACGCGGTGGCCGACGGGCCCGTACGCGGTGCTAGACGTCGGTGACGCGCAGGCCCGCGTGCGCCTTGTAGCGGCGGTTCACCGAGATCAGGTTGGCGACGAGGGACTCCACCTGGTGGGCGTTGCGCAGCCGGCCCGCGAAGACGCCGCGCATGCCGGGGATGCGGGCCGCGAGTGCCTGCACGACGTCGGTGTCGGCGCGGCTCTCGCCGAGCACCAGCACGTCCGTGTCGATCTCCTCGATCGACTCGTCCTGGAGCAGCACCGCGGACAGGTGGTGGAACGCGGCGGTCACCCGGGACCCGGTAAGGATCGCGGCCGCCTGCTCGGCGGCGCTGCCCTCCTCCGGCTTCAGGGCGTACGCGCCCTTCTTGTCGAAGCCGAGCGGGTTGACGCAGTCGACGACGAGCTTGCCGGTCAGCTCCTCGCGCAGCCCTTCGAGGGTCTTCGCGTGCCCGTCCCACGGCACGGCGACGATCACGATGTCGCTGCGCCGTGCGCACTCGGCGTTGTCCAGGCCCTGGACGCCGTGGCCGATCTCGGTGGCGGCGGCCGCGGCCCGCTCGGCCGCGCGGGAGCCGATGATCACCTTCTGGCCCGCGCGGGCGAGCCGCTGGGCGAGGCCGCGGCCCTGGTCGCCGGTGCCGCCGAGCACGCCCACGACGAGCCCGGACACGTCGGGCAGGTCCCAGGGGTCCTTGGCCGGAGCCTTCTGCGCACTTTCCGTGGAAGTCATGGTCAGACCCTACGTCCGCGCGCTTGCGCCCGGCCGGACCGGCGGGTCAGTTCAGGAGGTACAGCGGTACGCGCCGGAAGGTGATCGTCTCGTAGGCGCTGAAGTCCCCGGTCTCGTAGAGCAGTCCGAGGGTGCCCGCGTCGACGCGGACGAGGTCGGAGTACGCGGCGGGCAACCCGTCGACCGTGTGTGCGACGTGCCAGGTGGTGCCGCCGTCGAAGCTGGCGCGGACGCACATCACGGCGCGGAAGCCGGGGTCGGCGGGCCCGGAGTACAGCAGCACGTCCGGGTCGCGCAGCTGGAGCACGCTGCCCTCGACGACGGGTCCGGTGAGGCAGGCCTGCGGCCGGAAGGGTTTGGCGAGGCTCTCGCCGCCGTCGTGGGAGTGGGCGTCGGCGCGGGTGCCGGGGGCGGGCGAGTCGTTGCGGGTGTTGAAGTAGACGCGGCCGTCGGGCAGCTCGGCCGCGGTGGTCTCGTTGACGTTGACGTAGCCGTCGGGGTTGTCGTCGACGTACCCGATGCGCCAGGTCTCGCCGAGGTCGTCGCTCAGCAGGCAGTGCCCGCCGTTGTACCGGCCCTCCGTTCCGACGTCGCTGCCCGCGGGGGGCAGCGAGTGGTTGGCGGGGACGACGATCCGGCCGCCGCTCAGCTGGATCGCGTGCCCGGGCGTGGTCGCGTACCACCGCCAGTGGGGCTCCTTCGTCTGCTGGGTGATCTCGCGCGGCGTCGACCAGGTGAGGCCGTCGTCGTCGCTGTGCTGCACCCAGACGCGGCGGCCGTCCGCCGCGGCCACGCCACCGCGCCGGATGGCGTTCTCGGTGGCATCGGCGGCGTTCCTGATCTGTACGAGCAGGATCCGCCCGGTGCCGAGGACGACGGGGGCGGGGTTCCCCGCGAGGTCGGCGCCGTTGGCGCCGACGACCTGGAGCGGACCCCAGGTGCGGCCGCCGTCGACGGACCGTCTCAGGACCACGTCGATGTTCCCGAAGTCCTCCTGCGAGCCGACGCGGCCCTCGCAGAAGGCGAGGACGGTACCGGTGTGCGCGACGACGACGGCGGGGATGCGGAAGCTCGCGTAGCCTCCGTCCCCCGCGCGGAACGGGACGGATGTCTCCACCGTCACGGCCCGTCCGACGCTCCCTGCGCTCCCGGCGCTCCCAGCGCTCTCAGGGCCCACAGCGCCCGCGGCCTGCCCGGTGTTCCCGGTCGTCCCAGTGCGACCGGGCCGCTCGATCTGCTCAGTCTGCTCAGTTTTACCCATTGGCATCCGTGCCTCTTCCCCATCATGGGGGAATTCGCGGTGAACCCCCGCTGACGAATCTCCCGTTGAGGCAGTATGCGCCGCATGGACGCCGTACGCGTCGCGCTGTTGCGCGAAGTTCTCGCCGGAACCGAATGGCCGGGCGCCACCCGCCGTTTCGCCGGGGCCCTGCGCTCCAGCGTGGTGCCGCAGGGCGGTGGTCTCCTGCTCGTGGGCACCCGGGAGTACGAGCCGTGGCACCTGGCGGCGCACCTGGTGGACGAGGCCGCGTGGTCCGGCACCCCGGAGCTGACGCCCACCCTCGTACGGCACCGGCCACGCCCGGACGCGCCCGCGCAGCTCTCGGTGGGACTCGGCCGCATCGAGGCGGCGCGGCGCGGCGAGACGCTGCTCGTGGTGGCGCCCACCGAGCCCCCGGCGGAGCTGCTTTCGCGTGTGCACGACGCGCGGCGGGCGGGCGCGGCGGTGTTCGCCCTGAACGAGCACGAGGGGGACCTGGGCACGCTCGCCCACGAGGCGCTCACGGTGCCGGACGGCTCGGGCCTGGACCTGGACACCGTCCAGCACCTGGTGAGCGCGGCGGCGGGCGAGAACGGCGCCCCCGCGCCGCGGGGGCGCGGACGGGTGCGTGACCGGCTCTCCCGCCTCGCGGACCAGCTGACGGCGCCACCGCCGTCGCGGTGGTGACCCGGGCTCCCTGGAGGCCCCGTGCTTTGCTCCCGGAGGGTCCCAGCTCCCCGCCGGAAGGACCCGCGCTCCCCGCCGGGAGACCCCGGAGGGCCGTTGCCCCGCAAAACCGTTTGCGCGGGATGCCGTCCGCCGCTGACCATGTCCCCTTGTGAAACGCATCGTCGCCCTGCTGCCCGATCTCTCCCCCTGGCGCTCCACCCGCGACTTCCGCCTGCTGTGGGTGCAGGGCCTGGTCACCTACTTCGGCAGCTTCATGGCGATGATCGCCCTGCCGCTCCAGATCAAGCACCTCACCGACTCGCCGCTCGCGGTCGGCGCGATGGGCGCCGTGGAACTGGTGCCGCTGATCGTCTGCGGCCTGTACGGCGGGGCGCTCGCGGACGCCGTGGACCGGCGCAGGGTGATCCTCCTGACCGAGGCGGCGCTCGGCCTGCTCGCGCTCGTGCTGTTCGTCAACGCGCTCCTGCCGCAGCCCATGCTGTGGCCGCTGTACGTGGTGGCCGCCGGTGTCTCGGGGCTCGCCGGGCTCCAGCGGCCCGCCCTCGACTCGCTGATGGCCCGCATCGTGCCGCACGACCAGCTCACGGCCGCCGCCGCCCTGAACTCGCTGCGCTGGAACGTGGGCGCCATCGCGGGACCGGCGCTCGCGGGCGTCGTCGTCGCCTACGCCGGGCACGCCAGCGCGTACGCGGTGACCGTCGTCGGCTTCGCCGTGTCGGTGGCGATGTGCACCCGTCTGACCCCCGCGCCCGCCGCGCACGGGGCGGAGAAGCCCTCCCTGCGGGGGCTCGCGGAGGGGGCGCGGTACGCGTGGTCGCGTCCTGTGCTGCTCGGGACGTACGCGATCGACGGCGTGGCGATGCTGTTCGCCTTCCCGAACACGATCTTCCCCTTCCTCGCGGACGATCTGGACGCCGAGTGGTCGCTCGGCCTGATGTACGCGGCCGGGGCCGTCGGCTCGCTGCTCCTCAGCCTCACCAGCGGCTGGACCTCGCGGGTGCGGCGGCACGGGGTGCTCGTGGTGTGCGGGGCGGCGGGGTGGGGCGCCGCGATCACGCTGGCGGGCCTGCTCTCGAACGTGTGGCTCGTACTGTGCTGTCTGGCGCTCGCCGGTGCGGGCGACATGCTCAGCGGGCTCGGGCGGTCGACCATCTGGAACCAGACCATCCCCGATGAGCTGCGGGGGCGGCTCGCGGGCATAGAGGTGCTCTCCTACAGCGTCGGGCCGCAGCTCGGGCAGGTCCGCGCCGGTGCGGCGGCGGGGTGGAGCGGGACGCGGCCCGCGATCTGGTCGGGCGGGCTCGTGTGTGTGGGGGCGGTGGCCGCGCTGACCGCGGCGATGCCCGCGCTGTTGCGGTACGACTCCGCCACGGATGTGGACGCCCGGCGTCGCCGCGACGCGGCTGCCGCCGGGGCGTAGGTCTTCCGGTCGGCCGCTCACGGGACGGTTGCCCGGCGCCGGGGGCTGTGCCCACCCGTCGCGCCCCTGGCGGGCCAGTTGCCCACAGAGGGGGGCGGGTGCGTCGCCCGCGGGAGACTCGACGGGTGCCCCGTGGTGCGGGTGCCCGGCAGTGCGGGGCGGGTGCCCTGCGGGGCTGGACGGGTGCCCCGTGGGCGGGGCGGGTTGCCGCAGGGGTGGCGGGCGGCGTCCGCAGGGGGCGCCGTCCGCCACCGTGGGTGGGCGTCAGCGCGGGGCGGCGTCGGGGCCCTCGGTGCCCGGCCCGCGGTCGTGCCAGCGGGGGTCCGTGTCCCATTCCAGGTTGCGCTCTGCGGCGCTCTCCATCGCGCGGGTGGCCTCCGCACGGGAGGCATAAGGGCCGAACCGGTCCTTGCCGGGACACTCCGGCCCCTCCTCGACCTTCTTGTGGTCCAGGCAGTAGTACCACTCCCCCGGCTTGCCCACGGTCCGCTTCTTGAACAGCGCCATGTCCAGCTCCTCTCTCTCCCGCCATGCTGCCCCACGGGTGCTCGTTAGACTCGCTGGTATGTCTGGCCAGTCACTGCTCGTACCAGGGGAGCTCTCTCCCACCCGTTCCGTGCCCGGAAGCATCCGGCGCCCGGAGTACGTCGGCAAGCCCGCGCCGACGCCGTACAACGGTCCGGAGGTGCAGACCCCGGAGACCATCGAGCTGATGCGGACCGCGGGCCGCATCGCCGCCCGCGCGATGGAGGAGGCCGCCAAGGCGATCGCGCCCGGCGTGACCACCGACGAGCTCGACCGGATCGCGCACGCGTACATGTGCGACCACGGCGCCTACCCCTCGACGCTCGGCTACCGTGGCTTCCCGAAGTCGCTGTGCTCCTCGGTCAACGAGGTCATCTGCCACGGCATCCCCGACTCCACCGTCCTCAAGGACGGCGACATCATCAACCTGGACGTCACGGCGTACATCGGCGGCGTCCACGGGGACAACAACGCGACGTACCTGGTGGGCGACGTCGACGAGGAGTCGCGGCTGCTCGTCGAGCGCACCCGCGAGTCCCTGAACCGCGCCATCAAGGCGGTCAGGCCCGGCCGCCAGATCAACATCATCGGCCGCGTCATCGAGTCGTACGCCAAGCGCTTCGGCTACGGCGTCGTACGCGACTTCACCGGCCACGGCATCAACTCCTCGTTCCACTCCGGGCTGATCGTCCCGCACTACGACAGCCCGCACGCGACGACGGTCATCCAGCCCGGCATGACGTTCACCATCGAGCCGATGCTGACCCTCGGCACGTACGAGTACGACATGTGGGACGACGGCTGGACCGTCGTGACCAAGGACCGCAAGCGCACGGCGCAGTTCGAGCACACGCTGGTCGTGACCGACACCGGGGCGGAGATCCTCACGCTGCCCTGAGTGACCAAAGAGCGCCGGGCCCCGTCCGTCGGGGCCCGGCGTTTCTGCTCGCGCACGCATCAGTGATCGCGAACAGGGGTACGTTTTTTGCCGACAGGATGTCGGGAACCAGTTGACTTAGGTCACCCTAACCTTGGATGATCGGTCCTGGCCACCTTGGTTCCCGCCCGTCTCTCGGCCCGGAGGTCCCCCATGGACTCGGCGATCACTCAGCGCCCCGCGTTCTCGACGCTCATCCGCACCGCGTCCCACGAACAGCACACGGAGGCGGAGTCGTCCCCGTTCATGAGCGACCTCCTCGGTGGCCGCCTCGACGTGACCGCGTACGCGAGGTACACGGAACAGCTGTGGTTCGTCTACCGCGCCCTGGAGGACGCCGCGCGGACGCTGCGCGAGGACCCGGTGGCCGGGCCGTTCATACGGCCCGAGCTGATGCGCGTCGCCGAGCTCGAACGGGACCTCGCCCATCTGCGGGGCGCCGGCTGGCGCGCGGGCCTCAGCGCCCTGCCCGCCACCGCGGCGTACGCGGCCCGCGTCGAGGAGTGCGCCCGCACCTGGCCCGGTGGTTATGTGGCCCACCACTACACCCGCTACCTCGGAGACCTGTCCGGCGGACAGATCATCCGCGGCAGGGCGGAGCAGACGTGGGGCTTCGACCGCAAGGGCGACGGAGTGCGGTTCTATGTCTTCGAGGGGATCTCCAACCCCGCCGCGTTCAAGCGGGGGTACCGCGAGCTGCTCGACGGGCTCGACGCCGTCGTGCCCGACGAGCTCGAGAAGCAGCGCATCGTGGACGAGTGCAAGTTCGCGTTCCTTCTGAACACCGCTGTCTTTCGGGAGCTGGGCGGGGAGTTTCCGCTGTCCGCGTAGGAGTTGCCCCCTGGCGGGGTGAGCGTCGATCGCGCTGCGCGCTCGTCCTCAAACGCCGGACGGGCTGAAATCGTGCTGCGGGCTCGTCCTCAGACGCCGGACGGGCTCTCTTGCCCCTTCGGCGTCAGGAAAGGGCGGGTGGGTGGGGAAAAGCCACCCTGCCACCCAGTTCGATGAAGTCGTCGGGGGCCGGTGCCGTGAGGAGCTGGGAGCCGTTGCCCTGGGTGATGTTGAGGGCGCGGCCGAGTTCCCGGGTGAGTTGCAGCGCCGCCGCGCCGGTGGCCTCGTCCTCGACGATGCCGTCCCCGCGGCCGGGGAACCCCCGTGCGCGCACCCGGCCGGCGGCCTCGTCCTCCCACGCCCACGCGTAGATCTCCTCGCCGGCGGGCGGCACGGCGAGGGCCTCCACCTCGGCTGCCGACGCGTACCGGCGCAGGGTCCGCGGCGGCGCCCAGTCGGCCCGCGCCACGATCCAGCTGAACTCACCGTCGTGCCGCGCCTCGACGACCCCCGCCGCCGTCACCAGCTCAGGGACGTCGAGCAGCCAGGCCGCGCCGACGCACGGGTGTCCCGCGAACGGCAGCCGTTCCGTGGGCGTGTAGACGTCGATCGCGCCGCGCTCCGGGTCGTCCACGAACACCGTCTCGCTGAAGCCGAGTTTGGCGGCGAGGGCCTGCCGGTCCGTCCGCGCGGCCACCCGTGCGCCGTTGCGCACGACCCCGAGTTCGTTGCCGTGCCGTCCGTCCGGCGCGCAGAAGACCCGTACGACGTCGATTCCCTGGTGCACGTCCAGGACGTCGCTCGTTCCCTGCGCGCCGGGTTCAGTCTCTGCGTTCACTCCGGCATTGAAGCATCACCCGTGGCGCTCGCGCCCCGTCCCGGAGGCCGACGGCCCTCGCCCTACGCGTGTCCGCGCGGACGCAGCGGCCGCCGTCGCGCCGCGTACACCGCTCCCGCCCCGGCCACGACCACCGCGCCCGCGACCCCGAGCAGCGCCCCCGACGGCGTGCCTGACCCGGTGGCGGCGAGCGACCCGGCGCCGCCCACGGAACCGCCGCCGACACTGCCGCCGCCGACCGAACCTCCGCCCGCCGCCGCGTCACCGCTGCCCCCGCCGGCCTGGCCGGAGGCCCCGACTCCGCCCCCGGACGGCAGGATCTCGGCGTCCTCGGACAGGGTGAGCGCCACCGTCAGGGGGTCCAGCTTCTCGCCCGCCTTGTACACCGACCCCATCTCCTCGCTCTCGAACTGCTCGGCGCCCGCCGCGGTGAGCCGCGCCGGTACCTTGCGGAGCTGGACGACGTCGCCCTTCGCGGCGTACGGGACACCGGACAGGTCGAGGGTCGCGAACCGCACGTCATCGGTGGTGCCCGCCGGGGTCTTCACGTCCACCGACAGCGTGCCCTTCGTGCCGCTCGCGCGGACCTTGAAGTCGCTGAACCGCATGTCGATGCCGTGCCCCTGGTAGCGGAACCGCACGCTGCCCTTGAAGGACGCGTTGACCTTCTTGGCCCGGGCGTCCCAAGTCGCCTTCGCGTACGGGAAGTCGTACCCGGCGGAGGTCTTCCTGGCACCCCCGGCCGCCTCCACCCCTCCGCCCGCAAAGATGTAGCGCCGGAAGGACTCCTTCAGGCCCCAGGACAGCTTGCCGCCGACGACCTCGCCGGAGGGCGCCCGGCCACCGGAACCGCCCGTGCCGGACGTCGGCTTCGGCGTCGGCGTCGGCTTCGTGGGCTTCGTGGGCTTCGGCGCGGGCTTGTCCGAGGGCTTCGGCGACGGCTTGCCCGGCTTGCCCGGCTCACTGGGCTTGCCGGGCTTGCTGGGCGTGGGGTCCGGCGACGGAGCGGGGCCCGCGTTGCGCACCGTCAGTGTGGCCGGATCGAGCGCCTGGCCCTTCTGGTACATGCCGTTGAACGCCTTCGCACCCTTCGCCGTGAGCGTCGCCGGGATGTCCTTGAACGTCATCGTGCCACCGGGGCCCTGCCCCGGCGTGACCCCGGAGAGGTCGAGCGCGGCCAGGTCGATGTCGTTCTGCTCGGCACCGTTGAGCGTGACGTCGGCCTGGATGGCACCCGTCCTGCCCTCGGTGTGCACCCTGACGTCGGCGATCTTGATGTCGAACTTGTGCAGCGCCGAGGTGAAGCGGACGTCACCCTTGAAGGCCGCCTTCATGACGTGGCCGGTCATCTCGTACGTGCCCTTGCCACCGGTGAACGTGAACACCCCGTTGCCCGGGGCCTGTTCGGCGCCGCCACCGGCCTTGATCTTCCCGTGCGCCATGCCCGTGACGTACTTGCGGAAGGACTCCTTGAGCCCCCAGTCCAGGGTGCCGTCCTTGAGCGTGAACGCCTTGGGGGCCCGGGGTGCCCCGGCCGCACCCTCGGCAGGGGTGTCCGCCGGGGTGTCGGCGACGGCGGGCAGGGCGAGCGCGGCGGCACCGAGTACCGCGGCGGTCGCGACGGCCGCTGCGCGGGCTATGGGGCGGCGGGTTGCTGCCATGGTCAGTGTGCTCCTCGAAGGGGGACGGGAGAGGGGAATGGGAGGGGGACATGAGAAGGGGGTGGAGAGGTGGGAGGGGGAGAGTGGACTCGGGGGCCGCTCAAGGCGTCTCCGGAGCCGCTCAAGGCTTTTCGCCGGACCCGGTGGACGGAGTCGACCCGGCAGCCGGGTCCGAGCCGGTGGCCGGAGCCGACCCCGTGGACGGAGCCGACCCGGTGGCCGTCCGCCGCCTCCGTGCGAACAGCACCGCCCCCACCGCCGCGACCAGCAGCGCCCCGGCCGCCGCAAGGGTGAGGGGCAGGGCTTTCGACGAGCCGGAGGAGGCGGTGCCCTCGGCGCCGTCCGAAGCCGCCGCCCGGCGGGGCCCGGCCCCGGCGAGGGTCTCCTTCGCGCCGGGTGCGGCGGCGGAGCCCAGGTCGGGCAGCGCGGGCAGGTCGGCGTCACCGTCGAGGGCGACGGCCAGGGACACCGGGTCCATCGCGGTGCCCGGTGCGTAGAGCGAGCCGAACGCCTTGGAGCCGTCGGCGGTGAGTCTCGCCGGGGCCTCGGTGACGGCGATCAGGCCGCGCCGCGGCTCGAGGCCCGCCAGCTCCGCGGCGGTGAAGGTGACGAGCGGCGCCTTCTTCTTCGTGAAGTCCTTGCTGCGGACGTCGGCGTAGAGCGTGCCCTTGCCGTCCCGTACGTCGACGGCGACCCGGCGAAGGCCGATGTCCAGGCCGTGCTCGCCGGTGAAGCGGACGGCGCCGGCGAAGTCGGCGGACAGCGTGCGCCGCTTCTCGTCGTACGTGCCCTCGCCCCGCGGGAAGCGGAACAGCGCGCCGCCGTCCTCCGCGCCGGACGTGAGCGTCCACCTGCCCCGCGCGATGGACCCGGAGACGTACTCGCGGAACGTACGGCGCACACCCCAGTCGACGGCGGCGTCCTCGATGCGCCCCGCCGCCTTCCCCGCCTCCGCCTTCCCGCCCTTGCCGCCGTCCTTGCCCTTGCCGCCGTCCTTGCCCTGGTCGCTCCTGCCCCCGCCGCTCCTGCTGTCCTTCGTGGCGGCGGACGGTGCCGCCAGGTCGGTGGACAGGCTCAGCGGGTCGAGCTGCGTGCCCGCGGGGTAGTACCCGGCGAAGGCCTTGGCGCCCTGGGCGGTGAGTGTCGCGGGGACGGTGGTGAGGGCGATCGGCCCGGTGCCGCCCTTCATGTCGATGCCGGAGACGTTCAGCGAGGCGAGCGGGACCCGGGCGGTCGAGGTGACCTTCCCGGTGCCCTTGTCCTTGCTGACCATGTCGGCGAAGAGCGTGCCGGAGCCGCCGGTGACCTTCACGGTGGGACGGCTGATCGTCAGGTCGAGGGCGTACGCACCGCCCTTCCTGTGCCCGGTGAAGTGCACGCCCCCGCTGAACGCGGCGGTGAAGGAGCCGGTGTCCGGGTCGTAGGAGCCCTTGGCCGAGTGGAAGCGGAACTGGCTGCCGCCGACCGTCGCCGCGCCGCCCCGCAGATCCCAACTGCCCTTGGCGATGGGCCCGGTGACATAGCTCTGGAAGGACGACTTGATGCCCCAGTCGAGCCTGCCGCCGCGCACCGTGCGTTCCTCCGCGTGCGCCGCGGCGGCCGGAAGGAGGGCTCCGGCGAGCCCGGCGACGACGACGGCCGCGCCGGTGCGGACGCGGGCACGACGGCGCGCCGCCGACCGTCTCGGCGACAGCTGTCCCGACGACGACATGGAACCCCTCCGGGTCTAGATTCCTAAGGTAAGGCTAACCTAATCTACGATCATTCCTACGGGGAACCCCACGACAGGACGGTGACTCAGGTGCGCAAGCCGCGCTCACTCCGGACGGTTGGCGCGGTGGCGGCCGCGCTCGCGCTCACCCTCGCCGGTTGCGGAACGTCCGACGACGGCGGACCGGCGCGGGGCGGGCCGCGGGCGAAGGCCGCCGCCGACCGCGTGGAGCCCCTCGCGGCCGTGCCCGAGCCGACGTTGCCCGTGACCGTGCGGTCCGCCGACGGCGAGCGGGTCACCGTCGACGACACCAGCAGGATCGTGCCGCTGACCGGCAGCCTGAACGAGATCGTCTTCACCCTCGGGCTCGGTGAGCGCGTCGTCGCACGTGACATCACCGCGACCTTCCAACAGGCCGAGAAGCTCCCGGTGGTGACGCGGGCCCACGACGTGTCCGCGGAGAGCGTGCTGTCCCTGAAGCCGACGGTCGTCCTCGCGGACACCACGACGGGCCCCGCGGAGGCGATCGACCAGATCCGTGCGGCGGGCGTCCCCCTGATCGTCCTCGAACCGGCCAAGAGCCTCGCCGACGTGGGTCCGCGCATCGGGGCGGTGGCGGCGGCGCTCGGCGTGCCGAAGGCGGGCGCCGAGCTCACCTCCCGTACGCGGCAACGGATCTCGAAGGTACGGGAGTCCGTGCCCGCACGGTCGGGGAAGCCGCGCGTCGCGTTCCTCTACCTGCGCGGGTCGGCCTCCGTGTATCTGCTCGGCGGGCGCGAGTCCGGCGCGGGTTCGCTGCTCGAAGCGGCGGGCGCGGTCGACGCGGGCAAGGCGTCGGGCCTGCGGAAGGACTTCACGGCCATCACGAGCGAGGCCCTGGCCAAGGCCGCGCCGGACGCGGTCCTCGTGATGTCGAAGGGCCTGGACTCGGTGGGCGGCGTCGACGGCTTGGTGAAGATCCCCGGCGTGGCCGAGACACCGGCGGGCCTCGACCGCCGCGTCGTGTCCATCGAGGACGGCGTCCTGCTCAACTACGGCCCCCGCACCGACCGGGTGCTCAAGTCCCTGGTGGACCAGCTCTACAAGGACGCCGAGTGAGCGCGACCACCGAACGGGCGGAGCAGCCGGGCACGGCCGGGGAAGCGGGCGTGACCGGAGAAGCAGGTACGGCCGGGGAAGCGGGCGCGGCGGGAGAAGCAGGCGTGGCCGGAGAGGCGCGCGGGGTGCGGCGGGGTGCGCCGTACCTCCTCGCCGTCGCCCTGGCCGCCGTCCTTCTCGTCCTGGCCCTGCTCTCCGCGGGGATCGGTGCGTACGACATCCCTCTCGGGGACGTGCTCGCCTCCGTGCGGCACCGGGCCGGGCTCGGTGGTCACGCGCTCGACCGCGTCGGTGAGAGCGTGCTGTGGAACGTGCGGCTGCCGCGCGTGACGCTCGCGCTGCTCGTGGGCGCGTCGCTCGGCTGCGCGGGCGCGCTGATGCAGGGCGTGTTCGGCAACCCGCTGGCCGAGCCCGGCGTCATCGGGATCTCCGCGGGCGCGGCGGTCGGCGCGGTCGCCTCGATCGCCTTCGGCCTCGGCTTCCTCGGCAACTGGACGGTGACCGTCTGCGCCTTCGTCGCCGGGCTCGCGACGGTGCTCCTCGTGTACGTCCTGTCGCGCGAGGGCGGTCGCACGGAGGTGGTCACGCTGATCCTCACGGGCATCGCGGTGAACGCCTTCGCGGGCGCGCTGATCGGCCTTTTCCTGTTCTTCGCGGACAACGCGCAGGTCACCCAGATCACGTTCTGGCAGCTCGGTTCGCTCGCGCAGGCGACCTGGCCGAAGGTGCTCGCGGTCCTGCCGTGCGCGGTCGCGGGCCTGCTCGTCGCGCCGCTGTACGCGCGCGATCTCGACCTGCTCGCCCTCGGGGAGCGGCCCGCACGCCATCTGGGCGTGGACGTGGAGCGGCTGCGGACGGTGCTCGTCCTCGTGGTGGCGCTGCTCACGGCGGCGGCGGTGGCCGTGGCCGGGATCATCACGTTCGTGGGGCTCCTGGTGCCGCATCTGCTGCGGATGGCCGCAGGCCCCGGGCACCGGTTCCTGGTGCCGGGCAGCGCGCTCGCCGGGGCCGTCGTCCTCGTCGGCGCGGACCTGGCCGCGCGTACCGTCGCCGTGCCCGCGGAGCTGCCGCTCGGCGTGCTCACCGCGCTCTTCGGGAGCCCGTTCTTCTTCTGGCTGCTGCGCAGGACCCGCCGCAAGCAAGGGGGTTGGGCATGAGCACCGCGTGGGGCCGACGGATCTTCGCGAGCCGCGACCGGGCGCTGCCGGGGCCAGCGGCGCCCGGAGAGGTGCTGGCGGAGTCGGCGGACCTGCGGGTGCGGCTCGGTGGGCGTGAGGTGCTCAAGGGGGTGGCCGTGCGGGCCCGCGCGGGCGAGGTCCTCGCCCTGGTCGGGCCCAACGGGGCGGGGAAGTCCACCCTGTTGGCCGCCCTGGCCGGTGACCTGCCCGCCGACTCCGGCACGGTCCGTGTCCGCGGCCGTCCCGCCGCCGACTGGCCCGCGCGCGATCTCGCCCTGCGCCGCGCGGTGCTGCCGCAGTCGGCCACGCTGTCGTTCCCGTTCCCGGTCGAGGACGTCGTCAGGATGGGCCGCGCGCCCTGGGCCGGCACGCACCGCGCCGACGACGACGACCGGATCGTGTCCGCGGCCATGCGGGCCACCGAGGTCGAGGCGTTCGCGGCGCGGCCGTTCTCGGCGCTCAGCGGCGGCGAGCGGGCCCGTGTCGCGCTGGCCCGGGTGCTCGCACAGCGCGCCGCGGTGCTGCTCCTCGACGAGCCGACGGCGGCGCTCGACCTGCGCCACCAGGAGCTGGTCCTGCGCGTGTGCCGGGAGCGGGCCGCCGCCGGTGACGCGGTGGTGGTCGTCCTGCACGACCTGGGTCTCGCGGCGGCGTACGCGGACCGTGCCGTGGTCCTGGACGGCGGCACGGTGGCGGCCGACGGCGCCCCCGGCGACGTGTTCGACGAGCGGCTCCTCTCGGACGTCTACCGCCAGCCCATCGAGGTCCTCGCGCACCCGCGGACCGGGACGCTCCTGGTGACGCCCCGGCGGGCGGGGCCCGACGGCCCGACGAAAGGGGACACGGCGGGCGGTTGAGGACGTTGGGCGCACTGCCGCATCCCGGCGTCGGGGCGCCCGCGACCCCCGGTAGGGTTCGGGCCCGGGAAGGGGTAGGTGAAGGTATCCGATGAGCAGGGTTCGCAGGCCCGGCAGGACGGTCTCGTACGCGGCGGCGGTGGCGGTCCTCTCGCTGACGGCGAGCGGGTGCGTGACGGTGCACGGCGAGCGGGAGGTCGTGCGCACCGCGACAGGGCCGGAGGCCGCCCGCGCGCTGAAGGACTTCCTCACCGCCTACAACAAGGCGGACAAGGCGTACGACCCGGCTCTCGACGCCGCCCGCGTCACCGGTCCGCTCGGCGCCATCAACCAGGCGGGCCTCGAGGCACGGCACGCGCAGAACCCGGACGGCAACTCCCGGCACGTACCGCTGGAGCTGACGGACGTGTCGTACGCCGTCCCGAAGAAGGCGGGCTGGCCGCGCTGGTTCGTCGTCGACGCGCTCGCCAACCGCAGGCCCGACGACTACCGCTGGCTGATCGTCTTCACCCGCGCCGACGCGGACGCGCGGTGGGAGGCGACCTATCTGAACCTGGTGCACCCCGACCGGCTGCCCGAGCTGAAGAGGGACGCGGACGGCCACGTGGAGCCCGTCGCGGTGGACAGCGGCGGCTTCGCGGTGGCCCCGCGGCGGCTCAGTGGCACGTACGCGGACTATCTGCGGTCCGGTGGCGACACCTTCGCGCCGGGGCCGCACACCTCGCACTGGAAGGCGGCCCGCGACCGCAGCAAGAAGCGTCCGGGCCTCGCCGTGCAGTACCTGGACCAGCCGCGCAACGAGGGCTCGTTTGCCCCCGTGGGCCTGCGTACGAAGGACGGCGGCGCGCTGGTGTTCTTCACCACGCACCACTACGAGAAGCAGACCGCGTCCAAGGGCCTGAACGTCACCGTGCAGCCCGACGTCAAGCCACTCATGCGCGGCGAGGCCAAACAGTCCATCACCCTGGAACGCGTCTCGAACCAGGTAGCCCTCACTCCCCAGGGCTCCGGCAAGGTGTCGGTCCTGAGCCGCATGCAGGGCTTGGTGGGGGCGAAGGGCGAGTAGGCGCTGGGGCGCCGGTTTGCAGCCCGTCCGAGGCTGACGAGGAGCTCACGGGATCCCGGCCCACCCGACGGCTGACGACGAGGCGCGATATTTCAGCCCGTCCGGCGTTTGAGGACGAGGCGCGGAGCGCCGACAAGGGGGAAAGGGGCGAAGCCCCAGAAGAAAAGCCCCCTGGAAGCCGACCCCCGGCGGGGGTCAGCCACGCTGAGGCCAAGCGGTGCTGACCGCAGCATCATCGCGGGGCTCCCCCGCATACCGCGCGCACTCATCGGTGAGGGTCTCCAGCAGAGTGAGCGGATCGGGCAACGGGAACTCGGGCCCACGGACCCAGTGGACCCCGAGGTCACCGGGCAGCCGGGCGGGCGGCACGAGAACGTACGACCCCCGGCAGTGCCACCGCAGACCGGGATGCTCGTCCATCGTCTCGGGATGGCAGTCGAGCTCGCACGGCCACCACTCGTCCTCGTCCTCGGGGGTACCGCGCGTAGCCGTGAAGAACAGCATCCGGCCCTGGTCGTGGGCGCCCTCGGACTCCGCGACGGGCCCCACGTCCACACCGGCGTCGAGCAGCCGCCGCAGCGCGGCGCGCCCGGCGTCCAGGGGCACGTCGAGGACGTCGTGGACCATGCCGGTCGCGGTGATGAAGTTGGCCTGCGGCTGATGGCGCGCCCAGCGCTCGATCTGCCCGCGGTCGGTGGTGGACTGCGTCTGCCAGGCGAAGGACACGGGGTGCCGGGCGGGCGTGGGACAGCCGATGCGGTCGCACGAACACCGGTATCCGGCGGGATGCGCGGCGGGGGCGATCGGCAGCCCGGCGGCGGCGACGGCGAGCAGCAGACCCTCGCGGCCCTCGGCGGCAGCCGCGCCGCCGCTCTCCGCGGTGCGCCCGCGGCGACGAAGCCACTGGGAGATCCTGCTCTGCGCGCCGGAAGACCGGCCGAACTCCTCGCCCATCTATCCCCTCACCTCGCCATTGTGCGGAACAGCATGACCCATGGTCGCACCATCCTGCTCCTCGGGTGGCCGTAGTCCCCATCCGGGGTGGCCGGGACGATGCGAGGCGGCGGGGGACATAGCGCGTCATGTCACGCTCCGCGGTGTATCTCCCACCTACGGTGTCGGTCATGGTGACGACCGCACCACCTACACGACGGGCCCGGTGCGCGGCCTGACCCGCAAGGAGTGGCAGGGGGTGGAGTCCGCCGGCAGTGGCGCTCTCGGAGCCGGCTGCGCACCGACCGCCCGGAGCACTGGGCGTCCTCCCTCGACGTCCTCGACGTGGACCACAAGGCACGTGACGCGGATCTCCCGCGGGCGGTCGACTCCGGCGTCCCGCGGGTAGGGGCGCGCACCGTGACCACGCCGCGCCAGCGGGACCGGGTGCTGCGGCTCGGCTGCAACGGCGTGATCACGGACGCGCCGGGACTGCTGTCGCGTACGCCGGTGCGGCCGGTGCAGAGCCGGTGAGCGGGCCCGTCAGCGGGGCGTGATGCCGTACAGGGAGTACTCGACGAGGGTGTCGGCGTACGCGTGGCTGAGCGGGCCCGTGCGCTGCATCCAGCGCTGGGCGAGCGGGCCCGTCCACAGTTCGAGGGCGATGCGCGGGTCGATGTGGGCGGCCACCTCACCGCGCTCCTGGCTCGCGCGCAGCCGCTGCACATAGAGCTGGAGCTGCGGTTCGAGCAGCTTCTCGAGGAATTCGGCGCCGAGCTCGGCGTTGACGACGCCCTCGGCGGCGAGGGCGCGGGCCGGGGCGTCGAACTTGGGGTCGGTCATCTCGTCGACGGTGGCGCGCAGCACGTACTTGAGGTCGGCTTCGAGGTCGCCGGTGTCCGGGATCCCGGTGGCGGGCTCGTCGAGTCCCGCCTGCTCGCTGAGCTCGGCGTTGGCCTGCTCGGCGAGGTCGAGGAAGGCGTCGAGCAGGACGGCGCTCTTGGAGGGCCACCAGCGGTAGATGGTCTGCTTGCCGACTCCGGCGCGGGCGGCGATCGCCTCGATGGTCATCTTGCCGTAGCCGACCTCGCCGACCAGGGCCAGTGCGGCGTCGTAGATGGCGCGGCGCGAACGCTCGCTGCGGCGCGTGGAGTCAGGGGCGGTTTTCTGAGCCATGCGGTCGAATGTAGCAGCGAAACGAGACGCAGCGTCTCACCAATCGCCGTTCCCGGCCCGGGGAGCCGCAAATCGCTGGACAAGACGCTCCGTCTCGCCTACTGTCGAGAATGATTCGAGACGAGACGTCTCGCCTAGAACTTCTCCAGGAGGTACGACATGTCCCGAGGTGGATCAGGAATGCTCGGCGTCGGCGGTACGCGCAGCAATCTCTCCCGCAAGGCCCTGCGCGGCGGGCGCGGCTCGGACCGCTTCGGCGGCGGCCTCAGCCCGCAGGAGCAGAAGCGGGAGCTGCTGCGCAAACTCCAGGAAAGCCGGGAGGGCCGGGAAGGCCGGGAGAACCGGGAGGGCAGGGAGAACCGGGAGGGCAGGGGAAGCGGGGAAGACCAAGAAAGTGGGGAGGCTCGGGCGTCCGACAGCGCCTCGTGACGCCGGAACGTCCGTTTCATGGGTAAATATTGCCCCACGGCTCAGTCGGGACGGTTCAGATCACTGCGCGAAGGCTCCTCAGACCGCACCATGGGCAGCAAAGCCCCTGCGGTCCGTGAGGAGCCTTCGTTGCATCGAGTCGCCCGGCGCGCCACACCCCGGCGCTACCTGATGTGCCCACCGGCACACTTCAAGGTCACGTACTCCATCAATCCGTGGATGGACCCCGCCAAACCCGTCGACGTCCCGCTCGCCGTCGCCCAGTGGGAGGAACTGCGCGACCGGTACCGCTCGCTCGGCCACACCGTCGAGGTGCTCCGGCCGCACCCGGACCTGCCGGACATGGTCTACGCGGCCAACGGCGCCACCGTCGTCGACGGCCGGGTCCTCGGCGCGAGCTTCGTCCACCCCGAGCGCAAACCGGAAGCCGCGGCGCACCTGGAGTGGTTCCGCGCCAACGGTTTCACCGAGGTCCACGAACCCACCCACATCAACGAGGGCGAGGGCGACTTCGCCGTCACCTCCGGCTACGTCCTCGCGGGCCGCGGCTTTCGCGCGAGCCCGCTCTCCCACGGCGAGGCCCAGGAGGTCTTCGGCCGCCCGGTGATCGGCCTCGACCTCGTCGACCCCCGCTACTACCACCTGGACACGGCGCTCGCGGTGCTCGACGACACGACCGACGACGTCATGTACTACCCGGCCGCGTTCTCGCCGGGCAGCCAGGCGGTGCTGCGACGCCTGTTCCCCGACGCGCTGATCGCCGAGGAGCCGGACGCCGTCGCCCTCGGTCTGAACGCGGTCTCCGACGGGCTGCACGTACTGCTGCCGCAGGAGGCCGTCGGTCTCTTCGCACCGCTGCGCGAGCGGGGCTACGAGCCGATCGGCATGGACCTGGGCGAGCTGCTCAAGGGTGGCGGCAGTGTGAAGTGCTGTACGCAGGAGCTGCGCCCCGCGTAGCGCGGCGGCCCCGGCGGTGCGGGTGGCCGACGACCACTCGCACCCCAGTCCAGACCTGCCGGTCGGCGGTGAGATACCGGAAGGACGTGAGCCGCTCGGTGCCCGCGGCCCAACGTTCGGCGCTCACCGTGGAGCCGTGCAGAGCTGTCCCGTACAACGGGACGCGGTAGCGCGGGTCCACGCGCCGCCGGGCCGAAGCCCGCCCGCAGGGGGCGGTTCGGCCCGCGTCCAGTGTCGCGGTCAGCGCCAGCGGTTGTTACTTGTGTGGTCCCCGGCGAGCCAGCGGGCGAGGTCGGCGTGTGCTGTGGCGCGCTGCTCGGCGTCGATCCTGTCCACATCGGGGTGGTCGACGGCGAACTCCAAGATCAGCCCGTTGGGGTCCGTGACGTACAGCGAGACACAGAAGCCGTGGTCGATCACGTGGGCGTTCGCCTCCGCGTGGTCGGCCGTATCGACGCGCTTGAGTATGGCCTCCTGCACCTCGGCCCCGACCTTGAAGGCGATGTGGCGCAGGGGGGTCGCATGGACGCTGGTCCTGAACTCCTCCTGGTCCTTGGCGTCGGCGAACTGGAAGAAGGCGAGGGCGCTGCCGTCGGCCAGGCCGTAGAGGGTGTGACTGTAGGCGCGCTCGGCCCCGGACATCACCTCGCGCTCGGTCCACGTGGCCACCAGGGGCAGACCGATCACCTCCTCGTAGAAGCGCCGGTTGGCTTCCTGGTCGTCGGTGGTCCAGGCGTGGTGGTGGAGGCGGAGGGGCAGGGTGTGGGGCATGTCGGGTCATCTCCCTCATGCGGGGGTGGGGTGTCGGTCCGGGCGCCCGGAGGGTCGCCGAGGGCCATGACCAGCATGCCGCCGAAGTAGGTTGAAGGTTAAATCACTTTGGGCCATGTTCGCGGCCCGAAGGCGCCGACCGCTCCGCCCCCTGGTCGGCGCGGGCGACGAATGGCGGCGGCTGCCAGGTCGAGTGGCCACGGGGGCCGCGCGTACACCCGGCCGACCGTCCGCCCGACGCGGGCGGAATCTCGGCGCGCGGGGGCTCCGACCTGGCTTCATGCGGCGCTCGCAACCCCCTTCGCCCGGTCCGGGTACGAGGCGACTACCCCCGGCCCGGGGTGCGGAGGATGGCGAAAAAAGGTTGAACGATAAACCTATGCGGAGTGGGCCGTCCTGCCCGGTGGCCTCCGAGGCGGTTGATCCCGCACTCGACCGCGTGGCGTTCGCGGCAGTCGGTCAGCGGGTGTGCACCGCGCTGACGGCACGAGCCGACACGGACGGAAATCGTCAGGCAGGCCCTAGCTCTCCGCCGGAGGCCACGCGTCGCCCCACGCAGTGCCCCGTGCCTCCCGGTACAACCCCCCGTGCCGCTTGGTCACCGTCTCCCGGCGCAGCCCCCCCTCGGCCTCGCACAGGTCGAGCAGGACCTGCCCCTTGCGGATCTGGGGCCTGCGGACGACGCGTCGGGCCGCGGGGAGGGCCGGGACGGCGGTGTCGCGGACGGCGGCGACGTAGGAGAACTTCTCGTCCTCGTAGGCGAGGGAGCCGCCCTTGACCTGGCGGTGCAGGGAGGAACGGGCGACGCGGACGGAGAAGTGGCACCAGTCCTCGCCGGTGACGATCGGGCAGGCGGAGCTGTGGGGGCAGGGCGCGGCGACCCGGTACCCGGCGTCGACGAGGCGGTCGCGCGCGGCGATGACGCGGGCGTACCCGTCGGGCGTGCCGGGCTCGATGACGACGACGGCGTCGGTGGCGGCGCGGGCGGCGGCGTCGACGACCGCGGCCCGGTCGTCGGCGGTCAGCTCGCCGAGTACGTACGACACGGTGACGAGGGCGGTGGCGGGCACGTCGAGGGCGGCGCTGATGCGGGCGCGCTGCCATCGGGCGCCGGCGAGGTCGGGGTGGGCGGCGGCGATCTCCCGGCCGAGGGCGAGGGCGGGTTCGGCCCAGTCGAGGACGGTGACGGGCCGCCCGCCGGGCCAGACCGCGTCGACGGCCCAGGTGGCGGCGCCGGTGCCGCCGCCGATGTCGGTGTGTCCCGCCGGGCTCCAGTCGGCGGGGGCCGCGGCGGCCAGGGCGGCCAGGGCGGAGCGGGCGGCCTCGAAGGTGGCGGGCATGCGGTACGCGGCGTACGCGGTGACGTCCGCGCGGTCCCGCAGGACGGGGGCGCCGGTGGGGGTGGTGCCCCGGTAGTTCGTGATGAGCCGGTCCACGGCCTGGGCCGCCGCCTTGGGCGGCAGGTCCTCCAGGAGGCCCGCGAGGGCGGTGCGGAGGGTCTCTGCGGGGGAAGCCAGTGCGTGCACCCCGTGAGTTTAGTGGCCCGTCCGGGGGCCCGTCGGCCGTGGGGCGGCCGCGCGGGCCAGAGCCGTGGCGGCGCGGACGCGGGGGCCGTTGTCCGGGGGCCTGCGGCGGGGGTGGACGGTGTTGGCGAGGAGCACCAGGAAGGTGTCCGTGGCCGGGTCGACGACCAGGGAGGTGCCGGTGAAGCCGGTGTGTCCCGCCGCGCCGCGCCCCGCCAGCTCACCCATGAACCACGGCTGGTCCACGGCGAAGCCGAGGCCGGGCGCGGCCAGCATCAGCTCCACGTGGTCGGGGCCGAGGATCCTGGCCGTGCCGTAGGAGCCGCCCGACAGCAGGGTCCGGCACAGGACGGCCAGGTCGTGGGCGGTGGAGAAGAGACCGGCGTGCCCGGCGACTCCCCCGAGCGCCCACGCGTTCTCGTCGTGCACCTCACCGCGCAGCATCCCGCGGTCCGCCTTCGCCCAGGGCCCGCGCTGGTCCTCGGTGGCGGCGGCGTCGGGGCGGGGGCCGAAGCCGGTGGCGGTCATGCCGAGGGGCCGGGTGATGCCGTCCGCGATCAGATGGTCGAGGCCGCGGCGGGTGACGCGTTCCAGGATCTGCTGGAGGAGCAGCATGTTGAGGTCCGAGTACAGGTACGTGCCGATCTCGGCGGACGGCTCCTCGGTGCGCAGGGCCCGCAGCCGCGCCGCCGGGTCCGGGAGCCCGTACAGCGGCAGCTCGGGACGCAGCCCCGAGGTGTGCGTGAGCAGGTCGCGCACGGTGAGGCCGTGCGCGGCGGCGCCCGTGCACTCGGGGACGTACCGCCCGACCGGCGCGTCGAGGGCGAGCGTGCCCCGCTCCAGCTGCTGCACGACGGCGACGGTCGTGCACAGCTTGGTGAGGGAGGCGAGGTCGAAGGGCGTGTCTAGGGTCATGGGGACGCGGCGCGCGGGGGGCAGCTCGACGCCCGCGTCGGCCTCCTCGTCGTACGCGGAGTACCGCACCGCCCAGCCCACCGCCTCCGCCGCGGCGATCACCTGGCCGCGCCCCGCGAGGACGACGGCACCGGCACACCAGGGGCGGGGGCCGTCGGGCAGCGCCCGTACATCGCGTACGAGACGGTCGAGCGCGCCGGGGTCGAGCCCCGCGTCGGCCGCGGAGCCGGGGCGCAGGGCCCGGGAGCCGGGGGCGGGGCTCAGCGGTCCGACCTCCGCGGTCCGGGCTCGCACGGCGCGCCCTCTTCCCGGCCGGGCTCCCGCTGCTCCGGCAGCACCGCGGCCCCGGTCTCCCCGAGGGCCCCGGTCCCGGCCTCCGCCGCCATCGGTGCCGTCCCGGCGGCCGGGGTCCCGGCGGGCTTGACGGGCTCGGCGTGCTGCCAGGGGCGGCACAGGCCCACGAAGCAGGCCACGGCCGCCAGCGCGCAGGTCAGCTGGACGACGGCCATCGGTACGGCCGTGTGCTCGCCCGCGATGCCGACGAGCGGCGAGGCGACGGCGCCGATGAGGAAGGAGGACGTACCGAGCAGCGCGGAGGCGGATCCCGCGGCGTGCCGGGTGCGCATCAGGGCGAGGGCGTTGGTGTTGGGCAGGGCGAGGCCCATCGCCGACATCAGCACGAACAGGCCGACGGCGATCGGTGCGAGCCCGATGTCGTCGCCGAAGACGCCGCCGGTCATCAGGAGCAGCGCGGTCGCTGCGAGCGTGATGACGGCGAGCCCGAAGCCGAGCGCCTTGTCGAGGCTGACACGGCCCACCAGGAGCTTGCCGTTGATCTGGCCGACGATGATCAGGCCGACCGAGTTCACGCCGAAGAGCAGGCTGAACGTCTGCGGCGACGCGCCGTAGATCTCCTGGATCACGAACGGTGAGGCCGAGATGTACGCGAACAGCGCGGCGAACGCGAAGCCGCCCGCGACCATGTAGCCCGTGAAGACCCGGTCCGTGAGGAGGCCGCGCATGGTGCGCAGGGCCTCCGCGGTGCCGCCGTCGTGCCGGTCGGCCGGCGCCAGGGTCTCCGGCAGGCGGCGCCACACGAGGGCGGTCAGGGCGATGCCGACGACCGTCAGGACGACGAAGATGCCGCGCCAGTCGGTCAGGCGCAGGACCTGGCCGCCGATCAGCGGCGCGACGACCGGGGCGACGCCGGAGATCAGCATCAGCGTGGAGAAGAACCGGGCCATCTCCACGCCGTCGTACAGGTCACGGACGACCGCCCGGGCGATGACGATGGCCGCGGCGCCCGCGAGGCCCTGGAGCAGGCGGAAGGCGATGAGCAGTTCGGCGGTGGGGGCGAGGGCGCAGATCGCGGTCGCGAGGATGTAGACGAGCAGTCCGGCGAGGAGGGGGCGGCGGCGGCCCCACTTGTCGCTCATGGGGCCGACGACGAGCTGCCCGAGGGCCATGCCCATGAGGCAGGCGGTGAGGGTGAGCTGGATGGTGGCGGCCGGGGCGTGCAGGGCGTCGGTGACCTCCGGCAGGGCCGGGAGGTACATGTCCATGGAGAGCGGCGGCATGGCGGTGAGGCCGCCCAGTATGAGGGTGACCAGGGCTCCGGTCGCCACGGTGAGGGCGGCGGGGCGCCCGGCCTCCGCCGCCCCCGGTATCTGGTGCTCTGCCGTTGTCTGCCTTCGCTCAGGCATCGCGCCCTCCCGGTCGATCGGATCCGCCGCCCAATGATCTCAGCTCCGGGTAGGTGGTAGATACCGGTTTCGTCCCGGGTCCCTACGCGGGCCGCAGCCCCGGGTCGCCCGCCTCCGTCACGAAGGACGCCGCTGTCCTGATGGGGGCGCCCGGCTTGGTGACCGCCGAGACCGTCTTGAAGTCCGCTCGCGCCGCGTCGCGGCCGAGGGCGACCGTCACGTAGCCGCGGCGGCCGTTGTAGAACTTCAGGTGCGGGTTGGCCTTGGTGTACGTGTCCCAGTTGGCCGGCTTGTCCGCGCCGTCCTTGCCGCTGGCGATGGACGTGGCGACGATCTCCGTACCGACGGTCCTCGACGACGGGTCGTCGAAGTCGGCCTTGATGTCGAAGGCGTAGCCGACGTGCACGTCGCCGGTGAGGACCATGAGGTTGTCGATGTCCGCGGACCGCGCGCCGGCCAGGACCCGCTTCCGGGAGGCGCGGTAGCCGTCCCAGGCGTCCATGGAGAGCTTGGCCTGCGCGGTGAGGTCGAGCTTGCGCTGGGAGAAGGTGACCTGCTGCGGCACGACGTTCCACAGGGCGCGCGAGCGCCGCCAGCCGTCGATGAGCCAGCGCTCCTGCGTGGCGCCGGTGATGGTGCGCCTCGGGTCGTCCGTCTCGGGTCCCGGGGCGTGCGCCTTGTCGCCGTACGCCTGGTCGGAGCGGTACTGCCGGGTGTCGAGGATGTCGAACTGGGCGAGGCGGCCCCACTTCAGGCGGCGGTAGAGCCGCGCGTCGGGGCCGTCGGGCAGCTGCGGGCGGCGCAGCGGCTGGTTCTCCCAGTACGCGCGGTAGGCGGCGGCGCGGCGGAGCAGGAACTCGGCGGGCGGGTTGCCGTTCTCGTCGATGTCGTCGGCGTAGTTGTTCTCGGCCTCGTGGTCGTCCCAGGTGACGACGAAGGGGTGCGCGGCGTGGGCGGCGCGCAGGTCGGGGTCGGACTTGTAGAGGGCGTACCGCAGGCGGTAGTCCCCGAGGGTCTGCGTCTCCTTGTTGAAGTGGGCGGGCAGCGTGCGGTCCGTGTAGTTGCGGGCGCCGCCGACCGCGTTCACCGCGTACTCGTAGAGGTAGTCGCCGAGGTGGAAGACGACGTCGACGTCGTCCTGCGCCAGGTGCTTGTACGCGGTGAAGTAGCCGTCGTGGTACGCCTGGCAGGAGACGGCGGCGAGGGTGAGGGCGCTGGTGCGGCTGCCCGTGGCGGGCGCGGTGCGGGTGCGGCCCGTCCCGCTGGTCCACCGGCCCGTACGGAAGCGGAAGTAGTAGGTGCGGCCCGCTTCGAGGTGGTCGACCTCCACGTGCACGGTGTGGTTGAACTCGGGGTGCGCGGTGACCGTGCCGCGTCGGTCGACGCGCCGGAAGCGGGCGTCCCTGGCGAGCTCCCACTGGACGGTGACGCGCTCCCGGGGGAGGCCGCCGCCCGGCTCGAAGGGGGCGGGGGCGAGCCGGGTCCAGAGCAGGACCGAGGAGGGCAGCGGGTCGCCCGAGGCGACGCCGAGCGTGAAGGGGTCGTCCGCTATGCGGCGGGCGTCCAGCTCGGCGGCACCCGCGACGCCGGCGGTGGGCAGGTTGGTGGCGAAGGCGAGCGAGGCGGCGGCGCCGGTGACGGTGAGGAAACGACGACGCCCCAAGTGGCGGGCCGCGGCCCGGAGTTCGGGTGCGTGCTGCTGACCTTCGGATGCCATGAGGCCCTCCCCAGACGATTGCTGTCAGGGGCATGTAACTGGCCGTGGACGACGCCTCACTGTCGCGTACACAACAGCCGGATGGCGGGTGGATGATGTCCGCGTGGATACCCCTCCCGTACGCTGCGGGGCCATGAACGCTGAGCGAACCACTCCCTCGAAGACCGCCGTGGTGACCGGGGCCGGTTCCGGCATCGGCCGCGCGGTCGCGGTCGAGCTGCTCGCCGCGGGCTGGTCGGTGGCCCTCGCGGGCCGTCGCACGGAGACGCTGAAGGAGACGGCCGCCCTCGCGTCCGCCGCGGCGGCGGTGCGGGACGACGCCGTCGTGTGCGTCCGCACGGACGTGTCACAACCCGACGACGTGGCCGCCCTCTTCGCCGCCGTACGCGAGAGCTTCGGCCGTCTCGACCTGCTCTTCAACAACGCGGGGACGTTCGGCCCCGGCGGCGTCCCCTTCGAGGAACTGCCCTACGACGCCTGGCGGCACGTCGTCGACACCAATCTGCACGGCGCCTTCCTGTGCGCGCAGGAGGCCTTCCGGCAGATGAAGGAGCAGGAGCCGCGGGGCGGGCGCATCATCAACAACGGCTCCGTCTCCGCGCACGCCCCGCGCCCGCACTCCGCCGCGTACACGGCCACGAAGCACGCGCTGACGGGGCTGACCAAGTCCCTGTCCCTGGACGGA
The DNA here is from genome assembly GCF_044328435.1 of Streptomyces sp. NPDC017940. Classification (NCBI taxonomy): domain Bacteria; kingdom Bacillati; phylum Actinomycetota; class Actinomycetes; order Kitasatosporales; family Streptomycetaceae; genus Streptomyces; species Streptomyces sp. NPDC017940. Next base: position 871,513 of record NZ_JBIRHJ010000001.1, on the reverse strand, counting down.
CGGCCCCACCGCATCGCCGTGGGGCAGATCGACATCGGCAACGCCGCCACCGACATGACCGAGCGGATGCGCTCGGGGACCCTCCAGGCCAACGGGGAACTCGCCGTCGAGCCGGTGATGGACGTGGCCGACGTGGCCCGCACCGTGCGGCACATGGCGGAGCTGCCGCTGGAGGCGAACGTGCAGTTCGCGACGGTCCTCGCGACGACCATGCCGTACGTCGGACGGGGCTGAGCGACCGCGCGCCGGCCCGGGAGGACCCGGCGGTGCGTAGGCAGGGTGCGGCCGATGCAGTACGACGGGGAGGGTTGAGTTCCCGTCATGTGGCCGGTCAGATACGGGAGTGGGGCCCGTGCTCGTACAAGGCCGGACTATGCTCGCTGCTCTCCACGGATACTTCACACACGGAGCACACTTTGCGCATACGTTCGACTGCTACGGCCGTCCTCGCCGCCACCGCTGTCGCGGCCCCGCTGCTCGTCGCCACCCCGGCGGCCGCGGCACCGCACCAGGGCGGTCTGCACCTCGGCTACATCCAGTACGACAGCCCGGGCCGGGACTCCAGCTCGCGCACCTCGGTGAACGGCGAGTGGGTGAACATCCACAACAGCAGCCGGAGCGCCATCCAGCTGAAGGGCTACAAGCTCAAGGACAACGCCGGCTACACGTACACCTTCGGCAGTTACAGGATCGGCGCCGGCAAGACGGTGAAGGTCCGCACCGGCAAGGGCACCAACGCCTCCGGCGTGCGGTACTGGGGCCGTGGCTGGCACGTGTGGAACAACACCAGCGACAAGGCCCGGCTGATCAGGCCGAGCGGCTCGCAGCTCGACTCGTGCTCGTGGACGACCCGCGACAACGGGTACAAGAACTGCCACTGAGGCACCAGGTCGTGAGCGCCGCCGCGGTACCGGGAATGCGTCCGGTGCCGCGGCGGTTGTCGTGCGGCATGAGCCACAGCGACCGCCCCGCGCACCACCCGGACGTGCTGCGCTACACCGCCTTCGCCACCGACCCCGCGGGCGGCAACCCCGCCGGGATCGTCCTGGACGCCACCGGCCTCGACGACGCGGACATGCTCGCCGTCGCGGCCGACGTCGGCTACAGCGAGTCGGCGTTCCTGACCCCGGGCCCCGCCGCCCCCGGCCAGGACGGGCGCGCCTTCACCGTGCGGTACTTCAGCCCGCGGGCCGAGGTCCCCTTCTGCGGGCACGCCACCGTCGCCACGGCCGTCGCCCTCGCGGAACGCGCGGGCCCGGGCGACTTCGTGTTCGACACGCGCGCGGGGACCGTGCCGGTGAGCGTCGTGGATTCCGGGGGCGGCGTCCTGCGGGCGACCCTGACCAGCGTGGAGCCCCGGGTGGAGGACGCCGCGCCCGCCGACGTCGCGGAGGCGCTCGGCGCGCTCGGCTGGCGCGCGGACGAACTCGACCCGGGCCTGCCGCCCCGGATCGCCTTCGCGGGCGCCCGGCACCTGGTCCTCGCGGCGGCGACCCGCGCCCGCCTCGCCGACCTCGCCTACGACTTCGACCGGCTGCGGACGCTGATGCTCGGGCTCGACCTGACGACCGTCCAGCTGGTCTGGCGCGAGAGCGAGAGCGTGTTCCACGTCCGCGACCCGTTCCCGGTCGGCGGCGTCGTCGAGGACCCGGCGACGGGCGCGGCGGCGGCCGCCTTCGGCGCGTACGCCCGCGAGCTCGGCCTCGTCCCGGCCACCGCCGAGCTGACCCTGCACCAGGGCGCCGACATGGGACGCCCCGGGGTCCTCACGGTGACGCTGCGGGAGGGCGACGCGCGGGTGCGGGTGGCGGGGGCCGCCGTACGCATCCCCGGTTGACCGGAAGCCGTCAGGCCTGCCCCGTCTCGAAGCGTGAGATCTTCCCGCCGTCCACGGTGAACCGCCACTTCGTGCGCATCTCGCCCCAGGTGTCGTTGCGGTAACTCACCACGAGCGTCCGGCCGCCGTCGCACTCCGACTCGATGTCCATATGGCCGTTGGAGGAGAAGATCTCGCGCTCGGCCCAGTCCTCGACGCCGCGGTCGGAGCCGTCGTCGGACATGGTCGCGTCCGGTGTGAGCGCGGCCTGGAAGGCGTCCCTGTCGTGCGAGTTCACCGCGCTGACGAAGGCACGGACCGCGGGGTCGGCGAGCCGGTTTGTCTGCATGCTCATGGGCTCACGCTCGCACCGGGCCCGCCGCCCCGCCACCCGGGGGCCGAGGCCCTGCTCCGGCCGCCTGACATGGCAGGCTGCGCCCCATGGCCGACCCGACCCCCACCCCCTCTGCCCCCGCCCCTGCCGTCCCCGCTCCCGCTGACCCGGCTCCCGCTGACCCGGCTCCCGCCGCCCCCATGGACCTCTGGGACTCCGTCTCGCGTCTGCACGGCTGGCTCGCGGCCCACGACCGGCATCCGCCCGAGGAGGCCCTGCTGCTGCGGATGCTGAAGCTGTCGGAGGAGGTCGGCGAGGTCGCCCAGGCCGTCATCGGCGCGACCGGGCAGAACCCCCGCAAGGGCACCACGCACAGCTGGGACGACGTCCAGTCGGAGCTCTGCGACGTCGTGATCACGGCCCTGGTGGCCCTGCGGACCCTCACCCCCGAGCCGGAACGGGCCCTCGACGCCCGGCTGCGCACCGTCGTCGCACGCTCGACGGCGGACCCCGCGGTCGCGGTGCGGCGGGAGACCAGGAGTCCCCGGGCTCGCGGTGCGGCGGAAATCCAGGAGCCCCCGGGCACCTGACCGGCTAGCGTCACCCGCCATGACGTCATCACCGCCCGCACCGACCGTCGCGCCCCCGGCCCCGGACGGCGGCCCGCCCCGCCTCGGCCGTCTCACCTTCCACGGCCCGCTGTCCGAGGCCCGGGCCGCCCGCATCGTCGAGCGGGTCACCGAACCGCTGCGCCGCGTCCCGGGTGGAGGCACCGTGCTCGATCTCGGTTGCGGGTGGGGGGAGTTGCTCCTGCGGGTCCTCCAGGCGGCTCCCGGGGCCACCGGCTTGGGCGTCGACCTCACCTCCGACGACCTGGAGCGGGGGCGCGCGTCCGCGCGGGCGCGGGGGCTCGACGGCCGGGTCGCGTTCGCCGCCGAGTCGGCCACGGACACCGCCCGCGGGCCCGCCGACGTCGTCCTGTGCCTCGGCTCCTCCCATGCCCTGCTCCCGGACGGCGCCCCGGCCCCGCACTCCGCCGACGCGCTGCGCGCCCTGCGCGGCCTCGTCGCCCCTGGCGGGCGCGTCGTCCTGGGCGAGGGGTTCTGGCAGCGCACGCCCACCCCGGCCGAGCTGGCCGCGATGTGGCCGGACGCCGGCGTCCACGAGCACCTGTGCCTGGCCGACCTGGTGGACGCGGCGGTCGCGGCCGGGTTCCGCCCGCTGTGGGTGGAGACGGCGAGCGCCGAGGAGTGGGAGGAGTTCGAGTCCGCCTACCTGGCCGACACCGAGGAGTGGCTGACCGCGCACCCGCGGCACCCCCGGGCGGCGGAGCGCCGCGAGCGGGCCGACGCGCACCGCACGGCATGGCTGCGCGGCTACCGCGAGGCCCTCGGCCACGCGTATCTCACGCTGATCCCGGTACCGGACGCCTGAGGACCGCCGGGGCGCGGGGCGGGCCACCCGTCGCCGCGGCCCGCTCCCCACCCCGCCTATCCTCGACGCCCATGACCACCTTGCGAGAGATCCACGGCACCCCCGTCCTCCTGTGCGCGGCCGACGGTGAGCCGATCGCCCGCGAGCAGGACGCCCTCGACCTCATCGGCGACGCCGGGTACCAGGGCGCCCGATGGGTCGCGGTCCCCGCGGAGCGGTTCGACGAGGCGTTCTTCGCGTTGCGCACGCGCGTCGCCGGGGACATCGTCCAGAAGTTCGTGAACTACCGCATGGGGCTCGTGGTGCTCGGTGACATCTCCCGGCACACCGCGCGGAGCCCCGCGCTGCGGGACTTCGTCCGTGAGTGCAACCGCGGCGGCCAGACCTGGTTCCTCGCCGACGAGTCGGAGCTCGCCGCGCGGCTGCGGGAGCGCCCGCAGCGCTGAACCGGGCGCCCGCTCAGTGCCCGAACCACGCCTCGGCGAGCGCGTCGAGGCGAGGTTCGCGGGGCGCGGGCAGCTCGCGCAGGTACCACGGCAGGTTGCTGTACACGTGCAGCAGTGTGTACGCGAGCAGCAGGCGCGGCTCGAAGGTGCGGCCGTACGCCGCCGTGAACCGGGTGAGGAGCTTCGGCTCCCCGCGCGTGACGAACAGGCCGACGCCCACGAAGTCGTAGGCCGGGTCGCCGATCATGGCGGGCTCGAAGTCGAAGAGTCCGGTGAGCCGGTGGCCGTCGGCGGGGTCGACGAGCAGGTGCTGGCGCATGAACTCCGTGTGCAGGAGCGCCGCCCGGGGCGTCCGGGGCAGCGGGGCCGCGGCCAGGAAGTCCGGGATCTGCTCGAGCCAGCCCTCGGCGAGCCCGTGCCCGCGCTGCCGGTCGACGGCGCTCGCCCGCTGCCGCTCGGTGAACTCCCGCCAGTCGCCGGGCCCGAGGGCGTCGGCGAGCGGCTCGTGGTCGAGGGCGTGCAGGGCGGCGAGCGCCTCGCCCGCCCGTGCGACGACCCGCTCCCGGTCGGTCGCCGGGATGCCGGGCCAGGCGAGGTGCAGGCCCTGGCCGGGCAGCTGGGACATCAGGACGTAGCGCCAGCCGTTCACGTACGCGCCGCTGTCGTGCAACTGGGGGGTGGGGACGGGCAGTCGGCCGTGTACGTGGTCGAGCACGCGCGCCTCGGCCACGGCGTCGGCCGCCGCGGCGCCGGGGAAGAGCTTGAGCACGTGCCGCTCGCCGACCGCGTACACGGGCTGGGAGCCCTCGCCGTACCGGGTGAGCGGGGCCCCCGCGAGGCCGAGCCTCGCGCACAGGTCCTCGGCGGCGGGCCGTACGACGGCTTCGTCGGGGACGACGGCGTCCCATTCCTCGTCGGTGTCCACGGGGGGCAGCATGATCGGCACGGTAGGGGGCGGGGGTGGGTGCGGCAACGCGTTTTCGGCGAGGGCGCCGCGGACCACCGTCCGGACCGCGGCGCCCGCCCCGCCGTACGCGAGGAACCCGCGTACGCCTCGCCGTCCGCCGTACGCGACAGATCGCCGTACGCGACGGCCCGTCAGAACACGAACGGCCCCGGTGTCTGCGCCGACGTCGCGGTGCAGGTCACCGTGATGCCGAAGACCACGATCCGCAGCGAGCTCGCCGCCAGGCGGTCGCCGGAGGCGACGGTGCCGTTCAGCGGGCCGGTGGAGACGGGGCTGCCCGCGGGTATCGCGGGGTTGGAGTTGCCGGTGAACGTCGTGGTGCCGGAGCCGTTCCTGGTGAGCGTGAGGGTGGACCTGACCGCACCGGCGCCGACGTCGAGCGGCGCGGTGATCGCCGACGTCGACACCGCGATGGTGGCCGCGGTGCCGTTCTGGGTGGCCTTGAGCGCCGCGGTGCCCGAGCCGAACGAACCGCAGTCGAACGCGATGGACGCCTCCTGCGGCTCCACCGCGCCCGCGGCCGGGGCCAGGACCAGGGCGCTCAGGGCCAGGGCGCCGGTGCCGACGGCGGCGGTCAGGGCGAATCTTCCGTGCCTCATGGGGGCCTGCCTTCGCTGGGGGGAGTGTGGGGTGGTGCCCACCTTGACTGACGGTCAGTCAGCAGTGCGGGACGGCGCCATTGAGGCACAGGGCCCTTGGGACGACAAGGCACACCCTCATGATTTTTGACATGTCATGGCCAAAATAAGCCATGAATGAGGGCCCTCCGGTGGCGCGCCAGTGGAGTGAACCCCGCCCCCTCGACCGACGTGAACGACCCACGTCCCGAATGGATCCCACCGGTGAACGGCTACCATCGCGAATGTCGGACGATATGACCGCTCGGCGGCGCAGGGCTGCCCCGACCTGACCTGGAGGGCTCCGCGTGCCCCAACCGCGCCTGGGTGTGGCCATCGTGACCATGGGCAACCGCCCGAAGGACGTCGACGCCCTGCTCGAAGCCGTGGCCAAGCAGGACGTCGTACCGACGCGCCTGGTCGTCGTCGGCAACGGCACCCAGCTGCCGGACTTCCCCGCCTACCCCGGCGAGGTCACCGCGATCGAGCTCGACGAGAACCTGGGCTGCCCCGGCGGGCGCAACGTGGCCCTGCGCCGCCTGCGCGAGTTCGGCGACGTGGACGTGGCCATCGAGCTGGACGACGACGGCCTGCTCGTCGACCCCGACGTCTTCCGCACGGTCCAGCGCCTGTTCTCCGCGGACCCGCGGCTCGGCATCGTCGGCTTCCGCATCGCGGACGAACACGGTGAGACCCAGCGCCGCCACGTGCCGCGGCTGCGCGCCAAGGACCCCATGCGCGGCGGCCTCGTCACGTCCTTCCTCGGCGGCGCGCACGCCTTCTCGATGGAGATGCTCGCCGAGACCGGTGACTGGCCCGCGGACTTCTTCTTCACGCACGAGGAGACGGACCTGGCCTGGCGCGCGCTCGACGCGGGCTGGAAGGTCCTGTACGAGCCGTCGCTCCTGCTCCAGCACCCGAAGACGTCCCCCGCCCGGCACGCCGTCTACCACCGGATGACGGCCCGCAACCGCGTCTGGCTGGCCCGCCGCCGCCTGCCCCTGCTCCTGATCCCCCTCTATCTCGCGGTCTGGACCCTCCTCACCCTGGCCCGCACCCGGTCGGCCGGCGGCCTGCGCGCCTGGGCGGGCGGCTTCGTCGAGGGCATCCGCACCCCCGGCGGCGAGCGGCGGCCGATGCGGTGGGCGACCGTGTGGCGGATGACGAAGCTGGGGCGGCCCCCGCTGATCTGACGGAGCCCGGCCTTGGTCAGGGCAGGAACGCCCAGACGAACGCCGCGAGCATCGGTAGCAGCAGAAGGTCCGTCCACTCGACGCGCGGGCGCCGCCGCACGGGGGCCGTCGCCGTGCCCGTGGCCCGCCGCACCGCGGTCCGCAGCTCCCGCCGCGCCCGCTCCGCCCGCTGCCCGTCGAACACCGAACGCGTCATCGCCCACGGCAGCACCGTGCCGACGCCCTCGACCCCCAGGGCGCCGCCCTTCCCCGCACGCCCGAGCAGCCGGACGTCGGCGAGGTCCGCCTCGTACCGGAGGAACGGGTTGTGGACCGTGAGCCGCTGCTCGTCCCACTCCACGTACGGCGTCAGACCGGTACGGACCAGGACCCAGGTCACCCCGCACGGCAGGGCGAGGGCGAGGACCACGTCCCAGACGTCGCGCGGCCCTCCCCCGCCGTCGTGGAGGAACTGGACGGCGACCGCGGCCATGACGGCGACGATCGCCCACGAGGCCCGGCGGACGGGCCTGTTGTAGTAGCGCATGTGCTGGTGTGCCTCATTCCCGACTGCCCGGCGGGGGCGCCGCGCGCACGGCGCGGCGCCCCCTGAACGGGCGGACCGATCTCCACCGGTACCGATCTCCACCAGTACCGATCTCCACCGGTACCGATCTCTACCGATACCGCGTCAGCAGTACCGCATCTTCCAGCTCATCCCGCAGGTCAGCGTGCCCGTCCACGCGTTGCCCGCGTAGTTCCACGCCGTCCTGCGGTACGAGAACCGCTTGGCGTGCCTGCCCCGGCCCGCCGCGCGCTTGCCGCCCCGGGCGAAGCCCTTGCTCGACTTCCACCAGGAGCCCGCGGCGAAGCGGCCCGCGCCGACGCCGACCGCGGTCCAGGCCGCGGACTTGGCCGTCGACCGCCAGTACTTCTTCGTCCGCCACTTCCCACCGCGGCCGTCCGCCGCCGATGTCACGGCGAACACCGCGACGCCGGCGACCGCGCAGGTACCGGCGGAGGCGACGATGCACGCCGCCGTCGCGCCGTACCCGGCGTACGTCCGCCAGTTCTTGCGGACGTGGCGGCCCGCCCGCTTCAGACCGCGCTTGATCTTCTTCCACCACTTGCCGTCGAGGTCGAAGCGGTTGACGGGGTCGCCGCCCACGTACTCGTAGGCGTTGTTGCCGCCGCCGTACACGGGGTCGACGGACAGGAAGCGGCCCGTCGCCGGGTTGTACAGGCGCACGCCCATCAGCGTCAGACCGGTGAGGGTCTCCGCGGAGCGCTGCTTGCCGCCCAGCCAGCTGTAGCGGGTGGCCGCCTGCCCGGCGCGCGGGTTGCCGTACTCGTCGGAGTCGAGCGCGACCGGTGCCTTGCCCTTGTCGAGCGGCAGTTGCAGCGCCACGTCACCGTGCACGGTGGTGAGCTGGAGCACCGTGTTGCCGCTCTTGTCCGTGGTGGCGGCCAGGTCGCCGGACGCGGAGTCCACCATCCGGGTCAGGGCGCCGGACGCGGTGTCCTCCACGATCCAGCGGGGGTTGTCGCCGTCGCTGTCGTAGTGGTTGACCTTGGACTGCTCCTTGGTCCAGGTGCTGCCGGAGCCCGACTCGACCGTCCAGGAGCGGAACCGCAGGGCGGCGTCCAGGTTCCAGGTCTGCCGCTTGCCGTCGGCGCTCTGGCGGTGCACCAGGTCGTTGGCGTAGTAGCCGAGCGTGCCGTTGCCGGGGGCCGCGGTGGTGCGGCCGAAGGCGTCGTAGGCGTAGCCGGCGTCGGTGACGCGGTCGGCGCTGTCGTAGGTGTGCTTGGCGGTGGTGCCTCCCGTGGCGGGGCAGTCGGCGCCGGGCGTGCCGGCGGCGGTGGTCAGCGAGGTGCGGTTGGCGCGCTTGTCGAAGGCGTAGGCGCGCCGGGTGCACACCGTCTCCGCGGTGTCCTCGACGGTCGTCAGGCGCCCGGTGGCGTCGTAGCGGTAGCGCTGGTCGGACCAGCCCGCGTGCCCGGTGACCTGGCCGTGGACCGACTCGGTCACGCTGTCGGAGTGGACGGTGGTGCCGTCGCTGTCCCGGGTGTACGTACGGTCCGTGGTCGTGCCGGTGGTGTCCTCGGTCTGCGTGAGGGTGTAGCCGCCCGGCAGCTTCTCGCTGGCCACCGAGCCGTCGGCGTCGTACGTGGCCTGGAACGTGCCCGCGACGGAGTCGGTGGTCCTCGTGGCGAGGCCCCGGGGTTCGGCCGCGGTGTCGTAGGTGTAGGTGACCGTGGACGGGACCGTGTCGGACACCTTCACCGGGCGGTTCAGGAGGTCGTACTCGGTGGTGGTGGTGCCGCCGTCGGCGTCGGTGTAGGCGATCTGGCGGCCCAGCTTGTCGTACGTCTTGCTGATGGCGCCGCCGGTGGGCGACGTCGTCCGCACGGCCTGGCCGGTCGCCGGGTCGTACGCGGTGGTGGACTCCGGGACCTTCTCACCGGTGCCGCCGGTCACGGCGACCCCGGTCTGGCGGCCCGCGTCGTCGTAGGACGTGGTGGTGGTGCGGGTCACGCCGTTCGCGGTCTCGGTGACCTTCGCGGGGCTGCCCCACCAGTCGTACTCGGTGGTGGTCGTGGGCAGTTCCTTCGGCTGGGTGCCGCCGCCGGTGATGTCGCCGCCGGGCGCGACGGAGCAGACCAGGTCGGCCCACTCCGGGCGGCCCGCGCAGCGCCCGCTGCCGGTCGCCGACCAGTACGTGGTCACCCGGGTGCCCGCGTCCGTGCCGTTCGCGTCCGGCAGGAGCTGCTTGACCACGCGGCCCTGGGCGTCGTACTCGGTGCTCGTGGTGAGTGCGAGACCGCCCGGGTCCTGGATGGTCCTCGCGGGCTGCCCCTTGGCCCAGTCGTACACCGTCTGCGTCACCCGGCTCTCGGCGAGCACACCCGGGTGCGCACGCGCCTGGGCGCCCGTCGTGACCTTGGTGACCTGGTCCTTGACCTTCGCGGTGCCGTCCGATGGCCGCCCCGCGTCGTACTCGTTGACCGTCCTGGCGCGCGCGGCCACCGACGTGCCCGCCGGGACCAGGGTGGTGCTGCCCGACGTGAGGTCGGCCGTCAGCTCGACGCGCCGCAGCGGGCCGAGCTCCTCCAGCTTGCGGGTGCCGTCGTCGTTGTACAGGGAGCGGGTGGCGAGCAGGTCGGCGCGCTCCGCCGACGTCAGTCCGCCGAGGCCCAGGTCCGCCTGCGTCGCCCGGTCCTCGGCGCTCATGCCAAGGGCTACCGCGCGGTTGGCGGCGCTCAGCTCGCGCACCGTGTTGCCGAACCGGTCGGACTCGGTGGTGGCCAGGTGCCCACCGGGCGTGGCCGTGTTGACCTCGCGGCCGGACACGCCCAGGTAGTGGACGTCCGCCCGCCGGTAGTCGGCGGCGCCGAGCCGGTCGCCGGAGTGCGAGGACGGCACGGCGTCCGCGGGCAGGACCGCCGTCGCGTCCGTCGGGGCGTCGAGCTGCCCCCACGCCTGCACGTCGGCCGCGCCCGCCTTGTACGGGGCCCTGGCGCCGGTCAGCGGCACGTCGTAGACGACGCTCGTGCCCGCGGTGCCCTCCTGCGTGCCGGTGGTGCCCGGCTTCAGACCGGGGCGGGACGTCTTCAGGAGCATCCCGTCACCGGCGGTGGCGGCGCTGCCCGCCTTGCCGTACGTGAACGTCCACGGCAGTTCGCCGGGCGGGGTGTATCCGGTGACGCGGCCCGCGCCGTCGTAGTCGTACGCGGACTTCAGGGCCGGGGTGATCGCCGGGTTCCAGGCCTCGCGCAGGCGCCCTTCGGTGTCGTACGCGTAGCGCTGCACGGTCTTGGCGGTCGCCGCTCCGGCGCCCGGGGCGGTGGCCCACAGGCGCAGCTCCCGCACCTGGTGGGCGAAGTCGCCGAGGGTGTCGCCGGTGGCGGTGGTGCGGTCCGCGTACACGAACTCCAGGACGCGGCAGCCCTTGGTGGCCGGCGTCGCGGTGCACGCGGCGGCGGACGCGGCCGACGTCGGCGCGACCACGCGCCGCGGCCGGGCCAGCTTCGTGCCGTCGACGGTCACCGACTCGGACACGACGGTCGTCGTCGAGTTGCCGAGCCCGTCCAGGAGCGTGCTGGAGACCTGCCAGGTGGTGGCGGCGGAGTCGGTGCGTGTGAACTCGGTGACGGTGCCCTCGGTGTCGGTGAGGGTGAACGCGCCGGTGACGGAGCCCTTGAGGGTCAGGTCCTCGGAGCCGGTCTCGGGGATCCAGGCGTTCTTCGCCGCGTTCGCGGTGAAGTGGGTCTCCTCGCCCTCCGCGTCGACGACGGCCACGGCCGTCGCGGAGATCTTGCGCAGGTGCGAGAAGTCGGAGTCGGTCAGCTCGGCGGCGGTGCCCGCCACCCACTGCCTGCCGAAGATCGGCGCCTGGCCTTCTTGTCCCGCGCCCTTGTCCGGGGTGCGGGAGGAGGCCGTGCGCGTCACGGACAGGTCGAACACGGAGGCGTCCGTCGCGGACAGCGTGTGGTCGCCGGTGAGGAGGTTCACCGAGCCGGGGCCCGTCTCGGCGCTCGCGGCGTCGGTGGCGTCGCGGTCCACGACGACGGCCAGCGGCGCGGTGCTGCCCGTGGCGTCCTTCGGGCCGGTGAAGTCGGCCTTGATCTGGATGCTGCCGTCGGGGTCGACGGTGTCGGCGGCGTTCCACACCAGCTTGTCGCTGCGGCCACCGGTGAGCGCGACGGGCCAGCCGCCGAGGGCGCTGCCGCCCGCCTGGACGTCCTTGGCGGGGATCCGCACCCAGGCGTCGGCCTCTGCGCGGCGCCACGAGAACGACACCTTGTCGAACTTCTCCCCGTCGGCCTCCGCGAGCAGCGGCAGGCGGCGCGCGGTGCGCTCACCGTCGGACGGCTGCACGAAACCGCCGGGACCGGCGTGGAAGGTGTACTCGACGGCCTCGGACTTGTTGTCGGCCTTGTCGACGGCACGGACCTGAAGGGTGTGCGTGCCGTCCTTGGGCGGCGTCACGGAGATGTCCTTCGCCGCGCCCGCACCACCCGTGGGCTCCTTCGTCCACGTCACCCCGTCCAGGGACCACTCCAGCCAGTGGTGATCGCCGCCGGGCGGGGTGACGGTGAACGTGCCGGGCCTGCCCGCGCCCTTCACCCAGGCGCCCTTCGGGTAGTCCGTGGACGTGACCTTCGTGGGCGCGGACGGCGCTGAGGTGTCGACCGTGAAGGTCTTCCACGCCGACCAGCCGTTGTTGTAGTGCGTGTTGTCGTACGGAGACGTACGGAACCTGTACGTCTTCCCGTGCGCGAGCACACCCGCAGGCACGGTCACCGACGCGACCTGCCCCGACGGCACGAACTTCGACACCAGTACGTTGCCGACCTGCTTGTCGGTGGCGGAGTCGAAGATCTGGAAGGTGCCGTTGACCTTGTCGCCGTCGGCGTCCACGAAGGTGTCGCGCAGCGTCGGCGTCAGGGTGTTGACCGTGTACGCGCCGCCGTAGGAGAAGTACGGTGGGCCCGCCTCCTGCTTGGTGCCGGTGCGCGGCCGGTAGTTGTAGGTGACGCTGAGCTTCGGCGGCCGGGACGCGGCGTTCGCGGAGTTGACCCGCTTCCACTGCGCGACCGTGTTCTCGCCGGCGGCCCGCAGCCCCATGTGCCCGCGGGTGGCCTTCGCCGAGGCCCACTCCTGGACGAGGGTGGTCACATCGGCGTTGATCCAGCCGTCGGGGGCGCCGGTGCACGCCGCGTTGCCGCGCGTCTCGGTCGACGTGGCCTTCTTCGCCGTCATGGCGGGCTGCGCGGTCCAGCGCGAGGACGTGGACGCGGCCCCGGCCGACCACACCTCCCACGGCTGCGCCTTGCAGTCCTTCTCGTTGGCGGAGTGGAAGTTCCACAGCGACAGCTCGGCGTCCAGGACGAGCGCGTCCTGCACGGGCCGGGTGTCCCAGGAGACGAACGAACGCGCCGTGCGCGGGGTGCCGTTGGCGTTCTTCGTGCCCGGGTTGCCGAAGTCCAGCTCGGTGTCGGTGGACCAGTCCCGGGTCTCGCCCTGCTGCACGTAGGTGTCGAAGACGTTGCCGAGGGCCGAGGTGGACGGGTCGACGGTGACCGGGTACTTCGTCCGCGGGTCGGCGAGGAACTCCGCGTCCGGCGTGACGACCAGGTCCACACCGCCCTTGGCCTCGACGGCCTTCATCCTCACCGGGGCACGGCGGGTGTGCTCGCCGGAGACCGGGTCGACGGTCGCGTCCCACATGACGGGCGCGGGCATGACGGCGGTCTTCTTGTTCTCGCGGTCGGTGAAGGACAGGCTGCCGTCCTTGTGCTCCTCGACCTCGAGGCCCTCGGCGCGCAGCGGCAGCGTGTAGCTGTAGTCCTTCCGGGCGGGCTCCCGCCGCAGGCGCACGAACTGCTCGAAGCCGGTACGCGTCGCCTCGACGACCACGTCGCCGCCGAGCACCGCGTTCTCGTACGTGGCCCGGGTGCCGTCCAGCTTCGGCGCGGGCAGGGAGCCCTGCCACCGCAGGGTGATGCGCTGGTCGCCCTCGCCGAGGGTGACCAGGTCCCGGGCCGCGTCGTCCTTACGGGCGGCCCGGCCTGCGCCCTGCTCGCCCTCGCCGAGCTCCAGGCCGTGCGGGTGGGCCCTGGGCGCCACCGACCCGTCGTCGTCCTCGACCAGGTCGAGGTCGACGTCACGCCACTGGCCGGTGTCCTCGTCCTCGAACCGGGTGGGGCCCGCGGTGAGTTCCGTGGTGAGGCTGCCGTCGGGGTTGACCCAGGTCGTCGACGTCTCCGTACGTTCGGAGAGTGCCTCGACGCGCTTGCCGCCGAGCCGCGTGGCGACGCGCGCGGAAGGGATGTCGGCGGCGGCCGTCACGGCCTCGGGCTCCGCCTTGCCCGTGGCAACGGGAGCGGACGGCGCCGCGGTGGCCTCCTCGGCGCCGTACAGACACGAGAGGGCCATGAGCAGCGCGAGCCCGGTGGCCAGCGCCTTGGGGGCCGGGCCTTCGCCGAGGCGGCTGGGGCCGCCGGGACGTCGTGGTCTTCGGTACCCGGTGTCCTCGGGTATCGGCACGTGTTCGTTGGGGTGCACGGTGGGTCCCTTGCTGTGGGCGGTTGTTGTGGTGACTGTGTGTGAGCTGCGGGTGTGGGGGGGTGTGGGGTCTGGTGGTGCCCGTGCCGGGCACGGGCAGTCCTCGCGTGCGGGGCGTGGGGCGGGTGGGCAGCACGAGATGGCCGGACGGCGGTGGTGCGTGCGTACGTGCGTGCCGTCGGCGGTGGTCCCTCGGGGGGGCTAGGGCTCGATCAGGCCCGCCCTGATGGCGTACCGGGTCAGGGCGAGCCGGTCGCGCAGGCCCAGCTTGTGGAGCAGGTTCGCGCGGTGGCGCTCCACGGTCTTGGCGCTGATGGTGAGCAGGTCACCGATCTCCTTGGAGGTGTGGCCCTCGGCGACGAGCTTGAGCACCTGCTCCTCGCGGTCGGTGATCGCCTTGCGGGGCAGCGCCCTGCCCTGCCGCGCGAGGTCCAGGTACCGGCGGATCAGGGTGTTCTCCGCACCCGGGTAGAGGAACGGCTCGTTGCGCATCGCGGACCTGCACGCGGCGACGAGGTCGCGGTCGGCGACGGACTTGAGCACGTACCCGCACGCCCCGGCCCTGAGGGCCTCGAAGAAGTACTGCTCGTTGTCGTACATCGTCAGGATCAGGATGCGCGGCGGATCCGGGAGCCGGGACAGCTCGCGGGCCGCCTGGATCCCGGTGAGCCGCGGCATGGCGACGTCCAGGACGGCCAGGTCCACGCCCTCGCTCCGGGCCAGCTCCACGGCCTGCGCGCCGTCGCCCGCCTCCGCGACGACGGTGAGATGGGGCTCGCCGTCGAGGATGAGGCGGACCCCTCGGCGTACGAGGGCGTGGTCGTCGGCGAGGAGGATCCTCACGGGGGCGGTCACGCGCGGGCTCCTCGGGGGGTGGGGGCGGTGTCGGCGGCGCGGGCCTCGTCCAGCGCGGGGGCGGCTCGCTCGGCGCGGGCGGTTGGGTCGGCGCGGACGGTTGGGTCGGCGCGGACCGCTCGCTCGGCGCGGACCGCTCGCTCGGCGCGGACCGCTCGCTCGGCGCGGACCGCTCGCTCGGCGCGGACGGCTCGCTCGGCGCGGACGGCTCGCTCGGCGCGGGCGGACGGGGGTGCCTGCGCGGGCACGCGCAGGCGTACTTCCGTGCCGCTGCCCGCCGGGCCCGCCGCCACCGTGAGGTGGGCGCCCGCCAGCAGGGCGCGCTCGCGCATGCCGCGCACCCCTGCGCCCTCGGTGGCGCCCCGCATGCCGCGGCCCGCGTCGCGGACGACGAGTTCCACCGCGTCCCGGGCGCACCGCAGTTCCAGCTCCGCGCGGCCGGCGCCCGCGTGCCGGGCGGCGTTGGTGAGGGCTTCCTGCGCCACGCGGTAGACGACGAGTTCGGCGTCCTGCCCGAGCCGCGGCGGGTCACCGTCGAACCGGTGCCGGACGGTGAGCCCCGACTC
Source organism: Streptomyces sp. NPDC017940 (assembly GCF_044328435.1). Taxonomy (NCBI): domain Bacteria; kingdom Bacillati; phylum Actinomycetota; class Actinomycetes; order Kitasatosporales; family Streptomycetaceae; genus Streptomyces; species Streptomyces sp. NPDC017940. Next base: position 856,237 of record NZ_JBIRHJ010000001.1, on the reverse strand, counting down.
GCTGAACTCCCCGGCGAGGGCCCGCAGACCGCTGACAAGGCCCAGGTCCTCCAGGACTCCGGGGCGCAGGCGCCGGGCGATGCGGCGGATCTCGTCCAGGCTGGCCCGGGTGGTCTCCTGCGCGGCGCTCAGCTCCTCGCGCAGCGGCTCGGGGGCCCGGTCGGCGGCGCGCTTCACCTGGAGCAGCACGGCGGTCAGGGTCTGCCCCACCTCGTCGTGCAGCTCGCGGGCGACCCGGCGGCGCTCGGCCTCCTGGGCGGAGAGGGCGCGGGCACTGCTGGTGGCGCGCTCGCTCTCCAGGCGGTCCAGCATGGCGTTGAAGGTCCCGATGAGCGCGGCCACCTCGCCGTGCCCGGTGACGGCGGGCCGCTTGCCCGGGCGCAGCAGGTCGGCGGCGGTCATGGCCCGGCTCAGCCGCTGCAAGGGGGCGAGTCCGACGCGCAGGAGCACGGCGTTGGCGACGAGCATGGCGGCGACCCCGCCGAGCACGACGAGTGCCTCACCGAAGTGGACGGGGCTCGAGACGGTCACCATGGGGCTGAGGAGCAGCAGCGCGGCGACCACGAGGACGATGGCGTTCATCAGGAAGATCCGCCAGAACAACGACACCGACACCGACACCGACCCCGCCACCGCTTCCTCGCCCGCTTCCGCTTGCCGCCACAACCGCACCCCATCCTCCCGGACCGGACGCAAGCCGACGTACCCCTTCGAACCGGTCCAGCTTGGACGAGGGGACGGCCCGGATCCATCCGTGACGACACCCATTCCGGGAGCGCCGTGCGCGCGGGTTCGCGAGGTGGTCGGGACGGGTCCGGAATCGGTGTACGATCTTCATGTAACTCCGGTGCACGGCACGGGAGTCACGCGTCTGTGGTCCAAGGAAAGACGTCCATCATCCGATGGGAAATGCAGGTGCAAGGCCTGCCGGGCGCTCGATGACACGAGGGGCCCTCACCGATCCGGTGAGGGCCCCTCGGTCTGTGCCGGGGTTCACATGCCTTTGCCCAGCAGGAGATCCGCCCCCACGGGCCCGGGCGCGGGGGTGTCCCCGAGGGACGCCAGATACCGCTCGGCGTCGAGTGCCGCCGCGCAGCCCGTGCCCGCCGCGGTGACGGCCTGGCGGTAGGTGTGGTCGACGACGTCGCCCGCGCCGAAGACGCCGGGGACGTTCGTGGCGGTCGTCGGCGCCCGCACCGCGAGGTAGCCCTGCTCGTCCAGGTCGAGCTGCCCGGCGAAGAGGCCGGTGCGCGGGTCGTGTCCGATGGCGATGAAGAGGCCCGTGACGTCCAGGGGCATGACGTCACCGGTGCGGGTGTCGCAGACGGTGAGGCCCGTGAGCCGGTCGGTGCCGTGGATGCCCGCCACCTCGGTCTCGAAACAGAAGGTGATCTTGAGGTCGGTGAACGCCCTGGTCTGCATGGCCTTGGAGGCCCGCAGGGTGTCGCGCCGGTGGATGACGGTGACGGACCTGGCGTAGCGGGTGAGGAAGGTGGCCTCCTCCAGCGCGGTGTCGCCGCCGCCCACCACGGCGATGTCGTGCCCCCGGAAGAAGAACCCGTCGCACGTGGCGCACCAGGACACGCCCCGGCCGGACATCTCATCCTCGTTCGGCAGGCCGAGCTTGCGGTAGCCGGAGCCGGTGGCGACGATCACGGTACGGGCGCGATGGACGCCGCCGTGGGAGTCGGTGACGGACTTGACGGGACCGGCCAGGTCGACGGCGACGATCTCGTCCTCGACGAGGCGGGCCCCGAACCGCTCGGCCTGGGCCCGCATGCCGTCCATCAGTTCGGTGCCCTGGACGCCTTCGGGGAAGCCGGGGAAGTTCTCGACCTCCGTGGTCGTCATGAGGGCCCCGCCGCTGTAGAGCGTGCCGCAGAACACCAGGGGGCGGAGGTCGGCGCGGGCGGTGTAGAGCGCGGCCGTGTACCCGGCGGGACCGGAACCGATGATGACCGTCTCGTGGAGTGCGTCGTTCACCGACGGCCCCCGCGAGGGGTGCGGGCGGCCGGGTGCGTGGCGGAGGGCGTGTCGCCGCCCGCGTACAGGAGGAGGTTCTTGGTGTCGGCTCCCGCGCCGTGCACCCTGTCCCTGGTCGCGGTCGCGGTGAGGGCCTCGGCCACGTCGCCCGGTGTGGCGCCGGGCTTCTCGGCGAGGTGCGTGGCGGCGGTCCCCGCGACCAGGGCGGACGCGGCGGAGGTGCCGGTGAGGCGGGTGCGTGCGATGTCGCCCGCGGCGCCGGCGGCGGGCACCGCGTCGCCCGGCGCGAACAGGTGGACGCAAGGCCCGGTGTTGGACGCGGCGGTCCTGGCGTCCTTCCTGTCGGTGGCGGCGACGGTGATGCCCGTGGTCTGCCTCGCCGGAGTCACCGAGCAGGCGTCGTCGCCCTCCGTACCGGCGGTGCCGGCGGCCGTGGTGTAGGCGATGCCCTTCTGTGTCATCTCGTACAACTGCGCGTCGAGGAAGGTGGTGGGCGGTCCGGAGAAGCCGAGGTTGACGACGGCGGGCTTCTTGGCGTGTGCCGTGATCCAGTCGACGGCGGACGCCAGGTGCTCCAGGCGGCCGGTGCCCCGGCAGTCGAAGGCCAGGACGGACTCCACGAGCGCCTCCCTGGCGACGCCGCCGCGCCGGCCGGCCGCGATCGAGGCGGAGGCCGTGCCGTGTCCGTTGCAGTCCCGTGCTCCGCCCGGTGTGCGGTTGACGGCGTCGTAGGCGCCGCGCGCCCGGCCGCCGAACTCGCTGTGGCCCACGCGTACGCCGGTGTCCACCAGGTACACGCGGACGCCGCGGGCCGGATTGCGGGCTCTGTACGAGCCGTCGAGCGGCAGGTCGCGCTGGTCGACGCGGTCGAGGGCCCACGAGGTCGTCGGCGCCGCACCCGTCGGCGTCCTCACGGTGTGTCCCGCGACCCGGAAGTCACGGTCGGCGGTGACCGAGCTGACCCGGGTGTCCCGGTAGTACTTCGTCACCTCCTGCGGGGTGAGGGTCACCGAGAAGCCCTGGAGCGCCGCCCAGTAGATCCGGCGGAGGTCCCCGCCGTTCTGGGCGGTCATGTCCTTGGCCGTGGTGGTGACCGCTTCCTCCGTGGCGGGAGTCCCGGTGACACGGATCAGATAGACGTCTTGCTGTTCCCGGGCGGTCGTGCCGGGGGTGCCGGCGGCGTGCGCGGGTCCGAGCAGGGGCAGGACGAGGGCCGTGGCACCGACTGTCCCGGTGACGAACCGGAGCAGGGTCTTCGCTGTCATCGTTTGCCTTTCGGGGGAGGCGGGCGGCCTTTCGGGGGGCGGGCGGTCTTTCCGGGGGGAGGCCGGCGGCCTTTCGGGGGGCGGCCTTTCGGGGGGCGGCCTTGGGGGAAGGCGGGCGGTGCACGCGCCGGCGCGCGGGGTCGCCGGCGCGTGCGGGTGTGGGGGGTTCTAGAGAGCGTTCAGCCAGGCCCGCAGCGGCGCGGGGCCGTCGAAGCCCTCGTGCCTGCTGCCCGCCTCCTCACCCTTCTGGATGTTCACCAGGGTGGGGATGAACCGGATGTTGTACTTCTGGGAGATGGGCCGGTTCCTGTCGACGTTGACGCGTGCGAGCACCCACTTGTCCCCGTCCTGCTGGTGGAACTTCTCCAGGTGGGGCTTCATCTGCTTGCACGGGCCGCACCAGTCCGCGTAGAAGTCCAGGACCACGGGGCGCTGCTCGGACATCTTCAGGACCTCGGGGAAGTTCTGCGAGGTCACGTCGATCACCGTGGCGGCGGCACCGACCGGTGCGTTCGCCGTACGTGTCGACAACGGCGCCGAGTCGGCGGCGGCGGGCAGGGCCACGGCGCCGAGGAGCGCTGCCGCGAGCCCTACGGAGACGGCTGTTCTGCGGAACATTGCATGTCCTTCCGGTCGGCGGGGGCGCGACGGCGCGCCCCCGCGTGGGGGGTGTCCGGCATCCGGCCGGTCGGGGGTCGGGTCACGGACTGCCGGACTCCGTCGGCAGTCCGCCCCCGACCCAGTCCTCTATGCCTTCGCGGTACTTGCGGACGTCGGTGTAACCCAGCTCGACGAGCCGGGCACCCACCAACTCGCTGTTGCGGCAGGGCACGTTGGCGCAGTACACGACGATCGGCACCGCGGGGTCGGGCAGGAGGCCCCCGGCGAGTTCGTCGGTGGACCGGGCCGCGTCCTCGTAGGGGAACCCGGGGATGTTGAGGGCTCCCGGGAGGTGCTCGCGCGCGTAGTAGTCGGCGGGCATCGTGTCGACGACGGTGACGTTCCCCGCCTCCATCTCCTCGCGCAGTTCGTCGCGTTTCACGAGCGGCAGCACGTCAGCCTCCGGATTTGGTCAGGTCGGTTTCCGCGAGGGGGACTACGTCCACGCTGGACGCCCTGCGCGCCATGAGGGCCTTGCCGGCCGCGATGTAGAGGAGCAGGGCGGCGAGCACCGAGTTGATCGCGGGGATCCCGGCGTCCAGGTACTTGCCGACGGCGGAGCCGAAGGCCCAGCACACCAGTGAGAGCGGCATCCAGTCGGCGGTCTGCGCGGGCATGGTGTTGTCGGCCCGCGCGCGGTCGAGTTCGGGGCGGAACTGCCGGACCACGTAGTACTCGGCGATGATGATCCCGGCCACGGGCGGTGCGAGGACGCCGATGGTCTCCAGGAAGTCGGTGAAGTTGTCGACGATGCCGATCGCGGAGAGCGCGGTGCCCGCAGCGCCGATCACCCAGGTGACGGCGCGGCGGCCGACCCGGCGGCCGATGAGCACGTCGACGGAGTTCACCAGGCCGAGGGACGACGAGTACAGGTTCCAGTCGTTGATCTTGAGGATCGCGGTGGCGAGGACGAGTGTGCCGAGGAGCCCCGACGAGGAGGTGATGATGCCGACGATGTCGACCGACTTCGCGGCCTGCGCGAGCAGGACCGCCGTCAGGCCGATCAGGTACTCGCCGAGCGTCACGCTGATCAGCGTCTGTTTGACGACGTCGGCGGGGCGCCGGTTGAAGCGGGTCATGTCGGGCGTCATGATCGCGCCGAGGATGAAGGCGCCGGAGACCAGCGTGGTGCCCTCCGCCAGGGACATGGCAGGGCCGGGCGGCGGCGCGGCCATCAGGTCGGCCAGGGAGTGCCCGGCCAGGGTGTCGATGATGGAGTAGCCCGCGAGGAACAGGAAGGACGGGACCGTCAGATAGGCCGTCCACGCCATCATGGTGAAGCCGAAGACGGTGATGACGGTGATGACCGCGCCACCGATCAGCGCCCACACCCATTCCGGTGTGCCGCCCGCGAGGTCGTGCATGCCGCGCGCGAACACTCCGTTCTGCACCCCGAACCAACCCGCGAGGCTCAGCGCGATGAGCAGGCCGACCAGGGCCGAGCCCTTGCGGCCGAACCCGGACCAGCGGGCCAGCACCGAAACGGAGACGCCCTCCCGGACTCCGGCGATGCCGAGCAGGATCGTGATGACCTCCAGCATCACGGAGCCGACCGTGATGGCGATGACGGCGTCCCTGAAGGACATCCCGAAGCCGAGGACGGCGCCGACGAGGAACTGCTGGAAGGAGGAGACCTGTCCGAAACGCTGCACGGCGACGGAGAGCCAGGAACAGCGGGCGTGTTCGGGCACCCGGACCAACGCGTAGTCGTCGAGCACGTCGCCGTTCTGCTCCGCGCCGCGCACCGGGTGCTGGCCGGTGTCGCCCAGCGGGTGCCGGCCCGTGTCGCACGCCGGGTGCCGGCCCGTACCGCCCACCGGGTGCTGGCCCGTGCCGCTTACCGGGTCCCGGTCCGCGCCGCCCACCGGGTCCCGGTCCGTGCCGCTCACCGGCTCGCCACCTTCGTCTCCCCGAGCACCGGCGGCTCCGCCCGGCCCCTGCGCGGCTCCACGTGCCCCTGCTGCGGCTCCGCCTGCTCCGGCTGTGGCTCGCTGACGACCAGGAACCCCTGCCCCGGTGCCGGCTTCCAGGGCAGGAGCCCGGCGTAGAAGCGCTCCAGGAACGCCACTCGCTGGTGGTAGACGAACATCGACCCACCGCCCCTCCCAGCCCCGGCGGCGGCGATTCCGCCGGAGTCGGTGAAGAGCGGGAGTTCGGCGAGGAAATAGCGCACAGCGAGCCGTAATTGCTCACAAGTGGGCGTCGCGCCCCGCGCCAGCTTCCTGTCGAGCACCCAGTGCGTGGCGTCGAGACACGCGACACGGAAAGCGGCGTCCCTCTCGAAAAGAGCGGTGGCGGCAGCGAGGAGTTCACAGTAGCGCTGGTTTCCGCTCAGTCGTTCCATTCCCAGAACGCGCTGCTGAGGCTCGGGCACGTCCAGCGCGCACAGGGCCGTCATCACTTTGTTGTACGTGTACTGCCCTTGCCGTCGCGCTTTGTGCCGGGCCCGCTCCGGTGCATAACCGAGGGCTTCCATGGTGTACGCGGAAACCGTGTCCGGAATGAAGAAGTGGCAGCTCCCGAAGCGCTCCGAGGCCCAACGCGCGAGTTCGGTCAGCCTGGTGGTGCTGAAATAGCTGTTGAAGGGGCTGACGCCGATGCACGCGTGGTCGGCGACGGCGAGGACCTCGCCGCACCCCTCGGTGAGTGGTTCTTCGTCGAACATTTCTGGCACCTCGCCAACGGGCCTCTCCAACGAGGGCCTCTCCAACGACAGGGACGACCACCACCCGCCACAGTCATGAACCTGACAGTTCGGGGCAGCCAGCAAGATGGTCGCGCGCACCTCACGGCCCGGGTAGTGCCGACGGGGTTATGCCGTGCGGGCATACCCGGCCGCGCCGCATTGCGCCGCTGCGGATTATCGAACTTGCCGCATTCCCCGACCCGCCGCCGTGCGGCATTCCCGGCCTGCCACATCCCGCCGCATCACGCCGCATTGGGACGCATCACGCTGCATTGGGGCCGCATTGGGTTGCATTGCGCCGCGCCCCGCCGCCGTGCCGCAGCGCGCACCTTCCCGTATCCGCCGCTTGCCGAATTACGTCACATCACCTCGGCCCGGGCGCGAACGCGCGGCGTGCGCAGGATAGTACGTACCAATTCCCCGAGACACGCGAAACCGGCGATGTAATCCCCGCCCACCTCTGGCGCTACTGACCATGGCAACCGTATATTCGGGTCGCGGAGTCGCACCGGAGCCCACTGATTCCTCCTCACCCCCACTCCCCCACCCACACCCCCTCGCTCCACTTGTCATGAGCGTCACTTGTCATGAGCTGTTGCTTGCCATGAGCCGCCACTTGTCATGAACCTTGAAATCCACGACTTACGCATCCTTCGGGCCATCGCCGAGACGGGAAGCCTGGCCGCTGCCGCGCGACAGCTCGGCACCGGCCAGAGCAACGTCAGCCGTCACCTCCAGCGCATCGAACGAACCGTAGGAACGACCCTCTTCAGACGGCACCACGGCGGCACCACGCCGACGACCGCGGGCAGCATCCTGCTCTGCGGCGCGCAGGCGCTGCTTTCGCAGTTCGACGGGCTCCTGTCGGCGGTGGCGGCGCACACGCGCGACGAGGCCTCCGCGGCGGGCCGGGTGCGCGTCGGCTCGATCCGCAACGCGATCCTGGCGACCGTCGCCGGTGCGATCCACTCGCTGCTGCCCGACGCCGCGCTGTGCGTGCGCACCGACGACTCCAGCGGCGTCCTGCTGGAGGCGCTCCGCGCGCGGGACCTGGACGTGGCGGTGCTGCGCCGCCTCCCGCTGCTCGACCCGCCGCTGCCCGATGACGTCGAGAGCGCCGTCATCGCCTCCGAACGCCTCTGCGCCGGCGTCGGCGCCGACCACAGGCTCGCCGCCGGCACCTCCGTGGGGACGCCCGACCTCGCGTCGGAGACATGCGTCCTGACGGGTCCCCGCACCAGCGCCCTGCGGCGACACTTCCTGGCCGTCGCCGCGCACTGCGGTATCGCACCGGAACTGGCCCTGGCCCCCGACGAATCCGTCGCCACGGCTCTGGCCTGCGCGTCCGGCGCCGTCCACGTCACCTACCCGCCGCCCGCGCCGACGCCCGCTCTCGTGTACCGCTCGCTGCGCGAGGAGGTGGCCCGCTCCCAGCTCGTCCTCGCCTGGACGCGGTCGAGCAGCCTCGCCGGGTACGCCCTTGCGCTCGCGGAAGCGGTCCGCGACGCGCAGCCGTCCGCCACGCCACCCGCCGACGGTGGAGAGCCGCCGCCCCCTCGGCGCCACCGTCCACCACCATGACCAGGACCACCGAGAAAGCGCGGTTGACCCCCATGGACCTGACGATCCGCCACTTACGCGGCCTCTGTGCCATCGCCGACCACGGAAGCCTCAACCGGGCGGCCCTGTCCCTCGGCCTGCCGCAGCCCGCCCTCAGCCGCCAGCTCCGCCGCGTCGAGCAGCTCATGGGCGGCAGCCTCTTCGTGCGGGGCGTGCACGGGGCCCGGCCCACGCCGCTCGGCGCCGTCGTCCTGGCCCACGCCGAGACGATCCTCGGCCAGCTCGACGACCTGGGCGCGCAGCTCCGCGCCCACCAGGTCCACCGGCGCGGCGCGCTGCGGGTCGGCTGGGCCACGAGCACGCTGTACGAGCCGCTGCTGCGCTGCCTGCGCGCACTGACCTGCGGCGCCGAACGCCCCCGTATCGTGACGGTCGCCTCCTCGCGCGAACTCTACGAACTCCTGCACATCGGCGAGATCGACATCGGCCTCGACGACCGCACGGCCACCGATGGCTGCGCCGCCGACGGGAGCGTGGCGGAGATCGCGTGCGCGCAGACCCCGATGCTCGCGGCACTGGCGGCCGACCACCACCTCACCGCCACACCCCTGTTGACGATGCGTCACCTCGCCGAGGAGGAGTGGATCTCCTGCTCGGGCCCGGACGGCTGCGTGGACTGGCTGCGCGGAATCTGCTCGGCCTTCGACTTCGCGCCCCGCATAGGCCACGACATCGCGGTGACAGGACCCCGCTCCGCGATCATCCGCGACCAGCGCTCCGTAGCCCTGTGGCAGGCCATGCGAGCCACTGGCCCCGGGGTCGCCCTACGCGCGATAGCCGACCTGGACCTGCGCTCCCACCAGTACCTGGTCTACCGCGTCGGCAGCCCGTACGCCTCCCACGCCCCCGCGCTGGCTCAGCAGTTGGCTCGGGAGCATCGGGCGCTGCTGGCGCGGTGCGCTTGTCTTCCGGCTCGGCTGGAGGGAGGCTCGCCGGCATGAACTCCGTTGCCGACACCGCGAGGAGAGCCGTGCCGGTGCACGGCCCAACCGCCTCCGGCCGGTTCGGTCCACGCCTGTGACCCGGTGGCGACATCCACGAGGATCACACCCGTGCCGGTGGTCATGAGTTCGGCGGACGGTGCGGCGAGTCGGCGGGCGAGCATGTAGCTGATCGGTCGGGGCGAAGCGACCGGTGGCGGTGCCGCAGTCCTGGACGGTGAGGCGGACGAGCCCGAAGGTGAGCATCCATCCGCTGCTGGTGGTGGTGCTGGTTCCGCCGACGCGTACAGGCATCAGCTCGTCATCGTCCCGGCCGCGGGAGTCGATGGCCCACGGGCGGACCAGGGGATGAAGCGGGCGGTGTGGTACTTCGTCGCGCGCTCCCCGCTGCGGGTGCGGCACGGCCTCCCGACCGGGGCTTCGCTCTTCGGACCAGTACCGTCGGCAGTTCCATCGCCGGGTCAGGCAGCACCCCGCACGCTCCTCCTGAACGATGTCGCGGCGCCGGCGGACGAGTCCGCCCGGGTCACTGTTGGGCGTGGCTCGGGCACGGAGGACGGTAGCCGATGCCGGGGAAGTAGCGCCGCCACTGGTTCGGGCTGATGCGAGGTGAGGCCAGGGCACAGATCCGCTGTGCGGTTGGCTCGGGCCGGGTGGGCCACAGGCGGGCGGTGCGGTCCTCGCCCGCGGTCAGTACGGTTACGCCGTCGGAGGTGAACACCGCGGCGTGCACGCGGTCGTCGTGCCCCAGCAGCGTCGCGTACGGTTCGGCCCGCCCGGCGGCAAGCCGCCACAGCCGTGCGGTCCCGTCCTGGCCCGCCGTGGCCAGCATCCCTCCGTCCGGCGCGAACGCCACTGCCTGTACTGCTCCCACATGACCGCGCAGCACGTGCTGTTGACGCGGGCGGAAGGGATCACGAATGTCCCACAGGCGGATCGTGCCATCGAGCCCCGCCGTCGCCAGGCTCCGCCCGTCGGGGTGGAACGCCAGCGCCTGGATGTTGTCCGTGTGACCTGTCGCATCACCGAGCCTGCGGGGCCGGGTGGGATCGGCGACGTCCCACAGATGCACGGAGTCCAGGATGGAGAGCGCCACGACGTCCTTGCGCGGATGGAAGGCCAGGGCGAGCGAGCCCGCGTCCTCCTCCAGGGTCCCGGCCGCGCGGGGGCGACGTGGGTCGCGGGTGTCCCACAGCCGCGTTCTGGGGGTGCCGCCGCCGGCGGTGGCGAGGAGGTCGCCTGTCTTGTCGTAGGCGAGGGTGCGGATCTCCATGCCCGCCTCGAGCGTTGCTGTGGTGACGGGGCGTCGTTGCCGGGTGATGTCCCATAGGCGGACGGTGCCGTCGATGCTGCCGGTGGCAGCGGTATGTCCCCTGCGGTGGAACGCCACGGCCTTGACCTGTCCTTGGTGTCCGGTCAGTACGGCCAGCGGGCGGGGGTGGTACGCACGGGTGCCGGTCTGCCACAGCCGAGCGGTGAAGTCCTCGCTGCCGACGAGGGCGAGTGGTCCCTGGGCTTCTGCCGCCACGGTGGACAGGGCTCCGCCGTGGCCGGCGAGGACGGGGCCGGGGACGCTGGTCAGAGCTGCTGTGTGGTCCATGCTCGCAGAGGCGAGGGTGCGGCTGTCCGGGCTGAAGGCGAGGGTCAGGACGGCGTTGGTGTGCAGGGTGATCTTCTCCATGGCCTGGGGGTGGCGCCGGTCGGTGACGTCCCACAGGCGTATGGCGAAGTCCCAGCCGGTCGTGGCCAGCGCCCTGCCGTCGGGACTGAAGGCCACGGCGAGCACGGGCGCGGTGTGTCCGCGAAGGGTGCGCAGGGCACGGGGTCTCGCGGGCTCGGTGACGTCCCACAACTGCACGTGATGGTCCGCGCCGACCGCTGCCAGCGTGCGTCCGTCGGCGCTCAGCGCGGCCCCGGAGACGGCGCCGTCGCGCCCTGGCAGGCGTGCCGCCAGCCGGGGGCGCCGCGGATCGGCCGTCGTCCACACTGCGGTCGTGCCGTCGTCGGAGCCGGTCACCAGCACACGTCCGTCCGGGCTCAGCGCCATCGCGCCAACCGATCCCCCGCCGGGGGCAAGACGCGCCACGCGCCGTGGTGAGCGCGGCCGGGAGAGGTCCCACAGGCAGACCTTGCCGTCGGCACCGGCCGTGGCCAGAGTCCTTCCGTCGTGGGTGAGCGCGGTCCGCCACACCGCCTGGCGGTGCGCGGCGAAGCCGGCGAGCAGGGTCGGGCGCCGATCGGTGGAGGTGTCGAAGATCCGTACGGATCCGTCGTAGGCCGCGCTGGCGAGCAGACGTCCGTCATTGCTGTAGGTCAACGATTCGACGTCCTCGGGCTGTGCGCCGGGGGCGGTGGCGACGACGCGCGGGCGGTGCGGGCGGCTGACGTCCCAGATCCGGATGCGGCGGTCGTCGCCGCCGGTGGCCATCCGCTTGCCGTCGCTGGTGAAGGCGAGCGTGTTCACCTCCTGGCGCAGCCGGGTCGCGAACGGTGCGGAGAAGGCGCTCAGCAGGGAGGTGCGGGAGGCCGCGGAAGGGTGCAGCCGGTAGGCGGCGAGACTCAGCTGTGCCGCCAGTGCGGGATCCACGCGCCGCAGGTCGGCGGCCTGGGCGGCGACCTTCTCGGCCAGGGCTCTGTTGCGCTGGTCTGTGGCCTCACGTTCGGCGTCGGCGGCGAGCAGCGCGGCGATCACGGCGAGGGCGAGCAACGCGGCCATGGCGGCGACGGCTTGCCACGCCCGACGGCTGCGCCGCCGGTCGGCGCGGGAGGCGGCCGTGAGGAAGGCATGCTCGTGGGCGTTGAGACCGCCGGGATGGCGCTCGGACCAGCTGCGGGCGGTGGCCAGCCGTGCGCCCCGGTAGAGCAGTTCGCGGTCACGGTCGGAGTCCTCCCAGTCCAGGGCCGCCTCTGTCAGCCGGCGGTGGGTGAGGAGGTCCTCGCGGTCCTCGGCCAGCCAGCCGCGCAGCCGCGGCCAGGCGGCGATGACGGCCTCGTGGGCGACCTCCACGCTGTCCGGAGTGTGCTGGCCCAGGGTGATCAGGCGGGCGGCGGCCAGTTCGTTGAGGAGCGCGCTGATCTCGTCGGCTTCTGCGAGGCCGGACAGTTCGGCACGGCTGATGCGCCGTCGCGTGTCGTCCGTGCCGTCACCGAGTGCCGTCAGCCGTACGAAGAGCCGACGCATGGTCCGCTGCCGCGCCGGCTCTGCCGCGGCGTACAGCGCCTCGGCCGTCTGGGCCACCGCGTCGCGCAGCCCGCCGCTGGACTGGTAGTCCTTCAGGCGCAGTCGCTGTCCTTGATGGCGCATCCAGGTCTGGCGCAGCACATGCGAGAGCAGCGGTAGCGCGCCGGGGTGCCCGGTGGCCTCGCTCACCAGGGTGCTCAGCAGCTCGGGGTCGAGTTCCACACCGAGCTGCCGTGCGGGGCCAGCGATGATCCGGCGGAGTTCGCTCTCGTCCGGCGGCCCGATCGGCAACTGGCGGCTGGAGCGCAGCACGGCGGCCAGCGCCGGGTGTGCGGAGCAGTGGGCGTAGAAGTCGGAGCGTACGGCGATCAGTATGCGCAGTTGCTGGTGAGGGGCGCGGGCGAGGTCGGCGATTCGGGTCAGGAAGGCGTCCCGCTCGGCTGTGTTTTGACAGAGGGTGAAAACCTCCTCGAACTGGTCGATGGTCAGCAGCATGCCGCCTTGGGGAGCGTCGGCTGCGTTTCGCGCCTCTGCATGCGAGGGTGCGGTGGCCGCCAGCTCGGGAGGAGGTGCACTGGGCCGGTCCTGATACGTGCCGGTGGCCGGGAGAAGTCGGGCCATGGCTCGTTCCAGCTCCGCCAGCGGCCGGGTGCCGGGCGTGATCCGGCAAGTGCGCCAGTGCGAGGGGAGCAGGGGCAGCACACCGGCGTTCAGCAGGGACGACTTGCCGGCGCCCGAAGCGCCGAAGACAGCGGTGAGGTTGCTGGCGCCGGACTCCTGGACTGCGGCGCTCACCTGCTCGGTGAGTTCGTCACGGCCCCGGAAGTACCGGGCGTCCTGCTGCTGGTAAGCGGCGAGCCCCGGGTAGGGGCAGTCGGTGTCGGCCGTGTCCACCGCCTCGTTGGCAAGCTCCCGTACGGCCGTCCGCCAACGGGCCTCCCACGTCGTGGGATCGCCGCCGCACACCCGTACGTAGGCGAGCGTCACCTCAAGCGTCGGCAGCCGGTCGCCTTTGGCCGCTTCGGCCAGTGTGCTGGCAGCGAAATGGGCCTTCTTGGCCAGCGTTCGATAGGGCGGTGAGCCTGCCCGCTCGCGGAGTTCCCGCAGTTCCCAGGCCAGCTTGGCCACCGGTCCCGTGGCCGGGTCGACGGGACGTTGCGGACGCCCTACGCCAGCACTGCGAACTCGTGATACCTGCGGCTGGAGGGTCGCGGAAGGCTGCCTGCCGTCCTCAGTCGATTCGTGTCGAGGTTTGTTCACCGAAGCCCCTCGTGCCGCAGCCTGATGCGCGCCGCTGGGGTGGCTGGGGCGCACACGGATGTGATGAGGCCTTCCCACGGGCACGTCAGTGCAGCCTTGATACAGCAAGGCTGGCGGGCCAAGAGGCCCTTGCGGCGTTCATTGGCGCAAAGCGCTGCCCTGCGCCGGGTAGCGGTAGCCGGGTTCACGCCGGCTCGGGCCCTTGTTGGTCGTTGCAGGCCGGCGCGGGCTCGCGGCGAGGCCGCGGTCGGGCCTGTGCCGCACCGTCCGTGCCCCGGCCCGCAGTTGTCCGATTGTCCGGGCCTCACCACCAGGCCTTTCGAACAACTCGAGCGTTCCTGAGTCTGGTGTTCGCCGTCAGCATCACCGAGTCACGCACCTCGCGAAGCTCACCCGTACGGCGAACAAACACCCACAGGGAGTCGCTATGTCGACACTTGACCGCAGCTCTCGCAATGAGCATGGAACCGACCACCCCGAGCCCCGGAAGGCGCGGCGGATGGCCTTACTGGGCGCCACTGGAGACGGCAATTTTGGCTGACGGGCACCGAGCGGTCCCGGGCCGAGGAGGAGGTGAGGTGATCGTGACAAGGCAGAGGGTGAAGCAGGGGGTGCTCCTCGCGGTGGCCGTCGGATGTGTGGCCGCGGGTGCCGGGGTCGTCGTGGCGGAGCAGCGACCGCCGCAGACCGGCCGGGACGCCGGCTCCGTGGTACGGGACCTGACGGCTCAGGAGAAGAGCCGGCTGTACCGGGCGGAACAGCTCCTGTTGCGTGACTGCATGCGCGAACGGGGTTTCGTGTACCGCCCCGTTCCGCAGGATCCCGTTCCGCAGGCCCGGGAGTTCCCCTACGTGCTGGACGATGTCGCCTGGGCGCGGAAACACGGTTACGGCAGTGACATCCAGCGCGAGCTGACCCGGGTCCGCGAGGAGGACGTCAATCAGCGGTACTTCCGCTCCCTGCCGGCGGACCGCAGGGCTCAGGCGTTGCGGGCGGCCCACGGCCGGGACACGAAGGGCGTCACCGCTCACGCCCCGGACGGAATGGTGCTGCAACGCAGCGCCGAAGGCTGCCAGTCACATGCCGAGCGGGTCCTCTACGGTGATCTGGCCGCCTGGTTCCAGGCCAGGGTGACCCTGGATTCACTTCCCGGGATACGGCACGGACAGGTCATGGATGATCCGGCCTTCGCACGCGCCGTCGAGCCGTGGGCACGCTGCATGCGCGCGAACGGCCATCGCTATGCCAGCCCCGCGCAGCTGCGGAAGGACGCGCTGCCGCGCCCGGGCGAACCCGCACTCGCGAAGCGGAAGGAGATCCGCCTCGCCGTCGCCGAGGCCCGTTGTGCCGCCGACAGCGGACTGGCCCGCACGGCACACGCACTGGACCGGACGCACACGGTCCGGATCCACCACCAGTACCGCTCCGCGCTGGACACCGCACGACGGCTTCAGCGGGGAGCCCTGCCCCGTGCCGACGAGGTCATCGACGACACGCGCTGACACGTCGGGACACGGCGGCCGAAGACGCACCATCCGCACAAAGAACAGAAAGAACAGAGAGCGGCCATTCATCACCGGCCGGTCACCTCATGACGACGGGCCGGTCACCTCACTACGAAAGGTATTGCCATGCGCATGTCACGTACGCTGGTCCTGGGGGCAACCCTCGCCGCCCTGGGCACCGGGCTCCTCCCGGCCGCCGCCCAGGCAGCCCCCGACACCGGCCGGACCACATCCGCCTCAGCCACCCCCGCCGCCCCCACGGGCGCCCAGGCCGACGGCAAACTCCACCTGTTCCGCGACACCCACTTCAGGAACTTCTGCGCCGCCTACGTCGGCAACTCCACGAACTGGGGTGCCTGTCGCAACCAGATCTCCTCCCTGAAGAACCTCGGCTATCCCGGCGCCCTGGACGACGTCTGGCTGTACTACGGCCCGAACTACTCGGGAGCGCGACGCGGCGTCTACAACGGTGGTGAGATCCCCGACCTCACGCCCTACCCGTTCGACGCGGGAACGGGCACCGGCGCCGGCCAGTCGATCAACGACAACGTCGCCTCCCACAAGTGGACGAACCTGTAACCAGCGATGGTGACGAGCTCTGCGGGCCGCACACGAGGAGCGGCCCGCAGAGTTTCACCCGTCCTTCTTCCACCTCCATTTACGCTTCCGCGGCCAGGTGTTCCTTGCCAAGGTCGAGCCAGAGCATTCGTGGAGCCTGGAAGGCCTCGGCACGAGTCGTTTGGCGGTAGGTATCCACTAGGGGTCTACGGGCGCGAGTGTTTTGAGCTTCGCGACGAGATCACGGACCGCATCGACTCTCAGGTTGCCGAGGTTCAGAGCTGTGCCCCGGCATGGCGCGTGCTGGCACGGTTCAACGATGTTCATGTCGTCCAGCTCTGTGATTCCCAGGGATTCGAGGATGGCCACCAGTTCGCGCCCCGCTTCGGACAGCTCGCTGCGCTCTTCCGTGTCGAAGTAGTCGGGTGTAGGCAACGTAGGGCCGATCATTTCCCATCCCTTGAACCGGTGGGAGTCAGCGAGGGCTGTACTCCCTTGCAGTACGGGCAGCGGATCATGCCGCACCAGCCGCACTCAGGTTTGGCCGCGGTCTGTCCCGTCGCCGCCGGATGCGTCTTCACGAGATAACCCTTTCGATACCGTCCACGTTCACGTCTACGCGCTGACCGTGTACGAAGTACCGTACCGGGCTCCCCTCTTCGAGCACCAAGAGGGCTTCACGAATTCTGCGGTACTGGTTTCGCATGGCGTAGACCGGAAGTTCTGATCGCTGTGCCCATCGATAGCCTTTCAGCTCGCCGGGGGCAGTCAGCCTAGGGGCTTCCATGTCGGCCGTCCCGCAGTAGAAGACGAAATTGATGCCTTCTCGCACGTCGTTTTCTACGTTCTCCGGAACGACATCGATGATGAGGAGGCGCCTGGGAACAACTTTGAGTCCGGTCTCTTCCTCGACCTCCCGCGCTACAGCGGCATGCGGTAACTCATTTTCCTCTGCTCCCCCGCCGGGGAGGATCATGCCGTCTTTGTAGTGCGGATCCACCAAGAGAACATGTCCCGCATGACTGAGGATGATCGCGACGGCGCCGATCCTTCGGCGCGGCGGTGCTGACAGACTCACGTCTTTGTCCATCTGAATCCTTTGGGTGCTGGCTTGGAAGGGCGGTGACGGGCTTCCGGCTGCCACCGACGGTCAGCCGGAAGCCCGCCGCTGGCGCAGCCTGATCCATGTGCGGGTTCGTGGAACGGCTACTCCCATCCGTGCGGGGGAAGTGGGGGGCAACCCCGGCACGGGGGCTATGCGGGGCGGGACGGGGCGGGCGTAGGTGCGCCGCAGGCAGCGCACCTGCCGCCGCAGATATCACTGCCGCGGAGGAGAGTTCCCCGGTCTCGTCGTTCCGGCGCCATCACGGGAGCCGGCGGAAGCACGGCGGGGTGGGCGGGCTGAGGTACGTCCGGCGTTCGACGAGCGTTGGCCTGGAGGGCTGCGGGGATGCACCGGAGTAACGGCAGTCTCACCGGTCCCACTCCTCCAGGACGGCGGAGAGGTCCGAGGAAGGCCGCTCGAGCGAGACCGCGCGAGACAGGTCCTTGGTGTCGGCGTCCCACTCCTGGCCGCCATGCAGCGGGCGGAGTTGGACTATCCCCCATGCGGTGTCCATGACCTCACCGACTCGCTTGGTTTTCGAGTCGTACACCGTCTCGTGCAGCTCGGGCATCACAGCAAGCCCCACAGCGAGTCAGCGACGGTGTCCAGGTCCGCGTGTGCTGTGTCGACGAACCCGCCAGGCGGGCGCCACGTCACCAACTCTTGAGGGCCTAGCGCTCGTATGTCCCGGACGGGCGCCATCGCACCGTCAGTCCGCTCCACGCTCTGACCATCACCGTTGACACACGCTCCCGACTGCATGTTCTCGACCGCCTTAAGGGGAGAGGTTTTCTGTCACTCAGTCAAGGGGCCTCGGCGCCTGTGGGACAGGTGGTTTCGGAGGCAGCTCATCGCATGCCCCCGGTGATTTTTACCTGTGGGCTGTCACTGGCTGGTGACAGCTCGCTACCGTCGGACTGTGTACGCAAACGCCGCACTAGAGGCGCGCATGAGAAAACTCGACATCGGGCAGGCCGAGTTGGCGAGGCTCGTCAACGCCGAGCTGGAGAAGCTGACGGGATCCTTGGGTCGAGTCACCGACGCAGACGTGCGGCGTTGGTTGCGGGCCGATACGAAGTGGCCGCAGGACCGGATCAGGCTTTGCATCGAGAGGGTTCTGCAAGCGACGGCACCAGACCTAGGCTTCGTTGTGAGAGGCAAGCAGAGATCGGGGCGACCGGAGGACGACGTGCACCGCCGTAAGTTTCTGGCCACCGCGGGAGGCACATCTCTGGCCATAGCTGCGCCTTCCGGCAAGCGGCTCGGCCTCAGTGACGTCGACCGGTTCCACGATGAGTACGTTCGGATCCTGGAAGAGGACTGGCGTGTCGGAGGTCTCCAAGGCGTTGAGACGCACGCAACGGAACTAGCTCTCCGTATCCGTTCGTCCCTGTGTCGTGGCGCCACATCGGGCGGTGTCCGCAAGCGGCTGCATCGCCTCGCCTCGGATGTGACCTGCTCAGCCGCGTTCGCTGCCATCGACGCAAGATCCCACAGGCGGGCTCGCACGCATCTTGAGAAAGCCGTGACATTCGCCGGTCTATCCGGAGACAGCGAAACGCAATATCAAGTCTGGAATCACTTAGCCATGACTGCATGTCAGCGCGAAGACTTCGCAGAAGGAGCCGCCGCAGCAGACGTGATGAAATCCCTAGCTATTGCACGGCGAGATCCGCTGTACGCTTCATTGGGCCACATGCGAAATGCTCGATCCTTGGCAAGGATGAATCAAAGCAGTACCTGCATCCGCGCTCTCAGCGCCGCCGAGACCTCCTTCAGTCGCGCCACGGAAACGGACCGGCCAGAGTGGATCACCTTCTACGACCAGAGCGAAGTCTGCGGCCTCGGCGCTAGCATCTGGTTCGCTCTGGGCCAATACGATCGCGCGGAGGCTCTATTCCATAAAACCTTGAGTTCGATCCGCCCGGAGATGATTCGAAACCGCGCCCTCTACACCACTCACCTGGCACTCTCGCAGGCACGTCAGGGAGAGTTGGAGTTGGCGTGCTGCACGGGACTCAAGGCCTACGACATGCTACCTCAGGGATCTGGGTCCAAGCGCGCCACTGACATGCTCGGGAAGGTCCGCCGCGCCCTTCAGGAATCGGGATCGAAGGCGCCTGAGGTTACCGACTGGGTCGAGAGGTCTCGTCAATGGACCTGAAGCATTACGGCTACGAAGACGTGAAGGACATCAGGGCTCTGCTCCTCGACATTCACGACGACGTGTACGCAGAAGAGCACGACGACTTTCACTCTCGCGATCGGTTCGCGCAATTCGTAGACGCATGGTCCGCGAAAGAGACTTGGGCATGCGTGGTCGGCTTCGAGAAGGGGGAGCCTGTCGGGTATGCGTACGGTGCCGCCTTCAACCCTGGCGGGTGGTGGCGCGGCGTTCAAGACCCTGTGTGGTTGACGCCCGAGACCAGAGTTTTCGCTGTCTCCGAGTTGATGGTGGACCCACGATGGAGGAAGACCGGCGCATCAGTAGCACTCCATGACGCTCTTCTCGGTACTCAGTACGCCCACTATGCGACGTTGTTCGTCGACACTGCACACCCCGGCGTCATCGCCCTGTACGAAGGGTGGGGTTACAGTAGGGTCAGCGAGTCGAAACCGTTCGACGATGCTCCGCTATATGCCGTCATGGCCAAACAGCTCTCCCGGCCTCATGGAGACGCCGCAACAGCGAGGCCGGAAGGCCGACGCTGAGCCTTTTCCCACCTCAGTTTGTGCCGGGATCGCAGGGCTCGCACTCGCGTACTGGCTGTCCCGGAATGCGCCAAGGCGCTTCGACTTGGTAGTCGGTGCCGACGGGATGCACTCCACCGTACGGCGCCTGGTGTTCGGCCACGAGCGGCAGTTCGCGGGCGACCTGGGCCTGTACGGCGCAACCGTCCCACAGGCACCCGCCCCAGGGCTTGACCTGATCCAGTGACGTCAAGGGCTGTCGCATGAGTCTCCTCGTCTCTCAGGTGATCCGACAGTGGCAACCGCCGCCGGGGCTTCCGGACGGCGAGAGGGGCTCAGCCGGGGCAACTGGTGTGAACGTCCCCTTCGGGTGCGAGGACCGTCCCGCGCGCTGCCGACGGCCGACAGATGGATGCGCGCAGAGGGCGCGTCCCTGTGGCCGGGGTCGTAACAGCCGGCCGTCCCGGTCATTGGTCGCCGACCTTGGTCGCGACCTCAGCCCAGACCCGCTTGCCCCAGGGAAGGAGATCGGCTCCCCAGCGGTCGGAGAGGGCGTCGATCAGGAGGAGGCCACGGCCGCCGATGGCGTCCGGACCAACGATGCGCAGCTCGGGCATGCGGCGGGACTTGTCGACCACGGCTACGCGGAGCCGGTCGGGGCGCGGCTGCTCGGCGATCACCCGGACGCTGTGAGAGTGACCGTGGCGGACTGCATTGGTGACGATTTCGGAGATCAGGAGCGTGCCGGTCTCTGCGGCGCCCTGGTCCATGCCCCACTCCGCGCAGGCCTTCCGGACTATCTGACGCGCCACCGGAACAGCGGCGGCCTCGCTCACCAGCGTGACGCTTTGGCGCGGGTATTGGCCTGGTCCGACTCGCTCGTTGGTCATGGTCATCGTCACGCCTTGGTCTGGGCGGCTGGGGAAGGCCCCGCCCGCGTGCCTCGGAGCAGAAACCTACGGGCGAGGCCGCGCCGAGGTGCGTACACGGGTGCGCTTTCCGGCATCTGGCAGTCAGTCAACCCGTGGAGAAGGGGACGGGGAGACTCCAGAAGGTGACTCCATTGCGAAGTCGCGCCAGCGGCGTTGGCCCTAGCATCGGTTCCATTCGCTACCCGGGGGAGTCGCAGATGGACCGTCTGTTACCGGACCCGCGCGAGGTTGTCGCCGGTCTGCTCGGAGATGAACGCCTGTCCCATGCATGCGCCGAGCGGGACATGGGCGCGGTGTTCCGGATGCTCAACGCGCGGGGTGTCAGTACGCGGCGCATCGCTGCCGCCGTCGACATCACGCAGGGGCGGCTGTACGACTACATGAACGGCAAGAGCTGGGTGGAGAAGCTGACCCTGTTCGAGCAGATCGCCGACGCCTTCCACATCCCCGGCCGTCTGCTGGGGCTGGCTCGACGCTCGTGGGAGCCCGCGCCGGCGACCGCCGAGCACGAGCGGACGGACCGGCCGCCGCCGGACGGTGACGACCTGGTGGCGATGGATCATTTCCGCAGCGCTGACCGGCAGACCGGAGGCGGCAGGCTGTACGGGGCTGTCGTCCGGCATCTGTCGGACCGGGTGGCGCCCCGGCTGGTCGACATCGGCAGCGGTCCGCAGGTGTTCGCCGCCGCAGCCGCGCTGACCGAGATGGCGGGCTGGATGGCCCACGACTCGGGGCATGACGACCGCGCGGCCCGGCACTTCGCCCGCGCTCTCCCTTTGGCCCGCGCCTCTGGTGACCTCCCGTTGGCCGCGCACGTCGCTGCGAGCAGCAGCCACCTCGCCCTTGAGACCGGGGATGCGGCCGGGGCTGTCGGCTGGGCGCGGACCGGGCTCGACCTGGCCGCACAGGGGCCTCGCGTGCCCGCGTTGACGGCGCGGCTGCACACCATGCAGGCGCGTGCGCTGGCGGTCGCGGCTCAGCGCACCCCGGCCGCCCACGCACTGGAGGTCGCGCACCGTGAGCTGGAGGCTTCACCCGCTGCTGATCATCCGTGGCTGAGCCCGTTCGACGCCGCCGCGCTGGCCAGCGAGTCAGCTCTGATCCTGCGTGACCTGGAGCAGTACGACGAGGCTCTGGCACACGCCGAACGAGCTGTTGCGCTGCGCGAGGCGGGGCGGGCGCGGTCCTTGGCTCTCAGCCGAATCACCCTGGTGGACATCCACGTGCGCCAGGGAAACCTGGACGCCGCGGTGAGCGTGGGCCACGACCTGCTCAGGACGAGCCCGACTCTCGGTTCGGTCCGGGTGGTGCAGCAGCTCGACGGGCTACGCCGGCTGTTGCAGCCGCACCGGGGTCGCCAACCAGTCCGGGAGTACCTGGCGCGGTTCGATGACGCACGCCGCGCCAGAATGCTCCTGCTGGCCGACCTGATTCCGCCACCCCCGGGAGGCACGACCGCATGAGGCCCACAGCACCCGATCCCGCCGATGCCGACGCGTGGAACGCGTATCTCGCGGAGGGCAACGCCAAGCAGGCCCGCAAGCGCGTGGCGGCCGATGTACTGCTGCGGGACCCGTCCGGCCATGTGCTCCTGGTGAACCCCACCTACAAACCGGGATGGGACCTGCCCGGCGGGATGGCGGAGGCCAACGAGCCACCGGAGGACACGGTACGCCGCGAACTGGTGGAGGAACTCGGCCTACGCGTCACGCCGCTCGGGCTGCTGGTGGTGGACTGGGTGGCCCCGCACGGCCCCTGGGACGATCAGCTCGCCTTCGTCTTCGACGGCGGCGTCCTGGACGAGGACCAGGCCGACCGGCTGCGGCCACGGGACGACGAGCTGTCCGAAGCCGCCTTCGTGACAGCCGCCGAAGCCACCGGCCGCCTCCGGGACCGCACCCGGAGCCGGTTCGAGCACGCTCTGGTAGCACTGGACGCGGGACGGGCGTTGTACCTCCGCGACGGCGCGCCCCTCATGTGATCAACAGGACCGCACCCGTCATGCCCGCAGAAGTCCGGCAAGAACGCGCTCCGCCCGGAGTTGAAGGCGTGCCACGCTTTCATCGACGCGGGCGTCACTCTCGTGGTCCCCTCGCTCGACCGCTACGGCCGCAGCCTTCAGGAACTCATCAACATGGTCGCCGAGTTGCGTAGTCGCGGGATCGGCTTCACCTCGCTGCACGAGAACCTGGACACCACCACCCCCGGCGGTCGGCTCGTGTTCCACGTCTTCGCCGCCCTGCCCGAGTTCATCCGCGAGCTGATCATCACCGGCACCAACGAGGGCTTGGCGGCCGCCCGAGCCCGAGGCCGCGTTGGCGGACGCCCCAGCGTCGCTACCGAGGAAGTCATCCGCGCTGCCCGCGACATGCTCCCCAACCCCGAGCACTCCATCACCAGCATCGCCAAGCTGCTCGGCGTCTCCCACGGCACCCTCTACAACCACATCCCCGATCTGAAAGAACTGCGCGCCAGCGGCACGCCTCACCAACTCGCAGCGAGTGCGCGGTAGGCGAGTCGGGGGCTGACTGCACCGACCACAGCAGATGACGGCGACCACCCGCATAGTTGCCGTGCTCCGAGTCGCCACCCAGCTCTACCGAAAGAACGAAGCGCCACTACATCTCCGTCCAATAGGAGTCAGGCAGCGCCCGGACATGGAGAAAGTTCATGTCCACCCCGATCACGTGCTGAGCCGAGTGGACCATGCCAACGATGGTCGACACGGTAATTTCCTCGATCTTCACGTTGCCTCGGCGTGCAGACCAAAACCTGGCAGCCGGTTGGGCCAGTGGCGTCTCAGCAAACCCGAAGGGCAGGGAGTGCGCCAGCTTGTTGCGGAGAGCGAAGAGTGCTCGCAGGACCGGGACGACGAACGGGAAATCGTCGCCCCATCCTTCGCCCTCCATGATCTCTTGGAGCAGTGAGAGCTTCGCGTTGATGCTCATCTGCGAGATCACCTTGCCATGGAGAACAAGAACTTCGGCGATCGACCGTCCAAGCCGTGCTGCGATCACGCTATCCATCATGGCCTCAGCTTGAACTGCCCGGCCGAGGAGATGATGGGCGGCCATGCTCACACTGATGTCGTCTGGCAGCTTCGCTACCGCTGCTCGCAACCTCAAGGCGTCCATGGGTGGAGTCTGGCAGCCATGCCTACCCCCACGCCCGGAATTTTCTCTCAATTCGGATACCAAGCACGGTCGTTAAGAATGGTCGACCTGTCTCGATCGACGGCGCACCAGAGGCATCTGATAGCAGGTGATGCCGAGCACCCTGCCGGCGCGCGTGCTGACCGTCACAGTGCGGGCGAACGCTGAGCGAAGGGAGTCACGGCGTGTCATCCTCGGCGCATGATTGCTGCCGTCCGGAGCCGCGTGGCTCTGCGCTATCGGTCGCAGGCAAACGAAGCGATAAGCAAGCTGCGCAATGACGCCGAGATCCTGGGAATCGGCCCGGTCTCGCTTCGCACGCGCGCTCATCTGCGGCTCTACTACGAGGGCAGGCTCCTTGCGCGGCTCGCGACCGTCCCCATCGTCGTCTTCGAGTGGTGGCTGGCTACTCGCGTCACCGCCGACCTGGTCTTCTCAAACGTCCCGTCGCTGGCCCTTCCTGACTCGGCCAATCCGCCCCCACTGAACTCCTCGGGGCTGATGGGCCTCGCTCAGGTCGCCACGATGACAGCCGTCATCCTCTGGCCGATCCTGCTCGTACGGCCAACGATGACGGTGCTGCGGTACTCCGGGATGGGCACACCTCTGGCGTTCCGGCCACTCGCGGTCTGGGTCGGCCTAATCGGACAATGCGCCGACGTCGTGCGGAACCCCGGCCCCGAGCACACCCACGTGGCAGATGTGTCCATAGGGCTCACGATCATGCGGGTGCGCTGGGCGCGATTCCTGCGCGGTTCGGTTCCTCTGAACTGGAACCGCCAGGCCAAAGCTAAGGCCCACGCGGGGCGCGTTGCAGCTGCACTGCGCAGGGCGGAACAGCAGCTCGACGAGAGCCCAGAGGAAGGCGCCAAGGAACTAGGGCGGCTCACCCTCCAGATATGCGACCGGTACGTGGACAAACGCCTCGGCGCCCTTCTCGACGAGGAACATCTCAACGGCTACGAACGAAGCCACGAACTCCTTCGCCTGTGCCTCTCCCTGGCGTGCATGGGGACTGTGGCACTGGGAGCCTCAGCGGCGCGTCTTTCCCCGCCCGTCGCTATCGCGGCGGCCGGAATTGCTGCCGCCGTGATCCACCGCAACGCCTTCGTGACTGGCCTGACCGTCCTCGTCCCGTTCCTTCCACTGCTGTTCACGGTGAAGTAGCACCGCTCCGCGGCAGGTGACGTCGAGTACCTGGCCAGCGGCGCGCTCGACGTCACCTCAAACTGCTTGCGGCAGCTACCCGGGCTACTGCTCCAGGGGCCTCACCGGGCGGTGGGATTCGGACACCCGGAACGGCGAGTTAATCAACTGGGCGACTTGTCGGACATGCTCCTCGCGGCGGTGGTAGGGCGCTGACCTGCGCTTCTCCCGCCGAATCTGCGTGGATTGATAGGGCAGTGTCGTGCACGCCCTCCAAGGCGATTCGACAATGGCTGAATGTATGCGCTGTCGGCGCCCCCTCGGGCATGGGAGACGGACCGCCGCGTTGCGGGGCAGCGGTCGGCGTTCCTCGCGGCGACGATCAGGGCCGGGTGGCCCATACGAAGGTCCTCGTCGGCTGCTCTCCGACGTTCACGATCTTCTCGATCGTTGAGCGAAGGTCGGGGCCATGAGCTGGTGGCCCCGACCAGGCAGATCAGTGCTGCTCTATCCACCACAGAATCGCGTAGGCCACGCCGGTGGTACTGGCCTTGACCATGTTGCGTACCGTCTCGTCACCAGCGGTGCTGACCAGGCGTCGGAACAACCGTCGGCCTGCCGCCGGTCCCTGTTCGACGGGCTTATGGCCAAGGGCGGCGCCGTCGAGGTACCGGGGGCAGTGATTGCATTGACAGTGGTGGCCCGTAGGCTCGTGGTGTGCGGGAATCTTGTCCTCTTAGAGGGTGCTCCGGTCCTTCACTTCACTTGGCGGCCTCCTGCGGGCACAGGGGGCCGCCGCTGTGTCCAGCGGAAGCCCGATAGGCCGTGGACCACATTGTGACGGCCTTGACTGACAACACCCGGCGGTGCCAGGAAGCAACACGATGCGCATGAAGCGCTGTTGGATCGAGTCGCATTGCGTCCTTCACCGAGGCCAGCGGGCGGGGTCGTCACCGCTGAGCGTTGCGACCTGCGTCTTCCGCTCGTAGCGACCACCGGGCTTCTTGCTGTGCCCTTGCCGAAGAAGTCGTCATCCTCGTCGTCGACGAAGTTGTCGAACATCTCCCAGCCGCCCAGGTAGGCGACCTACGCGTACCGGCCGCATGAGCGGCTGAACACGTCATCCGGATTGCCGAACTACACGATGACCTCGGGCAGGTGGTTCACCTTGCAGTCTTCGAGAACAGGCGTCGTGGCCCGTCGCGAACTTCTCACCCGCGTGCAGCTCCACAGCTCAGGTGATCGTGCACCGGTCGTCGCGACCTACTGCTTCTCCCTGTAGCCATCGAGAATTTCTCGGCCTGGTACACCGTCTTGCTCTGCTTCTGCGGCCGCTTCTTCATGAAGTCGTTCGCGCGGCCGGAGGGAGGTCAAGGTGCGTCGATACAGCGGGCCGAGGGGCCTCGAGCCGGAGGAGACGACGAGGAAGACTGACGGCTGCGTGCACGAGCTCTACTTGGGCCAAGCCCTTGCTTAGACCCTCCCTTTGACCGTCGCTGGCCGCGGGGTGACTAGTAGAGGCATTGAGAGATCACATCCTCCGTCGCTGCCGAAGCGTGCCAACAGCAGATCTGTGGCGGGCATCCCAGGCCACTGCTCGGAGAGACTGGTGGAGGGCTCATGGGGAGGTGATATCGAGGTGCGGTCTCGCCGCATCTGCGAACACCCCCTGCGCCTGCATCACTGCGCTGAGATCTGTGTTCCAGTCAAATTGGGGAAGACCAGCGTCCCTTACCCACCCTTCAGCACACATGGACAGATTCACACAAGCACGCTCCACTGTGTGCGCTGCGTTGGCCACTTCTTGTGGACCGTATAGCTCGATCACTGCCAACGTGTCCCGCATACGTCTCAAGGTCTCGCTGATCTCGGCTTCCATGCGAGACCTATTCCGCCGGTAGCGGCGGCGTCGCCGAACGCCGCCATACTCGGCAACCCGCTCCCTCTCGCAGTTGAAATGGAAGGTCTGGTCCCTCAACTCCAGTGTCAGGGCTAGGAACGCGGAGCAGGCCGCCCCTCTCCCTCCACGCACCCACTGCATGTGAGCAGTGTCCGCCTGATGCTTCGCCGCCGCCCGGGAGGCATCAGCTTGGGCTCGGGCGCTGCGAGCTTGTGCAAGTGCTCCAGCGAAGCCAAAGGCACCGCCGATCGCTGCGCCAGCCAGCGCGGACAAGACTTCATTCATGCCGAACGATGTTGCCGCACGGCAACGGCATCGGGGCAAGATTCGCCAAGGAGCAACCGCGGCAGGTGATGGTGAGCACCTGGCCGGCGCGCATGCTCGGCGTCACCTCGTCACCTCGTCAGCACTCGGGCAGGACGGCGGACATCCGCATGCACGCCGGGTCGGCCTCGAAGCCGAGGGCTCGGTAGAGACCGGCGGAGTCGCCCTTGGCGTACACCTCGAACAGAGTGCAGTCCCGGTCACGGAACCAGTCGACCAGGGCTGACGTGACGGCCGTAGCGTACCCTCGCCGCCGGTAGGCGGACTCGGTGGCCACCGCGTGGACCCGCCCGGCCAGCCCCTTCGGGTAGCGGGGGCCGGGCAAGACCCGGTAGGCCATACCGAGAGCCGAGGAGACCAAGCCCCGGCCGTCGGGGGCATCGATGACGAACGCGGCGAACAGCGGGTCGTTGGTCAGCCGCTCGCGCAGGTCCTCTGTCAGGACCGCCGTCCAATGGGCATCCACCGGGCGGGACAGGAGCAGAGTGCTGCGCATGCGGACCAGCTCCGCCACATCGTCGGCCTTGGCCCGTCGCAGGTCGGGGGTCATCGGTTGAGTACCCGGTCAGCGTGAGTGCAGATCACGGCCTTTCAGCTCGCGAGGCGCAGGGCGTCGGCGAGTTGCCCGATGTCAGGGGTATCGGCAGGAAGGGTCCGGTACAGGGCGAGCGCCCGCGTACGGGTCAGGCCGCTGCGGTAGGAGGCGGGCAGTTGCCCGTACGCGGCGGCGGCGAGGTGGGCGGCGGTGGCTCGGTCGCCGTCGTGCGCGTGGCAGGAGGCCGTGTCGATGGCGATGAGTGCGCGCGTCATCAGTGACGGGGCACGCGACAGCGCCAGCGCCTCCTTCTGCGTCTCGTAGGCCCGCCGGGTCTGGCCCAGGACAGTGAGAGCCTGGCTCATGTGGACGTGATGCTTCTGCATCGGGTAGCCGAACCAGGTGTCGGCGTGCTGCTGCGGGGAGAGCCGGTCGGCCAGCCGTTCCACGTCGGCGATGGCGGCGAGGGCCTTCTCGTGGTCGCCGCTGACGGCGTAGGCGCGGGAGGCGACAGCGGACGCGAGCGCGGCGGCGGCGCTGGGCTTGTCCCCGGCCAGGTAGCGGGCTTGGTCGGCGAGCTTGGCGGCGGCCTGCGGGGCGCCGAAGTTCAGCGGCACCATCGCCTCACGCCCCAGCACCCACGCGTGCAGGAGCTGGTCCCCGGACTTCTTCGCGGCCCGGGTCGCGGTGGCGAACCACCGGTGGGACTCGTGGTGCTGGCCCATGTCGTGCAGGATGATCGCGACCATCCCGGCCATCCGTCCGGTCACATGGGACAGTGTCGTACGGTCCTTGTCGGTGTGCCGCTGAGCCAGGAGGGACTTGAGCTCGTCGAAGTCGTCGAGCATGTCGGCGAGGACTTCGTCCGGGGCCTGCCCGTGGTAGCCGTAGCCGTACCGCTCGGCGGTGGATTCCCAGAACCCGAGGTCGGAGCCGTGGTCGGCGGCGAGGGCGGCGTCAATGTCGTTGCGGGTGGTCGTTAAAGCGGCGAGCCCGGAACCTGCCAGACCGGCAGCGAGCGCGCCGCGCAGAGCGTCACGGCGCTTCATCGGATCGTCTCCATCCTCCGTGTGCCATTGGTGAGTTGAGGCGGGTTGTCTCTCCCATGGCCTTGCTGCCAAGCCTAAGTCCCGGCCCGGAATCCGCAGCCCGTCGGCGACTTTCTCCAGGCCCTGCAGGGTGGTCACGCTGCCGTCGCCCTTGGCCAGGCGACTGACTCACTCGGGCCGGATGCCACACGCCTCCCCGATCCTGTTGAAGCTGATACCCGCCTCGCTGTGAGCGAGGTCGAAGACTGCGCCGACGTCACGGCGGGCGAGCGCTCCAGCGACGCGAGGGTCAGCCCTGAGAGCGGCGGGAAGCGCCGCCGGTGACTTCGGAAGATCCATGATGTGCCCCTCCGTCGACGGCGGCACCCCCCTTGTATGTACCCACCGTAGGGCCCCTTCATGGGGTTACCGCCCGTTGCCCGCCGTTCTTAACTGAGCCTGCTTCCAGATCTTCCGCATTATCAACCCTTAGGCAGGAGCAGGCAGTTGTGCATGGCTGACTTACGACGAGGCGGACGGTGATCTCTCATGCGATCCAGTGCAGCTCTCGGCGGGCACCAAGTCCAGGTGTCGTGCAGCACCGCGGTCGGCCGTGTGCTCGCGAGCACCTTCGGCGCCGTCCCACCCGTGAGGGGCGCCAGGGCTTGCCCGCCGTCGGCGGCGGGCAAGCCCGCGTATCTCCGACATACGGCGTGCAGCCGTGGGAGGCGGTCACGCGGCCATCTCTTGCCGCATACGGTCGAGGGCCGCTGCGGCGGCGTCACGCACGTCGGGCAGGCGGTGCGCGGCGGTGCGGATGATGCGCTGCAACTGGTGCGGGAGGCGCTGGCGGACGGCTTCGCCGAGCGCGCCGTTCAGGCACTCGGCGGCCCCGGGACCGTCGTCACCGATGAGCCGTACGTGGGCGACGGTGACGAGCTCGATCACGCGCCACTGCGGCGCCACGGCCATGGTCGGGGCAGGCGCCTGGTCGGCGAGCTGTATGGCGGCGCGGGTGCGGCCGGTGGCGATCAGGCCGCGCAGCCGGATCTCGTGCAGGGCGTACGGGTTGAACATGCTGGTGTGCTCGGCGTGGTCCAGGAGCTGGTCGGTCTCACGCAGGACGGCGTCGAAGAGAGGGCCGTCGTGGAGGGCTCCGGCGGCGCGGGCGAGCAGGGGCAGGACGGCAGCGCAGGCGTCCTGGTCGGGCGCGATGGTGGCGGCGTGCTGGAGACGCTGGACGGCGGCGCCGGTCAGGCGGGCTTTGCGCAGCTCGTTGCCGTGCATGCGCAGCACGTTGGACGTGAAGGCGGGGTCGTCGAAGTAGCGGGCGATCTCCAGGCTCTTGGCGGTCCAGCGGGCGGCGGTCGGCAGGCGTTCCTCGGGCAGGACGTTGCCGAGGGCCACGCCGAGGCCGACGCGCGCTTGGGCGAGCAGGCGCAGCACGTCGCGCTCGGCGTGCCCGTCCTCGGTGCGGGCCTCCAGCCGGGCCACCAGCGGCCAGAGTTCGGCGACGGCCTCGGAGGCGTGGCCGGACTGGCGGGCGATCTCGGCGAGGCGGACGGCGGACTCGCCGAACTGGAGCATGGCGCGGTGGTCTGTGTCGGCCGGGTCGGTCACACCGAGGATGTGCGCGGGAAGGCGCAAGCGCTCGGCGACGTGGCGGCGCGCGTCGGTGTCGTTGACGGCACGCTTGCCCAGTTCCATCGCGGAGACGGTCGTCTTGTCGTAGCCGAGGAGGGTGCCCAGCTCGGTCTGGTTCAGGCCGTTCACGGCCCGGTAGAACCGCAGGATGGCGCCCAGATCACGGGTCGCCAGGACCGTTTGGGCCTGTGGGGTGGCCCAGTGCCACAACACGTGGTGGGCCGAGGGACGCCGCGCCAGCTCGCCGCCCATGGCCGCTCAGCCTTTGCGCCGGTACCAGGCGGCGATGGACTGCTTGTAGCCGTCGGGCATGGTCAGACCGGGCACCTCGTCGGCGGCGAACAGGCCGATCTCCTTGTGCTCGTGACTCAGGGCCGGTGCGGCGTCGGGGGTCAGGACGGTGCAGCCGTAGGTGATGATCACGACGCGGCGTTCTGGCAGTGTCTCGGGCAGTGGCTGGTAGATCCACACGTCCAGCAGCGGCCCGGCCTTGACGCTCCATCCGGACTCTTCACTGATCTCCCGCGCGACGGTGACCTCGGGGGTGGGGTCGTCGGGCTCCAGGCGGCCGCCGGGCAGTTCCCACTCCTCGCGCTCGTTCTTGAGCAGCAGCACGCGCCCCTGTGTGTCCAGGGCGACGCCCTTGACGGAGACGGGCCAAGTGGGCGGTACGTACGCCATCGCAGTCCTCGAAAGTCGCGGCCGGTCGCGGGTGTTCGGAACGTAGCACGCAGCAACCAACTCGCTGCCCGTGTGGCCGAATTACCCGAGTCGACAATCTGTCGCTTTACCCGTCGGTCGATCGCTCCCAACAGTTGGTGCACCACCACCTTGACGCGAAGGAGTCCCGCGATGCGCCATGCCTCCGCCCACCCCGGTGACGTGTTCGCCCGCCATCGCATCGACCCTCACCGGCCCGACGTGCCTGCGCGCATCGCGGCCCACCTTCGCGAACACGGTCTGGTCACGGTCACCGGGCTTGCCTCGCGTACGGACGTCCTGGCGCTGGCCAGCCGCATCATGACCGTCACCGAGCACCGGGATTCCGACTCCGACGGGATCACCACGATCCGCGACACCGGCCACCACGCCCACCGGGCAGGGTTCGCCGGCTTCGGTCACGGTGCCCTGGGCCCGCACACCGAGCGCTCCGGTATCCCGTGCCCACCGCGCCTGATGCTGCTGGTGTGCGGGCAGGCTGCCCAGGCGGGCGGGGAGTGCGTGCTCGTCGACGGCCGTGCCGTGCACGCGGACCTGACGACCGTCTCGCACGAAGCGGTCACCGCGCTGGCGCAGCCGCGCAGCGCCTACTTCGGCGCCGGGGACGGGCACCCCAGCCAGGTCTTCACGGCCCACGCCGACCACACCATGGCAGTGCGGCTGCGCCTTGACGGGCTGGCCCGCTTCAGCCCGATCGTGCAGCCCTATCTGCCGCAGTTGCGGGCCGCGATCACTCGTCACAAGGCCACGGTGCGGCTGGAGCCGGGGCAGGGCTATCTGCTGGACAACCGTCGCTGGCTGCACGCCCGGACCGGGTTCACCGGCGACCGTGTGTGCTGGCGCGCGCTGGGGCAGCCCCGCTTTCCAATGCCCGACGGCTTCACCCCCGCCCCCGTTGGTGCCCGCGAGCGGCTCCCGTCCATCGCCGGGGCCCAGCGATGAGCCGCCACCGGTTTTATGTCGACGGCGACTCGGTTGCGGCCGTGACGTGGTGGTCAGCGATCGCGGCCGGGCTCGCGCTGCTGGGCGTAAGCGTCCACAACGACGTGACCACCGAGGCGGCCCCCGCGTCGGTGTCGGCCCCGGACACCGTGCCGGACGAGTCCGGCAGCACCTAGAACGCTCCGGCCCCGGTAGCGCACCACCGCCGGAGCCCGGAGCCATCAGCCCTGTCGCGAGGTACTGCCCGCGGCAGGTGACGAGGAGCACCTGCGCCGGCCCGGGTGCTCAGCGTCACCTCGCAGACCGCCCCACCCAACCCGGTGCGCCGAGTACGGCCCGCCAGTCAGGTCGGGGCCTGTCCCATCCATCCGAGAGAGAACGAGGAAGCGATGCGCACTACCGCGAAGGACAAGTCCGGGGATGTCTTCAACCTGGACGTGATCGTGACGACCGACAGCGCCGACCCGGACGAGGGCTGCGACACGAACGACGGCTGCGACCCCACCTGCGCCTCCTCCTGCAACAGCAGCGTCTGACCCAGCCCGTCACCGGCGGGGCCGGGCTTAGCCCGGCCCCGCCACACTCCCCACTGCCCGCTCCCTCTTCGCCCGGAGGAACGTCATGACGCCGCTGTACCGGCATACCGGGGTCGCCCTGCTGCGGTCCACGGCCATGCCGCTCACCAAAGCCCCAGCCCGCTGGCCCGACCTCGGCGATGAGGCCGACTGCCGCACCTGGCTGTGCGAGGTATGGGCGCGACCCGGTCTGCCCGACGTGATCGAACAGGCAAGTCCCGCGCTCGCCGCCCGCGTCGGCACCATCCTGGACGGCCGCACCGTGACCGGGCGCGGTGTCCGCCGTGCGGCGTCGGCCATCATGCGCTACCTGCTGCGCGCCACCGGCCGCCCCACCCCCTTCGGCCTGTTCGCCGGGGTCGCCCCCGTGACGGTGGGCGAGCGCGCCCGTGTCGTCTGGGGCGACGGGCACCGGCCCGTGGTCCGTGTCGGCGCCGAGTGGCTGGCCAGCATCGTGGAACGGCTGGAAGGCTGCCCGGAGTTGCTGAAGCGCCTAGAGGTGGTGTTCAGCAACGCCGCTGTACGGCGCGGCAGTCGGCTGGAGGCGCCGCACGGACCGAACCGGGTGACCATCAGCCACACCAGCGCCGTGCAGGCCGTATGGGAAGCGACGACGGCCCCCACCCGCTTCGGGGCGGTCCTCGACAAGGTCACCGAGGCGTTCCCCGACGCCCCGCGCGAACGGGTCCACGGCATGCTCGCCGAGCTCGTACGGCGCGGCTTCTTGATCACCTGCCTGCGCGCTCCGTTCACCGTCACCGACCCCTTGGCCCATGTCCTGGACCGTTTGCACGAAGCCGGAGCCCCGGCGATAACTCCGGTGGTTCCGCTGCT
Organism: Streptomyces sp. NPDC017940; assembly: GCF_044328435.1. NCBI lineage: Bacteria > Bacillati > Actinomycetota > Actinomycetes > Kitasatosporales > Streptomycetaceae > Streptomyces > Streptomyces sp. NPDC017940. Next base: position 823,050 of record NZ_JBIRHJ010000001.1, on the reverse strand, counting down.
GCGGATGCTGGAGGCCGTGCACGCCGATGTCCGCCATCACAACCACGAGGCCACCAGCGGTGCGGCACAGGCCCGGCTGCGCACGGGCCTCACCCGCCAGATGCGGGAGGTCTCCGAGGCCGGGCGTACCCCGCTGTCCATGGACCTGCGGCTCGACTGCGACGTGACGATCCCCGCCGCCGTGGCCGGGGAGCTGGAGCAGGCCGCGAGCGTTCTTGCCCGGCTGACCCGCACGCCCACCGGACAGCCCGCCTGGCGGGCCTTCCACGCGGCGTTCCTGGACCGGTACGGCACCGCAACGCCCGTGCCGCTGCTGGAGGTCCTCGACCCAGACACCGGGCTGGGATACCCGCCCGGCTACCCCGGCAGCACCCAGCCCGCGCCGACGGGTGAGGGGCCCGGGGAGCGGGACGAACGGCTCCTGGCCCTGGCCTGGCAGGCCCTCGCCGACGGCAGCCGCGAAATCGTCCTGACCGAGGAGACCATCACCGAGCTGGCCGGACCCGCCAGCTCGGACGTGCGGCGCATCCCGCCGCACGTCGAGGTGTCCGCCCTCATCCACGCCACCAGCACACAGGCTCTGGGGCGCGGGGATTTCACGCTCACCGTCGCGCCCGCCCGCGCGGCGGGCACCCTCACCTCACGGTTCACCGCGACCGCCTCCGGCTCCGGCCTGGAAGACGTCTACCGGTCCGCGCCGACCGCCACCGCCGGGGCGCTGCCCGTACAGCTGTCCTTCCCGCCGCTCTACGCCCACGCCGAGAACGTGTGCCGTGTCCCCGCCTACCTGGACCACGTCCTGCCACTCGGCGAGCACCGCGGCTTGTGCTCCGCAGCACCTGGCTGGCGCACGTGCTCCACAGCACACGAGGAGGAGGTGGGGCCGGAACTGCTCGCGCTGGAGGACCTGGCGGTGACCGCGACCGGCACCGCGCTGTACCTGGTCAGCGTCTCCCGGGGCCGTGTGGTCGAACCGCAGGTCTTCCATGCCCTGGCCCTGGAGAAGCAGCCCCCGGCGCTGGCACGGTTCCTCGCCCACCTGCCCCGCGCCTTCACCGCCGGATGGCACGAATTCGACTGGGGCCCACACACCCAGCGCCTCCCGTACCTGCCACGGGTCCGTCACGGCCGCACGATCCTCGCCCCGGCCCGCTGGTACCTCACCGCCGCTGACCTGCCGGGCGCGAGCGCCGGGGGCGAGGCATGGGCCGGGGCATTGGACCGGTGGCGCCGCCGGTGGCATCTGCCCACGGTGGTGGAACTGCGCGACGCGGACCGCACGCTGCGCCTCAACCTCGACGAGCGGGCCCATACCGCGCTCCTACGCTCCCACCTGGCCCGTCACGAGTCGGCCCAGCTCACCGAGAGCGCCCAGGCGACCGAGTACGGGTGGATGGACGGCCACGCCCACGAGATCGCCCTGCCTCTGGTTACCACCCGAGCCCCTGCCTCAGCGCCGCTGCCCGCCGCGTCGTCGGTGACGGTCGGCCGCCACCGTGAGCAGCTGCCCGCAGCACCGGAGGCGGCTTGGCTGTACGCGAAGATTCCCGCTCACCCGGAACGGCAGTCCGAGATCGTCGCCGACTACCTGCCCGGCCTGCTGGCCTCCCTGGACGGCGCCCCGGCGTGGTGGTTCGTGCGCTACCGCAGCCCCCACGAAGCCGATCACCTGCGGCTGCGTATCCGCACCGGCCCCGGTGAGTTCGCGGCGCACGCGACAGCGGTCAGCCGGTGGGCCACAGGTCTGCGCGAGGACGGCATGGCCGCCGGTCTCACCCTCGACACCTACCGCCCCGAGACCAGCCGCTACGGCGGCGGCCCTGAGGCCATGGAGGCCGCCGAGGCGGTGTTCTGCGCCGACTCCCACGCCGTCGCCGCCCAGCTCCGCCACCAGCCGTACTCGGACGATCTCGACCCGGCCGCGCTGGTAGCACTCGACATGGTCGACATCTGCCGGGGCCTGCTCGGCAGCCCGGACGAGGCACTTCAGTGGCTGGCCGCCCGGCCCGCGCCGGACGTCGTCGTAGACCGCACGATCGCCGCCCAGGTAACCAGCGCGACCCGCACCGGGCGGTGGGACGATCCGGGCCAGTGCCCCGAGCCCGCGGCCAAGGCACGCCAGGACCGTGCGAGCGCGCTGGACACCTACCGGCGTGCCCTGCCCCGTGGGGTGGACGTGGGGGCGGTGCTGGAGTCGCTGCTGCACATGCACCACAACCGGGCACTCGGCATCGACCGGGACCGCGAACGAGCCTGCCGCCGCATGGCCCGCCAAGCCGCCCTCACCGCGCGCGCCCTCCAGACCGGGGCACTCCGGTGAAGGCGGCCACCGCACCGGCGCCCGTCTCCACCGAGTCGGGGCCGTGGTGGCACCAGTCCCTGGGCGCCGGTGCGCCGGGCATCGCGCTGCGCCACATCGCCAACGCCCGCACCGGTGCGGGCGCGTGGGAGACCGCGCACCGGTGGGTGGCCACCATGACCCACCACCCGGTGAACGCCCACCCCGAGGTGTCCGGGCTCTTCCGGGGCGCCCCGGCCGTCGCCTTCGCCCTGCACACCGCCGACCACCCCGCCTACGCCCGCGCCCTGACCGGTCTGGACCGCACAGTCAACGTCCTGGTCCGCGAACGCCTCGCCCGCGCCCAGCAGCGCATCGACACCGGACGCCCTGCGCCGCTGCGGGAGTTCGACCTCATCAGGGGCCTGACCGGTCTCGGGGTCTACCTCCTGCACCGCCGCCCCGGATGGCACCTGCTGCGCGACGTCCTCGTCTACCTCGTACGCCTGACCGAACCCCTGGGCGGCGGGCAGATGCCGGGCTGGTGGAGCGGTGACGGCCCCGAGGGGAAGCCGTCGGACCAATGGCCGAACGGGCACATCAACTTCGGGCTCGCCCACGGCATCGCCGGGCCCCTCGCGCTGCTCGCCGCAGCCCAGCGCCGAGCCATCGTCGTGACCGGCCAGGCGGAGGCGATCAGCCGGATCATGGACGCCCTGGACCAGTGGCGGCAGGGCGAAGGCGCCACGGTGTGGTGGCCGGGCCTGATCACCCCCGCCCAGTGGCAGGCGGGCACGGCAACGAGCAGCGGCCCGCAACGCCCATCGTGGTGCTACGGCACACCTGGCCTCGCCCGCGCCCAACAAGTCGCCGCCCTGGCCTTGGGCGACCCCGCACGCCAACAACGAGCTGAACAGGCACTCGCGGCGTGCGTACGCGATGAGAAGCAGTTGTCACAGCTCACGGACGCCTCTGTGTGTCACGGTTGGGCCGGGCTCATACAGACCGTGCACCGGGCCGCCGCCGACGACTCCACCGGCGAACTCGCCGCCCTGCTCCCCGACGTGCACGCCCGCATGGGTCACTACCTCGACGTGCACGGCCTCCCGGAGCACGGCGGCCTTCTCGAAGGCGCCGACGGCATCCACCTGGCCAGCGCCAGCGTCAACACGCCGCCCGATGCCGACTGGGACGCCTGCCTCCTCCTGGACGGCTGACCCGCGCGGAACCAGGCGCCCCCACAAGCCTGCTCACTACGCTCGGCCCGCCGAACCGATGGACGGGCCACAAGGAAAGGACCCGCATGACCACCACTCCCACTGCTGCCAATACGTCGCCCGAGGAGCTGCGCAACCGCATGGTGGACCGCATTCGCCAGGCCGGGCACGCCCGCGATCCGCGCGTGGAAGAGGCCATGCGGGCCGTGCCCCGCCACGCGTTCGTCCCCGACGCCGACCTGGAAGACGCGTACGCCAACAAGGCCGTCATCACCAAGCGGGCCGAAGACGGCAAGGCCCTGAGCTGCGCGTCCGTGCCGACCGTGGTCGCGATGATGCTCGACCAGCTCGCCGTCCGCGAGGGCCAGAGCCTCCTGGAGATCGGCGCGGGCACCGGCTACAACGCCGCCCTCCTCGCGCTCCTGGCGAGCAAGGGCGAGCGGGTCGTCACGATCGACCACGACGAGGAGGTGACGGCCGGGGCGCGCAAGAACCTGGACGCCACCGGCTACCACGACGTCACCGTGATCACACGGGACGGCGCACTCGGCGCCCCGGAACGGGCCCCGTACGACGGCGGGATCTTCACCGTCGGCGCGTGGGATCTTCCCTGGGACCTGCTGAACCAGTTCGCCGACGGGGCACGGCTGGTGGTGCCGCTGCGCTGGCGCGGCCAGACCCGCAGCGTCGCCTTCGTCCGAGATGGCAACGCGTGGCCCTCGGACTCCATGGAACTGTGCGGGTTCGTGCCGATGATCGGTCAGGAAGGCGAACACACCGCCACCCTCGACGAGGCCGGGGACGTCACGCTGCGGTGGGACGCGGACCAGGACATCGCCCCCGCCCGGCTGCGCGGCATCCTCGACCAGCCCAAGACCGTCGCGTGGTCCGGGACGACACTCGGTTCCAATGAGTCGTTCGACGGGGTGTGGCTGCGGCTGACGGCCACCGAGACAGGTACGTGCGGCATCGCCGCGACGCGTGCTGCCGTGGAGGCCGGGATCTGCACGCCCGCCACCGCCGTGGTCCAAAGCCCGGCGATCGTGGACGGCGACTCGCTCGCCTACTTCACCCAACGCCGCCTGGAGAGCGAGATCCCGCGCTGGGAGTTCGGGGCCATTGGTCAGGGCCCGGACGGCGAGCACCTCGCCCAGCGGCTGTGCGAGCGCATCCGCGAGTGGGGCCAGGACCACGAGGCACGCCCGGCCATCATGCTGCACCCCACCGGCACCCCGGCCACTGCCCTTCCCCACGGGCTGAGGATCACCAAGGAGCACCTGCTCCTGACCCTCTCCTTGCCTTCCGGGAAGTAGCGGCCCGATCCGCGGGAGGTGACGGGGAGCACCTGGCCGGCGGCCGTGCTCCTCCTCACCTTGAGCCCGTTGAACCGCCCACGCTCCTGAACGGATCGGAGAACTCTCGTGCCTGCCCCCGCCCACCGTGTGGCCCTGTTCGACCTGGACGACACCTTGACCGACCGGCGGGCCGCGTTCGCCGCGTGGGCAAAGGAGTTCACCGCCGCGCACGGTGTGCCGCCGCGTTGGCTCCTGGACGCTGACGAGGTGCTGGCCGGGAACCGCACCGAGTTCTTCACTGAGGTGAAGAACCAGTTCCCCGTACCGGAGACGGCGGCCCAAATGCGCACCCAATACCGATACCGGACTGCGGAGTTGGTGCCCTACCGGCCTGAGGTGTGCGAAGCGCTGCGCGCGCTGTCAGCGGGCGGATGGCACCTGGGAGTGGTCACCAACGGCGAACCGGTCGCGCAGACCGCCAAGCTCGCCACCGCCCGGCTCGACGGCCTTGTGGAGTCGGTGATCGTGTCCGGCGCGTACGGCATCGCCAAACCCAACCCGGTGCTGTTCCGGCTCGCCCTTGAAGACCTCGGCGCGGCCGACGACGCCGAGACGTGGATGGTCGGCGACAACCTGAGCACCGATATCGCGGGCGCTCAGACCGCCGGAATCAGCACCGTATGGATCTCCCACGGCTGTGCGGAGCGCCGAGGGACCCGAGCCCAAACACGTGGCGGACGATGTCGTGGACGCCGCACGCTGGCTCCTGGACGGTGCCCGATGAAGGCACCGTCCGCTGGTGTGGCTTGCCTGCCCGCCGTCTTACGGTCGCTGACCTACATACGGGCCGAAGCCGACGCCGGGCCCAAGGCCCTGCGGGATGCGACGCTGCGGGACGCGGCCCGGTGGGCGTTCGAGCTGACGCGGGACGTTCCATGTGCCACCGACGGCGCGCACCGCGCCGACGACCTGCTGGACAAGGGCCGGGGCAACTGCGCGGCCAAGGCAGAGTTGCTGTGTGCCGCGTTCGGTGAGCTCGGCTACCCCGCACGCCGGGTGCGCTGGCTCTACCAGCTTCCCGGCACGCCGCCGGAGGTCGCGCTGTTGCCGACTCCGTACGACGTCCACACCGCCGTCGAAGCGCGGGTCGACGGAAAGTGGCTGCTGGTGGACGCGACCCACGACCCAGCCCTGGCCGCACTCGGGCTGACCGTCGCCGAATGGGATACGCGAACGAGCATCTGTGCCCGGCCGCCGAGGCTGGCGATCACCTGTTCGGCGACCGGGTTCGGCGCGTACTTCTCGGGCAGCAGGAGCGCGACGTCGGCGCCGTAGCCGCGCAGGCCGGGCTCGTGCGGGGTGAGGTGCTGGATGGAGAAGCCGGAGATCGCGTTGTGGACGGGGTCGATGATGTCGTCGGCGAAGGCCGGTTCCCCTTGGTGCCATTCCAGTTGGCCGGTCTCGTGCAGCAGCGCGAATGTCGTCGTGGTGGTCATCGTGTCTCCAGAACGCAAGTCGTGGTGGTGTGGACGAGGCGCGCGGCGTCAGGCATGAGCGTGTGGGCGAGCTGTCCGAGGGGCAGGCCGTGCGCAACCCGGCTGATAGTGGCCAGGCAGTCCTTGGCCTCGTGGGCGGAGGGGGCGGGGTCGGCGGCGGCACCGTCGGCGAGGGCGTCGAGGTGGTCGGCCATCTCGCCGAGGGCGATGGCGGCGAGGTCGGCGTGCGGCCCGCAAGGGACGGTGGCGGCCGTATCGAGGTGATGGAGGAGGTGCGCGGCGAGTGCGGCGCTGTCGTCGGTGGTGGTCGTCGGCCGGTCTCCTTGTCCGGCCAGGTGCTGGTCTTGGCGCGGCCCCAGCGCAGCGGGTGGGGGTCGGCGCGTCCGGTGCACGGGGTTCCGGCGGGGACGTGGCAGACGGGGCAGGCGATGGTGCGCGCGAGGGTCCAGCGGGCTTGCCCGGCGTTGTCGATGCGCTCGCGGTGCGGGCTGTCAGCCGCCAGCCTGGGCTGGTCGGGCAGGTGGCAGCCGGTTTGGGCCGGGGCCTGGCAGCGGGGGCAGGGCACGTCGGCGGCGAAGTTCTCGGTGGCGGCACGCCGCCGCTGCCCGCGCGCTTGGGCCCTGCGTATCCCGTCCCAGTCGGGTCCGGTGTCGGTCGTCATCGCTCGGTGGTCTCCTTCGGGTTTTCGGTGAGGGCGCGACGCAAGGTCCGCTCGGAAATATCAAGGCGCCGCGCGGCGGCGGCGCGGGTGATCTCGGGGTCTTCGCGGCGCATGGTGTGCCAGGCGGCGGCGTGCTCGCGGCGGCGGGCGCGGGCCTGCTCGGCGGCGCGCTCGTTCCGCTTGGCCAGCGCGTCAGGGACACCCGGACTGGCCGATGTGACCTGCGGCTTTTCGGCGTGTCCGGTCGCTGCGTCCTGGCGTGTCCGCTCGATCTGTCCGTCCCGGGAAGGCAACGGCCTGTCCGGGCCCGGCCCGGGAGGCTCGGGCAGGCGGACGGTCACAGGCTTGGGAGCGGTTGAGGCGGCGAAGACCGGTGCGTGCCCCGTGGTCTTGGACAGGGCGGGCACCGGGCGCTTCTCGGCGGGCGGGACGCGGGTAGCCCCGGACGGAGTGCCGGCGTGCTCGACGACCCCCGCCACCATCGCGGCCCCTACGGGGGGCTGCGGGCGGGCGGCCGAGGCGCGGGGCAGGGGGACGCCGTAGCGGGCGAGCTTGAGGGGCAGCCGCTCTTCGGCTGGCGCCCGGCGGACCCGGCCGTGGCGGGCCTTGAGGCGGGTCACGTAGACGAGGCGGTCCTGCTCGGCTTCGACGGCCTGCTGGTAAGAGGTGCGCTCCCCCAGAACCATGTGCCGCCATAGAGCGAACGTGCGCGCCGGGTCCAGGAGCCAGCGCACGGGGCGGACGCGTTCCATCGCGCGGCCGGTGGACAGGTGGGCGAGGTGGTCCACGGTGTGGCGGGCGGCCTCGGCGACGATCACGAACAGGCAGGGCAGGGTGGCGTGCATGACGACGGCTACGGGGTCGTCCCACGTCGACGGTGACGGGTTCACCCGGCTTGAGGCGGGGACACCAGCCGCCGCGTTGAACGGGCGAGCACGGCGGTCAACGTGCCGCGTAGCCCTCTTCCCCGTCCGGGGGCACCTCGTCGCGATGAACACCGAGATGGCATGGGCATGTCGGGCGCGTCACATCCGGTACATATCCGCGCGGGAAGCCCGGGGAAATGCCGGGAATAACGGGCGCTTTCGGGCGCAAAAAAACCCGCCCTAACCGGGGTGTTTTCCCAGGTCAGGGCGGGTTTGGCAGACGAGCCGAGCTGTACGCCGGGTTCTGTTCCGAAGGGGCCTCGCGGCCCCCTCGGCGACGGCCATCCATCTAGGGCCGGCATTGCTGCCGGCCTCGTGCGGTCCACCCGCGGACTCGGGCGGGCAGCCCTCGAACGTCCGCGCAGAGCGCCTGGTGGGGCGCTCCTTTTGACCTTGCTCCAGGTGGGGTTTACCTAGCCGCCTGAGTCACCTCAGGCGCTGGTGGTCTCTTACACCACCGTTTCACCCTTACCGGGGGCCTGAGCCCTCGGCGGTCTGTTTTCTGTGGCACTGTCCCGCGGGTCACCCCGGGTGGCCGTTAGCCACCACCTTGCCGTGTGGAGCCCGGACGTTCCTCGGGGAGGTCCACAGGGACCCCCACGCGGCCGTCCGCCCGGCTCGTCTGCCGTGTCGACCATGGTACCCGCCGGGGCGCGGGCCGGGCGCCGGTGGCGGGGGGGTCCTGAGGCCGCCGTGGCCAGGAAGGAGCCGGCGAGGATCAGGGTGAAGGCGGCCGCGAAGGACGCGGTGATGGTCTCGGAGAGGAAGACGAAGCCCGCCGCCCCCGCGACCACCGGGTTCACGTACGTGAAGACCACCGCACGGGTCGGCCCCGCCTCGCGGATCAGTTCGAGGAAGACGATGAACGCGAGCGCCGTGCAGATGACCCCGAGGGCCGCGAGCGCCGCCAGGGTCGGCGCGTCCGGGACCTCCCGCGGCCAGGTCGCCGCCGCGGCGGGGGCGTAGACCACCGCCGCCAGGGTCAGGCAGGGCGCGATCAGCTGGAGCGTGGGGACGTCCTTGAGGTGGCGGGCCGCGATCAGCGGGGCGATCGCGTAGCCGAGCGCCGTGATCATGACCTCCGTGAGGGACCACGCGTTGCCGCCCGTCAGATGCGGGACGGTGAGCACCGCCACGCCCGAGAAGCCGAGCGCCAGGCCCGTCACCCGCCTGCGGCCGAGGCGCTCCGTGTCCCCGAAGAAGCGGGCGAGCAGCGCGCCGATGATGGGGACCGCGGCGATCAGCAGGCCCGCGGTGGAGCTCGACAGATGGCGCTCCGCGTCCGTCAGGGTCCACCACGGGCCGAGGATCTCCACGCAGGCGAAGACCAGCATCGGCCGCCAGTGCGTACGCAGGACGCCGGGCAGACCGCCTTGGCGCAGCGCGAAGGGGAGCAGCAGCGCGGCACCGAGGGCACAGCGCGTGAACACCACCATCGACGGCGTCAGATCGCTGTCCACCGCCACTTTGATCAGGAGGTACGGGATGCCCCACAGGACGCCCATGAGCGAGAAGAGAAGCCAGCCTCGTGCAGTCATGACGGGGATTTTCGGACAGGGCGGGGTGAGGCGTCTTGAACGTTGTTGCGGCGCGGGCAGCGCTCCCGAGGTTCACCGGCGCCGGGGGCACCGGAGCGGCAGGACTCCGGTATCGCGTGGCGGAGGAAATCTGCCTTGGCCGTAGTAGACATGAGGATGCGCCGGAGTTAGTCTTGTGCTTGTAAGCCATATGAGCGAGTACGAAGAAGGAGGCAGACGCCATCAGGATCGCCCGGGCGGGAATCTCGTCGGCCCGGGTACCGCAGACCCCCGGAACGGAAGGTGGTCCCACGGTCACGCATACGCGATCCCCGCGCACACCCCCACCTGTATCGGGGCGGCGCGGACAGAGAAGTCCGGCACAGCAGTAGGCCGGAAGATGGTGTTCAATCCCTCGGGGCCCTGGTGCCGTTCGGCGCCAGGGCCCCTCGACGCGTTTCCCGACCGATCAGGCAGAGGTGCCAATGACCGTAGAGAACTCCCTGGGTCGTCTCGACGACGACGACTATCCGGCCTACACGATGGGCCGTGCCGCCGAGATGCTCGGCACCACCCCCGGCTTCCTGCGCGCCATCGGTGAAGCCCGTCTCATCACTCCCCTGCGCTCACAGGGCGGGCACCGCCGGTACTCCCGCTACCAGCTGAAGATCGCCGCCCGCGCCCGGGAACTCGTCGACCAGGGCACCCCCGTCGAAGCGGCCTGCCGCATCGTCATCCTCGAGGACCAGCTCGAAGAGGCCAAGCGCATCAACGAGGAGCTGCGGCGCTCCACCGCCGAGCCGCAGACTTCGACCGACGGCTGACCCCTCTCGGCACAGCAGCCGGTCCCGCACCATAGCTGTCACCGCGAAATGAGAAATAAGGACAGGGCGCGATGAAAACATCTCGCACGGCGCGCCGAGTGGAATTTTCCCCGCTGCCTCTCCGGCTTCGGCGTGCTACTGTCGATCTCAGTTGCAGTTGTGGTTCCCAAAACTCCAAGTGCCTCCGACGGCCGTTCGGCTGCCGGGAGCACTTTTGTATTTTCGGTCATTATCCGGATGGGTGAATCATCGCAGCGACGCGGGATCCGCACAGTGCGGCTCCCGAGACTGCCCAGAAGGAGAATTGACATGGCATCTGGCACCGTGAAGTGGTTCAACGCGGAAAAGGGCTTCGGCTTCATCGAGCAGGACGGTGGCGGCGCCGACGTGTTCGCCCACTACTCGAACATCGCCACCCAGGGCTTCCGCGAGCTGCTCGAAGGCCAGAAGGTGACCTTCGACATCGCGCAGGGCCAGAAGGGCCCGACGGCCGAGAACATCGTTCCCGCCTGACACCCGGCACACCGCATGAGCAGGGCCCGCGCCTCGGGGCGCGGGCCCTCGCTCGTACCCGACCCGTACCCGAGGGGCCGTACGAGGCCCCGCCCGCGCGCGTCGCCCGGCATCCGGCATCCGGCTCGTCCGTAGTCAACATCCGTATCCGGCTCCGGCTCCGGCTTGTTCCGTGTCCGGCACCCGCTCCGGCATCCCGGCAGCGGCACGCCCTCGGGCGTCCGGTGCATGAATGCCCTCGGGACACCCGGTGAACATGCACTCGCCGGACCCCGCGCGCCGCACGGGTTTACCGACCGGGCCTGCTCTCTGTCGCCCGGCCGATCATGCGCATTCCGGCGGACGGCGTGTTTTCCGCAATTCACGCCGCACCGGCCGCACGCCGCACCGCTTTAATCTCGGCTCGTTCTCGCGGTTCCCCTCACAGCTGTTCGTCTGCTGCGGGAATTCCTTGATACGTGCCGCATCAAGGAAGGTTCCTCATGAACCGCACACACGCGAACCGCACGTACACGAACAATCGTTCCCGCCGCCCCGGCTCGCGCCCCGCGGGCTCCGGCCGCAGGCCCGCCCCCGTGCAGGGCGAGTTCGCTCCCCCGAAGACGATCACCCCCGCGCTGCCCGCGGTCGAGGCGTTCGCCGATCTCGACATGCCCCGGCACCTGCTCACCGAGCTGACCGCGCAGGGCATGCGCGTACCGACCCCCATCCAGGGCGCGACCCTGCCGAACACCCTCGCCGGGCGTGACGTGCTCGGCCGCGGGCGGACCGGCTCCGGCAAGACGCTGGCCTTCGGCCTCGCGCTGCTCGCCCGTACCGCGGGACAGCGCGCCGAGCCCCGGCAGCCCCTCGGGCTCGTCCTCGTACCCACCCGGGAACTCGCCCAGCAGGTCACCGACGCGCTCACCCCCTACGCCCGGTCCCTCAAGCTGCGGGTGACCACCGTCGTCGGCGGCATGTCGATCGGCCGGCAGGCGAGCGCGCTGCGCGGCGGCGCCGAAGTCGTCATCGCCACGCCCGGGCGGCTCAAGGACCTCATCGAGCGCGGGGACTGCAAGCTGGACCGCGTCGCGATCACCGTCCTCGACGAGGCCGACCAGATGGCCGACATGGGCTTCATGCCCCAGGTCACCGCCCTGCTCGACCAGGTCAGGACCGAAGGTCAGCGGATGCTGTTCTCCGCGACGCTCGACCGCAACGTCGACCTCCTGGTCCGGCGCTACCTGCACGACCCGGTGGTCCACTCCGTCGACCCCACGGCGGGCGCGGTCACCACGATGGAACACCACCTGCTGCACGTCCACGGCGCCGACAAACACGCCACGACGACCGAGATCGCCGCCCGCACCGGCCGCTCGATCATGTTCCTCGACACCAAGCACGCCGTCGACCAGCTCACCAAGCACCTGCTCGCCAGCGGTGTCCGTGCCGCCGCCCTGCACGGCGGCAAGTCCCAGCCGCAGCGCACCCGCACCCTGGCCCAGTTCAAGACCGGGCACGTCACGGTCCTCGTGGCCACCAACGTCGCCGCCCGCGGCATCCACGTCGACAACCTCGACCTCGTCGTCAACGTCGATCCGCCCAGCGACCACAAGGACTACCTGCACCGCGGCGGGCGCACCGCCCGTGCCGGCGAGTCCGGCAGTGTCGTCACCCTCGTCCTGCCCAACCAGCGCCGCGGGATGGAGCGTCTGATGGCTGACGCGGGCATCTCCCCGCAGTCCACCCGGGTCCGCTCCGGCGAGGCCGAGCTCCACCGCATCACCGGCGCCCAGGCACCCTCCGGCGTTCCCGTCACCATCACGGCGCCGCCCGTGGAGCGCCCCCGGCGCGGCGGTTCCACCAAGCGCGGCCGCCGCAGCCGCACCGCGCAGGGAAAGCGCCAGACCGCTCAGCGGCAACCGGTCCTCAACACCGCCGCCTGACAGTACTGTTTCCCCCAGAATCCCTTCTCCCTGCGAGGTCCCATGCGCTGTGTCATCGCTCGCTTCCCCTTCGACCTGACCAAGCCGGGAGTGGTCGAATCCATGCAGGGCGTCAAGCCCGAGCCCGTCACCGGCGAGTACGTGACCATCGGCCGACGCCACTTCCCCCTGAAGCAGGTGGGCCAGGTCATCACCGGCCAGGACCGCCGCGACTTCAGCGCCGGTGAGGTCCAGCGGGCGATGGTCCGCCTCGGCTTCACCTGCCACGCCGCGCCCGAGCCCACCCCCGCCGTGCCCGCGCCCGGCCCCACCCCGGGCCTCAGCCCCCTCCAGCGGGCGTCCGCGATGCTCGGCAACCCCGAGCAGAGCTGATCCGGGCGGCACCGGCTCGCACGCTGTCGCGGTACGCCGCCGGTGTCACCCCCAGCACCCGGCGGAACCAGCGCGTCAGATGCGCCTGGTCGGCGAAGCCCACCAGGCCCGCCACCGCTGCCGGGCGCAGTCCGCTCTCCAGGAGCCCACGGGCCCGCGTGACGCGGTACTGCGCCAGCCAGGCGTACGGCGGCATCCCCATCGCCGTACGGAAGGCGCGCAGCAGCTGGTAGCGGGACAGGCCCAGGTCGGTGGCCAGTTCGGTGAGCGTGGGGGGTGCGAGGACGTCGTCGGCGAGGCGGTCGCGGACGGCGAGGGCCACGGCGGCGCCCGCCGTGGCCGACTCCCGCACCCCCGTGCCCGCGGTGGCGTGGCGCCGGGCCAGGACGGTGAACAGTTCGGTGAGCCGGGACTCGGCCGCCAACGTCGCCCACGGGTCCACGGCCCGCCCGGCCCCCGGCCGCGCCGGGTCCACGTCCGCGCTCAGTCGCGTGTGCGCCGCCCGCAGCGCCGCCGAGAGCTGCGGGTCGTCCACGACCGCGTCGCGGAAGTGCGGCACCGTACGGGCGCCGTCGGCGAACAGGTGCGGCGAGGGGTACATCGCGCGGTACGCGTAACCGTCGCCGTCGGAGCCGGGGCGGCCGGTGTGCGGCTCGCCGGGGGCGAGGACCACCACCGCACCGGGACCGAGCTCGAGGCTGCCGCCGCGGTAGTCGATGATCTCGGTGCCGGTGACGCAGACGCCGATGCTGAACTCCTCGTGCGCGTGCGGCGCGTAGCGGTGGCGGTCGAAGCGGGCCGTCAGGAGGTCCAGGGCGCTGCCCTCCCCGAGGGCGGCGCGGGTCCAGGTGGCGCGCTCCGCCGTGCCTTCCGCGGCGCGTTCCGTCGTCGGCCCGTGGATGTTCTCCGCGGCGCCTTCCGTCGTGGACCCGTGGGGGGCGCGTCCGCGGTCGTCCCGTGCGCCCTCAGTGCTGCTCATGACTCCGTCGTCCCCCGTCGTTCTCCGGCTTTCGCGTGCTGGTACTCGGCCCGGTCCTGACCCGCGCCCTGTCCTGGTACGTGCGTACGTGTGGTGCGTGCGTACGGGTGCTCAGTTCGGGAACGCCCCCGCGTCCCTTTTCCATGCCGCCCGGCACGGGCCGTTCGCGGACTTGACCTTGCCGTAGCGTCAACGTTTCTACTTGAGGGCATGCGCATCGGAGAGATCGCGGCTGCCGTCGGCCTGACGACGCGGGTCATCAGGCACTATCACCACCTCGGGCTGCTGCCCGAGCCCGCGCGGCGGCCCAACGGGTACCGCCAGTACGGGCTGCGGGAGGCCATCGTGCTGGCCCGCGTCAGGCGGCTCACCGAGTTGGGGCTCGGTCTCGAAGAGGTACGGGACGTCCTCGCCGACGACGCGGGGCGCGAACTCACCGAGGTGCTCGCCGAACTCGACGACGACCTGGCGCGGCAGGAGGCCGGCATCAGGGCGAGGCGGGAGCGGCTCGCCGAGCTGTTGCAGCTGTCGCGCGAGGGGCTGCTGCCCGGCGAGGGCCCGGTGTCACCGGGCCTCGCGGAGCTGTTCGGGCGACTGCGTCCGAGCGAGTCCGAGACCGCGGCCAAGGACCTGGAGCACTTGGCGCTCTTCGACGCCACCGCCGATCCGGGCCACCGCGACCGCCTCTACGACGCCCTGCGCGGACTGGCCGACGACGGCGGCCTCGCGGGGCGCCTGGCGGAGCTGTACGCCCGCCTCGACGAACTGGTCGACGCGGAGCCCGACGACCCGCGAGTGGTGCCGCTCGGCACGGACCTCGCGGCCGTCATGCCCGATGACCTCCTCGCGGTCCTCGTACACGGGGGCGAGGACCGCGAGGACCACCACGTCGCGAAGGCCATCGAGGCGGAGGCCGCTCCGCCGAAGGGTGTCGCCTCCCTGGGCAGCGCCTTCGGTGAGGCGTTCCTCGACGACTTCGCGCCCGCTCAGGCGGCGGCGATCCGGCACATGATGCGGTTGATCACCGGGCGGACGGGGTGGAACCCGTGAGGCGGGCGGTGCGGGTGCTGCGCCGGTTGTGCGGGCACGAGCTGCGCGGCTTCGCGAGTCTCGGCCTGTGGGTGGTGCGGCGGCGGCACGGTGCGGGGGCGGGGGCGCTCGCGGCCGCGTACACCGGGCCGCAGACCGCGATGTTCTTCGGCCTCGCGTTCGTGGCGGTGGTGGAGACCGTCGTCCTCGCACTCGTCGTGCCCTGGCCCGTCGTGCACGCCGTCCTGCTGTTCGTGGACGTCTACACGGTGGGGCAGATCGTCGCGCTGCACGCCGGGTGCGTGACGCGGCCGCACGTGGTGGGCGCGGACGGGTCGCTGCGGGTGCGGTACGGGCAATACCTGGACGTCACGTTGCCCGCCGCCGACATCCGGTCGGCCCGCGTGCAGCGGCGCTACCCCGAGGGGCGCACCGTGCAGGTGCACGACGACGGTTCGCTGGACGTCGCGGTCGGCAGCCAGACGACGGTCACCGTGGAGCTGACCCGGCCGGTCGCCTTCGTACGGCCCTTCGGCCTGCGCGCCCACGCCCGCGTGGTGCGGCTGCACGCGGACGACCCCCGTGCACTGGTCGACGCCCTCACCCGGCGGCGACCGGCGGACCCGGCGGCCCAGGAGCCCCGGACGGCCCAGGAGTCCCCGGCGGTCCCGGGGTCCCGCACCGTCGAGGAGAAGTCCCCGGCACCCGCGCTCAAGCGGGAGCGAACAGGACCTGGGCCCGCCCCGGATCCGCTCGGGTGAGCCGTACGGGCAGCCGCTCCCCCAGCGGCAGCCCGGCCGTCCCGCCGCCCTCGATCCGGGCGACGACGGCCGGCTCGGACACCTGCACCGTGCCAACGTCCGGCTCACGCTCCCGCACGTCCACGACGACGCCGTCGAAAACCTCCCCGACCCGGTCCTTGAGGAGCGCGGCCTCGACGACGTCCACGCACTCCCGCTCCACGGAGTTGGCGCGCCGGGTGCCGTCGGCCATCTCCCGGGGCAGTCCGGGCAGTGCCGCGAGCACCCACTCCGGGGGCGGCGTGTCCGCGCACGCGGCCAGGCACAGCTCGGCGGCGTAGCGGTCGACGAGGCGGCGCAGCGGCGCCGTGCAGTGCGCGTAGGGCGCGGCCACGGCGGCGTGCGTCGTCAGCTCCGGCACCTCGCCACCGCTGAACGCCGTGTAACCGGCGCCGCGCAGCAGCGTCGTGCACTCCTGGAGGAACGCCGCCCGGTGCGGTTCGCGCGGGTCGAGGGAGCGGACGAGCCGCGCGTACGGGACGTGGTGCGGCCAGTCGATGCCCAGGGCCTTCGCGGTGTGGCGCAGGCGGACCACCGCGCCGTCGGGGGCGGTGGGCAGCGTCCGCAGGATCCCGGCGCCCGCGGCGATCATCAGCTCGGCCGCCGCCATGCCGGTCAGGAGGGAGATCTGGGCGTTCCAGCCGTCGGCGGGGAGCGGGGCGCGGAAGGCCAGTTCGTACGTTCCGTCCGCCCCGTCCGGGGTGGCCCGCTCCGTCACCTCCTGCTCGGGCACGTTCAGCGAGATGCCGCCGCGCTCCACCTCGAGGCCCTCGCGCAGCCGCCCCACCTCGGCGAGCAGCGCCACCGGCTCCTCCGCGGTGCCCGCGTCGATGGCGGACTGGACGCCTGCGTAGTCCAGCTTGGCGCGGCTGCGGACCAGGGCGCGGCGCACGTCGGTGCTTTCGGTGCGGCCGTCCGCGTCCAGGTCGACGGTCCACAGCACGGCGGGGCAGGTCTGCCCGGGGAGCAGGCTGGCCGCGCCCTCGCTGAGCGCGGTGGGGTGCAGCGGGACCTTGCCGTCGGGGAAGTAGAGGGTGGTGACGCGGCGGTGGGCCTCGCTGTCGAGCGGGCCCGACGGGGTGACGTACGCCGACACGTCCGCGATGGCGTACCGCACCCGGTAGCCGCCGCCCGGACGCCGCGACAGGTGCATCGCCTGGTCGAGGTCGACGGAGGACGGCGGGTCGACGGTGAACAGCGGGATGCCGGTGGCGTCCTCGTCCGGCAGGCGCGGGGCCGCCGCGGCGCGCTCGGCCTCGGCGCACGCCTCAGCCGGGAAGGCCTCCGGCACGTCGAGCCGTACACGCAGCTCACGCAGCGCGGCCCGCAGCGGGGCTTCGGCTGCGCCGGTGACGTGGAGGTGGCGGCGGGGCATGCACCGAGCGTAGGACGGCTCGCCGCCGAGGGCACGCCGTAACCTTCCCTGCCCGAACCGCTGCACTTCCGGGCCGCTCCCCCGGGTCCCTTCGCGCGCGTGCCGCCCCGCAGCCGTGCCTCGTCGCAGCCGTAGCCCTGCCCGGCGGGGCCTGCACGGCCGGGTCGCTGCACCCCCGGGGCCCTTCGAGTCCGTGCCCCTTCCCGGCCCTACCCTTTCGCCGCCGTACCCTTTCGCTGGGGCCGCATCCCCCTCCCCCCGTCCCCGGTACCTACCTCCACCCCGTACCCCGAACGAAATCGGAGCAGTGCTCGTGCTCGTCCTGTTGCCGCCGTCCGAAGGCAAGGCTCCCTCCGGGCGTGGGGCGCCCCTGAAGCCCGAGTCGCTGTCCCTGCCGGGGCTCGCCGAGGCCCGTGCCGCCGTCCTCGACGAACTGGTCGAGCTGTGTACCGCCGACGAGGACAAGGCGCGTGCGGTCCTCGGGCTCAGCGAGGGGCTGCGGGGCGAGGTCGCGAAGAACGCCGGGCTGCGGACCGCGGGGGCGCGGCCCGCCGGTGAGATCTACACCGGTGTGCTGTACGACGCCCTCGACCTGGCCTCGCTCGACGCGGCCGCCCGGCGTCGGGCCGCCCGGTCGCTGCTCGTCTTCTCCGGGCTCTGGGGGGCGGTGGGCGTGACGGACCGGATTCCGTCGTACCGCTGCTCGATGGGCGTGAAGCTGCCGGGGCTCGGGGCTCTCGGCGCGTACTGGCGTGGGCACATGGCCTCCGTGCTGCCCGCTGCCGCCGGGGGCGGGCTCGTGCTCGACCTGCGGTCCTCCGCGTACGCCGCCGCGTGGCGGCCCAAGGGGGAGGTCGCTGAGCGGACCGCCACCGTGCGGGTGCTGCATGCGCAGGTCGTGGACGGGGTGGAGCGGCGGTCCGTCGTCTCGCACTTCAACAAGGCGACCAAGGGGCGGATCGTGCGGTCGCTTCTCACCGCGGGGGTGGTGCCTGGGGGGCCCGCCGAGCTTGTCTCCGCTCTGCGGGATCTGGGGTACGTGGTGGAGGCGGAGGTGCCCTCCCGGGCGGGGCGGGGTTGGGCGTTGGATGTGGTGGTGCGGGAGGTTCACTGAGTGGGTGCGGGTGCGGTGCGGGTGCGTGTGCGGTGCGGGTGTGGGTGCGGTCCGGGTGCGGGTGAGTGCCCTCGCGGGGCGCCCCAGGCCCGCCCCTTCACCGTAACCAGGGGCGCTGCGCCCCCTGGACCCCAGCCTTATCGGCGCTCCGCGCCTCGTCCTCAAACGCCGGACGGGCTGGATCTGTACCGCACCGGCGACAGTTCGAGCCTGTCCGGCGATTGAGGGCGAGCGCGTCAGCGCGAAGGAAGGGCGGGCGGGTGGGGAAGAGCCTGTCCGGCGATCGAGGACGAGCGCGTCAGCGCGAGGGGAGAGCACCAGCACAGCGCGTTGCGGTGTGCGCAACGCGCTTTGCGCAGCCTGCACCCCCCGGTGCACGATGACCCCATGAACCCCGCTGCCGCCGCCAAGGCCTCCGTGCTGGATCTCGCCCCGGTCGTCCCGGTCGTCGTCATCGACGACCCGGCGGACGCGCTGCCGCTGGCGCGCGCCCTGGTGGCGGGGGGCCTGCCGGCGATCGAGGTGACGCTGCGCACGCCCGTCGCCCTGGACGCGATCCGGGCCATCGCCGACGGCGTGCCGGACGCGGTCGTCGGCGCCGGAACGGTGATCTCGGCGGCGCACGTCGGGCACGCGGTCGACGCGGGCGCCCGCTTCCTCGTCAGCCCGGGCTGGACGCCCGCGCTGCTGGACGCGATGCAGGCGTCGGGAGTGCCGTTCCTGCCGGGGGTGTCCACCACGTCGGAGGTCGTGGCGCTCCTGGAGAACGGCGTCGACGAGATGAAGTTCTTCCCGGCGGAGGCCGCCGGGGGCACCGCGTATCTGAAGTCCCTCGCGGGCCCGCTCCCGCAGGCCCGCTTCTGCCCCACCGGCGGCATCTCCGCCGCCTCGGCGCCCGCCTACCTGGCCCTCGGCAACGTCGGCTGCGTCGGCGGCAGCTGGATGCTTCCGGGCGACGCGGTCGCCGCGAAGGACTGGGCGCGGGTGGAGTCCCTGGCCCGGGAGGCGGCAGCGCTCAGCGCAGGTGCGCCGTCTCGTTGAGGAGGCGCACGCTCGCGTTGCCGTCCGCGTAGTACGCCACCGCCGACAGCGACGCCGCCGCCAGCTCCATGCGGAACAGTGCCTCGGGGGGCGCGCCGAGTGCGAGCCTGACGAGGGTCTTGATGGGCGTGACGTGGGTGACGAGCAGCACCGTGCGGCCAGCGTGGGCGCTCAGGAGCCCGTCACGGGCCGCCGCCACCCGCGTGGCGACCGCGGTGAAGGACTCGCCGCCCGGCGGTGCCGCGTCCGGTGACGCGAGCCAGGCGTTCAGCTCGTCGGGCTGGCGCTCCCGCACCTCCGCGAACGTGAGCCCCTCCCAGGCGCCGAAGTCCGTCTCCCGCAGTCCCTCTTCGATCCGTACGCCGAGGCCGAGCCGGGCGGCGACGGTGCGGGCGGTCTCCTGGCAGCGCAGCAGCGGTGAGGACACCACGGCCTGCACGGTGCCGCGCGCGGCCAGCGCGGCCGCCACGCGGACGGCCTGCTCCCGGCCGACGCCGGAGAGCGACGGGTCGCTCCCGCCGCTGCCGGAGAAGCGCTTCTGCGGTGTGAGCGGGGTCTCGCCGTGCCGAAGGAGCACGAAGGTGGCGGGCGCACCGAGGTCGGCGGGAGCGGCCCACCCCACGGGCGGCACCGCGGCCACGGCCTCGACTCCCGCACCGGTGCCGGACTCGACGCCGGTGACCGCTTCACCCACCGCACCGGTGACCGCCTCACCCGATGCACCGGTGGCGACACCGCCGCCCACCGGCTCCACCCCCGCCGCCGCCACCGATCGCGCCGCCCGCACGTCGGCGGCGTCCGCCGCCGCACCGCGGGCCGCGGCGTCGGTCACGTACGCCGTCGAAGTTCCCGCTCCGGCCCCCGCGAGCGCGGCCCGTGCCCGCGCCGCACCCGCCGCGGCGTCCCCGGGCGGCCCCTTTGGCTCGACGCCGAGGGCGCCCGGAGCGCCAGGGGCACCGGGGGTGCGGGCAGGGCGGTCGAGGTCGGCCGTGGACGTCGAGGGCGACCACTGCTCGCCCCGCTTGCCCGCGTCCATCGCCTCGTTGGCGAGGCGGTCCGCGTGCTTGTTCCGGTCGCGCGGGATCCACTCGTACGTCACCCGGCCGGGCGGGAAGACCCGCGCGGCCGCCGTGGCGAGCGGCTTCATGTCGGGGTGCTTGATCTTCCAGCGGCCCGACATCTGCTCGACGACCAGCTTGGAGTCCATGCGTACGTGCACACGCGCCGCCGGGTCGAGCGCGTGTGCGGCACCGAGGCCCGCGACGAGACCCTTGTACTCGGCGACGTTGTTGGTGGCCACGCCGATGTACTCGGCGGCCTCCGCCAGGGTCTCCCCGGTCACGGGGTCGATGACGACGGCGCCGTACCCGGCGGGGCCCGGGTTGCCCCGGGAGCCGCCGTCGGCCTCGACGATGAACTCCCGCACCGCTGCCGTCCCTTACAGGCCGGACTCGGAGGTGCGCACCAGGATGCGGCGGCAGTTCTCGCAGCGCACCACCGTGTCGGGGGACGCGGCCTTGACCTCGTTCACCTCGGTGATGTTCAGCTCCAGGCGGCAGCCCTCGCAGCGCCGCTGGTAGAGCTTGGCCGCGCCGACGCCGCCCTGCTGCTGACGCAGCTTGTCGTACAGCTTGAGCAGGTCGGCGGGCAGGGACCCGGCGACGATCTCGCGCTCCTTGGTGACGGTCCCGGCCTCGCGGTCGAGGTCCGTAGTGGCGGCGTCACGGCGGCCCGTGGCGTCGTCGATCTTCGACTGGACGGAGCCGACGCGCTCGGTCAGCTCGCTCACGCGCTCCTGCGCGGACTCGCGGCGCTCCATGACCTCCAGGACGACGTCCTCCAGGTCGCCCTGGCGCCGGGCCAGGGAAACGATCTCCTTCTGGAGGTTCTCCAGGTCCTTGGGGGAGGTGATCGCACCGGAGTCCAGGCGCTTCTGGTCGCGGGCGGCGCGCTGGCGCACCTGGTCCACGTCCTGCTCGGCCTTGGTCTGCTCGCGGGCGCAGTCGCTCTCCTCGGTCTGCGCGGCCACGAGCAGGTCGCGCAGCTGCGTGAGGTCCTTGGTGAGCGACTCGATCTCGGCGTGCTCGGGCAGCGACGTGCGCTTGTGCGCGAGCTGCGCCAGGCGGAGGTCCAGGTCCTGGAGGTCGAGGAGGCGGATCTGGTCGGCGGGCGCGGCGTTCAGTTGGGGGCTCCAAGGGAATCAGTAGGGGCAAAGGAGGCGCTCGCTGCGGGGGTGGCGGCGGCAGGGGCGTGCGCGGCGGACGACGCCGCGTGGGCGGTCCAGGGGTCGGTGACCGTCTTCGAGACGTGGACGCGAAGACCCCACCCGTGCCGGTCGGAGATCTCGTCGAGCTGGGCGGCCGCCAGCTCGCACCAGGGCCACTCGGTGGCCCAGTGCGCGGCGTCGAGCAGCGCGAGCGGTGTCTGCGCGCGGGCCTCCGACACCGGGTGGTGGCGCAGGTCGGCGGTGAGGAAGGCGTCGACGCCCGCGGCGCGCACGGCGTCGAAGAGGCTGTCGCCCGAGCCGCCGCTGACGGCGACGGTCCTGACCGTCCGCCCCGGGTCGCCCGCGACGCGGACGCCCTGCGCGGTGGCGGGCAGCCGCCTCGCGGCGTGCTCGGCGAACTCGGCGAGGGTCAGCGGGTGTTCGAGCTCGCAGATCCGGCCGAGGCCGCGGCGGCCGTCGTCGTCCGTCGGATCGGGTACGAGGGGGCGTACGACGCGGACGTCGAGGGCGCCCGCGAGGGCGTCGCTGACCCCCGGGTCCGCGGTGTCGGCGTTGGTGTGCGCGACGTGCAGGGCGACGTCGTTCTTGATCAGGTCGTGGACGACCCGGCCCTTGGCGGTCGACGCGGCGACCGTCGTCGTCCCGCGCAGATAGAGCGGGTGGTGCGTGACCAGCAGGTCCGCGCCGATGCGCACCGCCTCGTCGACGATCTCCCGGACGGGGTCCACGGCGAACAGGACCCGGGAGACCTCGGCCTCGGGGTCGCCGCACACCGTGCCGACGGCGTCCCACTGCTCGGCCCGCTCCGGGGGCCACAGGGTGTCGAGGGCGGCGATGACTTCAGACAGACGGGGCACGGGGAAAGGCTACCTTCCCGCCGTCCCGCCGGGTCCCCGGGTGACGGACAGCGACGGCCCGCTGACGAGCGGCTACGGCTGTTCCGTGGCCTCGGCCGGGGACCGGGGCCCTGCCGGGGGCTCCCCAATCCCGCCCCTTCCCGAAACTGGGGCTCCGCCCCAGACCCCGTTATCGGCCTGCGGCCTCGTCCTCAAACGCCGGACGGGCTGGATCTGTGCCGCACCGGCGACAGTTTCAGCCTGTCCGGCGATTGAGGACGAGGCGCGAAGCGCCGATACGGGGTCTGGGGCGGAGCCCCAGGAACGGAGAAGGGGCGGGCCTGGGGCGCCCCGCGCAGGCCAACGCCCCCCACCCAGCACACCCACCCCCCACCCCTCAGGCGAATCGTCACTCCGCCACACATACGCGTGAAGGGCACGCCCCACGAGCCCCCCGCCCCCGGCGGAAAACTAACGTCGCCGGCGGAGGTGACCCCAGATGACAGCCACTGTGGCCGAGCCCTCGCCCCCCGCACCCCCGCCCACTTCCCCGCCGGGAGGCACCCCCTCGGCCTGGATCCGCGCCCGCGCCAAGACAGCCGCCGGGCCCGGCCTCGGTGCGGCGCCCGCGGCTCCCCCGGCCATCACCGCCGACGGCACCTACGCGGCGCGGCTGGCGCAGCGCGGCGGCTGCTGGTTCCCCGAGCGCTGGACCCTGGACTCCGCGGAGCCGTACGCGGTACCGCTGCCCGCGCACCAGCCGGAGGAGCCGGGCACCCGGGTCCTGCCGATGGCCGACGGGCGGGTGCTCGTGCACCGCCGGGCCGCGGGACGGCACCTGTTCTCGCTGCTCTACCCGACCGGACCCGGGACCGGCGAAGTGCAGCTCGGCGGGGTGGAGTTCGAAGAGGGGGCGGGGGCCGAGCTGACCTTGCTGCCGCCCGCGCCGCGCGGCGCCTACGCCTACGCCCTCGCGGCGGGGGCGCGTTCGACGGCCGTGTGGCTGGTGGCGGGCGGCTCGTTCGGGCCCGAGCACCTCGCGGAGATCCCCGGGCGCTGCACCGGCGGCGTCTGGCTCGACCGCGCCAACCGCATACTGGCGCTCGACCGCGCTCTCGACGGCCGCACCAAGACCGTGGCCGTGGACTTGGAGCGGGGCGGCGAGGTGACGCCGCTGCTCCAGATCACCGCCGAGAGCGACGACCGGCTGCTGCTCGCCGACGCCGACAGCGGCCTCGTCCTCGTCCGCTCCGACGCCCCCGGCGAGACCCGCGTCGGCTGGGGGGTGTTGGGCAGCAGCAGGCCCGTGCGCTTCCCCGAATGCCTGCGGCTTCCGGGGCGCGCCGTGACACCCTTCGCGATCCAGCCGGGACAGGCGCTGCTGCCGGAGAGCTGCGCGGTCGCCCTGCGCGTGGACGACGGTTCGGGCACCTGCGCGCCCTGGCTCTACGGCTGGCGTCCCACCGAGCGCAGGCTCCAGCAACTGCGCGCCCCCAAGGGGTGGTTCGCCGGTTCGGGGCGCTGCACCCCGGCAGGGGTCCTGGAGTTGCCGTACGTCACCGGGAGCGTGCCCTGCGGAATGGCGAGGGTCGAGGTGCCCGCTCCGGGACGGGGCGCCGACCCCGTGGGCGCGGAGCGCGACACGCCGGACGCGGGGGGCGCCCCTGAGGCGTCCTCCGAGGTGACGGCGGCGGCGAGCGCGGCACGGGTACGGCGCCCCGTGCCGTTGCAGCAGGCACCCCTCGGCGGACGCGGTACGGCCGGTTAGACTCGCCCGGCTGTACGAACGATCATTGCTACGGGGTGAGTGTGTCGATGACCGAGAATGTGGCCGCCGAGCCGCGCGAAACGGGTGTGAGGGACTTCCGGGAGGGCCACGCCTGCACCGGGCGTGCCGACTGCGCCGGGGGTGGGCGGCACCGGGGTCCGGTGGCGGAGCACGACGAGGAGACGGCCCCCCGGGGCCGCCACCGCCGCGAGCCGGCCCAGGCCTGAGCCAGCTCCTTCTTCCCCCCGCCCGCTCGCCCCTTTCCCGGGGCAGGCGGGCGGGTCTTTTCGTACCGGAAGGGGACCTGGGCGGGAGCGCAGCCCGTCCGGCGTTCGCGGACGAGGCCGCAGGCCGCAGGCCGATCGACGCAAGTCGTCCGACCCGCACGGAAACCCCCAGGACGAGGAAGCCCCCTCGCACACAAACCCCGCTAACCGCGTCGCAGGCCGAGTATCTCCGGCGCCGCGAACATCTCCCCCTCCGGCCGCCCCGCGAAGTACGGCGACAGCGCCTCGTCCAGCTCCCGGAAGTCGAAGACCCCCGCCGCGGAGTCGAACTTGACCGCCACCCGCGGCCGCTCCACCACCGCCACCATCCCGCCGTGCACCACGAGCACCTGCCCGTTGACGCGCCGTGCCGCGGGCGAGGCCAGATAGCCGACCAGGGGTGCCACGTGCTCGGGTGCCAGCGGGTCGAGTTGCCCCTCGGCGGGTTCGGCGAAACCGGCGAACACGTCCGAAGTCATGCGGGTCCTGGCCCGCGGGCAGATCGCGTTGGCCGTGACTCCGTACTTGGCGAGCGCCAGGGCGGTGGACGTGGTGAGGCCCACGATCCCGCCCTTGGCCGCGGCGTAGTTCGGCTGCCCGGCCGACCCGGCGACGAACGCCTCGGACGAGGTGTTCACGATCCTCCCGTACACCGGCCCGCCCGCTTCCTTCGAGCGTTCCCGCCAGTGGGCGGACGCGAAGCGGATGGTGTTGAAGTGGCCCTTGAGGTGGACCCGTACGACCGAATCCCACTCGTCCTCCGACATCGAGAAGACCATGCGGTCCCGCAGGATGCCCGCGTTGTTGACCAGGACGTCGAGTTTCCCGTACGTGTCGACGGCCGTCCGCACGAGCCCGCGCGCCTGTTGGTGGTCGGCCACGTCACCGGTGTGCGCGACGGCCTTGCCGCCCGCGTCGCGGATCTCGGCGGCGACCTCCTCGGCGGGGCCCGCCGAGGAGGCGCCGGAGCCGTCGCGGCCCGGCTGCCCGAAGTCGTTGACGACGACGCTCGCGCCGAGCCGCGCGAGTTCGAGGGCCTCGGCCCGGCCGAGCCCGCGGCCCGCTCCGGTGACGACGGCTGCCAGGCCTTCGAGCGGCAGCGAGTCCTCACGTGGCGGCGGCACTTCATGTGGCCGGGACACTGCACCCGGCAGCGGCACCTCATGTGGGGACACCTCACCTGAGAGCGGCGCTTCGTGTGGCGGTGGCATGCGGGGGCGTGCTCCTCTCCCGAAGGGCCCCGGTCGTGACGGGGCCGGCGGTTCAGAGTTCGATGCAGGTGCGCAGGGCGGCACCGGACCGCATCTGTTCGATGGCCTCGTTGACCTCGGTCAGCCGCACCCGGTGGGTGATCATGCCCTCCAGGTCGATGCGGCCCGCCCGCCACAGCGCGATGGCCCGCTCGTACGACCGGAGCACGTCCCCGCCCCCGTACAGCGACGGCAGGATGCGTTTCTCGTCGAAGAACAGCTCGAACATGGTGAACCGCACGTGGTCGTCCATGGCGCCCGCCCCGACCACGCACAGCGTGCCACCGCGCCGAGTCGCCTCGTACGCCGTACGCGCGGTCGACGACTTGCCGACGACTTCGAAGACGTAGTCGAAGCCCTCGTCCGCCGTCACGCCGCGGCGGGCGTCCGCCAGGTCCTCGGGGGCGACGGCCCGGGTGGCGCCGAACCTGAGGGCGGCCTCGCGCCGGGAGGCGACCGGGTCGACGGCGACGATCTCCGCGGCGCCCTTGACCCGTGCGCCCTGGATCGCCGAGACGCCGACGCCGCCGCAGCCGATGACGGCGACCGACGAACCCGCGGCCACGTCCGCCGTGTTGATCGCGGCGCCGAGTCCGGTCGTCACTCCGCAGCCGATGAGCGCCGCTATGTCGAACGGCACGTCGTCCGGTATCGGCACCGCGCAGGCGGCGTCGACGACGACCTCCTCCGTGAAGGTGCCGGTGCCCGCGAAGCCGAAGACGTCCGCCCCGTCGCCCGTGCGCCGGAAGTTGGGCGTGCCCGCGCTCAGGAAACCGGCCAGGCACAGCTGGGTCTGGCCGCGCCGGCACGCCGGGCACCGCCCGCACGCCGGGAGCCAGCACACCAGGACCCGGTCGCCCTGCTCGACGTGGGTGACACCGTCACCGACGTCGAGGATCTCGCCCGCGCCCTCGTGGCCGGGGACGAACGGCGCGGGCTGCGGAAGGACGCCGTTCATCGCGGACACGTCGGAGTGGCACAGGCCGGTGGCCCGTACCCGGATCCTGACCTTGCCGGGGCCGAAACCCACCGCCTCCACGTCGTCGAGCACGTCGAGCTTGTCCTGGCCTGTCTCGTGCAGTAGGGCTGCGCGCATGGCGTACGGCTCCTCTCGCCGTCGGTCGAGGCGTCGTCGGTTCGGTCGTGGTCGGTCCGTTCGCCGTCGGCCGGGTCGTCGTCAGTCGAGTTCCACGGCGGTGTCCGCGAGGACGGGTGCGTCGCCGCGCTCGACGGCCGTGACCACCACCTGGACGCGCCCCAACGACTCCCACATGCCGACGCGCAGCGTCTCGCCCGGGAAGACGACGCCGGTGAACCGCGTGGTGTAGGCGCGCACCCGGGTCACGTCGCCGCCGAGGACGGTGTCGACGACGGCCTTCAGCGTCATGCCGTACGTGCACAGGCCGTGCAGGATCGGCCGGTCGAAGCCGCCGAGCTTCGCGAACCCGGGGTCGGCGTGCAGCGGGTTCCAGTCGCCGGAGAGGCGGTACAGCAGGGCCTGGTCCGCCCGTACGGGGCGCTCCACGGTCCGGTCGAAGGGGCGTTGCGGCACGTCGAGGCGGGCGGAGGGGCCGCGCTCGCCGCCGAAGCCGCCCTCGCCGCGTACGAAGATCTGGGCGTCGCTCGTCCACAGCGGCCCGTCGTCGTCGGCCGCCTCGGAGCGCAGCACGATGACGGCGGCCTTGCCCTTGTCGTACACGGCCGCGACCTTCGACGTGGTGGCGGCGCGGCCCTCGGTGGGGATCGGGCGGTGCAGTTCGATGCGCTGGCCGCCGTGCAGGACGGCCGCGAGGTCCACCTCGATGCCGGGTGCGGAGAGGCCGCCCATCATGCCCGTTCCGGCGCCGGCGACGGTGGCGAAGCTGGGCAGGACGTGCAGCCGGGACTCCAGGGTGTAGCGCAGTTCGCCGGGGTCGGTGGCGGGGCTCGACAGATCGGGGTTGGCGCCGGCGCCGAGGCCCAGGTGGTAGAGCTGGACGTCCCTGTGGCCCCAGGTGATCGCGGCGCTGCGGGGTTCGGCGGCCAGGGCCTTCGCGGCATCTATGGGCATGGGGAGGCGGCTCCTCGGGGGGCGGGGTGCTGGCGCGGGGTGCGGGGTGCAGGGGGGAGACCTCGGTGCTTCCGTCCGCACCGTCGGTCGCACCGAGGTCGTCTGCGGTGGCCCGGGGTCGGTCCCGGTGCCTCTCTCGTACGTTCCACTCGTATGTTGATGTTCACTCGTACGTTCTAGAACGCGTTCTAGGCGATGGCCCATGTATAGCCCAGCGCCCCACGCTTGGGAAGAGCGCTGACGTTCCGTCAGGTACGGTCGGGCCCGGCCGCCCCGCGGCCCCCCGCGGTGACATGTGTGCCGGTCGGCCCGGTAGGGACCGCCGTGTCGCGCGGTGGCGTGGCAGCCTGGCCTCATGGACGAGATGCCACGGGACCACCGGCCCGCAAGATGTACGAGAGTCCTGCTCGCCGAGGACCAGGGCATGGTGCGCGGCGCGCTCGCGCTGCTGCTCGGCATGGAGGCGGACCTCGAGGTCGTCGCGCAGGTCGGGGCGGGCGACGAGGTCGTGCGCGCCGCGCTGACCACGCGGCCCGACGTGGCGCTGCTCGACATCGAGCTGCCGGGCCGCAGCGGTCTTGAGGCGGCGGCCGACCTGCGGGCGGAGTGCCCCGAGTGCCGGGTCGTCATTCTCACCACCTTCGGCAGGCCCGGTGATCTGCGGCGC
Source organism: Streptomyces sp. NPDC017940 (assembly GCF_044328435.1). NCBI lineage: Bacteria > Bacillati > Actinomycetota > Actinomycetes > Kitasatosporales > Streptomycetaceae > Streptomyces > Streptomyces sp. NPDC017940. The sequence continues at coordinate 794,624 of NZ_JBIRHJ010000001.1, read as the reverse complement.
GCGATGGAGGCCGGGGCGGCGGGGTTCCTCGTCAAGGACGGGCCCGTGGGGGAGCTCGCCGAGGCGATCCGTGCCGTGCTGCGCGGGGAGACTGTGGTCGATCCTGCGCTCGCCGCTGCGGGGCCCGGTCCGTTCACCGGGCGGGAGGCCGAGCCGCTCACCGGGCGGGAGGCCGAGCCGCTCACCGGGCGGGAGGCCGAGCCGCTCACCGGGCGGGAGGCCGATGTGCTTGCGGCGGCGGGCGACGGGGTGGCGGTCGCCGATATCGCCTCGGCGCTGCGTCTTTCGGAGGCGGCCGTGCGGGAGCATCTCTCGGCGGCCATCGGGAAGACGGGGGCGCGGGGCCGGACGGAGGCTGTGCGGGAGGCTCGCCACCGGGGTTGGCTGTGAGGCCGTTGCGGTGGATCGCCTGAAGGGCTCGTCCTCAAACGCCGGACGGGCTGACAACCACTACCCGGCACGGGCCCGGAGGCCCGCCCACCATCGCCGTACGCCGCCGCACCCCACATCGCCTGAACGGCTCGTCCTCAAACGCCGGACGGGCTGAAAAGCAAAGCGCCGGGCAAGGTGGGGAACCGGATGGACGGGCCTCAAGTGCCGGGTGGGGGTTTCGTGTGTTCGGTTCGTGGCATCGCGGTCAGTACCACCGCCACCGCCCCCGCGAGGAACACCGCGCCCCACAGGAACGCCTGCGCGTAGCCCTCCGCGAGGGCGTGGGTGGTTTCACGGGTGCCGGTGCGGGACGCGGCGATCGTGGAGAGGACGGCGAGGCCGAGGGAGCCGCCCATGGTGCGGGAGGTGTTGATGAGGCCGGCGACCAGGCCCGCGTCGCCGGGGGCCGCGCCGCTGGTGGCGAGGGAGGCGAGGGGGGTGCCCGCGAGGCCGGCGCCGAGCATCATCAGGATGCCGGGCAGCATGATCGAGGTGACGTACGCGCCGGTGGCGTCGAGGACCTGCCACTGCCACACGAACCCGACGGCGGCGACGAGGACGCCGACGACCGTGACGCTGCGCGCCCCCATGATCCGCATGAGGTGGGGTGCGACCTTGGAGCCGACGACCACGCTGACGGAGCTCGGGATCAGGGCGAGTCCGGCCTTCAGGGGGCTGTAGCCGAGGACGTTCTGCGCGTACAGCGTCATGAAGAACCACATGGCGAACATGCCCATGCCGCAGACGAACATGGTGGCGTTGGCCGCCGACACCGACCGCACGCGGAACAGGCCGAGCGGCATCAGCGGTGCCTTGGCGCGGGCCTCCACGGCGAGGAAGGCGGCGATCAGGGCGAGTCCGGCGGCCAGCGGCACCAGCGTTCCCGCGGCGGTCCAGCCCGCCGACTCCGTCTGCACGATGCCGTACGCGAGAGTGGCGATACCGCCGGTCACGAGGACGGCACCGGGCAGGTCGAGGCGGCGCGCCGCCGACGCGCGGCTCTCGCCGAGCCAGCGGAGGGCGGCGCCGAAGACGAGGACGCCGACGGGGACGTTGACGAGCAGCACCCAGCGCCAGTTGAGGCCGTCGGTGAGCACACCGCCGACGAGGCCGCCCGCCGCGCCGCCGCCCGCCCCCACCGCGGACCAGGTGGCGATGGCCCGCACCCGGGCGGCGCCCTCCGGCACGGCCGACGTGAGGATCGTCAGGGTCGACGGCGCGAGCACGGCCGCCCCGAGGCCCTGCACCGCACGGGCGAGGAGGAGTTGCCAGCCCTCCTGCGCGAGCCCGCCGGCGAGCGAGGCAAGCGTGAACAGGCCGAGGCCCACCAGGAACATCCGCTTCCGGCCGAACAGGTCCCCCGCCCTGCCGCCGAGCAGCATGAACCCCGCGAACGCGATGGAGTACGCGTTGACGACCCACTGCAACCCCGTGGCGCTCAGCCCGAGATCGGTCCGCATCGACGGCAGGGCCACGTTCACGACGGACACGTCGAGGACGACGAGGAACTGGCCGGCGCAGGCCACGGCCACGACGAGCCAGGTCGGCGGGGCGGAGTGGCCGGATATCCGGGAGGTCGGGGTGTCGGCGGGGGTGCGCAGCATGCGCTCCATGGTGGCAGCGCAAACATGTCCCGTACATCGGAAAAAAGCGGCAGAGTCCCGGGGCGGAGGGACTAGGCCCACGGGCTCGTGAGCAACGTCACCACCGCCGCGCCGCCGAGGCCGATGTTGTGGGCGAGGCCCACGCGCGCGCCCCGGACCTGGCGCGGTCCCGCCTCGCCCCGCAGCTGCCAGGTGAGTTCGGCGGCCTGGGCGAGGCCGGTGGCACCCAGGGGGTGGCCCTTGGAGATGAGGCCGCCGGAGGGGTTCACCACCCAGCGGCCGCCGTACGTCGTCGCGCCGGACTCGGCGAGCTCGCCCGACCCGCCCTCCTCGCACAGGCCGAGCGCCTCGTAGGTGAGGAGTTCGTTGACGGAGAAGCAGTCGTGCAGCTCGATCACGTCGACGTCGTCGATGCCGAGGCCCGCCGCGTCGTAGGCCCGGCGTGCCGCCGCCCTGGACATGGGGCGGCCCACGACGTCGATGCAGCTGCCCGACGCGAAGGACTCCTCGGTGTCCGTCGTCATGGCCTGCGCGGTGATCTCGACGGCGCGGTCCGCGAGGCCGTGCCGCTCCACGAACGCCTCGCCGGCGACCAGGGCCGCCGCCGCACCGTCCGACGTGGGTGAGCACTGGAGCTTGGTGAGGGGCGCGTGGATCGGCCCGGCGGCGAGGATGTCGTCGACGGTGTACGCGTCCTGGAACTGGGCGAGGGGGTTGCGCGTGGAGTGGCGGTGGTTCTTCGCCGCCACCGCCGCGAGCTGCGCGGGCGTGGTGCCGTACCGCTCCATGTGCTCGCGGGCCGCGTTGCCGAAGATCTGGGCCGTGGGCGGTGCGGCCTCGAAGCCGTGGCGGGCCGCCATGACGCCGTAGTGCCGGGCCACGGGGGACGTCGCGAAGTCGCCGTCCCCGCTGCCCGCGCCGAGTGCGCCGCGGCGCATCTTCTCGAAGCCGAGGGCCAGCACGCAGTCGCTCGTACCGCCCTCGACGAGCTGCCGCGCCAGCATCAGGGCCGTCGATCCGGTGGCGCAGTTGTTGTTGACGTTGTAGACCGGCACCCCGGTCAGGCCCAGTTCGTACGCCGCCCGCTGCCCGGCCGCCGAGGCCTGGAAGCAGTAGCCGGCCGCGACCTGCCGCACCCTCGTGTACGGCACCCCGGCGTCGGCGAGCGCGGCGGTGCCCGCCTCCGCGGCCATGTCCCAGTACTGCCGGTCCCGGCTCTCGGGCTTCTCGAACTTCGTCATGCCGACACCGACGATGTAGCTCTTCACCGCTGGGCTCCTTCGCGGGATGCGGACGCGGATGCGGATGCGGATGCGGGGATGCGCCGGGGGCGCCCCCTCGGTTGCAGGCGCCCCTTCCGGTAGCAGCTGTCGGACGGGCGTCAGGGTAGAACACGTTTCAATCTGACGGAAGGTCAGGAACGGGGCGGACGGGACAACGAGCGGGTCAACGGGGAGTCAAGAGTTCCTCTGGTTCGATGTGCGTCGGAATAGTCGCCCGGGGAGACAGGTTCGTGTTGCACGTACCTGCGGACCCCGCCCGCCGCACGCCCGCGGGCCCCGCGCCCCACCCTCGCCCCGGAGGCCGCACGCCCATGTCCCAAGCGACGACCCACCCCCGCGAGGACCGCGCAGCGCGCGGCACCCGCGGCGTCGTCCCCGTCCTCGCCTTCGCGGGCATCGTCGTCGCCGTCATGCAGACGCTGCTCGTCCCCGTCATCAAGGACCTGCCCGCCCTGCTCGGCACCGCGCCCTCCAACGCCACCTGGGTCATGACGTCGACGCTGCTCGCGGGCGCCGTGTCCACCCCGATCACGGGCCGTCTCGGTGACCTCTTCGGCAAGCGGAAGATGCTGCTGACCAGCCTCGCCGTGATGGTCGTCGGCTCCCTGGTGTGCGCGTTCACCGACGATCTGCTCGTGATGATCGTGGGCCGCGCGCTCCAGGGCTTCGCGATGGGCGCGATACCCCTCGGCATCGGTCTGATGCGGGACGAGCTGCCGCGCGAGAAGCTCAGCTCCGCGATGGCCCTGATGAGCTCGTCCATCGGTGTCGGCGGCGGGCTCGCCCTTCCGGTCGCCGCGCTCGTCGCCCAGCACACCGACTGGCACGCGCTCTTCTTCGGCGCCGCGGGTCTCGGCGTACTCGCGATGGCGCTCATCGTCCTCTTCGTACCGGAGAGCCCGCTGCGCGCGCAGGGCACCTTCGACGTGCTCGGCGCCCTCGGTCTGTCCGCGGGGCTCGTCCTGTTCCTGCTGCCCATCACCAAGGGCAGCGACTGGGGCTGGGGGTCGGGGCTGACCCTCGGGCTCTTCGCCGCCGCGGCCGTGGTCCTGGTCCTGTGGGGCGTGCTGGAACTGCGTCTCACGGCGCCGCTCGTGGACCTGCGCACCACCGCGCGCCGCGAGGTGCTCCTCACCAACCTGGCCTCGATCATGGTCGGTGTCGCCTTCTACGCCATCTCGCTGGTTCTGCCGCAGCTTCTCCAGCTGCCCGCGTCCACCGGTCACGGGCTCGGTCAGTCCATGGTCGTCGCGGGTCTGTGCGTGGCGCCGCTCGGCCTGACGATGATGTTCACCGCGCCGGTGTACGCGCGCCTCTCGGCGACGTACGGGCCGAAGGTCACCCTGATCCTGGGGCTGCTGATCATCGCGATCGGGTACGGGGCGGGCCTCGGTCTGATGAGCGCCGCCTGGCAGACCATCGTCGTCTCGGTGGTCGTGGGCGCGGGCATCGGTCTCGCGTACTCCTCCCTGCCCGCCCTGATCATCGGCGCCGTGGACGCCTCCGAGACGGGCGCGGCCAACGGCCTGAACACGCTGATGCGGTCCATCGGTACGTCGGTGTCGAGCGCCGTGATCGGCATGGTCCTCGCCAACACCGCGGACCATGTGGGGGCCGTCGACGTGCCGACGATGTCGGGCTTCCGCAACTCCTTCCTCATCGCCACGGGCGCGGTCGCGCTCGGCCTGCTGTTCGCCCTGTTCCTGCCGGGCCGCAGCCGGGCCGTGGCGGAGCAGAAGCCGCAGCTGCGGGCCAGCAGCGAGGAGGATGCCCGCCTGGAGGCGGCCGAGCTGGTCCTCGGCGGCTTCCGGGGCCGGGTGCTCGGCCCTGCGGGCGCGCCGGTCGGGCGGGCCATGGTCACGCTCATCGACCACCGCGGGCGCCGGGCGGGCGCGGCGCTCACCGACGGCGCGGGCCGGTACGCCCTCGCCGTCCCGGCGGGTGGTGCCTATGTACTCGCCGCGACGGCCTCGGGGCACGCACCGCTCGCGACATCGGTGACGCACCGGGGCGAGGGGGCTCCGGTGGAGGTGGACCTGGCCCTGGCGGGCCCCAGCGAAGTACTGGCCTGAGGCCTTCGAACGCCTGGGGGTGCGGGGAGTGGCGCGGCCGGCCGCGGACGCGTCTGCGGGGTTCCCGGCAGACGCGACTGCGGCTCGTCGCCGCTTGCGCGCCCCCCCACAAGGGGCGCGGGGAACGGCGCGACCAGCCACGAAACAGCCGCAGACGCGTCTGCGGGGTTCCCGGCAGACGCGACTGCGGCTCGTCGCCGCTTGCGCGCGCAGTTCCCCGCGCCCCTCACCGGGCCCCCGCAAGGGGCGCGAGGAACTGCGCGGCCAACCACCAAAAAGCCGCAGACGCGACTGCGAGGTCCTCGGCACACGCGACTGCGGCTCGTCGCCGCTTGCGCGCGCAGTTCCCCGCGCCCCTCACCGGGCCCCCGCAAGGGGCGCGAGGAACTGCGCGACCAGCCACCAAAAAGCCGCAGACGCGACTGCGAAGTCCCCGGCAGACGCGACCGCGGATTGTCGCCGGTTGCGCGCGCCGTTCCCCGCACCCCTCACCGGGCCCCCGCAAGGGGCGCGAGGAACTGCGCGACCAGCCACCAAAAAGCCGCAGACGCGACTGCGAGGTCCTCGGCACACGCGACCGCGGCTCGTCGCCGCTTGCGCGCGCCGTTCCCCGCGCCCCTCACCGGGCCCCCGCAAGGGGCGCGAGGAACTGCGCGGCCAACCACCAAAAAGCCGCAGACGCGACTGCGAGGTCCTCGGCACACGCGACCGCGGCTCGTCGCCGGTTGCGCGCGCCGTTCCCCGCGCCCCTTGTGGGGCCCCGGCCCCCCGGGACGGGAGGGTGTAGTGCACCATGGGGCGCCCCCGCGACACGCGTGGGCGCCCGTCGCCCCGAGGAGGAGCCCATGGCCGTCGCCGAGCCAAGTCCCGACGTTCTCGACGCCTTCGAGGCAGCCAAGGGCTTCATGCCCGTGCGGGAAGGCCTCGCCCTGTACGCGGCGGCGGCCGACGCGGCGGCGCTCGGGCTGCCGCTCCTGGAGGTCGGCACGTACTGCGGCCGCTCCACGCTCCTGCTCGCGGACGCGGCCCGCGCGGCGGGAGTGAGCGTGCTCACGGTCGACCACCACCGCGGCAGCGAGGAGCAGCAGCCGGGCTGGGACTACCACGACCCGGGGACGGTGGACCCGGAGGTCGGCCGCATGGACACCCTGCCGACGTTCCGCAGGACCCTGCACCGCGCGGGACTCGAGGACCACGTCATCGCGATCGTCGGCCGGTCCCCGCAGGTCGCCGCCCTGTGGAACACCCCGCTCGGCCTGGTCTTCATCGACGGCGGGCACACCGACGAGCACGCGGGCGCGGACTACGAGGGGTGGGCGCCCCACGTCGCCGAGGGCGGACTGCTCGTCATCCACGACGTGTTCCCCGACCCGGTGGACGAGTGGACCGGGCAGGCCCCGTACCGCATCTACCTCCGCGCCCTGGAATCCGGCACCTTCACGGAGATCTCGGCCACGGACTCGCTGCGCGTCCTGCGCCGAACCGGTGTGGCCGCCGGGCGGCGCGGATAGGCTCACCCCCGTGTCGTACGTAGGTCCGGACAGCCAGCCCCCACGCCCGCCCCGCCGCTTCCCCGGCGGCCGCCCGCTCGTGCTGGCCCTCGCCGTCCTGGTGCCGGGCTCCCTCGCGGGCTTTCTCCTCTGGGACTCCGCCGGTGACTCGGACGGCGGCAGGGCGGCCGGATCGCTGCCGTCCGCCGCCCGCTCCGAGCAGGGTTCCCCGTCGAAGCCGGGCGGTGCGGACCCGAAGGGGTCCGGGAAACCCGCCGAGTCCAAGGAGCCGACCGCGACCACGAAGCCGACCGAGGGCCCGGGACGGGATCACGGCGAGCAGCCCGGCGGCGACGACGCGAAGCCGTCCGGCCGCCCCGACGCGGGCCGCCCCGCCGCGTCAGGCCCCCTCAAGGGCAAGGTCGTCGTGATCGACCCGGGCCACAACCCGGGCAACTTCCGGCACACCGCCGAGATCAACCGCCGTGTGGACATCGGGACGAACGCCAAGGAGTGCGACACCACGGGCACCTCCACCAACAGGGGTTACACGGAAGCCCGGTTCACCCTGGACCTGGCCCACCGCCTGCGCGACCAGCTGCACCGCGAGGGCGCGACCGTACGCCTCACGCACGACGCGGACCGGCCCTGGGGCCCGTGCGTGGACGAGCGCGCCCGCATCGGCAACGACGCCCACGCCGACGCGGTGGTCTCCCTGCACTCGGACGGCTCCGGCGTCGGCAACCGCGGCTTCCACGTCATCCTGCCCGCGAAGGTGCGGGGTGGCGCCGCGGACACCTCGGCCATCGTCGGCCCGTCCCGCGACCTCGGCGAGCGCGTCGCGGGCAAGTTCCTGAGCGCCACCGGGAGCGCCCCCTCCAACTACGTCGGCGGCGGCACCGGCCTGGACACCCGCGGCGACCTCGGCGGCCTGAACCTGTCCAAGGTCCCGAAGGTCTTCATCGAGTGCGGCAACATGCGCGACCCCGAGGACGAGGCGCTCCTCACCAGCGGCAGCTGGCGCCACAGGGCGGCACTCGGCATCGCGAACGGCATCTCGGACTTCCTGCGCGCCTAGGGCCCGACCGACCGGTTCGCGGACTGTCATGCCATGTCGTGACCTGTTCGCCGCCGTCTCGTCACGGGACGGCAACCGCGAGATCTTCACTGAGTGACGATCTTTATCCCGAGCAGACATCCGGGCTGACCGAACGATAGTGTCCCCCTACGATGAGGGGCCACCCCCGCGCTTCGCGCACCGCGACACGACCGCGACTACGGCGACAGCGACGCCTCCAACAACGAGACGACTGACGAAGGACCTGAAGTGAATTTCCGCTCCCTCACTCGAGGCGACGGCGTGGTGATCGGAGCAGCGGTGTTGCTCTTCATCGCCTCGTTCCTCGACACCTTTGACGGCGGTGGCGACGACGTCCCCACCGCCTGGGACAACGGCAACCTGCTGATGAGCGTGTACCTCGCCGGCATCATCGGCGCCGTACTCATCGTCGTCGGCCGCGCCATGGGCTCCCAGCGCAAGGTCGCAGGCCTTGACCTCGCCACCTTCGGCATCGGCCTCGCCTTCGCCGCCGCCTGGAGCTCCCTCGGCGCGATCTTCGACACCGATCAGTCCTACGGTGTGGTCTTCGAGCGACTCGGCAGCCTCGGTGGCGGCAGCAGCAGCTCCGACTCCCCCGACGCCGGCACCGGCCTCATCCTCGGCCTGATCGGCGCCCTGATCCTGTTCGCCGCCGCGCTGGCCACGCAGCTCGTCCCCGCCCTCAAGGCCCCCCTCATGGGCGCGGGCGGCCCGAAGGCCCCCGCCCAGCCCTATGGCGGCCAGCCCTCCGGCGGCTACGGCTACCCGGGCGCGCAGGGCGGTCAGCCCGGTCAGCCCTACGGCGCGCAGCCGCCCGCGGCCGCGCAGCCGTACGGCGGCCAGCCGCAGGGTGGTGGCCAGACGCCGCCGCCCGCGCAGCCGCAGCAGGCGGCCGCTCCGGCCGGCGACTTCTCGCCGTTCTGGTTCGCCGTCCCGGTCCCGCGTCCGCTGTACCCGGAGGACGGCTCGCCGACCCCGCTCGCGGAACTGGCCCCCGGCACCTGGTACCTGGCCGTGGAACAGCGCGGCCAGAGCCTGGTGGCCCAGACGCAGGACGGCCGTCGCGGCGTCCTTCAGGACACCACGGGCATCCAGCGCGGCTGAACCGGCGCCCCGCACTCGCGGCAACGGCCCCCCGCCCCCTCCGGGCGGGGGGCCGTTGCCGTTCGGTCCCGCGACCGCCACACTGCACCTGACGGCACGTCAGTTCCCGTACCGAGGAGGACCCATGCGGCTCGGTCTCGCGCTCGGTTACTGGGGGCGCGGCCCCGACCCGGGGCAGCTCGCGCTCGTGCGGGAGGCGGAGCGGCTCGGGTACGACTCGGTGTGGACGGCGGAGGCCTGGGGGTCGGATGCCTTCACGCCGCTTGCCTGGATCGCCGCGCACACCTCGCGGATCAGGCTCGGCACGGCCGTCGCGCAGATGGCGGCCCGCTCCCCCACCACCACCGCGATGCACGCCCTCACCCTCGACCACCTCTCCGGCGGCCGGGTGCTCCTCGGGCTCGGCCTCTCGGGGCCGCAGGTGGTGGAGGGCTGGTACGGCAGGCCGTTCCCGAAGTCGCCGCTCACCGCGACGCGCGAGTACGTGGACGTCGTACGGCAGGTCATCGCGCGGCAGGGTCCCGTGGCCCTCGACGGACGGTTCCACCCGTTGCCGTACGGGGGCGACGACGGCACCGGGCTCGGCAGGCCGCTGAAGTCCATCACGCACCCGCTGCGCACCCGGCTGCCCGTCCTCCTCGGCGCCGAGGGCCCCAGGAACGTCGCCCAGACCACCCGGATCGCGGACGGCTGGCTGCCGCTGTACTGGTCGCCCACGCGGACGGACGTGTACGAGGCGTCGCTCGGCGCGGGCCCACGGCCGGGGTTCATGGTCGCACCGCTCGTGCGCGCCACGGTCTGCGACGACGTGGCCGAGGGGCTCCTTCCGGTCAAGGCCATGCTCGGCTTCTACATCGGCGGCATGGGGCACTCCGCCCGCAACTTCCACGCCGATCTGATGGGGCGGATGGGGTACGAGGAGCAGGCGCGGCACATCCAGGAGCTGTTTCTCGCCGGGCGGCGCGAGGAGGCCGTGCTCGCCGTGCCGGACGCCTTCGCTGACGAGATCTCCCTCGTGGGCCCGCGCGAGCGCATCGCCGAGCGGCTCGACGCCTGGCGCAAGGGTCCGGTGACGGATCTGCTGGTCCTCGCGCGAGATCCGGGGACGCTGCGGGTCCTTGCCGAGTTGAACGCGTAGCGGGGGGGAGCGCACGCGTAGCGGCCGTACGTACGCCCCCGCACAGCACTCAGTGCTCAACGCTCAGCGCCCGGCACCCGGCACCCGGCACTCAGCGGAAGATCGCCACCGCGTCCAGGGTCAGCTCCCCCGCCGCCCGGTTCCAGGTGCGCACCTTGCCCAGGCAGCGGGCCTGGAACTCCCCGCTGAAGTAGTCGTCCTCGTGCAGGAACTCCGCGCGGATGCCGTCCGCGGCGCAGCTGATGCGCACGTGCGCGGGCGGGTCGCCGTCGCCGTAGCGGGCCCGCAGCACGACCGCGTCGCCGCCGACGCGGCGGGCCGTGAAGCGACCGGTCACGGAGACGAACTCCGACATGACGGCGCTCAGCGGCACCCGCTCGCCGTCACCGCTGTGGCGCAGCGTGTCGGCGAGGGACCGGTTGGGCACGAGGCGGCCGGTGGTGAGGTCGGCGTGCACGACGGCGTCCTCGCGCCGCATCGTGTCCAGGAGCAGCCCGATGACGGTGATGGGGGTGTTCTGCTGGACGTAGGTGGTGAAGCGCTCCTTCGTCACGTCACGCCGGGCCTTGGCGCCCGCCGCGCCGGTGACCTTCGCCCACAGGCCGTACCCGGACGTCACATTGGTGCGGTCGGCCACCTCCTGTTCCAGGGCGGCCGAGAAGCCCCCGGTCTGGTAGAGGTCCATGACGCGCTGTTCGTGCAGGTAGAAACACATGCCGTGGAAGGTGCGGCGGCGCCGAGCGGCACGCCGCCGCCCCGTACGCCCGAACGCCCAGCGCGTCACGGCGTACCGCACGAGGACCGCCACGCACACCGCTGTCGCCAGCCAGACCGTCAGCCACGGCCACCACACGTCCCACCACTTGCCGTCAACGACAGCCACGTATCTCCTTGAACGCCTGGGAGAGGGAAGAGGAGTTGGCGTCCACCATGCGTCCGCCGGTCGCGTCGGCGGCGCGGCGCAGCGCCTTCGCGTCGGCCTCGCCGAAGTGGACGGGGAAGGTCGGCACCGCCCGCGCGCCGGGCGCGAGCCGGGCGTGCCTGCGGGTGAACTCCCCGTACGACAGGCCCGTGTTGCTCTCGCCGTCCGTCATCAGGACGATCGACAGGGGGCGGCCGGGGTGCTCGCGCAGGGCGTCGGACGCGCTCCTGTAGCCGTGCCCGAGCGCCGACCACACGGCCGTGTCGTCGCCGAATCCCCCTTCGGCGACGAAGGACTCCAGTGCCCGCAGGTCCTTGTCGCCGCGTACGGTCACCGTGCGCTCGCCCAGAACGCGGCCCGCGAACCGCACCACGGTGAGCCGCTCGCCCCGGTAGAAGCGGGCGAACTTGCCCGTCGCGGACGGGTCGGCGCCGCTGAGGTCGGCGAACGCGGCACGCAGCGCCGCCATCCGGGACCCGCGCATCGACGTCGAGAAGTCGAGCAGGAACACGACGTGGTCGCCGGTGTCGCGTCCCGGAGTGCCGTAGTGGTCCATGAGGCGCCGGACGACCTCCGGCCGGTCCGGGTACGAGAGGGCGTTGCCGATGTCCCCGCGCAGCGCCGCGGGGCGCGGCACGTCCTGGGCCACGGGCCTGCGCCAGGTCCGCCGCGCGAGGTCGCGCTGCACGTCGTCGCGGTGCAGCCAGTCGACGACCTTGCGGTACGCCCGGTGCTCCCCGGCTTTCAGGAGCAGCAGCGGGAAGTCGGAGAGGACCATGCCGTCCTCGGGGTGGACGATCTCCAGGGGCCGCGCCAGCTTCCCGGCCGCGTTCAGGCTGAGCAGCTCCGACTCGTGCGCGATGAGCGCGTCGGCGGCGTCCGGGCGGCGTACGTAGGTGTCGATCAGCGCGCGGGAGCTGGCACCGGTGAGGGTCTGGCCGGAGCGGAAGCCGCGCAGCCGGTCGCAGGACACGTCCTGGGCGCGCAGCGCCCTGCCGGTCCCCGCGGCGGCCGTGGCGACGCCCACGAGCGCGGCCCGCCCGGTGTCGCTGCGCCGCGGGTCGGCCATGCCGAAGCGCAGTGTGCCGGCGGCGGCGGCGTCCGCGATGTCCGCCCAGGACAGCCGCCCGCCGGGCACCCCCTCGCGCAGCCGGTCCGCGGCCCGCGGGGTCAGGCCGACGACCACCGGGGAGCGCATGACCGCCGTGGACTCGGGTCTTGCCGCCGGCTCGCCGGACGCGCCGAGCCGCAGCAGGTACGAGCGGTCGGTGGCGGGCCAGGCGAGGTCGTAGCCGCCGAGCGGCCCGGACAGATCGGGGGTGGCCTTGTAGTCCAGCTTCAGTTCGACGCCGGTGTCGTCCTGCAACTCGTCGAGGAGCGGCTCCATGTCGACGAGTTCGGGGCTGGCGAGGACCCGCAGGGTGTGCGGTTCGGAGTCCTCGGTGCAGCCGCTGAGCACGGCGGCGAGCAGCAGCAGGGCGAGAGCGAGGGCCGGCTGCCGCGGGCGCGCGGTCACCTCGGCCCGTCCTCGCCGGGCGGCGGGCAGCTGCCCACGTGGTTGATGATCCGCTCCAGGGCGGCCAGGTCCGGGGCGTCCACCTTCGTCTGGTCGGGGTTGGGCGTCGGCACCTGCACCTCGTGCTCGCGCAGATAGGCGTTGAGCTGCTCGCTGGTGCCGTCCTCGCCGGAGAAGCGGACCCGGAAGCCGAGTTCGATGGCGCGGCGGCGCAGGTCCGCGTCGGTCTCCATCAGCTCGGTGAGCCGGTCGCCGTCGTCGTTGAGGGAGATCAGTTCGGGCTCGGTGAGGGCGTGCGGGGACGGGTAGAGCAGGACGCGCCTGTCGTCCTGCTCGGCGTGCTTCTTCCGGTGGTCCACCTGGTGCTTCAGGAACTGGTGCTCGTAGATGAGCGAGACCGGCGCGATGGCCTCGCCCTCGTCGGAGAAGTAGCTGTCGGCCTGCTCGTCCGCGGCCATGCCCTGGAGGTTGATCAACGGCTTGACCTGGGCGGCGACATCGAGGACCGGGTCACCCGCGGTCCGTGCGGGCCGGTTGCGGCGTTCCGTGCCTGGCGCCTGGTTGTCGTTCTTCACGAAGGCGAGGATGCTCAGGTACGTTCCCGCGGCGTTGGACTCGCAGACGCTGGAGGTGCGGACGAGGACGCGGCCGTCGTTGCTGCGCCGGGAGTGGGCGCTGAAGTCGATGCCGTTCCAGGTCTTCTCGTCCTCGATCAGCCGCATGAACCCCCGCATGTCGAGGTCGTAGTACAGCGTCTCGCCGCCGCCCGGGGGCCGCTGCGGGCGCGCCACGCCCGCCGCGACCAGGGTGCGCGCGTAGTCCCTGAACGTACCGAGCACCAGCGGGGTGACGAACGGCCGGGCCGTCCGCACCGCCCGCTGCTGCCGCTGCCGGATCAGCCTCGCGGCGGGCTGCCCCGAGGGGAACACCACGTCCATGCCGCGCAGCGACTGCGTGGCGATGCCGCGTGAGCCCAGACGGTGGATGTCGACGCGTATCCCGTGCTTCAGGAGCAGCCGCCGGACCTCGGGGTCCTTGAAGTAGTCGGACTTGGAGGCCATCTTGCCGTCGACGGTGGTGATGCGGTCGAAGGGGCGCAGGGCGTTGCCCGAGACCAGCAGGGCGATCAGGCCCGCGAGGGCGAGGGGCATCGCGGCGACGACGTGCAGCGGGTAGCGGGCACGGCGGCGGGCGGGCAGGCGCGTGGTCAGGCGGGGCTCTTCGGTGGGCGGTCGGGTGTCGTCGGGCACCGGGCTCTCCTGCGGGTGACGGGGGCAGGATCATCGGCGACGACGGCGACTTCCCTCCCCTGGAGGCGTCAACTCCAGGTGAACACCAACCAAATGACGGCCCATCAGGTCGCTCCCGGCCGCTCCGGGGTCGCTCCGGGGTCGCTCCAGGAGACCGCTCCGGTCGCTTCGGTCGCTTCGGCCACTCCGGTCATTCCGGTCGCTCCGGCGCGGCGTACCGGAACCGCTCGCCCGTGGCATCCTCGCTGTCCAGCAAGGTCAGCTGGGCCGCTCCGGCCACCCCAGCAGTCAGCCCTTCGTCAGCTCCCCCGCCGACGGCACCCGGTTCTCCACCTCGGCCCCGGCGTCCTTGCCCGCGCCCTTCACCTTGTTGATCATCCCGTCGAAGGAGCTCACCACGGACTCCGTGGACTCGCCCTTGCGCAGCTTGCCCGGCAGGTCCTTCAGGGCCTCGACACCGGTGGTCAGCGGGGCCACCGCCTTGGCGAGCGCGGGGTCGCCCTGGGCGTTGCGCAGCGCGGCCTTGAGCCGGTTGTAGGTGAACGCACCCGCGAGGCCCGCCTTGACCAGGGCGAACGTGCGGCCGTCGGCGCCGGAGGTGAACTTCCCTTCGCGATAGGGCTTCACGATCCACTGGTACGTGGCCCCGGCCGCGAGCCCCGCGTTGGCGACGAACCGCGTCTTCGCGAACTTCTGCCGCTCCGCCGAACCGGTCCCGGTCGGTGTCGCACCGCCCCCGTCCCTGTCGCCGTCGGCCCCGTCGCCCCCGCAGGCCGTCGTGCCCGACAGGAGGGCGCAGCACAGGAGCAGCGGTAGGAGTACGCGGCGGGCCGCGGCGGCCGGAGCGCAGAGCGACATGGTGACCTCCCGGAGGGGAACGAGGACGGCTCTCCCCGCAGCAGCCTCACCCCGCCCCGGGCGTTCTGCCACCCGGGCGCGCCCGTCCGGGTTTCAAGGGCGCGCAGCCAGGTAACCCGATGGACATGTCTCCCCGAACCAGAGGCACCAACAGCTATGGAGCGGCGAGGATCATCGTCCTCGTCGCGGACGTCATGGCCGTCATCCTCGTCCTGTGGATCCTGATGGACCTCCTGGACGCCAACCGCGGCAATGACCTGGTGCAGTTCGTGCACGACGTGGCCCGCTGGCTCGCGGGCTGGTCGCACGACCTGTTCACGTTCGACGAGCGGTGGGCCCGGGTCCTGTGCGGTTATGGACTCGCCGCGGTCGTGTACGTGGCCGTCGGCCACTTCGTCGCGGGGCGCCTGCGGCACTGAGCACCCGCCCTCGGCTCCGGGCGGCCGTCCGCGGTGACGGGGGCGGCCGCTCCCGCGGCGCCGGACCGGTCGGTCAGGCGCAGCAGTCCGGGTCGAGTCCGACGGGCAGCGCCTCGCCCGAGAACACCGCGCAGGTGGCCTCGTCGCCGCCGAGCGCGGCCACCGCGAGCAGCAGGGAACCCGCCGTCCACGTGGTGAGTTCGACCGGCCAGATCGCCGCGTCCTCGAAGACGTAGCCCGTCCAGTACAGACCGGACTCCGCGTCCCGCAGGTGCTGGATGGACTTGAGGACGTCGAGGGCCCGGTCGGACTCGCCGAGCATCCACAGGGCCAGGGCGAGTTCGGCGCTCTCGCCGCCGGTCACCCACGGGTTGGGGTGCACGCAGCGCACGCCGAGTCCCGGTACGACGAAGCGGTCCCAGCCCTCCTCGATGCGGGCCTTGGCCGCGGCGCCGGTGAGGGCGCCGCCGAGGACCGGGTAGTACCAGTCCATCGAGTAGCGGTCCTTGTCGAGGAAGCGCTCGGGGTGGCTGCGGACGGCGTGGGCGAGGGCGCCCGTGGCCAGTTCCCAGTCCGGCTGCGGGTCGTCGCGCAGCTCCGCGAGGGCGAGGGCGCAGCGCAGCGCCTGGTGGACGGACGAGGAGCCGGTGAGGAGCGCGTCGGTGACGGCGGTGCCGTCGGGCTCGCGCTTCCAGCCGATCTGGCCGCCGGGCTGCTGGAGCGCGAGGACGAACTCCACGGCCGCCACGACCACCGGCCACATGCGGTCGACGAAGGCCTCGTCGCCGGTGCTCAGGTAGTGGTGCCAGACGCCGACGGCCACGTACGCGCAGAAGTTGGTCTCGCGGCCGTGGTCGGTGACGGCTTGCGCGTCGCCGTCGGCGTACGCCGCGTACCAGGAGCCGTCCGCGTTCTGGTGCCGGGCGAGCCACTCGTAGGCGCGGGCCGCCGCCGCGTGCTCGCCGGCCGCGTCCAGGGCCATGGCGGCCTCGGTGTGGTCCCACGGGTCGAGGTGGTGGCCGCGGAACCAGGGGACGGCGCCGTCCTCGCGCTGCACGGCGAGGATGCCGCGGACCGTCGCCATCGCCTGATCGGCCGTCAGGACGCCAGGCAGGACCAGGTGTTCGGTGCGCTCGGGGCTGGTCACGCCCCGGCCTTCGCGTCGGCGGGGGCCGTTCCACCGGCGGGCGCTGTCCCACCGGGCAGGTGCGGCTTCGTCGCGTACGCCACGAAGCTCTTGCCGATCAGCGGGTTCAGGGCCTGCTCGGCGACCTTCGTCGCCAGCGGCTTCTTCATGATGTCCCAGACCAGGAGCTTGTGATAGGCGCGCACCGGCAGCGCCTTGTCGTTGTCGACGCCGAAGGCGCACTTGAGCCACCAGTACGGCGAGTGCAGCGCGTGCGCGTGGTGGGTGCCGTAGGGCTCGAGGCCCGACTCCCGCATGCGGGTGAGGAGTTCGTCCGCCTTGTAGATGCGGATATGGCCGCCCTCGACCTCGTGGTACGCGTCGCTGAGCGCCCAGCACACCTTCTCCGGGCCCCAGCGCGGCACGGTGACCGCTATCCGGCCGCCCGGCTTGAGCACCCGCACCATCTCCGCGAGCACGCCCTTGTCGTCGGGGATGTGCTCCATCACCTCGGAGATGATCACGACGTCGAAGGACTCGTCGGGGAAGGGCAGGTTCAGCGCGTCGCCCTCCATCGCGGTGGCCGTCGCACCCGTCGGCGCCTCACCGGCCTCCTCCATCGCCGCGAACCACTTGGCGACCTCGCGGATCTCCTCGGCGCTCCGGTCGAGCGCGACGACCCGGGCGCCGCGCCGGTAGCACTCGAAGGCGTGCCGCCCTGCCCCGCACCCCAGATCCAGGACACGGTCCCCCGGAGCCAGCGGGAAGCGGGTGAAGTCGACGGTCAGCACGGGGTCCTGCTTCCTTCGGGCGTGGGCGCCGGGGCGGGGGTCTCGGGGGTGGGGTGTCCGGGGCGGGCGGGGTCGGTGTCCAGGGGGCGGGCCGGTCCTCGGTCCGCGGCGCGGGCGGTTCCTTCTGTGCGGGCGATGGCCTCGCGGTAGCGCTCCACCGTGCCCTGGGCGGCCCTGGCCCAGGTGAACCTGGCGAGGACCCGCTCCCGGCCGGCCGCGCCGAGGCGGGCCCGCAGGGCGGGGTCGCCGAGGAGGCGGTGCAGGCCCGCGGCCAGGGCCTCCGCGTCACCGGGGGGCACGGCCACGCAGGTCTCGCCGTCGGTGCCCGCGACCTCGGGGATGGCGCCGCCGGTGGTGGCGAGCAGGGGCGTACCCGTCGCCATCGCCTCCGCGGCGGGCAGCGAGAACCCCTCGTACAGGGAGGGCACACAGGCGATCTGCGCGGAGCGGACCAGGTCGACGAGTTCCGCGTCGGTGATGCCCTTGACGAAGTCGACGGCGTCACCGAGGCCGTAGCGGTCGATGGCGGCGGCGACCGGACCGTCCTCGGCGCGCTTGCCGACGACGACGAGGTGCGCGGCCGGGTTCTCGGTACGGACCTTCGCGAGGGCCTCGACGAGGTGGACGAGGCCCTTCAGCGGGACGTCGGCGCTCGACGTCGTCACGATCCGCCCCGGCACCTCGGCGACCGAGGGGTCCGGCGAGAAGAGGTCGGTGTCGGCGCCGATGTGCACGACGTCGATCCGGTCGGGCCGTACTCCGAGGTGGTCGACGATCTCCTGACGCGACGTGCCGGAGACCGTGACGACGGAGGGCAGCCTGCGCGCGACCCGCTTCTGCATCCGTGTGAACGCGTACCAGCGGCGTACGGAGGCGCGGCGCCTCCAGTCGGGGGCGGCGTCGAGGTCGAGGCGGCGGTCGACGGTGATGGGGTGGTGGATGGTCGTCACCAGCGGGGCGCCCAGGTCGCCGAGGAGGCCGTACCCGAGCGTCTGGTTGTCGTGCACGACGTCGAACTCGCCGCGCCGGGCCCGCAGGTGGCGGCGCGCCCGCAGGCTGAAGGTGACGGGCTCGGGGAAGCCGCCGGTCCACATCGTCGCCACTTCCAGGGCGTCGATCCAGTCGCGGTACTCCTCGCGCCCCGGGGTGCGGAAGGGGTCCGGGGAGCGGTAGAGGTCCAGGCTCGGCAGCTCGGTCAGGCGGAGTCCGGCGAGGTCCTCGCCCTCGTCGAGCACGGGGTAGGGCTGTGCGCCGATGACCTCGACGCGGTGGCCGAGCCGGACCAGCTCGCGCGAGAGGTGGCGTACGTAGACGCCCTGGCCGCCGCAGAACGGGTTCCCCTTGTACGTGAGGAGCGCGATGCGCAGCGCGGCGCCGCCGTCGGCGGCCGTTCCGGCCGGTGCCTGCGGCGACGTGCCCGGCACCGCCCCCCGAAGGGGACCCGCCTCCATGGCCTCAGCGGTCACTCTCGGCCCCCTTCTGCCTTCAGTTGTCCGCGAGATTACGCCGGGACGGTAATGTAGAACAAGTTTCAGACTTGTTCCTGTCGTGATCGCCCTTGATCGCCGGACCCGCTCGAATCTACCGGCAGGTAGCCGGGCGGGACGGGCCCGGAACAGGTGATTCGCGCCACGGCGGCGGTGCTGCCATGCTGTGCGGTCCCGTGGGCGGGGCCGTACGGTGGGCTCTCCGCGCGGGGAGCCGTGTGGGCTCTCCCCGCAGGGAGACATGCGGGCGGGTCCCGCGGGGCGACGTGCGGGCAGGTCCCGCGGGGCGGCTGCGGGCAGGTCCCGCGGGGCGACAGGACTGACGGGGCGAACGGGACCGACGGGGCGACGGAACTATGACAGCTGACGCGAGAACGGCCGCAGCGAGCGCGACAGATCCGGCCTCGCCGCCCCTCACCGAACGCCAGGAGGCCCGGCGCCGCCGCATCCTGCACGCGAGCGCCCAACTGGCCGGCCGCGGCGGCTTCGACGCCGTCCAGATGCGGGAGGTCGCCGAGGCCGCGGGCGTCGCCCTCGGCACGCTCTACCGCTACTTCCCCTCGAAGGTGCATCTGCTCGTCGCGACGATGCAGGACCAGTTGCAGCACATGCACAGCACGCTGCGCAAGCGTCCCCCTGCCGGTGCGGGTCCCGCCGAGCGGGTGGCCGAGACGCTGATGCGGGCCTTCCGTGCGCTCCAGCGCGAGCCGCACCTCGCGGACGCGATGGTGCGCGCCCTGACCTTCGCCGACAGGTCGGTGAGCCCCGAGGTGGACACCGTCTCGCGGCTCACCACCACGATCATCCTGGACGCCATGGGCCTGGCGGGGCAGCCGACGCCCGCGCAGCTCTCCGCCGTGCGGGTCATCGAGCACACCTGGCACTCCGCCCTCATCACCTGGCTGTCCGGGCGCGCCTCGATCGCCCAGGTCAAGATCGACATCGAGACGGTGTGCAGACTGATCGACCTGACGGCACCCGAGACGCCGTAGCGAACGCCTCCGGGCTCCCGCGGGGTGCTGGGCGCTCAGCCGCAGCGGCGACAGAGCCGCAGACGCATCTGCCAGCGACTCAGCGGACGCGTCTGCGGCTCGTCGCCGGTTGCTCGCGCAGTTCCCCGCGCCCCTCAAAAGACCCACCCCTGGACGCCCCAAAAGGGGCGCGGGGAACTGCGCGCCCAGCCCAAGAAAGGCCGCAGACGCATCTGCCCAGCGACCCAGCAGACGCGTCCGCGGCTCGTCGCCGGTTGCTCGCGCAGTTCCCCGCGCCCCTCAAAAGACCCGCGCCTGAACGCCCCAAAAGGGGCGCGGGGAACTGCGCGCCCAGCCCAAGAAAGGCCGCAGACGCATCAGCCCAGCAACCCAGCAGACGCGCCCGCGGCCCGTCGCCGGTTGCTCGCGCAGTTCCCCGCGCCCCTCAAAAGACCCACCCCTGGACGCCCCGAAAGGGACGCGGGGAACTGCGCGCCCAGCCCGAGAAAGGCCGTCCCTGGTTGCTCGCGCGGTTCCGCGCGCCCCTCGCGGGGGCGCCCTCACCCCTCCGGAGGGAACACCGCCTCCCCGCTGTCCAGCAGCGTGATGGTGATCGCCTCCACGGGGCACCCCTCGGCCGCCTCCAGGACATCCTCGGCGGCGCCGCTCTCGGGCCGCGCGGGATGCGACTGGCGGGCGGAGTCGAGGGTGAAGCCGTCCGGCGCGATGCTCACGCACATCCCGGAGCCGATGCACACCGACCGGTCCACCTCGACGCGCCAGCGGTCGCCCATCAGGCACCGCCGCCCGCGCCCGCGGTCCCGGCACCGTCCGCGCCCGGGTCGTACCCGGCGGGCAGGTGGATCATCTTGTGCTCGAAGTACTCGCCGTACCCCTCGGGCCCGAACTCCCGCCCGAGGCCGGAGTCCTTGTAGCCGCCGAAGGGCCCCAGCATGTCGAGGTTGAAGGTGTTCACGGAGTACGTGCCGGTCCGCACCCGGCGGGCCACGTCGATGCCGCGCTCGACGTCGGCGGTCCACACGCTGCCGCTGAGCCCGTAGTCCGAGTCGTTCGCGATCCGCACGGCCTCGTCCTCGTCGCCGTACGGGAGGAGGCAGATCACGGGTCCGAAGATCTCCTCGCGGGCGACGCGCATGGAGTTGTCGACGCCGCCCAACAGGGTCGGCTCCACGTACCAGCCCCGGTCGAACCCGGCAGGACGCCCGCCCCCGGCCAGGATCTTGGCACCCTCCTCCTGTCCGATGCGGATGTAGTCGAGGGCGCGGCGCTGCTGCCGCTCGGCGACGAGGGGGCCGAGTTCGGTTGCGGGGTCGAGGGGGTCGCCGACCTTCAGGGCGTTCGCGGCGGCGGCGAAGCCCTCGGCGAACTCGTCGTAGCGGGTGCGCGGGACGAGGATGCGGGTCTGGGCCACGCACGCCTGGCCGTTGATCATCCACGCGAAGGGCACGATCCCGGCCACGGCACCCGCGGCGTCGGCGTCCGGCAGGACCACCGCGGCCGACTTGCCGCCGAGTTCCAGGGTGACGCGGGTGAGGTTGCGGGCGCAGACCTCCATGACGCGCTTGCCCGCGGCGACGGACCCGGTGAAGGAGACCTTGTCGACGTCCGGGTGCCCGACCAGGTACTCACTGACCTCCCGGTCGGCGCAGACGATCGACAGCACCCCCTCGGGCAGCCCCGCGTCCGCGACGATCCCGGCGAGTACGCAGGCGTCGAGCGGCGCCTCGGGCGAGGTCTTCAGGACGACCGGGCAACCGGCGAGGAGGGCGGGCGCCAGCTTGGCGGCGGCGGTGAACTGCGGGACGTTCCACGGGACGACGGCCGCGACGACGCCGACGGGCTCGCGCCGTACGAGGATCGGCCCGAGCGCCCCGGCCCGCCCCTCCTCGTACACGAACCCGCGTGCCGTCGTGATCGCCGCGTCCCACACCATCATCGCGGACAGGGCCTGCACCATCACGGACGAGGTGAACGGGGTGCCGTTCTGGGAGCTGATGACGCGGGCGATCTCCTCGTGCCGCGCCGCGAGTCCGTCCTTGATCCTCGCCACGACCTCGATCCGCTCGTCGAGCGTCATGCGCGGCCAGGGCCCCTCGTCGAACGCCCGGCGCGCGGCGGCGACGGCCCGGTCGACGTCCGCGGGCGCGGCGTGCGGCACCCGCGCGAACACCTCACCGGTGTGCGGCGAGACCACCTCGATGACGTCCTCGCCGAGCGGGTCCGTCCACTCCCCGCCGATGAACAGCTGTCCGTGTTCCACGAGCTCGGTCATGACCGACTGCCCTCCTGTGGGACGCCGCCGCACCTTCTGACGTTGTCTCAGAACTGATATCAGTTCTAGTTGGGGTGGGCAATGGCCCCGCCGCAGCACCCAGTTGAGCCGACGAGGAGAGCGGGGACGCGGATGGCGCGGGCGATCGGCACACGGACGCAGGCGCACGGGGGCGGGGTGTGGAGCATCCGCGTGCCCATCCCCGACAACCCGCTCGGCCACACCCTGGTGTATCTGCTCGACACCGACAGCGGTCCCGTCCTCGTGGACACCGGCTGGGACGACCCAAGGTCCTGGGACACCCTGGTCGCGGGGCTCGCCGAGTGCGGCGCCGCCGTCGCGGACGTGCGGGGCGTCCTGATCACGCACCACCACCCGGACCACCACGGCCTCTCCGCGCGCCTCCGGGACGCCTCCGGGGCCTGGATCGCCCTGCACGAGGCGGACGCGCACGTGGTGCGGCGGACCCGGGAGTATCCGGCCGCGCGCTGGTACGACTACATGGTCGACAAGCTCACCGCCGCCGGCGCCCCCGCGGCGCACGTCGCTCCCCTGCTGGCCGCGCGGGACGCGGGCCGCACCCCGAGCCTTCCCTCCCTCGCCCTGCCCGACCGCACGATCACCCCCGGTGAACTCCTCGACCTGCCGGGGCGCAGGCTGCGGGCCATCTGGACGCCCGGCCACACGCCGGGCCACGTGTGCCTGCACCTGGAGGAGGAGCACCCCGCCGGGCTCCGGGGCAGCGGGCGGCTCTTCTCCGGCGACCACGTGCTCCCGGGCATCACCCCGCACATCGGCCTGTACGAGGACCCCGACAACACCACCGTCACCACCGACACCACCGTCACCACCGTCACCGACCCACTCGGCGACTACCTCGACTCGCTGGAGCGGCTCGGGCGGCTCGGCGTGGCGGAGGTGCTGCCCGCCCACCAGCACGCGTTCACCGGCGCCCGGGCCCGCGTACGGGAACTCCTCGCCCACCACGAGCAGCGCCTCGCCGACCTGTGCGCCCTGCTCACCGGGGACCGCACGCCGTGGCAGCTCGCCGAGCGCATGGAGTGGAACAGGCCCTGGGCCGACATCCCGTACGCGTCGCGCACCATCGCCGTGTCGGAGGCCGAGGCCCACGTCCGGCACCTGGTGCAGCTCGGCCGGGCGCAGGCCGTGCCCGGCAGGGGACCCGTCGCGTACAGGGCGACGGGCTAGCCGGGCCGCCTCCGCCGCGCGTCGCGGGGCCCGCGCCGGGCCCGGGGAGGCCGCGTACGGGCCGGTAGAGTGGGCGGGTCGTCATCATGCGCGAACGAGGGAAAGCCGGTGCGAATCCGGCGCTGACCCGCAGCCGTGTCCCGGCACGGGAGCCGAAGGGCGCCCCGCAACGGGAAGCCGGAATGCCTCGTCCGCCGCATGACCGGCTCGTGTCATCGGGACCGCCGATGGCCGGCACCGTCGAGGTATACGGAGCCGGAGCCGCCCGGTGCCCACCCGTGCCGTGCCGCCCGGCTCCCCGCAGGGAGAGGCACCCGCCGCATCATGAACGTTCGCCGCAGCGCAGCTGCCCTGGCCGTGGCCGTCGCCGCCCTCGGCACCGCCGCCGCCCCGGCCGCTCTCGCCGACGACGCGTCGCCGTCGCCCGCGGGCCCGCTGCCCTCCGGCCTCTACGGCAAGAAGGACCCGCAGTTCGACGGCGTGTTCCGGCAGTCGTACGCCCTCCTCGCGCAGCGGACGACGGGCGTCACCCCGGCCGCGAAGGCGGTCGACTGGCTCACCGGCCAGAGTTGCGCGAGCGGCGGCTTCGCCGCGTACCGCGCCGACGCGAGCGAGCCCTGCGGCTCCAAGACGCAGGTCGACTCGAACTCCACCGCCGCCGCCGTGCAGGCCCTCGCCGCGCTCGGTGACGAGGGGAAGTCGGCCCAGACCGTGAAGAAGAGCCTCGGCTGGCTGAAGTCCGTGCAGAACCAGGACGGCGGCTGGGGCTACAACCCGGGTCTGCCCAGTGACGCCAACTCCACCGGCATCGTCGTCGGCGCCTTCGCCGCCGCCGGTGAGAAGCCGGCCGCCGTGAAGTCCCAGGAGGGCAAGTCGCCCCTGGACGCCCTCACGAAGCTCGCCATGGACTGCGGCAAGGACGGCGGAGCCTTCGGTCTCGCCGACGCCAAGTCCGGCAAGCTCACCCCGAACGCCGACGCCACCGCGGCCGGCGTGCTCGGCGGCCTCGGCAAGGGCCTGGCCCTCGACGAGAAGGCGGTCGGCGAGGCGGACGCCGCGCCGCGGTGCGCGAAGCCGGACGACGCGGCGCAGGCCGCGCGGAACGGCACCGGGTACCTCCTCAAGGCCCTCGCCAGGAGCGGCCACCTCACCTCCTCGCTGCCCGGCGCCGCCGACAAGCCGGACGTGGGCAACACCGCGGACGCCGTCGTCGCGCTCGCCGCCGCGGGCCAGCGGGAGCAGGCGGAGAAGTCGGCCGAGTGGCTCGCGCGGAACTCCGCCGCGTGGGCCAAGGACAGCGGCCCCGCCGCGTACGCACAGCTGATCTTCGCCGCCCGCGCCGCGGGCATGGACGCCCGCGACTTCGGCGGCGCGAACCTCGTCGAGCAGCTCACCGCGCAGGGCCCCGCGCCCCGCGACGCCGGTGACGAGGCGGGGAACAAGGACGAGAAGGACGAGAAGGACGACGACGGCTCCGGGGTCAGCGTCTGGTGGATCGTCGGCGTCGGCCTGGTCGCGGGTGTCGGCATCGGCATCCTGTTCAGCGGGCGCAAGAAGAAGACCCAGCTGTGAGCCCGCGCCGCCGGGGGCGCGGCCCGCGCACGGCGGCCGCCGCGCTCGCCTCTCTCCTGACGGTGCTCGTCGCCCTCCTCGCGGCGGGCCCCGCCGGGGCCGCCGACTACCGCTACTGGTCGTTCTGGCAGCAGGACGAGGGCGGCGCGTGGGTGTACGCCACGCAGGGCCCTTCCGTCGCGCGGCCCGACGACGGCGACGTGGTGGGCTTCCGGTTCGCGGTGTCCGCCGACTCGGGCAGCGCCGTCAAGCCGCGCGGCGCCGCCGACTTCGACGCGATCTGCGCGGACACGCCCGGCGGTGACGGCCGCAAGCGGATCGCGGTCGTCGTCGACTTCGGCACGCCGGGTGACGCGCCCGCCGGTCAGACGCCCCCAAGGGCGCGGACGGCGTGCGCGCGGATCGGCTCCGACGGCACCACCGCCGACGCCCTAGCCGCCGTCGCCGAGCCCCTGCGCTACAACAGCGACGCGCTGCTGTGCGCCATCTCCGGCTACCCGAGGAGCGGCTGCGGCGAGCAGGTGTCCGGCAAGGATTCGGCGGGCGAGCAGTCCGCGGACGAGCGGGACAGCACCGCCGCGGACGGCTCCGGGGGCGGCGGCGGGCCCGCCGTCGGCCTGCTCGCCGGGGTCGCGGCCGTCGTCGTGCTCGGTGCCGCCGCCTTCTGGCAGGCCCGCCGCCGCCGTGGCTGACGCGGCCCCCGTCCCGCGCGGCCCGTGGCGCCCCGTCGCCCCGCGGGCGCACCGGTCGAACGCCCTGCACCCGGGAGCCTGGTGGCTGTGGGCGCTCGGCCTCGCCACGGCCGCGTCCCGCACCACCAATCCCCTCCTGATCGGGCTGCTCATCGGCGTCGCCGGCTATGTCGTCGCCGCCCGCCGCACGTCCGCACCGTGGGCCCGCTCCTACGGCGCGTTCGTGAAGCTCGCCCTCGTCGTCATCGGCATCCGCCTGGTCTTCGCGATCGTCCTCGGCTCGCCGATCCCCGGTACGCACCTCGTCGTCACGCTGCCGGAGGTACCGCTGCCGGACTGGGCGCGGGGGGTGCGCATCGGCGGCAGGGTGACCGCGGAGGGCGTGGTGTTCGCGCTGTACGACGGGGTGCGCCTCGCGGGCCTGCTGATCTGCGTCGGCGCCGCCAACGCCCTGGCCAGCCCGGCCCGGCTCCTCAAGTCCCTGCCGGGCGCGCTGTACGAGGCCGGGGTCGCCGTCGTCGTGGCGATGACGTTCGCGCCGAACCTGATCGCCGACGTGCAGCGGCTGCGGTCCGCGCGCCGCCTCCGCGGGCGCCCCGACCGCGGGGTGCGCGGGCTGCTCCAGGTCGGCCTGCCCGTCCTGGAGGGCGCCCTGGAGCGCTCCGTCGCGCTGGCCGCCGCGATGGACGCGCGCGGCTTCGGCCGCACCGCCGCCGTGCCCGCCCGGGTGCGCAGGACGACGGCGGTACTGACGCTCGGCGGTCTGATGGGGGTCTGTGCGGGGACGTACGGACTGCTCACCGCGGACGGCACGGCGTACGGCCTGCCGGTGCTCGGCATCGGCGTCGCCGCCGCGCTCGGCGGCCTGTGGCTCGGCGGCCGCCGCTCGGTGCGCACCCGCTACCGGCCGGACCGCTGGGGGTGGCGCGCCTGGCTCGTCGCCGGGTCCGGCGCCGCCGTGGCCGCGCTGATGATCGCGGCGAACTCGGGCGACGCGGGGGCCCTGCACCCCGGGGTCGTCCCGCTGGTCGCCCCCGAGCTGCCGCTGCTGCCCGCCGCCGCGGTCCTGATCGGGCTGCTTCCGGCGTTCGTGGCGCCGGTGCCGCCACCCGCGGAGGTACCGGCGCACGAACGCCGCCGTCCTCGCCCACCCCGTACACCACATACGTCCCGTACGTCTCACACATCTCATACGTCCCGCACGTCCCGTACCGAGGAGAACCCCTCATGACCATGATCCGGTTCGAGGACGTCTCCGTACGGTACGAGGGGACCGCGGGTCCCACCGTGCGGGGCGTCGACCTGAGCGTCCCCGAGGGCGAGCTGGTGCTGCTCGTCGGGCCGTCCGGGGTCGGCAAGTCGACGCTGCTCGGTACGGTCAGCGGGCTCGTCCCGCACTTCACGGGCGGCACCCTGCGCGGCCGGGTGACCGTCGCGGGCCGCGACACCCGTACCCACAAGCCCCGCGAGCTCGCCGACGTGGTGGGCACCGTGGGCCAGGACCCGCTCGCCCACTTCGTGACCGACACCGTCGAGGAAGAGCTGGCGTACGGCATGGAGTCGCTCGGCCTCGCGCCCGACGTGATGCGCCGCCGCGTCGAGGAGACCCTGGACCTGCTCGGCCTCGCCGACCTGCGGGACCGCCCCATCAGCACGCTGTCGGGCGGCCAGCGGCAGCGCGTGGCCATCGGCTCCGTCCTCACCCCGCACCCCCGCGTCCTGGTCCTCGACGAACCGACGTCGGCCCTCGACCCGGCCGCCGCGGAGGAGGTGCTCGCCGTCCTCCAGCGCCTCGTGCACGACCTCGGCACCACCGTCCTCATGGCCGAGCACCGCCTGGAACGCGTCGTGCAGTACGCCGACCAGGTCCTGCTCATCACCGCCCCCGGCGAACCCCCGGTCCTCGGCGACCCCGCCGCCCTCATGGCCGTCTCCCCGGTCTACCCCCCGGTCGTGGACCTCGGCCGCCTGGTGGGCGCGGACCCGCTGCCCCTGACGGTGCGGGACGCGCGGCGCAGGACGGCGGGGCTGCGGGAGCGGCTCGCGGGGGTGGAGGTGCCCTCGGGCGACGGTCCGGCCGCGCGGGACGGGGGCAGGGGCGTCGCGGGCGCGGTTGCGCGAGGTCGCGGCGGAGGCGCGGACCCGGTTGCGACGCGGGGACGCGGCGGAGGCGCGGGCCCGGTTGCGACGCGGGGACGCGGCGGCGGCGTGGTCCCGGCTGCACGAGGTCGCGGCGGTGCGAGCGAGGCCGTGCGGGTCAAGCGGCTCGCTGTGCGGCGGGGGCGCGTCGAGGCGCTGCGGCACGTCGACCTCACCGTCGCCCCCGGTGAGACCGTCGCCCTGATGGGGCGCAACGGCGCGGGCAAGTCCACTCTCCTGTCCACCCTGGTCGGGCTGCTCGCGCCCGCCTCCGGGTCGGCGCGGGTCGGCGGCGCGGTGCCGCACCGCATGCCGCCGCGCGAGCTGATCCGGCACGTCGGCCTCGTACCGCAGGAGCCGCGCGACCTGCTGTACGCGGACACGGTCGCCGCGGAGTGCGCGGCGGCCGACGGGGACGCGGAGGCCGCGCCGGGCAGCTGCCGGGCGCTGGTCGCCGAGCTGCTCCCCGGCATCGCGGACGACACCCACCCCCGGGACCTGTCCGAGGGCCAGCGCCTCGCCCTCGCCCTCGCCCTCGTGCTCACCGCGCGCCCGCCGCTGCTCCTGCTCGACGAGCCGACCCGCGGCCTGGACTACGGGGCCAAGGCCCGACTGGTCACCGTCCTGCGAGGGCTCGCCGCGCGGGGGCACGCCATCGTCCTCGCCACGCACGACGTGGAACTGGCGGCCGAGCTCGCCCACCGGGTGGTGATCCTCGCCGACGGCGAGGTGGTGGCGGACGGCCCCACGGCGGACGTCGTGGTGGCGTCGCCGTCGTTCGCCCCGCAGGTGACCAAGGTGCTCGCACCGCAGCCGTGGCTGACGGCGACGCAGGTGCGGGGTGCCCTGCGGGCGGCGGAGGGGGAGACGCCGTGACCGACCCGAAGTCCTCGCAGCCCTCGAAGCCCCCGGTGGCCTCGAAGCCCCCCAAGGCCCCGGAGCCACCGAAGCCCCCGGGCCCGCCGAAGCCCCCGGGCCCGCCGAAGCCCCCGGGCCCGGCGGAGCCCCCGGGGCCGCGGGAGGGGTCCCCCGCGCCCGCCGTGCCAGGCACGCCGCCCGGCGGCGCCGCCCCGCACTCCGACCGGCAGGTCCGCCCCGTCCGTCTCGGGCCCCGGTCCGTGGCCGCTCTGGGCCTGGTCAGCGCGGTCGGGGTGGTCGCCTTCGGGTGGCCCCTGCTCGCGGGCAGCGACTCGTCGCTCAGCGCGCACGCGCAGGACGCTCCGTGGCTGTTCGCGGCCCTGCTGCCGCTGCTCATCGGGGTCGTGGTGGCGACCGTCTCCGATGTCGGCCTGGACGCGAAGGCCATCGCGATGCTCGGGGTGCTCGCCGCCGCGGGGGCGGCGCTGCGGCCGCTCGGCGCGGGGACGGCAGGGATCGAGCCGATGTTCTTCCTGATGGTGCTGAGCGGGCGGGTGCTCGGGCCGGGCTTCGGGTTCGTGCTCGGCGCGGTGTCGATGTTCGCGTCCGCGCTGCTCACGGGCGGGGTGGGGCCCTGGATGCCGTTCCAGATGCTGGCCATGGGGTGGGTGTGCATGGGGGCGGGCCTGCTGCCGGGCGCCGACGCCGTCCCGCCCTCCCGGCTCCGCCCGAACGGCGCGGGCCCCCTGCGCGGCCGGCGGGAGCTGTACCTGCTCGGGGCGTACGGCGCGGTCTCGTCCGTGCTCTACGGCGTCGTGATGAACCTCCAGGGCTGGCCCTACATCGGGGGGCTCGCCACGGGCGTCTCCTTCGTGCCGGGCGACCCGGTCGGCGACAACCTGGGCCGCTTCGTCGCGTACTGCCTGGCCACCTCGCTCGGCTGGGACCTGCCGCGCGCCGTCGTCACGGTGGTCCTGAGCCTGACGCTCGGCCCCGCCGTCCTGAAGGCGCTGCGCCGGGCCACCCGGCGGGCCGCGTTCGAGGCGCCGGTCACATTCGAGCCGTCCGAACGGTGAGCGGGCCTGCGCGTTCCGTGAGGGACAGGGCGCCCTGTCCGTGAAGCGGCCCACAGGACCTTGGTCCTCTACTACCGAGGCCCGTAGCCGCGCCCTGTTGACGCGTACGCACCAAAAGGCGGTCTGACCTGGCCGTTGAGAGCCAGATCACACGGGGGACCTCCGGTCTTCGTGCGAGTGCCACTAGTAAGAGGGGGCATTGCCACGCCGTCGCGGCCCTGTTTCTCTGGATGAGTCGCACGGCGCCGACGTGCCCCTGAGGGCCTCGGCGCCGAGGCATTCCCCCCACGATCCGCAGTGATCACGGCATGCCCGCGGCTGTCCAACCCCCCACCGGAAGGTCCTCTGTGTCCGTCTCGCTCCTGCGCCGCATCGCTTCCCCGAAGAAGGCTCTCGCCACCGGCGCCGTCGCCGCGGCCGCCACCGGCATGGTCTTCGCCGCGGCCCCCGCCCAGGCCGCTCCGGCGGCCGCGACGTCCGACTCGGCCAAGGCCGTGGCTCAGCGGATGATCTCGGACGACGCCCAGTTCAAGTGCTTCGACCGCATCGTCTCCCACGAGAGTGGCTGGGACGTCAACGCGAAGAACGCCTCCTCCGGCGCGTACGGCCTGGTCCAGGCCCTGCCCGGCTCCAAGATGGCCTCCGCGGGTGCCGACTGGCAGACCAACCCCGAGACCCAGATCGAGTGGGGCGTCAAGTACATGAAGGACCGCTACGGCAGCCCCTGCGACGCGTGGAGCTTCTGGCAGTCCAACGGTCACTACTAGCCCCTGGGCTTCAGGCAGCGAATGGGCGGTACCCCGGATCGGGGGTACCGCCCTTTTCGCGCTGCGCGCTCGTCCTCAATCGCCGGACGGGCTTTTCTTACCCACCTGCCCTCATCGCCCGCCGCGAACGCGCACCGGCGACGCACAGCGACCTCGGCCGGATCAAGCCCGTCCGGCGATCGAGGACGAGACGCGGAGCGCCGGCAGACCCCGCGCCCCACGCCCCGCACCTCCAGCCAGGGGAACCTACAACCGCTGCAAGATCGTGGCGGTGGCCACCGCGCCGCCCGCGCACATGCACACCAGCGCGAACTCCCTGTCCGTCCGTTCCAGCTCATGCAGGGCGGTGGTGAGCAGCCGCGCACCGGTCGCCCCGACCGGGTGGCCCAGGGCGATCGCGCCGCCGTTCACGTTCACCTTCTCCAGGTCCTGCCCGAAGACCCGGGCCCAGCTCAGTACGACCGACGCGAACGCCTCGTTGATCTCGACCAGGTCGATGTCCCGCAGGGACATGCCCGCCTTGCCGAGCACGGCCCGCGTCGCGTCGATCGGCCCGTCGAGGTGGAAGTGCGGGTCGGCCCCGACCAGGGCCTGCGCCACGATCCGGGCCCGCGGCCGCAGCCGCAGGGCGCGGGCCGTCCGCCTGGAGGCCCACAGGAGGGCCGCGGCCCCGTCGGAGATCTGTGAGGAGTTGCCCGCGGTGTGCACGGCCGTGGGCATGACGGGCTTGAGGCCGCCGAGGGCCTCCATGGACGTGTCGCGCAGCCCCTCGTCGCGGTCCACGAGGCGCCACATGCCCTGCCCCGCGGCCTGCTCCGCCTCGTTCGTGGGCACCTGCACGGCGAACGTCTCCCGCTTGAAGCGCTCCTCGCCCCAGGCGCCCCGCGCCCGCTCCTGCGAGAGGAGCCCGAGGGAGTCCACGTTCTCGCGGGTGAGCCCTCGCTTGCGGGCGATCCGCTCGGCCGCCTCGAACTGGTTGGGCAGGTCGACGTTCCACTCGTCGGGGAACGGCTTGCCGGGCCCGTGCTTGGAGGCGGACCCGAGCGGCACCCGTGACATCGACTCGACCCCGCAGCTGATCCCGACGTCGATGACGCCCGCCGCCACCATGGCGGCGACCATGTGCGCGGCCTGCTGGGACGAGCCGCACTGGCAGTTGACCGTGGTCGCCGCGGTCTCGTACGGCAGCCCCATCGCGAGCCACGCGGTGCGCGCCGGATTGGCGGACTGCTCGCCGGCCTGGGTCACGGCGCCGCCGACGATCTGTTCCACGCAGTCGGCGTGGATGCCGGTGCGGCCGAGGAGCTCGCGGTAGGTCTCGCCCAGGAGGTAGGCGGGATGGAGATTGGCGAGCGCGCCCCCGCGCCTGCCGATCGGGGTGCGTACGGCTTCGACGATGACAGGTTCAGCAACCACAGACTCGTCCTCTCCTCCACGGCCCGCGGGGCGTCCCGGCATCCCGCGCGTGAGAACTAGTACGCGTTCTAGTTCTGTTCAGCAGTCTGCTGAGCCCGACCCAGCCCCCGCAAGGGTCGTGCACGCAACGCCCGCACAACCGGCCACCCGGAGCGGTCGCATCGATCACGTCGGGGGCCTTGCGACTTGCGGGGCCCGTCATTACGGTGCGTTCCCACCTCCTGATGACCTGTCAGATGAACGTCTGGAGCTGGCTGCGATGTCCTGTCCCGCCCTGCCCGACGGCTTCGACTTCACCGACCCCGACGTCCTGCACGACCGCGTGCCCTTCCCGGAGTTCGCGCGGCTGCGGCAGTCGGAGCCGGTGCGCTGGATCGCCCAGCGGCCCGGCATCGCCGGCTTCGACGACGCGGGCTACTGGGCGGTGACCCGGCACGCCGACGTCAAGTACGTGTCCACCCACCCCGAGTTGTTCTCCTCGTCCCTGAACACCGCGGTCATCCGCTTCAACGAGTCGATCGGCCGCGACAGGATAGACGTCCAGCGGATGATCATGCTCAACATGGACCCGCCCGAGCACACCCGGGTCCGCCAGATCGTGCAGCGCGGCTTCACCCCGCGCGCCATCCGGTCCCTGGAGGACGCCCTGCGCGACCGCGCCCGCCGGATCACCGAGGCCGCCCTCGCCAACGCCGCCGACGACGGCTCCTTCGACTTCGTGACCCAGGTCGCCGTCGAACTCCCCCTCCAGGCCATCGCCGAGCTGATCGGCGTACCCCAGGAGGACCGCTCCAGGATCTTCGACTGGTCCAACAGGATGGCCGCGTACGACGACCCGGAGTACGCGATCACCGAGGAGGTCGGCGCCGAGGCCGCGATGGAGATCGTGGGCTACGCGATGAACCTGGCCGCGGCCCGCAAGGAGTGCCCGGCCAAGGACATCGTCAGCCAACTCGTCGCGGCCGAGGACGAGGGGAACCTCACCTCCGACGAGTTCGGGTTCTTCGTCATCCTCCTCGCCGTCGCGGGCAACGAGACCACCCGCAACGCCATCACGCACGGCATGCACGCCTTCCTCACCCACCCCGGCCAGTGGGACCTGTACAAGCGCGAGCGCCCGGCGACGACCGCCGAGGAGATCGTGCGCTGGGCCACGCCCGTGGTGTCCTTCCAGCGCACCGCGACCGAGGACACCGCACTCGGCGGCGCGCGGATCAGGAAGGGCGACCGGGTTGGGCTCTTCTACTCCTCCGCCAATCACGACCCCGAGGTCTTCGACCGCCCCGACGAGTTCGACATCACCCGCGACCCCAATCCGCACCTCGGCTTCGGCGGCGGAGGCCCGCACTTCTGCCTCGGCAAGTCCCTCGCGGTCCTGGAGATCGACCTCATCTTCCACGCCGTCGCCGAGGCCATGCCCGGCCTGCGCCTGACCGGCGCCCCCCGCCGGCTGCGCTCGGCCTGGCTCAACGGGGTCAAGGAACTGCGGGTGGGGGTCCGTTGAGCGCGGGATCCGCCAAGTGTTCATGTGCTCGGCGGTAATCGCCAACGTTTTCGACGCATCGAGCGTCTAGTGGGGTGAACCTTGACCCTCCAAGACTTCGAACGGAAACGGTGGCCGTGGCCTCTGCCGACCTCTCGATCGTCCCGACCGGCAGCTCGCCCACAGAGCGGAAGAATCCCTTCCGTGCGGCCCGCTCCTTCTACCGGCGCCACCGCGTCGCCGTCCTAGCGACCGCGCCCACCCTGCCCCTGTACGCGCTGTGGGCGGCGTTCCTCGCCACCGGCGGCGGCGACCTCGCCGCCCAGGAGGCCTGGGCAAGGTTCGCCGACGACCACGGCTCCGCCGCGTACGGCCTCTTCTGGTACGGCGGCATGCACACCGCCAACTACAGCCTGATATCCCCGTACCTGATGGCGGCGATCGGCGTGAAGACCGTCACGGTCCTCTCCGGCGTCACGGGGGCCTGGCTCGTCGCCGTCCTCATCGAGCGCTCCGGGGTGCGCCGCCCGCTGTGGCCAGCGGTCCTCGCCTCCCTCGCCGTGTGGTGCAACGTCGCCTCCGGGCGCACCACGTTCGCGCTCGGGCTCGCCTTCGGCCTCGGCGCCGTGCTCGCCCTGCTGCGCGAGAAGCGCCTGACGGTGGCGGTGGTCTGCTCGGTGCTCGCCACCATGGCATCACCGGTGGCGGGCCTGTTCCTCCTGGTGGCGGGGGCGGGCTATGTCTTCGTACGGGAATGGGGGCGCGCCCTCGCCCTGCTCGTGCCGCCCGTCGTGGTCGTCGGCCTGACGACACTGCTCTTCCCCTTCAAGGGCGAGCACCTGATGTGGGCGCACAGGATCTACCCGCCCGCCCTCTTCAGCCTGGTCCTCGTGGTGGCGGGGCCGCGGGAGTGGCGGGTCCTTCGGTGGGGCGCGGGGGTGTACGCGACGGGGACCGTCCTGACGTATCTGATCCCCTCCCCGATCGGCACCAACGTCGAGCGCCTCGCCGAACTCGTCGCGCCCGCGCTGCTGCTCGCCGCCCTGCTCACCCCCGCGCTGTCCCTGGTCCGCCGCGTCGCGCTCGTGATCGCGCTCGTCCTGTCGACGGCGTGGGTGGCGGAGAAGACCGCCGACGACCTCCGGGTGTCCACGACCGTCCCCGCCTGGGCCACGCAGACCCAGGGCGTCCTGGCGGAGCTGAAGCGGCTCGGCGCCGACCGCGCCCGGGTCGAGGTGGTGCCCGCCCGCAACCACCGCGAGGCCACCGCGCTCGCGCCGTACGTGAACATGGCGCGCGGCTGGAACCGCCAGCTCGACATCGAGCGTGGCCGGCTCTTCTACGACGGCTCGTTCTCGGCGACGACGTACCGCGCCTGGCTGGACCGCTGGGCCGTCGGCTTCGTCGTCCTGCCCTCCGCGCGCCCGGACGGGCCCGCGCTCGCCGAGGCCGCCCTGGTGCGGAGCGGGCCCGCGTGGCTCGAGCCGGTGTGGCAGGACGAGCACTGGCGCATCCTCCGGGTGCGCGACGCGGTACCGATGGCGTCGGCGCCCGCCTCCGTGGTCCGCTCCACCAGCACGGACGTGGTCGTACGGGTGCCGGAGCGGGGCGCGGTGACCGTGCGGATCGCGTACTCGCCGTGGCTCAGGGCCGAGGGGGCGTGCCTGGAGCGGCACGGCGAGTTCACCCGGCTCACGGTGCGGACGCCCGGCACCTACCGGATCAGCTCGGGGTACGGTCGCCCGCCGCGCCCTTCGGCTTGCTGACGGGAGCGTCCTCGGCGTCCGGCACGGCCCCGGCCACCGCGGGCTGCTTCCCCGTACCGATCCGGAGGACCTCCTTCACGCGGGGGCCCTGGAGCAGGTACGTCAGACCGAAGCCCGCGCCGACGACGGCCGCGCCGCCCACCGCGTCCAGGATCCAGTGGTTGCCGGTGCCGACGATGGCGCACACCGTGAAGAACGGGTGCAGCAGGCCGAGGGCCTTCATCCACCACTTGGGCGCGAGGATCGCGATGGTCAGACCGCACCACAGGGACCAGCCGAAGTGCAGCGAGGGCATCGCCGCGTACTGGTTGGTGAGCTTCGTCAGCGTGCCGTAGTCCGGCTGCGAGAAGTCCTGCGGGCCGTGGATGGTGTCGATGAAGTTGAGGTTCTCCATCAGCCGCGGCGGCGCGAGCGGATAGCCCCAGAAGCCGACGAGCGCGAGGACCGTGGCGAAGCCGAGGGCGGAGCGCGCCCAGCGGTACTGGGCGGGGCGGCGCAGATAGAGGATCGCGAGGACGCTCAGTGGCACCACGAAGTGGAACGACGTGTAGTAGAAGTTGAAGAAGCTCTCCATCCAGGGCGTGCGCGCCGTCAGATGGTTGAACCAGTGCTCGATGTCGATGTGCAGGAACTGCTCGATGGAGTGGATCTGCTCGCCGTGCGTCTCGGCCCGCTCCCGGCCGCCGGAGATGGTGCCGCCGGTCGCCGCGAGCCGGGTCTGCTGGTACGCGGAGTAGCCGACGCGGATCAGGAGCAGTTCGAGGAGCAGGTTCGGGCGGGTCAGGACGCGCCGCCAGAACGGGAACAGCGGCACCCACTTCCAGCGTGCCGGTACGGGATCGGCGTACGAGGTGGGAATCGGCTCCCGGTACTCGGGGGCCGTGCGGGACAGGAACGGCACGAACAGGGCCGTGGCGAGCGCGGCGAGCAGGACGACGTTGTCACGCAGCGGATCGAGGGCCGACATGTTCGGCAGCATCATCTTCGACGGCAGCGTCATCACCAGGACGATGGCGATGGGCCACACGTACCGGTCGGACGCGCGTCTGCCGACGCGGCCGACCACGGCGAGCAGCAGCCACAGGAGCTGGTGCTGCCAGCTGGTCGGGGACACCGCGATGGCCACACAGCCGGTGAGGGCGACGGCGAGCAGCAGCTGGCCGTCGCGGGCGTACGTCACCGCGCGGCGCAGCCCGATGACGGCGACGGCGGCGCCGAGCGCCAGGAAGAGTCCTATCTCCAGCGGCCCCTCCAGACCGAGGCGGAGCAGGGCGCCGTGCAGCGACTGGTTGGCCCCGTCGTCCGGGGCGGCGCCGAGCCCCGCACCCGCCAGGTGGTGCACCCAGTACGTCGACGAGTCGTGCGGCATGGCCGCCCAGGCGACGCCGGTGGCGGCGGCGAAGGTGGCGCCCGCGGTCCCCGCGGCCTTCTTGCGGCCGGTGAACCACAGCAGCGGCGCGAACAGCAGGACGGTCGGCTGAAGGGCCGCCGCCAGGCCGATGAGGACACCGCTGGTCCGCTCCCCGCGCACGGCGAGACAGCCGAGCAGCACGAGGAGCACGGGGATGATGCTGGTCTGGCCCAGGTGCAGGGTGTTGCGCACCGGCAGGGACAGCATGAGGAGGCAGATCGCGACGGGGGCCGCGAGCAGCGAGGCGCGGCGCGGGACGGGCTGCGGCAGCGCGCGGGCGGCGACGAGGCCGAGGACCACGACGAGACCGAGGGTGCCGAAGGTCCAGGCCCAGCCGAGCGCGTTCTCCGCGGAGTTGGCGAACGGCTTCAGGGCCAGGCCCGCGAAGGGGGTGCCGGTGAACTTGTCCGCGTCGTAGAGCGAGCCGTTCACGTGCAGCACGCCGTTCGGCCCGATCCAGGTCTCCAGGTCGGTCAGGCGCTCGCCCTTGGGGGTGCGCAGGATGACGGCCACCTGCCGTACGGCGAGGACGGCGGCGATCAGCCAGAGGGCGACGCGGACGGCCCCGATCCGTGGATCGGGCGTCCCGGATGCCCCCGTGTCCAAGGCACTCCCCGGTCGCCTGTGCTCAACATTCGCCACGCCCTGTCGGCCCTCCCGCCCCATCCGTCACCCTTGTTCAAAATCGTTCACAGTGCCAGGAGATTCCTGATCTCACCCGAAGAGGCTCGCATGCCTCTGGGAGAGACGCGCGCAACCCCCGTGTCACCTGGCAGCCACACCGCTTTTTACCGGCTTTTCGGGTCCCGTGCCCAACCGGGCCCCGGTGGGGGGCGAGCCGCGACGGCGCGGCGACACGCCTCGTCAACGCCGGTACGAGGCTCATTCGTGCGAGGTACGGGGCTCATCCGCGCGAGGACTACGGGCGTTTTCCGCGTGGTTGCGGCCTCCGGAGGCGACATAGATCACATGCGGCTCGTGCCGCCACTGCCGGAACTCATCCCGTTTGGCCTGAATACAGCGCTATTGCCCACGGTGCGCGATCACCCGGCGACCCCCCGTAATGATGCTTGCTGCACCTAAAGTCACGGGGTCCATGTCGTCCACGAAAGGCAGGCGAGCGAGCTCTTGCCGACCGCGCAACACGTCGAACCTCGCGCCTCCGCGGCCCCTTCCCGCACCGGCCGGGCTGCCGCCCACGGCACCCCGACGGGCACACCCCCCGGGGCCCCGGCCGCCACGGAAGTCACCGTCACCGACCCCGCGCTCGTCAGGCGGGCCGTGAAAGCGGCCGCGCTCGGCAACGCGATGGAGTGGTTCGACTTCGGCGTCTACAGCTACATCGCGGTGACCCTCGGCAAGGTCTTCTTCCCCTCCGGCAGCCCCACGGCGCAGCTCCTCTCCACCTTCGGCGCCTTCGCCGCGGCCTTCCTGATCCGCCCGCTCGGCGGCATGGTCTTCGGTCCGCTCGGCGACCGCGTGGGCCGCCAGAAGGTGCTCGCCCTCACCATGATCATGATGGCGGCGGGCACCTTCGCGATCGGCCTGATCCCGTCGTACGCCTCGATCGGCGTCTGGGCCCCGGTCCTGCTCCTCCTCGCCCGCCTGGTGCAGGGCTTCTCCACCGGCGGCGAGTACGCGGGCGCCTCCACGTTCATCGCCGAGTACGCGCCCGACAAGAAGCGCGGGTTCCTCGGCAGCTGGCTGGAGTTCGGCACGCTGGCCGGGTACATCGGCGGCGCGGGGCTCGTCACGCTGATGACGGCCCTGCTGTCCCCCGGCGACCTCCAGTCCTGGGGCTGGCGGATCCCGTTCCTGATCGCGGGCCCGATGGGCCTGATCGGCCTCTACCTGCGGATGCGCCTGGAGGAGACCCCCGCGTTCGCAGCCGAGCTCGACAAGGCCCACGAGGACGAGCAGACCCGGCCCAAGGTGCGGGTCCGGGACATGGTGACGGGCCAGTGGCGTGCCCTGCTCCTGTGCATGGGCCTCGTCCTGGTCTTCAACGTCACCGACTACATGCTCCTGTCCTACATGCCGAGCTACCTCACCAGCGAGCTGAAGTACGACGAGACGCACGGCCTGCTCGTGGTGCTCGTCGTGATGGCCCTGATGATGTGCGCCCAGCCGTTCGTGGGCGCCCTCACCGACCGCGTCGGCCGCCGCCCCGTCATCGCCGCGGGCTGCGCGGGCTTCCTGCTCCTGTCCGTGCCCGCCCTGCTCCTGATCCGCGCCGGCTCGCTGTGGGCCATCGGCCTCGGCATGGCCGCGCTCGGCCTCCTCCTGGTCTGCTTCACCGCGTCCATGCCGTCCGCGCTGCCCGCCCTCTTCCCCACTCCCGTGCGGTACGGGTCGCTCTCCATCGGCTTCAACATCTCCGTCTCGATCTTCGGCGGGACGACTCCGCTGGTGGTCACCGCGCTGATCGGGGCCACCGGGGATGTGATGATGCCCGCCTATTACATGATGGCGGCGGCGGTGGTCGGCGGGGTCGCCGTGTGGTACATGACGGAGTCGGCGGGGCGGCCCCTGCCGGGGTCGCCGCCCGCGGTGGAGACTCGGGCTGAAGCCCGCGCGCTGTCCTGTGGCCGGGCCTGATCACGGCCTACGCCCCGGCTCGTCCTCCCCGCCGGACAGGCTCTTCCTCCCCCACCCACCCGCCCTCCACCGCGCTCCCGCGCTCGCCTTCGCCACCGGACAGGTTCTTACTCCCCCACCCGCCCGCCCCTTCATCGCGCTCCCGCGCTCGTCCCCGCCACCGGACAGGTTCTTTCCCCGCCCACCCGCCCCTTCATCGCGCTGCGCGCTCGTCCTCAAACGCCGGACGGGCTGATTCACGCCCGGGCGCGCTTCTCTCGCGCTGACGCGCTCGTCCTCCGCTGACGCCGGGCGGGCTTCTTTCCCCGCCCACCCGCCCCCTTGGTCGCGCTGACGCGCTCGTCCTCAAACGCCGGACGGGCTGTTTTCCGCCCGGCCGCGCTTTGATCGCGCTGGCGCGCTTGTCCGCAATCGCCGGACGGGCTTGATGCTTCGCCTGCGGTGGCGCTTCCAGTGCGGCGGGGTATTGCAGCCGGTCCGGCGCTTGAGGACGAGCGCGCAGCGCGATTCCAGCCGGTTCGGCGCTTGAGGGCGAGGCGCGGAGCGCGACTTCAGCCCGTCCGGCGCCTGAGGACGAGCGCACCGCCCAATCCCAGCCCGTCCGGCGTTTGAGGACGAGCGCGCAGCGCGACTTCAGCCGGTCCGGCGCCTGAGGACGAGCGCGCACCGCCCAATCCCAGCCCGTCCGGCGCTTGAGGACGAGCGCGCAGCGCGATTTCAGCCCGTCCGGCGTTTGAGGACGAGGCGCGGAGCGCCGACAAGGGGGTCCAGGGGGCGGAGCCCCATGGTTTCGGGGAGGGGCGGGGCTGGGGAGGCACAGCGCAGCGTCACGCCGCCCACCCCTAGGAGCAACCACCGTGAACCCCAGCCCCAGCACCAGTCCCGGCCCCGCCCCCGGCAGCAGCACCGGCACCGGCAGCAGCACCGACCCCGCCCAGCACCTCTGGACGGAGGTCGACGACTACTTCGGGGACCTCCTCGCCCCGGCGGACCCCGCCCTCACCGCCACCCTTCGCACCAGCGAATCCGCAGGCCTGCCCCCGATCAACGTCGCCCCCACCCAGGGCAAGCTCCTGCACCTCCTGGCCAGGATCCAGGGCGCGCGCCGCATCCTGGAGATCGGCACCCTGGGCGGCTACAGCACCATCTGGCTGGCCCGGGCCCTGCCCGCCGAGGACGGCCACCTCCTGACCCTCGAATACAGCCAGGAGCACGCGGCCCTGGCCGCGACCAACCTCGCCCGCGCCGGCCTCGACAAGATCACCGAGATCCGCACGGGCCCGGCCCTGGACTCCCTGGCCGCCCTGCACGCGGAGAACCCCACCCCCTTCGACCTGGTCTTCATCGACGCGGACAAGGTCAACAACCGCACGTACCTGGAGTGGTCGCTCAAGCTCACCCGCCCGGGCAGCCTGATCGTCGTCGACAACGTCGTACGCGGCGGCGCAGTCGTCGACGCCGACACCGACGACCCGGCCATCCGGGGCACCCGGGCGGCCCTGGAGCTCATCGCGAGCCATCCCGACCTGGACGGCACGGCGGTGCAGACGGTGGGCCTGAAGGGGCACGACGGTTTCGCCGTGGCCCGGGTTCTCGGCTAGCGGGACGGCACGCTCGGGTGCCGCCGGACCTCCGCGCCGCCCCTGGGTAGGGTGGAAGCGACAGCACACCGTGTACCGGAACAGGAGCAGTCGTGAGCGAGCGGGCGTCCACCGCCAAGCAGCAGCAGATCGCCAGGGAACTCCAGGTCGCCGAGATCTTCGAGGCCGAGCGTGAGGTCGAGCGCAGGGTGGCCTTCCTCGCCGAGCGGCTGACGGCCACCGGCCTGCGCTCCCTGGTGCTCGGCATCAGCGGCGGCGTCGACTCCACCGCCGCGGGCCGCCTGTGCCAGCTCGCCGTGGAGCGGGCCCGCGCCGCCGGGCACGAGGCCCGCTTCCACGCGATGCGGCTGCCGTACGGAGTGCAGGCCGACGAGCACGACGCGCAGCTCGCCCTCGCCTTCATCAAGCCCGACCGCGTCCTGACGGTGGACATCAAGCCCGCGAGCGACGCCGCCCTCGATGCCGCGCTCGCCGCCGACGTGGCCTTCCGCGACGAGGCACACCAGGACTTCGTGCTCGGCAACATCAAGGCCCGGCAGCGCATGATCGCCCAGTACGCGGTGGCGGGCGCGCACGACGGCCTGGTCGTCGGCACCGACCACGCCGCGGAGGCGGTGTCCGGCTTCTTCACCAAGTTCGGTGACGGCGCGGCCGACCTGGTCCCGCTGGCCGGGCTGACCAAGCGCCGGGTGCGCGCCGTCGCGGACGCCCTCGGCGCGCCCGCGGAGCTGGTGTGGAAGGTCCCGACGGCGGACCTGGAGACCCTCGACCCGGGCAAGGCGGACGAGACGGCGCTCGGAGTCACGTACGACGAGATCGACGACTTCCTGGAGGGCAAGCCGGTGGACGAGCGGGCCTACAACAAGATCGTCGACCGCTACCACCTGACGGAGCACAAGCGGCAACTGCCCATCGCTCCCTGACGGGACGGGACGGGACGGGCAGCTCCGCGTCCGGCGCCTAACTCTCGTGGTAGAAGCCCACGTTGACGCTCCGCGGCCCCGACCGGTCCTGGACGACGATTTCGCCGGTGCCGCCGCGGGGCAGCGGGGTCGTGGCCCCGTAGGCGAGGGGCACCGCGGAGCCGCCGGTCAGGACGCGCACCTCGGCGGCCGGGTCGGGCTGCGAGCCGCGGACCCAGGTCACCGTCCAGGCGCCGTCGATGCGGCAGCGGAACTCCAGATGCGTACGCGAGACGAACAGCCAGTCCTGCGGCGGCGAGAGCCTGCACACCGCGCGGTCACGCCCCACGCGCAGGACCGCGCCGGGATCGCTCGGCGCGTCCGCCATCAGCATGCCCGCGGTCGCTCTCGCGTCCGCGGCCCCCGACACCATGGCCATGGTGAGCTCAAGCACCTGGGTACCCCCCGTCCCCGAATTCCGGACCAC
The DNA here is from genome assembly GCF_044328435.1 of Streptomyces sp. NPDC017940. Lineage (NCBI taxonomy): Bacteria > Bacillati > Actinomycetota > Actinomycetes > Kitasatosporales > Streptomycetaceae > Streptomyces > Streptomyces sp. NPDC017940. The sequence goes on along the minus strand of NZ_JBIRHJ010000001.1, from coordinate 752,792 downwards.
CGCGCGCATCCTAGCCCCGAGGGCCGGGGGCCGGGGGTGTGTCGCTCGCGTGCGGTCGTGCGCGACGATGGTGCCCATGAGCATCGTGAAGATCAACGTTCTGACCGTGCCGGACGAGCAGCGCGAGGTCCTGGAGAAGCGCTTCGCGTCCCGCGCGGGTGCCGTGGAGAACTCGGACGGCTTCGAGTGGTTCGAGCTGCTGCGTCCCGTAGAGGGCACCGACCAGTACCTGGTGTACACGCGGTGGCGTGACGAGGCCGCCTTCCAGGCCTGGATGGAGGGCCCGATGAAGTCGGCCCACCAGGGCGGCGGCGAGCGCCCGAAGCCCGCGGCGAGCGGCTCCGAGGTGTGGTCCTTCGAGGTCGTCCAACAGGCGGCCCCGCCCACCACCGCCTGAGCCCCCGCCCCCGACACCCCCCGCCCCCCGAGCCGGTCGGCTCGGGGGCGGCGGTCGCGCTGTGACGTGCGTACCGCACGGAGACCAGCGGCGGACACCGGCACCCTCCGTACGACCACCTGACGGCCGACAGGTACGGGCGGGTGGGTGGGAGACACCCGCCGCGGCAGCGGCGGAAGAGGACCACCGCGCTGGGCGGTGAGGGCAACCCTCCGTACGGCAACCAACGGCCGACAGCAACGGGCGGGCGGGTGGGAGACCCCGCCGCGGCAGCGGCGGAAGACGACCACCGCGCTGGGCGGTACGGGACACCCTCCGTACGGCCACCTGACGGCCGACAGCAACGGGCGGGCGGGTGGGAAACACCGCCGCGGCAGCGGCGGAAGACGACCACCGCACTGGGCGGTACGGGAAGCCCCCCGTACGGCACCAAACCCCCCGCCAGGGAACGGCACCGACCGAACCGAAGGGCGGGACCTCTACGCCCGCCGGGCGGGACGCTCCGCGTCGGAGCCGCACATCTCCGCCCCCAACTCCGCCACCAGCTCCCCCAGATCCCTCGGCCGGTCCGGCCCCCACCAGTCCCCGAGCAACTCGCAGAGCGACTCCTCACGCGCGGCCCCAAGCCGCGCGGCCACCTCCGCGCCGGAGTCGGAGAGCCGCATCCCGAGCCCCTCGCGGACGGCGAGCCGCCGTTCCTCCAGCTGCCGGGCGGCCCGGGTGACGACGGTGAGCGGCACCGTGCTGCGCTCGGCGAGCGTGCCGGGTTCCACGTGCCCGTGCCGGGCGATGCGAAGGAGCAGCCAGCTGGCCGCGGGCAGCAGGTCGTACCCGGCCCGCTCGGTGATCCGCACGTACACCTCCCGCCGCCCCGCCCGCGTACCGAGCAGCGACAGCGCCCGCGCCACCTCGTCGTACGAGGACCGCTCCACGGGGTTGCTGGCGAGCGTCTGCGTGGGCTCGGGCGCCCGTACCGCCCCGCGCAGCCGGTCCTCGCGCAGGAACCAGGCCAGGACGAAGGCGACGAGGGCGACCAGGGCCGCGTACAGGAAGACGTCCGTGATGGCGGAGGAGTACGCGTGCAGCGCCCCGGCGCGGGCCCCCGGAGGGAGTTCCGCGATGCCGCGCGGGTCGGCCTTGAGGGAGTCGACGCCGACCCCGGCGGGAAGTTCCTGCCCGCGCAGGGCGTCGGTGAGCTTGTCCCCCAGCCTGGCGGTGAACACGGTCCCGAAGATCGCGACGCCGAACGAGGCGCCGATGGACCGGAAGAACGTGGCGCCGGACGTGGCGACGCCGAGGTCCTCGTAGCCGACCGCGTTCTGCACGATCAGGACTAGGACCTGCATGACGAGGCCGAGGCCGAGCCCGAAGACGAAGAAGTAGGCGCTCATCTCGCCGGTGCGGCTGTTCTCGTCCAGCTGGTGCAGGAGCAGCAGGCCGAGCGTGGTGACGGCGGTGCCCGCCACGGGGAACACCTTCCACCGCCCGGTGCGGCTGACGATCTGACCGGACGCCGTCGAGGCGATCAGGAGTCCGGCGACCATGGGCAGCATGTGCACGCCGGACATGGTCGGTGAGACGCCCTGGACGACCTGGAGGAACGTCGGCAGGTACGTCATGGCCCCGAACATGGCGAAGCCGACGACGAAGCTGATGACGGCGGACAGGGTGAAGGTGCGGATCCGGAACAGCTTCAGCGGGATCACCGGTTCCGCGGCCTTCCGCTCGACCGCCACGAACCACACGGCGAGCACCACGCCGAGCACGGCGAGCCCGATGATCCGCGGGGAGCCCCAGGCCCAGGTCGTGCCGCCGAGCGAGGCGACGAGGACGAGGCAGGCGGCGACGGCCGCGATCAGGAAGGTGCCCAGGTAGTCGATGGTGTGCCGGGCGCGGCTCGCCGGGATGTGCAGGGTCGCGGCGATGACGCCGAGCGCGACGACGCCGACGGGCAGGTTGATGTAGAAGACCCAGCGCCAGCTGAGGTGTTCGGTGAAGACGCCGCCGAGCAGCGGCCCGAGGACGCTGGTGGCGCCGAAGACGGCGCCGAAGAGACCCTGGTACCTGCCGCGTTCGCGCGGCGACACCAGGTCGCCGACGATGGCCATGGACAGGACCATGAGCCCACCGCCGCCGAGGCCCTGCACCGCTCGGAACCCGATGAGCTGCGGCATGTTCTGCGCGACGCCGCACAGCGCGGAGCCGAGCAGGAAGATGACGATGGCGGTCTGGAAGAGCTTCTTGCGGCCGTACTGGTCGCCGAGCTTGCCCCACAGCGGGGTCGCGGCGGTCGCGGCCAGCATGTACGCGGTGACGACCCACGACAGGTGCTCCAGGCCGCCGAGGTCGCTGACGATGGTCGGCAGGGCGGTGGAGACGATGGTCTGGTCGAGGGCGGCGAGGAGCATGCCGAGCAGCAGTGCGCCGATGGACACCAGGACGCCGCCCGGCACGTGTTCCGAGGAGCCTGCCCGGCGCCGCGCTCCGGCAGGGCGGGGGTTCACGTCGTGCGTCATGGACACCTCCTGCGGGTGCTCACTTTCCATCGTCGTCCGTGTCTCCCGTTATGGCCTGTCGAGTCGAGCGGCTGCATACTCCTGGGAAGCCCTGTGGGGCCGGCGAGGGAGGGGAGTGGGCAGTGGGCACGGGAGACGCGGCACGGGGTCGGTTAGGTGGGCCCGGGGAGCCGGGCGTGACAGGGGCGCCGGCGGGGGCCGACTGCCCGGGGTGCGGTGCGACGCGAGGGCCCGGCGGTGAACCGGCCTGCGGCTGCGCCGGTGCGGCGGCCCGCGCGGTCCTCGAGACGCGCTCGGCCCAGGCGGCGGCCGCGGAGGACTTCGATCCGCTGCGGATCCGCCCGTACGTGACCCTGCCGGAGCCGTCGGCACCGCCGCCGCTCCCGGCGTCCTGTCCGGCCCTCCGCCGCGCCGCTCAGCCGCACACCACGGCCTCCGGGGCGGGAGCGGGAACCACGACCTCCGGGACGGGAGCGGGGACCACGGCCTCCGGGACGGGAGCCGGGACCACGGCGGGCACCTGGACGGGCGCGGCGGCCGGAACCGGAGCGGACGCCTGGCCCGGGACGGTGGCCGGAGCGGGTGCCGGGACCGGCGCCGAGCCGGTGCCAGGAACCGTCGCCGCCGCCCGCGAGCGCCGCCGCAGCCGTGCCGCCCTGTTCTCCGGCGCGGGCATGCTCGCCGCGTCGGCGGCCGTCTTCGCCGGTGGCATGTACGCGGGTGCCGGAGGCGGCGCCGGCGGAGTCGGCGGGCACATCGACCGCGCCCTGCCGGACACGGCGTCGGGCAACCCCGACCGCCCCCAACGCCCCCAACGCCCGGCCCCCGAGGCCGACGGGCCCGCCCTGCAAACCTCCGTGCGGTCCGCGGCCCCCGAGCCGACCCGCACGGCACCGCCCGAGACGGAACCCGCGCCGAAGCCGTCGGCCTCGTCCCCGAAAGACGACTCCCCCCGGACACCGCGGGAACCGGCCACCTCACCGACGCGTACGACGGCCCGCGTGACCGGCACCGTGATCCTGCCCCCCGATCCGCGCCCACAGGGGCCACGGCCCCTGAGCCTCGGCGACACGGGACCCGCGGTGAGCGAACTCCAGCACCGGCTGGGGCAGTTGTCCTTGTACGCGGGCCCGCGCGACGGCACCTACTCCCCCGCCGTCGCCGAAGCGGTCATCCGCTACCAGTGGGCGCGGGGCGTCACCGACGATCCGCCGGGCACCTACGGCAGGGCGACCCGCCGGGCCCTGGAGACGGAGACGACCGCCCCCTGAGGGACGGTCGCCGAAACCTTCGCGCCCACGGCCCTTCGCTCACGCAAGGCCCGCGGCGCGCCGTCCGCTCAGCCGAGGACGAGCCGTATCGCGCCGTCCGCGGCCGCGGTGACCCGGAGCCGCGTGAGGTCGTCCACCCACACCGTGGGCTCGTGGACGCCGGCGCGGGGGCCGATGCCCACCACCCGCATCCCGGCGGCCTTGCCAGCCGCGATGCCCGCCCCGGAGTCCTCGAACACGACGCAGTCGGCGGGGTCGAAGCCCAGTTCGGCGGCGCCCTTGAGGAAGCCCTCGGGGTCGGGCTTGCTGGCGGAGACGCTCTCGGCGGTCACGCGCACCGCGGGCAGCGGGAGCCCGGCGGCGGCCATGCGCCCGGTGGAGAGCGGCACGTCGGCGGACGTCACCAGGGCGTGCGGCAGACCGGCGAGCGACGCGAGGAACGCGGGCGCGCCGGGCACGGGGACGACGCCGTCCATGTCGGCGGTCTCCTCGGCGAGCATCGCGCGGTTCTCGGCGTGGTTCTCGGCCGCGGGCCGCCCCGGCAGCAGCAGCGCCATCGACGCGTGGCCCTGGCGGCCGTGCACGACCCTCAGGACCTCGTCGCCGTCGAGGCCGTGCCGGGCGGCCCAGCGCCGCCAGACCCGCTCCACGACGGCGTCGGAGTTGACGAGGGTGCCGTCCATGTCGAGCAGGAGGGCTCGGGCGGTCAGTTCGTTCACGGCCGTCATCGGCGCACTCCAAGGGGCAGAACAGCGGGGACACGCGGCCATGCGCGGAACACGCGGGCCACGCAGGTCACGCGGTCGCGTAAGTCACGCGGGCCACGCAGGTCACGCAGGATCAGTGCGGACGCGGGCGTCCGGGAAATCAAGGCGGCCCCGCCCGCCGGTCAGGGAGTACGGGCGGAGCCACTTTGTTCCCTCACGGTACAAAACAAGCCCCCCATGCGCCAACACCGCAGGTCAGCCGGGTTATGCCACCGACTCGACCAGGCTCCACACACCGAGCGCCAGCATGAGGATCGCCGCGATCTTCGTGATGAGGGACAGCGGAACGCGCTTCATCAGGGCCTTGCCGCCCACGATGCCGATACCGGCGACCGCCCACAGCGCGAGCACCGCGCCGAGGCCCACGGACAGCGGGTCGTCGTACCGCGCCGCCAGGTTGGCCGTCATGATCTGCGTGAGGTCGCCGAACTCCGCGACCAGGATGAGCATGAAGCCCGCTCCCGAGACGCGCCAGAAGCTCTGGTCCTTCGGCGCCTTGACCTCGTCACCGTCGTCGCCGCCCTTGGAGAGCAGGAGCATCGCGGCGCCACCGAGGAACAGCACGCCGGTGAGCGCGTGCAGCAGTTGCTGCGGAAGCAGGGTGAGCACGCTGCCCGCGGCCACCGCGAGCACCACGTGCACGGCGAAGGCGGCGGCCACTCCGGCGAAGACGTACGAGGCGCGGTAGCGGGTGCCGAGGACGAGCCCGGCGAGCGCGGTCTTGTCGGGCAGTTCGGCGAGGAAGACGACGCCGAAGACGAGCGCCGTCACACTGATGCTGATCAAGGTTCCACTCAATCGGTCGGGCCGCCCCGCCGAGAGTTCCGCAGCCTTCGCGTACGACACCTCGGCACGGCAGCGCGCGGCTGCGCGCACGGGTGTGCACGCGGGGCACTGCTGGCCGAAGGTCTCGCTGGCCGCCCACCGCGTGGGCCGCCTCCGGGCGCCGGCTCAGCCGTCGACCCGCGCGCGAGGCGCTCCACCGGGGGCGGTGGTCGGGTGACGGCCGGGCAGTATGTCGACGGTCCGGCGAAGAGCTACTCCCCTTCTGCTCCGGCCATGGTACGCGACCCGCACACCGCTTCGGCCGGGGACTTCCGCCCCGGCCGCGCCGATCGTGACCCGCGCCACACCGGACACCCGGAGCGCCACCCGAGGCCACCCGGCACACCCGGGCGTCCGGCAATTCACCCCGAAGTACCAACTTCTGCCCCAACGCGCCCACATGACGGAGCACCAGAACTCTTGCTGTTCACCAGTGATTGACGCGACCCTGTCACCCGGTGCACACCTCGGGGTCACCCGAGCGCGCCAGCATGACCGCCCCACCGGTCACCGTCCCCCCACAGCAAGGGAGTTCACATGCCCAGGTTCTACGCGCGTCACCGGGTCGCCGCCGTCGGCGCCCTCACCGCGCTCGCCGCCGCAGGCACCCTGCTCACCGGCGCGCCCGCCCAGGCCGCCCCGCCCGCCCCGGTCGACGCGGGCACCGCCCGCACCTACCTCGGGCAGCTCACCGTGCGCGCCGAGGGCTCGTCCGACGGCTACAGCCGCGACAAGTTCCCGCACTGGTCGACCCAGTCCGGCGCCTGCAACACGCGCGAGGTCGTCCTCAAGCGCGACGGCAGGGACGTACAGCAGGACGGCAGCTGTGCCGCCGTGTCCGGCACCTGGAGGTCCGACTACGACAACGCCACCTGGACCCAGGCGTCCGACCTCGACATCGACCACGTCGTCCCGCTCTCCGAGGCCTGGAAGTCCGGCGCCAACACCTGGACCACCGACCGCCGCAAGGGCTTCGCCAACGACCTCGGGCAGCCGCAGCTCATCGCCGTCACCGACAACGTCAACCAGGCCAAGGGCGACAAGGACCCGGCCGAGTGGATGCCGCCGACGTCGTCGTACCACTGCTTCTACGTCCGCATGTGGGTGGACGTGAAGCACCACTACGGCCTCAGCGTCGACTCCGCGGAGAAGAGCAAGCTCACCTCGGTCCTGAGCGGGTGCTGACCGGCTCACGACCGGCTGCCGGGCGGCCGTCGCCCGGCCGCTGATCGCTCCGCTTCGGCGGAACCGTACCGCCCGCCTCCGTCGTTCCGTACCGTACGGGGCGACGGAGGAGGGTGATCACTGTGGCACGGCTGCGCCTGGGTCCACTGCTGAGGTACGTCGACGGCGCGAGCGCGACCGTCTGGGTGGAGGCCGACCGCCCCTGCACGGCCGAGGTGCGCTGCGCCGACGGCACCAGGGGCACGTCCCGGACCTTCCAGATCGCGGGGCACCACTACGCCCTGGTGCACGTCGAGGGGCTCCGCCCGGGCACGGACACGGCGTACGAGGTGTCGCTCGACGAGAGCCCCGTGTGGCCGCTGCCCGACTCGCCGTTCCCACCCAGCACCATCCGGACGCCGGGTGGCGGGGACGGCGAGGACGGCGAGGACGGCGGGACCGTGCGGGTGACCTTCGGTTCCTGCCGGTGGGCCGCGCCGCCCGCGGCCGAGCACGGCGGGTCGGCCGGTTCCCGGCTGCGCCCGAAGCAGGACGACCCCATCGGGCCCGACGCCCTCGACACGCTCGCGGCCCGCATCGCCGCCGACCCGGCCGCGCCGCGCCCGGACGTGCTGCTGCTCCTGGGCGACCAGGTGTACGCGGACGAGGTCTCCGACGACACCCGCCACTGGCTCGCCGCCCGCCGCGACCTCTCCGAGCCGCCGGGCGACCAGGTCGCGGACTACGAGGAGTACACCCACCTCTACTACGAGTCCTGGCTCGACCCCGAGGTGCGCTGGCTGCTCTCCACCGTGCCGAGCTGCATGATCTTCGACGACCACGACGTCATCGACGACTGGAACACCAGCGCCAGCTGGCTGGCCGAGATGCGGGCGACGCCCTGGTGGCGCGAGCGCATCCTCAGCGGCCTGATGTCGTACTGGGTCTATCAGCACATCGGCAACCTCCCGCCCGAGGAACTGGAGCGCGACAAGCTGTTCGCCGCGGTGCGCGCCGCGCCCGACGGCACGGACGCCCTGCGCGCCTTCGCCGCCACGGCCGACACCGAACCGGCGTCGACGCGCTGGAGCTACCGCAGGGACTTCGGCCGCGTCCGCCTGCTGATGGTCGACACCCGGGCCGCCCGCGTCCTGAAGGAGGACGAGCGGGCGATGCTCGACCCGGGGGAGGCCGAGTGGCTGCGCGAGCAGGCCCTCGCGGGCGGCTGCGACCATCTGCTCATCGGGACGTCGCTGCCCTGGCTCCTGCCCCATCTCATCCATGACGCCGAGGGCTGGGACGCCGCGCTGTGCCGCGGTGAGCGCGGCGCCCGCTGGGCCCGCTTCGGGGAGCGCCTGCGCCGGGCCGCGGACCTGGAGCACTGGGCGGCGTTCCCGTCGTCGTTCGACTCCCTGGCGGCCCTGATCGCCGAGGCCGGTTCGGGCGCGGACGCCCCCGCGACGGTGTGCGTGCTCTCCGGCGACGTCCACCACGCGTACGTCGCCGAGCCCACCTGGCCCGACGGCGGCCCCGGGGCCCGCGTGCTCCAGCTGACCTGCTCACCGGTGCACAACTCCATCCCCGGCTACATAAGGGGCGGCTTCCGCTTCGGCTGGAGCCGGGTCGGCCGGGCACTCGGGCGGCGGTTCGCCCGGCACGGGAGGCTCCCCCGCGCCGCCGTCGACTGGCGCAGGACGGGCGGCCCGTGGTTCGGCAACCACCTGATGACCCTGACGATGCGGGGCCGGTCGTCCCGGCTGCGCCTCGACCGGGCGCTGGCGGGCAAGGGCGGCGCGGAGCGGATGGAGACCGTGACGGAGACCCGGCTGACCCCATGAGCCGGCGGGCCCTTGCCGACGTGACTCGGGCCACAACCGGATGACGATCCTCCGAAGCGGGGTCCGGCCACGGCACTCCCGACGGCATGATGTCCCGGTCCCCGCGTCCGCACCGGGGGCACGATCCGTACCGGAAGTCACGATCCGTACCGGGAGTCACGCCCTTGTCTGCTGCCCCGCCCGCTGACCCTTCCATAGCCGTCGTCGGCGCGGGGCCACGCGGCACCAGCGTCCTGGAGCGCCTGTGCGCGTCGGCCGCCGAACTGCTGCCCCCGGGGGCGCGCCTCACGGTCCACGTGGTCGATCCGGCGCCCCCGGGCCCGGGGCGGGTCTGGCGCACCGCACAGCCGCCCGAGCTCCTGATGAACACCGTGGCCTCCCAGGTGACGCTGTTCACCGACGCGAGCGTCGACTGCGCGGGGCCGGTGCGCCCGGGGCCGAGCCTGTACGAGTGGGCCGCCCGCGGGCACCTGCCGGGGCTCGGGCCCGACGACTACCCGACGCGCGCCGACTACGGCCGCTATCTGGAGTGGTTCTTCGCCCGCACCGCGGCCACGGCCCCCGGCGGCGTCCGCGTCGTCCCGCACACGGCCCGCGCGGTCGGCCTGACCCAGGCGCCCGACGGCCTCCAGGTACTCGCACTCGACGACGCCGAGGTCCTGTCCGGGCTGTCCGCCGTCGTCCTCGCCCAGGGCCACCTGCCGACGACCGCGGAACCGGCCCGGGCGGAGCTGTCCGCGTACGCCGCCCGGCACGGTCTCCGCCTCGTCCCGCCCGCCAATCCGGCCGACGTCGACCTGAGCGCGCTCGCGCCGGGCGAACCGGTGCTGCTGCGCGGGCTCGGCCTGAACTTCTTCGACCACATGGCGCTCCTGACCGTCGGACGCGGCGGCCGCTTCGTACCCGGCGACGGCGCGGGCGGCGCGCTGCGCTACGTGCCCGCGGGCAACGAGCCGCGCCTGTACGCCGGTTCGCGCCGCGGGGTGCCGTACCAGGCGCGCGGCGACAACGCCAAGGGCCCCTACGGGCGGCACCGGCCCGTGGTCCTCACCCCGGAGGCGATCGCCGGGTTCCGCAAGCGTGCGGACAGCGGGGACGCGCCCGACTTCCGCGCCGAGGTCTGGCCGCTGGTCGCCAAGGAGGTGGAGACGGTCTACTACACGGCGCGCCTCGACGCCTCGGGCGCGGCGGAGCGGGCCCGCGCCTTCCCCGAGCGGTTCCTCGACACCGCGCCCGGCAGCCCCGAGGAGGCCCTCGTCCTGGACGCGTTCGGGTTCGCCCCCGACGACCGCTGGTCCTGGGAGCGGCTCGAGCGGCCGCACGGGGGACGCGCCTTCCGCTCGCCGGGGGACCACCGCGCCTGGCTGCTCGACCGGCTGCGCGAGGACGCCGCGCAGGCCGCGCTCGGCAATGTGGCGGGCCCGCTCAAGGCGGCCCTCGACGTGCTCCGCGACCTGCGCAACGAGCTGCGCCTCGTCGTCGACCACGGCGGTCTTTCGGGCGCCTCGCGCCGGGACCAGCTGGACGGCTGGTACACGCCCCTCAACGCCTTCCTGTCGATCGGTCCGCCGCGGCGCCGCATCGAGGAGCTGACCGCGCTGATCGAGGCGGGCGTCGTGGAGGTCGTCGGCCCGCGGCTCGATGTGCGCGGCGCGGACGGCGCGTTCCTCGCGCACTCCCCGGACGTGCCGGGCTCCGGGGTGCGGGCGACCACCCTGATCGAGGCGCGGCTGCCCGAGCCGGACCTGCGGCGCACCGGGGACCCGTTGCTCGCGGGGCTCCTCGCCGCCGGACAGTGCCGTCCGCACACCGTGGACGGCTACGAGACGGGCGGGCTCGACGTGACGCCGCGGCCGTACCACCTGATCGACGGCGAGGGGCGGCCGCACGCGCGCAGGTTCGCGTTCGGGGTGCCGACGGAAGGGGTGCACTGGGTGACGGCCGCGGGGGCGAGGCCGGGGGTGGACTCGGTGACGCTGTCCGACGCGGACGCGGTGGCGCGGGCCGCGCTGCGGGCGGCGGTGTCGGCCCGCGCGGGGGTGGCTCCGGCGGGGGCGGCCCCGGCCGGGGTCGTCCCGGTGGGGGTGCCGCGGGCCGGGGCGGCGGGTGACGCACGTGCTGCCCGGACACAGCAGATTCTCACGAAACACTCAGATGTTGAAGTTGCAAGTACTAATTAGGGGCCCCTAATCTTGGGGCTCCCGATCGGTTCCCGTCCCCGAACCGGTCAAGACCGAAGGAGTCCCCTCCATGACTGGACGTCTGGACAGCGCCCAGCCCTACGCCCTCGGCCTCTTCCGCATCGTCGTCGGGTTGCTCTTCGCCTGCCACGGCGCCGCCTCCCTCTTCGGCGCCCTCGGCGGCACCGACGGCGCCGGCGGCACCGTCGACGCAGGCACCTGGCCCGGCTGGTACGCGGCGGTCATCCAGCTCGTCGGCGGCAGCCTGGTCCTCCTCGGCCTCGGCACCCGGGCGGCGGCGTTCGTGTCGTCGGGATCGATGGCGTACGCCTACTTCAAGGTGCACCAGCCGGAGGCGCTGTGGCCGATGGAGAACGGCGGCGAGGCCTCGGCGATGTTCTGCTGGGCGCTGCTGCTGCTCGTGTTCACCGGTTCCGGCGCGTTCGGCCTCGACCGGGTGATCGCCTCGGTCCGCCGCGAGCGCCGGCCGAAGGCCGCGGACGCGGAGCGCGCACCGGTCACCGCCTGACCCGCACGACGCACGGACGGCGCCCCCTTCTCCGTATGTGGTTCCCGATACGGAGAAGGGGGCGCCGCGCGTCTACTCACCGGCGTGCGGTGAAGTCCAGCCGGTGAAGTCCAGCCACACCTCGTTGTCCGGGCTCAACGGGACATCCGAGGTGACCGCCCCACCACCGACGGCAGCCAAGTGAACGTGACGTAGCGAACATCTGAGCCCCCAGTGGATCTACGGACGACAGTCCGGCGTACGCTGTACAGCTGTCATCAGGCCGCCACCCGCCGCTCCCCGCGCCATCGCGGCGAATGAGTTGCCGACCGGGGAGTCACGGGGGAGTTTTCGGTGTTGGAGAGTGTGGGGGCGCTGACCGGCAGCCCATGGATCTACGCGGTCGTGGCCCTCTCCGTCCTGTTCGACGTGTTCCTGCCGCTGCTGCCGAGCGGGGTGCTCGTCATCACCGCGGCCACGGCCGCCGCGGCGGCCGGTTCCGGCACCGGGCGCGTGCCGCACGACGTCCCCGACATCCTGCTGCTGATGCTCTGCGCCGCGACCGCGTCCGTGCTCGGCGACCTCGTCGCCTACCGCCTCGCCTGGCGCGGCGGTGCGCGCCTCGACCGCGCCATCGCCCGCTCCCGGCGCCTGACCAGCGCCCAGGAACGGCTCGGCACGGCCCTCGCGCGCGGCGGCGGCGTCCTGTTCGTCATCGCCCGCTTCGCCCCCGCGGGCCGCTCGATCGTCTCGCTGGGCGCGGGCGCGGCACACCGCACGGTGCGCGAGTTCCTGCCGTGGTCGGCGCTCGCGGGCGTGGCCTGGGCCGGATACAGCGTGGGCCTCGGCTACTTCGGCGGCCAGTGGCTCGGCGCGACCTGGCTGGCGACGGGCGTCTCGGTGTTCGCGCTGTTCGCAGCGGGGGCGGGGGCGGCGTTCCTGGTACGGCGACCGCGGGAGCGGGCGGCGGGCTGAGGCCCGCCGCCGTTCCTCCGCCTACGTGGCCGCGCGGTCCCCGGTGGCCGCCCCGCGCACCTCCAGGTGGGCGAGCAGGTCCGCCGTCGCCTCGGTGACGGCGTCGACGGCGCGGTCGAAGACCTCGCGGTTGTGGGCGGCCGGGGCCCGGAACCCGGAGACCTTGCGCACGTACTGGAGCGCGGCGGCCCGGATCTCCTCCTCGGTGGCCTTCTCGGGGAGCGCGGGCGGGCGAAGGGTCTTGATGCTGCGGCACATGCCTCCAGCTTCGCGCGTTCGGGCCGCCGAGGGGAACCTGTCACAGCCGACTACCGCCGCCACAAGTCACCCGTACGGCTCTCGCCCATCAAATTCGAACAGGAGTACTATCGCGGGGTGTCCGCAACCCCCGAGCATGAGTTCCCGAGCGACCTCCTCGCAGGACAGGAGGAGCTGCACCAGGTCAGGTCCGAGCTGCACGCCCTGCTGAAGCGGCTGCCCTGGTGCGTCGAGCCGCACGACGGCTTCAGCGACGACCACGGCTGGCGCAAGGTGGAGCGCCCGGCCTCCCCCGGCTGGACGCCGGACGAGCAGGCCGAGGTCGAGAAACTGCGCGCCCGGGAACGGGAGTTGGCGGTCTTCGTGAGTTGTCACCGGTTCTGGGAACAGGTTTCGGGCCCGGCCGCGGTGGATACCCGGACGCTGCTCAAGTACGTGCACGAGCCCCCGTCCGGCACCTCGCCCGAGGAGCGTTGACAGGCGGTGCGGGCGGGCGGTGACGCGCGTACGAGGGACGGTCCAGCCCTGGACGGCCGCCGTCGGCCCACGCCGGACGGCGCCGGACCGTACACAGAAGCAGTCCACCCGGCCCCCGCGTTCCAGCGTGCGGAGGTACCCCATGACCGTTCTCGTCGTCGCCCTGGCCGTCATCCTCATCGCCCTCGGCTTCAACCAGCCCCTGCTGTGGCTCGCCGCGGCCGCTCTCGTCTACTTCCTCGTCCGCCGCGTCGGCGGCCCGGCCAGGACCGGCCCCGTCGGCGGCGGGGCGGGCGCGTCGGCTCCGGGCCCGGGCGCCGCCAAGCCCGGGGCCGCGAGCCTCCCGTCCTCGTACCGCGACTACCGCATCCGGCGTGACCGCCAGGAGCGCTGGGACCGCAGGTACCGCCGTACGCATCCGAAGACGAAGGGCCGCAAGTAGCGGATGCCCGGCCCTTCAAGCGTCTGATTCCGTGCGCCGGTGCGGCGGGCGGGGGTCGGCGGGTCACGTCACTGCGCCGGGGGGGCCGGGTGCGGCCGGGCAGGGTCAGGGGGACCGTGACGGGGCGCCCCGCACCGGTGTGACCGGGCGCCGCCCGGTACGACTTCTCACCGTTGCGGGTGACCCTGCGCTTATCCGGGCGGCCCCCGGGGAGTGTGCGCTTGCACCGTGCACCGCACCAGCCCCGGGAGTCGCCCGCATGCGCTACGAAACCGCCCCACGAGACGCGGCGGCGCGAGTCTGGCGGAGCCGCAACCCGCGGGCGGTGAAGCCCCGTTGCCCACGCGGACCACTACCGCGACCGCGTGCGCTCAGGGCCGTCGCCCGGCTGTCCGCCCGCGCCGTCCACACCGCCCTGGCCGTCCTCACGGCCCTGACCGTCCTGACCGTCGCGAGCTGCGCGTCCCCCGTCCGGACGGCCTCGATGCCCCCGAACGACGTCATCAGGACGGCGCAGCGCGACCTCACCGAGGACTGCCTGACCCGCCAGGGCCTGACCCCGCCGCGCCCCGGCGCCCGCCCGTCGCCCGCGGCCAGGCAACAGCGGGTGACGCGGGCCCTGTTCGGCACGGGCCGCACGGAGCTGTCCCTGACCCTGCCCACCGGGTACTCGGTACGCGCCCACACCGACGGCTGCCTCGCCGCGGCCCAGCGCACCCTCTACGGCGACCAGCGCCGCTGGTTCCGCGTCTCCACGGTGGTCAACAACCTCAAGCCGGAGGCGTCCTTCCGCAAGGAACCCCTGTCCGAGGTCCGCGCCCGCCACCGCGCCGACCTGGCCGAGTGGCGCAGGCTGCGGGCCCGGGCCCTGGTCAACGCGAAGGCCCATCTGCAAGCGGTGGGCCATCGGGCGGCGGCGCGGTAGGCCCACGGCCGCGATCACCGCCGAACGAGCAGTGCGGCGCCTGCACGGGACTACTTGAGCATGCGGGCAGCCTCCACCTTCTTGAGGTGTACGACGACGTCGTGGGACTTCGCGAGCCGGATCTGCGGGGCGTCCGCGATGCCGGGGTAGGTGGCGCCGATGTTCTTGACGGTGCGCGGCGCGGCGAGCCAGGCGCGGGCCGGGGCCGGAGCGTTGCGCAGGTCCACGAAGAAGTCGCGGTACCGAACCCGGTCCAGGGTGTGCTCGGCGGTGCCGGGCGCGGCCGGACCGACAGCGAAGCGGTGGACGCCGCCGTCCCGGCCGAGGGCGTTGAACGAGCCCCGGTCGAAGGTGAGGCCGACACTCAGGTAGTCGCCGCCCAGCCGCTCCCGGAGGAATTGGCCCTGGATCTTCGGATGGCTGGCGGGGGCGTAGGTCTTGAGGGCGATGTGGCTGTTGTGGGCGGCGAGCACGATCTTGTCGCCGGTCCGCTGCCGCCACCAGACGACGTTCTCCGCCATGACCCGGTCGCGGTAGCGCATGATGTCGGGGATGTCCTGCGGGTCGTCCCAGTCGAAGGCGAACATCGTGGTCATCTGGTGGATCGCCGTGGCGTGCTGCACGGCCCAGGCGTGCGCCTCGGCGCCCGCGCCCCTGCCGGGCCGCTGCTTGAGCAGGTCCACCGCCCGGCCGGTCCGCTCGGCGAGCTTCTTGCGTTCGGCCAACGGCTTGGCCAGGTAGTCGTTGACGTACGTCTCGGCGTCGGTGGCGGGCCGCAGACCCCGGTACAGCTCCGCGAGCCGCGCGGTGAGTTCGGGACGGGCCCCGGCCGCGTAGGTGCTCACCTTGTCGTACAGCTCGGCGCCCGCGAACCCGTTGTCGTCGCCGACGAAGCGGACCGGGTCCTTCGGGTGCTCGACGTTGTACGCGCGCATCCACTGGAGCAGGTCGCGGTACTCGGCGTTGTTCCAGAACCGGTAGGTGCCCCGGAACTCCTCGTCCATGATCTTCCTCAGGTCGCCCCTGCCGCTCGTGAGGTAGTCGTTGAGTCGCAGTCCGGTGCTCCACGGCGCTTCGAGGGCGAAGGCCCTGAAGCCCTTCTTCTCGACCAGGTACCGCAAGACGCGGTGCTTGACGGTGAAGAACTCGTGCGAGCTGTGGGTGGCCTCGCCCAGGCCGACCACCTTGGCGTCGCCCACCATCCGGCCGAACGGACGGAGGTCGTCCAGGCCGCCGCGGGGCTCGGTGGTACGCAGCGGGTGGGCCGCCCGGCCGAGGGCCGCCTCGGGAGAGCGCAGGGCGGGGGCCGCGGTCTTCTGCGGACCGGAGGGCGCGGCGGCACCGGCGGAGATCGGTGCCGCGGCCGGGGCGGGCGGGGTGGCGGCGGAGACGGCCGGGGCGACGGCCAGGGCGGCACCGAGCGGGACGATCAGGGCGGCGAACAGGGCCTTGTGCGTGTTCATGAGCCCAACTCTCGCCGCGCGGAGGCGCCCCGGACCATACACCGCGCCCCCTGATCGGCCCGGGAGCCTGCTACACCATCGACGACGACGAGGCAGATGGCGGCGGCTGCGGCCCGGCTTCTTCGGGAAGACGGGCTGGCTCCTTCGGGAAGGCGACCCGGCTCCTTCAGGAAGGCGTCCCGGCTCCTTCGGGAAGGCGGTGCCGCTTCGTCGTGCCCGGGGTCAGGTCACGTCCGGCTTCATTCCGTGAAGACGGTGTGCACGCCCAGACAGGGCGGGGCCCCGCACATGACCTGAACGCCCAGGCCCTGGACGGCGCTGATCGTCGCGCCCTGTTCGCTGCCGCAGGTCCGGCACGCCAGCTCCCCCATGCGTCGCAGCACGGCGGCCATGTTCGCACTGTTGTTGGTCTGCGCGGCACGACGCAGTTGCGCGATGTCCGCCATGGTCGTCGTGGTTCGTCGATTGGTCATCCGGAACCTTCCGTGATCACTTCGTCCACACAGCGCCGCACTTGCACATGCAGAGGAACGTCCCGTCCTCCTGCGGGTACACCTCGATGTCGCCGCCGCCGCACACTGGGCATTGCATGACGTCACGGTATGGCCCGGGCGACGGGCGGCGCAGGAGACTGGCAGAAAGGCGCAGGAGACTGGCAGAAATCGGCGGTCCCGCCACGGCGTCACCGGCGCAACGGCCCCCACCAGGTGCGATGTACACGAGAAAGCCCCCCGGCCGATCGCGGCCGAGGGGCTCGAAAAGGTGATTCTCACCAGCTGCTGCTGTCCGGTGGGCGCGGACGGTTTCGAACCGCCGACATCTGCCTTGTAAGGGCAGCGCTCTACCCCTGAGCTACGCGCCCGGAATGTTCGGACAGCCTACCCCGACGGTGGGCCGGGGTCGCAAACCGTGTGCACGGTGCGAACTGACCGGCCCGTGTGTTCGTCCTTCACCGGTGGGAGAATGACATCGGGCAGGGCGACAGCACGGGAGAGGGACAGTGACGGCGACACCTCCGCGGCCGCGCACAAGGGACAGCCGGACGTCGTCGTCGGCGGTGGTCGCCGCAGGTGCCGACGCCGGTACAGGTAGCGGTACGGGTACCAGTGCAGGTACCGGTACGAGTACGCGTACTGGTACGAGTGTCGCTGCGGGTAGCGGTGTCGGGCGCCGCGGTGCCGTGGCCGCTGGGAGGTCCCGGCGTGCCGGCGGAGGCGGCGGGCTCGGGCTCGTGCTGCTTCCCCTCGGGCTGCTGCCCCTCGTCGCCGCCGTGCTGCCCGCGGCCTTCACCGGCGGCGGCACCCGGCGCTGGTTCGGCGGGCGCGGTGAGAGCGTGCGGGCCGAGGCGCAGGCCGCGAAGGACGCCGCCGCGGCCGCGTTCTACGAGCTCGACACCGCGCAGCGCGACCTGCGGATCTCCATCGAGACCATCGCCGCCGTGGACTCCTCGCCCGCCGCGCGCGAGGCCGCCGCCGACTTCGAGGCGTTCGGGCGGCGCATCGACGAGGTGAGCCACCAGTACATCACCGCCGTGGACGCCCACGACCTGGACCGCGACGACCTGGAGGCGTCCGCCGCCGCGCGCGCCCGTACGGAGCTGACCCGGGCGAAGGACGCCCTCGGTACCACCAAGCAGGACCTCGACCGGTTCACGCGGGGGCTCGCGCCGCTGCTCGACAAGGCCGAGACCCAACTGGCGCGCCTCGCCCCGGCCGTGGAGCGGGCCCGGCAGACCCTGCTCGCCGCGAGCAACGCACTGGACGCCGTCCGCTCCGCCGGCCTCAAGGCCGACGACCTGGCGGGCCGCCTCGCCGCCCTCGCGCCCGAGCTGACCAAGCTCAACCAGGGCGCGGGCCGGCACGGCGTCCCCGACACCCTCCAGCGCGCCGACCGCGTCGTACGGGACGCCGAGGCGGTGCGCGCCGAGGCGGAGCGGCTGCCGGAGCGCGCCCGCGACATCGACCGGCGGCTCGTGTCGCTGCGTACGCGCGCGGAGGCCCTGACCACGCGCAGCGAGCAGGTGCAGCCGATCCTCAGCGAACTGCGGCGGCGCTTCACCGCCGCCTGCTGGCAGGACCTCCAGCGGGTGCCCGAGCAGGCCGAGGAGAGCGTGCGGCAGGCCGAGACCAGGCTGAAGGAGGCCCAGCGCGCCCGCGAGGACCAGCGCTGGCCGGACGCCACGGCGCTCCTGTCCACCGTGCGGGCCCTGCTGAACTCCACCGACGAGGCCGTGTCCGCCGCCGGTGACCGGTTGCAGCGCCTCAACGCCGTCGCGAAGGACCCGCAGGCGGAGATCGAACGCACCCGCTTCGCCGTCCGCGACGCCCAGCGCCTCGCCATGGCGGGCCGCCAGAAGCCCGACCCGCGCCACGCCCGCCCCCTCGACGACTCCGTGGCCCGCCTGGACCGCGCCGTCGCCGCCCTGGACGGCCGCCACCCCGACTACTGGCACTTCCTGACCGAGACGGAGGCGGTGCGCACGGCCGTCACGCGGGTCGTCGCGCAGATCCGGGAGGAGCGGGGGCAGGGGGCCTGAGCCCTCGTCGACGGTCCGGGCGCGTCCTCGCCCGTCCTGGGCGGCCGAGGGCCCCGCGAGGACCCGCGTGGCCCTGTGCGAGCCTGGGGGCATGGTCGACTTCATGACTGCCCTGCGGACGAGACGGCTCGTGGCCATCGTGCGCGGCTCGGACGCGGAAGCGTCGTTCCGTACGGTGCTCGCGCTCGTCGAGTCCGGTGTGCCCCTGGTCGAGGTGTCGCTGAGCGGCGCCGACGCGCTCGGTGTGCTGCGGCGGGCGCGGGCGGAGCTGGGCCCCGACGCGTGGCTCGGCGCGGGCACGGTCCTGACCGCGGACGACGCGGTGCGTGCGGCCGACGCGGGCGCCAACCTCATGGTGACGCCCGGGCTCGGCCCCGGCGTGGAGCACGCCGTCGCCGCGGGTCTTCCCGTCCTCGCGGGCGTCCTCACCCCGACCGAGGTGATCGCGGCCGAGGCCGCGGGAGCCACCGCCCTGAAGGTGTTCCCGGCGTCCGCCGTCGGCGGTCCCGGCTATCTGAAGGCCCTGCTCGGCCCGTTCCCCGGCCGCTCCTTCGTTCCGGTCGGCGGCGTGGACGCCGCCGCCGCGGCGCGGTACCTGGAGCTCGGCGCGGTCGCGGTGGGCGTCGGCTCCCCCCTGGTCGGGGACGCGGCGGACGGCGGTGACCTGAACGCGCTGCGGCAGCGCGCGGGTCGCTTCGTGGCGGTGTGCGGGTGAGCGCCCATGGGCGGGCGGACGTCCTCACCTTCGGCGAGACCATGGTCGCGCTGCGCGGTGACGGGCCGCTGAAGCTCGGCGGGACGATGGCGGTGTCCGTCGCGGGCGCCGAGTCGAACGTGGCGATCGGGCTCGCCCGGCTCGGCCACACCGTTCGCTGGGCGGGCGCGGTCGGGGAGGACGAGGCCGGGGAGCTGGTGCTGCGCACGCTGCGGGCGGAGGGCGTGGACGTACGGGGAGTGAGCAGGGACGCGGCGGCGCCCACGGGTCTGCTGCTGTTCGAACCGCGGCTGCCCGAGGTGACGCGGGTCCACTACTACCGTGCGGGCTCGGCCGGTTCACGGCTCGGCGCGGACGCCGTGGAGCGGGCCTTCGCGAGCGCGGCGCCCCCGCGGGTGCTGCACCTGACCGGGGTCACCCCGGCGCTCGGGGCCGACGCCCGGGCGGCGTGCGCGCGGGCGCTGCGGCTCGCCGACGAGCACTCCGTACGGGTCTGCGTCGACGTCAACTTCCGCTCCCGGCTGTGGAGCCGGGAGGAGGCGGCCGCGGTCCTGCGGGACTGGGCCGGGTACGCCGACGTGCTCATCGCCTCCGACGACGAACTGCCGCTGTGCCTTCCCGCCGGCCACCACGAGCACGCCCTCGACGACATCGCGGGCCAGGCGCGGACGCTGCTCGGTCTCGGGGTGCGTGAGGTCGTCGTCAAGCTCGGCGCGCGCGGGGCCACCGCGTACACCGGGGCGGGCGAACTCCACCGCCCCGCGCGGACGGTACGGGCCGTCGACGCGGTGGGCGCCGGGGACGCCTTCGTCGCCGGATACCTCTCCGCGCTCCTCGACGGGGCGGACGTGGCCGAGCGGCTGGAACGCGGCGTCATCACCGGGGCGTTCGCGGTGGCCTCCCGCGGGGACTGGGAGGGTGCGCCGACGCGGGCCGAGTTGGGGATGCTGGGGGCGGGGGACGGGGCCGTGCTGCGGTAGCTCCCCCTCCCCCGTGCTCCCCTCCCGCGGGGCGGCTGCGTCAGCCGCAGCAGCCTCCGCCGCAGCAGCCGCCTCCGCCGCCGCCCGCGGGGGCCGCGCCGCGTGCCGGGGCCGCTGCCGCCGTGCCCGCGACCGCCACGGTGGAGAGCAGCTTCACCGTGTCCTCGTGGCCGGAGGGGCAGGTGGCCGGGGCCGCCGAGTCCGCCATCGGGCGGCTCAGCTCGAAGGTGGTGCCGCAGGGGCGGCAGCGGTACTCGTATCGGGGCATGGGGACAGGGTACGGGGGTCCGGGGCCCGGCGCGGGTGCCTGGGCGCGTACAGGGGTTGCCCGCCGGGGAAGGTTGCCCGGCGGAGCGGGGGACGGCCGCCCACAGGAGCGGGCGGTGCGGCCTACCCCGCCAGGAAGCGGCGCAGGATCTGCTCCCCCGCGGCCACCCCCCGCTCCGGCACCACCGTGAGCCCCGGCACCGACCAGCCCGTGTCGGCCAGCTCCCCGTGGGAGGGCCGCCAGGAGCGGTCCGCCGCGGCGAGCAGGTCGGCGTCGAGGAGCGAGTCCCCGGCGGCGAACACCTCGTCGGCGCCCGCCCGCCGCGCGATCTCCCGCATGGCCGCGCTCTTGGTCAGCGGCCGCGGCACCGCGTAGATCTTGCGCCCCTGCAAGGAGACAGCCCAGCCGCGCTCCACGGCCCACTCCCCCAGTTCCTTGACCCAGCCGGACGGCAGCAGCGAGCGCTCCACGACGAGGTAGGCGAAGAGGTCCTCGGCGACGCGCTCCTTGAGGAGCCAGGCGGGGTCGGCGGTGCGCAGCAGATGGGCGCGGATCTCGTCGAGGGGCGCGCACTCGGCGGCGACGCGGCGGTCGACGGCCGCCCGCCACGCCGGGTCCGAGACGCCGTCGACGAGCAGGTGCCCGCCGTTGGCGCAGATCGCGTACCGCGGTACAGGACCCGGGAGGTGGACGCGGTGGTACTGCTCGCGGGTGCGGGTCGTCGTGGGCACGAAGACGGTACGCTCCGCCAGTTCCGTGAGCAGCGCGGCGGCGGTCTCCGTGACGTACGAGAGCGGCTTGCCCTCGTACACCTCGACGCACAGCAGCCGCGGCGCCTCGGCGTCGGGCACGGTCAGGCCGAGGGCGGCGGCGGAGTAGATGAGGGTGCGGTCCAGGTCGCTGGCGACGAGCAGGCGCCGGGCACCGTCGTGGGGAGCGCTCACGCCGACGCCACCGCCCTGCCGTCCGCGCCCGTGGCGCCCCGCGTGTACCGGGGGTGGATCAACCCCATGCAGGTGTACGGGAGTCCGTCGACCTCCTCGACGGGCACACCGCGCTGTGCGGCGAGCAGCCGCACGTGGTCGAGGTCGGCGCCCGCGCCCGCGCGGGCCAGGATCTTCCACGGGACGCGGCGCAGCAGCACGCGCGTGGTCTCGCCTACGCCAGGCTTGACCAGGTTCACGTCGTGGATGCCGTACTCCTCGCTGATCCGCTCGACGGCGGCCCAGCCCTCCCAGGTCGGGGCGCGGTCCGCGGCGAGCATCTCCTTCACCTGCGCGGCCACCGCGTCCGCCACCTCGTCGAAGCGGGCGGCGACGGCGTCGACGAAGTCGCGGGAGACGTCGGTGTCCGCGAGGTCGCGGTAGAACTTCGCGCCGTGGAAGTCGTCGGGCCCGACCAGGTCGGCGCGCAGCACCGTACGCGAGATCAGGCCGGACACCGTGGAGTTCAGGCACGCGGACGGGATGAGGAAGTCCTCGCGCGTGCCGTAGGTGCGTACGCAGGAGCCGGGGTCGGCGAGCACGGCCATCTCGGGGTCGAAGCCCGTGGCGCCACCCCGCGCCTCGAACTCCTCGACCGCGGCGGCCAGTTCACGGGTGATGGCGCCCTTGCCGGTCCAGCCGTCGACGAAGACCACGTCGGCCGGGTCGTGGTGCGCGGCCAGCCAGCGCAGCGCGTTGGCGTCGATGCCGCGGCCGCGCACGATGGACACGGCGTAGTGCGGCAGGTCGAGGCCGAGCCGGTCCTTGGCCCAGCGGCGCATCAGGACGCCGACGGGGGTGCCGGCGCGGGCGAGGGACACCAGGACCGGGCGGGGCGAGCGCTCGGCGACGACGGTCTCGGTCACGGCGCCGACGGCCTGCGCGATGCGGGCCGCGGAGGTGTCGAGCGCGGCCCGGAACAGCTCCTGGTACCGCGGACTCGGCTGGTACTCCACCGGCAGCGACTCGGCATAGTGCGCGCCGCCGCTCTGGATGGCCTCCTCGCGCTCCTCGGTGGGCGCCTCGAGCGTGACGTCCGAGAGGTCCTGGAGCAGCCAGCCGACGTCGGCGGCGGCGTACGAGGAGAAGGCGGGACCGCGCAGGGGTTCGGGCAGCAAGGAGGCTTCCTGATCTCGAGGGGCGTGCGGAGGGGTGTGCAGGGCGTGCGGGACCTGTGAAGGGGCTGGTGCGAGGGCCTGGGCGGGGGCCTCGGCGTGGGCGTACGCGGGGACGTACGAGGGCACGACGGCGAGCAGCACGTGCCCGGTGTGCGCGGCGAGCCGGGCGATGAGGCCGTCCGGCGCGTGCAGCGCGGGGGTGTCCGCGGTGGAGTCGACCACCGCGACGACCGCGTCGAAGCCGCCGCCCGCCACGTTGTACGCGAAGCGCGGCCCCGGCCCGTCGGCCGGGTCGTCGTGCGCCGGGAAGACGAGGCGGGTGCGGATGGCGTACCCGGGGTCATCCACGGCGAGGACGGGTGAGCGGGTGGTGGTGGAGTACCGCACCTCGGTGCCCGTGCGGCCGAGCCGCTCCTCCAGGGCCGTGCCGAGGGCGAGCGGTGCGTACATCAGCTCCTCGAAGCCGAGGACCAGGACGCGGCGCGCGCCCGCGGGCAGCGCGGCGGCGACCCGCTCGGCCATGCCGGGCAGCTCCGCTTCCAGGCGCTCCCGGTGGGCGGGGGTGAAGCCGTGCCGCCCGCCGTCGGGCACGCCCGCGGGCCAGCCGAGGTCGACGCGCGTGACGGGCGCCCGCTCGCCGCACGCGGCGGGCACCGGGGCCCCGGCCGCCTCCGCCGCCGCTTCGTGCTCCGCGACCAGGGCCTGCCCCTGCGCGAGGACGCCCTCGGGCAGCCGTACCGTGCCGGAGGCGAGGGCGACCAGGTCCACGCGGGCGCCCAGCTCGCGCGCGAAGGCGTCGAGGCGGTCCCGGTCCTCGGGAGTGCGCATGTCGACCAGGGCGACGACGACGTACCGCTCGCGCGGGAAGCGTGCGTGCAGGGCGCGGATGGTGTTCAGGACCGTGTTGCCGGTGGAGAACTCGTCGTCGACGAGGACCAGCGCCCCGTCGCCCGCGAGCAGCCGGGGGTCCTCGGGGAGCAGCAGGTGGGACGTGGCGTGCGAGTGGGCCTCCTCGAAGCCGCCCGCGCGCTCGACCCCGGCGACGGGGCGGCGCGTGGAGTGCAGGTAGGGGGCGAGGGCGACGCCGTCGGCGACGCTGTGGCCGAGGCCCGTCGCGGTCTCCGCGTAGCCGAGGACGACGGCGCGGGCCGCGTCGCCCTCCCCGAGGAGGTCGCGTACGCGGACGCCGAGGTCGTACCCGGAGCGCCAGATCACCGACGGGTGCTGCGGTACGTGCTTGCCGAGGACGTTCGACACGAGCAGGTGCGCCCGCTTGGGGTTACGGCGCAGCGCGAGCCCGAGCAAGTCCTTCAACCGCCCGCTCCCGGCACCACCGCCTGCGGCACCGCTGCCTTCGGCACGGCTGCCCTGCGCACTGCCGTCCACCCCGTTCTCGATCAGCTCGACCCCGAGCCGCTCGGTCACCCACGTACCCGACCACACCACGTCTTGCGTCTTCCTCACGTTCGCGCTCATGTCCGTCACGCGGGCAGCCCCGCGCTGAGCAGTTCCACGAAGCCGACGTCCTCCCGCGCGACGCCGAAGACCTCGGCGCGGCGCAGGGTCCGCACCGCCCAGGCGCGGTGCGGCTTCACCTCGTTCATCTTGTTCGTGTACGCGGAGCGCAGCACACCGCCCCCGTCCTGCTCGGGGCGGAGGATGTCCTCGGCGTCGCTGAACTCCTCGCGGCTGACGACCGACAGGGCGTGCACCGGCAGGACGTGCGAGGGGTGGATGCAGGTCTTGCCGAGCAGGCCGTTGGCCCGGTCGAGCTCGATCTCGCGCAGCAGGCCGTCCAGGTCGTGCTCGATGAGGGCCCGGCGCAGCTCCTCGGCGCGCACCTGGAGGAAGGGGCTCTGCCGCAGCTGCGGCTTGAACATCCGCTCCTGGGCGCGGAAGTACTCCCACACCGGTCCGGTCACGGTGAAGCCCGTGCCGTCGGCCCTGCCGAGGTGGTTGACCACGTCGGCGATGACGGACGCGACGATCTGCACGTCGTAGGCGGTCATGTGCGGCGGTCTGCGCAGACCGTACGCCGAGCAGAAGTCGGTGACGCCGAGCCGCAGCGCGAGCACGCGGTCGCGGTACTTGTCGACGGTGCGGGCGATCCCCGCGAGCGTCTCGGTGCGGCTCTCCAGGTGGAGGAGCTGCGGCGACTCCAGGACCGGCATGGCGAAGAGCCGCCGTCCGCTCGCCGCCTCGGCGGCGGCCAGGGACTCCAGGAACGGAACGCCCCGCTCCTCGGTGAACTTCGGCAGTACGAATCCGGACAGGAGCCGAATCGCAGGGCCGAGCCTGCGTACCAGGTCAGGGATCTGCTCGGCGGCGCGGACCCGGATGAAGAGCAGCGGCGGCTCGACGCCGGGACGCCCGTCGAGGTCGGTGAGGTGCCGGACCAGGTTCTCCTCCGCGGCCACGACGTCCTCGTCGCCGATCGAGTCCTCCAGGCAGATGACCATCGAGATCACGCCACGCGCGGACTGCTTGAGGATGTCGTCGGCGAGGTGCGTGCGGGTGGCGGGGCTGTAGAGCGTGGCGCCGAGCGCGGCCGCGAGGAGCTGCGGCGGGGAGTCCGCGGTGAAGGCACACGGCTCCCGATGGAAGAGGCGCTGGCGCACCTCTGGGGTTATGTGCCCGAAATGACGCATGTGGTTCCTCTTTGATTCTCCTGGTATAGGCCATTACGCCCGTATCGTCGTCGCGATCCGAAACGATGTGGCCGGTAATAGTACGTAGGGACAGGTGTCCAGGGTTCCCCGCGGGCATGAAGTCCAAGCAACCCGATCACGTCGCACACACGGACACCGCACCGGCACAGGCAGGTGTCATAGGCCGGGGGACGGGCAGGACGGGGGCAGGACGGGCAGGTGTCCGAAAGTTTTCGTCCGGGTACGGACCTCGTGTCCGGGCGGCCACGAGCGTGCCGCGGGCCCACGGGAGTCCGACGACAGGCCCCGGGCCCCGCGTTGTCCGGGTCCGCACCAGGAAGGCAGGATGACCGCATGACGCACGCGATGTTGAAGGGGTCGAACGTCCCGCTCGAAGCCGCCGCCGTCCGCGCGGTCCTGCGCTGGGCGCCGCGCCAGGGCTCCCCCGACGTCGACGCGTCGGCCCTGCTGCTCGGCACCGACGGCCGGGTGCGCTCCGACGAGGACTTCGTCTTCTACAACCAGCCGCGCCACCCCTCCGGCAAGGTCTGGCGGCTCGGCAAGAAGCGGGTCGCCGAGGGCCTGACGGACACCGTGCAGTCCGACCTCGCGGGCCTGGACCCCGCGGTGGACCGGGTGCTGCTCGTGGCCTCCGCGGAGAACAAGCCCTTCAAGCAGGTCAGCGCGTTGCGGATCCTGCTGTACGACGCCTCGCCGACCGTTCCCGCGGGCGCGGAGCCGTTCGCGTACTTCGACATCACGCCGGAGACCGGCGACGAGACCGCGCTGATCTGCGGGGAGCTGTACCGCCGCGGCGGCAGCTGGAAGTTCCGAGCGCTCGGCGAGGGGTACTCCAACGGCCTGGTGGGCCTCGCCACGGACTTCGGGATCCTGGTGGACGAGTCGGAGGCCGTGACCGACCCGACGCCCGACGCCTCGCTGCCGCAGACCCAGCACCTCGGGACGACGGGCGGGTCCGCGCCGCTGCCGCCCGCCCGGCCCGCCGCGCCCGCACCGGCGGCCCACACCCTGCCGCCCGCGCCGTACCCCGCGGCCCCGCCGTCCGCGCCCCAGCCGATGCCGCAGCCCGCGTACGGCTACCCGCCCGAGCCGCCGCGCTACCCCGCGCCGCAGCCGTCCTACGGCTACCCGCAGCCGGCGCCCACACAGCCGCCGGTCCCCGCCTACGGCTACCCGCACCCGGTGGCGCCCCCGCCCGTGCCCGACCCGAACTTCCGGCTGCCGCCGCAGGGGCCGCAGTTCCTGCCGCGCTGACCGGTCCGGTCGGGCGCCGGGGCGCGCCCGCGCCCGGCGGTCGCGCGGGGGCCGTGGTTCAGCTGCCGCCCACCTTGCTCTTGTAGCCCCGGCCCCATTGCAGGCCCCAGCCGTACAGCCGGTCGAGCTCGGCCTGGAAGCCGTACACGTACCGGACCTCGCGGCGCACGATCAGCTCGTCCTTGACGTTCTCCAGCATCAGCACGGCGCAGGAGCGGGCCTGCGGGGCGCGCTCCTCCAGGTCGATCTCGACGCGGGGGCCGTTGCTCGGGTAGAGCGTCACCTTGGCGTGGGTGCGGTCGAAGGCCGGTGTCTGGTCGTAGATGTAGACGAACACGAGGAGCCGCTTGATCGACTCGCGCTGGTCGAGGTTGACGTAGATCGTCTCGCCGGAGCCCGAGCCGAACCGGTCGTCGCCGCTGCCCTTGACGTACGGCGGCGAGTTGAGGCTCCCGAAGAAGTGTCCGAGGGGCTGCACCACGCCCTTGCTGCCGTCGGTCAGCTCGTACAGACAGCCCAGGTCGAGGTCGACGTTGACCATGCTCTGGGTGTGCGCCTGCACCGGTTCGGGCTGGAACAGCTTCAGCGGGTGCCGCAGCAGGCTGCCGCCGCCGCGCCTCTTGCCGAGGAGGTCGGACGTGCGCATCTGCCACGTCAGCGTGACGCGCAGATTGCCGGTGGCCGCGCCCTGTTTGGTGAGCGAGACCACCGGATTGCGCTTGGTCAGTTCGATGGAGTTGGTCGCGGCGCCGCCCGACGCGAAATCCATCGCACGCCTCGGCCGCAGACCGTCCCAGAAGGACATGCCACCCCCAGTAGGAAGCCCCGTGTCAGTTGTGCGTACGCCCCGGTGCGGTGCGGCCCCGGGTACTTCGGGTCCGCGACTGCCGCCCCGCACAGAAGCGTTCCTCAACCGGGGCGGTGCCACACTTCCGGACGGCGAAGTCGGCTCACCGTATGCCGCGGCGCGTACGCCGACGGCGGCGCCCCCCGGGTGGGGAGCGCCGCCGTCGCGGTGTGCTCGGGCCGGCGCGGCACCCGCCGTGCGGGCGGGTGGCCGGTGCGAGCGGCTAGACGCCGGAGGAGACTTCCGCCTTCTCGTCCGAGCCCGTGCCCTCCTCCGCCGCGAGCCGCCTGTTGCGGCGCACGGACGACCAGAAGGAGAAACCGATGAGGATGACACCGATCGAGCCGGTGATGAACTCGTTGATCTCGTACTGGATGGTGATGAGCAGGATCGCGGCGAGGGCGCCGATGGCGTAGTGCGCGCCGTGCTCCAGGTAGACGTAGTCGTCGAGGGTGCCCTCGCGGACCAGATAGACCGTGAGGGACCGGACGTACATCGCGCCGATGCCGAGGCCGAGCGCCATCAGGACGATGTCGTTGGTGATGGCGAAGGCGCCGATGACGCCGTCGAAGGAGAAGGACGCGTCCAGGACCTCGAGGTAGAGGAACATGAAGAACGCGGCCTTGCCCGAGAGCGCGATGGCCGAGACGGGCTTGCCGGTCTTCTTGGCCTGCTCCTCCTGCTCGTGCTCACGCTCCTCCTCTTCCTCGAGTTTGTCCTCGAAGAAGCCGGAGAGACCGCCCACCACGAGATAGGTGATCAGGCCCGCGAGTCCTGAGATGAGGACGGTCTCCGCCTTGTCGGCATGGACGCCGCCGTGCTGGTGCGCGTGCTTGGCGAAGGTCATCGAGGAGGCGAGCAGCACGACGAGCGCGATGCACACCGAGAGCATGTCGACCTTGCCGAGCTTGGCGAGGGGGCGCTCCAGCCAGCCGAGCCACTTGATGTCCCGGTCCTCGAAGATGAAGTCGAGGAAGATCATCAGCAGGAACATGCCACCGAAAGCGGCGATCGACGGGTGCGCGTCGGTGACCAGCTGTTGGTACTTGTCCTTGTCGTTGAGCGCGAGCCGGACCGCTTCGATCGGGCCCATCTTGGCGCTGACAGCGACGATCACGACCGGGAAGACGAGGCGCATGCCGAAGACGGCGATGAGGATGCCGATGGTGAGGAAGATCTTCTGCCAGAAGGCATTCATCTTCTTCAGGATCCCGGCGTTGACCACCGCGTTGTCGAAGGACAGCGAGATCTCCATGATGGACAGGATCGCCACGAGTCCGAGCGCCGCCCACCCCCCGAAGAGCACCGCTGCGACCAGGCCGAGCGCAGTGACTGCGAACGACCAGCCGAAGGTTTTCAGTACCACTGGCTACCCCATCGTATGTGTACGGGTCTCCCCCGCGCCGTCCCCGGTGATCCGTCCTCCGGGGGACGCCCCCGGCCTTCCCAGCGGACTGCCGGGCGAACCCGTCAGGCGTTTGGGGAACCCGGGGAGAGTCCTTTAAGAAACATTGACTCCGAAGTCTAGAGCGATGCCGCGCAGACCGGACGCGTACCCCTGCCCGACGGCTCGGAACTTCCACTCGCCGCCGTAGCGATACACCTCCCCGAAGATCATCGCGGTCTCCGTGGACGCGTCCTCACTGAGGTCGTAGCGGGCGAGTTCCTGGCCGTCCGCCTGGTTCACCACCCGGATGAAGGCGTTGCTGACTTGGCCGAATGTCTGTCCGCGGTTGTCCGCCTCATGGATGGAGACCGGGAAGACGATCTTGTCGCAGTGCGCGGGGACCTTGGTGAGGTCCAGGATCAGCGACTCGTCGTCGCCGTCACCCTCACCGGTGAGGTTGTCGCCGGTGTGCTCGACCGAGCCGTCCGGGCTCGTCAGGTTGTTGTAGAACACGAACCACTCGTCCCCGAGGACCCGGCCGGACTGGCACAGCAGGGCACTGGCGTCGAGGTCGAACGGGGCTCCGGTGGTGGAGCGAGCGTCCCAGCCGAGGCCGACCATCACCTTCGTGAGATCGGGTGCGGCCTTGGACAGGGAGACGTTGCCCCCCTTGGCGAGCGTCACGCCCATGATGCTGGTCCTCCCCGAGGTGCTGGAGCGTTGGGCCGCGCCGGGCCCCGGCGGTGCGCCGGGGCACGGCGGTCATGCGGTGCCGCGCGCGTCCGGCGCCGCACTTGACGTGTGCGGCGCCGGACGGCTCGGGTGCTGCGGTCCTTCGGTTCCGGCTCAGACGTTGACGCCGAAGTCCTGCGCGATACCGCGCAGACCCGAGGCATACCCCTGGCCGACGGCGCGGAACTTCCACTCCGCGCCGTGGCGGTACAGCTCGCCGAAGACCATGGCCGTCTCGGTGGAGGCGTCCTCACTGAGGTCGTAGCGGGCGAGCTCCGCCTCGCCCGCCTGGTTCACCACGCGGATGAAGGCGTTGCGGACCTGGCCGAAGGACTGCTGGCGGTTCTCGGCGTCGTAGATCGAGACCGGGAAGACGATCTTCTCGATGTCCGCGGGGACGGCCGCGAGGTTGACCTTGATCTGCTCGTCGTCGCCCTCGCCCTCACCGGTGATGTTGTCGCCGGTGTGCTCCACGGAGCCGTCCGGGCTCTTCAGGTTGTTGAAGAACACGAAGTTGGCGTCACTGCTGACCTTGCCCTCCGCGTTCGTCAGGATGGCGCTGGCGTCCAGGTCGAAGTCCGTCCCTGTGGTCGTACGGACGTCCCAGCCGAGGCCGACCGTGACGGCGGTCAGGCCGGGCGCCTCCTTGCTCAGAGATACGTTGCCGCCCTTGCTGAGGCTGACTCCCACGAGTCCTCCAAAATGTGTCCAGGGGCGGGGAGCCCCAGTCGTGCTTGCCATCGGATCAACGTGTGGATCCTAGTGACCGGTTCCCTGCGGTCACAGGCTCCGCACCTGAAGAATCACAGGGTGTCGCCCTAGGGGGTCGTCACAGGTTCCCGAGCGCCTTCACGTAGTCGTTGAGGTCCCGCGCGTCGGGGAGGCCGTTGACGACGGTCCAGCGGACGACGCCCTCCTTGTCGATGATGAAGGTGCCGCGCACCGCGCAGCCCTTGTCCTCGTCGAAGACGCCGTACGCCCGCGAGGTCTCGCCGTGCGGCCAGAAGTCCGACAGGAGCGGGTACGCGAGGCCCTCCTGCTCGGCGAAGACGCGCAGCGTGTGGATGGAGTCGTTCGACACGGCGAGGAGCTGGGTGTCGTCGTTCTCGAACTTCGGCAGTTCGTCGCGCAGGGCGCAGAGCTCGCCGGTGCAGACGCCGGTGAACGCGAACGGGTAGAAGAGCAGCACCACGTTCTTGTGCCCCCGGAAGTCCGCGAGCCGCACCGTGCGGCCGTGGTTGTCCTTCAGCTCGAATTCCGGAGCCTTGACGCCGACCTCGATCGTCACGTGAGCCACTTCCCTTCGCCTGAGCCATTGGGGTGCACTCAGCCTACGGGTGCAGCCCGTGCCCTCGCGGGGCGCCCCGGACCCGCCCCTTCCCGGACGGGCTGACATGCCCTCGCCGCACCGACGGGGGTTCTTGAGCCCGTCCGGCGATTGAGGACGAGCGCGCAGCGCGACGGCAGGAACATCCGCCCCCACGCGCGTGAGGCCCCTGACGGCGGAACCGTCAGAGGCCTCGGGGAAGCGGCGGCAGGCCTGCGGCCCGCTACCGCTTCTTGGCGGCGCCCTTGGGCGTGCTCAGCCGCGAGCCGTTCCAGTCCTTGCCCGCGTTGATGCTCTTGGTCTGGGACAGGCCGGCCGTGGTGGAGGCCTCACCGATCTCGCTGGGCTCGACGTAGCCGTCGCGCCCGGTCTTCGGTGTGAGGAGGAGGATCGAGCCGCCTTCTTCCATGTACGCGATGGCATCCACCAGCGCATCAGTCAGGTCCCCGTCGTCCTCACGGAACCAGAGCACCACGGCATCAGCCACGTCGTCGTATTCCTCGTCGACGAGCTCCGTGCCGGTGGCCTGCTCGATGGCCTCGCGGAGCTCCTGGTCGACGTCGTCGTCGTAGCCGATCTCCTGGACCACCATGTCGGGCTGGAAACCCAGCCTTACGGCAAGGTTCGTCTCCGCGTGGTCCGCGGTCGCGCTCACGGATTGCCTCCTGATCGTGTTCTTGGGAATGCCTGGCAGCCTCGCGCGTACGCGGGGCATGGGTCGTAGTCCACACGGGCGGGACGGATCGCGCAAGTACCCGGCCGTCGAGACCGCCGAAACGGTGACGTTCCCAACCGTGTCACCGCAACTGTCGCCGCTTCCCGAGCGGCGTCCGGCACGGGCCGGGCGGCTCCGCCGAGGCCGCTGGGCGGGATGGGCGTATCGTTGCGATTTGGTCGAGCCTACCCCAGGGACAGGGGCCGTCGTCCCTGTTACCTCGGGGTAGAGATGACGTATCCCTCGCCTGGGTAGACGATGGTGAACGTCGTACGGGCCGGTCCGTACCGGCACTGTACGGGCCGCACACGCACCCGACAGAGTTCAGACGCAGAGCAGAGTCCAGGCAGAGCACGAATCCGATCGCGTGCACCGCGCGACAACACAGCGAAGGAACAGCGTGGCTTCCGGATCCGATCGCAACCCGATCATCATTGGCGGCCTTCCCAGCCAGGTCCCGGATTTCGATCCAGAAGAGACCCAGGAATGGCTCGACTCCCTCGACGCCGCCGTCGACGAGCGCGGCCGCGAGCGGGCCCGCTATCTGATGCTCCGACTGATCGAGCGCGCCCGCGAGAAGCGCGTCGCCGTGCCCGAGATGCGCAGCACGGACTACGTCAACACCATCGCCACCAAGGACGAGCCGTTCTTCCCCGGCAACGAGGAGATCGAGCGCAAGGTCCTGAACGCGACCCGCTGGAACGCCGCGGTGATGGTCTCGCGCGCCCAGCGTCCGGGCATCGGCGTGGGCGGGCACATCGCCACCTTCGCGTCCTCGGCGTCGCTGTACGACGTGGGGTTCAACCACTTCTTCCGCGGCAAGGACGAGGGCGACGGCGGCGACCAGATCTTCTTCCAGGGGCACGCCTCGCCCGGCATCTACGCCCGCGCCTTCCTCCTCGACCGGCTCTCGGAGCGGCAGCTCGACGGGTTCCGGCAGGAGAAGTCCAAGGCCCCGCACGCCCTGTCGTCGTACCCCCACCCGCGCAGCATGCCGGACTTCTGGGAGTTCCCGACGGTCTCCATGGGCCTCGGCCCGCTCGGTGCGATCTTCCAGGCCCGGATGAACCGGTACATGGAGGCGCGCGGCATCGCCGACACCTCCAAGTCGCACGTCTGGGCGTTCCTCGGCGACGGCGAGATGGACGAGCCGGAGTCGCTCGGCCAGCTGTCCATCGCCGCCCGTGAGGGGCTCGACAACCTCACCTTCGTCGTCAACTGCAACCTCCAGCGGCTCGACGGCCCGGTGCGCGGCAACGGTAAGATCATCCAGGAGCTGGAGTCGCAGTTCCGCGGCGCCGGCTGGAACGTCGTCAAGCTGGTGTGGGACCGCAGTTGGGACCCGCTGCTCGCGCAGGACCGGGACGGCGTCCTCGTCAACAGGATGAACACGACGCCCGACGGCCAGTACCAGACGTACGCAACCGAGACCGGCGCCTACATCCGCGACCACTTCTTCGGCGACGACCAGCGGCTGCGCGCGATGGTCGAGAACATGTCGGACGACCAGATCCTGCACCTGGGCCGCGGCGGCCACGACCACCGGAAGATCTACGCGGCGTTCTCGGCGGCCAAGGCGCACAAGGGCCAGCCGACGGTCATCCTGGCCAAGACGATCAAGGGCTGGACGCTCGGCCCCAACTTCGAGGGCCGCAACGCCACGCACCAGATGAAGAAGCTGACGGTCGACGACCTCAAGGGCTTCCGCGACCGCCTGCACCTGCCGATCACGGACAAGCAGCTGGAGGACGGCCCGCCGCCGTACTACCACCCCGGTCGCGACTCCGAGGAGATCCAGTACATGCACGACCGCCGCCGGGGTCTCGGCGGCTATGTCCCGACCCGGGTCGTGCGCTCCAAGCCGCTGCGGCTGCCCGAGGACAAGACGTACGCGTCCGTGAAGAAGGGCTCCGGCCAGCAGTCCATCGCCACCACCATGGCGTTTGTGCGACTGCTCAAGGACCTCATGCGGGACAAGGAGATCGGCAAGCGCTTCGTGCTGATCGCGCCCGATGAGTACCGCACTTTCGGCATGGACTCGTTCTTCCCGAGTGCGAAGATCTACAACCCGCTCGGCCAGCAGTACGAGTCCGTGGACCGGGAGCTGCTGCTCGCGTACAAGGAGTCGCCGACCGGCCAGATGCTGCACGACGGCATCTCCGAGGCGGGCTGCACGGCCTCCCTGATCGCGGCGGGCTCGGCCTACGCCACCCACGGCGAGCCGCTGATCCCCGTGTACGTCTTCTACTCGATGTTCGGGTTCCAGCGCACCGGCGATCAGTTCTGGCAGATGGCCGATCAGCTCGCGCGCGGTTTCGTTCTCGGCGCGACCGCCGGGCGCACGACCCTGACCGGTGAGGGCCTTCAGCACGCCGACGGCCACTCCCAGCTGCTCGCCTCCACCAACCCGGGCTGTGTCGCCTACGACCCGGCGTTCGGCTTCGAGATCGCCCACATCGTCAAGGACGGTCTGCGCCGGATGTACGGCGAGGGCGCCGACGGCGGGCAGGGCGAGGACGTCTTCTACTACCTCACCGTCTACAACGAGCCGATCCAGCACCCCGCGGAGCCGGACGACGTGGACGTCGAGGGCATCCTGAAGGGCATCCACCGCTTCAAGGCGGGCACGGACGGCGCCATCCCCGCGCAGATCATGGCGTCCGGCGTCGCGGTGCCCTGGGCCGTCGAGGCGCAGCGGATCCTCGCCTCCGAGTGGAACGTCAAGGCGGACGTCTGGTCGGCGACCTCCTGGAACGAGCTGCGCCGCGACGCCGTCGACACGGAGCGGCACAACCTGCTGCACCCGGAGGAGGAGCAGCGCGTGCCGTATGTGACGCGCAAGCTCTCCGGGGCCGAGGGGCCGTTCGTGGCCGTCTCGGACTGGATGCGCGCCGTGCCGGACCAGATCGCCCGCTGGGTGCCCGGCACCTATCAGTCGCTGGGCGCGGACGGCTTCGGCTTCGCGGACACCCGGGGCGCGGCCCGCCGGTTCTTCCACATCGACGCGGAGTCCATCGTGGTCGCGGTCCTCACCGAGCTGTCCCGTGAGGGCAAGGTCGACCGTTCCGTCCTGAAGCAGGCGATCGACCGCTACCAGCTCCTGGACGTCATGGCCGCCGACCCGGGCCCCGCCGGGGGCGACGCCTGACGCTCGCGGCACGACAGCTCCCTCCGGTCGCGGGGGGGGGGGGGGCCCCCGGGGCGGCCCCCCCCCCCCGCCGGTGAGTACAGCGGCCCCCCCACCCGAGGTGCGGAGCCCCCCCCCCCGCGGGCGGGGCCGGG
>NZ_JBIRHJ010000001.1:99438-717963 GCF_044328435.1 Streptomyces sp. NPDC017940 | reverse complement strand
GTGGGCGGGCGGGCCCCCCCCGGGGCCCCGGGGGGGGGGGGCGGGCGGCCGCCGCCCCCCCCCCCCCCCCCGGGGGGGGGGGGGGGGGGCCCCCCCGGGGGCCCCCCCCCCCGCGACTGCTTTTCCTACGATGCGCCCATGAAGGATGAGACGGCACAGCCACCGGGATCGGCGCGGGCGCTTTGCTCGGCGCAGCCACCTGGCTCGGCGGAGCTGCCGGGAACGGGGCAGCCGGAATCGGGGCAGCCGCCGGAACCTGCGCGGGCGGCGGAAGCCGCGCGGCCGGCGCAGATCCGCTGGGAGCGCCGCACCCAGCGCCCCCTGCTCGCCCTCGCCGTGGCGTTCGCCGTCGCCTACGCCGTGCCCATCGTGCGGCCCGGGGCGAGCGGCGCCGTGACGGGCGCCTGCGCCGCCGTGGAGTGGTTCGTCTGGGGCGCCTTCGGCGTCGACTACCTGGTGCGGCTCGCGCTCGCCGGGCACCGCGGGCGGTTCGTACGCACGCACTGGCTCGATCTGTGCGCCGTGATCCTGCCGATGATCCAGCCGCTGCGGCTGCTGCGGCTCGTCTCCACGCTGCTGCTCGTGGGACGGCGGGCCCGGATGGCGTCGCAGATCAAGCTGACGACGTATGTCGTGGGCGCGGTGGTGGGCCTGCTGATGTTCGGCTCGCTCGCCGTGCTCTCGGTGGAGCGGGAGTCGCCCGACGGCAACATCAAGACGCTCGGCGACGCCGTGTGGTGGTCGTTCACGACGATGACGACCGTGGGCTACGGCGACCACGCCCCGACGACCGGTCTCGGCCGGATCCTCGCCGTCGGCCTGATGCTGTCGGGCATCGCCCTCCTCGGTGTCGTCACGGCGAACATCGCGGCGTGGTTCATCGCCCGCTTCGAGAAGGACGACGCCGAGGAGCGCCGCAGGACCGCCGCGATCGAGGCCCTCACGGCGGAGGTGACGGCCCTGCGCGCGCAGGTGGACACCCTGGCCGGCGCCCTCGTGGCCGCGCCCGCGCCCCGCCGGGCCCCCGCCGCGGACCCCGGCGGGTGCGGCGGCGAGCCTCCGCTCAGCGCTCCCAGATCTTGACCGCCCGCACCCGGTAGGGCGACTCGGGCACCCAGGTGCCGCCGCCCGGATAGGTGTGGAACTCGGCCGTCTCCTCGCACTCGGCCGACTGATACGTCGTGACGGGACGGCCGGTGCGGTTGGCGAGGGACTGCGCGCCGCTCCCCGCGGGCAGCGGGATGCAGCTCTCGATGTCCGTGCCGGCCAGTTCGTGCAGATGTCGCTTGCCCTGGAAGCCCGGCTTCTGCCAGAGGCACAGCTCGCCCGGGCCGCAGCTGCCGAGCCGTGGCGGCCCCGCGGTGCCGGGCCCCGCGGCGCCCGCGTGCGTGGGCGCCGTGAGTGCCGCGGCCAGGGCCGCCACGGTCAGGGCCAGGACGGCCGCGCCTGCGGGCCGGACGGAACGCGTGGTCGTACGCATGTGGATCAACCCCCGTGTCATCGGGCAACACCCGTGTCGTGTCGCTCACTTGACGCCACTCTCGACCGTGGGGCACGGCGGCGAGAAGGGCTTCCCGCCAGGCTCACCCTGATAGGCGAAAGCCCCCCGAGCGGACCCGGAGCGCCCTCGTCGAGAGGCCGGGGCCAGGCGTCCGGGTTCGCCCCTGGGGGTTCCGACCGCACGGGGCGCGAGGACTGGCGCAAGGGCTGGTGCGAGGGCTGGCGCAAGGCCCGAGGGGCCGGCCGCCCCGCGCACGCGCCGCCCACAGAGCGTGACGAGAGCGCGTGGGAAGTGTCCGCTTCACCACAATCACCCCCCTGGAAACGTGATCTGCCTCACCCCGTGCACGGGGAGCATCACGATTCTCCTAGGGTGTCCCGCAGTGACTTCCTTCGACTCATCCCCCCAACTCGGTGTCTGGCGCGCTCTGCTCGCGCTCACCGTGGTGTTCATCATGCTCGCGACCACCGGCTGGACGGCCGTACGCCAGCACAGAGGCGACGCGTCGCCGCTCGAAGCCACGCTCTCCGCCTGGGAGCGCGGCCGCATCGACGGGCGCGACCTGCCCGACGCCGACGCCCCGGCCGCCCGGCTCGCGCACTTCTTCGCCTCGCTCACCGCACGTCAGAGCGCCAGGCTCGCCGCCCGCTACCCCCTCGCGGTCGGCAACATGAACGGCGCTCCCGTCGAGCTGCGCTACCGCGCGAACCGCATCGCCCTGCACCAGGCGCGCAGGGTCGAGCGCGACCGCATGCGCGACAACCGCCTCTCGCCGGTGGGCAAGCAGACGGCGGAGCGCCGGATGAAGCGCTTCGGTGTGATGATGCGGCGGCACCGGCAGGTCCTCGCCTTCGATCCGATGGGGTCGGGCCGCATGGCCGAGGTGATCGGCGACCTCTCCCGGGCCCGCAGGGTCTCGGTCGTGGTGCCCGGCGTCGACACCAACGTCCTCACCTTCGAACGCACCCAGCGCAAGTACGCGGCGCCCGTCGGCATGGCGCAGGCCCTGTACGGCGCGGAGCGCGGGGCCCGCCCCGGCACCCGTACCGCCGTGATCGCCTGGGCCGACTACACGACGCCCGTCGGCCTCGGTGTGGACGCCGCCACGTCCATGCGCGCCGACGACGGGGCCGAGCGCCTCGACTCACTGGTACGCGCGCTGCCCGGCCGGACCCCGGTGGCGCTGTACTGCCACAGCTACGGCTCCGTGGTGTGCGGAGTCGCGGCCCACCGGCTGCCGCCGCGGGTCACGGACATCGCGGTCGCCGGCAGCCCCGGCATGCGCTCCGACAGCGCGTCGGGGCTCGGCAGCCGGGCACGGATCTGGGCCGCACGGGACAACGACGACTGGATCCAGGATGTGCCGCACATGGAAGTCGGGGGGCTCGGCCACGGCGCCGACCCCGTCTCCGCGGGCTTCGGCGCGCGCGTGGTGTCCGCCGACCGGGCGCGGGGGCACACCGGTTACTTCGAGCCGGGCACGGACAGCCTCAGGAACTTCGCCGAGATCGGCGTGGGCGGCTACGACGGAGTGCGGTGTGCCGGTGGAGATGCGGCCTGCCGGGAAGGTATTTCCGCTACGTCAGCGGCCTGACGCGCGTAGAAATCGATGAAACAGCGGCCCGCCGCGGGAGAGACGGAGAAGCTCGTGCCGCATACGATGAGCCGCATGGGTGATGTACTGGCCGGATTCCACGCCGCCTGGGAGTTCGACACCGACTCCGTGCTCATCCGCTTCGAACGGGGGATCCGCACGCCGAAGCTGTTCCACGCTCTCGGCGAGCGCCGCATCCCCCATGAGGCGATCGCGGAGGTGACGCTCACACCGGGCAAGCGCGGGACGGCCGTTCTGCACGCCGTGCCGAGGCAGGGCGCCGATCCGTTGATGGAGGCGGCGGCGGGACAGCTCAAGGACGGCTCCGATCCGTACCGGCTTGTGCTGCCCGCGGAGCGCGAGACGCTCGCCGAGTACTACGCGGACGAACTGCGCGCCGTGCTCCCCGCGGCCGGCGACGAGCCCGCGGAGCGCCATCTGGTGGCCGCCCCCGAAGCGCCGTTGCAGTTCAAGGCGTACGACGGCAAGGCGTCCTTCGACGGCAAGTCGGTGGCCTTCCGCTGGTTCTGGACGGGGGCCTCGTCGGCGAAGTGGAAGGCGGGCGACCAGAGTTTCCAGGTGAGTGATCTGAGCGGGGTCGAGTGGCGCTCCCCCGAGGTCTTCGAGGGCCATCTGCGGCTGCTGCCACGCGACGCGGCGAACCGGCCCGCGCAGGCCGACCAGGACCCGGCGGCCGTCGTCTTCGGCCTCGGCTACGGCCCGGTGCACGAGTCGCTGCCGTTCGCCGCGTCGGTCCTGGCGGCGGTGCGCGCCTCGGGCCCCGCCCCCGCCGTGATCCCCGCCGCCGCCCCGGCCGGGCGGCGCGACCCCGCCGACATCGCCGACCGCATCCGGCACCTCGGCGAGCTGCACGGAGCGGGCCTGCTCACCGACGACGAGTTCACGACGAAGAAGGCGGAGCTGCTCGCGGAGCTGTGAGGCTCCCGGGCTCCTACTCCTACCGCGCCCCGGTCCGTGCGGCGCCCGCCGGGTGGTCGGAGTAGATGTCGATCTTGTGGTCGAGGACGGCGAGCGTGTCCTGGAGCTCCGCGATCCGGGCCAGTACGTCGCGGCGGGTCCGCTCGAGCAGTTCACGGCGCCGCCCGAACGTCTCCTCGCCCTCGCGCACCAGCTCGGCGTAGCGCACCATGTCGGCGACGGGCATGCCGGTCAGGCGCAGCTTGCCGACGAGGTTCAGCCAGTCCAGATCGCGGTTGCGGTAGCGGCGCTGGCCCGTGTGGGAGCGGTCGACGTGCGGCATCAGGCCGATCCGCTCGTACCAGCGCAGGGTGTGCGCGGTCAGACCGGTCACCGCGACGACCTCGCTGATCGTGTAGTGGTCCCGTCCGTCCGGGCGCGGGTGGGGAGGCGGGGGTGTCGCGCAGGCGTTTGGCCCTGCCACGTCCCGGGCGGGTGCGGGGGTTGTCTCCATCACCGTCATGGCCCCACGCTAGGTCCTTGGAGTGCACTCCAAGCAAGGGAAAATCGCAGGACGGCGCGGGGAGCCACTGGCTAGCGTGCGCCCCATGAGTCTCGTACGCCGTGCCGAACCGAAGGACGCCGAGGAAGTCGTCAGGCTCCGCCAGGTGATGATCGACTCCGTGCGCACGCTCGACGGTACGCTGCCGCCGGCGTCCGTCACCGACTGGCAGGCGGCGTCCCTGCCCACCCTGCGCCGGCGCCTCGCCGAGCCCGGGGGCGACTTCGCGGTGTTCGCCGTCGACCACCCCGAGCGGCCCGGCGGCCTCGCGGCGACAGCGGTGGGCACCCTGGAGTACCGCATCGGCCGCTCCGGCAACCCGCACGGCGTCGCCGGGTACGTCTTCAGCGTCGCCACGGACCCCGGGATGCGCCGCCGCGGCTTCTCCCGCGCCTGTGTGGAGGAACTCCTCGCGTGGTTCCGCGAGCGCGGCGCGCGCCAGGTGGGCCTCACCACGTCGGCCGACGCCGAGGGCCTGTACGCCTCGCTCGGCTTCGTCCGCAAGCCCGACCCCTATATGCAGCTGAAGCTGTAGGGCGCCTAGGCTCGTGCCCATGCAGAGCCTGGCGTTGATCGAGAACTGGCCGGTACCGACCGCTGCCGCCGCCGTCGTCCGAGCGGACGGCACCGTCGCCGGGACGCGCGGCCCCACCGGGCACCGCTTCGCCCTCGCCTCGGTGACCAAGCTGCTCACCGCGTACGCCGCGCTCGTCGCGTACGAGGAGGGGGCGATCGAGCTCGACGAGCCCGCGGGGCCGCCCGGCTCGTCCGTGCGGCACCTGCTCGCGCACACCAGCGGTCTCGCCTTCGACGAGCACCGGGTGACGGCGGAGCCGGGGACGCGGCGGCTGTACTCCAACGCCGGTTTCGAGGTGCTCGGCGACCACATCGCCAA
Source organism: Streptomyces sp. NPDC017940 (assembly GCF_044328435.1). Taxonomy (NCBI): domain Bacteria; kingdom Bacillati; phylum Actinomycetota; class Actinomycetes; order Kitasatosporales; family Streptomycetaceae; genus Streptomyces; species Streptomyces sp. NPDC017940. The sequence continues at coordinate 712,493 of NZ_JBIRHJ010000001.1, read as the reverse complement.
GGCGACCGACATCCCCTTCGCCGACTACCTGCGGCAGGCCGTGCTCGAACCGCTCGGGATGGCCTCGACGTTCCTCGCCGACGACGGCTCGCCCGCGAAGGACGGGGTGTCGACCGTGGACGACCTCGTGCGGTTCGCCGCGGAGGTGCAGTCGCCCCGGCTGCTCGACGTGCGGACCGTGGCGGAGGCGATGTCCGTGGTGCACCCCGGGCTCAAGGGGGTGCTTCCGGGGTACGGGCACCAGAACCCCAACGACTGGGGGCTCGGGTTCGAGATCCGGGACGGGAAGTCGCCGCACTGGACGGGGGGTTCGTCGTCCCCCCGTACCTTCGGGCACTTCGGGCAGGCCGGGACGTTCCTCTGGGTCGATCCCGACGCGGGGGTCGCGTGTGTGGCGCTCACCGACCGGGCCTTCGGGGAGTGGGCCGTCGAGGTGTGGCCGGTCCTCACGGACGCGGTGCTCGCCGAGCTCTGAGTCCGGTGCGCGGGAGGGGGCGGGTCCGGCGGGCTAGGACATCTCCCACAGGAGCAGTTCCGCCCTGTCCGCGTACGAGATGACGTCCAGGTCCGCTTCCCCGGTGACGCGGGCCGCGTCGCCGGGGGCCAGTTCCTCCTCGCCCAGGGACACCTCGCCGCGGATCACGTGGACGTACACGGCCGGGGCCGGTGGGATCGCCGTGCGTTCGCCGGGGGCCGGCCTGCGTACGTGCAGCAGGGCGCCCGCGGCCGGGACGGCGTAGGGGGTGGAGTCGGCGATGCCGCGGACGACGTCGTACACGGGATCGCCGCCGGGCCGCACGGGGGCCAGCCACATCTGGAGGAAGACCAGCGGTTCGGGGCCCGCGTTGCGTTCGACGTGCCGGACCCCGGAGCCCGCGCTGAGGTGCTGCACGTCGCCGGGGCGGACGACGGACTCATGGCCCGCGGAGTCGCGGTGGGTCAGTTCGCCCGAGACGACCCAGGTGACGATCTCGGTGTGGCTGTGCGGGTGTTCGTCGAAGCCCGCGCCCGCCGCGAGGTGCTCCTCGTTGCAGGCGAGCAGCGCGCCGAAGCGTAGGTTGTCGGGGTCGTAGTGGGGCCCGAAGGAAAAGGCGTGGAAGGAGGCGATCCCCGCCGCGGGATCGCCTCCCGGATACCGCTCACCGGAGCGCCGGACATCAATCACGCCCCCCACGGTAGACCCGGCCCCGCACGCCGCCGTCCCGATAAGGCAGTCTTGTCCCCGTGCCCGAACCCTCAGCGAACGAAGCCCACCTGGCCGCCGGTGCCGGCTCCCCGCGCGGCGGCCGCGCGCACGCGCACGCCGCCACGCTCCGACGTCTGGAGAAGTCGTCCGGCAGCCTGGCCGCGCAGGCGATCGCGCGCATGGACGAGACGCTGTCCTGGTACCGGGCCATGCCACCGGAGAACCGCTCCTGGATCGGCCTGGTCGCGCAGGCCGGCATCGCCGCGTTCACCGAGTGGTTCCGGCACCCCGACGCCCCGCAGGCGATCTCGACGGACGTCTTCGGCACGGCGCCGCGCGAACTGACCCGGGCGATCACGCTGCGGCAGACCGTGGAGATGGTGCGGACCACCATCGAGGTCATGGAGTCGGCCATCGACGAGGTGGCCGCGCCCGGCGACGAGTCGGTCCTGCGCGAGGCGCTGCTCGTCTACGCCCGCGAGATCGCCTTCGCCACCGCGCAGGTGTACGCGCAGGCCGCCGAGGCACGCGGTGCCTGGGACGCGCGCCTGGAGTCGCTCGTGGTGAACGCGGTGCTCTCCGGGGAGGCCGACGAGGGCGCCGTCTCCCGAGCCGCGGCGCTCGGCTGGAACTCGCCCGACCACGTCTGCGTGGTCCTCGGCACCGCGCCCGACGGTGACAGCGAACTCACCGTCGAGGCCATCCGCCGGGCCGCCCGGCACGCGAAGCTCCAGGTCCTCACGGGTGTGCTCGGCACCAGGCTCGTCGTCATCGCGGGCGGCGACGACAATCCGCTGGCCGTGGCGAAAGCCCTGATCGGACCGTATGCGACGGGTCCGGTGGTGGCCGGGCCCATCGTGCCCGACCTGCTGGCGGCCACCCGCTCCGCGCAGGCCGCGGCCGCGGGCCTGAAGGCGTGCGGCGCCTGGCAGGACGCACCGCGCCCGGTGCTCGCGGACGACCTCCTGCCCGAGCGCGCCATCGCGGGTGACCCGGCGGCCCGTGATCAGCTGGTGGAGGAGATCTACAGACCACTGGAGGAGGCCGGGTCCGCGCTCCTGGAGACGCTCAGCGTCTATCTCGAACAGGCGAGCAGCCTGGAGGGCGCCGCCCGGATGCTCTTTGTGCATCCCAACACCGTGCGCTACCGGCTCCGACGTGTGACTGACGTCACCGGATGGTCGCCTTCGGATGTGCGGTCCGCGTTCACGCTGCGGATCGCGCTGATCCTGGGACGTCTCGCCGACGGAGATCACCAGGCCTGACTCTTTGTCGGGGCTCTACAATTCCCTCAGCTGTTCTTCGTCCCTGTCCCCACGGGCGGTTCGTACTGTCCACAAGAGAGAGTGTGAGAGTGCTCGTACTCGTCGCTCCCGGCCAAGGCGCTCAGACGCCCGGCTTCCTGACTCCCTGGCTCGACCTCCCCGGCGCCGCCGACCGGCTCGCCGCCTGGTCGGACGCCATCGGGCTCGACCTCGCCCACTACGGCACCCGGGCCGACGCGGACGCGATCCGTGACACCGCGGTGGCGCAGCCGCTCCTGGTCGCTGCCGGACTGCTGTCCTCTGCGGCACTCGGTGACATCCGGCCGGGCGCCGTCGCAGGGCACAGCGTCGGCGAGATCACGGCGGCCGCGTACGCGGGAGTCTTCTCCGAGGACGCCGCCCTGGGCTTCGTCCGCACGCGCGGCCTGGCCATGGCGGACGCCGCGGCCGTCACCGAGACCGGCATGGCGGCGCTGCTCGGGGGCGACCCCGAGGTCACCCTCGCGCACCTGGAGAGGCTCGGCCTGACCCCGGCGAACGTGAACGGCGCGGGCCAGATCGTGGCCGCCGGCACCGCCGAGCAGCTTGCCGCGCTCGCCGACGACAAGCCCGAGGGCGTGCGCAAGGTCGTACCGCTGAAGGTCGCGGGCGCGTTCCACACGCACCACATGGCTCCCGCGGTGGCGACGCTGGAGGAGGCCGCCAAGGGCCTCGACGTCGCCGACCCGAAGCTGACGTACCTCTCCAACAGGGACGGCAAGGCCGTCACGCAGGGCTCCGACGTCGTGGCCCGCCTGGTCGGCCAGGTCGCCAACCCGGTCCGCTGGGACCTGTGCATGGACACGTTCCAGGAGCTGGGAGCGACGGCGCTCATCGAGGTGTGCCCCGGCGGCACCCTCACCGGTCTCGCCAAGCGTGCCCTGAAGGGCGTCAGGACGCTCGCGGTGAAGACGCCCGACGACCTCGACGCCGCCCGCGAGCTCATCGCCGAGACGGCCGCCGCGGACGCCGCCGGCACCGCCGACGCGGCGGATGTCTGAGAAGGAGCTGGAGAGCATGGCGAAGATCAAGCCGAGTCGGGGCGCCGCGTACGCGCGCATCATGGGCGTCGGTGGCTACCGCCCGACGCGCGTGGTGCCCAACGAGGTCATCCTGGAGAAGATCGACTCGTCCGACGAGTGGATCCGCTCCCGCTCCGGCATCGCGACCCGGCACTGGGCCTCCCCCGACGAGACCGTGGCCGCGATGTCCGTCGAGGCCGGCGGCAAGGCGATCGCCGACGCGGGCATCACGCCCGAGCAGATCGGCGCCGTGATCGTCTCCACCGTCTCGCACTTCAAGCAGACCCCGGCCGTGGCGACCGAGATCGCGGACAAGCTCGGTACGGGCAAGCCCGCCGCGTTCGACATCTCCGCGGGCTGCGCGGGCTTCGGTTACGGCCTCACGCTCGCCAAGGGCATGATCACCGATGGGTCCGCCGAGTACGCTCTGGTGATCGGCGTGGAGCGGCTCAGCGACCTGACCGACCTGGAGGACCGCGCGACGGCCTTCCTGTTCGGTGACGGCGCCGGTGCCGTCGTCGTCGGCCCCGCCAAGGAGCCGGCGATCGGCCCGACGGTCTGGGGCTCGGAGGGCGACAAGTCCGAGACCATCAAGCAGACCGAGTCCTGGGAGGCGTACCGCGAGGGCGGCGTCGCCCCGGCGAAGTTCCCCGCCATCACGCAGGAGGGCCAGGCGGTGTTCCGCTGGGCCGTGTTCGAGATGGCGAAGGTCGCCCAGCAGGCCCTCGACGCGGCCGGAATCACCGCGGCCGACCTGGACGTCTTCATCCCGCACCAGGCCAACATGCGGATCATCGACTCGATGGTGAAGACTCTGAAACTGCCGGAGCACGTCATGGTCGCCCGTGACGTGGAGACCACCGGCAACACCTCGGCCGCCTCGATCCCGCTCGCGATGGAGCGGCTTCTGGCGACCGGTGAGGCGAAGAGCGGCGACACCGCGCTCGTCATCGGCTTCGGGGCGGGTCTCGTGTACGCCGCCACGGTCGTTACCCTCCCCTAGGCACCCGTGGGGATCTTCGGATCCGCGCGGATGCCGTCACACCCTCTGGATACACACGAAGGAGCGCCAACATGGCCGCCACTCAGGAAGAGATCGTCGCCGGTCTCGCCGAGATCGTCAACGAGATCGCCGGCATCCCGGTCGAGGACGTCCAGACGGACAAGTCCTTCACCGACGACCTGGACGTCGACTCGCTGTCCATGGTCGAGGTCGTCGTCGCCGCCGAAGAGCGCTTCGACGTGAAGATCCCGGACGACGACGTCAAGAACCTCAAGACGGTCGGCGACGCGACCAAGTACATCCTGGAGCACCAGGCCTGATTCCGGCTCGAGCCCGATGACCGGGTCTCGCGCCGTCCGGGCTCATGCCGGCCGCCACCCGGCGGTGGCGCCGCCGCATCCGCATCTGAACCAACCGTGGAGAGAGAAATCCAGTGAACTCGACCAATCGCACCGTGGTCGTCACCGGTATCGGCGCAACCACACCGCTGGGTGGCGACGCGGCCTCTACCTGGGAGGGCCTGCTCGCCGGGCGCTCCGGGGTCAGTCTTCTCGAGCAGGACTGGGCCGCTGACCTGCCGGTCCGGATCGCCGGCCAGATCGCCGTCGAACCGACCGAGATCATTCCGCGTCCGCAGGCCCGCAAGCTCGACCGCTCGGCGCAGTTCGCGCTGATCGCGGCCGACGAGGCCTGGAAGGACGCGGGCTTCACCGGCAAGGCCGGCGAAGAGGGCAACACCGTCGAGCCCGACCGGCTCGGCGCGGTCATCGCCTCCGGCATCGGCGGCGTGACCACCCTCCTCGACCAGTACGACGTACTGCGGGAGAAGGGCGTGCGCCGCGTCTCGCCGCACACCGTCCCCATGCTGATGCCCAACTCGCCCGCGGCGAACGTCGGCATCACCCTCGGCGCCCGCGCCGGGGTGCACACCCCCGTCTCGGCGTGCGCGTCGGGCGCGGAGGCCATCGGCTACGCCATCGAGATGATCCGCACCGGCCGCGCCGACGTCGTGGTCGCGGGCGGCACCGAGGCGGCCGTCCACCCGCTGCCGATCGCCGCGTTCGGCAACATGATGGCGATGTCCAAGAACAACGACGACCCGCAGGGCGCCTCCCGCCCCTGGGACGTCGACCGCAACGGCTTCGTGCTCGGCGAGGGCGCGGGCGTCGTCGTCCTGGAGTCCGAGGAGCACGCCAAGGCCCGTGGCGCCCGTATCTACGCGGAGGCCGTCGGCCAGGGCATCTCGGCGGACGCCCACCACATCACGCAGCCCGAGCCGTCCGGCAACGGCATCGCGCAGGCGTTGCAGAACCTGGTCGACAACACCGGTCTGAAGCCCGCCGAGATCGCGCACATCAACGCGCACGCCACCTCGACCCCGCAGGGCGACATCGGTGAGATCAAGGCGCTGCGCCAGGCGTTCGGCGACGACGTCGACCACATGGCGATCGCCTCGACGAAGTCGATGACCGGTCACCTCCTCGGCGGCGCCGGCGGCATCGAGACCGTGGCCACGGTCCTCGCGCTGCACCACCGCATGGCTCCGCCCACCATCAACATCGAGAACCTCGACCCCGAGGTGGACGCGGACATCATCCGCAGCGAGGCGCGGGCGCTGCCCGAGGGCACGATCGCGGCCCTGAACGACTCGTTCGGCTTCGGCGGCCACAATGTGGTCCTCGCCTTCCGCACGGTGTAGTCACCGTCGGACACCCGCACCACACAGGTAGCGCAGAAAGGCCCACCCGGTCCCGCCGGGTGGGCCTTTCCCGTACCTGCATCGCGTACCTGCATACCGTGCCTGCGTCCCGTACCTGCATCCCGTACCCGGGGTTCAGACGACCTGGTGGAGCCAGCGCACCGGGGCGCCCTCGCCCGCGTACCGGAAGGGTTCGAGTTCGTCGTCCCAGGGCTTGCCGAGGAGCCCCGCGATCTCGGCCTCCAGGTCGCCCTCGCCGCGCTGGGAGCGGGCGAGGGCCGCGCGCAGCCGGTCCTCCGGGATCAGGATGTCGCCGTGGATGCCGGTGACGGCGTGGAAGATGCCGAGGCGGGGAGTGGCGCTGTAGCGCTCGCCCTCGGCGGCCGTGCTCGGTTCCGCCGTGACCTCGAAGCGCAGCAGATCCCAGCCGCGCAGCGCGGAGGCGAGCTTGGAGGCGGTGCCCGCCGAGCCCTTCCAGGAGAACTCGGATCTCCAGGTGCCGGGCGCCGCGGGCTGTCGGATCCAGTCGAGGCTGACGCGTGCGCCGAGTACGCCCGCGACGGCCCATTCGACGTGCGGGCACAGCGCGCGCGGTGCGGAGTGCACGTACAGAACTCCACGTGTCGTCACCGGGACCTCCAGTGTGGGACGAGGTGCGCCTTCCCCAGCGGCCTCGCGCCCGTGCCGAGCGATATTCCCCAAAAGCGGGGAAAGTCAAGAAAAGGGGACAGATGTGACGTGATGTAATTTAGCGGAACCGAGAAAACCGGGTGCCACTGGGTGGCGAGGCTACCGTGCGGCGAGGCAAGGAGTGTGACGTACGGTCGGTCCGCAGGCCGGGAAACTCCCAGGTTTCACTCGCTGGGAGGCCCATGAACCCCCGGTTGGGTGTCCCAGGGGCGGTTCAGGGACATAAGGGCAGGCGACGGGACGCAACCCGGAGGGCTCGGGTGACGTCACGTTGGACGACAGAGGCGACACAAAGGGGACGACGATGCGGAATTCACGGCACCGCAAACGGGCCGCCGTCGCCCTCGCGACGGCGGCCCTCACCGGCGTCGCGACGCTCACCGCGTGCGACGCGTCCGGCGACGGTTCCCCGGTACCGGGCGGACCCTCGGCGCAGGACCGTGCGGCGCCCGGGCCGACCCGGGTGTGGGACACCTCACCGCGTTCCGTCGCCGCCGTCGGCGACTCCATCACCCGCGGCTTCGACGCCTGCTCGGTGCTCTCCGACTGCCCCGAGGTGTCCTGGGCCACCGGCAGCGACGAGGGGGTGCGCAGCCTCTCGCAGCGGCTGCTCGGCAAGCAGCGGGCGGCGACCCACAGTTGGAACCACGCCAAGACCGGCGCGCGGATGGCGGACCTGCCGGACCAGATGACCCGGGCCGCGGCCCGCGACCCCGAACTCGTGACGGTGATGGTGGGCGCCAACGACGCCTGCCGTTCGTCGGCCGACGACATGACCTCCGTCGCCGACTTCCGCACCGACTTCAGGGACGCCCTGAGCACCCTGCGGCGCGCCCGGCCGAAGGCGCAGGTGTACGTCTCCAGCGTGCCCGACCTCAAGCGCCTGTGGTCCGAGGGGCGCACCAACCAGCTGGGCAAGCAGGTGTGGAAGCTCGGGATCTGCGCGTCGATGCTGGCCGACGCGGACTCCATGGACCGCGCGGCGACCCAGCGGCGGCAGTCGGTGCAGGACCGGGTCGTGGCGTACAACAAGGTGCTGAAGGACGTGTGCGCCAAGGACCTGCGCTGCCGGTACGACGGCGGGGCCGTGTTCGACTTCCGCTTCGACGGGGACCAGTTGAGCCACTGGGACTGGTTCCACCCGAGCAAGGACGGGCAGTCGCACCTCGCGGACATCGCCTACCGGGCCGTGACCGCCGCCCGGCCGCGGGATTAGCGGACGGGCGGCGGGCCCCGGGCGGCCCGTGCGCGGGCCTGCGCGAGCGGACCTGCGCAGGTGGGCCCGCTTATATGGGCCTGCGCTTGTGAGCCCGCGCGTGTGGGCCTATCGGAACGACTCGGCGTGCTCACGGGCCCAGTCGGTGTACGTGCGGGCCGGGCGCCCGGTGACGCGGGGCACCGTGTCGATGACCGTGCGGCCCTCCGGCGGAGTGTTCTTGTAGACGTCGAGCAGCCAGGCGATCGTGCTCTCGTCGTGCCCCTCGGCCCGCATCCCCGCGGCGGCCTCCTCCTCCGTGAGTTCGACGAGCGCGATGTCGCCGCCGCGCGCCTCGGCGAGCACGGCCACCTTCTCGGTGACCGTGAGCGCCTGGGGGCCCGTCAGGAGGTACTCCTGCCCCGCGTGGCCGTCCTCGGTGAGGGCGACGGCGACCACCGCCCCGATGTCGCCCTCGTGCACCAACGCGCTGACCCGGTCGACGAACGGTGCCCGCACCGTGCCTTCGGCGCGCACGGGCTCCGCCCACTCCAGGCTGTTCGCCATGAACTCGACCGGCATGACGACGGTCCAGTCGAGCTCGCCCGCCCGCACCGCGTCCTCCAGCGGCGACGGGCCGCCGCCGTTGAGGACGGTGACCCGGCGCACCCCCGCCGCGCGGGCCAGGGCGAGGATCTCCGGCCCGGTCGCGAGGGGTTCGTAGGCGCCGGAGAAGGTGATCAGGTGCAGGCCCGTCACGCCCTCCAGGGCGGCCTTGAGGCCCGCGGGCTCGCGCAGGTCGCCCTGGACCGCCTCGACGCCCTCGGGGAACGACGCCTTCGACGCGTCGCGGGTCAGCGCGCGGACCCGCTGCCCGCGCTCCAGGAGTTCGCGGACGACCTCGCGGCCGACGGTGCCGGTGGCGCCGGCGACGAGGTGGAGGTCCTGGTGGGCGTTCTGGTGGGCGTTCTCGTGGGCGTTCTGGTGCTGCGGTGTCTTCGTCATGTCCCCGAACCTAGGGAGGCTTGCGGTCAGTTTCGGTCCGCAAGTGCCGGGCGTACCTGGTGTCCTCGTGGGCCAGGTCCTGGTCGGGCGGCTCGGGGCGGTGGGTGGCCGTCGCCGCACTTTTCGGCGCCGCAAAGCATGGCGCCGAACGCTTCCGCCCCGGGATACTTCCGCCATCTCACCTGCAACGGAAGGACTCACGTGGCTTCGTCCCCCACCCCCGGGATATCAGGCCGCCGGCTCGGCGCCTGCGGCGTGTTCGGTGCCGTGCTGCTCGCCGGGGCCCTCGTCCCGCCCGCCGCGGCCGCCGACACCGCGCGGGCCGGTGCGCCCACCGTCGAGGAGCAGCGCCTGGACCGTGCCGCCCCGCAGGAGATCCTGCGGCGCAGCGGATTCGACGGCGTGGCGCCCGGCTTCGCGCGGGACCTGGAACGGGTCCGCTCCTACGCGCAGGCCCGGCACCTGGTCGGACACGAGGGGCAGTCGCTGTGGCGGCGGGCCGTGGACCGGGCGCAGGGCCGCGGCCCCGTGCGCGGCGACCTCAGCAAGGACGACGACCGGCCGCTGTACTGGGCGCGGCTCGGGATGACGCGGGCGCTGCGCGCCTGGGAGCCGCGCGGCTTCGGCCTCGACGACGCACGGCGGCAGCGGCTGCTCGCGGACCTGGAGACGACGTCCCGCGGCCAGGACACCGTCCGCTACCCGAAGGGCAAGGGCGGCAAGGGAGTCAAGCGGGTCCTCGTGACCGGCTTCGACCCGTTCACGCTCGACCGCGACACCCGCATCAGCAACCCCTCGGGCGCCACCGCGCTCGCCCTGGACGGCACCGTCGTACGGACCGCCGAGGGGCCCGTACGCATCGAGACGGCCGTGTTCCCGGTGCGCTGGACGGACTTCGAGCGGGGCACGGTGGAGCGGGTGCTCCGGCGGCAGCTGCCGCACGTCGACCTGTTCACGACCGTGAGCCAGGGCCGGGTCGGCAAGTTCGACATCGAGCGGACCAACGGGGCCTGGCGGGGCGGGTTCGGGGACAACGAGAACCTGTCACGGACGGAGACCGTCCCGGTGTCCGACCCCGCATCGCAGCCGCAGTGGACGACGACCACGCTGCCGTACAAGGACATCGTCGCGGCGGACACCGGGCGCTTCCCCGTGTACGACAACACGGCCGTGACGGAGATCCCCGCGGGCGGCACCACGCCGGTGCAGCGCCCCGACGGGCCGACGCCGGGTTCGACGGCCCGCGCGGGCGGCGGCGGCGACTACCTGTCCAACGAGATCGCGTACCGCGCCACGCTCCTGCGCGACCGCCTCGGGCTGCACGACCGGCTGCCCGGCGGTCATGTGCACACGCCGGTGCTCCAGTTCGGCGCCGGGAACACCGACCCGGCGACGGGTCGGGTCACGGACGCGGAGTTCGTGCGCAACCGCGTCGACATCATCGGGCAGGTGCGGCGGATCGTCGTGACGGCCGTGGTCGCTAGCGGCCGGTAGGGGCGCCGCCGCCCGCCGGGTGCGGGGCCCCGCCCACGGCACCCGTGACACCCGCACCGCCGCCCGCCGTACCCGCGGGGTCCGCCGGGTCCGCGGCGCCGTCGGGGTCGTCGGCGTTGTCGGGGTCGTCGGGGTCGTCGGGGTCGTCGGTGGTCTCGCCCATGAGGTCCCGCGCCATCAGCGTCGCCCCGGCGACCGCGCCCGGCATCAGGAACACGGCGACGAACGGCACCAGGAAGAAGACCGCGAGCGGGGCGCCGAAGCCCCAGGCCAGGGTCTTGCGGGCGCGGAGCAGGGCCAGGCGGTCGCGCAGCCGTACGCCACGGCGTGCGAGCGCGACCGCCGTCAGCTCCTCGACGAGGAAGAAGCCGGTGACGAAGAAGCCGACGACGGGGATCACGGTCTGGCCGACGACCGGCAGGAAGCCGAGGCCGAACAGGAGCACGCCCCACACCGCGGCCCGCACCACGATGCGCAGGCTGTCGCGTACGGAGACGAGCAACTCGCGCCAGAGCGGCAGTCCGGACTCGGGGGCGAACCCGGCGACGGAGATGTCGACCTGCTCGGACAGCGACTCGTAGAAGGGTTCGCCGATCACCAGCGTCACCGCGGTGAAGGTCACCACGGACAGGAGCAGTGCCAGGGCGAAGAGCAGCGCGGTCAGGAAGCCGCGGAACAGGCCGCTCCACGGGTCCGACCAGTCGTCGGCGAACGGCGTCGCCCAGGACACCAGGTCCGTGCCCCACAGCACGAGCGCGACGAGCGCACCCGCGTACAGGACGAGGGTGATGAGCCCCGGCAGGAGCCCCCACCCGAACTGCTTGCCGTGCTGGGCGACCCAGCGCTGTCCCTTCACCAGATAGCCGAAACCCCGGCCCAGTTCACGCATGCGGCACACACTATCCCCCTTGTTGTCAGCCGTTTCAGCCTGTAGACCTCCCGTACTGATCTCTCGGGTCGGCGCCCGACCCATGTTCCGGAGGTACGTATGGGCATATCCCGGCCGCCCAGAGCCGTGACGCTGACCGCGTCGGCCGCCGCGGGCACCTTGTTGTTCACCGTGCTCACCCCGGGCGGTGCCAGTGCCGACCCGGCGCCGCGCCCGGTGACCCGCGACCAGGCCCCGCTAGGCGACCCCGACCGGGCCGCCCGGGCGCCGGAGGGCGCCGCGGCCCGCGCGCTCGACGACGCGTCCGCGCCCGCGCCCGCCCGCGGCGGCGCCGAGCGCGGCTACCCGCGTGAGCGCCGCCTCCCCGCGGTCCCCAAGAACCCGGCCGACAGGTCCATCAAGCTGGGCCTGACCCCCTACCACGCCATCGCCCCGGAGCTGAACCGGATCCAGGGCATCGGCGACCGCGTGAGCGTGGAGATCGCTGGGCGCTCGGCCGGGGGCCACGACCTGTATCTGGTGACGGTGACCGCGCCCGAGTCGGCGCGCGAGGCGGCCCGGCAGCGGCGGATGCGCGAGCGCATCGAGAACGAGCCCGCCGCTGCCGCCGCGGACAAGGCGCTGAAGTCGGCGTACAAGGCACCGGTGTTCATCAACAACAACATCCACGGCAACGAGTGGGAGGGCACCGACGCGGCCCTGAAGCTCATCGAGAGGCTGGCGCGGGCGAAGGACGCGAAGACCCGCGACCTGCTCGCCCACCACCGTCTCTACGTCAACGTCACCATGAACCCCGACGGCCGGATCGCGGGCACCCGCGAGAACGCGGGCGGCTTCGACCTGAACCGGGACTTCGTCACCGGGAGCCAGCCCGAGACGCGCGCGGTGCGGCGGATCGCCATCGACAAGCAGCCCACGATGATGATCGACCTGCACGGGTACGTGAACGGCACGCTCATCGAGCCGACGACCCCGCCGCACGGCGAGAACTACGAGTACGACCTGTTCCTGAAGAACAGCTACGGCAACGCCCTCGGCATGGAGAAGGCCGTCAACGGCCTCGGCTACACCGAGGAGAAGGACGGCGTGCGGCCCGCCGTCATCCCCTTCCGCGACCAGGAGGAGGGCTGGGACGACTGGCCGCCCGTCTTCACCCCGCAGTACATGCCCTTCCACGGCGCGGTCGCGGCGCACACCGTCGAGTTCCCGATGCAGGTGAACAACGAGGAGTACGACGCCCTGCCGGTGCGGGAGCTGCGCCGCCGCTCGGCCGTCAACACGGACATCGCGGGCGCGGCCATGACGGCGACCCTGGACTACGCGCGCGACCACCGGCGGTCGCTGATCGCCGACCAGATCGAGGTGTTCCGGCGCGGTGCCGCGGGGGCCGCTCCGGTGGAGGTCTCCGAGGAGACGGTGCCCGGCGTGCCGGGCATCGGCCCGGAGGACGTCTACACGGCCGAGTTCCCGCGTGCGTACGTGATCCCGGCCGCGGGTCGCGGACAGCGCTCCGGTACGGCGGCCGCCCGCCTCGTGGACCATCTCCTCGCCAACGACGTCCGGGTGCGGCGCGCCACCGAGGACTTCCGGATCGGCGGCAAGCGGTACGAGAAGGGCGCGTACGTCGTCGACATGCGCCAGCCCAAGCGGGGCATCGCGAACGTGCTGCTCGCGGACGGCCGTGACATCAGCGACAAGGTGTCCGTGATGTACGACATCTCGGGCTGGAGCCTGGGCCGGCTGTGGGGCGCGACCGTGCGGTCCGTGCCGAGGGGGAACCCCGCCGCGGTGCCCTCGCGCGCGGTCCAGGCCGCGGCCGGGACCGCCCGTGTGGCGCCGCGCGGTGACCTGCGGCTGCGGCTCGACGACCCGCGTGAGGTCGCCGCGCTCAACTCCCTCGTACGGGACGGCGTCACGGTCCGGCGCCTGAAGGACGGCGGTGTCCTCGTGCCGGGCTCCGCGCGGCGGGCCGCCCGGGGCGTGGCGGAGAAGTACGGCGTGGCGTTCTCCGCGACCACCGCGCGCGGCGGCGAGAAGGTGCGGCGCACGCGCGTCGCCGCCGCGGTGACGCCCGGGGAGCTGTTCGCGCTGCGGGAGATGAACTTCGACGTGGTGCCGGTGTCCACGGCCGCCCTCAACGACGGCTTCGACTGGCGCCGGGCCGATGTGCTCTTCGTGTCCGCGGGACTCGACCGCGCGGACCTCGGGCCCGCGGCGCGCGAGCGGCTCGACGCGTTCCTCGCCGGGGGCGGCGGGCTCGTCGGGCGGGGCGCGGTGGGTGCCCGCCTGAACTCCGCCGCGAAGCTGCTCCCCGTCACAGCCGTACGGGGCAACGGGGACGCCAACGGCGTGGTGCGGGTGCGCAACGCCGGGGGTGCCGTGGCCGGTTCGGGGGCCGGGTACGGCTTCGTCTACGCGCCGATGTGGTTCACCGGGCTCGGGGCCGGGGTCCGGGTCGAGCAGGCCTACGCCGGTGGCAGGCCGCTGGTGTCGGGGCACTGGCGGGCCGACTCGTCCGGGAACGGGGGGCCCGCGGATGCCGCCGGTGAGGCTTCCGTCGTGAGCGGGGTTTCCCCGGACGGGGCCCGGGTGGTCCTCTTCGGTACGGAGCCCTTGTTCCGGGGGCACCCGAAGGGGGTGTTCGCCGAGGTGGGGCGGGCGCTGTTCGCTGTGCGCTAGGCCCTGACGGGGGGTCCCCAGCGGGGCTCCCCCCCAGACCCCGCTCCCGAACGCCGGAGGGCTGGAACCCCGCCGCGGCGGCAGGGTTCCAGCCCGTCCGGCGTTCGAGGACGAGGCGCGCAGCGCCGATGGGCGTCAGCCGACCTTCAGGTCCACCTTGATGTTGCCGCGAGTGGCGTTGGAGTAGGGGCAGACCTCGTGGGCCGCCTCCACGAGGGCCTTGGCCGTCGCGGCGTCCACGTTCGGGATGGACGCGGTGATCTCGACCTCGAGGCCGAACCCACCGGCGTCGGTGGAACCGATGCCGACCTTCGCGGTCACCGTGGACCCGGAGATGTCGGCCTTCTCCCGGCGGGCGACGACACCGAGCGCGCCCTGGAAGCAGGCGCTGTACCCGGCGGCGAAGAGCTGCTCGGGGTTGGTGCCCGCACCGCTGCCGCCCATCTCCTTCGGCGGGTTGACGACGACGTCGAGCTTGCCGTCGTCGCTGGCCACGCGGCCGTCACGGCCGTTCTCGGCGGTGGCCACGGCGGTGTACTTGACGTCGATCTTCTGGATGGTCATGACTGCCGACTCCTCCTGGGATGTGCCGCGTCGCGCGCCCGCCGACCCGGCAGAGTGGAATTACTTTATCGGATGGTGAAAGAGATCTCGGGGCCCCGGCCGACTCGGCCGACCGGGCGCCTCACGCGTCGAGGGCGACGATCATCTTTCCGGTGTTCTCGCCGCGCAGCATCCCGAGGAACGCCTCGACGCCGTTCTCGACGCCGTGCGCGACGGTCTCGTCGTACTTGAGCTCCCCGGACCGCACCCAGGCGCCTACCTCGCGCACGAACTGCGGCTGGAGGTCCTGGTGGTCCTGGACCAGCATGCCCTGGAGGCGCAGCCGCTTGCCGATGACCATGGCCATGTTGCGCGGGCCCGGGGTCGGCTCCGTGTCGTTGTAGCCCGCGATCATGCCGCAGATGGTGACGCGGCCGTGCGGGTTCAGGCGGCTGATGGCGGCCTCCAGGTGGTCACCGCCGACGTTGTCGAAGTAGACGTCGATGCCGTCGGGCGCGGCCTCCTTGAGCTGCTCGACGACCGGGCGCTCGTCGCGGTAGTTGAAGGCCGCGTCGAAGCCGTACTCCTCGGTGAGGAGCTTGACCTTCTCGTCCGAGCCTGCCGAGCCGATGACGCGCGACGCGCCCTTGAGCCGGGCGATCTGGCCGACCTCGGAGCCGACGGCGCCGGCCGCGCCGGAGACGAAGACCGCGTCGCCCTCCTTGAAGGACGCGACGTCGAGCAGGCCCGCGTACGCCGTCAGGCCCGTCATGCCGAGCACGCCGAGGTACGCCGACAGCGGGGCCGCGTCCGGGTCCACCTTCGTGGCGTGCTGCGCGGGCACCGACGCGTACTCGCGCCAGCCCGCGAAGTGCAGCACGTGGTCGCCCGCAGCGAAGCCGTCCGCGTCCGACGCCACGACGACGCCGACCGCGCCGCCCTCCATGGGCTTGTCGAGCTGGAACGGCGGGATGTACGACTTCACGTCGTTCATGCGGCCGCGCATATAGGGGTCGACCGAGAAGTACAGGTTCCGGACGAGCACGCGGCCCTCGGCCGGGGCCTCCACCGGGACCTCGCGGAGCGCGAAGTCCTCCGGGACCGGCCAGCCGTGCGGGCGGCGCACGAGGTGCCAGGCGCGACCGGTGGCCGGGAGCTGCTCGGGGGTGACGGACATGGGGGCGTCCTCCTCAGGCTTCGAGCCGTGATGCTTCTTGGGGGGCTGGACAGTTCATGCGGCTTGATGCTTCATGCGGCTTGATGCTTCATGCGGCTTGATGCTTCACGTTCTGAAATAAGCATGCGCTTTGATATTTCATGTTGTCAAGTATTTGGGTACCCTGGCGGGCATGGTCACCCAGAAGCCGGGCACTGCCGACTCCCGGACCACCGAGTCCCGGGCCGCAGCCTCCCGGACCGATCCGCTGACGCTCGAGGTCGTCGAGCTCATCGGCTCCGTCGTGGCGCGGTACTACGAGGAGTACGACATCGCCGCGGGCAAGCACGCCCTGACCGGCGCGCAGGCACGCGTGCTCGGGCTCCTTTCCCTGGAGCCGATGCCCATGCGTCGCATCGCGCAGAAGCTCAAGTGCGAGCCGTCGAACGTCACCGGCATCGTGGACCGCCTGGAGGCCCGCGGGCTCGTCGAGCGGCGGCCCGACCCGGCCGACCGGCGCGTGAAGCTGGCGGCGCCGACCGAGGAGGGGCTCGCCACCGCGCGCAGCCTGCGTGAGTCCCTCGACTTCGCCCGGGAGCCGCTGGCTGAGCTCTCCCGCGCGGAGCGCGTGTCGCTGCGCGGGCTTCTGCGGAGGATGCTCGGGGAGGACACTCCGACCGCCCCTTGAGGGGGAGCTGTGCCCCGTCAGGGGCGCGGGGAACTGCGCGCTCAGCGCGGGGAACTGCGCGCTCAGCGCGGGGAACTGCGCGCTCAGCGCGCGACAAGCCGCAGACGCGTCCGCCGAGTGACTGTGCGGACGCGTCTGCGGCTTCTTCGTGGTTGCTCGCACGGTTCCCCGCGCCCCTTGCTGGACGCTATGTGCACCACCACAGGAAGCGGTGGCACGTCTTGGTCGGGGTGGGGGCCGGGGTGGGGGTGCTCGGGGGGTTCGTGGTGGAGGGGTGCGGGTCGGGGTCCGGGTCCTGCGGGGCGGTTGTGGGGCGGCCGGACGAGGGGTCGGGCGCGGGACCGCCGGAGGTTCCGCTTCCGGCGGGGGCGGGCTCGGAGGCACCGCCCCCGGAACCGCCGTCCCCCTGCCCGCCCTCGGCGCCCTTGCCGTCCCCGCCGCGACCCTCGTCCCCGCCCTTGTCCTTCCCCGTGCTCTTCTTCCTGTCCTTGGCACCCCCGGCACCGGGGGTGCCCCCCGCGTCGGAATCCGACGGCGAAGGAGAACCCGAGGAGGACACCGGCTCCGCCGTGTCCCCGGCCCCCGCCGCACCCGGGGTGCCTCCGCGCACGTCCGGGGACGCCGCCCGGTCCGGCCCGGACGCCGTACGGGGGTCCCGCGCGGCGGACTCGGTGCCGAGTTCGGCGAGGCTCAGGCCACCCGCGGCGAGCACGACACCCGTGGCGACGAGGAGCAGTGTGCGGCGTCCGCGCCGGTGCTGGGCCGCCTTGCGCGCCCGCTCCCGGCGGCGGCCACGGCCCCCGGACCCGCCGCTCCTGCCGGGCGGCACCCGCTCGCCGTCCGCCTCGTCGACGGCGTCCGGCCGTTCCTCCCGGGCGGCGACGGCCTCCGCGTACCGGCGACAGGCTTCGGCCGGGGTGCCGCACCCCGGGCAGGCGAGGGCGCCGTTGAGGTGCCTGTGGCACGCGTGGCAGTAGTCCATGAGGCATGGAGGCTAGGCGCCACGCCGGTACGGAGGATGCGGGCGCTGTGAAGGTTGTGTGCGGAAGAGAACCTCCGGCATGCCGTGCGCGTCACGCCCTGCCGAGCTCGCCCCGCAGCCTGCGGGCCCGCAGTACCAGTTCCAGCTCGAAGCGGCGGTCCGGGTCGTCGACCTCGTCGCCCCACAGTTCCCTTATCTGCCGCAACCGGTAGCGCACCGTCTGCGGGTGCACACCGAGCCGCGTGGCCACCTCGGGGGCGCCGCCCCGCGTTTCGAGCCAGGCGAGCAGGGTCTCGGCGAGGCGGCGGCCGTGCGCGGGCCCGCAGTGGTCGAGGGGGGCGAGGCAGCGGCGCGACAGGTCCTCCATGAGCTCCTCCGGCTGGAGCAGGACGAGGGCCTCGGTGTGCTCGGTGCAGTACAGGACCTCACCGGAGGGAAGCAGTCCGCGCTCCATCAGGCCGACCGCCGCCTCGGCCCAGCGCAGCGACTTGGCGGCGTCGGCGAGCGGCACGGGCGGACCGATGGCCCCGGACCAGCCGGTCATGGCGCGGCGGAGCAGTTCGGGGCGGCCGGCGGCGTCCGGCTCCGGCACGACCATGCGGGGCTGCTCGGCCTCCATGTCGAGCAGGACGCCCTCGCCGACGGCGGGTGCGACGGCCTCGCGGGCGGGGCGCAGGAGCACGCCGACGGCGACGCGTTCGGGCAGCTGCCAGCCGACGCGGGCGGCGCGTTCGTCCAGGCCGTTCTCGGCACCGAGCGCGGAGGCCGCCGAGGTGTCGGGGCGGCGCTCGGAGAGCAGCAGCTCCATGAGTTTGCGCTGGAGTCGCAGGCGCTCACCGGCCTGCCGGGCGGCGGCTTCGGCGTAGCCGCGTACCGACTGGTCGACCAGGCCGTCGAGGTACTCGAAGCCGGACTCGGCGAGCTCGTACATGGCCGGCGGGGGGATCTCGGTCTGCTGGCCGATCTCGGCGAGGCGGCGCCAGGCGAGCCGGACGCCGAGGCGGTAGATGGCCTGGAGCGAGTCGAGGCTGCGGCCGTTGAGGCCCTCGCCGCGGCCGAACTCCTGGAAGACCTCGGGGTGGTAGCGCGGTCGGCCCTCGCGGGTCGCGAGCTGCTGGACGAAGCCCTCCAGGGCGCGGCGGATGCCGATGAGCGCCATGGGCTCGCCGGAGTCGTCGAGGACGACGGGCAGGCCGGGGTACTCCGCGCGGATCTCGCGCAGGATGTCGTCGGCGAGCGCGGGCACCTCCTCCAGGGCTAGCGCGGCGAACCTGCGCACCTGGAGCGGCGGCACGTCGCGCCAGGCCGAGCGCGCGGGAGCGGCGGCCCGGCCGGGGGCCTCGGCGGGGTCCCGGCCCGGGTCGCGAGCGGCGTCCTGCGCGGCGTCGTGAGCGGCGTCGTGAGCGGCCTCCCGGACGGAATCCGGGTCACCGGAGACGCCTGCCGGGACGCTTTCGAAGATCGCGCCCACGTCGCTCACTGCTCCTGCCGGTCCCGGCCGGGGTCCTCGTAGTGCACGAGGGGCCGGTTGGGCTGGTCGGGCGTGGCGTCGAGGAGCGCGACAACGCCGACCGCGGCGCCCACGGCGAGAGCCGCGGCGGCCACAACGGTCAGTGTGGCGGCGAAAAGACGGTGCATACGAGGGTCGGCCTCTCTGCTGGAGGTTGTCCCCACACCCTGCCCGCAGGGGCCCAGTGTCGACAACGCATTGACACTGCGTCAAGGGTCCGCCTAGCGTTCGCGACCCATACGGGTCAGTAACTCCGTGGAAACGCCGCCGCAGCCTTTCGGACATTCCGGCGGCGCCCATGCCTCACCAGACTCCAACTCCCCAGTAATTCAGCACAGTTGACTCACGTCCCCTGTTCGCCCTCATGGCAGGAGCGCCGGATGCCGCGCCGCACAGCCTCGCCCTTGTCCTTGGTCCTGCTCGGCCTGGGTGCCTTTCTGCTCGTCCTGGCCCCACTCCTCGCCTGGTACGTGGAGCCGCGCGCCAAGCGCACCCCCGTCGACACCGACCAGATCACCGTGTTCCGCGGCACGGGCAGCTACTTCGACACCGAGAAGATCAAAACCGTGCACGACCAGCGCCTGACCATCACGCGCCAGGTGCGCGGCGATGTCGGGGACAGCAACAAGAAGCGCGCGGTGTGGGACGTGTCGACGTCCGTGGACCCGGACAAATCGTTGCCTGCGGCCGATCCCCATGACTCGCTGCAATGGACGCTCGAACGCTGGGTGACCGACCGGAAGACGAACAGACCGGTGCACTGCTGCGGCGAGAAGCCGCACTTCGAGGGCGAGGCGTACCTGAAGTTCCCCTTCGACGTCGAGAAGCGCACCTACCTGTGGTGGGACAACACGCTCGGCGCCACCGTGCCGCTGACCTACCGCGGCCCGAAGAAGATCCAGGGCTACGAGGGCTACCGGTTCACCGGTTCCGTGCAGGCCACGAGGACCGGCACCCGGCAGGTGCCGGGGCGCCTCATCGGCCTGCGGCAGGGCCAGGTGCTCGCCGAGGAGTGGTACGCCAACCACGGCATCGAGCTGGTCGCCGACAAGCGCACCGGCCGGATCATCTACGCCGCGATCGGCCCCCGCAAGACGCTGCGGGCCCCTGGCGGCAAGAAGGACCGGACGGTGCTGCTCGACAGCCGGAAGGTCGCCTTCACCAAGAAGACCCAGCAGGAGCAGGTGGAACTCGCGGACGACGACAGCTCACGACTGAAACTGGTGGGCACGACGCTGCCCCTGGTGTTCGTCTTCGCCGGCGGGGCACTCGCGCTCGTGGGCGGCATTCTCGTCGCCCGGGGGCGGGAGGCAAGGGCGAACGGGTCCCGCGAGGACGGGCCGGGGCCGGATCCGGAGGGTCCGCATTCCGGTACGTCCCCATCCGCCCTGCAACACAGCACGATGTGATGAGACGTCAGGTCTAAGAAGGGCCGAAATTGTCACCCCGGTGAGTAGCCGCACCGTTCGGTGACACGAAAACTATCCACACCATCAGCGCACAGTCCCCGCACAGTCCCCGCACCACCGGGCCCCACCCCGGACCTGTCCAGGCTTCGCCGTTCACCCCCGTTCGCCCGCGTTCAGCCCTGCTCAACCCCGTTCAGCCCTGTTCATCCCTGTTCGCCCCCACGGTTCCGCACCCCGAGACGAGTTGGAGCACCGATGCCCCAGCACGTGCCGCCGCCGCTGCGCCCGGCCGCACCACGGCCCGCGCGGCCCCTTGCGGCGCTCCCCCCACAGCCGCGCCGGATCGCCTTCCTCGCCCGCCGCGACCTGGGAAACCCGGCCGCAGGCGGCTCCGAACTGCTCGTCGACCGGCTGGCCGACGGACTGACAGGACACGGCCACCAGGTCACCCTGCTCTGCGGCGGCCCCGCCGCGTACCGCGACTACCGCGTGGTGTCCGCGGGTGGCGACCTCGGTCACTACCTGCGCGCCCGCTCGGCGTTCACCCGCCAGGTCGGCGACTGCGACCTGCTGGTCGAGGTCTGCAACGGCATGCCCTACCTCGCACCGCTCTGGCACCGCGGCCCCACGCTCTGCCTGGTCAACCACGTCCACACCGAGCTGTGGTCGATGCGCTTCCAGGGCGCTCTCGCCCCGGCCGCACGCCTCGGCAGGCGCCTGGAGCACTGGGCGCTCGCCGGCGCGCAGCGCGGCAACCTGCTGGTCGCCGTGTCACCGTCGACCGCGACGGCGCTGCGGGACCTCGGCGTCGACCGCGATCGCATACGAGTGGTCCACAACGGCGTCGAGGAACCCGGGCCGCTGCACGAGCGGTCCGACGAGCCGCTGTTCCTCGCCATGGGCAGGCTCGTCGAGTACAAGCGCGTCGATCTGCTGCTGCGGCTCTGGGAGCGGGTCCGCCCGGTCACCGGCGGCCGCCTCGTCATCGTCGGCGAAGGGCCCGAGCGGGCCCGCCTGGAACGGCTCGCGGGCCCCGGTGTGCAGTTCACCGGCCATGTCTCCGAAGCCGAGAAACACCGCCTGCTGTGCCGGTCGTGGCTGCTCCTGCACCCCTCGGCCGTCGAGGGCTGGGGGCTCGTCGTCACCGAGGCCGCGGCCCGGGGGACGCCCGCGATCGGCTTCGACGTACCGGGCGTGCGCGACTCGATAGAGGACGGCGTGACCGGGCTGCTCGCGGGTGGCGAGAGCGCTTTCGCCGCCGCCTGGTGCACGCTCGCGCTCAGCGCCGAGCGGCGCCGGTCCTTCGGCAAGGCCGCGGCGGAACGTGCCGCGTCCTTCCGCTGGGCGAACACGGTGCGCCAGTTCCGCGCGGTGGCCGCGGAGGCCGTCGCCGCCCACGAGCCGTCGGTGAAGCCACCGGTGACGGCGTCGAAGGGGTCTGCGTGAAGGACCCCTCGCTGCGCCGCTCCGTGACCCTGTTCCGGGCCTTCCTGCGCGAACAGCAGGAGCCCGAGCGGTGCTACGCGCTGCTCGCCCGCGACGCCGCCGACCAGGTCGAGCGGCACCTGCCCGTCAAGGGCCGGGTGGTCGTCGACGTGGGCGGCGGCGGCGGTTACTTCACCGAGGAGTTCCGCAGGCGCGGCGCGCAGGCCCACCTCTTCGAACCGGACCCGCGGGAGCTGGGTGCCGCGCCGCCGGAGGGCGCCGTGGTCGCCGACGGCTATCTGCTGCCCCTCGCGTCCGGCGTCGCCGACGTCACGTTCTCCTCGAACGTCCTGGAGCACGTCGACGACCCCCAGACCTTCCTCAGCGAAATGGTGCGCGTCACCCGCCCAGGCGGCCTGATCTATGTGGCGTTCACCAACTGGTACTCCCCCTGGGGCGGCCACGAGTGGGCGCCCTGGCACTACTTCGGCGCCGAGCGGGCCCGCGCCCGCTACGAGCGCCGCACCGGAAGAACCGCCAAGCACACGCTCGGCGAGAACCTCTTCGTCCACCATGTCGGAGCCACGCTCAGACAGGTGCGGGCCCGCGGCGACGTCCATGTCGTCTCGGCCCGCTCCCGGTACTGGCCGTTCTGGGCCGAGACGGTGACGAAGGTGCCGGGTGTGCGCGAAGTCGCCACCTGGAACCTCCTCCTCATCCTCAGGCGGTGTCCATGACGAGCACGGTCCAGGCCCCTCCGCCGGCGGCACCAATGCCGACGGCGGTCCTTCCCGAGCCCGAGGGAGGGCCGCGCTCACGGCGCTGGCTCTTCGGGTTCTGGGCCGTGGTCCTCGTATGCTTCCTCGCTGTCAAACCGGGGCGGATGACCTTCGACACCAAGCTCGGTGTCGCCGTCGACCCCTGGCAGTTCCTCTCCGACCTCGGCCAGCTCTGGCACGACCGGGGCGGCTTCGGCGGCATCCAGGACCAGTACGTCGGCTACGCCTTCCCGATGCTTCCGTTCTACGGCCTCGCGGACGCCGTGCAACTGCCGGTGTGGCTGGCCGAGCGGCTGTGGATGTCGCTGATCGTCGCGGTCGCCTTCTGGGGTGCGCTGCGGCTCGCGGAGCGGCTGCGGATCGGCAGCCCGGGATCACGGCTCCTCGGCGCCGTGGTGTACGCGCTGTGGCCCACGTTCACCGTGGTCGTCGGCTCCACGTCCGCCGCGGCACTGCCCGGCGCGTTCCTGCCGTGGGTGCTGCTTCCGCTCACCGACGACCGCGTGACGGCGCGGATCGCGGCGTTCCGCTCGGCGCTCCTCATCCCGTTCATGGGCGGGGTGAACGCGGCGTCCACGCTGGCGTCGCTGCTTCCGGTGGCCCTGTACCTGCTGTCGCGGCCGAACGGACCGCGCAAGCGCAAGCTGATCACCTGGTGGGTGCCCGGCGTCGTCCTCGCCACCGCCTGGTGGGTGGTGCCGCTGCTCCTGCTCGGCTTCTACGGCGAGAACTTCCTGCCGTACGTGGAGAACGCGGCCACCACCACCGGCACCATGTCGGCCACCGAGACGCTGCGCGGCGCCGGCAACTGGGTGGCGTACCTGCACTTCGGCGAGGCCTGGCTGCCCGCGGGGTGGACCGTGGCGACGGCGGCGGTCACCATCGTCTGCTCGGCCCTCGCGGCGGGCCTCGGCCTCGCCGGGCTCGCCCGCCGTGACCTGCCGGAGCGGCGCTGGCTCGTGCTCACGGTGCTGTCCGTGGTCCTGCTGACCCTCGCCGGGTACGGCGGCGCGTTCGGCGGCCCGTTCCACGGCACGGTGCAGGACTGGCTGGACGGCGCACTCGTACCGTTCCGCAACATCTACAAGTTCCAGACCGGCCTCGCGCTCGCCCTCGCGCTCGGCCTCGCCCACCTGGCGGGCGTCGCGGTGCGGGCGCGCGGGGCACGGCCGGTGCGGGGGCGGCGGTACGCGCCCCTGGTCGCGGCCGTCCTGGTGCTTCCCGGGCTCGCCTGGCCGTATCTGAACGGCTCGATCCTCCAGCCCGGTTCGTTCGAGAAGCTGCCGGATCACTGGGACGCGACGGCCGACTGGCTCGACAAGTACTCCCCCGACTCGCGCGCCCTCGTGGTGCCCGCGACCGCGCACGGCATCTACACCTGGGGCTCCCCCATCGACCAGCCCCTCGACGTGCTCGCCGACTCCCGCTGGGCGCAGCGCGACTACGTGCCGTTCGGCACCAAGGGCAACCGGCGCGCCATGGACGCCGTCGAGCAGGCCCTGATGACCGGAGGACAGGTCCCGGGCCTGCGGGACTATCTGACCCGGGCGGGCCTGTACTACGTCGTCGTCCGCAACGACCTCGACCCCGACCAGGTCGGCTACGTCCCCACCGCGACCGTCAAGCGCACCCTGGAGCAGTCCGGGTTCCAGCGGGTCACCGGGTTCGGCCCCACCCAGACCGGCGGCAGGATCGCCGACGACACCCCCGTGCAGGTCGAGGGCCTCTACCCGCGCCAGCGCGCGGTGGAGATCTACGCTCCCGGCAAGGGCGCCCAGCGCCCCGGCCAGGCCGCCCTGAAGCCGGTGTCCAACACGGCCGTGGTCAGCGGCGGGCCCGAGGCACTGCTCCCGCTGTCCGCCGACCCCGAGATGCGGGACCGGCCCGCCGTGCTCACCGGCGACAACCACCCGGGGCTCGGCTCGCCGCCGGGACTCCAGGCGGTCGGTGACGGCCTGCGGCGCGCCGACACCCGCTTCGGCCTGGTCAACACCAACACCTCGTACCCGTACACCAAGGACGAGAGGAACGCGCCCGACGCGGCCCAGGACCCCGGTGCGAAGCCGCGCCAGATCCTGCCGACCGAGGGCGTCGAGCACCAGACGACGGCCGAGCTGCGCGGGGCGAGGTCGGTGACGGCGTCGAGCTACGGCAACTGGCTGTTCCACCTGCCGCAGTACGACCCGGTGAACGCCTTCGACGGCAACCCCGACACCGCCTGGGCGGAGGGCGGCACGGGCGGCACGGACGACGAGTGGATCAAGGCGGAGTTCCGCAAGAAGACCGCGGTCCCCTCGTCGTTCGAGGTGACGCCGCTGCCCCAGGGCGGGGTGCGGGCAGCGCCGACGAAGGTGCGCGTGGAGACCGAACAGGGCAGCGCCGTCTCCTATCTGCGGACCGACGGCTCCACGCAGCGCGTCAAGGCCAAGGCGGGCGGGACGGACTGGCTGAAGCTGACGATCCTGGACTCGCAGGCCGCGCAGGACGGCCTGACCGGCGCCGGGTTCGCGGAGATCAGCGTCCCCGGCGTGCAGGTCACCAAGTTGCTGCGGATGCCCGCCGACGTCGAGGGCACCGACGGCGCCGAAGCCGACGCCACGACGTACTCCATGCACCGCTCCGCCGACCAGAGCGGCCTCTCCCCGGTGACCGCGGAGGCGGGCCTGCACCGCCGCTTCAGCACGACGGCCGACGGCAGCTACAAGGTGCGGGCGAGCGCGGTCGCCGTACCCGGAGCAGCCCTGGACGAACTGCTCTACAAAGTGGCGCCCGAGCAGCGCCGGCAGATCATCGCGACCGCCGGCTCCACGTCCGACCTGGGCGGGCTCTCGGCACGCAACCTCACCGACGGCGACCTGACGACCGCGTGGATCGCCGGTGACCGGCCGGTCGTCCATCTGCGGTGGCCGGGCAAGGTGGCCGTCGGCGAGATCGTGCTGCCGCCCGCGGGCGGCCTGTCGACACGGCCCACGAAGATCGAGATCAGTTCGCCGGACGGCGCGGCGACGGCCGGGGTCGACGAGAACGGCGTCGCCCGCTTCGAGCCGATCACCACCGACCGCGTCGACGTCACCATCACCGGGACGGCGCCGCTCACCCTGCACAACCCGATCGCGGACAAGAAGCTGCAACTGCCCGTGGGCCTCACCGAGGCCTACATACCGGCGCTCGACGAGTTCCGCACCGAGCAGCCGAGGGCGAGCCGCACCTTCGCGCTCGACTGCGGCGAGGGCCCCGCGGTGTCCGTCGACGGCAAGCTGTACGCGACGAGCGCCAAGGGCACCGTGCGCGACCTGGTGCAGCGGCGGCCCGTCGACCTCACCCTGTGCGACGACAACGAGCGGCTGACGTCCCTGGACCTCAGTGCCGGGCAGCACCGCGTGGAGGCGGGTGACGGCGGCGCGCTCGCCGTCACCGACATCAGCCTGACGCACGGCACCCCGGGCGGCATCGACACCGCGGCCCGCGAGCTGAGGACCAAGGACTGGCTCGGCGACCGGCGCGAGCTGACGGTCGGGGCGGGCGCCGCCTCGTACCTGACGACGTACGAGAACGTCAATGACGGCTGGAAGGCCACCCTGGACGGCAAGGAGCTGCGCTCGGTCCGGCTCGACGGCTGGCAGCAGGGCTGGCTCGTCCCGGCGGGCGATGGCGGCACCGTCAAGCTGACCTACGAGCCGTCCACGGCGTACGAGGCCGGGCTCATCGGCGGCGGTGTGGGCGTCCTCGCCCTGGTGGGCCTGGTGTTCGTGCGCCGCCGCCACCCGAACCCGGACGGCCCCGACCCGGCGCCGCCCGCGCCGGGACTCGTGCTCGGCACGGTGGCGCTGACCCTGGTCGGCGTGGTCGTCGCGGGCTGGTTCGCGCTCCTCGTGCCCGCGCTCGCCCTCCTCGCCCGGAAGCGGCACGCGCTGCTCGTGCCGGTCGCGTTCCTCGCGATGGCCGCGGCGGGTGTCGCCGCCGCGACGGGCGCGGGTGAGGCGGCGGCCGCGGACGAGGGCGCCTTCGGGCACACGGCCCAGGTCCTCGCGTTCATCGCGCTGTTCGCGGCGCTCGTGGGTGGGCGGGAACCGGCCGCCGCGACCGCGACGGCCGGGCGCGCGGGTCCCGGCGCCCCCGGGGCGCACGGCGTCCCGCCCGTGCCGCCGCCGCACCGCGCGCACGTGGACGAGGGTGGCGGAGCGACCGTGCCGCCCGGTGCCGGTGCGCGGGAGGCGTCCCTGAACGTCCCCCCGTACACCGCGGGTCCCACCCTCTCCGCGCGCGGCCCCGACCCCCTGCGCAAGGACACGCCCGGGCAGGCCGCCGACCCGCGCCCGCACGACGGCACGGACGCGGACCGTGCCGAAGGGCCCGCATCGGACACCCCGGACGAGGGCACTCGCCGGATACGGGGCAGCCGTCCGGGTCAGGGACCCCGCCCGGGAGAGGACAGCGCGCCATGACCGCACTGGAGAACCCGGCACGGCGTGCGGACGGCCCCGGCCGCCCGCCGCGCCGGGTGCCGTTCCCCGTCGTCGACGAGGTGTCCCGGCACTGCGTACAGGAACAGGAGCCGGAGACCGTCCACATCGAGGTGCACCTGCCGGGCACCCCCGACCCCGGGCGCCTGCGGACGGCCTTCGGCGAGGCCCTGCGGCGCCATCCGCGGATCCTCGTACGGGAGGCGCGCGGCTCCTGGTACCGGCGCCGCTACGAGTGGGAGCTGACCGACGGGCCCGACGTCGAGGTGGTCGCCTTCCCCGCGCCCGAGCGGGACGCCCTGAAACGGGCCAGGGAGCGGTCCCTGCGCGACGCGCCGCCGCTCACCGCGTCGCCGCCGATCCGCATGGAGGTCGTCGCCGACCCGGAGACCGCCGGCGACTCCTGCGTGCTGTTCCTGACCATCAACCACACCGCCCTCGACGGTCCCGCCTGCCTGCGGGTCCTCGCCACCGCCGCCGAGCTGTACGGCGGCCGCGACAACGCCCCCGCGGCGCCGCCGACCCGTGCCCCCGTGCCCGCGGGCACCTCCGGCGCGCCCGAGCAGCGCGCGGCCGGGGCGGGGTCGCCGTGGGCGGCGCCCGCGCGGGTGGCCCACGGCGCTCCCGAACGGTCCACGGGCAACGGCATGCTGGTCGCCGAGCTGCCGGTGCCCCGCCGCCCCAAGGGCGCCCCGTACACCGTCAACGACCAGTTGATGGTCGCGACCGCCCTGATGATCGCGCACTGGAACCGGGAGCACGGCGCGAGGCCGAGGCCGCTGCGCATCACCATGCCCGTCGACGACCGCCCCCGGGACATGACGATGCCCATGGGGAACGGCACCCGCCTCGTCGAGGTGCCGTTCGCCGCGGCGGAGTTGCTGCCGGGCGGGGTGGGCGGCGGCCCGGGCGGGTCCGGGGGCCCGCGGAACCTCGGGCCCGAGGATCTGCGGCCCGAGGAGATCCGGGAGCTCCTGCGCCGCACCTCCGACCGCACCCGCGCCCTCAAGGCGCTCTCGCGCCCGCAGCTCGGCCACGGCGCCGCGCTGCTCACGGCGCCCGTCGTCCCGGTGGCGGTGCGGGCGGCCCTCACCCGCGGACTGCGCAGGGCCGCCGCGCCCTGGACCTCGACGACACTGCTCAGCAACATCGGCCGGGTGCCCTACGCGCTCGACTTCGGGGACGCGGGGGCCGCGACCGCGGTGTGGTTCTCCGCGCCCGCGCGCATGCCGCGCGGCCTGACCGTGACGACCGCGTCCACCGCGGGCCGTCTGCACCTGGCCCTGCGCTGGTCGCGGACGCTGCTCGGCCCCGGCGACGGCGCCCGGCTGCGGGACCTCTTCGAGCGCTATCTGCACGCCACGCAGGACCTCCGTCCGACCACGGAGGGCGGCGGCTCATGACGGCTGTCGCCGGCACGACCGGAAGCAGCGCTGGGAGCACAGGGGGCACCGGGAGCACCGGGAGCACCGGAAGCACCGGAAGCACCGGAAGCACCGGAAGCACCGGAAGCACCGGAAGCACCGGAAGCACCGGAAGCACCAATACCGTGCCCCGCGCCCAAGAGCCCGCGCGTCCGCGCCACCTGCGGGACTTCTACGAGAACCCGGACGTGCCCGTCGCGTCCGGCGACGCCCGCAGCCTGCGCCAGGCCCGGATGCTCGCCGACGCGCTCGGCCCGGCGACGCGCGGCGCCCGCGTCGTCCTCGACATCGGCTGCGGCGACGGCAGCGCGGCCCGCGTCGCCGCGCCCCTGCTCGCCGGGCACCGCGTCGTCGGCGTCGACTGGTCCCAGGACGCGCTGCGCCGCGCCGGCGGCCATCTGCCGTACGTCGTGCGCGGCGAACTCGGCGACGGCGGCCTGCCGTTCGCCGACGGGGCGGCGGACGCGGTCCTGTTCAGTGAGGTCATCGAGCACCTCGTGGACCCCGACAGCGCGCTCGACGAGCTGCGCCGGGTCCTGCGGCCCGGCGGGCATCTGATGCTGTCCACACCCAACCTCGCCGCCTGGTACAACCGGGGGCTGCTGCTCGCGGGCGTGCAGCCGGTGTTCTCCGAGGTCAGCCTGCGCGGCGTCCACGGCCGCCCCGGCCGTGAGGTCGTCGGGCACCTGCGGCTCTACACCGCCCGGGCGCTGCGGGAGTTCGTGGCCGCGTCCGGCTTCGACGTCGTCAAGCTCGCGGGCGCCCCCTTCCACGGCGTGCCACGCCCACTGCGCGCCCTGGACAGGATCGCCTGCGCCGTGCCGGGCGCCGCCTCCATCCTGCTGCTGCACGCCCGAAAGGCGTAGCCATGTGGTGGGGGGTGGCCGCGGCACTGCTCGCGAACCTGCTCTACAGCACCGGGTTCGTCCTGGAGAAGCGGGCCCTGACCGCGATGCCGTCGGTCAGCGTCCGGCAACCGGCCCGGCTGCTGCGCCAGGTGGTCTCGAGCCCGCTGTGGATCGGTGGTTCCCTGGCCCTCGCCGCGGGCTTCGGCGCGCAGCTCGTCGTCTACCGGACGCTGCCGATCGCGGCCGCCCAGGGCATCTTCGTCTCCGGTCTCGTGCTGCTCCTGCTCCTGTCGGCGGTGCTGCTCGGCGAGCGGACGTCGGGGCGTGAGCGGTACGCGGTCGGTGCGATCCTGCTCGCGCTCCTGATGGTCGTGCTCTCCCTGAAGGAGGGCACGGACACGGTCGGCGGTGACGCGCCCGCGCCCCTCGTCCTCATTGTGTGCCTGCCGTCCCTCGCGCTCGGCCTGTGGCTGTACGCGTCCGCCGAGCGCCGTACGCGCAGCAGGCACCGGCAGCCCACGACCGGCGTGGAGTACGGCGTCGCCGTGGGACTGCTCTACGGGGTCAGCTCACTGGCGATCAAGGGGGTGTCCGGCCACCTCACCTCCGACGGGATCGGCGGCGCCCTCGTCGACCTGCTGCGCTCCCCCTACCCCTACCTTCTGCTGTGCACCGGTGTGTTCGGCCTGATCATGTCGCAGGCGGCGCTCCAGCGGTGCCGCGCGTCCCTGATCGTGCCGGTGTGCACGACGGTGACGTCGCTGTTCACCGCGGTCCTCGGGACGCTCGCGTTCGGTGAGGCGCTGCCCGACGACCCGGTGCGGCTCGCGCTGCGGGTCGCGGGGACGGCGCTCGCGGTGGCGGTGCTCCTGGTGATGCCCAAGCACGATCCGCCGCCGCCCGCCCCGGACACCGAACCCGATCCCGCTCCCAAGGAGTTGCTGCCCTGATGAACCCCGACGACCCCCTTCTGAGGATCCTCGCCTGCCCGCTGGACAAGGGCCCCCTGGTCCTGCTCGAACCCGAGGAGCACGTCCTCGGCACCGTGGGCGAGGCCTCCGACGTGACCCCGGCGGCGGCCCCGGCGGCGGCCCCGGGCCCCGCTGCCGCCCCGTCCGCCGCCCCCGACCAGGCCCTCTACAACCCGCGATTGCGCCGCCGCTACCCGATCGTCGACGGCATACCGCAGCTCCTGCCCTCCTCCGGCGAGCAGGTCCCCGAGGACGAGCACGAGCGCCTCCTGAAGCGGATCTCGTCGTGACGGGCGCTGCGCGCGGAAAGGGTCCGTGCGGGAACGGTCCGCGCGGAAACGGCGAGCACGGGGACGGTCCGCGCAAGACCCTCGCCGCCCGCCTCGCGCCGCGGCTGCCCACCCGTGCCGTGGCCGCCGCGGCCAGCTTCGTCTACCCGCGCTTCGAACCCGAGCTGGCCCGCCTCGACGACCTCTGCCCGCCCGGCTGCGGCACCGCGGTGGACGTCGGCGGCTGGTACGGGCCCTGGTCGCGCCGCCTCGCCGGGCAGGCGCGCCGGGTCGTGACCGTCGAGCCCGTCCCGCACCTGGCGGACCTGCTGGCCGCGGCCACACCCGCCAACGTCCGGGTGATCCAGGCCGCGGCGGGCGACCGCGAGGGCTCGGCCCGGCTCTGGCTGCCGCACGGCGACCGGGGCGACCGGGGCGTGTCCTCGCTGGTGCGCAGGGACGACGTGCACGCGACCGCCCTCGACGTGCCGTGCCTGACCCTGGACGGGCTCGGCCTGCGCGACGTGCACTTCATCAAGATCGACGTGGACGGCAACGAGCTGCCCGTCCTGCACGGTGCCCGCACCCTCCTCGACCGGGACCGGCCCGCGCTCTTCGTCGAACTGGAGGCCCGCATCCAGCCCGTCGCGCCGGTCGTCGACCACCTCGCCGACAAGCACGGCTACCGCGGCTGGGTGCTGCCCGCGCACACCTGGGTGCCCCTGGACGCCTTCGACCTGGAGGCCCACCAGCGCGCCACCTCGTACGTGGTCACGCAGGGCCTGCTGCGCCGCGTCCTGACCCCGCGGCGGCCGCGGTACGTGAACTCCGTGCTCTTCCTGCCGGACGGGCGGCGCCCCGGGGACCGTGCGGTGCGGGACCATGGGGCGTATGCCCGCTAGCTCCGCCGCCGGTCGCGGACCAGGACCGCCCGCGCCCTTCACGCCGCTCGACTTCCAGCTGGTCCTGCTGCGCCGCATGGCCGACCACAACCCGGGCCTCGTCGAGGACGCCCGGCACGCGCTCGGGGTGTCCGTGGCGGACATGCGCGAGGCCAACCGCCGCTGGCAGGCGATGCTGCGCGCCCGCGGCGGCCGTGCCGCCGTCTCCCGCTACCGCTCCGTCCTCGGCCCGCCCGCGTCGACGGCGACCCGGCGCGTCGGCGACCTGGAGTGCGAGGCGCTCCTGTGGCCGGTGCCGCTCTGGCCCGACCTGCGCTTCGAGGTGCTCCTGGGGCCGGAGGCCGCCGTGTGGAACGAGTGGCTGATCCGCGCCCCCGGCGCCCCGGGCCCGCCCCTGCGCACCGCGGCCGACCTCACCCCCTGGTCCTGCACGGTCGACGAGGCCGCCCGCGCCTTCGCCCCCGCCCGCCCCCTGGAGGGCACGGCACCGACGCGCTGGCGCCTCGCGTTCACCGCGCCGGACGCTCGGACGGGGGCGGGGCGGCACTGCGTCGCGGAGTTCACGTGGGGGCTGTTGCAGCGGGTGTCGTGGGGGGAAGGGTGAGGGGGTGAGTCACCGTGCAGGCGCCGAGCGCATACGAGGAGTACGACACGTGGAACCCGAGCCCCTCCTTCCCGCCCTGGCGGCCCCGACGGACGCGCCCGCCCTGCGCTTCGGTGACCGGGCCCTCACGTACGCCGAACTGGCCGACGCCGCGGGCGCGCTGGCCGCCCGCCTCCGCGCGGCCGGGGCGGTGCGCGTGGCGGTCTGGGCGACGCCCACCCTCGAGACGGCGGTGGGCGTGGTGGCCGCCCTCCTCGCCGGGGTGCCCGCGGTGCCGCTCAACCCGAAGTCGGGCGAAGGGGAACTCGACCACATCGTGCGGGACTGCGAACCGTCGGCGGTGCTCGTGGCCGAGGGGGCCGTGGTGCCACGGCGCCTCGCGGAGCTGCCGCGGGTGGACGTGCGCCTGGAGGCGGACGTGCCGGGGGTGGCGGGGGTGGCCGCGCGGTCGGACGCGGAGGTGCCGGGGGTGGCCGCGTCGCCGGACGGTCGGGCGCCGCACCCGGCGTCGCCCGGGTCCGCGGGGGCGGAGGACCCCGCCCTGATCGTCTACACCTCCGGTACGACGGGCCCGCCCAAGGGCGTGGTCCTGCCGCGCCGCGCCCTCGCCACCACCCTGGACGCCCTCGCGGACGCGTGGGGGTGGACCGGTGACGACGTGCTCGTCCACGGACTGCCCCTCTTCCACGTCCACGGGCTGATCCTCGGCGTGCTCGGCCCGCTGCGCCGCGGCGGCTCGCTGCGCCACCTGGGCCGCTTCAGCACCGAGGGCGTGGCGCGTGAGCTGGGCGGCGGGGCCACGATGCTGTTCGGCGTCCCGACGATGTACCACCGCATTGCCGAAGCGCTGCCCGACGCACCGGAGTTGGCGAAGGCCCTGTCCGGTGCGCGCCTGCTTGTCTCCGGCTCGGCGGCGCTGCCCGTCCACGACCACGAGCGGATCGCGTCCGCGACGGGCCGCCGGGTCGTGGAGCGGTACGGCATGACGGAGACGCTGATGAACACCAGCGTCCGCGCGGACGGCGAGCCGCGGGCGGGCACGGTGGGAGTCCCGCTCCCCGGCGTCGAACTCCGCCTCGTCGACGAGGCGGACACCGAACTCCCCGGCGACGACCCGGAGGCGGTGGGCGAGATCCAGGTCCGCGGCCCGAACCTGTTCACCGAGTACCTCAACCGCCCCGAGGCGACCGCCGCCGCGTTCGCCCCCGGCGGCTGGTTCCGCACCGGCGACATGGCGGTACGGGACCCCGACGGGTACGTACGCATCGTGGGCCGCAGGGCGACGGACCTCATCAAGAGCGGGGGCTACAAGATCGGCGCCGGCGAGATCGAGAACGCCCTCCTCGAACTCGACGGCGTCCGCGAGGCCGCCGTCACCGGCGAACCCGACCCCGACCTGGGCGAGCGCGTCGTCGCCTGGATCGCGCCCGCCGACCCGGCGGCCCCGCCGTCGCTCGACGCCCTCGCGGCCCACGTCGCCGCGCGCCTCGCCCCGCACAAGCGCCCGCGGGTCGTCCACTACGTGGCGGCGCTGCCGCGCAACGACATGGGGAAGATCCTGAAGCGCTCGCTGAGCGCGGACTGAGCCGCGGCGGGACCGCGCCGTGGGGAAGGCCCCGTCAGCGCGTGGTGAACCACGCCGCGAGCACCGACCCGGCGCACGTTCCCACAGCCGCGAGGAACCGTAGGGGAAGGTGTTGCAGGGTCATGCGAAATCCGCCGATGCGGATGTCCAGTGCGGGGATGCTGTGGTCGACTTTCATGGCTGACCCTCTCCCTGGTACCGGCCGGACTCGATGCACGGATCAGCGCGCTGCTTGACCCCAGGGTAGAGGAGCCGCACGCGAATCCTCGGCACGGACACGGGGATTCCGCCGCATCAAACCCGAAATGACGCAGGGCTGTTGGCCGCTCCGGCCGGCTTCCCGCCGGGCGGGCGGGCCCGGGGCCGCTGCCGTCACGCATGGGGGTCGCGGGCGTCGTAGCGCAGGAACGCCCGCCACCGCGCCGCGAGGAGCCCCACCGCCACCACGCACGCGACGCCGCCCCCGACGATCGCCACCCCGGGCGACACCGCCTGGCCGACGGTCCCGGCCAGGAAGTCGCCGAGCCGGGGGCCGCCCGCGACGACCACGATGAACACGCCCTGGAGCCGGCCCCGCATCGCGTCGGGCGTGGCGGCCTGGAGCATGGTGTTGCGGAAGACCATCGAGATCATGTCGGAGCAGCCCGCGAGGGCGAGGAAGAGGACGCCGAGCCACAGGTTGCGGGTGAGGCCGAACACCGCGATCGCCGTGCCCCAGGCGGCCACCGAGAGCACGATCGCGAGCCCGTGCCGCCGGATCCTGCCCTGCCAGCCGGAGAACACCCCGCCCAGCAGCGCGCCCACGGCGGGCGCCGCCGCGAGCAGCCCCGCGGTCTTCGCGTCACCGCCGTACCAGACCACGGCGACCGCGGGGAACAGCGCACGCGGGTGCGCGAACACCATCGCGCACAGGTCGGTGAAGAAGGTCATGCGCAGATTGGGGCGGGTGGCGAGGAAGCGCAGACCGTCCATGACGGAGGCGCGCCGCCGCCTGCCGCCCGCCCCGGCCACGCCCTCCGGCTGCGCACCGGCCTCCGGCCGCATCGCGGGCAGCCGCCACATCGCGTACAGCGCCGCCGTGAACGCCACCGCGTCGACGACGTACGCCGACTGGTAGCCCCACACGCCCACGAGGACGCCGCCGAGCATCGGGCCGAGCGTGGTGCCCGTCGTCATCGTGATGGAGTTCAGGGCGTTCGCCGCGGGGAGCTGCTCGGGCGGCAGCAGCCGGGGGATCATCGAGGAGCGTGCGGGGCCGTTCAGGGCGCCGCACACCGCCTGCAACGCGACCACGCCGTACAGGAGCCACACCCGGTGGAACCCGGCGAGCGCCGCGGCGGCGAGGACGAACGACAGGGCCCACAGGCCCGCCGCCGAGTACAGGCCCACCTTGCGGCGGTCCAGGGTGTCGGCGACCGCGCCCCCGTACAGACCGAAGACGATCAGGGGTACGAGGGTGAACAGGCCCACCAGGCCGACCGCGAAGCTGGAACCGGTGATGTCGTACACCTGGAGCGACACCGCGAGTGCCGTCATGGCCTGGCCGGTCCAGGAGACGGTGTTGCCGACCCAGAGCCGCCGGTAGTCGGCCGAGGTGCGCAAGGGGGTCAGGTCGGCGAATATGCGCCGCCCGGCGGCGGGGGGCGGGGGCTTCGCGGCCGCACGCGGTTCGTCCGCTTCGCCGGGCTCGACCTGTTCGTCAGGGGTGTCTGCCGCTGATGCTCGTGTCACACCGGATGCTAACCGGCTCGCACCGGGACGCCGAGCGGCTTCCCGCCGCCCACGGTCCACCCGTACGGCGGCACCCCGCCCGGCCCACCACCGCGCGCGCCCCGCGGCCGGGGGCCGCACGATGCGAGACAGGACCGTCGGCCGACGGTCCTGTCTCGGACCACCGCCCGGCGGTCCGCACGGTCTGTGCTCTCGGGAGGATCCGCCATGACCGTCAGCCTGGAACAGCTGCGCCGCTGCCAAATCGCCGTCGACCTGGGGGCCGCGCGCACGCGGGTGTTCGTGAAGGGCGCGGGCCTCGTCGTCGACGAGCCGAGTGCCGCCGCCGTGAACACGCGGACCGGGGCGCTGATCGCGGTGGGCCAGTTCGCGGAGCAGATGACGGGGCGCACTCCCGGATACATCCGGGTGGTGCGGCCGGTGTCCGGCGGCACCGTCGTCGACATCGAGATGTGCCAGCGGATGCTGCGCCATCTCCTCGGCGAGAAGCTGCGCCGTACGCTGCGCCGCAAGCCGCGGCTGCGCGCTGCGGCCTGCACGCCGCACGACGCCGACCCGCTCGCGCGGCGCGCCGCGGTCGAGACGATGGTGGGGCTCGGCGCCCGCCGGGTCGAGCTGGTCGACACGCTGATCGCCGCGGCCGTCGGCTGCGGGCTGCCCGTGGAACGGCCCGAGGCCACCATGATCCTGGTGTGCGGGGCCGCCACCACTCAGGTCGCGGTGCTCTCGCTCGGTTCGATCGTGACGGCCGAGCGGATTCCCGTCGGGGGCGAGGCCATCGACCACGCGATCGTGCAGCACCTGCGGCACCAGCACGAGCTGATGCTCCCCTCGCAGTCGGTACGCCCCCTCCAGCTCGCCCTCAGCGGCAACGGCCTGACCCCGCAGGGCCCCGAGTCCACCGAGATCCACGGCAGGGACGTCGCCACCGGCCTCGCCCGCTCCGTGCACGTGGACACCGCCGCCGTGCGCGACGCGATCCACACGCCGCTGACCGCCGTGCTCGACGGCATCGGCAAGGTCCTGCGCGACTGCCCGCCCGACCTCGTGGCCGACCTCGCGGACCGCGGGATCATGATGGTCGGCGGCAGCGCGCTGCTGCCCGGGCTCGACCAGATGCTGGTGAACGCGACGGGCATGCCGGTGCGCATCGCGGAGCGCCCGGACGTGTGCGCCGTGCTCGGCCTCGGCGCCATGCTCGAAGGCAAGATCCAACCGCTGGGT
The DNA here is from genome assembly GCF_044328435.1 of Streptomyces sp. NPDC017940. Taxonomy (NCBI): domain Bacteria; kingdom Bacillati; phylum Actinomycetota; class Actinomycetes; order Kitasatosporales; family Streptomycetaceae; genus Streptomyces; species Streptomyces sp. NPDC017940. Next base: position 675,814 of record NZ_JBIRHJ010000001.1, on the reverse strand, counting down.
CTCGACCCGCTGGCGGGCTGAGCGCGGGGCGGGCGGTCCGCCGTCGCGCACCGCCGCCCCCACCAGGCGGTCCCGGCGGGCGGTCCCGGCGGGCGGTTCCGGCGGGCGGTTCCGGCGGACGGTCCCGGCGGGCGGTTCCGGCGGACGGTCCCGGCGGGCAGACAGAGGGGAAGGGGCGCCGACGGCATGAGCGACGCCGACACCGACGACGGCGGCGGGTCGCCGCCGCTGCCGGTCCTCCTGGACGCGGTCCTGAGCGTCGGCACCGAACTCGAACTGGGGGCCACGCTCCAGCACATCGTGGACGGTGCCGTACGCCTCACCGGCGCCCGGTACGGCACGCTGCGGGTGGCGGGGCCCGCGGGCGGCGGGGGGCAGGACGTGTTCACGGCGGGCAGGGGCGGCGCGGGGGCCGACGGGGAGCCCGGCGGGGACGCCCCCTCCCTGAGCGTCCCCGTCCTCGTGCACGACGAGGAGTTCGGGACCCTGGACCTGCGAGCCGGGGCGGCGGCGGGAGCGGGCGGGTTCACGGAGGGCGACCGCGGTCTGCTGCGGATCCTCGCGGGGCAGGCGGGGATCGCGATCGGCAACGCCAGGCTCTACGAGACCGCCCGCCAGCGCGAACGCTGGATCGAGGGCGCGGCGGCGGTCACCACGGCCTTGCTGACCGGTGAGGCCGCGGCCGACGCGCTGATGACGGTGGCACAGCAGGCCCGGCTGCTCGCGGCGGCCGCCGCGGGTGTCGTCCTGCAACCGACGCCCGCCGGCGGCATGGCGATCGTGGCGGCGGCGACGGACGCCGCCGGCGACGCCGGGCCCGCGGGATCCCCGCCCGAGCGCCGCAGGCATCCCGCCGCGGCCGCGCAGAACGACCTCATCGGCACCACCATCGAGCCCGGCAGCGCCGTCCTCGAACAGCTCCTCGGCGGTGAGCCGGTGTTCGTCGAGGACTCCGCGACCGACCCCCGGATGACGACGCGGGTGCGGTCCCGCTTCGGGCCGAGCATGATGCTGCCGCTGCGGGCGGGCGGCCGCCTCATCGGCACCCTCGCCCTGCCGCGGCGCCGCGGCGACCCCGCGTACACCGCCGTGGAGCGGCTCCTCGCCACCCAGTTCGCCTCGCAGGCGGCACTCGCCCTCGTCCTCGCCGACGCGCAGCAGTCCCGGCAGCGCCTCGCGGTCTTCGAGGACCGCGACCGCATCGCACGTGACCTGCACGACCTCGTCGTACAGCGGCTGTTCGCGACGGGCATGATGCTGGAGTCGACGCGGCGCAGGGCCGCTTCGGCGCCGGTGCGGACGGCGCTCGACCAGGCGGTGGAGGAGCTGGAGTCCACGATCCAGGAGGTGCGCACCGCCATCTTCGCCCTCCAGCAGCCGCCCGCGGAGGCGCCGGCCGCCCTGCGCGGGAGGGTGCTCAAGGAGACGGCGGGCGCGGCGGCACTCCTCGGCGTGCAGCCGTCCGTGCGCTTCACCGGCGCCCTCGACACCCACGTCACGGAGCCCACCGCGAGCCGCCTGGTGCGGGCCCTGCGCCGCGCCCTCGCCGCGACCGCCCGCCGCCCCGGCGTCACCCGCGTCGACGTGACGATCGACGCCCGCGCCGCCCTGCCCGACGGCAGGGCGGGCGTCCGTCTGACGGTGTACGACGACGGCGACACGGGCGGCGCGAGCACGGGCACGGGCACGACGGTGACGTGGCGGGCACCGCTCGCCGGGGGTGGGGTTCCGCCGGGGGGTGAGGGTTCGGGCGGGGTTCCGCCAGGGGGTGAGGGTTCGGGCGGGGTTCCGCCGGAGGGCGAGGACCCGGCCGGGACTCCGCCGCAGGGCAAGAGCCCGGCCGGGACTCCGCCGCAGGGCAAGAGCCCGGCCGGGACTCCGCCGCAGGGCAAGAGCCCGGGCGGAACTCCGCCGCAGGGCGAGGGTCCGGCGGAGGGTGCCGGTCCCGACGGTGGCGCGCACGTCTGACGACTGGTCACGGGGGCCGGGCACCGCCGGGCGGGGGCGGCGCCGACGGCGGGCGCGCGGCCCGCGCGCTCGGGCCGCGCGGCCGCGCACTCGGGCCGGTGCCATGGACGCCGCCCTTGCCCTGAAACGGGTCCGCCCCCCGCCGCCGGAACGGCCCCCCCTGGACGGCCACCCCCGCAGGTGGCAGCAATCCGTCCCCCTGGACGGCCACCCCGCAGGCGCCGGGACCTCCGCCGTGCCGCTGCGCCCTGGCGTGGTGTCCGGAGGCCGGGACGCCCCCGCCCGGCTGCCGTGCCCGGCGCGAGTGCCGGAGCCCCGGGGTGCGGGACCCCCGCGCCCCTACCGCGCGTCGGAACTCCGCACCGTCAGGATCCGTACCGCCCGCTCCCCCGCGTGCCCGTCCCGCCCGTGCCAGCACCGGTAGTTGTCCAGTACGAGGATGTCGCCCGCGTCCAGGCGAAAGCGCGGCAGGCCTGGTTCGAGGGCGTGCACGGCCCGGGTGAACCGGGTCAGCATGGCCCTCACGTGGTCGGCGTCGCGGTCCCGGTGCAGCGGCACCGCGCCGTCCGTGCGCCGCACCACGCGGCGCCCGGTGCGCGTCCACTCCACGTGCCTGCCGACCCTCGGCGTCGCGGGCAGGCCGCGCAGGCCCGCCCACGCCCCGTACAGATCGACGTCGCAGCCCGTGAGGAAGGACCACAGCTCCGGGTCGGCCGCCGCGAGCCCGTCCACGTACCGGACCGCGTCGAGTGCGAACGAGTCCCCGCCCACCGGCGCGGGGCGCACGCACTGCACGAACACGTGGTCCTCGTCGGGGTGCCGCCGCCTGACCGGGACGCCGCCCACGTCCACGGTCACGTCGAAGCTGTCGGCGTGCAGGTGGACGGGGCCGCCGTCGCGCGAGGCGCGCAGCCGCTGCGGGAACAGCTCGCGCAGCCGCGCACCGAGCACGGTCGCGGCGGCCACGACCAGTTCGTCGGGGTCCGCGCCGTACCCGGTGAGGACGACGGCACCGTGCTCGGCCAACAGGTCGGCCGCGGCGCCAAGACGCTGCGCCCCGACGCGGGGCGGCACGATCCCGCACCCGGCTCCGGACGCGCCGTCCCGCACCGGCGTACCCGACCCGTCAGGCATGCGTCGCCTCCCCCGGGGTCGCACGTCCGGCGCGCTCCCGGGCGAACCCGCGGGCACTGGGTACGAGGGCCGCCGCCGCGGGGGCCGCGAAGCACAGCGTCGCGCACACCGCGAGGACGGGCCGGGCGCCGAAGTGTTCGATGGCGGGGGCGATCAGGGCGAGGCCCGCGGGCGCGAGCCCGTAGGAGAGCATGAAGTCGAGGGACGAGACCCGGGCCAGCTTGTCGGGGGCGACCTCGCGCTGTGTCGCCGTGAACCACGGCACGTTGAACAGTTCGATGCCGATTCCCGCCACCGCGTACGCGGCCACGACGAACGCCCAGTGCACGGGCAGCAGCAGGCTGAGCGGCGCGAAGCCGTACAGGCCGAGGCCCGCGAGGGCGGCCCAGCCCTGGGCGCGCGGCCGCCAGCGGGCGACGACGACGGCTCCGCCGAGCGCGCCGAGCGTGTACGCGGTCATGGCGGCGGCGAGCACCACCCCGGTGTCGTACTTGTCGCGGCTGACCAGCGGCAGGGCGACGCCGGTGGCCGAGTAGCCGGTGGATATGACGACGGTCAGCGCGCCGAGACCGGCGAGGAACCAGGGGTGCCTGCGCGCTTCGCGCAGGCCCTCCGCGAACTCCGCGAAGAAGGAGGGGCGGGGGCGGGGCACGGCACCTCCGACGCCGTCGGTGCCCGTGGCGTTCGCGGTGCCTGTGGCGTTCTCGGTGTTGGTGGCGTTCGCGGTGCCCGCGGCGCCCTTGGCGTTCCCGGTGTGCTTGGCGTTCCCGGTGTGCTTGGCGTTTTCAGTGCCCGCGGCGCCCCCGGTGCCCGCGGCACCCTTGGCGTTCCCGGTGCCCGCGGCATCCTTAGCGTTCACGCTGCCCGCGGCGTCCCCTGCGTGCTTGGCATTCCCAGTGCTCTCAACGCCCTTGGCGTTCACACTGCCCCCGGTGCTCGCGGCCTCCGCGGGGGCGGCCGCGGAGGCTCCCCCCGCCCCCGGCACCAGCGCCGCGACCAGCCACAGCACCCCGATCCCGAGGAGCAGCGCCCAGGTGTCGAGGACGAAGGCGAGCAGGGCGGTCAGCGAGGGCCCCGCGAGACTCGTGGCCCGTACGGACAGCGTCATCGCGGCGTTCGCGGTCTGGCGCCGGTCCTCGTCGACGACCTCGGCGGTGAGCGCCTGGAAGGCGGGACGGCAGGCGCCCTGCCCCGCCCCCGCGACCGCCGCGGCGGCCAGCATCAGCGGGAGGGAGCGGCCGAGGCCGAGCGCGAGGAGCGGGGTCGCCGCCGCGGCGGCCAGGCCCGCCCAGAGGACGACGCCACGCCGCGAGTACCGGTCGGCGAACACCCCTCCGACGGCCACGGCGACGAGGAACCCGGCGGTGCGGGCGGCGAGCAGCAGGCCGAGCGTCGCCGCGCCGATGGTCCGGTCGAGCACCGCGAGCCCGAGGACGAAGGGCAGCGCCCAGGTCGCGAGCCCGGAGGCGGTGGTCCCCGACCAGAGCCGCAGAAAGGCGACGTCCCGCAGCACACCGTGCCCGCCGTGCGCGGCGGGCGCGGCAGGCGCGGCAGGCGCGGCTTTCGCTGCCGCGCCCGCGCCCGCGTCAGTGCCCTCCCTGCCCTCCCGCTGGTTCTCGCTCTCACTCTCGGCCTGCCGTATCGGCGTGGTCGCCACGTGACGTACTCCTCTCCTGCCGTCCGCACGGACCCCCGCGGGAGTTCGCGTACGGATCTCGAAATTGTTATCCGGTCCCGGCGGGCCGCCCAACTCAACTCCGCTGCTGCGGAGTTGGCGACACCGGGCGCACAGCTGCCGCCCGCCGGAAGGCACCCCGGAAACCATTAATGAAAATGATTGCCATTACAGTACCCTTATCGCGTCCCACCCGAGACCGGAGGTCCCATGCGTCACCCAGCCCGCTTCGGCATAGCCGCCCTGACCCTCGCCCTGACGGCCGTCGGCTGTTCGTCCTCCGGCTCCGGCTCCGGCTCCGGCTCCGCGTCGGACGACAGGGCGGGCGGTGCCGGGAAGACGACCCTCACCAGCTGCGGCCGGGAGCTGAGCTTCGACGGGCCGCCCGAACGCACCGTCGCCCTCGACCAGTCCTCCACGGAGGTACTGCTCGAACTCGGCCTCGAGGACCGCATGGCCGGTACGTCCAACCTCAAGACGAAGATCGCGCCGGAGTACCGGACCGCGTACGACAAAATCGACGTGCTCAGCCCGAAGATCCTCACGGGTGAGCAACTGCGGGCCGCCACACCGGACTTCACCATCGGCGGCTTCACCGACTACTTCACCAAGGACCGCGTGGGCACCCGCGAGGAACTCGCCGACCTCGGCCTGCCGTCGTTCGTGAGCGCCGTGGACTGCCCGAAGCAGAACGCCGCGGGCAGCGGCACGAGCACCGGTACGAGCACCGGCAAGAAGGAAGGGAAGGGGGTGAAGTCCCCCTTCGAGTTGCTCTTCCAGGACTACAACGACCTCGGCAGGATCTTCGGCGTCGAGAAGCGCGCCGCGAAGCTCGTCGAGGACCAGCGCGCCACCCTCGCCACCGCGGCGAGGACCGCGGACAAGGTCAAGGACGAACCGACGGTCGTCTGGCTGTACTCCGTGTACGGCGACACCCCCTATGTGGCGGGGCGGAGCGCGATCCCCAGCGAGATGAGCCGGACCGTCGGCGCGAAGAACGCCTTCGACGACATCGACGAGGACTGGCCCACCGTCACCTGGGAGCAGATCGCCGAGCGCGACCCGGACTTCCTCGTCATCGGCGACCTGTCCGAACGCGGCAAGCCCGGTGACAGCGCCGCCGACAAGCTCGAGGCGATCCGCGCGAACCCGGTGATGTCCAAGCTGCCCGCCGTCGAGAAGAAGCGGTTCATCGAGATCCCGGGCACCGAGATGGACCCCTCGGTCCGCACGGTCGACGCGCTGCCGCGGCTCGTCACCGGGATGAAGGACCTCGGGTATGTCCGCTAGCCCGGGCACCAACCGGGCCACGCACTCCGCCAATGGGCCCGGTACCGGTACCGGTACCGGTACCGGTGCCGGTGCCGGTGCCGACACCGCTGTCGCGGACCTGCTGCATCCCTCGGCCCGGGGCGACGCCTCGGCCGCGACGACGGGGCTTAAGGTACCTGGGGTGCCCGGGGTGCCAGAGGTCCCCGGGGTGGAGGGCACGGGCGTGCCCCGCGCCTCCCGTCGGGTCTCCACCGGCGGCCTCTACCTCCTCACCGGTCTCGCCCTCCTCCTCTCCCTCGTCGCCTCCGTCCGTATCGGCACCACCGATGTGTCGTACGCGGACGTGGTGCGGACGGCCGGGTTCCATCTGGGCCTCGACGTCGAGCCGTTGCCGCGGCTCGTGGACTCGCTGATCTGGGAGCTGCGGGTGCCGCGCGTCCTGATGGCCGCCCTGGTGGGCGCCTCGCTCGCGGTGTGCGGTGCGGCGCTCCAGGCCGTCACGCGCAACGCCCTCGCCGACCCGTATCTGCTCGGCATCTCCTCGGGTGCTTCCACGGGGGCGGTCACCGTCGTCGTGCTCGGGGTCGGTTCGGCCTCGCTCGGGGTGACGGGCGGCGCGTTCGTGGGAGCGACGGTGGCGTTCGCGCTGCTGATGCTGCTGCTGCGCAGGGGCGGCCTGGACTCGGTACGGGTGGTCCTCACCGGGGTGGTGGTGTCGCAGCTGTTCACGGCGCTGACCTCGCTCGTCCTGATGGCGTCCGGGGACGCGGAGGCGATCCGGGCGATCACGCAGTGGCTGCTCGGTTCGATGGCTCCGGCGCGCTGGGACACGACGGCGGTGACGGCCGGGGTGACGGCTGTGGGCCTGCTGGTCCTCTGGCTCAACTCGGCCGCGCTCGACGGCTTCTCGTTCGGCGCGGACACGGCGTCGTCGCTCGGTGTCGACGTGCGGACGACGCGCTGGACGCTGCTCGTGGTGACGTCCCTGATGACGGCGGTGGCGGTGGCGTCCGTGGGGGCCATCGGCTTCGTCGGCCTGATCGTGCCGCACGGCGTGCGGTTCCTGGTGGGGCCGCTGCACCGGCTGCTGCTTCCGCTTTCGGCGCTGGTGGGGGCGGTGTTCCTGGTGTGGACGGACGCCCTCGCGCGGGTGGCGTTCGCACCGCAGGAGGTGCCCGTCGGGGTGTTCACGGCGCTGCTCGGCGTACCGCTGTTCCTGCTGGTGCTGCGCAGGAGGGGGGAGCTGTGAGGATCACCGCGGAGGGGCTCACCTGGTCGGTGGCGGGCCGGCGGATCGTCGCCGACGTGGGCCTCGACATCGCTCCCGGCGAGACGGTCGGCCTGATCGGCCCGAACGGCTCCGGCAAGTCGTCGCTGCTGCGGTGCCTCGCGGGGCTGCGTACGCCGACGGCGGGGTCCGTCGCGTACGACCGTGAGCCGATCCGGCGTTGGAGCAAGCGCCGGGTCGCCCGGCACGTCGCGTTCGTGGAGCAGGCCGCCGACACCGACAGCGACCTCAGGGTCGCCGACGTCGTGGGCCTCGGCCGGACGCCGTTCGGCGACCGGTGGCGCGGTCTCGACGCGCGGGACCGGGCCGTGGTCGGCGCCGCCCTCGACCGGGTCGGCCTCACCGAGCTGCGCGAGCGGCCCTGGAAGGCGCTGTCGGGCGGTGAGCGGCAGCGCGCCCACATCGCGCGGGCGCTCGCCCAGCAGCCGTACGCGATCCTGCTCGACGAGCCGACCAACCACCTCGACGTACGTCACCAGTTGGAGCTGCTCGGCCTGCTCGCCAGCCCCGACCAGACCGTCCTGATCGCCCTGCACGACCTGTCGCTCGCCGCCCGCTACTGCGATCGGCTGCTGCTGTTGCACGGTGGCAGGCTGGTCGCCTCGGGGGTGCCTCGCGACGTGCTGACGTCGCGGTTGCTCGCCGAGGTCTTCGAGGTGGACGCGGTGGCCGGGCCCGACGCGCTCGGGCACCTGGCGGTGACCTATCGCGGCGTGGCGCAGCGCGGGCGTCTGGCCCGCCGGGGGAGCTGATGGGTGGCGGAGGGTCCCCCGCCCAGGGGCGCGAGGAACTGCGCGCCCAGCACACCACAAGCCGCGGACGCGTCTGCGCGCTTGCTCGACAGACGCGACTGCGGCACGTCCCTGGCCGGTCGCGCAGTTCCCCGCGCCCCTACGGGACGCACCAACCCAACCCCGCCCAGGGGCGCGAGGAACTGCGCGCCCAGCACACCACAAACCGCAGACGCGTCTGCGCACTGACCCAGCAGACGCGACTGCGGCACTCCCCTGGCTGGCCGCGCAGTTCCCCGCGCCCCTACGGGGCACGAACCCCACCCCCCAAGGGGCGCGAGGAACTGCGCGCCCAGCGCACCACAAACCGCAGACGCGTCTGCGCACCGGCCCGGCAGACGCGTCCGCGGGACGTCCCTGGCTGGGCGCGCAGTTCCCCGCGCCCCTTCGGGGCACGAACCCACCGCCCTCAGGGGCGCGAACCCCGCACCCCCGCGGGGGCGCCATCCCCCCCCAAGTCAAGGAGATCTGACATGAAGACAGTGGACGACCTGCTCAGCGCCGTGCTCGACGGCGAACTCGGGGTCGACCCGAGGGAGTTGACGGCGACCAGCGTGTTCTGGGTGCACCACGGGACCCGCCTCGCGGGCGGCGACGTCACCTACCTCAATCAGTACGTGCTCGCACGCGTCGGCGCGTCCTTCGGTGGCTGCGCCTTCGAGGCGGGCGAGATGGACCCGGCGATATGCAAGGAGGCGTCCGGCAGCCCGCTCGCCACGCTGTTGCGGGAGGCGCCACGCCCCCTCGCCATGGCCGCGCTCGACGCCTACCTGGCGGCGACGCGCCCGCACAGGGACGCCGACGACGCCGAGACCGTGACGCTGCCCGCGGGCCCGCCCGAGGTCCGCGCGGTGGCACGGGACGCCGCCGTCGCGGGGCTCCTCGACATCCCCCGGGGCGCGAGGGTCGCGCTGATCGGTGTCGTCAACCCCCTGGTCGCGGCCATCAGGGAGCGCGGCGGCGAACCCCTGCCGTGCGACTTCAACCTGCGGACGACCCAGTGGGGCGACCCCGTCAGCCGCGACATGCACGAAGTGCTCGACGCCGCCGACGCCGTGGTCGCCACCGGCATGACCCTGAGCAACGGCACCTTCGACACGATCCTGGCCCGCTGCCGCGAGCGCGACGTACCGCTGATCGTGTACGCGCAGTCCGGCAGCGCGGTGGCACGGGCCTTCCTCGGGGCGGGAGTGACCGCGCTGTCCGCGGAACCCTTCCCGTTCTCGCAGTTCAGCGCGGAGCCGACGACCCTGTACCGGTACCGGGCGACGCCGCGCGAGAAGGGGGGATCGTGACACCCCCGCCGTCGACCGGGGCCCGCACCGGCACCGGGCGGGCCGCGTGCCACCACGGCGAGATCCTGCAAGGCGTCTTCCTCGACGAGCACGGGCGGCGCCGGGCCGGTCTCGTGACGCTGCCGATGCCGTCCCTCGGCACCCGCGCGCAGTTCGTACGCCGCCCGGGGACCGAGGACATCACGGTGGCCCCGGCCGACCGCACGAAGGCCTTGCGGGCCGCCACGTACGCCATGGCGGAATGTGCGACGCGCCGCCGGACCCCGCTGTGCGGCGGCGAGTTGCGCCTCTCGGGGAACATCCCCGTGGGGCTCGGCATGGGCTCGTCGAGCAGCGATGTGATCGCGGCGGTGCGCGCGGTCGCCGACGCGTTCGGCGTGCGCCTCCCGCCCGACACCGTCGCACGGCTCGCGGTACGCGCCGAGCGGGCGTCGGACCCCTTGATGCTGGACGGCCGCCCCTTGCTCTTCGCCCAGCGCGAGGGCCGGGTCCTGGAGGAGCTGGGGCCCGCGCTGCCGCCCGCGGTCGTGGTCGGCTGCGCGCTCGGCGGCGGCCGCCCCGTGGACACCCTCGCCCTCTCGACCCGCGCGTACGACACAGAGGACGTACGCGCCTACGAACGGCTGCGCGCCCTGCTGCGGCACGCCGTCGCCACCGCCGACCCGGCGCTGCTGGGCCGGGTCGCGACCGACAGCGCCCGCCTCGGGCAACGCGTCCTCGCCCACGAGGAGTTCGGGGAACTCATGACCGTCGCGAACCGGGTGGGCGCGGTCGGCGTGCAGGTGGCGCACAGCGGCAACGTGGCGGGGCTCCTGTTCGACCCGGCGGCACCGGACCTGCGCGGCCGCCTCGCCCGCTGCGCCCGCGCCCTGTCGGCCGCGGGCATCCCCGCCACGTACACCTTCGGCACGACGGCGGACGCCGTACCCCCCGCCCTGATCCCTCCCCCGCACCCCTTCCCAACTCCCTCCCAGAACCCCTCCCCGAACCCACCGACCAGCGAGGAGCCCCCGCATGGACACGCACATGGCGGCAGCGGACGAGCACATGGCGGAGGCGATCGGCCGCCCCGACCTGATACGTGTCGACGACCGGCTCATCTGCCTGCGCTTTGAGACCATGAAGGTGGTGTCGGCGCTCGCCGCGGTCCGGCAGTTGCTGGCATCGGGCACGGTGCGCCGCGGCGACACCCTCCTGGACAGTTCGAGCGGCATCTACGCCTACGCCCTCGCCCTCGCCTGTCACCGCTACGGAATGCGCTGCCACATCATCGGCTCGACGACCGTCGACCACACCCTGCGCACCCAACTGGCGGTACTCGGCGCCCACCTGGAGCAGATGCCGCCGAGCTGCGACCTGAAGCTGGACCAGAAGCGGCGGGTCGCCCGCGTCCGGGAGATCCTGCGGACGCACCCCGAGTACCACTGGATGCGGCAGTACCACGACGACGTCCACTACCTCGGCTACCGGGCGATCGCCGAGCGGATCCACGCGGTGGCCCCGGCGGACGGCTCACCGCTCACGCTGGTCGGCGGGGTGGGTTCGGGCGCGTCGACGGGCGCGCTCGCCCGCTATCTGCGCGAGGTGCGCGCGGCCGGGGCGGACGCGAGGGACGGCGCGGGCGGCACCGACGGCGTGGGCGGCGCGGGCGGCGCGGGCGGCACCGAAGGCGCGGGCGGCGCGGGTCCGGTGCGGCTCACGGGTGTGCAGCCGTTCGGCAGTGTCACCTTCGGCAGCGAGCACGTGGCCGACCCGGAGATCATCATCGCCGGGATCGGCAGCTCGATCCCGTTCGGCAACGTGACGCACACCGCGTACGACACCGTCCACTGGCTGTCGTTCCGCACCGCCCTGACCGGCAGCGTCGAACTGCTGCGGCGGCACGCGGTGTTCGCGGGCCTGTCCACGGGCGCGAGCTATGCCGCGGCCCGCTGGGAACACGCCAGGGAGCCGGGCGGCACCACGGTGTTCATCGCGCCCGACACCGGCCACCGCTACGTCGACACGGTCTTCGCCCGCCACCGGGAGGCCGCCGACCTCGACGACTTGGCCCCCCGCACGGTGTCGTCCCTGGACGACCTCGCGATGCCCTGGAGCCGCATGGAGTGGAACGGCGCCCCGGCCCCGGCCCAGGCCCGGGCCCGGGCGTCCGTGGGGACCGACGCGGGGGCGGGGGCTGCGAGGGAACCTGCCTAGGGCTGGCGGGACCGCTCGCAGGGCATACAAATCGGCCATTCCCGCAGACGGAGAAGGACATTCACCCTTCCGTTTCGTCATGACCACACCAGGCACACATCACACCCCACCACTCGTCGCCGAAGAAGGAACATTCCGGGCACAGGCGACTTCAGGCCAGCCACTCCGAGGGCCCTGGATTCACAGCGGCGAAAGACTGAGACTGTGATCGCAAAGTCGAGCAAACGCATGCCGCACAGCCTCGACGGCGCCTTCCCAACCCTCCGATACACCCGCCCCGTACGCCCGAACTGCACACCTAACCTGCACACCCGACTTGTACATCCGTCCAGTTGCCGTCACCGCCGCCGTCACCGGCGCGCGGACCACCGACTCGAAATTGCAAGGGTAACTCCCCTCCTCGTAGCGGGAGCGAAGCCCTTCACCCGGGTCAGGGCCAGGTGCTCGACGCGTACAGGGCGCGGTACGGAGCGGCCGCACACCCACCACACCCCCCCGGAGAGCACTCTTTGATGCGCAAACCGTTGACTTCCCTGTTCGTCGTCACCACGTCGGCCGCCGCGCTGATGCTCACCAGCGGTGCGGTGGTGCACGCGGCCGACCCGGCTCCCGAGCCGACGGCCACCTCCACGACGCCACCGGAGGAGTCGGTCGAGGACCCGACCGACGAGCCGACCGAGGATCCGACCGACGAGCCGACGGACGAGCCGACGGACGAGCCGTCCGAGGAGCCGTCCGAGGACCCGACGGACAAGCCCGACGGACCGTCGGGGAATCCGCCCATGGACGAGCCGGGCACCGAAGCGCCCGCCGGGCCGGTCATCGCCGACTACAAGGGGCGCAAGATCAACCTCGCCGAGTCCTGGGAGGGCGCCACCAGTTGCACCGAACTGCCCGGCGGCGAAGTCAACTGCTACGACACGGACGAAGAGGCACTGGCCGACCCGAAGCTGCCGGCCGCGTCCCGCGAGGCGACCCAGCGGGCCGACTCCGCACCCGGCGCGTTGCTCCGGCTGCCGAGCCGCTGCGTCGTCGACTACTGGTGCCTGTACCAGCACGCCAAGCACAAGGGCAAGATCCTCCGGTTCTCCGAGGACGGCACGAAGAAGCTCAAGAGCTACGGCATGCAGAACAAGCTGAGCTCCGTCTACTACCGCGTCATGCACTGGTCCCTCAACTACGGCGACGCGAAGATCACCGACTCGCGCACCTGGCCCACGGCGGACCGGGTCAGGGCACTGGACGCCGGAAGCACGTCGAGGGCGGGCAACTACCCCAACTTCAAGCGCCTCGGCTACCCGGGCGGCGGCAACTGGAACGACAAGGTCGACTACTTCGAGGTCCGGCGCGCCTGAGCGGCACCGACCCGGCGAGGCCACCCGCCGCCGCCGTTGCGACCTACGGCGTACGAGGCCCATGAGGTGCCTGGGACGCACACGCCACACAAGACAGACAAGCCGTACCGAAAGGCGCTCAACCATGCGTAAGAAGATTTCCGGTGCCGTGATCGCGGTCGGCGTCATGGCCGGGGGCGTCGTGCTCGCGGCACCCGCGCACGCGGCGGAGTCGTGCACCGATCCCGTCAAGAACAGCTTCAGCGTGACGACTCCGGGACCGAGGCCCGACCTGACCTTCTACGTGAAGAACTGCGCGGGCATCGACGGCAGCAAGGTCACCGGGCACAGCTTCACCTCCTGGCGCCCCGTCGACCCGCAGGGACACCTGGACGAGAAGCGGTTCACCAGCTTCGTCGTCACGACGCGGATCGAAGCGCGCCAGGCGCCCCAGCCGCCGTTCGACGAGGACAAGGTCATCACGTACCGGACCTGCGACCTGACGGACCTCGTGAACAAGCACGTCGACTACACCGGCAACGAGGACGACTACGAGAACCCGCCGAACCGGTGCGCGGCACCGGACGCCGACTACGACAAAAACCTCTGGTGGTCGGCGGACTCCAAGGTCGTCTACGACATCGCCGGTGACGGCAAGGGCGCGATAACGCAGCAGGTGAACGGCTCCGCGCTGCTGCACTGACCCCGCAGCCGCACTGACCCGCTGCCGCCCTGCCCCTCCCCCGCACGGCCCCTCCGACGGGCCCGGAAGCGCACCCACCCCGCGCTCCCGGGCCCGTTCCGCGTGCCTCGCTGTCCGCGTCCCTTGGCGTCTGCGTGCCCCGCCGACCGGCGGGTGCGGTCCGGACATCCGGCGGATACCCCGTCGCACGCCTCCGCCCGAGGATCGACGTATCGATCTCGACGAAGCAGACAGCTCGGCGAAGCAGACAGCTCGGCGAAGCGGACAGCTTGGCGAAGCGGACAAGGAGACATCGTGCGACGTAGGACGAGCGCGATCGCGGCTCTGGCTTGCACGGCCTCTCTGGTGACGGTTCCCGACGCGGCGGCGGCCCCGGCGGCCTCGGCGGCGCCCGGCGCGGCACCACGGTGCGACATCAGACCCGTACAGAAGGCGTTGAAGGCTCTGAAGGGTGCCGGTGCGTCCGGGATGAGCGTGACGGTGAGGAGTCCGCGCTGCGGGATCCTGAAGAGGGGGGTGGGTCTCGCGGCGCGGTGTAGGCGGTGCCGAGGTAGCGAAGCTTCACACCGCGCGAAGCTTCACACCGCGGCGTGCGCGACTGTAGGGGGTGGTCCCGCCCGGTGTGCGGTAGGCGCGGGCACCCCCTGGGATCTGGTGGCAGCTTCAACAGAACCTCCAGGCGTGACGAAGCCACGGCCGGAGGACGAGAGCGGAGTGGGGGAACGCACTTGTCGTGGCAGCACGCGCACACGCAACGGTGGTCGCCAGCCAGTGCGTCTGGGTGAGTAAGGCAAGACTTCCGGTCTGAGGAGGACCTCATGCGTCGCATCAGTCAGCGCGTTGCCGGAACCTGCTTGAGCGTGGTCGCGGTTCTGGCGGTGGGAGCGGGAGCGGCCGGTGCGGCACCAGCCCGCGCTCTGCCGTGGGAGGCGTCGCAGCAGCCGGGTCCTGCGTCCGGGGATCAGGATCAGCAGGGAGCGATGGGTGGGTACGGCCCCGGCGTCTGTGCGCCGCCCTTTTGCCCGTAATCAGAAGCGGCGGATCAATTGCTGAGGTACGCGAACGCCGGCCCATGGGGTCAGAAGACGGCTTCGTAGCGGTTGGAGCCGTACAGGATGTCGCCTGCCGCGTAGGTGAATGGGAGGCTGGAGTCCCGGATGCCGGAGAGGTCGGCGCGGTCGGAGACGATGGTTTGCACGACGCCGCCGGATCCGGGACCACTCCCGCAGGTGCGGGGATGGTCCCGAATGCGTCCGAGCTGGTACCGCGCGGCCTCCATCCAGCGCCACGCTGTCCGGGCCGGGCCGTCCTCGACCGCGCCGATGAAACCCGGACACGACTGCGCCGGAGTGCGCGAGGAGTGCCAGGTGCTGGCGCACTGCTCTTACGCCGGGTGCGCTCGGTACGGATCTGGCGCAGGGCACATTCGATGGTTCGACAGACACCCTTGTGCGGCGGGCCGCCGCGTCGGGGTCACCAGGAGGCTGGGATCGCCTTCGGGCGGCGGAAGAAGAGGCCCTCGTGCCAGCGGATCTCCTCGGGTTGCACAGTCAGGCGGAGTCCGGGCCTGCGGGCCACCGCACGCACCATCGCGTCGATCAGGCAGCGGGCCAGACGGTTCCCGGGGCAGAAGTTGGGGCCGTGGCCGAAGCCGAGGTGTCCCGGGCCGTGGCGTTCGGGGAGGAAGCTGTCGGGGTCGTCGAAGGCGTCCGGGTCGTGGTTGGCGGCCTCCAGCGAGACCATCGCCACCTCTCCCGCCCGGATCTGAACGCCGTCGATGTCCGCGTCCTCGGTGGCCATCCGTTTGGCAGCCCCGGTCGACAGGGGTGTGTGGCGCAGCAGTTCCTCCACGGTGTCCGGGACCAGCGCGGGATCGCGGTGCAACCGAGCGATGGTTTCCGGGTGCCGCAGCAAAGTGATCACAGCGCCGCACAGGAACCCCGAGGTCGTGGGGTATCCGGCGATCAACAGCAGCGCGGCTATCTCGGACAGCGCGGCGTCGCCGAGCGGGCCGGCCTCGGCCGGGGCTTCGGCGAGCCGCTTGAGCAGATGGTCCCCGGGCCCCTCGGCCAGCCGGCGGGCGTGGGCGGTGAAGAACCGGTGGATGTCGATGAGGCCTTCGCGCTGCTGCTCGGCGGTGGCGCCGCAGAACTGGAGGCAGCGGTCGGCGTGGTCACGAAGCAGCGCGGTCTCCTCGGTGCTGAGTTGGCCGAGCAGGACGCGGGACGTCATCGCCGCCGCCAGGGGTTGCGCGAAGTCCGCCGCGAGGTCGACGGGACCCCCGTGCTCGGCGAGGTCGCGCAGCAACGTGTCGGCCCGGTCGCGGAGCCACTTCCCCTGACGCCGGGCCGCACGCGGCCCGAGGCCTTCGATGAAGACCGAGCGCAGGCCCGCTTCGCGCAGCACCGACACTCCGTCGCCGGTGGTGCCGGGGGCGCGCAGTTCCACGGGCTCCTGGCGGGGCGCACCGGGCGCCATCGCGGCGGTCGAGCTGAATCGTGGGTCCTCCAGCAGCCGCTTGGCGGTGGCGTACCTGGTGACGAGCCACAGCCGGTCTCCGGTGTACTCGGAGACGACGGGGCAGGCCGGTGCGTCGGCTTCGCGCAGCCGTTGGTGGTGCGGGGAGAGCTCTTGACTCCAGTCGTGGAAGGGGAAGGTGAGGGGGCCTTGTTCTTGTGCGGTAGTCACGGCGGGACGCTCCTTCACATACGGGGGGGGCGGTCCGCCCCTCCTGGCCGAGTGCGGGTCCGCTGGGGCCGGTGCGGGGTGCGGCCGGACTGTCACTGCGCCGCGTGGTCCTTGAGGAGGATGAAGCCCTGGTTGGCTGCGGCGTGCAGGGGGCCGGCCCCGGTGTAGAGCAGGTCGGCGAAGCCCACCGGCGCGTGATAGCTGACCAGTGACGAGGGGACACCGAGGATGCTCGGGGTGTCCATGAAGAAGGGCAGTTCGTCGATGAGGTACTCCAGGGCCAGGGCGGCGGCGTCGCTGCCCCGGCCGCCCGGCTTCGTGCCGCCGTCCTCGCCGGAACTGGCCGCGGCGGTCCCGGGCCCGCATGCCGTCCCGGACCCGGCTGCCGCTACGGGGACGGCGCGGGCGGACACCTTCCGGCAGAGGGCGTGGGTGCGTTCGTCGGTGGTCAGCGCGTTCCGGACGCGCAGGTGCAGTCGCTGGTAGGCATCGGTCTGGGCGAGGTCGGACAGCAGGTGGGTGTGCTGGTCCTCCCCAGGGATCTCGCTGCGCTCGAAGGCGCGCCGGATGCGCCTTCGGACGCAGGACACTTCTGTCCGCGCCTTCTTGTGTGCCGCCTGGTCGGGATAGCCCCGGGCGCGGTAGTTGGACGCCAGGGAGCGGTCGGGGACGATGACGTCCACCCGCTGGAAGGTGGCATGCGCCCAGCGGAACATACGGGTCAGGGTGGGGATGCCGAAGTAACCGTTGCCTGGACTCACCCCGATCAGCAGGTGGTCGGCGTCGCGCAGGAGCCGACGGCAGTTGGGGGTGTACGGAAGCGGGGTGTGGCCGCCGGCTGCTGCGGCCCCGGGTAACGGTACGGACGCAGCCGCGGGCGTGGGCGTGAATGCTGCCGCGGGTGCGGAGGTGTGTATCGCCATGGACGTGGCCGACGTGAGGGGATGCGACACAAGGGAACCCTTCGGATGGCTGCGAATGGGGCTCTGCTCGGTGTGAAGGTCCGTGACCGGCCCCGCTCCGTCGTGGGAGGCGGCGCACAGCCGGGACGTGGAGCTGTCCTTCTTGCGCTGTTCCGGGCGCGGCAGAACCGTCCAAGCACCGGAGGATGGGGCTGGACTCGGGCTCGTCCGTGCGCCTGTCGCGCTGTTCAGCGGGGGCGGTGACCTCAGTGAGGCCCTGGTACGGCTGTGGGGAACGCACGCCCGGACGTCGGCCGGAGCCACGTACTGCGGGACGGCGGCAGGGCGGCGGGCACTCGCACCGTTCCGGAGCGGGCGAGCGAAGCCCTAGGTGGCCGAGGACGTCCCCGCTTGCTTCGGGAGGGGCGTACGGCACAGGGGGGTGGCCGGCTTCGTACATCGCGTGGTTCGCCCTGGATACGTCACCGCAGTGCCCCTTTCCGGCTCGTCGCATGGTCTGTGCGCTACCGCAGAACTCATCGTTCAAAGAAGCAATCCGCTCGCCGGAGTCTAACTCCGGTCAACACAGCCTGGCAACGGAGACCGGGATACGGCAAAGTACGGTCATGTCAACACCGCACAAGAGCCGACGGAGCGATTACGCGGAGGCCACCCGGCTGGCCATCGTCGAGTCCGCGCGGCTGCTCTTCTCGCTCAAGGGCTACTTCGCGACCACGGTCGAGGAGATCGCCGCCGAGGCCCGGGTCGCCCCGACGACCGTCTACGCCGTCGGCGGCGGCAAGCAGGGTCTGCTGCGCACCCTGGTGGACATCTGGAGCCAGGCCCCCATCGTCGCCGCGTCGATGGACGAGATGGATTCCTACACCGATCCGGACGAGCTGCTGCGCCAGCTGTCCGCCGTGACCAGGTCCATGCGGGAGAGCTTCGGTGACATCATGCGCATCCTGATCGCGACGGCGCCCCACAACGAGGGCGCGGCCGAAGGGCTGGCGATCGGGACCCGTCGCTACCGGGACGCGCTCGCCACCGTCGCCGCCCATCTGCACAAAATCAACGGCACGCACCCACATATGACGGTCGAGCAGGCGACCGGCATCCTGTGGTTCTACTTCGGATACAGCGGATACTTCACGCTGGTCGACGACAACGGATGGTCCTACGACCAGGCCGAACCCTGGCTCGCCCACCAGGCCACCATGGCCTTGCGAGCCCCCGCCCCCTGACCGGTGCCGACCGCACTCGCCGCTCGCCCTCCCCGCCCGGCCGAGTCAAGCGGAACCGCGGGCCCGCCCACCAGGCGGCGGATGGCGCCGGTACGGAGACTCGTGAGGTCCCTGGACGGTGGGAGGGCCCCCAGATGAGACAAACACAGTCACATACAGGACAAGGTCTGCTTCCTCACAGTCGCTGCTGACGATCCCCTGTCAGGGTCCAACTGCTCAGCCTGGCCATCAGGGCAGGGCTTCTTGGAGAGGGGTATGTCATGCGTGTTCGTCATGCGCTCGTCGCTGCGGGATTGGGAGCTACGCTCGCAGTCGGGGCGACAGCGACCACGGCTTCGGCTGTGACACCGGGGGAATCCTGGGCCGCAGCGGGTACGGCCCAGGAAGCGGGGAGCGGTGGGACCGCTGCCGCGTCCACGCCCGCGCCCGACTTGGGGAAGTTCATGTTCGTGGCGACGCAGAACGCAATGTCGTTGATATGACCGGTTCTTGACGGCAGCTCGAAGCCCGGGTCGCCGCAGCCCGATGCCACCCATGATCTGGAAGATGGGTGAACAGCTCTGCCCTGAACCGCGGTTCTTGGCAGAGTGGTGGCTTGCGGTAGGCGGATCGCGGAAAGCGGGCCGGCCCAAAGACGGGGTGACTACGGGACCGTGGCCCGGGTCGTCGCGCCTGACTCGATGCGCGGGCGAACCAAAAACGGTGACACCCTTCCTGCGGGAAGTGGTCCGGTCCCGATCATTCTGTAGAGCCTCGTCGTATGGCAGTAGGGACCACTGAATCATTTCCGGTGGTCCCTACTGTCCTACACCCCGCGGCATCCGGCGGCTCTGGGACAAACCCCTGCCGTGTGGAGCTCTCCGTCCGGAGCCCGCCCGGGGAGCTCATCGTCGATGCTCTGATGGACGACCTGGACGAGGAGTTGCCTCCCCTCGCCAAAGCCGGCCCCGGCCCGGGCTCCTACAGACTGCGTGTACGCGAGTGGGACATCCTCCGTCGCTCGCTCAAGTCCGACACCTGACGAAAGCGTCCCGGCTCGCGGCACAGCCGGACTCCGGCCCCGCTCTCCTTCGAGGTGCGGGGCCGCTTCGTCACGTCAGGGGTCAGGCGTGCAGCAAGTGCCTGTGCTCGGCAAGTACGCTGCGCACCTCCGGCACGGCAGCGAACGGTTGCAGTCGCTCCAGTACCACCCGTGTGCGCGTCGCTGTCCGCTCGGATGAGAGTTCCCCTGCCAGGGCGATGACCCGCTGGGCCTCGGCCGCGGCCTGCTCGGGTTCGTTCGCGTCCGCCAAGGCGACCGCCAGCCACGACCTGTAGAGCGCCAACTCGCGGGCGTGCGTTATGTCGTATCGACTCAACACGTCCGTCAGCAGCGGTACCGCGCGCAGCGGGCGGCGCAGCTCCGTAAAGACCCGCGCATCCATGATCTTCAGTTCTTCACGCGACACCCAGTACGCCCACGGCGGGGCTTGTCCGTCCGTCTCCTCGTCGAGGGCGGCGTGGGCTTCGCCGAGGGCCCGCATCGCGGCTTGTGCGCTGTCCGGTCTTCCGGCCCGGGTGTGGGCCCACGCGACCCGGTCCGAGAACAGGGCGCGGGCGACCGCCGGTGCCGCGGGCCCGGATTCCCGTAGCGCGGCTTCGGCGAGCTCGGCGCCTTCGCGCTCGCGTCCGTTGTTGGACCACTGGTAGGCGAGCGAGCCGGCGAGGTTCCCGGCCAGAGGCGCGTCGCCTGCCTGCCGTGCCGCGTCCAGGCCGAGCCGGTAGGCGTGCTCGGCGTCGGCGAGGCGTCCGGCGTCCGATGCGACCCATCCCGTGATCTGGCCCAGTTCGCCGATCTGGGCAAGGAGCTGACGCCCGGTGTCCTCCGTGAACGTCGACTCCCGGTAAAGGGCCAGTGCGGACCGCAGTTCACGGAACGTCGGGTCGATCAAGTCACCACCGGACAGGACGTCGTCGGCTAGGCGCAGGGCGTGCACCCGGTTGGCCAGGTCGAGGATCTCCGTCGCGCCGATCCGCCGCCCTACGGTGCCGGTTGCTCGCAGCGGGTCGCCCTCGGGCAGCAGCGCAGACAGTGACGCAGCCGGTCCTGGCAGCCTTGCCGACTCGTCGCCCCGGGCGTAGGCCGCAGCCTGTTCGATCTCCTGGAGAGGTACCGCGAGCAGTTGCGCCAGCCACGGCAACCACACCTCCGGGACGCGCCTACCCCGCTCCCACCGGGAGATCTCGGTGCGCGTGACGGACTGGGTGCCCGATGCGTCGCACAGCAGTGCAGCCATCTGGCGCTGAGACTTCCCTCGGGCCTGTCGCAGACCAGCCAGGTACACACCGAAGTGCTCGCGCCGCTCGCTCATATCCACTTTCGGCCCCCTCCCTGACAGTGTGGCCCCCTCCTGGCCACCCGTAGGGCTCCTTCCCACTCCTGTCACCCGCGATTGCATGGCAAGAGCAGACCCCGGCGGCCGCGCGAACGGCCCCGGGGCGTGGCCGACCACGAAGGAGTCGACATGGCCGACGCTACGGGCCGCCTACCGTCCCGGAAAGCAGCGCACGGGAGCAGGCTCTGGACCGAAGCGCCATCGCCGAATGGCTGGCACAGACCGACTCCGACCCGGGCTCGGTCTACCGCGCGTGGGCGAGGGACGGCATCGCCCTGCTCCCGCTCGGCCGGCGCTTCGACGCCGTCCGCGTCCCGTGCGAGCGCATCCACGCCGCGGTCGGCAGCGACGCCCCCCAGACAGTCGCCACCGTCCTGCACTCCTGGCTCGACGGCCCGGTCATCCGGGACCTGCGCAACAGCATGGGGCCGTACTACGTACTGATCGAACCGGACGCCATATGGGAAGGCACAGAGGAGTGCCTCCGCCTTGAGACCTATCTGTACCTCCCCCGCCCCGGTGTGCTGTCGCTGCACGCGCACTGGGTCGTGATCCCCGCTCGCCCCGGGTATCTGTGCGACCCCGAGCACCTGGCCGCGCTCCTCGCCACGGCCGATCCGCCGGCGGTGGAGTCGTGAGCGCCACGGCGGCGGAGCTCGACGCCGCGGCGACACGGGTCTACACGACGTACATGGGACACCTGCACGCCTGCCCGCCCTGTCGGCGCATGGACTACTGCCCGACCGGCACCCGCCTGCGCCGGGCGTGGAACGCCGCACGCGGCGCCGCCGTCAGGGCCCACCTGAACCGCACGGGAGGCACCCGATGCGGGACGTGAGCCAGGTGGGGCGGGTGGGACTCGAACCTAAAACGATGACCCATCACCTGCGGTTTTATCGGGGTACAGGACATGTCCACCCGATTCGACCCCACCAAGTCCCGCTCGGTCCCGCCCAATCCGGGGTGGTGAGGCAATTGCCTCACCGGCTTTACAGGGCCGGACGGGGCACGGTGAAGCGCTCGGAGCAGCGGAGGCTTCTACTGGCGCCCGCATGGTCGCATTCCAGGGAGCGACCGCAACAGCTGCTGAACTCGGCCCAGTTGCGCCTACGAAGAGTAGCCGCTCAGAAGGAACGTCGTGAGCTGCTTGACGCGGTAGCGCCAAATACGGCGGGGTGACGACAGAATCGCACCCACGGGGGACGATCTGCGACACAGGGACACATCGAGCCCTGCCGATCACGCCCAACCAAGGCTCACGCCGACGCGTCTATCCAGACGTGGCTCCAGCGCGAGTCCGCCGCCGGGATGCTGCGGCTGGGAGGAGTTTGCGGCACATGATAACGATTTGTGGCCATCAGGGTGAAATGCCGATTTCTCAAGAAGTAAGGGAAAATCCGCTATCGACTGCGTAGGGCCGCAGGTCGCGGCCTGTGGTCCCCGCGCGTGCGGGGGTGGTCCCGCCATGTCCCGCACGTCGCTGTACACGTTGGAGTGGTCCCCGCGCGTGCGGGGGTGGTCCCCTCGCCTGGTCACGTACGACACGCCGGAGGACGTGGTCCCCGCGCGTGCGGGGGTGGTCCCGCCGCGTTCCTCAGCGCCGCATCCAGCGCCGCGTGGTCCCCGCGCGTGCGGGGGTGGTCCCCTGCTCCAGCGCCTGATGAAGCAGCCCCTGCCGTGGTCCCCGCGCGTGCGGGGGTGGTCCCCCGAAGTCGTCCCCGCTCGGCGGTTCCTGGCCGTGGTCCCCGCGCGTGCGGGGGTGCTGGTCCCTCCACCACGCCGCAGTCGATGGCGCCGCAATAGCGGTCCCCTGCACATGCGGATTCCTGGCGTCACAGCCTTCCCGAGCCGGTCTAGGGCCGACTTAGCAACCGTCATGCTGCTTGCGACCGAGCTCGCACCCTCACCACTTGAATGTTGGTGCCGTATAATTCTTTGTACATCACCACCATCACACGCAGTGAGGTGCAGCATGGCAGTAACCCAGATCGACATCGACGACGACGCCCTGGAACGCGCCATGGCCCTGTCCAAGGCCAGAACCAAGAAAGAGGCCGTCAACCTGGCCCTCCAGTTCTACGCCGAACAGCAGGAGCGAGCAGCCCGCATCAGTCGCCACTTCGAGCGGGCGCGCGAGTGGGGAGCCGTTGAGGACGGTGAGCGCCGGCACCGGGCGGAGAAGGACGGCCGGTGATCTACCTGCTGAACACGTCCGGGCTGGTCCGACTGCTCTCCGACCCCAAGCTCCAGTCGGCCTGGTACGACGCGATCGACGCCGAGGCGATCGCCTCCTGCTACCCCCAGCGCGCCGAGTTCCTGTACAGCGCCCGCAACAGCCACGAGTACGAAGAAATCGCGGAAATGTTCACCGACCTCTACCCGGACGTATCAGTGCCGAAGAACGCCGCACGGTGGGTCGGCTCGATACAACATCGCATGGCCCGGGCCGGAGAACACCGCAGCGCTTCGGCCATCGACCTAATCATCGCGGCAACCGCCGCCCACCACGGCCTGACCGTCCTGCACGACGACGCCGACTACCGCACCATCACCCGCCACGCACCCGACCTCCGCGAACACAACGTTCACGACATCGGCTGACACCAGCCGCACGTCACCTGCAACTGGCACATCCAGGGCGCCACACAGAGCGCCCGGGACATCCAAGGCATACATGAGGCCGCAAAGCACGCCTCGCCTCCCTGAGAGCCAGCAACAAACCTGGCCTCGCACGCGCGAGGGCAGTCCCCGGCTCCAGGCATGCCACGTCTGATTCGCTACGTGGCCACCGCTCGCTAGTCGATCTCGTCGACCCGCCCAGGTGATCCCCGCGCGTACGGGGATGGCCTGCCCCGTCGGCGTCCAGCGCACCCTGAGCGTGCGTGCTCCCCGCGCGTGCCGGGGGGGGTCCCGACCAGTGCATCAAAGGGCAGGACGTCGCCGCGTGGTCCCCGCGCGTGCGGGGGTGGTCCCTGGCAGCCGCTCACGGTGGCGTGCCGGGTCGAGTGGTCCCGCGCATGCGGGAGTGGCCCCGTCGAACGCTAGTACCACGCCCCGCTGCGCACCACGTTCGATCTCGCCTCCGAGTACCACCTGCAAGTCCCGCTACGGTCCAGGCTTTACGGGTCCTTCGGTCAGGCATTCATGGCGCACACAAGTCCCGCCACGCTCACGCCCGCACCACTGCCTGCAACGGCCTGAGGGGACCGTGTGGCCGTGGTGCACGACCCGCGGCCACACGACAGCAGTCACGATGGGGGCCGTCAGCCAGACGAGCGAGTCGTACAAGTATGCGGGACGGCTTGGGAGCCGACCTCTACGCTGACGTGCTCGGAGATCTTCCAGGCGGCGGTGATGAGCAACAGCCTCGCGAGAGTGGAAGGCACTGCTACGACGAGCGCGAGCATCTACTGCGGGGCGTCGACCTTCCACCGCTCCCACGCCACCTTCTCCTCAGCGGATCAGCGCTCCACCGCTGCTTCACCGCTCCCGCAGCTCCACAGGGGTTCATGTGCGCCGGTTCGCATCAATCGTGACCCGCTGAAGCATCCCCCTCGCAGCGGCTGGGACGTCACAGGGCTGCACGCAGCCGGCTCCTCGGCGCTCCGCCCCACCACCACGAGTTCCTCAAGGCCCCAGGAGCGACCGGGGCGCTTCTGGCCAGCAAAGCGCGGCATCGCGCCACCTTGGGCATTCCACGCCACCCTTCGGTCACCAGTTCGGTAAATCTTGCGCCTCCGTGCCCGGACGAGCCCGGCACGAACCGAACGGGAGAACGCTCCATGACAAGACCGTGGTTGGGCATATCCTGCCGCACGGCCCTGGCCGTCGCCTTAGCCGTCACCGCCCTGCCCGCCGCCGCACCCGCGCTCGCCGACGACGGCTCGGACGCGGGTGTGCTCACCTACGCGCTGCCACCGGGCACGCCCCTTCCTTCACTCGCGCAGCTTCAAGCCGACGGCGGCCTGGAACGACTGGACGCGATGACCCGGGCCGGCCGAGCGCAGAAGCCTCTCACCGCAGCCGAGACAGTTGGCCCTGCCGCCGCCCATGGGACAGTCGCCAAGGAGTCGTCCTTCGCGCCCACGCCGCCCGCTTCACCCTCTGGGACTCGGCCCTCGGCCCTGGCCCCCGGGGACGCCATCTACCCTGAACCCTCCCGGAAGATGACCCTGGACGAATGTCGCAAGGGCCTGGGAAGCGACAAGAAGTTCTTCATCAAGTCCCGCTTCGCGGTGTGCACCGGCACGTCCTTCCTCCAGACCTGGCTGAAGAACGGACGCGTCAAGGGAAAGAGCTGGTTCAACCTGCGCGTGGTGGGCACGGTCGCCAAGAACAGCCGGAAGATCGACTACAAATTCCACTTCAGCGAGATGGGCAAGGCCGGCAGCGTCCCCGCCAACGCCCTCAAGATCTCGGTGAATGCGAAGATCACCCAAAGCTGGCCGTCCCGCGCCCGCTACACCTACGCCGGCACCATGCCCGGCACCAAGACCTTCGCAGAGGCCAAGCGGCAGAAGTCGTTCACGCACACCGTCCACGCCAAACCGGGCCAGGGCAGTGGTCGGCTCGACACGATCTTCGCGGTCTACCAGCCGACCGTCACCGTCACACCTCCCGCCCCGTGGACCGTGCAGCCCCCTTCCAGCACCAAGTTGTTCCTGCTCGCTCCCCGATGGGAAGCCGCCGGCTATCTGGCCAACTCCACCGGCAGCGGCAACCCCGCCCGGCGCGGTGCAGCCACCTTCAGCTACGCCGTCCCGCTCGTGTACAGCGCCAAGAGCGGAGCGGTGGAGCAGGAGGTCGCCAAGCACATCCGGCTGGCCTTCCTCAGCCCCGACGACACCAAGCCGTACATGTCCGCCAAGAAGGTTCCCGGACAGAATCCCAGTGCCCCCTTGCACCGGACACGGGACAGTCGGCGCAACGAGGACAACGGCAAGGCCGCCATCGCTCAGTGCAAGAGGCACTGGGGCCCGAACTACACGGAGGGCGGCAAGAAGCAGTGCGACGAGTACCCCTTCCGCTCCACACTGGAAGGAGCCGCCGAACATCAATACGACCCGCACGCACGGAAGTTCAACTTCTCGGCCAAGCCTGTTCTGGCAGAGCACAACCGCGACGCCGGGCTGCTGCTGAAAGGTTTCTACGCCAAGAACAGGATGCTCGCTGACACCGAGGACGACGCCTTCCTCGTAAGGATCACACCGTGACGAGCCGGGGACGGCCGACGCCTACTGCCCGTCCCCGTGCCAGTCAGCAGGCCGGGAAGAACTGCACCAGATAGCGCTCGACGCCCACAACGGACTCTTCCGAACCCCTCAACGCGGCCACCTCGTCGCGGCCCGCACAGTGCACCCGCACCCGCCACGAGCCCTTTCTGCCGAGCTCGATCAGCTCATCAGTGCGCCCCAAGGTCGGGGTCCACACAGCGACATCACCGCTCACCGACTCGAACCCGGCCTCGTCACTCACATCCCACACAGAGGCGTCTTCAGCAGGCGGCGCCCCGTCCCACACCTGCACCTTCACTGCGGCAGTATGAATATGACCGGCACTGGACACGTCCACCCGGCCCGGAAACGCATTCACGAACACATCGGCGTTCAAGCCGTCGGGAAACTCAACCGGCAGCTCGGCATCCCATGACTCCTGAAAAGCGAACGCGTAGTCGTCCACGAACACCTCAAGCAGCTGCTCCTGAACCAACTTGGCCACGAGACCTCTCCCTGTCCGTCAACCCCACACGACCCTCAGGATCGTATCGCCGCGCCCCGAGCTCGCCGTGCCGTCCCAGCAATCCAGGTGGTCCCCGCGCGTGCCGGGGTGGTCCCTCGGCGGTCGCCTTGGGGATGCCCGTGGACTGATGGTCCCCGCGCATACGGGGGTGGTCCCAGGGTGACCTCGGACCATGCGCCGCTTCCACACCGGCGCCTCGACCCGTCAGCTGAAAGGTGAATGCAGATGGTGGGCCGCTTTGGCTGGACGATGGAGCAGCAGGCAGGGATCCGGTTTCACACCGGTCAGGCGCGTGCGTCTCGTTGCTGGACTTCCTTGAGGACCGCCGCCACCGTGGCGAAGTCATTGTCGACGTGAAGCACGGTGTGGCCGTGATGGACGGCGGTCGCGCACACCAGGAGATCAATGGCTCCGGCGGCGCGGTGTTGCCCTCGCTGGGTGAGCTTGTATTGCGCGGTATCGACCCAGCGCCACGCGTTCTTGGGCACCGGCGAGAACTGACAGAGAGCATCCAGCTCATCGGCCAGCTCATCGCGGTGGGCTGGACTAGTCGCCGAGTAGAGGAACTCCGCCCTCGTGGGCTCACAGAGATGGAACACGCCGGCGGCGATGTGCCCTTCCCAGGGCCGCAACGCCCCCGGCGTACGGAAGAGGTGCCACAGGGCGGAAGTATCGAGAAGGTACGTGATCACTCGAAGGCTGCCCGCCGGGCGTTCTTAGCAGCGTCACGAGCAGCAGCCGCAGCCTCGAACTCGCCCCGCTCACCCCGCGCGGCCAGCTTCTCCGCGGCCTCAAGCCTCTTGATGCGCGCCACGTAGTCCCGCAGAGCCGCGTTGACCGTCTCCTTCTTCGTCGAGACACCCATCAGCCGCATCGCCTCGGCCAGCGCCTCGTCATCGAGATCGATCTGGGTAACAGACATACCGGCCACCCCTCACCGCGAGTCCATGATGTACATAACCAAGCTACATCACCAACATTCCTTGCGACAGGCCATCACGCACGAGTACAGACGCGACCCGACTGCCGAGCGAGCAGCCGCAAGCCGCGCACGCTGCACACCCCTCACGGGACGCCCACATCCCGGATGAAACGGCCATTTCGCCGGAAGAACCGGGGGCACAGATGTTCCGTGGATGAGCCGTGGGACCGCCAACCGCAGATCCCACCGAGGTGTACCCCCATAACCCCAGACTGAGGGGGACCAGAGACCCGGCTGGGCGCACAGGCGCACGATTGCCTCACCGATGTGAGGCAATCGCCTCACGCAGAACACCCGTCCAACCGCGATTCCGCAGATCAGAACGTTTCTGCGTGAGGCCTTTCGTGGGGCGGGTGGGACTCGAACCCACGGCCGACGGATTATGAGTCCGCTGCTCTAACCGGCTGAGCTACCGCCCCCAACGGCGCGTCGCGCACATTTGTGCGCGCCGTCTGCCGCAGCATAGCCGCTCATACGATCTCCTGCTCCGAGTGGTCGGCTACGCACGACCATGAGGACCCCGCTGCGGCCCGCACGGTTCCCTCGGGGGCGAAACCCGCACGTACGAGGGAGCATTGAGGGCGTCACGGGGGGCGTACTGGAGCTTCGAGCAGGGACAGAGAGGGCCCTCGGGCACCGGTGACGGTGGCCGAGGGCCCTCTCCTACAGCTCTCCCGACTGGACTCGAACCAGTAACCTGCCGGTTAACAGCCGGCTGCTCTGCCAATTGAGCTACAGGAGACCGAGCTCCCCCGACTGGACTCGAACCAGTAACCTGCCGGTTAACAGCCGGCTGCTCTGCCAATTGAGCTACAGGGGAATGACCCGTGGTGACGGAGTCACTGCAACAATGTCACCTGCCTGGGAACCCCCGGGCGGCGTGCGCTCGCTGCGACACATACATTAGCGCAAGCAGGGGGGTGCTCCGCCAATCGGTATCCCCAGGCGACCGACGTCGGCAGTCGAGGCAAGGGAAGGGTGGCCGTCATGCGCTACCGGCTCACGTTCGTGGCAGGGCTGGCTCTGGGGTACGTGCTCGGGACACGCTCCGGGCGCGAGCGCTACGAGCAGATCAAGAAGTCCGTCCGCGAGGTCTCGCAGAACCCCGCCGTGCGCAACACGGTCGAGTCCGCGACCCAGCAGGGCAAGGAAGTGGCGGGAAAGGCCCTCGACACGGTCTCCGAGCGCGTGGGTGACCGGATGCCGGACTCCGTGGCCGACCGCGTGCGGGCGCTGCGCGAGCGCGGACAGGGCGGCGACACCGCGGACGACTGGGGCACGAGCAACACCTGAGGGCACCGGCCGCCGCCCGCAGCACCGACGGCCCCCGGCTCCCGGCTCCCGGGCAGGTGACACGGGCGGCGCCCCACTCCCGGGCAGGTGACACGGGCGGCACCCGGCTCCCGGGCGAGTGACACCGGGCAGCTCCCGGCTCCCGGACAAGTGACACCGGGCAGCTTCCGGGCCCCGCCCCCACGCCCCCCCCAGCGACCTGCAACGACATGCCCCGCACGGACAACCGTGCGGGGCACCCCCCGCGGTGCGGCAGAATCCTCGCCATGGGGATAGTCGCGGGGTTGGACAGCTCGCCCGATTTCACACGCATCGTGGTCTGCGACGCGGACACGGGCGCCGTACTCAGGCAGGGCTATGCCCCGCACCCGCTGGAGACGCCGGAGGGCGGCGGGCGGGCGGCGGACGTCGATCCGCAGGCCTGGCTGCTCTCGCTCGGCGAGGCCGCGGGCGGCGGGCTGCTCGAAGGCGTACAGGCCATCGGGGTGTGCGCACAGCAGCACGCCCTCGTCCCCCTCGACGCCCAGGGCAACACCGTCCGGCCCGCCCTCGTCGGCAACCACCCGCGCGGCCAGGTCGCCGCCGCCGACCTCGTCGACGGGTTCGGCGGCCGGCAGGCGTGGGCGCAGGCCGTCGGCTGCGTACCGCAGGCCCCGATGCCCGTGGCGAAGCTGCGCTGGCTGGCCAAGCACGAGCCGGAGGCAGCCCTGCGCACCCGGCTCCTCGTACAGGCCCACGACTGGCTCGTGTGGCAGCTGCTCGGGCGCCCCGCCCGGCGCACCACCGACCGGGGCGGCGCCTCGGGCACCGGCTACTGGTCGGCCGCCACCGGCTCCTACCGTCCCGACCTGGTGGAGCTCGCCCTCGGCCACCAGGCGATGCTGCCGGAGGTCATCGGGCCCGCCGACGCCGCGGGGACGACGCCCGAGGGGCTGCTGATCTCCGCGGGCACCGGCGAGACCATGGCCGCCGCCTTCGGGCTCGGGGTGCGGCAGGGCGACGCCGTCGTCTCCCTCGGCGCCTCGGGTTCGGTCATGGCCGTCCACCACGAGGCCCTCGTCGACCCGAGCGGCACCATCACCTCGCTCGCCGACGCCACCGGCATGCACCTGCCCGTCGTCCACACCCTCAACGCGGTACGGGCGCTGCGCGGCACCGCCGAGATGCTCGGCCTGCCCGACCTCGAAGCGCTCTCCGACCTGGCCCTGAAGTCCACGCCCGGCGCCCACGGCCTCGTCCTCCTGCCCTATCTGGAGGGCGAGAGGACGCCGAGCCTGCCGCACGCCGCGGGCACCCTCACCGGCCTTCGCCGCGAGTCCATGAAGCCCGAGCACCTGGCGCGGGCGGCGTTCGAGGGCATGCTGTGCGGGCTCGGCGACGCCCTGGACGTGCTGCGCGGGCGGGGTGTCGACGTGCGCCGCGTCTTCCTACTCGGGGCCGCCGCCGAGCTGCCCGCGGTGCGGGCGGTCGCGCCGATGCTGTTCGGTACGCAGGTCGTGGTCGTGCAGCCCGCCGACTACGCCGCGATCGGCGCCGCCCGGCAGGCCGCCTGGGCGCTCACCGGGCAGCTGCCGCAGTGGCAGGGCGCGGTCTCGCAGGTCTTCGAGCCGGGCGAGGAGCTGGCCGTGGGCCAGGCGGTGCGGCAGCAGTACATGACGGTGCGGGAGCAGTCCCACCCCGGGGCCTTCTCCGGGACCCCCTTCGCCTAGGGACGGCTGGGGGACGCTCGATGAGCGCCGGAGGAGCGCCTGAGGGACGCCTGAGGGACGCCTGGCGGAACTAAGCGTTCCGCAGCGCTGCGTGAGCGCGTCGAAGCGTTCAGTGGGCCCAGTTCTTGACCAGGGCTGATTTTTGACCGGGTCATGGGTTAATCGGTTGCACGCGTACGGGGGCGGTGGCGCAGGATGGTGGGCGGCCCCGCCCGCCACCTTCTGTCCGCGACCCAGCCGAGAGACGAGCGTGCTCATACGACTTCTGCGGACCCATCTGGATCCGTACAAAAAGCCCATCGCCCTGCTGGTCCTGTTGCAGTTCCTACAGACCTGCGCCTCGCTCTACCTCCCCACCCTGAACGCCGACATCATCGACAACGGCGTCGTGAAGGGCGACACGGGCTACATCCTGTCGTTCGGCGCCCTGATGCTGGCCGTCACCGTCGGCCAGATGGTCTGCAACATCGGTGCCGTCCTGTACGGCGCCCGCACCGCCGCCGCGCTCGGCCGCGACGTGCGGGCCGCCGTCTTCGACCGGGTGCAGTCCTTCTCCGCCCGGGAGCTCGGCCGCTTCGGCGCCCCCACCCTGATCACCCGCACCACCAATGACGTCCAGCAGGTCCAGACGCTGGTCCTGATGGCGTTCACGCTGATGGTGTCGGCACCGATCATGTGCGTCGGCGGCATCGTGATGGCGCTCGGCCAGGACGTCCCGCTGTCCGGGGTGCTGCTCGCCGTCGTCCCCGTGCTCGGGATCAGCGTCAGCATGATCGTGCGCAGGCTGCGGCCGCTGTTCCGCACCATGCAGGAGCGCCTGGACACGGTGAACCGGGTGCTGCGCGAGCAGATCACCGGCAACCGCGTCATCCGCGCCTTCGTGCGCGACGCGTACGAGAAGGAGCGCTTCCGCGAGGCCAACGCCGACCTGACCGAGGTGTCGGTCGGCACCGGCAGGCTGCTCGCGCTGATGTTCCCGATCGTCATGACGGTGGTGAACCTGTCGTCGATCGCCGTGGTCTGGTTCGGCGCGCACCGCATCGACGGCGGCCATATGCAGATCGGCGCGCTCACCGCGTTCCTCGCCTACCTCATGCAGATCGTCATGTCCGTGATGATGGCCACCTTCATGTTCATGATGATCCCGCGGGCCGAGGTGTGCGCCGAGCGGATCCAGGAGGTCCTGGACACCGACACCAGCGTGGTGCCGCCCGCCGAGCCCGTGCGGGAGCTGCGCGGCCACGGCCACCTGGAGCTGCGCGCCGCCGGTTTCCGCTACCCGGGCGCCGAGGAGCCCGTCCTCACGAACATCGACCTGGTCGCGCGCCCCGGCGAGACGACCGCCGTGATCGGGTCGACGGGCAGCGGCAAGACGACGCTCCTGAACCTCGTACCGCGACTGATGGACGCCACCGACGGCGCGGTCCTCGTCGGCGGCGTCGATGTGCGCACCCTCGATCCCGCGCTGCTCGCCCGCACCGTCTCGCTCGTACCGCAGAAGCCTTATCTGTTCGCCGGGACCGTGGCGAGCAATCTGCGCTACGGCAATCCGGACGCGACGGACGCGGAGCTGTGGCACGCCCTGGAGGTGGCGCAGGCCAAGGAGTTCGTGGAGGGGCTGCCCGAAGGGCTGGACGCGCCCGTCGCGCAGGGCGGCTCGAACGTGTCGGGCGGGCAGCGTCAGCGTCTCTCCATCGCGCGGACGCTGGTGCAGCGGCCGGAGATCTATCTGTTCGACGACTCCTTCTCCGCGCTCGACTACGCCACCGACGCCGCGCTGCGGGCCGCGCTGGCGTACGAGACCAGGGAGGCGACCGTCGTGATCGTCGCCCAGCGCGTGTCGACCATCCGTGACGCCGACCGCATCGTCGTCCTCGACGAGGGCCGGGTCGTGGGCAGCGGCAGCCACCGCGAGCTCATGGCCGTCAACGGGACGTACCGGGAGATCGTGCTCTCCCAGCTGACGGAAGCGGAGGCCGCGTAATGCCCCCTGGTGGCATGGGTGGACCGATGATGGGTCCTGACTCGAGGTCCATGGACTTCAAGAACTCCGGCAGGCGGCTGCTCGGGCAGTTCCGGCCCGAGCGGGCCACGATGTACGCGATGCTCGCGACCGTCGTGGTCAGCGTCGCCCTCTCCGTGCTCGGGCCGAAGATCCTCGGCCGGGCGACGGACCTCGTCTTCGCGGGCATCGTCGGGCGGACCATGCCCGAGGGCCAGTCCAAGGGCGAGGCCCTCGACCGGCTGCGCGCGAGCGGCGAGGGCGGCACGGCCGACATGCTCTCCGGGCTCGACTTCACCCCGGGCGAGGGCATCGACTTCGGGGCGGTCGGCTCCGTGCTGCTCCTCGCGACCGCCGCGTTCCTGGTGGCGGGCCTGATGATGGCGGTGGCGACGCGGCTCTCCAACCGGGCCATCAACCGCACCGTGTTCCGGTTGCGCGGCGACGTGCAGGCGAAGCTGTCCCGGCTGCCCCTGTCGTACTTCGACAAGCGGCAGCGCGGCGAGGTGCTCAGCCGGGCCACCAACGACCTCGACAACATCAACCAGACGCTCCAGCAGACGATGGGCCAGCTCATCAACTCCCTGCTGACCATCGTCGGCGTGCTCGCGATGATGTTCTGGATCTCACCGCTGCTCGCCCTGGTGGCCCTGGTCACGGTGCCGCTGTCGTTCGTGGTGGCGACGCGGGTCGGCAAGCGTTCGCAGCCGCAGTTCGTGCAGCAGTGGAAGTCGACGGGCTCCCTGAACGCACACGTGGAGGAGATGTACACCGGGCACACCCTGGTGAAGGTGTTCGGCCGCCAGGAGGAGTCCGCGAAGGCCTTCGCGGAGCACAACGACGCGCTGTACGAGGCGTCGTTCAAGGCCCAGTTCAACAGCGGGCTCTTGCAGCCGCTGATGTTCTTCATGTCGAACCTCAACTATGTGCTCGTGGCCGTGGTGGGCGGCCTGCGCGTCGCGTCCGGCGCCCTGTCCATCGGTGACGTGCAGGCCTTCATCCAGTACTCGCGCCAGTTCTCGATGCCGCTGACGCAGGTCGCCTCGATGGCGAACCTCGTGCAGTCCGGGGTCGCGTCGGCCGAGCGGGTCTTCGAGCTGCTCGACGCCGAGGAGCAGGAGGCCGACCCGGTGCCGGGCGAGCGGCCCGCGGAGCGGCGCGGGCAGGTCGGCATGGAGCACGTGTCCTTCCGGTACGAGAAGGACAAGCCGCTGATCGAGGACCTGTCCCTGGTGGTGGAGCCCGGGCACACGGTCGCCATCGTCGGGCCGACGGGCGCGGGCAAGACCACGCTGGTGAACCTGCTGATGCGCTTCTACGAGGTCACCGGCGGACGCATCACGCTCGACGGCGTGGACGTGGGCCGGATGACGCGGGACGAACTGCGCGGCGGCATCGGCATGGTGCTCCAGGACACCTGGCTGTTCGGCGGCACCATCGCGGAGAACATCGCGTACGGGGCCGCGAAGGGCGTCACCCGTGCGCAGGTCGAGGAGGCCGCTCGGGCGGCGCACGCCGACCGGTTCATCCGTACCCTCCCCGACGGGTACGACACCGTCATCGACGACGAGGGCACCGGCGTCAGCGCGGGCGAGAAGCAGTTGATCACCATCGCGCGGGCGTTCCTCTCCGACCCGGTGATCCTCGTTCTCGACGAGGCGACCAGTTCGGTGGACACGCGGACCGAGGTGCTCATCCAGAAGGCGATGGCGCGGCTCGCGCACGGGCGTACGTCGTTCGTCATCGCGCACCGGCTCTCCACGATCCGGGACGCGGACACGATCCTGGTGATGGAGGACGGGGCGATCGTGGAGCAGGGCACGCACGACGCGCTGCTGGCTGCGGGCGGGGCCTATGCCCGGCTGTACGCCGCCCAGTTCGCGCAGGCCGTGGCGGAGGTGGACTAGCCCCGCCCGCTAGTCCAGGTAGCCCCGCAGCTGGTCCGCGAACGCGTGGTCCCTGAGCTTGTTGAGGGTCTTGGACTCGATCTGGCGGATGCGTTCCCGGGTCACGCCGAAGATGCGGCCGATCTCCTCCAGGGTGCGGGCGCGGCCGTCGGCGAGGCCGTAGCGGAGCTGGACGACCTTGCGCTCGCGCTCGCCGAGGGTGGAGAGCACCGCTTCCAGGTGCTCGCGCAGGAGCAGGAACGCCGCCGACTCCACGGGGCTCGCGGCGTCGCCGTCCTCGATGAGGTCGCCGAGCGCGACGTCGTCCTCCTCGCCCACGGGCGCGTGCAGCGACACGGGCTCCTGGGCGAGGCGCAGGACCTCGCTGACGCGCTCGGGCGGCAGGTCCAGGTGGGCGGCGACCTCTTCGGGCGTCGGTTCGTAGCCGCGCTCCTGGAGCATGCGGCGCTGCACGCGTACGACGCGGTTGATGAGTTCGACGACGTGCACGGGCACCCGGATGGTGCGGGCCTGGTCGGCGAGGGCCCGGGACATGGCCTGGCGGATCCACCAGGTCGCGTACGTCGAGAACTTGTAGCCGCGGGCGTAGTCGAACTTCTCGACGGCCCTGATCAGGCCGAGGTTCCCCTCCTGGACGAGGTCGAGCATGGTCAGGCCGCGGCCCACGTAGCGCTTGGCGACGGACACGACCAGGCGCAGGTTGGCCTCGATGAGGCGGCGCTTGGCCATCCGGCCGCGGACGACGAGCTTGTCGAGGTCGAGGGCGAGCTGGGAGTCCAGGTCGGGGGTGCCCGACAGCTTCTCCTCGGCGAACAGGCCGGCCTCGACGCCGCGGGCGAGCTCCACCTCCTCGGCGGCGGTGAGCAGGGGTATGCGGCCGATCTCGCGCAGGTACTGGCGGAAGAGGTCGGACGAGGGGCCGCCGGTGTCGGCGCGGCCGCGCGGGGCCGGCAGCTCCACCACGTCGGCGACGGCGCCGGACGCCCCGGGCGCCCCGGGCTCGTCGGGCTCGTCGGGTTCGTCGCTCTCGCCTGCGGCTTCGGCGGGCCCCGCGGGCTCGGTGCCCTCCTGTCCCGCGTGGTCGGGCGGCGGCTCCGGGTGGAGCGCGGCGCGGCCCTGCTGCGGTACGGCCGCGACGGCGTCGGCGTCCGCTTCGTCCGCCGGCGCCGCGGTGGCCTTCTGGGTGAGGGTCTGGGTCTGCACGGGGGCGACCTCCAGGGTGATCGCTGCTGCGGGGGACGGCAGCGGTACAGCGGGACCGGGGTCGGCGGCCTTGCCGCTCTCCGTCCCTGACACGATGTGTGGAACCGCGGGAATGTCGGACCCGTCGGCTTTCGCGGGCCGGCCGCGCTCCGAGGACTCAGGCACCGCAACCCAGTGTGGAGTACGACACACGGCCGCCACGAGGGGCGTGCGATGACTTTCTGAGTCCGTTCCGTGACCGGGTGGTTACTCGACGGGTATCCGCTGCGGGCGGGGCCACGCCCGGCAGGAGGGTACGGATCGGGACATGGCCTAAAGGGCCGCGGCGCCCCGCTCGCGCAGCGCCCTGCCGTACTGCTGGAGCACCCACAACTCGTTCTGCACGGCGGCGAGTTCCTTGGGGTCCCCGTGGCTGCCCGCGAGCCGCGTGAAGGTGCCCTGCACGTCCCGCACCCGGCGGTCCACGGCACGCAGCCGCACGGTGACCAGTTGCTCGGCCGCGTACGCCTCGTCGACCGTGCGGCGCAGGACGGCCTCCACGGCGAGCTCGGTGACCATGGCGCGCACCACGTCGTCCGGGGCGGCCTCGCGGACCCGGACGAGGTACTCCTGCGGGTCCTTCAGGCCCTCGTCGGCGCCGCCCGCGTCGAGGATCGCCTGCCGCACCGCGGCGTAGGGCGCGGCGGTGAACTCGTCCACGCCGTACGCGTCGAAGGCCGGGGAGACCAGGTGGGGGTACTGGAGCGCGAGCTTCAGGAGTTCGCGCTCGGTGGCGTACACGGGGTTGCGCAGGTTCAGGGCGGGGCCGCCGTGGGCCGGGCGGGCGGCGGGGGCGGGTGCCCGGGGGCCGCGCCGGTCGGAGGGGGCGGGGGCGCCGCCGCGCTCGCGCGCCCAGCGGGCGAGCTGCCAGACCCGCTTCACGACGAACTGGGTGTCGAGGATGCCGAGCATCCCGGCGAGCTGCACGGCGACCTCGTGCTGGGCGCCGGAGTTCTTGATGCGGGCCACCACGGGCGCGGCCTCGTCGAGGGCGGCGGCGCGGCCCCCGGGGGTCTCCAGGTCGTAGCGGGCGACGATCTGGCGCAGCGCGAACTCGAACAGCGGGGTGCGCGGCTCGACCAGGTCGGCGACCGCCTCGTCGCCCTTGGCCAGGCGCAGGTCGCAGGGGTCCATGTTGTCGGGGGCGATGGCGATGTAGGTCTCGGCGGCGAACTTCTGGTCGTCCTCGAAGGCGCGCAGGGCCGCTTTCTGGCCGGCCGCGTCACCGTCGAAGGTGAAGATCACCCGGGCCGAGCCGTTGTCCATGAGCAGCCGCCGCAGGATCTTGATGTGCTCGGTGCCGAAGGCGGTGCCGCAGGTCGCGATGGCCGTCGTGATGCCCGCGAGGTGGCAGGCCATCACGTCGGTGTAACCCTCGACGACGACGGCCCTGCTGGACTTGGCGATGTCCTTCTTGGCGAGGTCGATGCCGTACAGGACCTGGGACTTCTTGTAGACCGGGGTCTCGGGGGTGTTCAGGTACTTCGGGCCGTTGTCGTCGTCGCGCAGCTTGCGCGCGCCGAAGCCGACGACCTCGCCGCCGATGTCGCGGATCGGCCACATCAGCCGGCCGCGGAAGCGGTCGATGGGGCCGCGGCGGCCGTCCTGGGAGAGCCCGGAGAGGATCAGCTCCTTGTCCGTGAAGCCCTTGCCGCGCAGGAAGCGCGTGAGGTGGTCCCAGCCCGCGGGGCTGTAGCCCACGCCGAAGTGCGCGGCGGCGGCCTGGTCGAAGCCGCGCTCGGCGAGGAACTTGCGGCCGATCTCGGCCTCGGCGCTCTCCAGCTGGGCGGTGTAGAAGTCGGCGGCCGCCTTGTGGGCCTCGATCAGGCGGATGCGTTCGCCGCGCTGGTGGGAGGGGTTGTACCCGCCCTCCTCGTAGCGCAGCGTGATGCCCGCCTTGGCGGCGAGGCGCTCCACCGCTTCGGAGAAGGTCAGGTGGTCGACCTTCATCACGAAGGTGAGGGTGTCGCCGCCCTCCTGGCAGCCGAAGCAGTGGAACAGGCCCTTGCTGGGGCTGACCTGGAACGACGGCGACTTCTCGTCGTGGAAGGGGCACAGGCCCTTGAGGTTCCCGCCGCCCGCGTTGCGCAGCTGGAGGTACTCGGAGACGACGGCGTCGATCGGGACCGCGTCCCGAACCGCCTTCACGTCCTCGTCATTGATCCGTCCAGCCACGCATGGATTCTACGGCTCTCTCCGGCGGGGTCGCCCTGTGCCGGTGGGATCGCGCTGACGCGCTCGTCCTCAAGCGCCGGACGGGCTGGAGATCCAGCCCCTCCGGCGCTTGCGGAGCAGCCTTCGCGGGGCGCCCCGCGAGGGACGTCAGCCGAGCAAGGTCGTCAAGGGGCGGGACGGGTCGGACAGGGCGTCCGGGTCGGGGCGGGCGCCGGTGCGGATCAGTTGCTGGATCGTCTCCGTGACATCCCACACATTCACGTTCATCCCGGCGACGACCTGCCCCTCGCGCAGCCAGAACGCGATGAACTCGCGCTTGCCCGCGTCACCGCGGATCACCACCTGGTCGTACGTGCCGGGGGGCGCCCAGCCCGAGTACTCCATGCCGAGGTCGTACTGGTCGGAGAAGAAGTACGGCACACGGTCATACGTCACGTCCTTGCCGAGCATGGCGCGGGCCGCGGCGGGGCCGCCGTTGAGGGCGTTGGCCCAGTGCTCCACGCGCAGCCGGGTCGCGTAGAGCCCGTGGTCGACGGCGGCCACGTCGCCGGCGGCGTAGATGTCCGGGTCGGAGGTGCGCAGGGACGCGTCCACGGCGACGCCGCCGCCGTCCGCGCGGTCCGCGAGGGCGAGGCCCGCGGACTCGGCGAGCGCGGTGCGCGGGGCGGCGCCGATCGCGGCGAGCACGTCGTGCGCCGGGTGCTCCTCGCCGTCGTCGGTGCGGGCGGCGAGGACCATGCCGTCCTGTCCGGTGATCTCCGCGAGTCTCGCGCCGAAGTGGAAGCGCACGCCGTGCTCGGCGTGCAGGTCGGTGAACATCTGGCCGATCTCGGGGCCGAGCACGGAGTGCAGCGGGGTGGGCTCCGGCTCGACGACCGTGACCTCGGCGCCGTACTCGCGGGCGGCGGCGGCGACCTCCAGGCCGATCCAGCCCGCGCCCGCGATCACCAGGTGGCCGTTGTCGCGGCCGAGCGCGGCGAGGACGTGCCGCAGCCGGTCGGCGTGCGCGAGGCGGCGCAGGTGGTGCACGCCCGCGAGGTCGGTGCCGGGCACGTCCAGGCGGCGCGGTTCGGCGCCGGTGGCCAGGAGCAGCTTGTCGTAGCGGATGACCGTGCCGTCGCCTAGTCTGACGGTGTGCGCGGCACGGTCTATGGCGACGACCGTCTGCCCCAGGTGCAGCTCGACGTCCGCCTGCGCGTACCAGCCGGGTTCGTGCACGAAGACGCTGTCGCGCTCCTCCTTGCCGAGGAGATAGCCCTTGGACAGGGGCGGGCGTTCGTACGGGTGGTCGCGCTCGTCGCCGATGAGGATCACCCGGCCGGTGAAGCCCTCGCTGCGCAGCGTCTCGGCCGCTTTCGCACCCGCGAGGCCCCCTCCGACGATGACGAACGTCTGATCCGCGTCGACCACTTGATTCCTCCTCGAAACCGTCAGCTCACTGGAGCGTCCCGCACGGAGCGTGGGGGCGGAAGGGGGTGTGGTCCCCTTTGCGCCCGGACCGGCGGCGCTCCCGCGGAGGTGGTTACCCGCCGTTCGGGTTCCTCCCTCCAGGGGTTGCCCGATCGCTGGATTGCTCAATTTATGGGTTGTGCCGGTCATTTCCCAGGACGCCCGCCCGTGAGCCGGTGGTGCAGGGACCTTGCCGCGGCGTCCGTGAGGGACGCGATCTGGTCGATGACGACGCGCTGGGCGGTCCTGTCGTCGGGCGCCTCGTCGTACAGCGCCCGGAACTGCGGGTCGAGCCCTTCGGGGGCGCGGGCGGTGAGGGCGGCGGCGAGTTCGGCGACGACGACGCGCTGGTCGGCGCGGAGCCGCTCCTGGGCGGGGCGCTGCATCACGTAGCGGTCGGCGACGGCCTTGAGGACGGCGCACTCCAGGCGGGCCGCGCGCGGTACGACGAGTTCGGCGGCGTACCGGGTGAGGGGGCCGGTACCGTAGCGCTCCCGGGTCGCGGACTCGGCGGCGAGGCAGAAGCGGCCGATGAGCTGGCTGGTGGCGTCCTTCAGGCGGGCCTGGGCGACGGCGGAGCCGTCGTAGCCGTGCGGCCACCACTGCTGCTCCTGGAGCCGGTCGAGGGCGGCGGCGAGTTCCTCGGGGTCGGTGTCCGCGGGGACGTAGCGGCCGACGGCGACGGCGAAGACGTCCTGGCGTTCGGGTTCGGCGTGCAGCAGGTTCGGGTCGATGTGGCCCGCGTGCAGGCCGTCCTCGATGTCGTGCACCGAGTAGGCGACGTCGTCCGACCAGTCCATGACCTGCGCCTCGAAGCAGACGCGCGGGCCTCGGCCCTCGGCGTACCCGGGGCCTTCGGGGTGGCCCGGGCCCTCGGGGTGGCCCGGCGCTTCGGGGTGGTCCGGTGCCTCCTTGCGGATCCAGTCGAAGACCGGCCGGTCGTCCTCGTACACGCCGAACTTGACCGAAGCCGGGTCGGTGGGGTGGGCGCCGCGCGGCCAGGGGTACTTGGTGGCGGCGTCCAGGGCCGCGCGGGTGAGGTTGAGGCCGACGCTGACGAGTTCGCCGCCGGCCCCGCCGCGCACGAACCGCTTGGGTTCGATGCGGGTGAGCAGGCGCAGGGACTGCGCGTTGCCCTCGAACCCTCCGCAGCCCCGCGCCACTTCGTTGAGCGCCTGCTCGCCGTTGTGCCCGAACGGCGGGTGGCCGAGGTCGTGGGAGAGGCAGGCGGTCTCCACCAGGTCGGGGTCGCAGCCGAGGGCCGCGCCGAGCTCCCGGCCGACCTGGGCGCACTCCAGGGAGTGGGTGAGCCGGGTACGGGCGCTGGCGTCCCACGCCATGCTCTTCGCGCCGGGCGTGACGACCTGGGTCTTGCCCGCGAGGCGGCGCAGCGCTGCGGAGTGCAGGACGCGGGCCCGGTCCCGTTGGAAGGCGGTGCGTCCCGGCCGCTTGTCGGGCTCGGCCGCGAAGCGTTCGGTGGCCGCCTCGTCGTAGGGCGCGGTGGGGGCGTTCGGTGCGGTGCCTGCCATGCCCCGACAGTAGACGGCGGCCGTGGGCCGCATCGCCCCGGACCCCCGTCAGACGGACAGCGCCCTGCCGCGCGCCGCGGTGGCGCGGGCCTGGTCGTAGCGGTGCAGGAGCAGGGCGGCGACGGCCGGGTGCGCGCCGAGCGGGGCGGCGGCGCGGCCGGGCGCGGCGTCGGCGGCCTGCGTGGCGAAGCGTCCCGGGGCGGTGAAGTAGGCGGCGACGGCGGTGTGCCGCACCCCCCGCGCGGCGAGGGCGCGCAGGGCGGCGGGCACCGTCGTCGGGGTGTGCTCGGTGGGCGCGGCGTAGGCGGGGACGACGGGGACGCCCAGGCGGCGGGCGAGGAGGGCGGCGGCGCGGCGGGTGTCGACGGCGGCGGCGGGGTCGCGGGAGCCCGCGGCGGCGAGGACCACTCCGTGCCCCGCGCCCGCGCCCACCGGCCACCCGGCCTCGGTGAGGCGGGCGCACAGGGCCTCGGTGAGCAGGGGGTGCGGGCCGAGCGGGGCGGCGACGCGCAGCGGGCACCCCGGGCGGGCGGCCGCGGCCGCCGCGGCCGGGATGTCGTGCCGGACGTGGTGACCACGGCTGAGCAGCAGCGGCACGAGAACACCACCGGCGCCCGACCCATCGGCGCCCGGTACGTCGCCACCCGGTACGTCGCCACCTGCGCCTGCGGCGCCCGGCCAGGCGGCGTCCCACCCAACGGCGCCCCGCCCGACGCCACCCAGCCCGACGCCACCCCGCCCAGCGATGGGCAGCGCGCGCAGCGTCTCGTCGAGGCGTGGCTCGTTCAGGTCCATGTGCCCGAGCCGCACGTCGAGGCCCGGTCGCAGTGCCCGTATCTCGTCGAGCAGCGCCGTCACGGTGGCGAGGGCGCGGGGGTCGCGGCTGCCGTGCGCGACGACCACCAGGGCGGGGTTCCGGTACGGGTACGGGTACGGGTACGGGTTCGTGGTGGTCATGGGACGAGGGTGGTGGCGGCGGATTTCGTTCCCGTTGCGCCGCCGTGACGGATCTTTACGGAGGGTTCACGGGCGGGGCGGCCTCACAGGGGGGCCGGGCGTCGCGGAGATCGGCGTACCGCCGGTGTAACCCGGCGGGTCCGGGGGCGAAACACGGCCGCCGGACGCTGCGGGCATGCACACCTCGCCCGCACCGGAACGGACGCCCCCGCGGAACGACGCCGCACCGGGACCCGTCACGCCCACCCACTGCCCCTACTGCGCGCTCCAGTGCGGCATGGGGCTGACGCGCGGCCCCGCGGGAGTCGAGGTCGTGGAGCGGCCCGCGTTCCCCGTCAACGGGGGCGCGCTGTGCGGCAAGGGGCGTACGGCGACCGCCGTCCTCTCCGCACGGGTGCGCCTGACCGGGCCGCTGGTGCGCTCCCCCGGCACGGGCGAGCTGGAGCCCGCGGGCTGGGAGGAGGCCCTGGACCGGGTCGCGGACGGGCTCGCGCGGACCCGGGCCGCGTACGGGGCGGACGCGTGCGGGGTGTTCGGCGGGGGCGGGCTCACCAACGAGAAGGCATACGCGCTCGGGAAGTTCGCGCGGGTCGTGCTCGGGACCTCGCAGATCGACTACAACGGCCGGTTCTGCATGTCCTCCGCGGCGGCGGCGGGAGCACGGGCCTTCGGCCTCGACCGGGGGCTGCCGTTCCCGCTCGCGGACGTCGCCCGCACGGACTGCGTGATCCTCGTCGGCTCCAACCTCGCGGAGACGATGCCGCCCGCCCTGCGCCACCTCACCCGGCTCAAGGACAACGGCGGCACGCTGATCATGGTCGACCCGCGCCGCACCCGTACCGCCGAACAGGCCGACCTGCACCTCGCCCCGCGCCCCGGCACCGACCTCGCCCTCGCCCTCGGCCTGCTGCACCTCGTGGTCGCCGAGGGGCACACGGACGAGGCGTACGTCCGGGAGCGCACCACCGGCTGGGAGGAGGCGCGGGCCGCCGCCATGGCGCACTGGCCCGAGTACGTGGAGCGGATCACCGGGGTGCCGGTGCCGCGGCTGCGGGAGGCCGCACGGCGGTTCGGCGCCGCGGAACACGCCATGGTGCTCACCGCGCGCGGCCCCGAGCAGCAGGCCAAGGGCACCGACACCGTCGCCGCGTGGATCAACCTGTGCCTGGCCACGGGGCGCCCTGGCCGACCGCTTTCCGGGTACGGCTGCCTCACCGGGCAGGGCAACGGCCAGGGCGGCCGCGAACACGGCCAGAAGGCCGACCAGTTGCCCGGCTACCGCAAGCTCACCGACCCCGCGGCCCGCGCGCACGTGGCGGGGGTGTGGGGCGTGGACCCCGAGGCGCTGCCCGGTCCCGGGCGGTCCGCGTACGAGCTGCTCGACGCGCTCGGCGGCGAGGTGAGGTCGCTGCTCCTGATGGGCTCCAACCCGGTGGTGTCGGCGCCGCACGCCACGCACGTGGAGGAGCGGATCAGGTCCCTCGACTTCCTCGCCGTCGCCGACGTGGTGCTCTCCGAGACGGCGCTGCTCGCCGATGTCGTGCTGCCCGTGACGCAGTGGGCCGAGGAGACGGGCACCGTCACCAACCTGGAGGGGCGGGTGCTGCTGCGGCGGCGTGCCGTGGACCCTCCGCAGGGCGTCCGCAGCGACCTCCAGGTCCTGCACGGCCTGGCCGCGCGGCTCGGGCACGGGAAGGGCTTCCCCGCCGAGCCCGAGGAGGTGTTCGAGGAGTTGCGGCGGGCCAGCTCGGGCGGGCTCGCGGACTACGCGGGGATCTCGTACGAACGGCTCGCGGAAGGGGACGGCGAGGGCCTCTTCTGGCCGTGCCCCGCCGTTGCCGAGGGCGCGCCGGCGCACCCGGGGACGGAGCGGCTGTTCCTCGACCGGTTCGCCACCGACGACGGGCGGGCGCGGTTCGTGCCCGTGACGCACCGGGCCGCCGCGGAGGAGACCGACGCCGGGTACCCGGTGGTGCTGACCACCGGGCGGGTGCTCGCGCAGTACCAGTCGGGCGCGCAGACCCGGCGCGTGGACGAGCTGAACGCCGCCGCGCCGGGCCCTTTCGTGGAGCTGCATCCACGGCTCGCCGCCCGGCTGCGGGTCGCCGACGGCGATGCGGTGGCCGTGGTGTCGCGGCGCGGGCGCGTCGTGGTGCCCGCGCGGGTGACGCCCGCCATCCGCCCCGACACCGTCTTCATGCCGTTCCACTGGCCGGGCGCGGGCCGGGCCAACACCCTCACGCACCCCGCCCTCGACCCCGTGTCGCGGATGCCGGAGTTCAAGGTGTGCGCGGTGCGGGTGGAGCGCGCCTGAGCGGGCCGGGGTGCGGTCCTCCTGTCAGGGCGCGGTCTCCTCGGCCACCCAGGACAGATAGGCCGCGCTCCCCCGGACCACGGGAGTGGCGATGATCTCCGGGGTGTCGTAGGGGTGGGCCTCGGTCAGCCAGGACTCCAGGTCGGCGTAGCGGCGGTCGGTGGTCTTCAGGAGCACCTGCCACTCGCGGGCCGTCTCCACGGCGCCCTCCCAGCGGTACACCGAGGTCACGGGGCCGTTGATCTGCGCACAGGCCGCGACCCGCGCCTCGACCGCGCCGCGCGCGAGGGCGTCGGCCAGGTCCGGGGTGTCGGCCGTGGTCAGGACCGTGAGGACGGTGGTCGGCGTCGGCTCGGTCACGGTTCGGCTTCCTCTCGTGGAACTCTTCGGGGTCTGCCCGGGGGTCCGCTCGGGGTGCGCCCGGCGCCTTCCCGGGGTCTGCCCGGGGTGCACCCGGGCCCGCCCGGGGTCTGCCCGCCCCGGCAGACGGGAGGCTACCTGCCCCGCCGAAGGCGCCGCAGGCGTGCGAGGGACCCCCGTACCCCCGCACGCCCCGGCGGCGCCCCCGCGCCGCGCCGCCCGCCGGGCGTCAACTCCCGTACGCCCGCACCCCCTTGGCGGCCCGCAGCGCCCACGCCCACCAGTGCAGCTGGTCCAGCATGCCCCGCGCCGCGGTGTCGGCGAGGGCGGGGTCCTTGTGGTTGCCGTCGTCGTCGAAGAGGCCGCCCGCGTTGTGGAAGGAGA
The DNA here is from genome assembly GCF_044328435.1 of Streptomyces sp. NPDC017940. Lineage (NCBI taxonomy): Bacteria > Bacillati > Actinomycetota > Actinomycetes > Kitasatosporales > Streptomycetaceae > Streptomyces > Streptomyces sp. NPDC017940. The sequence continues at coordinate 630,907 of NZ_JBIRHJ010000001.1, read as the reverse complement.
CGGTGTCGCGGACGGTCACCATGTGCAGCTCCGCGAAGACCTGCCGCAGGTGCTCGACCGCGCGCAGGCCGCCGGAGATGCCGCCGTAGGAGACGAGGCCGACGGGCTTGGCCTCCCACTCGGCGCGGTGCCAGTCGATGACGTTCTTCAGGGACGCGGGGAAGGAGTGGTTGTACTCGGGCGTCAGGACGATGAAGGCGTCGGCCTCGGCCAGCTTCGGGGTGACCTTGGCGAGTTCGGTGACGACGTCGGCGGACGGGCGGAAGGACAGGGAGGTGGGCAGGTCCACCTCCGCCAGATCGACGACGTCCGCCTCGAACCCCTCGTGGCCGCGCACCCTGCGCAGCAGCCACTCGGCGACGACCGGGCCGAAGCGGCCCTCGCGGTTGCTGCCGACGATCACGGCGACCTTCACCGGAGTCGCGGTCGCGGCCGGGTCCTCGAACGCGGCGGCGGTGGACGGGGAGACGGTCTGGGCTGTGGTGGTGTTCATACAGAGAGCTTCTTAGTTAAACCTTGGTTCAGGTCAAGCCGTGCCCATGGCTAATCTGGCGGCATGACGACGCATCTCTCCCCGGGCGCCAGGGAAGCCACCGTCGGCGAGCTGGCCGAGCGCAGCGGCGTGGCTCCCTCCGCCCTGCGGTTCTACGAGCGCGAGGGGCTCATCAGCAGCCGCCGCACCAGCGGCAACCAACGCCGCTACAGCCGTGACACGCTGCGCCGCGTCGCCTTCATCCGCACCTCGCAGCGGCTCGGCATACCGCTGGCCACGATCCGTGACGTGCTGCGGCTGCTGCCCGAGGACCGCACGCCGACGCGCGAGGACTGGGCCCGCATCTCGGAGTGCTGGCGCGCGGACCTGGACCAGCGCATCCGCACCCTGGAGCGGCTGCGCGACAACCTCACGGACTGCATCGGCTGCGGCTGCCTCTCGCTCGACCGGTGCGCCCTGTCGAACCCGTGGGACGAGCTGGCCGCGCACGGGCCGGGCCCGCGGCGCCTCCTGGAGGACTGAGCGGCGCCTCCTCCGCACGGCGGGCCGAGCGGCGCCTCCGCCCAGGAAGCGGGCGCCGTCTCCCCGACGACCGCGGCGGTCAGGATCGTACGGTGGGGCCATGAGCACACCACCAACCCCCACCGATGTCCTGCGACTTGAGGTCGACGGCAGGCCCGGCACCGTCGAGTCCCTGCGGACGCGCGCTCTCGACAGCTTCGGGCACTTCACCGCGATGCAGGTCAGAGGGGGCGGGGTGCGCGGCCTCGACCTGCATCTGCGCCGCCTGGACGCCGCGACGCGCGAACTCTTCGACCAGGGGCTCGACGGCGGCCGGGTCCGTGACCTGGTCCGGCACGCCCTCACCGGCGACGGTGGCGCGGGCGCCACCGGGGTGATCGCCGACGCCTCGGTGCGCGTGTACGTGCACGCCCCCGAAGGCGCCCCGTCCCTGATGGTCACCGTGCGGCCGCCCACCGAGCTGCCCGCCACGACGGCCGCGCGGGCACGGTCCCTGATGTCCGTGCCGTACGTCCGGCCGGTCGCCCACGTCAAGCGCCTCGGCGGCTTCGCGCAGGCCTACCACGGGCGGGCGGCGCGCCGCGCGGGCTTCGACGAGGCGCTGCTCACCGGCCCGGACGGCGCGATCAGCGAGGGCGCGATCACGAACGTGGCCTTCTGGGACGGGCACGAGGTGGTGTGGCCCGACGGACCGCACCTGGCCGGCATCACCATGCAGCTCCTGCGGGCCCGCCTGGACGACGCGGGCCTGCCCACGCGCCTCGGCCCGGTACGGCTGCGGGACCTGCCCGCGTACCGGGCCGCCCTCGTCATGAACTCGTGGGGCGTCAGTCCGGTGCGGCGCGTCGACGACCTGGACCTCCCCGTCGACGAGTGGCTGATGACGACCGTGTCCGAGGTGTACGAGGCCGTCCCGTGGGACGCCCTGTGAACCGAGCGCGGCCCCGTCCTGCCACGGGCGTGGCGGCGGGTCGGGTCACCCATTCACAGCCGCCGCCCCGCGGCTTCGGTACTCGCTGCCCGACACACGGGGTGACCTGCTGGAACGTCGTCGTCGACGCGTCCGGACGCGTGGCCTCGCAGGGGTTCTGAGGGTTTTCCGGCAGGCGTGCGGCGCCGAGTGCCCTTTACCTCGGAGATGCGTCCCGCACGAAGGCATCGACAGGAGCCCGCCCCATGCGCACAGCCCGCCAGCTGACGACCTCCGCCGCGCTCGCCGTCGCCTCGGCCGGTGTCCTGACGACCGGGGTCTTCATGGCTCCCGCGGCCGCGGCGCCCGCCGACGGCCTGGAGGTGTCACCGGCCACCGTCACGCCCGGCACCAGCGTCACGGTGCACACCGCCGCGTGCGGCGGGAGCGGCGGCGGTGCCACGGGGGACGCGAGCGCGGTCGGCGCGGGCACGTTCGCGCTGGCCCCGGGGAAGGCGGCCCGGGCGCTGTCCGGGCGGTTCGACGTGCCCCCTTCGGCGCAGCCGGGCACCTACGAGATCGTCGCCAGGTGCGCGGGCTCGGGCGGCCGTCAGGTGGCCGGTGACCTGTCGGTGACGCTGACGTCCACGGCGCCCGCCCGCGGGGAGCAGCCCGTACCCGTACCGGTGCACCCGAAGGGGCATGTGAAGACGGGGGTCGGCGGTGCCCTCGGGCCCGATCCCGTGAAGACCGCGGCCGGCGTGGGCGTCCTCGCCGTCGCCGCCGCGGGCGGTACCTGGCTCCTGCATCGCCGGGCGAGAGGCGACAGGATCTGACGGGCCCCCTCCGCGGTCCGCGGGTATCCGCTCCCCTCCCTCTCCCGGCCGCCCGTCCCTCGCGGCCCCGGGAGGGGGAGGCAGGACACCCCCTCCCCCTCCCCCAGTGACGACCTCAGGCGGTGAGCCATGCGCCGGACAGAGCGGCCAGGCAGGTTCGGCAACACCCTCATAGCGGCGGCCACCGTGCTCGCCATCGGCAGTGGTGGGTGGCTGGTGTACGAGGGCACGGCGTCCCACGCGCCGCCGCAGCCGTCCGCCGCGCAGGCCGCCGTGGCGGGCACCGGCCCGGTGGGGCCCGGGCTCTCGGCGCCGCTCCCGCCGTCGCCGCCCGACCGGATCCGCATCCCGGCGATCGACGTGGACGCCCCGCTGATGGGCCTCGGCCTGACCCGCCAGGGCAGCCTCGACGTGCCGCCGCCGCGGCACAAGAACCTCGCCGGGTGGTACGAGGCGGGCACCATGCCGGGCGAGCGCGGCACGGCGATCCTGGCGGGGCACGTCGACAACGCGGAGGGCCCGGCCGTCTTCTACCGGCTCGGGGCGCTCACCAGGGGCCGCGTCATCGAGGTCGAGCGGCGCGACGGCGACGTGGCGCTCTTCACGGTCGACGCCGTCGAGGTGTACGACGCGAAGGACTTCCCCGACGAGAAGGTGTACGGCGCCGCGTCCCGCCCCGAGCTGCGGGTCATCACCTGCGGCGGCGCGTACTCCGAACAGACCGGCTACCAGGGCAACGTGGTGGTCTTCGCGCACCTCACGGGCACCCGGTAGCGGCTCTCCCGCCGGCGCCCGTCGCGCGCCGCCCCGCTACGCCACCCACTGCTCGTAGGCCATCTTCGCCACCAGCCCCACCACCGTGGTCAGGAGCACGATCCGCACGAAGCCGCTGCCCTTCTTCAGGGCGGTGCGGGCGCCGAGGGTGCCGCCCACGAGGTTGAAGAGGGCGAGGACGAGCGCGAGCCGCCAGAGCACGGCGCCCTGCCAGGCGAACATCGTCAGGGCCCCCGCGTTGGTGCAACAGTTGACGATCTTCGCGTTGGCGGAGGCACGGACCAGGTCGAGCCGGAGGACGGCGGTCAGCGCGAGCACCAGGAAGGTACCGGTGCCGGGGCCGACGAGGCCGTCGTAGAAGCCGATGCCCACGCCCGCGACGCCGATCGCGGCGAGCACGCGGCGGGGCGGCACGGGGCCCGCGGCGGGGGCCGTGCCGAAGTCGGGCCGGAAGATCACGAAGGCGCCCACGCCGACCAGGACGGCCATGATGACGGGCTTGAGCACCTCGGTGCTCATCCCGGCGGCGAAGAACGCCCCGCCCATCGACCCGGCCAGTGCCGCGAGGCCGATCCGCACGGCCGTGGCCACGTCGACGGGGGCCCTGCGCACGTACGTCACGGCTGCGCCGGTCGTGCCGACGATCGCCACCGCCTTGTTGGTGCCGAGTGCGGTCGCCGCCGGGGTCGTCCCCGGCAGGCCGAGCAGCAGTGCGGGCAGCAGCAGGAGTCCGCCGCCGCCCACCACGGCGTCGATCCACCCCGCCGCGAGCGCGGCCAGGCACAGGACGACCACCGTGGTCATGGATATGTCAGGCATGATCGCGACCCTATGGACGCGCCACGCGCGCGGTCCAGGAAACGGGGAGACTTGAGCGACTTCTGAGCCTGCCGTGCCGCGGGTGACCTCACACTCCCGCCCCCCGCCCGCTGAGCCCACCGTTCCGCGGGGGAAACAGCCCGGTACCCGCGGGGAAATCCGCGCCCCGCACGCTGCGGGGCATGACCAGGAGGAGTCCGCACCGCCGCGTCGTGGTGCTCGGCGCCGGCCTCGCGGGAGCCCGCCTCGCCGCCCGGCTCGGCCCCGACGCGCTGCTGATCGGCGAGGAGCCGCACGCCCCGTACAACAGGGTCCTGCTCACCGACGTGCTCGCCGGCCGGTACGGGCCGGAGGTGATCGCCCTGCCGCGGCCCCCGCGCGGCGGCTACCTGCGTACCCGCGCCGTACGCCTCGACCTCGCCGACCGCGTGGTGCTGTGCGAGGACGGCTCCCGCGTCCCGTACGGCACGCTCGTCCTCGCCACCGGCGCCAATCCGGTGCTGCCGCCCCTGCGCGGCCTGTTCGCGCCGGGCGCCCCGGACCTTCCGGACGGGGTGCACCCGTTCCGGACGATGGCGGACTGCCTGGCCCTGTCGGCGGCCGCCGGGCCAGGCGCCCGCGCGGTCGTGGTCGGCGGCGGGCTGCTCGGCGTGTGCGCGGCCCGGGCACTCGCCGACCGGGGCGCCCAGGTGGTCCTGGCCCAGCAGGGCGACCGGCTCATGGAGCGCCAGCTCGACCCGGACGCCTCGGAGCTCGTGCGCGCGCACCTGACCGCGCTCGGGGTGGAGGTGCACACCGAGTGCCGGGTGCGCGGAGTGCGGCAGCACGACGGCGCGGTGCGGGCGGTGGAGCTCGCGGACGGCTGTCTGCTCGACACCGACCTGACGGTCCTCGCGTGCGGGGTCCGGCCGCGGACCGGGCTCGCGCGCGCCGCGGGCCTGGAGGTCCGGCGCGGCGTCGTCGTCGACGACCGGCTGCGCACCAGCGACCCGCACGTGTACGCCGTCGGGGACTGCGCCGAGCACGCGGGCCTGACCCGCTGCCTCGCCGCGCCCGCCCTCGACCAGGCCGACGCCCTCGCCGCCGCGCTGACCTCGCCCGAGACGGCCCGCCCCTACTCCGGCACCCGCTCCCTGACCCGCCTCACGCTGCCGCACGGCGAACACCCGCTGGACCTCGCGGCGTTCGGCGACCCCGAGACCCGGCCCGACGACGACGTCGTGCGCCTCACCGACGCGACCCGCGGCACGTACCGCAAGGTCGTGGTCCGCGACGACCGCCTCGTCGGCGGGGTGCTCCTCGGCGAACTCGCGTCCGTGGGCGCCCTCGCCCGCGCCTGGGAGTCCGACGAGCCCCTGCCCGACGACGGCAGCCCGCTGCTGCACCTGCTCACTCACGACGGAGGCCTCTGACCCATGGACCCGACGCGCCCGAGCTCAACTCCCCCGTCACCGGCCGGAACGCTCGTCCTGGTCGGGCACGGCATGGTCGGCCAGCGCTTTCTGGAGGCCCTGGCCGAGCGCGGCCTGACCGCGACGCACCGCGTGGTCGTGTTCGCCGAGGAACCACGCCCGGCCTACGACCGCGTGCAGCTCACCTCGTACTTCAGCGGCCGCACCCCGGACGACCTGTCCGTCACGGACGCGGGGTTCATGGCGGGACACGGCATCGAGCTGCGTCTGGGCGACCCCGTCGAGCGCGTCGACCGGGGCGCGCGCACCGTCACCTCGCGCGCCGGGCACACCGTCGCGTACGACGTCCTCGTGCTCGCCACGGGATCGGCGCCGTTCGTGCCGCCGGTGCCGGGCAGGGACGCGGCCGGGTGCTTCGTGTACCGCACCATCAAGGACGTCCTCGCCATCGAGGCGTACGCCAAGGCCCACGCCGCCACGGGCGCGGTGGTCGGCGGCGGGCTGCTCGGCCTGGAGGCCGCGGGCGCGCTGCAAGGACTCGGGCTCGGTACGCACGTGGTGGAGTTCGCGCCGCGCCTGATGCCCGCGCAGGTCGACGAGGGCGGCGGCGCCGCGCTGCTGCGCACGCTGACCGGGCGGGGGCTCGTGGTGCACACGGGCACCGGCACGCAGCAGATCCGCACCGACGACGCGGGCGCGGTGCGCGGGATGCGGCTCTCGGACGGCACGGAACTCGACGTTGACCTGGTCGTGTTCTCGGCGGGCGTGCGCGCCCGCGACCGGCTGGCCAGGGACTGCGGTCTGGCGGTGGGCGAGCGCGGCGGCGTCGTCGTCGACGAGCGGTGCCGCACCGGCGACCCCGCGGTGTACGCGATCGGCGAGTGCGCGCAGGCCGCCGACGGCCGTGTGTACGGCCTGGTCGCGCCGGGCTACGAGATGGCGCAGACCGCGGCCGCCGCCATCGCCGCCGGCGTTGCGGCGGACACCTGCGACACGGTCTTCACGGGCGCCGACATGTCCACCAAGCTGAAGCTGCTCGGCGTCGGCGTCGCGTCGTTCGGCGACGCGCACGGCGCGACCGGCGGGAGCCTGGACGTCGCCTACGCCGACTCGCGCTCGGGCACGTACAAGAAGCTGGTGGTCAGCGCCGACGGCACGCTGCTCGGCGGGGTGCTCGTGGGCGACACGGAGTCCTACGGGACGCTGCGCGCGCTGACCGGCTCCGTGCCGCCGGTGCCCGCCGAGCAGCTGGTGCTGCCCGCGGGCGCGGGGGCCGCCCCGGCGCTGGGGCCCGAGGCGCTGCCGGGCGACGCGGTGGTGTGCAACTGCCACAACGTCACCAAGGACGCGGTGCGGGCCTGCGCGACGCTGCCGGAGGTCAGGAAGCGCACGAAGGCCGGTACCGGCTGCGGGAGCTGCGTCAAGCTCATCGGGCAGCTCCTCCCGCGGTCCGGTGACACGGGCCTGTGCGGCTGCTTCGCGCAGACCCGCCAGGAGCTGTACGAGATCGTGCGCACCCTGCGTGTCGCCTCCTTCCAGGAGCTCCTGGACCGGCACGGCCGCGAAGGGGCGCGCGGCGGCGAGGGCTGCGAGACCTGCAAGCCCGCCGTGGCCTCGGTCATCGCCTCCCTCGCCCCCGCCATCGGTGCCGACGGCTACGTGCTCGATGGCGAGCAGGCGGCCCTCCAGGACACCAACGACCACTTCCTCGCCAACCTCCAGAGGAACGGCTCGTACTCGGTCGTCCCGCGCGTCCCCGGCGGTGAGATCACCCCGGACAAGCTCATCGTGATCGGCGAGGTGGCCCGCGAGTTCGGGCTCTACACGAAGATCACCGGCGGCCAGCGCATCGACCTCTTCGGCGCCCGCGTCGAGCAGCTCCCCCGGATCTGGGCCCGCCTGGTGGACGCGGGCTTCGAGTCCGGGCACGCGTACGGCAAGGCGCTGCGCACGGTGAAGTCGTGCGTGGGGCGGACCTGGTGCAGGTACGGGGTGCAGGACTCGGTGCGCATGGCCATCGACCTGGAGCTGCGCTACCGGGGCCTGCGCGCCCCGCACAAGCTGAAGTCGGCGGTGTCGGGCTGTGCCCGCGAGTGCGCGGAGGCCCGGTCCAAGGACTTCGGCGTGATCGCGACGGCGAGCGGCTGGAACCTGTACGTGGGCGGCAACGGCGGCGCGACCCCGCGCCACGCGGACCTGCTCGCCCAGGACCTGGACGACGCCGGTCTCGTACGGCTCATCGACAGGTTCCTGATGTTCTACATCCGCACCGCGGACCGCCTTGAGCGCACCTCGGCCTGGCTGGAGCGGATCGACGGCGGCCTCGATCACGTACGGGACGTGGTGGTGGACGACTCGCTGGGTCTCTGCGCCGAGCTGGAGGCCCTGATGGCGGACCACGTCACGCACTACCGCGACGAGTGGGCCGAGACCCTCGCCGACCCCGGACGCCTCGCGCGGTTCGTCTCGTTCGTGAACGCCCCCGAGGCCCCGGACCCGCTGGTGGCGTTCGTCCCCGAGCGCGACCAGATCAAGCCCGACCTGCCCCTGCTGACCCTGCGGCCGCCCGGGACCTCCCCCCGCGCCTTGGATCACGACCTCGACCTGGAAGGTGCCGCGTCCCGATGACGACAGCCACAGCGACGACGACCGCGACTGCGACGGCACCCGCCACGCCCGCCACGGACGCACCGGTGGCCGCCGGTGTGCAACTGCGCCTGGACGGGGCCTGGCTGACGGTGTGCGCCGCCGAGCGGCTCACCCCCGGCCGGGGCGTGGCCGTGCTGCTCCCCGACGGGCGGCGCCAGGCCGCCCTGTTCCTGGACCGGGGGCGGCGCCTCTATGCCATCGACAACCGCGACCCCTTCTCCGGTGCCGCCGTGCTCGCACGCGGCCTCGTCGGCTCGGCGGACGGCCGCCCCTTCGTCGCCTCGCCCCTGCTGAAGCAGCGCTTCGACCTGGCGTCGGGGCGGTGCCTGGACGACGACGAGGCGGGCGTGGCGGTGTACGAGGTGCGGGTCCGCCCCTGACAGGACCGGGCGGGGACCGCGGCACGGCGGGTCCCGGGCTACCGCAGGCCCGACGCCTCGAACACCGCTCTGGCCTGCCCGCGTTCCAGGCGCGCGAGCAACCGCCCCAGTTCCACCGATCCCGACCGCAGCAGGCCCGCGGCCAGGGAGCGGCGGGCGCCCAGGTCCAGGCGGTGCAGCAGGAGGGGGTTCGCGGCGAGGACCTTCGGGTCGAACTCCACGCGGTTGCCGAGCGAGTCGCACAGCACGATCCGGACGCCGACGGTCTCGCTGACCCGTACCGCGGTGAGCAGGCCGGTGCACACGTGGCGGCGGCGCAGCGGACCGCGCACGGCCAGCCAGCCGGGGCCCGCCGTCACCCGCACCGGGTGCAGGACCACGTGGAGCAGTCCGGCGAGGCCCGCCCACAGTCCGGTGCGCAGGGCGCTCAGGGTGCCCGCGCCGAAGTCGACGAGCACGATCAGGGCGAACAGCGCGCACGAACAGAAGGCCGCCGCGCGCAGGTCGGCCGCCCAGCTCCGGTCGGTCAGCACGGCGTCCGCGTCCGGCACCGCCCGCGCGGCGGGGCTCGCGCCCCGAGTCGTCCAGTCATGTCCCATGTGCGGCACCGTAGGCCGGGGCGCGCCCGCCGTCTGCGGCGTTGACAAGCTGCATACAGACCCATGCCACACCTTTACGCGCAGTTGACGTTCCCCCTCAACAAGGCGTCAAGAGGTGCCGAGGACCCGTCAAGGAGTCGCCAAGGGGTGCCGCCGCCCCGCCCGCGGGCGTCGACGCTGGACCGGCCCGGGGCACGACCGCGCCGGCCGACCAGGAGGAGAGGACCGGCATGACGACCGTTTCCCGGCGCGGCGACGCCCCGGCGCCCGCGGTACCGCCCGGCACCGGCGCCCCGGCACCCGCGGAGGCTCCCGGTACCGGCGCCCCGACACTCGCGGAAACCGACCCCGGTGAGCGGCACCGTCTCACCGCCGTGCAGGGTCTGGCCGCCCTGTCCCTGGACGCCATGGCGTCCGTCGCGTACGGCCCCGAGGCCATCGTGCTCGTCCTGGCCGCGGCCGGCGGGCACGGCCTCGGTTTCACGCTGCCGGTGACCCTCGCGATCGCCGCCCTGCTCGCCGTGCTCGTCGCCTCCTACCGCCAGGTCGTCGCGGCCTTCCCGGACGGCGGCGGCAGCTACGCGGCGGCGAAGACCCACCTGGGCCGCCGGGCGGGACTGGTCGCCGCCGCGTCCCTCGTCCTGGACTACGTCCTGAACGTCGCCGTCGCCGTGACCGCCGGGGTCGCCGCCCTCACCTCCGCCTTCCCCGAGTTGTACGGGGACCGGCTGTGGCTGTGCCTGGGCGTCCTCCTCGTCGTCACGGGCGTCAACCTGCGCGGCATCGTCGACTCGGCGCGGGTGTTCATCGCCCCGACCGCGGTGTTCGTCGGCGCGATCCTCACCCTGGTCGCCGTCGGACTCCTCCGTGCGGCGCCCGTCTCCACCGAGGCGTCCGCGGGCCATGCCTCCGTGCTCGCCGACAACGCCACCACGGTCGGGGCGCTCCTGCTGCTCAAGGCCTTCGCGTCCGGCTGCTCCGCGCTCACCGGCGTGGAGGCGATCGCCAACGCCGTGCCGTCCTTCAGGGCCCCCCGCGTCAAGCGCGCCCAGCACGCGGAGGTCGCGCTCGGCGCCCTGCTCGGCGTGATGCTGATCGGCCTGTCCGTCCTCATCTCCCGCTTCGGCCTGCGACCGGTCGAGGGCGTCACCGTGCTCGCCCAGCTCACGGACGCCTCCCTCGGCCACAACTGGGCTTTCTACGTCGTGCAGTTCGCGACGATGATCCTGCTCGCGCTGTCCGCCAACACCTCCTTCGGCGGCCTTCCGGTCCTGATGGGCCTGCTCGCCAGGGACAACTACCTGCCGCACGTGTTCGCCCTGAAGGCCGACCGGCAGGTGCACCGGCACGGCGTGCTCGCCCTCGCCGTCGCGGGCGCGGCCCTGCTGCTCTTCTCCGGCGGTGACACCAACACCCTCGTGCCGCTGTTCGCGATCGGCGTCTTCGTCGGCTTCACGCTCTGCCAGACCGGCATGGTCGTCCACTGGCGCGCGGCGGGCCGCCCCGCGAAGGCGCTCCTGAACGGCTTCGGCGCGGCCCTCACCGGCGTCGCGGCCCTCGTCGTCACCGCCACGAAGTTCACCGAGGGCGCCTGGCTGATCGTCCTCGCGCTGCCCGCGATCGTCCTCGTCTTCGAGGTGGTGCACCGCGCCTACCGGCGCATCGGCAAGGACCTCGGCCTCGGCCGCGTACCCGGGCCGCCGCGCCGCGACCACTCCCTCGTGATCGTGCCCGTCTCCGGTCTGTCCCGGCTGACCTGCGAGGCCCTCAACGCGGCGGTGTCGCTCGGCGACGAGGTGCGGGCCGTGACGGTCTCCCACGACGACCCCGACGACCGGCGTGCCGCCGAGGACCTGCGCCGCGACTGGGAGCTGTGGAACCCCGGCGTGGACCTGGTGGAGCTGATGTCCCCCACCCGTACGGTGGGCCGTCCCGTCGCCGCGTACGTGCAGCGGGTGTACCGGTACCACCCGGGCACCCGGGTCACCGTGCTCATTCCCGAGGTGGAGCCCGCGCACGTGTGGGAGCGGCTGTTGCAGAACCAGCGGGGGGTGGTGCTTGCGCACGCGGTGCGGCGGGAGACGGATGCGGTCATCTGTCGTCTGCGGTTCCGGGTTGCCGCCCGGCGTTGACGGTTGCCCGGCGCGGCCGCCGGTCCGCGTCGGCGGCTGCCCGCCGTGGGGCTTGCTGTCCTCCTCGCCGTCCGCGGGATCGCGGGGGCTGGTCGCGCGGTTCCCCGCGCCCCTTCGGGGCGCCGCACCTCGGGGGGCCGACACGCGGCCGCAATCCGTCTGTCGTAATCCTCGCCCATGGTTGATCGTTGGGCCCGGCACGTACCCGACGATCCAGCGCACAGGGGGAAACGGCATGAACGTCAGCCGCAGGACACTGCTCGCATCCGGGGCCGCGCTCGGCCTGCTCACGGCGTGCGGGTCCAACACGGGACGGGACGGCGGCGATTCGGGCGGCAGCGGCCCGAAGCTGTCCCAGTGGTACCACCAGTACGGCGAGGCAGGCACCGAACAGGCGGTGAAGCGGTACGCCGCCGCGTACGACGAGGCGGACGTGTCCGTGCAGTGGCGCCCCGGCAACTACGACGAGCAGACCGCCGCCGCGCTCCTCACCGCCTCGGGGCCCGACGTCTTCGAGGTCAACGGTCCGACCCTGGACCAGATCCGGGGCGGCCAGGTCGTCGACCTCACCGATCTGTTCGACGGCGGTGTGCGGGACGACTTCGACCCCGTCGTGCTCGCCCCGAAGACCCACGACGGCCGGATCTGGTCGATCCCGCAGGTGGTCGACACGCAGGTCCTGTACTACCGCAAGAGCCTCCTGTCCGACGCGGGCCGCACACCACCGCGCACGCTCGACGAACTGGTCGACACCGCGCGCGAGTTGACGACCGACAGGACCAAGGGCCTGTTCCTCGGCAACGACGGCGGCGCGGGCGCCCTCGGCGGCACGCCCCTGTACGCGGCGGGCCTCCGGCTGGTGACCGACGACGGCAGGGTGGGTTTCGACGACCCGGCCGCCGCCCGTGCCCTTGCCGCGCTGCGCACGCTGTACAAGGACAAGTCGCTGCTGCTCGGCGCGCCGTCCGACTGGTCGGACCCGTCGGCGTTCGTGCAGGAGCTGACCGCGATGCAGTGGTCGGGTCTCTGGGCGCTGCCCGCCGTCCAGAAGGCGTTCGGCGACGACTTCGGGGTGCTGCCCTTCCCCGCGGCCGGGCCTGCCGGGAAGCCCGCGGTGCCGGTGGGCGCGTACGGCGCCGCCGTCAGCGCCCGCAGCGCGCACAAGGAGGAGGCCAAGGACTTCGTGAAGTGGCTGTGGATCGACAGGACGGAGTACCAGCGGGACTTCGCGCTCTCGTACGGGTTCCACATCCCCGCGCGCCTCTCCCTCGCGAAGAAGGCCGACGCGCTCACCGAGGGCGCGGCGGCGGACGCGGTGCGCCACACCACCCGGCACGGGTACGCCGAGCCCCTGCTCTGGACCCCGGCGAGCCGGGTCGCCTATCAGGACGCCCTCAGCCGGATCATCAAGTCCGGCGCGAACCCGGAGAGCGAGCTGAGGTCGGTCGTGCGCAAGGTGTCGGCGGAGCTGGACCGCGTACAGAAGAAGTCCTCGTGACCGCGTCCGGCACGCGTGGCACGCCCAGCACTCCCGGCCCGCCCGGCACCTCCGGCGCCCACGGCACCTTCGGCGCCCCCGGCCCGCGGTGGTGGCGCCGCCTCGCCGGGCCGCAGAACCGCACCCTGTGGTTCTGGGCCTTCGTCGGCCCGTTCGCGCTCGGCCTGATCGTCTTCACGTACGTGCCCCTGGGCTGGAGCGTCTACCTCAGCTTCTTCGACGCCCACAACACCGTCTCGCCCACGGACTTCGTGGGCTTCGACAACTACACGTCGATGCTGCGGAACGACGCGTTCACGGACAGCCTGTGGACCTTCGTGGTCTTCACGGCCTTCATCGTGCCGACGACGTTCGTCCTCTCGCTCTCCCTGGCGCTGATGGTCAACCGCATGCGCCGGGCCCAGGCCTTCCTCCGCTCGGTCTTCTTCCTGCCCGCCGCGTGCAGCTATGTCGTGGCGGCCCTGATCTGGAAGATGTCGCTCTTCAGCGGGGTGCGGTTCGGCCTGGCCAACACCGTGCTCGGCTGGTTCGGCGCCGAGCAGACGGCCTGGCTCTCGACGACGGACCCGCCCTGGTACTGGCTGGTGATCGTCACCGTCCGCCTCTGGCTCCAGGCGGGGTTCTACATGATCCTGTTCCTGGTGGGCCTGCAACGCATCCCGCCCACCCTCTACGAGGCGGCGGCCGTCGACGGCGCCCGCCCGGGCTGGCAGGTCCTGCGCCACATCACGCTCCCCCAGCTGCGCGCCACCTCCGTCGCGGTGGCCCTGCTCCTCGTCATCAACGCCTTCCAGGCCTTCGACGAGTTCTACAACCTGCTCTCGGACTCCCGCGGCTACCCGCCGTACGCCCGCCCACCCCTGGTCTACCTCTACTACACGGCGCTCGGCCAGGGCCAGAACCTCGGCCTCGGCAGCGCGGGCGCGGTGCTCCTCGCCCTCGTCATCGCCGTGGTGACCATCGGCCAGGCCCGCTGGTTCGGGCTCGGCAGGAAGGAGGACTGACGCCGTGCACGACGCCTGGGTCAAGGCGGGCCGCGCCCTGCGGGTCGCTCTCCTCATCGCCCTCGCCCTGCTCTTCCTGATCCCCTTCTACCTCCTGCTGCGCAACGGCCTCGCCGCCGAACAGGACATCACCGCGCCCGACTGGACGTTCTTCCCCTCGACCCTGCGCTGGTCGAACGTCACGGAACTCTTCGAGGACTCGACGGTCCCGATGGCCCGCGCGCTGTACAACTCCGCGGTGATCGCGGTCCTCACCACCCTCGGCACCCTCCTCCTCGCCTCCCTCGCGGGCTACGGCCTCGCCCGCATCCCCTACCGCCACGCCGACCGCGTCTTCTACGCCATCCTCGCCACGATGACGGTCCCGGCCGCCGTCACCTTCGTCCCCAGCTTCGTCCTCGTGTCGTCCCTCGGCTGGGTGTCCACGCTCCGGGGCCTGATCGTCCCGACCCTCTTCTCGGCCTTCGCCTGCTTCGTCTTCCGCCAGTACTTCCTCGGCTTCCCCCGCGAACTGGAGGACGCCGCCCGCGTCGACGGCCTCGGCCACTGGCGTACGTACTGGCTGGTCGTCGTCCCCAACTCGCGACCCGTCTTCGCCGCCGTCGGCACCATCGTCTTCATCGGTGCCTGGAACTCCTTCCTGTGGCCCCTGGTCATCGGCCAGGACCGCGACGCCTGGACCGTCCAGGTCGCCCTCTCCTCCTTCTCCACCTCCCAGGTCGTCCGCCTCCACGAACTCTTCGTCGCCGCCGCCGTCTCGATCGTGCCGCTGCTCGTGGTGTTCCTGTTCTTCCAGCGGTGGATCGTGGCGGGGGTGGAGCGGTCGGGGATCGACGAATAGCACTGGCCGGGGGGCCTGCACGGCCCACCGGCGCTCCGCGCCTCGTCCTCCTCCCCGACCGCCCGCCCCTCCCTCGCGCCGGCGCGCTCGTCCTCCTGTCGCCGGGCCCCGCGAGGTACCGCCTACCGCCCCGCGAAGGCCCGCGGAGCCGCCTCCGCCCGACCCTGCCCGGGCGCCGCACGGCAGGTGACGTCCCGGGCCGGGAGTACACCGGTGCTCAGGTACCCCATCGCGACGTTCTCCGCGCAGGAGTTGCGGACCTCACCGAAGACCACCCCGTGCCCCTCCCCCTCGTCGACGGTGACCATCCGCGACCCGGCGAGGGCGCGATGCATGCCCCGCGCGGCAACGAGCGGAGTCTGCGAGTCCCACTCGTTCTGCACGATCAACGCCTTGACGTGGTTGTCCACCACGGTGGCGGGCTCGGCCCCCCGCGGCAGAAAGGCGCACGGGGTGATGCTGGACGCGAAGTCCCCGTACAGCGGGAAGCGGGCGCCGTCACGGAAGGCGTCACGCCGGTAGGTGCCGGGGTCGCGGGGCCAGGGCGCGTCGGCGCACACGACGGCCAGTTGGCTGGCGACCTCGTTGTCGCCGGGCTGCTCGGTGCGGGGCAGCTCCCGCACGGCCCGCCCCTCGGCGGCGTTCTTGAGCTGCACCACGGCCTCGGCGCCCATGCGCACGGTGAAGAACGCGGGCCGCAGCGCGTTCCGTACGGCGGCCCCGTCGAGCTTGGCGTCACCGATGACGACGGGGTCGGTGTCCGCGCGGGCGACGAGCTTCCGGAAGGTCCGCTCGACGGCGGCGGGGGTCGTGCCCAGGTGGTACGTGGCGTCCTGCCCGGCGGTCCACTTCGCCCACCGCCGGAAGGCACGCTCGGCCTCCGGCGCCCAGACGCGGAACATGCCGCGCCACATCCGCTTCGGGTCGACGGCGCTGTCGAGCACGAAGCGGTCGGCGCGGTGCGGGAAGAGCTGCATGTAGACGGCGCCGAGGGCGGTGCCGTACGAGACGCCGAAGTAGTTGAGCTTCTTCTCGCCGAGGACGGCGCGCAGGACGTCCATGTCGCGGGCGGTGTTGCGGGTGGTCATGTGCGGCAGCCGGTCACCGGCGGCCGCCCGGCACTTGGCGGCGAAGGTCCTGGCCCAGGCCTCGTTCGCGGCGGCGTCACCGGTGGTGCGGGTGACGCGGGGGTACGGCAACTCGTGCGCCGCGAGCCCGCACTTGACAGGAGTGCTCCTGCCGACCCCGCGCGGATCGAAGCCGACCATGTCGTACTGCTCGCGCACGGCCTTGGGCAGGCCCTGCGAGGCCTCTAGGGGGAGGTCGAGGCCCGGCCCGCCGGGCCCGCCCGGATTGAAGGTCAGCACACCGCGGCGCTTGCCGGGCACACTCGTCTCGACCCGGGATATCGCCACGTCGATGCGCTTGCCCTCGGGCACGCGATAGTCGAGGGGCACCTTCAGGGTCGCGCACCGGAAGGCGGCGGGCTTGTCCGCCGCACACCGCTCCCAGGTGAGCTTCTGCCGGGTGAAGTCCGCAAGCCGCTCACCTCCCGCACCCCCGGCCCGCCCCACCCCGTCCCCGGCGGAGGCCACCCCACCCCCGAGCCCCGGCACGACCCCGGCAAGCACCCCCACCGCGAGCACCCGCACCAGCCGCCGCCGATAAGCGGACATCCCCATATGACACTCCCTCTGATCGGATCTGCGTACGATCAGTTGGACGCACAGGGGGACCTCCTGCCTCCCTCCGCCACCGGCGTGCCGAGGCGCGGCACCTCCGCACAGGTGCCGCCCCTCCCCGGTGGACCGGGACCGTCGCCGCATCGGTTGAGGGTCGGGGACACGGCGACGGGCCCGGGGTCTGTGGCGGTCGGCAGTGGGTGCCGGGAGTGCCGGTGGGCGCTAGCGGTGGTCGCTGCCCGTCGACGTCGAGGCCGCGCGGCCCGCCTCCAGGCGGGCGACCGGGATGCGGAACGGGGAGCAGGAGACGTAGTCCAGGCCCACCTCGTGGAAGAAGTGCACCGACTCCGGGTCGCCGCCGTGCTCACCGCAGACGCCGAGCTTGAGGTCGGGGCGGGTGGCCCGGCCCGCCGCCACCGCGTCGCGGACCAGCTTGCCGACGCCGTCCTTGTCGATCGTCTCGAAGGGGGAGACCCCGAAGATGCCCTTCTCCAGGTAGGCGGTGAAGAAGGAGGCCTCCACGTCGTCGCGGGAGAAGCCCCACACCGTCTGGGTGAGGTCGTTCGTACCGAACGAGAAGAACTCGGCGGCCTCCGCGATCTGCCCGGCCGTGAGCGCGGCGCGCGGCAGCTCGATCATCGTGCCGAGGGCCAGCTTCAGGTGCACACCGG
Source organism: Streptomyces sp. NPDC017940 (assembly GCF_044328435.1). Lineage (NCBI taxonomy): Bacteria > Bacillati > Actinomycetota > Actinomycetes > Kitasatosporales > Streptomycetaceae > Streptomyces > Streptomyces sp. NPDC017940. Next base: position 613,685 of record NZ_JBIRHJ010000001.1, on the reverse strand, counting down.
TGGTCCGCTCGACCTCGGCGATGACCTGCTCGGCCTCCTCGCGGACGATCTCCAGCTCCTGGACGGTGCCGACGAGCGGAATCATGATCTCCGCGCGCGGGTCGCCCTTGGCCTCCTTGCGCTCGGCCGCGGCCTCCGCGATGGCCCGTACCTGCATGGTGAACAGGCCGGGGATGACCAGGCCGAGGCGGACGCCGCGCAGGCCGAGCATCGGGTTCTGCTCGTGCAGCCGGTGCACGGCCTGGAGGAGGCGCAGGTCGTTCTCGTTGTGGTCCTTGCGGGACTCGGCGAGGGCGACCCGCACGGACAGCTCGGTGATGTCGGGCAGGAACTCGTGCAGCGGCGGGTCCAGGAGGCGGACCGTGACCGGCAGGCCGTCCATGGCTTCGAAGAGCTCGACGAAGTCCCGCTTCTGGAGGGGAAGCAGCTCCTTCAGGGCGTTCTCGCGCTCCTCCTCGGTGTCCGCGAGGATCAGGTGCTCGACCAGCTCGCGGCGCTCGCCGAGGAACATGTGCTCGGTACGGCACAGGCCGATGCCCTGGGCGCCGAACCGCCGCGCGCGCAGCGCGTCCTCGGCGTTGTCGGCGTTGGCGCGCACCCGCAGGCGGCGCTTGCCGTCGGCGAACGCCATGATGCGGTGCACGGCCTGGACCAGTTCGTCGGCGTCGTCGGCGCCCGCGTGCATGCGGCCCTCGAAGTACTCCACGACCGGGGAGGGGACCACGGGCACCTCGCCCAGGTACACCTTGCCGGTGGAGCCGTCGATGGAGACGACGTCGCCCTCCTCGACGACGTGGCCGTTCACCGTGAGGCGGCGCCGCTTGGTGTCGACCTCCAGGTCCTCGGCGCCGCAGACGCAGGTCTTGCCCATGCCGCGGGCGACCACGGCGGCGTGGGACGTCTTGCCACCGCGGGAGGTCAGGATGCCCTCGGCGGCGATCATGCCGTCCAGGTCGTCGGGGTTGGTCTCGCGGCGGATCAGGATGACCTTCTCGCCGGAGCGCGACCACTTGATGGCGGTGTAGGAGTCGAACACGGCCTTGCCGACGGCGGCGCCCGGTGAGGCCGCGATGCCCCGGCCGAGCTGCTCCACCTTGGCGTCCTCGTCGAAGCGCGGGAACATCAGCTGCGCCAGCTGGGCGCCGTTCACGCGCTGGAGCGCCTCCGCCTCGTCGATCAAGCCCTGGTCGACGAGTTGCGTGGCGATGCGGAAGGCCGCGCCCGCCGTGCGCTTGCCGACCCGGGTCTGGAGCATCCACAGCTGGCCGCGCTCGATGGTGAACTCGATGTCGCACAGGTCCTTGTAGTGCGTTTCGAGCGTCTCCATGATCTGCATGAGCTGGTCGTACGACTTCTTGTCGATCTGCTCGAGATCGGCGAGGGGCACGGTGTTGCGGATGCCCGCGACGACGTCCTCGCCCTGCGCGTTCTGCAAGTAGTCGCCGTACACGCCCTGGTGCCCGGAGGCGGGGTCGCGGGTGAAGGCGACGCCGGTGCCGGAGTCGGGGCCGAGGTTGCCGAAGACCATCGAGCAGACGTTGACGGCGGTGCCGAGGTCGTGCGGGATGCGCTCCTGGCGGCGGTAGAGCTTGGCGCGCTCGGTGTTCCAGGAGTCGAAGACCGCGTGGATGGCGAGGTCCATCTGCTCGCGCGGGTCCTGCGGGAAGTCGCGGCCCGCCTCGGCCTTGACGATCTTCTTGAACCGGGTGACGAGCTTCTTCAGCTCGGCCGCGTCCAGGTCGGTGTCGACCGTGACCTTCTTGGAGTCCTTGGCCTTCTCCAGGGCGTCCTCGAACAGCTCGCCGTCGACGCCGAGGACGGTCTTGCCGAACATCTGGATGAGACGGCGGTAGGAGTCCCAGGCGAAGCGGTCGTCGCCGGCCTGCTTGGCAAGGCCCTGCACGGACTTGTCGGAGAGCCCGATGTTGAGGACGGTGTCCATCATGCCGGGCATGGAGAACTTGGCGCCCGAGCGGACGGAGACGAGCAGCGGGTCGTCGGCCTGGCCGAGCTTCTTGCCCATCTTCTTCTCGAGGGCGGTGAGGTGCGCGCTCACCTCGTCACGCAGTGCCGCGGGCTCGTCCCCGCTGTCGAGGTAGACCTTGCAGGCCTCGGTGGAGATGGTGAAGCCGGGGGGGACCGGCAGGCCGAGGTTGGTCATCTCGGCGAGGTTCGCACCCTTCCCGCCGAGAAGGTCCTTGAGGTCCTTGTTGCCCTCGGTGAAGTCGAACACGAACTTCACGCCCTGAGCTACGTGGGGATCTTTGTTTTCCGACACGGGTCTCGACTCCTCGAGGACGCGGTGGCTGCCCTGACGGCGAGGAACATACCCAGATCAAAGGCGTCTGGGTACGTCCACTTGTGGGTCACACGGTCGTAACCACCCGTCCGCCGCTAGATCGAAAGTGACTCGACGGTAGCGAGCGTGGCCGGATCGCGTTCAAGCCTTGAAGGATCACCCCGCGAAAGACCGCCGTTTTGCTCAGATGAGCGAGTCATCCTCAGATGTGAGTTCACCTCGTAAATGATCGAGCGATGGCACTGAGTGCCACTCCTTGGAGAAGTGCAGCCACCCTTTACTCGCCCATTAATCGCTCATCTGAGCGCAAGACCCTTCAAGGGTGGCGAGAATCACGCCGTTTGAAAGTGCCGGATCTCGTCCTGCGGGCGGCCTCCGAGCAGCCCCGCGAGCACCGGAGAGCACCACCACGCTTCGGCGCACCCCTCAGACGCCGAGCGCGGCGAGCCGCGCCTCCGCCCGTTCCGGGGCGTACAAGTGCTCCACCACCAGCGCACCCGCCCCCACCAGGCCCGCGCGCTCGCCGAGCCGCGAGGTGACGACCTCCAGGCGAGCCGTGGAGCGCGGCAGCGCCCGCTGGTACAGGAGCTCGCGCACCCCGGTGAGGAAGGGAGTTCCGGCCAGATCTCCGGCGATCATCAGCACGCCGGGGTTGAGCAGCGTCACGACCGTGGCGAGCACCTCACCCACCTGCCGCCCCGCCTCCCGGGCGAGACCCACCGCCTCGGGGTGCCCGGCCGCGAGCAGCTCCCGCACGTCCCGCCCCGACGCGGCCCGCACCCCGGCCGCCCCGAGCCGCGCCGCCACCGCCCGGCCGCTGGCCACGGCGGCCAGACAGCCGTACGAGCCGCACTTGCACAGCTCCCGCGCACCGCCCGGCACCCGGATGTGCCCGATGTCGCCCGCACCGCCGTCGACACCCCGGTAGACGCCGCCGTCGACGACGACACCCGCGCCGATACCGGTGGAGACCTTGACCAGGACGAAGGCCGAGCAGTCCGGGTGGTGGGTGCGCTGCTCGCCGTACGCCATGAGGTTGGCGTCGTTGTCGACTAGCACCGGCACCGGGGCGGCGGCGCCGGTGTGGTCGGTGAAGGCGCGGCCCAGCCTGCCCGTTATGTCGTAGCCGTCCCAGCCGGGCATGATCGGCGGCTGCACCACCCGGCCGGTGCCGCTGTCGACGGGCCCCGGCACGGCGAGCCCTATCCCGCACACCGCCGCGGGCCCCCTGCCGCCCGCGCGCACCAGCTCCCCGAACGCGGCGCCGAGCCGGTCGAGCACCTTCTCCGGGCCCTCGTCCACGCGCAGCGGAAGGCCGTGCTCGGCGAGCACCGTGCCGGTGAGGGTGAGCAGTGCCGTACGGGCGTGCCGGGTGTCCAGGTCGGCGGCGAGGACGACGGCGTGCGCCGCGTCGAACTCCAGGCGGGCCGGGGGGCGGCCGCCGAGCGGGGACGCCACCGGGCCGCCCGCGCCCTCGCGCAGCCAGCCCGCGCGGAACAGCCGGTCGAGCCGCTGCCCGACGGTCGCGCGGGACAGTCCCGTGGCCTGTCGCAGCGCGCCCCGCGTGGTGGCGCGGCCGCTGCGGACCAGATGGAGCAGGTCGCCCGCGCTCGCCTGGGGGGCGGCCCCCTGACGTGCCTGGGGCCCGCCGGTGCCGCCGCTCCCAACAGCCTCGCTGGTCCCGTTCCCCATGTTCGTTCCTCCGGTCCCGAGGCCCGTCCCGCGCCGGGCCGTGCGACGTCTTGTGCGCGTCAACTTCGCGTTACATGCTGGGTTTTGCGTGGGGGGCAGACATAACCCTATGGTTCCGGTAACCAAACTGACAGGCCCCCGACCAGGCCCACGACGACCGGCCGGCGGCTTCGGGGGTGACGCGTGGACGCTACGACCACGACGAGGGCCGGAACCCGGTTCCCCGGCGCGGACCCGGCCGCACGGTACGGCGCACCCCGGGCCCTGCGCGAGGGCGCCGCCCGGGTCCTCGCGGCCAACTGGACCGGCACCTCCACCGTCCCCTCCCGCACGCTGTACCCGCACCAGTGGTCCTGGGACTCCGCGTTCATCGCGATCGGCCTGCGCCGTCTGTCGCCGTCGCGCGCCCAGGTGGAGCTGGAGACGCTGCTGTCCGCGCAGTGGGCCGACGGCCGGCTGCCGCACATCGTGTTCAACCCCGCCGTCCCCTGCGACGCCTACTTCCCGAGCCCCGACTTCTGGCGCTCCAGCGTCGCGGGGCGCGCGGCGGGCGCCCCCGCCACCGTGCAGACCTCCGGCATCGTGCAGCCCCCGGTGCACGCCCTCGCCGCCTGGCTGGTGCACCTGGCCGACCCCGGGCTCTCCCGGGCGCGCTCCTTCCTGGACCGGCTGCGGCCGCGGCTCGCCGCCTGGCACCGCCATCTGCTGCGCCACCGGGACCTCGGCGGCGCGGGGCTCGCCGCGGTCGTCCACCCCTGGGAGCAGGGCATGGACAACAGCCCCTGCTGGGACGGCCCGCTGAGCCGCGTGCCGCCCGCGCCCGCGGGTACGTTCCGCCGCGCCGACCTCGACCACGGCGCGCACCGGGACCGGCCGACGGACCTCGACTACGGCCGGTACGTACGGCTCGCGGCAAACTACCGCGACAGCGGCTACGGGACCGCCGCGGGACGGCGGCCCGGGTTCGCCGTCGAGGACCCCTCGTTCAACGCCCTCCTGATCGCCTCCGAGCACGCGCTCGCCCGGATCACCACGGAGCTCGGTGGGTCCGGGGCGGCCCGGCACGCGCGTGCCGAGCGGCTGACGCGGGTCCTGGAGGAGCGGCTCTGGGACCCTGCGGCGGGCATCTTCCGGTGCCGCGACCTGCTGGCGGGAGGCCCGGACGGTGCCCTCATCGGTGAGTACGGGGCGACCGGCCTGGTGCCGCTCGTCCTGCCCGGGCTTCCGCGTGCCGTCGCCGCCGCCCTGGTGCGCACGGCGCGCGGCCCGCACTTCGGGCTGGGCGGCCGGGTGCGGCTCGTGCCGAGCCACGACCTGCTCAGCCCGTCGTTCGACGCGCGCCGCTACTGGCGCGGCCCCGCCTGGTTCAACACCAACTGGCTCCTGGAGCGCGGGCTGCGGCTGCACGGCGAGCGGGAGCACGCGGACGGGCTGCGCGCCGCGCTGCTCGACACGGCCGTGGCGTCGGACTTCGCCGAGTACGTGGATCCGTACACGGAAGAGGGCTGCGGCGCCCGCGGCTTCGGCTGGAGCGCGGCGCTCGCCCTGGACCTGGGCCATGCCCCGTACGACCCGCAGGCCTCGCACGACCCCAACGACTCGCAGGGCACACACGACACGCACTGCACACACGACTCGCACGGCACGCACGACGAGGGGGCACGGAGATGACTGGCGACGGCAGGCAGCACCAACTGCTCGTGCACGGGACCACGTTCGCCGCGGTGGGCGCGGGCGGCGACATCAGAGGGGTGCCGAGCAGCGCCGAGCAGCCGGACGGCCTGTTCGTGCGCGACGCGCGGCACCTGAGCCGCTGGCAGCTGACGGTGGACGGCGCCGTCCCCGAGGTCCTGACGCCGGTGACCGTGGACGCCGGGGGCGGCGCGGGCGCGGAGGCCGAGGTGGCGCGCTGCGTGCTGGTGCCGAGGGGCGAGCGCCAGGAGCCGCCCGCGTACACCCTCTTCCGCGAACAGGCGGTCGTGGACGGCGCGTTGGTGGAGGCGCTGCGGATCGTCAGCAACCGCCCCGTCCCGACCACGCTGCGGCTCGCGCTCACCGCCGACGCCGACTTCGCCGACCAGTTCGAGCTGCGCGGGGACCACCGTACGTACACGAAGACGGGAGCGGTCAGGTCGCGCCGGGTCATCACCGCGCCCGGGCCCGACGGCGGGGGCGGGCGCCCGGGCGGCCCTGGAGGCGGCGTACGGGAACTCGTCGGCGCGCGCGGTGGGGTGCGCAGGCCCCCGGGGGCGTACGGGCAGACGCGTCCCGAAGGCGTCGCCGGAGTCGAGTTCGGCTACCGGCGCGGGGACTGGCTGGCCCGCACGGCCGTCACCGCCGAGCCCGCGCCGGACGCCGTCGAGGAGACCGGGACCGGTGCCCGGCGCCTGGTGTGGACCCTGGACCTGGCGGCGCACGGGTCGGCCGAGGTGGCCCTGACGGTCACGGCCCGGCCGCACGGCGCGCCGTCGCGCCCCGCACCGCCTTGCTCCCCCGCCGCGGCCCTGCGGCCCCTGGCGGAGCAGAAGAGCGCGTTCCTGGCCGCCGTGCCGCTCCCCGCGGACTGGCCCGAACTGTCCGCGGCCTGTACGCGCGGCCTCGCCGACCTGGCCTCTCTCCAGGTGCCCGCGCACGGTCCGGACGGCGAGGAGCTGAGCGTGCCCGCGGCGGGTGTGCCCTGGCACCTCACGCTGCTCGGCCGCGACGCGCTCCTGACGTCCCTGTTCGCGCTGCCGTACCTGCCGTGCCTGGCCTCGGCGACGCTGTCGGCGCTGGCCGCGACGCAGGCGAGCGAGCACGCCGAGGGCAGTGCGGCGCAGCCCGGCAAGATCGTGCACGAGGTGCGGCACGGGGAGCTCGCCCACTTCGGGCAGGTTCCCTTCCGGCGGTACTACGGCTCGGTGGACGCCACACCGCTGTTCCTCGTGCTGCTCGGCGCGTACACCGAACGGACCGGGGACACGGCCGCGGCCCGGCGCCTGCAACCGCACGCGCGCGCCGCCGTCGGCTGGATGCTGGACCACGGCGGGCTCGGCTCGCACGGCTACCTCGTGCACCGCGCGGACGGGGGCGGCCCCGCCAACCAGAACTGGAAGGACTCCCCCGGTGCGATCTGCGGCGCCGACGGCACGCGTGCTCCCGGGCCCGTCCTCGCGGCGGGCGCGCAGGGGTACGCGTACGACGCGCTGCGGCGCACGGCGTGGCTCGCCGGGGCCGTGTGGGACGACGCGGTGTACGCCGACCGCCTGGAGCGGGTCGCCGCCGGGCTGCGGGAGCGGTTCCAGCGGGACTTCTGGATGGCCGCGCAGGAGTTTCCCGCGCTCGCACTCGACGGCGACGGGGAGCAGGTGAATGCGCTCGCCTCCGACGCGGGGCACCTGCTGTGGTCCGGTCTGCTCGACAAGGAGTACGGGGAGGCGGTGGGGCGGCGGCTGCTCGGCCCGGACTTCTTCTCGGGGTGGGGAGTGCGGACGCTGGCCGCCGGGCAGGGCGCCTACCATCCGCTCTCCTGCCACCGGGGGTCGGTGTGGCCCCACGACAACGCGCTCATCGCGCTCGGGCTCGCGCGGTACGGGCTGCACGACGAGGCCCGGGTCGTCGCCCGTGCCCTCGTCGACGCCGCCGGTGCCTCGCAAGGACGCCTCCCCGAGGTCCTCGCCGGCTACACCCGCACCGCCCACCCCACCCCCGTCCCCTACCCCCACGTCTGCGCCCGGGAGTCCCGCACGTCGGCGACCCCCCTGGCCCTGCTGACGGCGGTGGGCACGCCCTGACACGCCTGTCGGCCGGCTGCGGGGCTCAGGCCGGCTCCCGCGGCAGCCGCAGGCTCAGGGCGGCCAGGGCGAGGAGGCCCACGAGCTGGAGGGCGAGGACCGTCGCGAAGGCCTCGCGGATGCCGGTGCCCGACTCCATCGCGAGGAACAGCGAGCCGAGCGTGGCCACGCCCACCGCGAGGCAGGACTGCTGGACCGTCGCCGCGAGCCCGCTCCCGGCCCCGGCCCGCGCCGCGGGCACGGCGGACAGCAGGACGCGGAAGTACAGGGGCAGTTGGACGCCCTGGCCGAAGCCGCACAGGGCGAGGCCCGGCGCCAGGGCGAGCGGCGTGAGGGCGGACCACGGCGCCCACAGCACGGTCAGGGCGAGCACAGCGACGCCGGTGCCGTGCACCAGCGCGCACAGGGTCAGGGCCCGGCTGCCGAGCCGGTGCACCAGACGGGGCGCGAGCAGCGACGCGGCGAACTGGGCGACCCCCATCGGTATCAGGGTCAGCCCCGCCTCGAGTGCGCCGTAGTCGAGCCCCTTCTGGAGCGTCACCGCGCTCACGAACATCCAGCCGCTGAACCCGATGAAGATGGGCAGGCCGATCAACAGGCCCCGGCGGACGCCGGGTTCGCGCAGCAGGGACGGCGGAAGCAGCGGACTGCCGCCACCCGCCTCCGCGCGCCGCTCCACGGCAGCGAACGCCAGGATCAGCAACGGGGAGGCGACCAGCGCGAGGACCGACCAGAGCGGCCAGCCCGCGGCCCTGCCCTCGGTGAGGGGCAGCAGGAACGCCGTCAGGGACACGGCGAGCAGCACCGTGCCCGCCAGGTCGCCGCGCGCGGGACGCTCCGCCCGGCTGTCCGGCACCGAGCGGACCGCGAGCAGCAGCGCGAGCGCGGCCACCGGCACGTTCACCAGGAAGACCATGCGCCATCCGGTGCCCGCGACGTCGGCCGCGACCAGGACGCCGCCGAGTATCTGCCCGAGCACCATGGAGACCCCGCCGACCGAGCCGTACAGCGAGACGGCCCGGGCGCGCCGCTCCCCGCCCGTCGTCGCGTGGATGGTGGCGAGCACCTGCGGCAGCATCACCGCGGACGCCGCGCCCTGGGCCGCGCGCGCCGCCACGAGCCACCAGGCCGTCGGCGCCAGCCCGCAGGCCAGCGAGGTGAGCCCGAAGGCGGCGGCGCCCCACAGGAACAGCGTGCGCCGGCCGTAGGTGTCGCCGAGCCGCCCGCCGAGCACGAGGAGCACGGCGTAGGCGACGGCGTAGCCCGCGACCACCATCTCCAGGGTGGCGGCGGGTGCGTGCAGGTCGGCCTCGATGTCGGCCAGTGCCACATTGACGATGAAGAAGTCGACCATCGGCAGGGCGGCGCCGAGCAGGACGGTGACCAGGCCGAGCGGGGTGAGGACGGGGGTCCGCGGGTGCGACGGGTGCGGCGGGTGCGGGGGGCCCGCGGGTCCCGGTGCACCCGGGCGGTGCGGGGAAGCGGTCGGTGTACGGGGCGGGGTGCCGTCTGTCGTCGCAGTCACGGGTACGACGATGAGCGGGTGCCGAGGGGGGTACCAGAGTGTCTTTATCCTGGTAGTAGGCGCACCTGGCAACGCGGTGCGGGGTGGGGAAGGCTGGGGGCGTGACCACCACCACCGAGCCCGCGACCTCCGTCGTCGACCCGAGGACCCCCGTGCACGTGCCCGCGCGGCCGTCCGGGGAGCCGTCCGGGGAGCCACCCGCGCAGCCGCCCGGGGAGACGACCGCGCAGCCGCCCGGCGAGGTGCCCGCACAGCCATCCGGGGAGACGGCCGGGGAGACGACCGCGCAGCCATCCGGGGAGCCGCCCGCGCAGCCGCCCGGCGAGGCCCCCGCGCAGCCGCCGCGGGAGCCGCCCGCCGCGGACGCCGTCACCCGGCGCCGGGAGCTCGCGGCCTTCCTGCGCAGCCGCCGCGAGCGGATCTCGCCCGAGCAGGTCGGCCTGGTCCGCGGCGCCCGCCGCCGCACGCCCGGGCTGCGCCGCGAGGAGGTCGCGCAGCTGTCCGCGGTCGGGGTCACCTGGTACACGTGGCTGGAGCAGGGCCGGGCCATCCGGGTCTCCGCCCAGGTCCTGGACGCCATCGCCCGCGCACTGCTCATGGACCCGACCGAGCGCGGCCACCTCTTCGTGCTCGCCGGCGTCGTCGACCCCCGCCCCGACGACTACGAGTGCCCGCTGCTCTCCCCGACCGCGCTGCGTCTGATGCACACCATCGCGCCCTACCCGGCCACCCTCCAGAACACCCGGTACGACGTCCTCGCGCACAACCGTCCCTTCGCGCAGCTCTTCGGCGAGCTGACCGAGCTGCCGCCGCGCGAACGCAACTGCCTGTGGCTGCTCACCACCAGCGAGCACTGGCGCGAGTCGTTCCTCGACCGGGACGAGATGCTGCGCGATCTGATCGCCAAGTACCGCACGGGCATGGCCGAGCACGTGGCGGAGCCCGCGTGGAAGGAGCGGCTCGACGGTCTGCTGCGGGTGTCCGCGGAGTTCCGCGAGCTGTGGCGCCGGCACGAGGTGGCGCCGATGTCACCGCACGTCAAGCGGTACCGGCACCCCGAGGTGGGGCTGCTCAGGCTGGAGCACCGCAACCTGTGGATGGCCCCGCAGCCGCAGGCGCACCGCCTCGTCGCCTATGTGCCCGCCGACGAGGAGACGGAGCGGCGGCTCGGACGGCTCGCGGAGCCGGCGTAGAGGCGCGTGTCCGGTGGGGACAATGGGAGCGTGTCCGGTGGGGGACAATGGGAGCTTGCCCCAGTCCCGTACGTTCCCGGAGTGCCGCCCGATGTCCCAGCCGCTGACGCCGCCGCCCGCGCAGCCGTCGACGCAGCCCGCGCAGCCGTCGCAGCCCGGGCAGCCGTCACCGCCGTCGCAGCCCGGGCAGCCGTCACCGCCCGCGCGGCAGCCCGTGTCGCCGCCCACGCTCGCCGTCGGCCCGCACGTCGTCCAGCCGCCCGTGGTGCTCGCGCCGATGGCCGGGATCACGAACGCGCCGTTCCGGACGCTGTGCCGGGAGTTCAGCGGCGGCAAGGGTCTCTTCGTCAGCGAGATGATCACCACGCGCGCGCTGGTGGAGCGCAACGAGAAGACCATGCAGCTGATCCACTTCGACGCGAGCGAGAAGCCGCGCTCGATCCAGCTGTACGGGGTGGACCCAGCGACCGTCGGCAAGGCCGTCCGCATGATCGCGGAAGAGGACCTCGCCGACCACATCGACCTGAACTTCGGCTGCCCCGTCCCCAAGGTGACCCGCAAGGGCGGCGGCTCCGCCCTGCCCTACAAGCGCCCTCTGCTGCGGTCCATCCTGCGGGAGGCGGTGAGCGGCGCCGGGGACCTGCCGGTCACCATGAAGATGCGCAAGGGCATCGACGACGACCACATCACGTTCCTGGACGCGGGCCGCATCGCCGTCGAGGAGGGCGTGACCGCGATCGCCCTGCACGGGCGGACGGCGGCGCAGCACTACGGCGGCACGGCGGACTGGGACGCGATCGCCCGCCTCAAGGAGCACGTCCCGGAGATCCCGGTGCTCGGCAACGGCGACATCTGGTCGGCGGCGGACGCGGTGCGGATGATGCGCGAGACCGGGTGCGACGGGGTCGTGGTCGGGCGCGGGTGCCTCGGGCGGCCGTGGCTCTTCGGGGACCTGGTCGCCGCGTTCGAGGGGACCGGCGCGCCCGCGGCGCCCGCGCTGCGGGAGGTCGCCGCCGTGATGCTGCGGCACGCCGCGCTCCTCGGGGAGTGGATCGGTGACGAGGCGCGGGGTGTCATCGACTTCCGCAAGCACGTCGCCTGGTACCTGAAGGGGTTCGCGGTCGGCTCGGAGATGCGCAAGCGGCTCGCCGTCACGTCCTCGCTCGCGGAGCTGGAGGACGGCCTTAGCGAGCTGGACCTCGACCAGGGCTGGCCGCTCGGCGCCGACGGGCCCCGCGGCCGCACCTCAGGCAACAACCGCGTGGTCCTGCCGGACGGCTGGCTGAAGGACCCCTACGACTGCGCGGGCATCTCCGCGGACGCGGAACTGGACACCTCCGGGGGCTGACAGCCCGCCCGGGCGCCGGACAGCCCCTGGGGATACGGTCGGCGGTATGCCCGAGCTCAGTCACCGGCGCCGGATGCTGGTCCTCGCGATCTGCTGCATGAGCCTGCTGATCGTGAGCCTCGACAACACCGTCCTGAACGTGGCGCTGCCCACGCTGCGCCGGGAGCTCGACGCCAGTGTGTCCGGCATGCAGTGGACGATCGACGCCTACACCCTCGTCCTCGCCTCGCTGCTCATGCTGGCGGGTTCGACGGCGGACCGGATCGGGCGGCGCCGGGTGTTCGAGGCCGGCCTGGTCGTCTTCACGCTCGGCTCGGTGCTGTGTTCGCTCGCGCCCAACCTGGAGTGCCTGGTGGCGTTCCGCACGGTGCAGGCCGTGGGCGGGTCGATGCTCAACCCGGTGGCGATGTCCATCATCACGAACACCTTCACCGAGCCGCGCGAGCGGGCCCGCGCCATCGGGGTGTGGGGCGGTGTCGTCGGCATCTCCATGGCGGCGGGGCCGCTGGTGGGCGGGGTGCTTGTGGACTCGGTGGGCTGGCGGTCGATCTTCTGGATCAATCTGCCGGTGGGGCTCGCGGCCCTTGTCCTCACCGCCCGCTACGTCCCCGAGTCCCGCGCCCCCAAGCCGCGCCGCCCCGATCCGGTGGGCCAGCTCCTGGTGATCGGCCTGCTCGGCGCCCTCACGTACGCGATCATCGAGGCGCCGTCGGCGGGCTGGACGTCCCCCCTGATCCTGGCGTTCGCGGCGACCGCGGTCGCGGCCCTCGTGGGCCTGGTCCTGTACGAGCCGCGCCGCGCGGAGCCCCTGATCGATCTGCGCTTCTTCCGCTCGGCACCGTTCAGCGGCGCCACCGTGATCGCGGTCGCCGCGTTCGCCGCGCTCGGCGGCTTCCTGTTCCTGTCCACCCTCTACCTCCAGGACGTACGCGGTCTCGACGCCCTGCACGCCGGTCTGTGGATGCTGCCGATGGCGGCGATGACGCTGGTGTGCGCGCCGCTGTCGGGGCGGCTCGTGGGCAGCCGGGGGCCGCGTCTGTCGCTGCTCGTCGCGGGCGTGGCGATGACGGCCTCGGGGGTGCTCTTCGCGGCCTTCGAGGCGGAGGAGGCCGCGCCGAGCCGGGTGCTGGCCTACGTCCTGTTCGGTCTGGGCTTCGGCTTCGTGAACGCGCCCATCACCAACACGGCGGTGGCCGGCATGCCCCGCGCCCAGGCGGGTGTCGCCGCCGCCGTGGCGTCCACGAGCCGCCAGATCGGCCAGACCCTCGGGGTCGCGGTCATCGGCGCGGTCCTGGCCTCGGGGGTGGCCGCCGCGCACACCGCTTCGTACGCGGACGACTTCACGGGGGCGAGCCGTCCCGCCTGGTGGGTGATCGCGGGCTGCGGGCTCGCGGTGCTGGTCCTCGGGGCGCTGAGCAGCGGTGCGTGGGCGCGCGGCACGGCTCGGCGGACGGCGCTGCCACGCCCGATTCCCCCGTTCCGCTGACTCCTCCGCGCCCCGCCTGATTCTCTGGACCCGGTGGGCTCACGGGCGGCAGCAACGGCATCAGGAGGGTCAAGTGGCTTCAGGGGCGGACGAGTTGACGGAGGCCGACTACGTCGTCGTCGGTGCCGGGTCGGCCGGGTGCGTGCTCGCCGCGCGGCTCAGCGAGGACGCGGACACCAGCGTGCTGCTCCTCGAAGCGGGCCCCCGCGAGACGACGGCGGACCTGGCGACGCCGTTCGCGTGGCCCTCGCTGTGGGGCACCGAGGTGGACCACGGCTATGCCACGGTGCCGCAGCAGGGCCTCGGCGGGCTGACGCCGCCCTGCCCGCGGGGCCGGACCCTCGGCGGTTCCAGCGCGATCAACGCCATGGTGTTCCTGCGCGGCCACCGCGCGGACTACGACGCGTGGGCGGCGGCGGGCTGCGAGGGCTGGGGCTTCGACGACCTGCTGCCCTGCTTCCGGCGCCTCGAGTCGGTGCCCTCCGGGCGGAACGGCGGCCTGCGCGGCGAGAGCGGGCCGCTGCGTCCCTCGCCCGCCGCCGACGCCGACGTCAACCCGCTCTCCCTCGCCTTCGTGGCCGCCGCGGAAGCCGCGGGGCATCCGCTCACCGACGACTTCAACGGCCACCGCCAGGAGGGCGCGGGCCTGCACGACGTGACGGTCGTCGACGGCCTGCGGCAGAGCGCCGCCGACGCCTTCCTGCACCCGGTCGCCGGGCGCCGCCCGAACCTGACGGTGTCCGCGGACTCCCGCGCCCTTCGGCTCCTCTTCGACGGGGACCGGTGCACGGGCGTGGAGTTCGTACGGCACGGCGAGCGGCGCACGGTACGGGCCCGTGCCGAGGTGGTCGTCAGCGCGGGCGCGGTCGACTCGCCACGCCTCCTCATGCTGTCCGGCATCGGGCCCGCCGACGCGCTGCGCCGGATCGGCATCGGGGTGCGCGTCGACCTGCCGGGCGTGGGCGCGAACCTCCAGGACCACCCGCTGTGCGGTCTGGTGTACGCGACTGAGCGCCCCGTGCCGGCGGGCCGCGTCAACCTCTCCGAGGCGTCCCTCGCCTGGCGCAGCGATCCGTCGCTACCCGGCCCTGACATGCAGCTGATGTTCATTCATGTGCCGTACCACCCGCCGACGATGGCGGGCCCGGAGAACGGTTTCACGATGGGGGTCGCCACGGTGCCGCGCGCCCGGGGCTCGGTGCGCCTGGCGGACGCCGACCCCGCGACGCCGCCCCTGATCGACCCCGGGTACCTCGGGGACGCCTCCGACGTGGAGCGCATGCTGCACGGCATCGAGGTGGCCCGGGAGGTGGCGGCCGCCGGTCCGTTCGCGGAGTGGGGTTCCCGGGAGGTGCTCCCGGGAGCCCGGGTACGGGACCCGGCGGACCTGCGCGCGTTCCTGGCGGCGGCCACGGGCCCGTACTTCCACCTGGCGGGCACCTGCGCGATGGGGCCCGCCGGGGCGGGGGCGGCCGTGGTCACCCCCGAGCTGCGGGTGCGGGGGGTCCGTGGGCTGCGGGTCGCGGACGCGTCGGTGATGCCGCGAATCGTGTCCGTGAACACGGCCGCCGCCACGATGGCCATCGCACAAAAGGCAGCAACCTTACTCCGCCCCCCCGCCTAGCCTCCCCGCCCTCCCTGGCAAGGCTGCGGGGTCCCGTTGGGCCCGGGGGGACTGTGCGCCCCGAAAGGGGCGCGGGGAACGGCGCGACCAGCCACAGCGCCCCCGCACCAAAAAGACGCACCGCTACGCGGTCGAACAGCGCCGTTCCGGCACGGCCCCATGCGGCTGCAAGTGCTTCCTGGCTGAGCGCGCCGTTCCCCGCGCCCCTGACGGGGCCCCAATAGGGGCGCGGGGAACTGCGCGACCAGCCACACCGCACCCGCACCAAAAAGACACACCGCTACGCGGTCGAACAGCGCCGCTCCGGCGCCCCCCGACGGAGGCCCCGTCAAGGCACGGCTTCGGCCGAGGGGGGGAGCTACGCCGAGGGGTCCACGGTGGCCTGGTGCTCGCGGGTCAAGTGCTCCTCGGCCTTGAGCCAGGGCAGGAACTGGACCCTGCGACCCCACCCGCAGGTGTCGCACGACAACTGCCGCTGCACGCCCACCTTGCGCACGTGCACAACGTGCTGCCGCCCGTGCTGGTCCCATCTGCTGACCTTGCTCGTGGTCGTCGAAGGCATGGCGCCCAGTGTGCAGCAAGGCCCCCGGCTCCGTGAGCGGAACCGGGGGCCCTGCACGCCAAGAGGGAGTGAACGTCAGCAGCCCACGAGACGCGCGGCGAGATAGCCCTCGATCTGATCGAGGGACACCCGCTCCTGCTTCATGGTGTCGCGCTCGCGCACGGTGACCGCGTTGTCCTCAAGGGTGTCGAAGTCGACGGTGACGCAGAACGGCGTACCGATCTCGTCCTGGCGGCGGTAACGCCGCCCGATCGCACCGGCGTCGTCGAACTCGATGTTCCAGTTCTGCCGCAGCGCCGCCGCGAGGCCCTTGGCCTTCGGGGACAGCTCCGGGTTACGGGACAGCGGCAGGACCGCGACCTTCACCGGGGCCAAGCGGTGGTCGAAGCGCATGACGGTGCGCTTCTCCAGCTTGCCCTTGGCGTTGGGCGCCTCGTCCTCCACGTAGGAGTCGAGCAGGAAGGCCAGCATCGTGCGGCCGACACCGGCGGCGGGCTCGATGACGTACGGCGTCCAGCGCTCGCCGGCTTCCTGGTCGAAGTAGGAGAGGTCCTGGCCGGAGGCCTTGGAGTGCGCCGACAGGTCGTAGTCCGTGCGGTTGGCGACGCCCTCCAGCTCACCCCACTCGCTGCCGCCGAACTGGAAGCGGTACTCGATGTCGGCGGTGCGCTTGGAGTAGTGGGAGAGCTTCTCCTTCGGGTGCTCGAACCACCGCATGTTCTCCTCGCGCATGCCGAGGCCGGTGTACCAGTTCCAGCGCTGCTCCATCCAGTACTCCTGCCACTTCTCGTCCTCGCCCGGCTTGACGAAGAACTCCATCTCCATCTGCTCGAACTCGCGGGTGCGGAAGATGAAGTTGCCGGGCGTGATCTCGTTGCGGAAGGACTTGCCCATCTGGGCGATGCCGAACGGCGGCTTGCGTCGCGAAGTGGTCTGCACCTGGGCGAAGTTGGTGAAGATGCCCTGGGCGGTCTCGGGCCGCAGGTAGGCGACGGAGCCGCTGTCCTGGGTGGGGCCGAGGTGGGTGGAGAGCAGGCCGGAGAACTGCTTGGGCTCGGTGAACTGGCCCTTGTTGCCGCAGTTGGGGCAGTTGATGTCGGCGAGGCTCTCCGGCGCGCGGCCCTTCTTCTCCTCGTACGACTCCTCCAGGTGGTCCGCGCGGAAGCGCTTGTGGCAGGAGGTGCACTCGGTGAGGGGGTCCGTGAAGGTGGCGATGTGGCCGGAGGCCTGCCAGACCTCGGTGGCCAGGATCACGGACGAGTCGATGCCGACGACGTCTTCCCGCGAGGTGACCATGTAGCGCCACCACTGGCGCTTGAGGTTCTCCTTCAGCTCCACGCCCAGAGGTCCGTAGTCCCAGGCGGCGCGCTGGCCGCCGTAGATCTCACTGCACGGAAAGACGAAGCCTCGGCGCTTGCTCAGGCTGACGATGGTGTCGATCTTGTCGGCGGCCACGGTGCTCTCTTCATTACGACGACGGCGAAGCCACGCTTCGGGGCTGACGAAGCGCATGCCTCAGGAGCGAATGCTTCAGATTACCGGCGGCCGTACCCCTCGGATCAAATCGGTTCCGGTACGGGCCGGTTCCGGCGGTTGCCGAGCGTCGGCGGACGGGCACAGATCGGCATTTTGTTGACAACGGTTTCCAATATCGTTGAAAATGACTGTCATGAACGTACGACGACGCCTCATATCCACCGCGGCCCTCGCCACCGCCACGGTTCTCGGCCTGACGGCCCTCACCGCCTGCTCCTCCGACGCGGCGGACAAGAACAGCGAGGACAAGCTGGACGTGGTCGCGTCGTTCTACCCCATGGAGTTCCTGGCCAAGGAGATCGGCGGCGACGACGTCGAGGTCACCCGCCTCACGGAGCCCGGCCAGGAGCCGCACGACCTGGAGATCAGCGCCAAGCAGACGGCGCAGCTGGAGAACGCGGACGCCGCCCTCTTCCTGAAGGGCCTCCAGCCGTCCGTGGACGAGGCCGTCGGCCAGTCCGGCATCAAGACCAAGATCGACGCCGGCTCCCTGACCAGCATGGAGAAGCACGGCAACGAGGTCGGCGGGCATGCGGAGGAACACTCGGACGAGCACGACGAGCACGACGAGCACGCCGGTGAAGACGGGGAAGACGGGCACGCCGAGGAAGAGGGCCACGAAGGCCACGGTCACGATCACGACCACGGCGGCAAGGACCCGCACATCTGGCTCGACCCGGTGCGGTACGCCGAGGTCGCCGAGGGTGTCGGCAAGGCCTTCGCCAAGGCCGACCCGGAGCACGGGGCCACGTACGAGAAGAACACCGCGGCCCTGGTGAAGAAGCTCAAGGGCCTGGACACGGAGTTCGAGAACGGCCTGAAGGACACCCGGTCCGCCGACAGGGTCTTCATCACCACCCACGCCGCCTTCGGCTACCTCGCCGAGCGCTACGGCCTCACCGAGGAGGCCATCACCGGCCTCGACCCGGAGGGCGAGCCCAGCGCGAACCGCGTCAAGGACCTCCAGAGGATGGCGAAGGCCGACGGCGTGACCACGGTCTTCCACGAGACGCTCGTCAGCGACAAGACCGCGAGGACCCTCGCGGACGACGCGGGCCTGAAGACGGATGTGCTCGACCCCGTCGAGGGCATCACCGAGAAGTCGAGGGGCGACGACTACATCCAGGTGATGCGGTCCAACCTCGCCGCCCTCAAGAAGGCGCTCGGCGCCAAGTGAACCCCCCTCCCACCCCCAGACCGTCACGGAAGGTGTCCGCCATGGCCGAAGCCAAGGGTGCGCCCGTCGGTGAGCCCGTCATATCCCTGCGCCAGGTGACGGCGGAGCTCGGCGGCCGCCCGGTCCTGCGCGGCATCGACGTCACCGTCGGCCGCGGCGAGGTCGTCGCGCTGCTCGGCGCGAACGGCTCGGGCAAGTCCACGGCCGTCCGCACGGTCATCGGCCAGGTGCCGGTCACCGGCGGCTCCGTCGAGATCTTCGGCACGCCCCGCAGGCGCTTTCGCGACTGGGCGCGGGTCGGGTACGTCCCGCAGCGCACCACGGCCGCGGGCGGGGTGCCCGCGACGGTCGCCGAGGTCGTGACGTCGGGCCGCCTCGCGCGCGCCCGCTTCGGGATGCTGCGCAAGGCCGACCGCGAGGCCGTCACGCACGCCCTGGAGCAGGTCGGCATGGCGGACCGCGCCAAGGACTCCGTAGACGCCCTGTCCGGCGGCCAGCACCAGCGGGTCCTGATCGCCCGCGCCCTGGCCTCCGACCCGGAGCTTTTGATCATGGACGAGCCGATGGCGGGCGTCGACCTGGCGAGCCAGGAGGTCCTCGCGGCCACCCTGCGCCACCAGGTCGAGCAGGGCGCGTCCGTGCTGCTCGTCCTGCACGAGCTCGGCCCCCTGGAGCCCCTCATCGACCGCGCGGTGGTGCTGCGCGACGGCTGCGTGCTGCACGACGGCCCGCCGCCCGAGGCCGTCGGCCAGCACGCCTTGCCGGGCCACGACCACGTCCACCCCCACGACGCCGACGCGGCCCCGGTCCGCACCGGCCTGCTCACCTGAGGACCGGCGATCGTCATGGAATTCCTGAACTACGCGTTCATGCAGCGGGCGCTGCTCGCCGCCGCCCTCGTCGGCGTCACCGCCCCCGCGGTCGGGATCTATCTCGTCCAGCGCCGCCAGGCCCTCATGGGCGACGGAATCGGCCACGTCGCCATGACCGGTGTCGGCCTCGGCTTCCTCCTCTCGACCTCCCCCGTGTGGATGGCGACGGCGGTGGCGGTGGCCGGAGCGGTGGTCATGGAGCTGATCCGCTGGTACGGCAGGACCCGCGGTGACATCGCGCTCGCGATGCTGTTCTACGGCGGCATGGCGGGCGGCGTGATGCTGATCAACCTCGCGCCGGGCGGTTCCAACGCCAACCTCAGCTCCTACCTCTTCGGCTCCCTGTCCACGGTCTCGGACGACGACGTGACGGCGATCTGTCTGCTCGCCGCGTTCGTGGTCCTCGTCACGGTGGGCCTGCGCCGCCAGTTGTTCGCGGTGAGCCAGGACGAGGAGTTCGCGCGGGTGACGGGTCTGCCGGTGCGGGCCCTGAACCTCCTGACGGCGGTCACCGCGGCGGTCACGGTCACGGTGGCCATGAGGGTCGTGGGCCTGCTGCTCGTGTCGGCGCTGATGGTGGTGCCGGTGGCGGCGGCACAGCAGCTCACCAGGAGCTTCGCCGCGACGTTCGCGGTCGCGGTGGCCATCGGGGTCGGTGTGACGCTCGGCGGCACGGTCACCTCGTACTACCAGGACGTGCCGCCGGGAGCGACGATCGTGCTCCTGACGATCGGCGTGTTCATGGTGCTCACGCTGCTCGCGACGCCCCTCGCCCGCAGAAGGGCGCGGCTCTCCGCGGCCCGTGACACGGCATGCACTGCCGGGGTCCCGGGCGCGCGCACCACATCGGACGACGTCACTGTCTGAGATCACTCTGGTCACCGTCCGGCAGCGACCTGGCACAATGGGCGGGCGAGACGACGCACCACGAGAAGTGCGGACGAGTGCTAGGAGGCACCTGTGACGACGGCTGCGGGACCCCCCGTACGAGGCCGGTCGACCCGGCAGCGCGCCGCTGTGGCTGCGGCGCTCGACGAGGTGGACGAGTTCCGCAGTGCGCAGGAGCTGCACGACATGCTCAAGCACCGCGGCGACTCCGTGGGCCTCACGACGGTCTACCGCACGCTCCAGTCCCTGGCCGACGCCGGCGAGGTCGACGTCCTGCGCACCAACGAGGGCGAGTCCGTCTACCGCCGCTGTTCGACCGGCGAGCACCACCACCACCTGGTCTGCCGTGTCTGCGGCAAGGCCGTGGAGGTCGAGGGCCCCGCGGTGGAGAAGTGGGCGGAGGCCATCGCGGCGGAGCACGGGTATGTGAACGTGGCGCACACGGTGGAGATCTTCGGTACGTGCGTGGACTGCTCCTCCGCCCAGACCTGAGCAGTCCACACCCCTGTGAGCGGTTGACCGGCCGACCGGTTGACCGCTCAGCTGTTGGCGATCTGCTCCTCGTTCGGGATCGCCCCGCCGAAGCGGCGGTCCCGGGAGGCGTACTCCAGGCAGGCGCGCCACAGGTCGCGGCGGTCGAAGTCGGGCCACAGGACGTCCTGGAAGACCATTTCGGCGTAGCTGGACTGCCAGATGAGGTAGTTGGAGGTGCGCTGTTCGCCGCTGGGGCGCAGGAAGAGGTCCACGTCCGGCATGTCCGGGTAGTACATGTACTTGGCGAAGGTCTTCTCGTTGACCTTCGAGGGGTCCAGCCTGCCCGCGGCGACGTCGCGGGCGAGGGCCTGCGCGGCGTCGGCGATCTCGGCGCGTCCGCCGTAGTTGACGCAGAAGTACAGGGTCATCGCGTCGTTCTTGACGGTCTGCTCCTGTGCGACCTGGAGCTCCTGTACGACGGACTTCCACATCTTGGGCATGCGGCCGACCCAGCGGATGCGGATGCCCAGTTCGTCCATCTCGTCGCGGCGTCGCCGGATGACGTCCCGGTTGAAGTTCATCAGGAAGCGGACCTCTTCCGGGGACCGCTTCCAGTTCTCGGTGGAGAAGGCGTACAGGGACAGGTTCTTGACGCCCATCTCCAGGCAGCCCTTGAGGACGTCGAGCACGACGCCCTCGCCGACCTTGTGGCCCTCGGTGCGCGGCAGGCCGCGGTCCTTGGCCCACCGGCCGTTGCCGTCCATGACGACGGCGACGTGCTTGGGGACCAGCTCGCCGGGGATCTTCGGCGGTCGCGCTCCCGAGGGGTGGGGCTCGGGCAGCTTGTACTCGCGGCGGGACCGTCCGAGGATTCCGCGTCGTGCCATGAGGTGACTACTCCGTTTTCTCTGCGTGTCGCTGCGTTTGCGTACGCTTCTGATCGCTTCTGTACTCTTCTATACGTTTTTCTCTACGTACCGAAGTGAGCGCAGGCCGCGCTCCAAGTGCCAGTGCAGATAGGCCGATACGAGCCCGCTGCCCTCGCGGGCGTGCCGCGCCTCGCAGGCGTCGGCCGTGTCCCAGTCGCCGGTGAGCAGCGCGCCGAGGTGCGTCAGCGTCTCCGCCGAGGGCACGACGCTGCCCGGAACGCGGCAGTCGACGCAAGTCGAGCCGCCCGCGGCGACCGAGAAGAAGCGGTTGGGGCCCGGCATGCCGCACTTCGCGCAGGCGTCGAAGCTCGGCGCGTAGCCGTTCACGGCGAGGGAGCGCAGCAGGAAGGCGTCCAGGACCAGATGCGGCGCGTGTTCGCCCCTGGCGAGGGTGCGCAGGCCGCCGACGAGGAGAAGGTACTGCTGTACGGCGGGCTCCCCCTCGTGGTCGGTGAACCGCTCCGCCGTCTCCAGCATGGCCGTGCCCGCGGTGTAGCGCGCGTAGTCGGTGACGATGCCGCCACCGTACGGAGCGATGGTCTCGCTCTGCGTGCACAGCGGGAGCCCGCGCCCGACCAGCTCGCCCCCCCGCGCGAAGAACTGCACGTCCACGTGCGAGAAGGGTTCGAGCCGCGCCCCGAACTTGGACTTCGTGCGCCGCACCCCGCGCGCGACGGCCCGCACCCGCCCGTGCCCGCGCGTGAGCAGCGTGATGATGCGGTCCGCCTCACCCAGCTTCTGGGTGCGCAGCACGACACCGTCGTCACGGAACAGGCTCATGGACCCATTGTCCCGTACGGCAACCCCTCACAAGTCGTCGGGGAGCAGCCGGAAGGCACTGTGCGCGGTGAGGGGACGCATCATGCGGAAATGCGTGTCCGTGGTCAGCATGTCGGCCGTCTGGAAGGCCGCCGCCAGCGCGACGTTCATGGCGTCCGCCAGGCCGACCCCCTTGCCGCCGGCCGCGTCCCCGTAGCCACGCATCACCGCCATGGCCGCACGCAGATGCGGAGAAGTCTCCGGAATCTCGAAGCGGCGCGCCTCCGCCTGTCCCGCGATGAAGTCGAGAGCGGTCATGGATGCCTGGGCGCCGACCCGTTCGGTCAGCAGGTAGTCCAGCTCCGTGAGCACCATGGGCGAGACCACCAGGTGCCCGACGCGGGCCAGCGCCTCCCGGTGCGCCCCATGGCGTGGATCCTTCGGCGTGAACAGGCGGTACAAGGCGTTGGTGTCCGCGATCGCCACCGGCACGTCAGACATCCGCCGCGCCCCCGGCCGAGCCCATGCCCAGGAGGACCTCGTCGATCTCCTCGTCGGCAAGCGCCGGGCCGTCGAGATCCGGCAGGTCGAGCGGCCCCATCCCGTCCGTGCGGAACGGGTATGAGGGCCGCCCCGAGCGACCGCCTCTGGGCACGATGTCGCCTATCGGCACGCCGTCCTTGGTGATCGTCACCGTCTCGCCCGCCGCGACGCGAGCCATGACGCGGGAAGTCTGCTGATTGAGTTCCCGCAGCGGGACCTCGCGGGCGCCTTCCATGTCTCCAGCCATACCCTCAGCGTACTACCCGTTCTACACCCTGGCGCGCCGCGTCACCTCACGACACCTCCCCGCGGCTGCGGGCGTTCGCGTACGCCGTGGCCGCGCGCAGGCGCT
Organism: Streptomyces sp. NPDC017940; assembly: GCF_044328435.1. Lineage (NCBI taxonomy): Bacteria > Bacillati > Actinomycetota > Actinomycetes > Kitasatosporales > Streptomycetaceae > Streptomyces > Streptomyces sp. NPDC017940. Next base: position 590,653 of record NZ_JBIRHJ010000001.1, on the reverse strand, counting down.
CCGCGGTCGTCGCCATCCTCAGCACCTCCGGCGCGCAGTCCCACTCCCTGCCGCCGCCGTAGGGCCGCAGCTGTACGTACGGGCCCTCCTGGCCCATCACCCGGCCCACTGTGTCGGTACGGGTGTCCACCGCGTACGTCCCGATCGGAAAATTCACCCGGGCACCTCTTCCCGCCCCGGCAGCAGCACCACCGCCAGGCGTGCCGCCGTCCCCACCGAGCAGCGGCCCAGTTCCACCAGCGGGCACGGTGCCTCCCTGTCGACCGTCACCGGATCGAGCCGCAAGGACGGCAACGCGATTCCTGCCCCTCTCAGGGCCGCCCGCAATTGCTCCACTGTTTCCTCCGCCTCTCGCACGCACTCCGCTGAGTGCCGCTTGCCTGTGGCTCCACTCGCCGTCACTGGGCTCCCCTTCATCGATGGGTTTCACGCTTCGTGTCTTCACGGTGACGCAATGCGTCTACAGTTGGCAGGAGTCTGTGCACTACAAGTGCGGGGCTGAGGACGGGAGTTCTTCCATGGCCAGAGGTATGCACGGTTCCAGGCAGGCTGCCTGGGAGTTCTTCGGCGCGGAGCTGAAGCGGCGCCGGGAGGAGGCCCCGTTCACACAGGTCGAGCTGGGTTCGCGGGTATTCGTGTCCGGCGGCTACATCGGGCAGTTCGAACAGGCTATTCGTAAGCCGCAGTTGGACGTGGCTCAGCGGATTGACGCCGTTCTGCAAACCGATGGTTTTTTCGAGCGCATGTGGCGGAAACTGATCAAAGACAAGCGGTACGCCGAGTATTTCGAAGCCGTTGTAGAGCTTGAGCGCATGGCGACCAGGATCTACGAGTTCGAGCCGATGATCGTACCTGGGCTGTTGCAGACACCCGCGTACGCGACGGCCATCATGCGGGCAGGCAACTGGTTCGCTGCGGACGAGTACATCGCCGACAAGGTCAAGTCCCGCTTGGAGCGCGCAGACATCCTCAAGGACGCCGCCAGACCCGTGTATTGGGTAGTCCTGCACGAGTCGGTCCTACGCGTCCCCGTGGGGGGATCAGCCACCATGGCCGAGCAACTTGAGCACATCGCCGCCCTGGTGGGCGAACGGGTGGTACTCGTGCAAGTCCTGCCCTTCGCCGAGGGAGCGTTCCCCGTCATGGGCAAGATGATGAAGATCATGGAGTTCGACGACGCCCCGCCGACTGCCTATACAGAGGGGGCGTATCTAGGAAGTCTGGTGGACGATCCGTCGATGGTGCAGCGTGCCCGAGAGGCCTACGATCTCATCAAGGCCGCCTCGTTGTCGCCGGAGGCGTCCCTGCCTCTGATCGAGTCGGCGGCGGAGGACTACAGACGATGCACAAGCACGAACTGAACGCCGCCCGCTGGCGCAAGAGCAGCCACAGCGACGACAACAACGGCAACTGCCTTGAAGTCGCCGAAGGCATACCCGGCATCGTCCCCGTACGGGACAGCAAAGCAGCCCCCCACGGCCCCGCCGTGATCGTCACCCCCGGCGCCTGGACGGCCTTCCTCGAGGGAGTGCGGGGCGGCGGCGTCTGACGGAAGCGGGTCCCGGCCCGGGGGGAAACGTGGCCCCCGGGCCGGGAACGCCGTGCCGGAGGTCACCCCGTGGGCGCGCTCCTGTTGATGCGGCGCAGCTTCGGGCGCCGCACGGCCGAAGCGTTCCGCACGGTGCGGGCGAGGGCCGCGATGTCGTCGGCCTCGAACACCGCCCGGATGGGCACACCGGCGCCGAGCGTCTTGCCGATGCGGCTGGCGAGACGCGTCGCGAGCAGTGAGTCGCCGCCCAGTTCGAAGAAGTCGTCGCTCATGCCGACCCGCTCGACCTTCAGCACCTGGGCGACCAGGTCGCAGAGCTGCTCCTCCTGCGGGGTGCTCGGCGGGACGTAGGCGCGGGCCGCGCCCTGGGGCTCGGGCAGCTCGGCCCGGTCCACCTTGCCGTTGGCGGTCAGCGGCAGCTCGTCGAGGAGCACGAAGGCCGCGGGGACCATGTACTCGGGCAGGGACTGCGACACGAAGGTGCGCAGTTCCTCCGTGGAGAGGGAGGCCGCGCCCCCGGCCCGCGCCGGGACCACGTACGCCACGAGCTGCTTGCCCTGCTGCCCGGAGGGGTCCTCGCGGGGGACGACCACCGCGTGCGAGACGTCGTCGTGCTGCTCCAGGGCACTCTGGATCTCGCCGGGTTCGATGCGGAAGCCGCGGATCTTGACCTGGGTGTCGGCGCGGCCCCGGAAGACCAGGCGCCCCTCCGGGGTCCAGGCCACCACGTCGCCGGTGCGGTACATGCGTTCGCCGGGGCCCGCGAAGGGGCAGGCGACGAAGCGTTCGGCGGTGAGGGCGTGCCGGTCACGGTAGCCGCGGGCCAGGCGTTCGCCCGCGATGTACAGCTCGCCGGGGACGCCGGGCGGCACCGGGCGCAGGGCCGGGTCCAGGACGTAGAGGCGGGTGTTGTCCAGGGGGCGGCCGATCGGGACCACCGCGCCGATGTCCTCGGGCGCCGCCATGGGGTGGATGGAGGCGGCCATGGTGGCCTCGGTGGGGCCGTAGGCGTCGACGACCCTGATCCCGGGGCAGGCGGCGAGGACCCGCTCCACGGCGGCGGGCGGCACCACGTCACCACCGGCCCACACCTCGCGGACCCCGGTGAAGGCCTCCGGTGCCTCCTCCGCCACGACCTTGAACAGGCCCGCGGCGACCAGGAGTCCGGTGATCCGGCGCTCCGCGATCAGCCCGGACAGCGTGCCGACGTCCAGGCGCCCGGGCGGCGCGACGACCACGGCGCCGCCGTTCAGGAGCGGCGCCCACAGTTCGTAGGTGGAGGCGTCGAAGGCCTGCGTGGAGTGCATCAGGACCCGCTCGTGCGCGTTCCCCGCGTAGCAGCGGTCCGAGGCGAGTCCCGCCACACCGTGCTGGGTGACGCCGACGCCCTTGGGGGTGCCGGTGGAGCCGGAGGTGTACATCACGTAGGCGAGCTGCGCCGGATGCCCGCGCCAGGACGGCGGCAGGTCGTCCGCCGGGGCCGCGGCGAGGTCCGCCGCGGTGGCGGGATCGTCCAGGATCAGGTGCGGGCTGTCGTGCTCGGGGAGCTCGGCGGCGGTGGCGGTGTCGGTGACCAGGACGACGGGTGCGGCGTCGCGGAGCATGAACTCCAGGCGCTCGGCCGGGTAGTCGGGGTCGACGGGCAGGTAGGCGCCGCCCGCCTTGAGCGCGGCGAGGACCGTGACGACGTACGCGGCGGAGCGGCGCAGGGCGACGGCCACGACCGCGTCCTGGTGCACACCGTTGGCCCGCAGGAGCCGGGCGAGGCTGTTGGCGCGCTCGTCGAGTTCCCGGTACGTGAGGGGGGTGCCGTCGGTGTCGACGACGGCCGTCGCGTCGGGGTCCGCGGTGACGCGCCGCGCGAAGAGGTCGGTGACGGTGGCGTCGGGGCGCGGGTGGTCGGTGGCGTTGAAGCCGGTGAGGACCTGGTGGCGCTCGGCGGCCGCGAGGGCGTCGATGTCGCCGACCCGGGCGTGCGGGTCCTTAGCGAACCGGCTCAGGACCCGCCCGAACCGGTCGGCGAGCGCGTCCGCAGCGTCCTGGTCGAGGACGTGCCGCTGGTAGTGCACGACCAGGCGCAGCTGCGGGCCGTCCGGGTAGACGTACACGGTCACCGGGTAGTGCGTGGCGGTGAACGTGCGCATGCCGGTGACGGTGAACCCGGCGGCGGCACCGGCCTCGGCGATGGCCTCGCGGTCGAGGGGGAAGGACTCGAAGCCGATCGCCGAGTCGAACAGCGTCGGCAGGCCCGCGCCGCGCTGGATGTCGGCGAGGCTGTAGTGGTGGTGTTCGAGGAGCCCGGCCTGCCGCGCCTGGAGGTCGGACAGCACCTGCCCGAGGGAGTCCCCCGCCGAGTAGCGCACGCGCACCGGCGGCGCGTTGAGGAACATGCCGACGATCGAGTCCACTCCCGCGAGCGTCGGCGGGCGTCCCGACGCGGGCGCCGCGAGCAGTACGTCCTGGCGTCCGGTGAGGTGGCCGACGAGGACGCCCCAGGCGCCCTGGACGAGGGTGTTGAGGGTGACGCCGTGGTCGGCGGCGCGGCGGGCCAGGTCGCGGGCGTGGGCCGCGGACAGGGGGACGTCGGAGAGGCCGATGCCGGTGCTCTCGGCGTCGGACTCGGCGCCGGGGAAGAGCAGGGTGGGCTCCTCGACCCCGTCGAGTTCGCGCTGCCAGGCCCGCGCGGGTTCCGCGGTGTCCTGGCGGGAGAGCCAGGTCAGGTACTCGCGGTAGCTGCGGGGGCGCGGCAGTGCGCCGAGGTCGCCGTCGGCGGCGTACAGGCGCAGCAGGTCCTGGGTGAGCAGCGGCAGGGACCAGCCGTCGAACAGGGCGTGGTGGACGGTCAGGACGAGTTCGTGGCGGTCGGGGGCGAGGGTGAGCAGGGCCATCCGCAGCATGGGCGGGCGGGCCGGGTCGAACAGGACGGTCAGGTCCTCGGCGAGGAACTCCTCCAGGCGTGCCTCGCGCGCCGCGTCGTTGAGGTCCCGGTAGTCGCGCTGCTCCCAGGGCAGTTCGACGGTGTCCATGACGAGCTGGACGAGTTCGTCGTCGGGTCCCGGTACGAAGGCCGCGCGCAGCGCGGGGTGGCGCCGCACCAGGGCCTGGCAGGCGGTGCGCAGGCGGGCGGGGTCGATGTCGCCGGACAGGTGCAGGGTGTACTGGCAGAGGTAGGCGTCGAAGGCGGCGCCGGACTCCAGGGCCATCATGGAGTGGAAGAGCAGGCCCTTCTGGAGCGGGGACACCGGCCAGATGTCACCGAGATCGGGGTAGCGCCGCTGCCAGTTCTCGATGTCGGCCTGGGCCACCGTCACCAGGGGCACGTCGGAGGGCGTCAGGCCGCCCGCGCCGGGGCGGTCGGCGTGCCGGGCGAGGCCGCGCAGGGCCTCGCACCACAGCTCGGCGAGTTCCCGTACCTCCGTCTCGCTCAGTACGCCCTCGGGCGCGGTGAACAGGGCGCCGAGGCGGGGGCCTTCGGGGGTGTCGGTGACGTGCGCGTTGATGTCCAGCTCCGCAGGGGCCCGCATCCGGGGGTCCTGGCCCGCGTCCAGCTCCGCGAGGTCGGCGACGCCCGTGTCCTGGGTGAAGCCGAGGCCGCGCAGCTCCGCGGGCATGTCGGCGCCGGCGGAGAAGCGGCCCAGGTAGTTGAAGCCGATCTGCCCCATCGGGTGCGGTGCGAGCACGGCGGCCGTCTCGGGGTTGAGGTGGCGCAGCAGGCCGTAGCCGATGCCCTTGTCGGGCACGGTCAGGAGTTGCTCCTTGACCGCCTTGAGGACGGCTCCGGCCGCCGCGCCGCCCGCGAAGGCCTCCTCCAGGTCGGCGCCCGCGACGTCCAGGCGGACCGGGAAGGCGCTGGTGAACCAGCCGACCGTGCGGGACAGGTCGGCGCCGGGCGCCGCGGCCTCCTCGCGGCCGTGGCCCTCCAGGCGGATCAGGGAGGACGTCTCCCGTACTCCGCGTGCGGCCCGCCACTTGGTGACGGCGAGGGCGAGGGCGGCCAGGAGCCCGTCGTTGACACCGCCGTGGAACGCGGCGGGCAGTGTGGTCAGGAGCGTCTCGGTGACCTCGGCCGGGAGCCGCACGCGGGTGCGGGAGAGCGTGGCGACCACGTCCACCGCCGGGTCCAGGCGGCGGGCGCCGAGCACCGGGTCGGGGCCCTCGACGATCGACCGCCACAGCTTCAGCTCCGCGGTGCGCGCGGGGCGCCCCGCCTCCTCGGCCAGGGCGTGCGCCCAGCGGCGTGCGGAGGTGCCGACGGGGGGCAGTTCGGGCTCGTGGCCGTCGCGGACCTGGCGCCAGGCGGTGGCGAGGTCCGGCATGAGGATGCGCCAGGACACGCCGTCGACGACGACGTGGTGCAGGACGACGAGGAGGCGTCCCGCCCGCCCGGGGTCCGCGTCGAACCACACGAACTGCGCCATCACCCCCGCCGCGGGGTCGAGGCGTCCGGCGGCGGCGTCGAGTTCGGCGAGGAGCAGCGTGCGCCAGGCCCCGGCCCGCTCCCCCGCCGCGTCCCACGGGGCGTCGCAGCCGACGCGGTGTACCAGGGCGTCCGCGTCGAGTGCGCCGACGGGCTCGACGACGAGGCCGGGGCCGCCGGGAACCCCCGCGTCGTCGGTGTTCCCGGCCTCGACGAGCCGGGCCCGCAGCAGGTCGTGCCGGTCGAGCACCGCGCCGAGCGTGGCCACGAGGCCCGGCCTCCCGATGCCCCGCGGCAGTTCGAGGACCATCGCCTGGGAGAACCGCTCGAAGCCGGGGCCCCAGTCCCGTACCCAGTGGGTGACGGGCAGGTGGGGCAGGAAGCCGGTGCCGCCGCCCTCCAGTTCCGCGAGGACGGGTGCGGTACCGGGCGCGGCCGCCGTCACGACCTCGGCGAGCGCGGCGACCGTGCGGTGCTCGAACACCTCGCGGGCGCCGACCACGATGCCCCGGGCGCGGGCGCGGGTCGCGACCTGGATGGACTGGATGCTGTCGCCGCCGAGGGTGAAGAAGTCGTCGTCGATGCCCACGCGGTCGGCGCCGAGCACCTCGGCGAAGAGCGCGGCGATGGCCTCCTCGCGCTCGTCGCGCGGCGCCCGGTAGGGGGCGCCGTGGAACTCGGGATCGGGCAGGGCGTCCCGGTCGACCTTGCCGTTGACCGTCAGCGGCAGTTCGTCGAGCACCACGAAGGCGGCGGGGACCATGTACGGGGGCAGCCGCTGGGCGAGGTAGGCGCGCAGCTCGCCGGGGCCGACGCCGGAGTCGAGCACGAAGTGGCCGGTGCCGCCGCCGCGTCCCGCGTCGAAGGTCTCGTCGAGCGCGGGCACGGTGTACGCCACCAGCTGCCTGCCGCCGCCTCCCGGCGTCCCACGCACGTCGACCACGGCGTGGGACACCTGGCGGTGGGTCTCCAGGGCGGTCTCGATCTCGCCGGGCTCGATGCGGAACCCGCGGATCTTCACCTGGGCGTCGGCGCGGCCGCGGAACTCCAGGGTGCCGTCCTGCGCCCTCGCCACCACGTCGCCGGTGCGGTACATGCGCTCGCCGGAGCCGTCGAAGGGGCAGGCCACGAACCGCTCGGCGGTCAGGGCGCGGCGGCCCAGATAGCCGCGGGCGAGCCCGGCCCCCGCCAGGTACAACTCACCCGGAGCGCCGGGCGCCACGGGACGCAGCGCGGCGTCGAGCACATAGCCGCGCATCCCGTCCATCGTCGTCCCGATGGGCACCGAGTCCGGCACCTCGTCTGCCGACCGCAGGGGGTGGCTGGTGGCGAACGTGGTGGTCTCGGTGGGCCCGTACACGTCATACACCAGGAGGCCGGGGCAGGCGCGCAGGACGCGGCGCACCGCCTCTGCGGACACCGCCTCGCCGCCGGTCCACAGCTCCCGGAGCCCGGTGAAGGCGCCCGGCTGCTCCTCGGCGACCACCCGGAACAGGCCCGCGGGGGCGAACAGGGCGGTGACCCGGTGCCGGGTGATCAGTGCGGCGAGGCCGTCGCCGTCCAGGACCCCGGGGGGCGCCACCACGACGGTGCCGCCGGACAGCAGGGGCACCCACAGCTCGTACGTCGAGGCGTCGAAGGCCAGCGGCGCGTGCTGGAGGACCCGGGTGTGCGCGCCGTCGAAGAGCCGGTCGGCGGCGAGGTCCGTCACGTCCCGCTGGGTGACGGCCACGCCCTTGGGCGTGCCCGTGGAGCCGGAGGTGTAGATCACGTTGGCGAGGTGGTCCGGCAGGCCGTCCTGCTGCGGCAGCGGTCCTGCCGGGGCGGCGGCGAGCGCCGCGGCCGTGGCGTCCTCGTCGAGCAGGAGGTGGGGCAGGTCGCTGTCCGGCAGCTTCGTGCGCGTGGCGAGGTCGCTCACCACGACGGTGGGCGCGGCGTCGGCCAGCATGAACGCGAGGCGCCGCGCCGGGTATCCGGGGTCGAGGGGCAGATAGGCGCCGCCCGCCTTGAGCACGGCGAGGACCGTCTCCACGTACTCCACCGAGCGGCTCAGGGCCACCGCGACGACCGACTCCCGGACCACCCCCCTGGCCCGCAGCACGTGCGCCAGGCGGTCGGACCGCTCGTCCAGCCGGCGGTAGGTCGACTCGCCGGTGGCACCGGTCACGGCGACGGCGTCCGGTGACGCGGCCGCCCGCTCTGCGAATAACGCCGCGACGGTCACGCCGGGGGTCGGCGCGTCACCGGCGGAGGAGCCACGAAGGTCAGTCACGAAAACTCCAAGGTTCGTAAGCACTTGCGGAACACGGGGGGAGGGCGGTGGGCAGGCCGGAACGGCCCCGGGCGGGTGCGGTGACAGGGGGGTCGTCGGGGCCGCGCTGCCGCTCCGCCGGGAGTTCGGGCGGCAAGTCAGAAGGGAGAACTCACAAGAAATTCCAAAGAACGCTCCCAGGGAAATCCCCTGGAGAGTTCACGCATCGTCATTCAGGCGCACTTCCGCTCCTGTCACCGGCGTCGATCTCCCGGCCGACCGTAACGCCCCCGCCCGCCCGAGGAAAAGGAGAAGCCTTCCGAATAGCGCTTCCTTGGCGATGCCACCTTGTTTTTCCGCACCTCGCGGCCGGGTCCCGGTCGGTGCGTCCGCAGCGTCGTCCAGGGCGGGCGGCGGTCGGGATGTCCCGTTAACAAGACGCTAAAACAAATTGCGTACATCACCACAAGTACGGACTTTTCGCAGCCTAGGTGTAAGGATCACCCACCACGCGAGGGGCGTCGGGGTGTATACGCCGACGGCCCGCGGGGGCGCAACAGCACGGATATCCGAAAGGTTGACCGGACGGCCCATTTTGGCGGGATCCGCCGGGTGCGATCGCGCCGACGGCGGGAAGTGCCGGACGGCGAAGAGCCCACTCCGCCCGTAATACGCGCCCTTTGCCGCCCCTCTTTCAAGCCTTTGCGCGGCACACCCCGGAACAGGAAAACGGGGCTGGAACGCGCCGCCCCGCCCAGGGAATTCGCGCGGCCGCGTCACCGCACGGCCGCAAGCGGACGCCGGGCGTCCCGCTAACCGACGACTTTCGCCACGTACGCGGCGAGGCGCTCCCGCATCGCACGGCCCGGCATGCCCTCCGCCGACGCCAGGTGCTCCACCAGGTCGGCGCGGACCGCCGCGAGCAGCGCGTGCGCGGCGAACCCGGCGTCGGGCACCGCCGTGTCAGCCAGCGCGTCCCGCACGACGCCGTGCCACCACCCGTAGTGCTCCACCTCGTACGGGCTGCCCGCGCCCGTCTCCTCCAGGGCGAGGGACAGGTGCCGGTTGTCGAGCTTGAAGGCGAGGAGGGCGTCCAGGATCGCCGGCACCCGCTCCCGCCCCGGCGCTCCCGGGCCGAGCGGCGGCGGCCCGGACTCCACGGCCGCGCGCACCGCCTCGCTGCGGGCCCCGAACACCGCGCGGACCAGGCCGTTGCGGTCGCCGAAGCGGCGGAACAGGGTGCCCTTGCCGACGCCCGCCGCCGCCGCGACCTGCTCCATGGACACCGCGCGCGGACCGCCGCCGCGCGCGAACAGCTCGTCGGCGGCGGCGAGGACGGCCTCGCGATTGCGGGCGGCGTCGGCGCGGGCCTTGCGCTCGGTCATGAGGACACCTTCTTCGGGGCGGGGGTTCTGCGGGGCGCGGGTCTTTCGGGGGCGCCGGGCTTTCGGGGGCGCCGGTTCCTCGGGGCGCCGGTTCCTCGGTACACGGGCACCCCCTGCCCTGCGCGGGGGTGCTCGCGCAGGGCAGGGGGTGCCCGCACGAGAACCCCTTTACAAAGCGGACCGACGGTCCGTATCGTCCGAAGCGGACTGCCAGTCCGAATCCTAGAGGAAGGCATCCGCCATGCCCACGCCCGCGAACCCCCCCGCACCGCCGACCCCCTCCCAGCTGTTCCGCGAGGGCCTGGACCTGCCCCTCGCCGTCCCCGGCTCCCTGAAGGACGCGACCCATGACTGACGTCCACCTGAGCCCCCGCGCCGTCCTGGTCGTCGGCGCCCGCGGCACCACCGGCAGCCGCGTCACCGCCCGGCTCACCGCGGCGGGCCACCGCGTCCGTGCCGGGAGCCGCACCGCCCGCGCGCCGCACCCGGGCGCCGACGCGGTCCGCTTCGACTGGTACGACGAGGCGACCCACGCCCCGGCCCTGCGGGCGGTGGACCGCGCCTATCTCGTACCGCCGCCCGGTGACGCGGACCCGGCGGCCGTCATGGTGCCGTTCCTGCGCCGGGCGCGTGCGGCGGGGGTGACCAGGGTGGCGCTGCTCGGTTCGTCCGCCGTCCCGTGCGGCGGCCCCTGGGTCGGCCGTGTCCACGCGTTCCTCGCCGAGTCGGGCCTGTTCGCCCAGTGGTCGGTGCTCCGCCCTTCGTGGTTCATGCAGAACTTCACCGGCGAGGGCCCCCACGCCCGGGCCGTCGCCACCGCGGGCGTCCTGACGACCGCCACCGGCTCGGGCCGGGTGGCCTTCGTCGACGCCGACGACATCGCGGCGGTCGCCGTGCACACCCTCACCACTCCCGCCGCCCCCGAGAACGACCTGGTGATCACAGGACCGGAGGCGCTGAGCCACGCCGAGGTGGCGGCGGTGATCACACGCCTGAGCGGCCGCCAGGTCACGCACGGGCCGGTGACCGGCGACCGCCTCACCGCCCACCTCACGGAACGCGGCGTCCCCGCGGACCACGCCCGGCTGCTCGCGGCCCTTGACGCCGCCATCGCCGAGGGCGCGGAGGACCGCGTCACGGACACCGTGGCACGCCTCACCGGACGCCCGCCCCGCGCCTTCGCGGACTTCTACCGCGCCGCCCGTTCGGGCTCCACGGTCACCGTGCCGTCCCGGTGATCGAGGACGATCCGCAGCCGCTCCCCCGCCGCCGTGACCCGCACCCGTGCCTGCACGCCCGCCGGAAGGCCCTCGGCGACCGGCCGCACCCCGGCCTCCGCGCGCACCCGGTCGACGAGTGCGCGCAGGGCATCGGGCTCCGGGCGCAGCCCCAGGTACCAGGCCGTGCCGCGCCCGTAGGAGTGCCGGGTCACCGCGGGGCCGCCCCCGTCGTCGGACGCCACGACGGTCTCCGCGCCCTCGGGGCGGATCACCTCGGCCCAGGTGCCGTCGGGGCGCGGGTCGAACTCCTCGACCGTCAGACCGAGGACCTCGCGCAGGGGGCCGGGGTAGCCGCCGAGGTGCACCCGGTCGTGTTCGTCGGTGATGCCGGAGAAGCACGAGACCAGGAGGGTGCCCCCGCCACGTACGTAGTCCGTGAGCCGGGTCGCCGTCTCCTGGGCGAGCGAGTAGAGGTTGGGCACTACAAGGAGCCGGTAGGGCGTCAGGTCGGTGTCCACGGACACCACGTCGCAGGCCACCGACGCGTCGTACAGCGGCTTGTGGTGGGCGAGGGCCGTCCGGAGGAAGTCGAAGGACGCGCTCGGGTGCGCCTCCGTCTCCAGGGCCCACCAGTTCGGCCAGTCCACGAGCAGGGCCGCGTCCGCGCGGGCGGGCGTCGACCGCAGCAGCGCGGGATGGCCGGCCAGCTCGGCGCCGAGCTCCGCGACCGCGCGGAACGTCCGTGTCCCGCGGCCCGCGTGCGGCACCATCGCCGAGTGGAACTTCTCGGCGCCGCCGCGCGACTGGCGCCACTGGAAGAACAGCACCGCGTCCGCGCCGTGCGCCACCGCCTGCCAGCTGTCCAGGCGCATCCGGCCCGGCGGTTTGCGGCCGTTGTGGGCCCGCCAGTTGACGGCGGACGGCGCCTGTTCCAGGAGCAGCCAGGGCTGCCCGCCCTTCAGGCCGCGCATCACGTCGTACGAGAAGGCGGCGCGCTGGGCCGCGTCCGGGTCGTGCGGGTCGGGATAGGAGTCGTAGGAGACGACGTCCAGGTGCGGGGCCCAGCGGAACAGGTCCAGGGTCTTGGCGACGGGGACGAAGTTCGTGGTCACGGGCGTGTCGGGGGTGATGCGGGCCAGGACGTCCCGCTCCGCGAGGAAGCAGGCGAGCAGCTCGTCGGAGGAGAACCGCCAGAAGTCCGCCTGCTGCGCCGGGTTGCCGAAGGAGGGGGCGGCCCGGGGGGTGTGGATCTCCTCCCAGGCGCTGTAGCGCTGGGACCAGAAGGTGGTCGACCAGGCGTCGTTGAGCGCGGCAAGGGTGGTGTAGCGCTCGCGCAGCCAGGTGCGGAACGCGGCGGTGGACACCTCGCAGTGGCAGTGCCGCGAGATGTGGCAGCCGTACTCGTTGCCGATGTGCCACAGGGCGAGCGCCGGATGGTCCGCGTACCGCGTGGCGACGCGCTCGGCCAGGCGCACCGCGTACCTGCGGAAGACGGGGCTCGAGGGGCACCAGTGCTGGCGGGAGCCGGGGTGCAGCCGGACGCCCTCGGCCGTCACGGGCAGGGTCTCGGGGTGCAGGCGGGCCAGCCAGGGCGGCGGTGAGGCGGTCATCGTGGCCAGGCACACGGCCACGCCCGCGTCCGCGAGGCGGTCCATGTGGGCGTCGAGCCAGGTGAAGTCGTAGGCGCCGGGGGTGGGTTCGGTGGTGGCCCAGGCGAAGATGCCGAGCGTCACGAGGTTCACGCCCGCCTCGCGCATCAGCTCCCTGTCCTCGGCGTGCGTCCCGGGACCCCACTGCTCGGGGTTGTAGTCCCCGCCGTACCCGGGGGACGCCAGCCTGGCGTAGAACCGGTCGAGCGCGTTCATCCCACACCCCTCGTCCCCTGGACCGCCCGCGCCTCTATGCCGCGGAAGTGGTCGGCCATCGCCCGCTGCGCGGCGCCCACGTCCCCCGCGCGCAGCGCCGTCACTATGTCCCGGTGTCGGCGTACGGTGACGTGGGGCGCCGGATCGCTCGACCAGCCGCGCACGCCCGCGACCCGGTGGAAGACGTGCCAGAACGCGCCGAGGAGCTGCGGCACGAGCGCGTTGCCGAGGGGCCGGTACAGCGCCTCGTGGAACTCCCGGTCCAGTTCGGGGAAGGCCTCACCGGCCGCGGCGCACCCCTCCATCCGCGCCACCAGGTCCTCCAGGTCGCACAGCTGCGCGTCGGTGAGCGCCGCTGCCACCTCCTGGACGAGGCCCTGCTCCAGGACCGCGCGGACCTGGAGGATCTCGGCGAGCGCGTGCGTGTCGTCGGCGGTCTTGACCAGGGTGCGGAAGGTCAGGCCGTCGGCGAGCGGGGTGAGCGAGGCCTCGCCGACATAGGTGCCGTAGCCGTGCCGGATCTCCACGATGTCCAGGGCCTGGAGGGCCTTGAGGGCCTCGCGTACGGAGTTGCGGCTGACGCCGAGCTCCTCCATCAGCTCGGCCTCGGTGGGCAGGAGGGCGCCGGGGCGCAGCCGGCGGTCGAGGATGAGCTGGGTCACCTCGTGCTGGACCTGACTGCTCACACGCCGTGCACGGACGGGCTCCTGAGGCATGCGCCACATCGTAGACACGGATGACATCCCACGTCCCATGTCCGGACGAGACTTCTGCCGTCCGCGGCCACGGCACCTGATCGATTTCGGCCGACTGTCCGTCAATTTCGATCCGGGATCAGCCGGTTCCGTTCCGTGCGCGTTCTCTTGACCGACCCCTCCGGCCCTCTTATGGTCGCCACGCCAGCATGACGTAGGACGTGGGATCTCCCACCAGAAGCCCCTCATGGAGGCACTGTGAGCCACCCGATCCCCGTGACGCGCGACGGCGGGCCCGGACCCGACCGGCGGTCCTTCCTCAAGTACACCGGCGCCGTCGGCGCGGCGGCGGGGCTCACCGGCACGCTCGCGGCCTGCTCGGGGCCGGAGTCCACGAACGCGACCGGCGGCACCGGCAAGGCCGGCGGCACCCTGACCGCCGTCATCGGCTACGGCAACGACGGCAGCTGGGACCCCACCCAGACGGCCTCGGCCTTCGCGATGGCGGGCAACGAGCACGTCTACGAGGCCCTGCTCGGCACGGACCCGATCTCCCGCGACCCCTATCCGCAGCTCGCCACCGCGGTGCCGGCCGACCTGAGGGCGACGACCTGGCGGTTCGAGCTGCGCGCCGGCGCGAAGTGGCACGACGGCAAGCCGGTCACGGCGGACGACGTCGTCTTTGTGTTCGAACGCATTCTCGACCCGGACACGCAGAGCCTCGCCAAGGGCTTCTTCGCGGGCTGGCTGGAGGAGGTCAGGAAGGTCGACGCGAGGGGCGTCGAGCTGATCCTCAAGTTCCCCTTCCCCGACGGCGCCGCCCGGCTCACGCTCGCCAAGATCATGCCGAAGCACGTCTACGCGCAGCCGGGCGCCTGGGACGACGCCACCAAGGGCAAGGCGATCGGCTCGGGCCCCTACCGGCAGACCGCGCACCACCCGAAGTCGAACACGACCTTCGAGGCCTTCGCCGACTACAACGGTCCGCGGCCCGCCGCCTTCAAGAAGATGAACTGGCTGACGATCGTCGACGCGGCACCCCGGGTCGCGAAGATCTCCGGCGCGAGCGCGGACGCGGAGATCTCCGACAACATCCCGTACGCCAACATCGACCGCCTCAAGCAGGGTGGCATGACGGTCGAGGGCGGGGCCGGCATGAACAACCTCTTCCTGATGTTCAACACCGCGCACAAGCCGTTCGACGACGTACGGGTGCGCCAGGCCCTGCACTACGCCATCGACCGGGAGAAGATGATCGAGGTCGCCCTGAAGGGGCACGGCAGGGGCGCCTCCTCGTTCCTGAACGAGGCGAACCCCAGCTACCGCCCGGCGAAGACGGTCTACGACCACGACCCGAAGAAGGCCAGGGCGCTCCTGAAGGAGGCCGGGGTCGACAACCTCAAGATCAACATCATGGCGGTCAACGTCAGCTGGATCGTCGACTGCCTGCCCACCATCAAGGCGTCCTGGGACGCGATCGGCGTAGCGACCACGCTCGATCCCCAGGAGACCACGGCCGTGTTCACCAAGATGGACCAGAAGAAGGACTACCAGGTCGTGGCCGCCGCCTCCAACCCCAACCAGTTCGGGGTGGAGGCCGACCTGATCATGCATTACAACTACGGGCCCGACAACCTGTGGATGGGTTACGCCCGCTGGGCGAAGAACGCCCGCGCCAAGGAGTTGTTCCGGCTCATGGACCGGGCGACACGCGAGCCGGACGCGGCGAAGAAGAAGACGATGGTGCAGGACTACATCGACATCGTCGCCGAGGAGGCCGTGCTGTATCCCGTGGTGCACAACGAGCTGATGACGGCGTGGGACGCCAAGCAGCTCACCGGTGTGCGCGCCCAGCCCTACCCCGGGATCAACCTGCTCCAGGCCAAGTGGGCCTGACCGCCGTGAGCAGCCCGTACGCCGTACCCGACCCGAGGAGCCCGTACGCCGTGAGCGACCTTAGGAGCCCGTACGCCGTCAGCGAGCCCGGGAGCGACGAGCAGTGACCGCGATCCTGCGCATCCTGGCCCGCCGCCTCGCCCTGCTCGTGCCCCTGCTCCTCGGCATCGTGCTCTTCGTGTTCCTCGTGATGCGGTTCTCCGACATCGACCCGGCGTCGGCGTTCTACCAGGGCGCGAACCCCACCCAGGAGCAGCTGCACCAGTTCCGCGAGGACAACGGCCTGCTCGACCCGCTGCCGGTGCGCTACGTCCACTTCGTGGGCGATCTGCTCGGCGGCGACATGGGCATCAGCGTCCTGACCCGGTCGCCGGTGATCGACCAGATCACCACCGCGCTGCCCCTGACCATGCAGCTGACCTTCATGGGCCTCGGCATCGCGGTCCTCCTCTCGCTGCCGCTCGGCGTGCTCGCCGCGATCTACCGCGACCGGCTGCCCGACCAGATCATCCGCGTCGTCTCCCTGACCGGCGTCGCGGCGCCCGGCTTCTGGCTGGCCCTGCTGATGATCCAGTACCTGGCGGTGGACCTGGGCTGGTTCCCGACGGGCGGCTACGTCAACCCGAACGACTCCTTCACGGGCTGGCTGAAGACGATGACGCTGCCCGCGCTCGCCCTGTCCCTGCCCGTCGCCGCCCAGATGACCCGCATCGTCCGCACGGCCGTGGTCGAGGAACTCGACAAGGACTACGTCCGCACCGCCATCGGCTCCGGCCTGCCCCCGGTCGTGGTCGTCGGCCGCAACGTGCTGCGCAACGCCCTGATCAACCCGCTGACCGTGCTCGGCCTGCGGGTCGGCTATCTGCTCGGCGGCGCCGTCGTCATCGAGACCATCTTCTCGCTCCCCGGCATGGGCAAGCTCATGATCGACGCGGTGAAGAACGGCGACCCCGCGGTCGTCCAGGGCGTCGTCATCACCACGGCCGTCGGCTTCGTCGTGGTGAACCTGGTGATCGACATCCTCTACCTGCTGGTGAACCCGCGATTGAGGGGAACCTCCTGATGCTCCAGTCGCGCAAGAAGCTCAGCGAGCGGCTGTCCCTTCCCGGCATCAGGCTGCGCTCCCTGTCGAGACTGCCGGTGCTCTCCCGCGTCGCGCTCTGCGTGGTCGCGGTCGTCGTCCTCGTCGCCCTCTTCGCCCCGCTGCTCGCCCCGCACGACCCCCTCGACCAGCAGACCCTGGTCGACGGCACCGGCCACCCCTCGGCCGAGCACTGGATGGGCCAGGACAGCCTGGGCCGCGACATCCTCAGCCGGCTGATGTACGGGGCGCGCTGGTCCCTCGCCATCGGGCTCGGGGCGACCCTGCTCGCGCTGCTCGTCGGCGCGGTGATCGGCGCGATCGCCGCGACCTCCCGCAAAGCGGTCGACGAGACCCTGATGCGGGTCCTCGACGTCGTCATGGCCTTCCCCGGCATCGCCCTCGCGGCGGTGCTCGTCGCCGTCTTCGGCGGCGGCATCACCGTCCTGATCTGCGCCATCGCCTTCCTGTTCACCCCGCCGATCGCCCGTGTCGTACGCGCCAACGTGCTCGACCAGTACGGCGAGGACTACGTCGTCGCCGAACGCGTCATCGGCGCCCGCACCCCGCACATCGTCATCAAGCACGTCGCCGTCAACTGCGCCGCCCCCGTCCTGGTCTTCTGCACCGTCCAGGTGGCCGAGGCGATCGTCTTCGAGGCGTCCCTGTCGTTCATCGGCGCGGGCGTCCGGCCCCCGGACCCCTCCTGGGGCAGCGTCATCGCCGACGGCAAGAACCTGGTCCTGATCGGCGGCTGGTGGGCGACCGTCTTCCCCGGCCTGCTGATGCTGTTCACCGTGCTCGCCCTCAACGTCCTCTCCGAGGGCGTCTCGGACGCCTGGGCGGCACCGTCCGGGCGTGACGTCACCGGTGCCGGGCGCAAGGACGACCCCGTCGAGGCCCCGGAGCCGGGCAGCGGCCGGGTCCTCGAACTGCCGGGGCTCACGGAGGCGGCGGCACGGCTGCGCGCCCGCGCCCGGCCGCTGCCCGCGGGTGCGCCCGTGCTCAGCGTGCGCGACCTGGCGATCGGCTTCGACGAGCGGCACGCGGGCGTGGACATCGTCGACGGCATCAGCTTCGACGTGCGGCCCGGCGAGGTGCTCGGCCTGGTCGGCGAGTCCGGCTGCGGCAAGTCCCTGACGGCGCTGACCGTGATGGGCCTGGAGCCCAAGGGCGCCCGCGTACGCGGCCGGGTCACCTTCGACGGGCAGGAGCTGCTCGGCCTGCCGATGCGGGCCCGGCGCCGCCTCCTCGGCCACGACATGGCGATGATCTACCAGGACGCCCTGTCGTCCCTGAACCCGGCGATGACGGTACGCGCCCAGCTCAAGCAGGTCGTACGCCGCGGGGGCCGGCGCAGCCCCGCCGAGCTGCTCTCCCTGGTCGGCCTCGACCCCGACCGCACCCTGCGCAGCTATCCGCACGAGCTGTCCGGGGGCCAGCGCCAGCGCGTGCTCGTCGCCATGGCCCTGTCCCGGGACCCCAAGCTGATCGTCGCCGACGAGCCGACCACCGCGCTCGACGTGACCGTGCAGGCCCAGGTCATCGAGCTGCTGCTGCGGCTCCGCGCCGAACTGGGCTTCGCCCTCGTCCTGGTCTCGCACGACCTGGCCCTGGTCGCCGACGTCACCGACCGCGTCGTCGTGATGTACGGCGGGCAGATCGTGGAGACGGGCGTGACCGCGGACCTCGTCGAGTCCCCCACCCACCACTACACGCGCGGCCTGCTCGGCTCCGTCCTGTCCCTGGAGTCCGCGGCCGAACGCCTCACCCAGATCAAGGGCGTCGTTCCCTCACCGGCGGACTTCCCGCCCGGCTGCCGGTTCGCCGACCGGTGCCCGCTCGCGGACGGCCTGTGCCGCACCACCGCGCCCCAGCTGCTCGGGGAGACCACGCACCGGACGGCGTGCCACCACCCGGCCACCGCCGCGGCGGAGGGGAGCTCGGGCACCGCCACCGGGGCGGAGGGGGGTCCGGCCACCGCAGCCGCGACGGGCGGGAGTCCGGCCACCACAGCCGGGGCGGAGGGGAGCCCGGCCACCGCCGCCGGGGCGTCCGACAGCGCGGAGCAGCCGCTCCGGGGAAGCGAGGCCGTCCGTGACCGCAGCTGAGACCGTGCCCCCCGGGGACCTGCCGGACCCGGAGGGTGCCCCCGCGGCCCTGGTCGCGCTGCGTGACGCGCACGTCGTGCACAAGGCCCGCACCGGCGGCCTGTTCTCCCGCGACCGGGTGTACGCCCTCACCGGCGCCGACCTGACCATCGCCGCGGGCGAGACCGTCGGCGTCGTCGGCGAGTCCGGCTGCGGCAAGTCGACCCTCGCCAAGGTCCTCCTCGGCATCCAGCGGCCGACGTCGGGCACCGTCTCGCTGCGCGGCCGGGACCTGTGGGCGATGGGTGCCGCCGAGCGCCGCACCGCGGTCGGCACCGGCACCGCCATGATCTTCCAGGACCCCTCGACGGCCCTCAACCGCCGCATGCCCGTACGGCAGATCCTGCGCGACCCCCTCGACGTGCACCGCCGCGGCACCTCCGAACAGCGCACCACCCGGGTACGGGAGCTGATGAGCCTGGTGGGCCTGCCCACGGTGCTCGCCGACGCGCTGCCCGGCCAGCTCTCCGGCGGCCAGCGGCAGCGGGTCGCCATCGCCCGCGCCCTCGCCCTCGAACCGCAGCTGGTGGTGGCCGACGAGCCGACCAGCGCCCTCGACGTCTCCGTACGCGCCCAGATCCTCAACCTGCTCCTCGACCTGAAGGAGCGACTGAACCTGTCCCTGGTCTTCGTCTCGCACGACATCCAGACCGTGCGCAGGATGAGCGACCGGGTCATCACCATGTACCTGGGCCGCATCGTGGAGGAGTCCCCGGCGGCACGGATCCTCGGCGAGGCCCGGCACCCCTACACCAGGGCCCTGTTCTCCGCGACCCCCGGGCTGCTCGCCCCCATCGACCCGATCCCGCTGGTCGGCCCGGTGCCGTCGGCCACGAGGCCGCCCAGTGGCTGCCCGTTCCGCACCCGGTGCTGGAAGGCGGACGCGGTGTGCGCCACGGCCATGCCGGACTTCGAGGACGCGGGCCCCGCGCACCGCTACCGGTGCCACCATCCCGTACTGGCGGGCGAGACCACACGCGACCTCGTCAGCCAGTCGTCCGCAGCGACGGCCGCCGCCACGGCCACGTCCAAGGAGACTCCATGACTCTTCCGGCCCCGTTGACCGGTGTCGTACCGCCCGTGTGCACCCCCTTGACCCCGGACAGCGAGGTGGACGTGGCGTCCCTCGAACGCCTCGTCGACCATCTGGTCGACGGCGGCGTCGACGGCCTCTTCGTGCTCGGCTCGTCCTCCGAGGCCGCGTACCTGCCCGACCGGCAGCGCAGGACCGTCGTCACGACCGTCGTGCGGCACGTAGGCGGACAGCTGCCCGTCCTCGCCGGTGCCATCGACATGGCGAGCCTGCGCGTCCTCGACCACGTGCGGGCCGCCGCCGACGCCGGAGCCGACGGCGTCGTGGTGACCGCGCCCTTCTACACCCGCACCCACCCCGCCGAGATCGCCCGCCACTACCGCCTCGTCGCCGAGCGCGGGCAGCTTCCCGTGTTCGCCTACGACCTCCCCGTCTCCGTGCACTCCAAGCTCGAAGCCGACCTCGTGCTGGAACTCGCCGCCGAGGGTGCCCTCGCCGGGCTCAAGGACTCGAGCGGCGACGACGGGGGCCTGCGCCGGGTGGTCCTCGGCGCCCGCGCCCGCACCGACCTGCCCGGCTTCGCCGTGCTCACCGGCTCCGAACTCACCGTCGACTCCGCTCTCGCCCTGGGGGCGGACGGCGTCGTGCCCGGCCTCGGCAACGTCGATCCCCACGGCTACGTACGGCTCTTCCGGTACGCCAGGAGCGGGGACCCGGAGCGGGCGCGGAGCGAGCAGGAACGGTTGTGCGCCCTGTACGGCATGACGGCTGTCGGCGACCCCCTGCGGATGGGCGCCAGCTCCGCCGGGCTCGGGGCGTTCAAGGCCGCGCTCCATCTGCGCGGCGTCATCGACTGCCCCCTCACGGCGGCGCCCCAGGTCCCGCTGTCCGCGGAGGAGACGGAGCGGGTGGGGAAGTTCCTGGCGGCGGCGGGGTTGCTGTGAGCCCGCGCGGGGCGCCCCGGACCCGCCCCTTCTCCGAAACTGGGGCTCCGCCCCAGACCCCGTATCGGCCTTCGGCCTCGTCCTCAAACGCCGGACAGGCTTGAGTCTTCGCCGGTGCGGCCACGTTTCTGGTGCGGCGAATATCATCCAGCCCGTCCGGCGTTTGAGGACGAGGCGCGGAGCGCCGACATACGGGAGTCCAGGGGGCGGAGCCCCATGGTTTTCGGAGAAGGGGCGGGCCCGGGGCGCCCCGCGCAGGCCTACAGCACCACCTTGCGCCACTCGATCCGCTCGTACGTCCCCGACGTGCCGGTCTCGTACAGCAGGCCCACCACCCCCGCCTCCGCCTCCACCAGATCCGCGTACCCGGCCCGGTCCTGGGACAGGGTCACCGCCCGGTGGAAGGTGGCCCCGCCGTCCCGGCTGCGCCAGACGGACATGGCCTGCCGGGCGGTGGGCACGGAGGGGCCGCAGAAGAGCAGGGAGCCGCTCGGCCCGTGCTGCTGGAGCACGCTCGCGGCGACGACGGGCACGTCGTCGAGGGTCGGCTGCGCGGCGAACGGCCGGTCGAGGGTGCGGCCGCCGTCGCTGGAGTGACTGTCGAGCCGGTTGCCGACGGCGACACCGTGCTGGTCGCGCGCGTTGACGTACAGGCGTCCGTCAGGGAGCTGCGCCGCGCTGGACTCGTTGGCGTTGTGCACCCCGTCGTAGGTGTCGTCCACGTACCCGATGTGCCAGGTCCGGCCGTGGTCGTCGCTGTAGAGGGCGTGCGCGCCGTAGTACTTGGGCTCCTGCCCGTTGTCGGTGGAGCCCGCGGCGGGCGCCGCCGAGTGGTTGGCGGGCACGACGAGCCGGCCCGCGTGCCGCCCCCGGGTGAGCGCCACGGCGTGCCCGGGCCCGGTCGCGTACCAACGCCACCGCGGCCGCTTCACCTCGGCGGTGATCTCGCGCGGCACCGTGAACGACCGTCCGTCGTCCCCGCTGCGCTGCACGAAGACCCGCCGGCTCTGGGCGGCGGTGACCTCGCCCCGCATGATCTGCCCCTCGGTCACCGCACCGCTGTTGTACGAGGTGACGAGCACGATCTGCCCGGTACGTGGGTCGACCACCGGTGTGGGGTTGCCGCGGGTGTCGCCCCGCCCCGCGGCGACGACGGCGAGCGGACCCCAGGTACAGCCGCCGTCCGTGGACCGGCGCAGCACGACGTCGATGCTGCCGGTGTCGGAGGCACTGGAGCGCCGCCCCTCCGCGAACGCGAGCAACGTACCCCGGCCGGAGCGGACGACCGCGGGGATGCGAAAGGTGTCGTAGCCGTGGGTGCGGGCGGCGTACGGCACGGAACGGGAACACGCGGGCAGGTCGGCGCGGGAGCGAGTGGAGGGTGGGGGTGCGGGGGCTGCGGAGGTCGTGTGGGTCACGTGCGCCACAGGAGTCACCTGAGCCGCAGGGGCCGCGGGGCCCGCCGGTGTCGCCGGAGGCGAAGGTGTCGCGCCCGGCGCGGTGAAGGCCGTGAGGGTGGTTAATCCCGCCGCGGCCGCGAGGGCTGCCGCGCAGACGGTCAGGCAGGGGCGTACGCGGCGCAGGGCCGCCGGGCCCGGGGCCGAGGGACGTCTGCCGCGAAGCGCGCGGCTCGTGCGGGACATACGGCTCTTACGGCTCTTGCGGGTCATACGGCTCCTCGGCGGGACATGGGACGTAGGACGTCCCGCGTGAAGCTATTGCGCCTCGGGAGGTACGACAGTACCCCTGCGTCGCGACAGAGTTGACGATGTGTTGACGCACGAGAGTGACGGACCCGCGTTCGCAGGGGTCAAGGACGGCTCGTCCGGTACGCTCACGGCCGCCGCCGCACGGGGGACCCGTGTCACCCGCCCGGCGCAGTACCGGACGGCACCCCTAGGGCGTCGTACCGGGTGTCACCAGACCCGACTCGTAGCCCACGATCACCAGCTGGGCGCGGTCGCGGGCGCCCAGCTTTCCCATGATGCGGCTGACGTGGGTCTTCGACGTGAGCGGGCTCAGACCGAGTGCGTCCGCCACCTCGGTGTTGTTCAGGCCGCGGGCCACCAGGGTCAGGACCTGCCGCTCGCGGTCGGAGAGGCCGCCGAGCCCGGCGGGCACGGGCGCCTCGGACTCCGGTGTCCGCGGCTGGCGCAGCACGCGGGCGATGAGGCGGGCGGTGGGGCCCGGTGACAGCAGGGACTCACCGGCGGCGACGGTACGGATCGCGTCGAGCAGTTCGGCTGGCCTGGTGTCCTTGACCAGGAAGCCCGACGCCCCGGCCCGCAGCGCCTCGACGACGTGCTCGTCCGTGTCGTACGTGGTGAGCATCAGGACCTTCACGCCCGCCAGGTCCTCGTCGGCGGCGATGAGGCGGGTGGCCTCGATGCCGTCGAGGTCGGGCATGCGGACGTCCATGACGACGAGGTCGGCGCGTGCGGTGCGGGCCAGGTCCACGGCCTCGCGCCCGGACCCGGCCTGCGCGACCACGGCCATGTCCGGCGCGGACTCCACGAGCATGGCGAAGGCGGCCCGCACCAGCGCCTGGTCGTCGGCGAGCAACACCCTGATCACCCCACCCCCACCGGCCACCCGCCCCACCCCACTCGCGCTGGCCACCCCGCTCGCCCGGTCCACCTCGTTCACCCGGTCCACCTCGCTCGCCCGGTCCGCCTCGTTCACCCCCCTCACCCTGTCCACCCCGTTCACCCTGTCCGCCTCGTTCACCCCGTTCACCCTGTCCGCCTCGCTCACCCCGCCCGCCTGGTCCACCCCGTTCACCCTGTCCGCCTCGCTCGCCCCGCCCGCCCGGTCCACCCCGTTCACCCTGTCCACCCCGTTCACCCTGTCCACCCCGTTCAGCCCACCCACCCCATCCACCTCGCCCCCCCGTTCACCGCCCACCCCCCAGCGGAAGCACCGCCACCACCTCGAAGCCCCGGTCCGCCCCGGGGCCCGCCACCAGCGTGCCGCCGACGCTGCGCGCCCGTTCCCGCATTCCCACCAGACCGAAGCCGGGCACGTCCGGCGTGGGGCGTCCCGCCCGGACGGGGTGCGGCGCCGGTGCGGCCGGGCGGGCGCGGGGTGGCCCCGGGACGGCCGTCGCGTCGGTCTCCCCGCCGTCGTCCGTCACCGTCACCCGCAGCTCCCCGCCCTGCTTCCGTACCGCCACCCGCACGCTCGGGTGCGGGCCGCCGTGCCGTACGGCGTTGGTGAGGGCCTCCTGCACGATGCGGTACGCGGCGGCGCCCACAGCGGGCCGCACCGCAGGGTCCGGGGCGTGCACGGCGAGGTGCACGTCGGCTCCCGCGGTGCGGGCCGCGGCCGCGAGGTCGCCGATGCCGCCGATGCCGGGCAGGGGGCCGCGGGACTCGTCGGGGCCCGCGGGCTCGCCGGGGCCGTCGGGGCTCTGCGGGTCCGGGGCCCGCAGGACCTCGAGGGTCGCCCGCAGCTCGCCGCGCGCGCTGCGGCAGGTCTCCGCGATGTCGTCGAGCGCGCCCGCGACGGCGGTGCGGTCCAGGCGCTCGGGATCGGCGGCGAGGACGTGCGCGGCCACCGACGTCTGCACGCCGATCAGCGTGATGCTGTGCGCGAGCAGGTCGTGCAGGTCGCGGGCGACCCGCAGGCGCTCCTCGGCGACGCGCCGCCTGGCCTCCTCCTCGCGGGTGCGTTCGGCGCGCTCGGCGCGTTCCAGGGCGGAGGCGACGTACTGGCGGTGGACGCGTACGTAGGTGCCGAAGAGCAGCACGGCGACTATCCAGCCGGAGATGCGCAGGACCTCCGCGACCTGTTTGGGGCCGACGTGGGCGTTGGCGACCAGGGTGAGGGCGACGACGCCCACGCCGGTCAGGAGCGTACGGAGGGGCCGCCCGGTGACGGCGACGGTGTAGAGGGCGAGCATGGCGACGGGGATCGCGGCGACGTGGGTGTAGTCGACGGCGTGGTACGGCGCGACGAACGCGACGGTGGCGAGGAGCACCGGCATCGGGCGGCTGCGGCGCCACGCGGCCGGCACGTGGGCGCACAGGAGCAGGGTCCAGCCGAGCGCGTCCAGGCTGCGGCCGTCCCCGGCGACCGCGCCGAGCACCACCGCGACGGCGGTGACGAGGGCGGCGAGGAGGGTGTCGTCGCGCAGGGCGCGGCGCGTGCCGGGCACGGCCCCGGTGAGCGGCCAGAGGCGGCGCGCACCCGTGGCGGACGTCGGCTGACTCACGCCCTCGGCTCCCCCTTCCGGCCCACCGGCCCCGTCGCGTCCGGCCCCGGCCGTTCCCGCCCGTCGGTGTCCGTCCATGCGATCAGCCCCATCTTCGTGCACGGCGGCGCCCCTCGGACAGGGAGGGGCGCCGCCGTGTGGTCGGCCGTGCCTCTAGGGCGCGCGGACGAGTTCCGGCCCGTCGGCCTCGGGTGCGGGCGCGGGGCCCCGCGGTGCCTTCGCGAGCGGACCCGGCCACCACACCTTCCTGCCGAGGGCCAGGCTGGCGGAGGTCACCAGGTAGGTCCGCACCAGGAAGGTGTCGAGGAGCACCCCGACCGCGATGACGAAGCCCAGTTCGACGAGCTGGACCAGCGGCATGTTGGTGAGGACGGCGAACGTGGCGGCGAGGACGAGGCCCGCGGAGGCGATCACCCCGCCCGTGGTGCGCAGGGCGGTGAGCGCGGCGGGCCCCGTCTCCGCCCCGGCCAGGCACTCCTCGCGCATGCGGTGCATCAGGAAGATGCCGTAGTCGACGCCGAGGGCGACCAGGAAGCAGAAGGAGAGCAGCCCGAGGCCCGGGTCGGTGCCCTCGAAGCCGAAGACGGGTCCGAAGACGAGCCCCGCGATGCCGAGCGAGGCGCCCCACACCGCGACGACGGCGAGGAGGAGCAGGAGCGGGGCGACGAGTGCGCGCAGCAGGACGACGAGGATCAGCAGGACGGCGGCGAGCACGATGGGGACGACCACCCGCATGTCGCGCCGGTTGGTGTCCTTCAGGTCGAGCTGCTCGGCGCTCGGCCCGCCGACGTGGGCGCCCCGCGCGTCGAGGCGCTCGCGCAGCCGCTCCAGGGTCGCGGTCTCGGCCGCCGACTGCGGCGCGGCCTTGGCGACGACGGAGATCTCGGTCCACTGCCGCGAACTGCGGCCGCGTTCCGCGCTGTCGACGCCCGGCACGGCACGGGCGTCGGCGAGCGCCGAGGCGGCACGGTCGGTGGGTGCGATGACGCTGATGGGCTGGGTGCCGCGCTCGGGGTAGGCGGCGGCGAGGGTCTCCATCGCGGCGATGGAGTCCGGCTTGCTGGTGAAGGAGTCCTCCTGCTTGAGGTTGCCGGGCAGGGCGAACGCGCCGAGGGCGAGGGCGCCGAGCAGGACGGCGCCCGCCGCGAGCACGGTGCGGGGCCTGCGTCCCGCGGACGAACCCATCGACTGGAACAGGGACTTGCGCTTCTTGGGCTCGCTGCCGAAGGCCGGCACCAGCGGCCAGAACACCCGCCGCCCGAGCACCACGAGCAGCGCGGGCAGCAGCGTCATCATCGCCACGAGCGCGCACAGCACCCCGACCGCCCCGAGCGGGCCCATCCCCCGGCTGCTGTTGAGGTCGGCGGCGAGCAGGCAGAACAGTCCCGCGGCGACCGTTCCCGAGGAGGCGACCACGGCGGGCCCGCAGCCGCGCAGGGCGGCGGCCATGGCGTCGTACGGCCGCTCGACGCGGCGCAGTTCCTCGCGGTAGCGGGCGACGATGAGCAGGGCGTAGTCGGTGCCCGCGCCGAAGACCAGGATCGTCATGATGCCCGAGCTCTGCCCGCTGACCGTAGTGCCGAAGGCCTGGTTGAGGCCGTAGGCGACGCCCATGGAGAGGTAGTTGGCGACACCGGCGACGACGAGCGGCACCAGCCAGAGCAGCGGGCTGCGGTAGATCAGGACGAGCAGGACGGCGACGACGGCGACCGTGGTGTAGAGCAGCGGCCCGTCCAGGGAGGTGTAGACCTCACTGGCGTCGGTGGCGAGGGCGCCGGACCCGCCGACCTCGACGCTCAGCCCGTCCGCGCCGGCCGTGCCCTCGGGGGCCTCGGCGATGTCACGGACGTCGTTGACGAAGGTGTCCCGCAGTTCCTCGTCGGTGCCGGGTCCGGTGCTCGCGACGGGGTACATCAGCGTCGTGCCGTCCTTGGACGGCACGCCCCGCGGGGTCTCGACGAGCTTCAGCTCCCGGTCGAGGGCCGCCACCTGGTCCGCCGCCGTGCTCCGGTCGGCGGGGGTGAGTCCCGCGTCGCGGTGGTAGACGAGGACCAGCTCCGTCGTCTCACCGCCGGGCAGCCGCTCCTGGATCTCGGCGACCTGGGTGGAGTCGGCGTTCGCGGGCAGGTAGTCCACGGCGCGGTCGCGCTGGACGTCGCCGAGCTTCCCCGCGAAGGGACCGGCGAGCGCGAGCACGGCGATCCACAGGCCGAGCAGCACCCAGGGCACGGCGCTTGGCCGGCGGCGCTTCGACGTTGATGCGGCCCCCATCGGTGGGCCTCCCTCCCGTGACGGTGTCTGACGGCTTCCAGACTTCCGTCGCAGGGGGGCCGGGACGTCGCGCGCGAGAGCGAGTTGGACCCTACTTCCCGGGGTGGCGCGGGGGGCCCACTACTCCCTGGGGAGTATCCGCACGCGGTACGGGGCCGGGTGCGCCGGGTGCGTCAGGACGGCGTACGCGTCGCGGCCACGAGCAGTCGGGCCACGTCGTCGGGGTCGATGGTCAGCGCGCAGCCCGCGGTGGCGAGCACGTCGCGCTCGGCGGGCGTGTAGGGGCCGTCGGCGAGGGCGATCCTGGCGCCCTGGAGGAGCAGTGCCTCGCGTCCCGCGGGCGCGAGGTGGGGGGTCAGCGGACCGAGCGCCTCGTGGAGTTCGATGGCGAGTCCGGGCACGCAGTCCGGGACGTCGAAGCCGCCGGTGTCGGCGGCGAGCGCGTCGACCAGGGCGGTGAGACGCTCCTCGGTGCAGTCGTCGAAGCCGGCGCCGTGCAGGGTGGCGACGGCCGCGTCCAGGGCGGCGCGGGACGCGGTGCCGCCGGTGGTGAGGACCGCGATCACCACGGTGTGCACGGCGTCGCGCAGCATCGCGGAGAGCCGGACGGTCGTCGGGTGGTCGAGCGTCTCGAGCCCGAAGTGGTCCTGGCAGGCGGCGCATTCGACGACGGGTCCCGCCTCGCCGCGGGAGAGCAGCGGCACGCCGAGGAACACGAAGCGCCGACGGCCCGTGCGCCGCTGGTAGTTGCGGTCGCCACCGCAGCCGGGACAGAAGAACTCGCCGTCGCAGACGGTGGTCCAGGCCGTACGGGTGCCGACGAGGCGCCCTCCGAGAGACCCGCGGAACCCGCGGTGCCCGCCGCGGTGCAGCAGGCGCGGGAACGGGCCGGTGCTCTCCCCCCGGCCGGCGCCTCGGCCGCGGATCGGTGCGACCCTGTTGAAGACGCGGGATGCCCGTTCTTTCCGTCCCCGATCTGGCAGCACCACGCACCTCCACGACGCCGCGGCGGCCCTGCCGCGTTGGCGTGATGTTAGCCACATCCGTGATGCCGCGTCAGTACCCAGTACGGGAGATGGCCGGTTGCCAGCCAGGACCGGGCGCCCCGACGCGCGGCGGCCCCGTCCGCCACGGCGGCGGACGGGGCCGTAAAACCACCGGTCGAACGGGTGTCCGGCAGGATCAGCGGCTCGCGCGGTTGACGGCGGAGACGACGGCCTTGAGTGACGCACGTGTCGTATTCGCGTCGATGCCCACGCCCCACAGGACCTTGTCGTCGACGACGCACTCGATGTACGACGCCGCCTGCGCGGAGGCGCCGGCGCTCATCGTGTGCTCCTGGTAGTCGAGCAGCCGGGCGTCGATGCCGAGGGATTGCAGGGCGGCGAAGAACGCCGAGATCGGGCCGTTGCCCGTACCGGTCAGGACCGTGGACTCGCCGTCCACGACCGCGCCCACGGTCAGCGTGTCCACGCCGTCCTCGTCGGCGGTGGTCTGGCTGGCGCGCAGCTGGACGCGGCCCCAGGGGTTGTCGGGGTTCGGCAGGTACTCGTCCTGGAAGACACTCCAGATCGCGCCGGGCGTGACCTCGCCGCCCTCGGCGTCGGTCTTCGCCTGGATGATCTTCGAGAACTCGATCTGCATGCGCCGCGGCAGGTCCAGCTTGTGGTCGTTCTTCAGGACGTAGGCGATGCCGCCCTTGCCGGACTGGGAGTTGACGCGGATCACGGCCTCGTAGGAACGGCCGACGTCCTTGGGGTCGATGGGCAGGTACGGCACGGCCCACTCGATGTCGTCCACGGACGCGCCCGCCGCCGCGGCCCGGGACTCTATGGCGTCGAAGCCCTTCTTGATGGCGTCCTGGTGGGAGCCGGAGAAGGCGGTGTAGACGAGGTCGCCCGCGTAGGGGTGGCGCGCGGGGACCTCCATCTGGGTGCAGTACTCGTACACGCGACGGATCTCGTCGATGTCGGAGAAGTCGATCTGCGGGTCGACGCCCTGGCTGAACAGGTTCATGCCCAGCGCCACCAGGTCGACGTTGCCGGTGCGCTCGCCCTGCCCGAACAGGCAGCCCTCGACGCGGTCGCCGCCCGCCATCACGGCGAGTTCGGCGGCGGCGACGGCGGTGCCGCGGTCGTTGTGCGGGTGGATGGACAGGCAGACGTACTGGCGCCGGGACAGGTTGCGGGACATCCACTCGAAGCGGTCCGCGTGCGTGGACGGCGTCGAACGCTCCACGGTGGCGGGCAGGTTGAGGATGATCTCGCGGCCGGCGCCGGGCTGCCAGACGTCCATGACGCCCTCGCAGACCTCCAGGGCGAAGTCCAGCTCGGTGTCGGTGAAGATCTCCGGGCTGTACTGGTAGCCGAAGACGGTGTCCTGGTCGAGGATCTTGTCCGCGTACTCCATGACCAGGCGGGTGCCGTCCACGGCGATCTGCTTGACCTGCTCGCGCGAGCCGCGGAAGACGACCTCGCGCCAGACCGGCGCGGTCGCGTTGTACAGGTGCACGGTCGCGCGCCTGGCGCCCTTCAGGGAGGCCACGGTGCGCTCGATCAGCTCTTCGCGCGCCTGCGTCAGGACCGAGATCGTCACGTCGTCGGGGATGGCGTCCTGGTCCTCGACGATGGAGCGCACGAAGTCGAAGTCGGTCTGGCCCGACGAGGGGAAGCCGACCTCGATCTCCTTGTAGCCCATGCGGACGAGCAGGTCGAACATGGCGCGCTTGCGGGCGGGCGACATCGGGTCGATGAGCGCCTGGTTGCCGTCGCGCAGATCGGTGGAGAGCCAGCGGGGCGCCACGGTGATGCGCTGGTCGGGCCAGCTGCGGTCGGGCAGGGTCACCTGCTCGTACGGGCCGTACTTGTGGATCGGCATGGAACTGGGGCGCTGGAAGTTCGGCATGGCGTGCGGGGCTCCTCGACAGGGTCCGGAGGGGACGGCCGACGGTCTGGCACAGCACCGAACTCCGCGGGGAGGGGGTCGGCCTCTGCTACAGACCCTCACCGCGGCAGCTAAGGAGAAGCAGCCCGAAACGCATGATGCGAGGCAGCCTAGCCGAGCCGCGCGCGATGCGGGGGTGCGTATCAGTATCCGGGACCGGCAGAACGTACCGGACAAAAGGAGCCGTATATCACCTGAAGAGGACTCCATGGGTCCGTATACGGTTATTTCACTAATCATGGTGGCAGGTAGTGACAACGTCGTAACCCAGTGCCACATTGCGGACATGACCGCCAATCCCACGGGCTTCGTCCCCGTTTTCTGCACGATCGTGCCGCCCGTCATCCTGGACACGCTGGCCAAGGCCCAGGACCCCGCGCTCGCCAGGGCCGCCCGCCGCACCCTCCAGCGCGACGCCTACGAGCGCACCCAGCGCCGCCTGACCACCGTCGTCGGCGCCCCGTCCGTGGCCGCCCCCGAGGGCGCCGCCGAGGGCAAGCCGCACCGCACCGTCTACGACGCCAAGCACAAGACGGACCTGCCGGGGCACAAGGTGCACGGCGAGGGCGACAAGCCCGGCAAGGACGCGACGGTCAACCGGGCCCACGCCGGCCTCGGCGCCACCTTCGAGGTGTTCCTCAAGCACTTCGCGCGCGACTCCATCGACGGCGCCGGGCTGCCCCTGGACGCGACCGTGCACTACGGCGAGGAGTACGGGAACGCCTTCTGGAACGGCGAGCAGATGGTGTTCGGCGACGGCGACGGCGAGATCTTCCTCGACTTCACCATCCCCGTCGACGTCATCGGCCACGAACTGACCCACGGCGTCGTCCAGTACACGGCGAACCTCACCTACTTCGGCCAGCCCGGCGCCCTGAACGAGTCGATGGCGGACGTGTTCGGCTCCCTCATCAAGCAGTACACACTCGGCCAGACTGCCGCCGACGCCGACTGGCTGATCGGTGCGGGCCTGCTCGCCCCGCAAGTCAGCGGTACCGCGCTGCGCTCGATGAAGGCCCCGGGCACCGCGTACGACGACGACGTCCTCGGCAAGGACCCGCAGCCCGCCACCATGGACGACTACGTCCGCACCGGCCGTGACAACGGCGGCGTGCACATCAACTCCGGCATCCCCAACCACGCCTTCTACCTGCTCGCCAAGGCTCTCGGCGGCCACGCCTGGGAGCGGGCCGGGCAGATCTGGTACGCCGTCCTGACCGGCGGCGAACTCGCCCAGGACGCGTCGTTCACGGACTTCGCCAAGCTGACGGTCGCCGCCGCCCGCGCCAAGTACGGCGACGGCGAGGAGCTCAAGGCCGTCGTGGACGCGTGGACGCAGGTCAAGGTGCCCATCGCCTGACACCGGGTCGGGCCGGTCGCCGCCCGACTCGGCCGGAAGCCGTCGGGGCGCCCGATGCCGCCTGGCGGGGCACGAGAGCCTGGAGTAGACAGGACCCATGCGTATCCAGGTGAAGCGCACAGGAGGTTTCGCGGGCATCGAGCGGCACGCGGAGGTGGACACCACCGCGCGCCCCGACACCGCCGAGTGGCACGCCCTGGCCGAACGGGCCCTGGCCGACGGCCGGGACGCGCCACCCGTCGGCGTGCCCGACGGCTTCAGCTACCAGCTCACCGTCGACGACCGGACCGTGTACTGCGCGGACCCCCGGCTGACCGACGACCAGCGGGAGCTGATCACACGGGTGCTCAAGGAGGGCGCCTAGCGCCGTCGACGTGCGCGGCTGCCGCGTCAGAAGCCCAGCTTGCGCAGCTGGCGCGGGTCCCGCTGCCAGTCCTTGGCCACCTTGACGTGCAGATCGAGGTAGACCGGCGTGCCCAGCAGCGCCTCGATCTGCTTGCGGGACTTGATCCCGACGTCCTTGAGCCGCTTGCCCTTGGGGCCGATGATGATCCCCTTCTGGCTGGGCCGCTCGATGTAGACGAAGGCGTGGATGTCGAGGAGCGGCTTGTCGGCGGGCCGGTCCTCCCGGGGCAGCATCTCCTCGACGACCACGGCGATGGAGTGCGGCAGCTCGTCCCGTACGCCTTCCAGAGCCGCCTCGCGGATCAGCTCGGCCACCATGACCTGCTCGGGCTCGTCCGTGAGGTCGCCCTCCGGATAGAGCGCGGGGCCCTCCGGGAGCATCGGGACGAGGAGGTCCGCGAGCAGGTCGACCTGCTTCTCGCCGACCGCCGAGACGGGCACGATCTCGGCCCACTCGAAGCCCAGCTCCTTGCCGAGCTGATCGACGGCGATCAGCTGCTCGGCGAGCGTCTTGCCGTCCACGAGGTCGGTCTTGGTGATGATCGCCACCTTCGGCGACTTCTTGATCGACGCCAGTTCCTTGGCGATGAACCGGTCACCGGGCCCGAGCTTCTCGTTCGCGGGCAGACAGAACCCGATGACGTCGACCTCGGCCCAGGTGGTGCGCACCACGTCGTTCAGCCGCTCGCCGAGCAGGGTGCGCGGCTTGTGCAGGCCGGGGGTGTCCACCAGGATCAGCTGGGCGTCCGGCCGGTGCACGATGCCCCGCACGGTGTGCCGGGTCGTCTGCGGCCGGTTCGAGGTGATCGCCACCTTCTTGCCGACCAGAGCGTTCGTGAGGGTGGACTTGCCCGCGTTGGGGCGACCGACGAAGCAGGCGAAACCGGCACGGTGGACGGCCTGCTCGGACGGCTGGGATGACTGGGTACGCACGCTCATGCCGCCCATTCTCCCTGATCTTTTCTGGCGTGGGCGCCCTGGGCGGTCCCCCGTCCTCTGGGGCTGCGCCCCTTTCCCCTGCTTTCGGCCCTCCGGGCCTCGCCCTCAAAC
Organism: Streptomyces sp. NPDC017940; assembly: GCF_044328435.1. NCBI lineage: Bacteria > Bacillati > Actinomycetota > Actinomycetes > Kitasatosporales > Streptomycetaceae > Streptomyces > Streptomyces sp. NPDC017940. Next base: position 557,925 of record NZ_JBIRHJ010000001.1, on the reverse strand, counting down.
GCCGGGCGGGCTGGTTCATGGGGCTGCGCCCCTCTCCCCCGCTTTCGGCCCTGCGGGCCTCGTCCTCAATCGCCGGACGGGCTTATTCTCACGGGGCAGCGTCTTGCTGTGCGGCGAGGGCATTTCAGCCCGTCCGGCGTTTGAGGACGAGGCGCGGAGCGCCGATGAGCGGGGGTCCAGGGGGCGCAGCCCCCTGGTTCGGGAAGGGGCGGGACTGGGGCGCCCCGCGAAGGATCAGGCCGTCTCGGCGCGCAGCCGGACCACCCCGTCCGCCCCCGCCAGGAAGACGGGCGTACCGGACCCGCCCAGGTCCCGCACGGCGGCCAGGTCCTCGGCGCACAGCGCCTCCGCGCCGGAGACGACCGCCGCCGCCTCCAGGGACTCCGCCCCGGACGCCACCGCCATCGCCACGGCCGTACGCAGGGCGGAGAGCTCGAGGGAGGCGAGGGACACGGTCCCCGCGACATACGTACGGCCCGTCTCGTCGCGTACCGCCGCACCCTCGGGCACCCCGTTGCGGGCACGCGCCGAACGGGCGAGGGTGACGATCTTCTGGTCCTCGGGAGCGAGGTCGGTGCGCTCAGTCATGGCACGAGCATAAGGAGCCGCCCCGGACGCGCGCCCGGCGGCCACCCCGCGCACAGCCGACGCGCGGCCGGCGGCGGAGTCACGCCGCGTCCCCCTCCTCGGGGCCCGAGCCGGAGGCCCGCACCGGCTCCACGAGAACGGTGACGATCTTGTTGCGCCGCCCGGCCGCCGCCTCCGCCGTGAGCTTCAGGGCACGCCCGTCCGGCAGGTCCACCACGGCCGCCGCCCCGGCGATGGGCACCCGCCCGAGCGCCTTGGCGAGCAGTCCGCCGACGGTCTCGACGTCCTCGTCGTCGTAGGCCTCGAGGCCGTAGAGATCGCCGAGGTCGCCGATGTCGAGGCGGGCCGTGACGCGGTGGCAGCCGTTGTCGAGCTCCTCGACGGGCGGCAGCTCACGGTCGTACTCGTCGGTGATCTCGCCGACGATCTCTTCGAGGATGTCCTCGATGGTGACGATGCCGGCCGTGCCGCCGTACTCGTCGATGACGACGGCGACGTGGTTGCGCTCCTGCTGCATCTCCCGCAGCAGATCACCCGCGTTCTTCGTGTCGGGCACGAACGCCGCGGGCCGCATGGCCGTCGACACCAGTTCGTTCTCGGCGTCGCGGTTGATGTGGGTCCTGCGGACGAGGTCCTTCAGATACACGATCCCGACGACGTCGTCCTCGCTCTCGCCGGTCACGGGTATCCGTGAGAAGCCGGAGCGCAGGGCGAGGGTGAGGGCCTGGCGGATGGTCTTGAAGCGTTCGATGGAGACCAGGTCCGTGCGCGGCACCATGACCTCGCGGACCAGGGTGTCGCCCAGCTCGAAGACGGAGTGCACCATGCGGCGCTCCTCGTCCTCGATCAGGGACTCCTTCTCGGCGAGGTCGACCATCGCCCGCAGCTCGGCCTCGGAGGCGAAGGGTCCGCGCCGGAAGCCCTTGCCGGGCGTGAGGGCGTTGCCGATGAGGATCAGGAGGGCGGGCACGGGGCCCATGACGCGGGCCAGCGGCAGCAGGACGTACGCCGCGGCGGTCGCCGTGTTCAGCGGGTGCTGGCGGCCGATGGTGCGCGGCGAGACGCCGACGGCGACATAGCTGACGAGCACCATCACGCCGATGGCGATGGCGAGCGCCTCCCAGGTGACGTCGACGGCCTGGAGGCAGGCGTACGTCACCAGGGCCGCGGAGGCCATCTCGCACGCCACGCGCACGAGCAGGGCGACGTTCAGATAGCGGGTGGGGTCGGCGGCGACCTGCGCGAGCTTCGCGCTGCCGCGCCGCCCGGAGCGCACGGACTCCTCGGCGCGGAAGCTGGAGACACGGGCGATGCCCGCCTCGGCGCAGGCGGCGAGCCAGGCCACCACGACCAGGGCGACGGCCCCGGCGATCAGTTGGAGGGACATGGCGTCAGGAGACGGTCGGCGCCGGGGACGGGCCGGTCAGGCCCCGCTCCGCGCGCCAGCCGTCGACGATCGCCGCCTGCAATCCGAACATCTCCGCCTTCTCGTCCGGTTCCTCGTGGTCGTACCCGAGCAGGTGCAGCACTCCGTGGACGGTGAGGAGCTGGAGCTCCTCGTCCATGGAGTGCTGCGTGGGGGCCTCCTGGCCCTGCTTCAGGGCGACCTCGGGGCACAGCACGATGTCCCCGAGGAGGCCCTGCGGCGGCTCGTCGTCGTCCTTCATGGGCGGGCGCAGCTCGTCCATCGGGAAGGACATCACGTCCGTGGGGCCCGGCAGGTCCATCCACTGGATGTGCAGCTGCTCCATGGCGGCGGCGTCCACGACGATCACCGAGAGCTCGGAGAGCGGGTGGATCCGCATCCGCGCCAGTGCGTGGCGGGCGATGTCGAGGATCGCCTGCTCGTCGACCTCGGTTCCGGATTCGTTGTTGACGTCGATCGACATGGTGCTGTTCCGCTACTTCCCTCTGGACCGGCCGCGGCTGGCGTGCGAGCCGTTCTCCGTGCCGTTCTCGTTGTCGTACTTCTCGTACGCGTCGACGATACGGCCGACGAGCTTGTGCCGTACGACATCGGAGGACGTGAGCCGCGAGAAGTGCACGTCGGGTACGCCGTCCAGGATGTCCTGGACCTGACGCAGGCCCGACTTCGTGCCGTTCGGCAGGTCGATCTGCGTGACGTCGCCCGTGATCACGATCTTCGATTCGAAGCCGAGGCGGGTGAGGAACATCTTCATCTGCTCGGCGTTCGTGTTCTGCGCCTCGTCCAGGATGATGAACGCGTCGTTCAGCGTCCGGCCGCGCATGTACGCGAGCGGGGCGACCTCGATGGTGCCCGCGGCCATCAGGCGCGGGATGGAGTCGGGGTCGAGCATGTCGTGCAGCGCGTCGTACAACGGGCGGAGGTAGGGGTCGATCTTCTCGTAGAGCGTGCCGGGCAGGAAGCCGAGGCGCTCGCCCGCCTCCACCGCCGGGCGGGTCAGGATGATCCGGTTGACCTGCTTGGACTGTAGGGCCTGGACCGCCTTGGCCATGGCCAGATACGTCTTGCCCGTACCGGCGGGGCCGATGCCGAACACGATCGTGTGCTTGTCGATCGCGTCGACGTACCGCTTCTGGTTGAGGGTCTTGGGGCGGATGGTGCGGCCGCGCGAGGAGAGGATGTTCTGGGTCAGGACCTCGGCCGGGGTCTCCTCGCCGTCGGCCTCTCCGCTGTCGTCCGCCCGGAGCATGGCGATCGAGCGTTCCACTGCGTCCTCCGTCATCGGCTGTCCGGTGCGGAGCACCAGCATCATCTCGTCGAACAGGCGCTGGACGAGGGCGACTTCGTGGGCGTCTCCGACCGCGCTGATCTCGTTGCCCCGGACGTGGATGTCGGCCGCCGGGAAGGCCGTCTCGATCACGCGGAGGAGCGCGTCCCCGGAGCCCAGGACCGTCACCATGGGGTGCTTGGCGGGGACGGTGAAGTGGGCCCTGGCGGACTGGGGCGCGGTCGGCTGCGCGGGGGTCTGAGCTGTCGGTGTCTGCGTCATGGGCCGGCTCTGAAGGCCTGCTCATCCTCCTCGTCACGGGGCTCGCCGGGAAGCGGCGTCCTGCACTGCCCAGGGTACGACGGGCCACTGACAAGCCCTAAGCCCTTTTCCCGGTCCCGCTCGAGGCCGCCGCATCCGCCCGGGCGGGGAACCGGTCCCGGCCGGGCCCTGTCCCGGCCCCGGACCCTTTCCCGGCCCCAGCCCCTGCCGGGGCCCGCGCCCTACAGGGACCTGCCGAACCCGATCGTGGGCACCGCCCTGCGCAGTGGCCAGGGGCGGGACGTCTCGGGCAGCAGGGCCTCCAGGAAGGCGTAGCGGCGCAGGGCGACCGGGTCCTGCTCGTCGACCTCGCACACGCGCCGCCACCACGCGGCGACCTCCGACCAGCCGGGCGCCGAGAGGGACCCGCCGAACTCCTGCACGGACAGCGCGGAGGTCAGGCCGGCGAAGGCGATCCGGTCGGCGAGGGACCACCCGGCGAGGGTGCCGGTCACGAAGCCCGCCACGAACACGTCGCCCGCGCCGGTGGGGTCGAGCGCCGCCACCTCGATGGCGGGCACGGAGGCGGTCTCGCCGGTGCGCCCGTCCACCGCGTACGCCCCTTCGGCCCCGAGGGTCACCACGGCCACCGGGACGTGCGCGGTCAGCGCGTGCGCCGCGGCCCGCGGGCACTTCGTGCCGGTGTACCGCATGGCCTCCTGGGCGTTCGGCAGGAACGCCTCGCAGTGCGCCAGGTCGGGCAGGGCCGCGAGGTCCCAGCGCCCGGAGTCGTCCCAGCCCACGTCGGCGAAGATCCGGGTGCCGCGGGCCGCCGCCGCCGCGATCCACGGCGCCCGCGCGCCCGGTTCGAGGGAGACCACGGCGGCACGCGCGCGGGGCGGGCAGCTGGGCGCGCCGCCGTCGGGCAGGGCGGTGTCGAAGGGCGGCTCGTGCCCGTGGCTGATCATGGTCCGTTCGCCCTCGTACGCCATGGAGACCGTCACCGGGGAGTGCCAGCCGGGAACGGTCCGTGACGAGGACAGGTCGATGCCCTCGCCGTGTTCGAGGGCGTCCCAGCAGTACTCCCCGTAGTGGTCGTCCCCGAAGGCCGCGGCCAGTGAGGTGTGCAGGCCGAGCCGGGCGAGGGCGGTGGCCATGTTGGCCACGCCGCCGGGGCTCGACCCCATGCCGCGCGCCCAGGACTCGGTGCCGCGCACCGGTGCCGAGTCCAGGCCGGTGAAGATGATGTCGAGGAAGACCGTCCCGGTGAGGTACACGTCGCACGGCGGGTCGCCCGCCCTGCGCGCCGACTTCAGTGGATCGACGAGGGTCTCCGTGCCCGCGGCGGAGGTGTGATGGGGTGCGCCTGGTGGTACAGCCATGAAGGCAACGTAACCCAGGCCTGTGACAGGACCGAGCCGCTACCAGCGCGGCACGAGCGGAGTTGTCCACTCCGGATCGAGTCATCGCGGCGAGGCTGATGCCCAGACGGGTGTTGGAGTGCATGGGCCGTCGCGCACCTTGCCGCCGAGCAGCGCGTGCACGGGCAGGCCGAGCGACTTGCCGAGGGCGTCGAGGCAGGCGACCTCGAAGCCGGACACCACGGTGAGCCGCAGCTTGTCGGCGGTCCGGGCGCCGCGCAGGCCGCCGACGCCGACGGCGGTGTCGACACGGGTTCGCGCCCGCCTCCCCGTACGCCTTCGCACCCGCCTGCCCGCACACCCCCGACCGGCTACGGGAACTCGTACGCCGCGACCTCCGCCAGATACCGCGCCCGCAGCGCCTCCTCCTCGGGGCCGCCGTCCAGGAACGCCGCCTCGAAGGAGTTCCTCGCCAGCTCCCGCAGCGCCTCGTGGTCCAGGCCCAGGGCGTCGCGCACGGCGCGGAAGTTGTCGCCCGCGTAGCCGCCGAAGTAGGCCGGGTCGTCGGAGTTGACGGTGCAGACAAGACCGGCGGCCATCATCCGCGGCAGCGGGTGCTCCGCGAGGACGTCGACGGCGCGCAGGCGCACGTTCGACAGCGGGCACAGCGTGAGCGGCACCCGCTCCCGCACCAGGCGCTCCACCAGATCGGGGTCCTCCATGCAGCGGAGCCCGTGGTCGACGCGTTCGACGCCGAGCACGTCCAGGGCCTCCCGCACATAGGCGGCCGGGCCCTCCTCGCCCGCGTGCGCCACCTTGCGCAGGCCGAGCGCCCCCGCGGCCTCGTACACGGCCGCGAACTTGGCCGGGGGGTGGCCCACTTCGGCCGAGTCGAGGCCGACGCCGGTGATCCGGTGCAGATGCGGCTTCGCGGCCTCCAGGGTCGCCATGGCCGAGTCGGCGGACTGGTCGCGCAGGAAGCACATGATGAGGCGGGTGCTGACGCCGTGCCGCTCCTCGCTGCGGTCGAGGGCGCGGCCGAGGCCCTCGACGACCGTGGCGAAGGGGACGCCGCGCGCGGTGTGGGCCTGCGGGTCGAAGAAGATCTCGGCGTGCCGCACGCCCTGGGCCGCGGCCCGCGCGAGGTAGGCGTCCGCGAGCTCCTCGAAGTCGGCCTCGGTGCGCAGCACGGCCATCAGGCCGTAGTAGAGGTCGAGGAAGGACTGGAGGTCGTCGAAGAGATAGGCCCTGCGGAGCTCCTCGGTGTCGGCGTACGCGAGGGAGATGCCGTTGCGCGCGGCGAGCGCGAAGGCCAGCTCGGGTTCGAGGGTGCCTTCGATGTGCAGGTGCAGTTCGGCTTTGGGAAGGGGCATGTGGTGCTTCTGTTCTGTGTTCGGGCCCGAACCGGGGGTCGGTTCAGGCGTTGCGCCTGGGCAGCGGGATCCGGTCCAGGTCCCGGGCCACGGTCAGCTCGCCGGTGAACCCGGCGGCGCGCGCCTGCTGTGCGAAGACGGCGGGGTCGGCGTACCGCTGGCTGAAGTGCGTGAGCACCAGGTGCCGGACACCGGCGTCCCGGGCCGCGGCGGCGGCCTGTCCCGCGGTGAGGTGGCCGTGGTCGGAGGCGAGCCGGTGGTCCTCGTCCAGGAAGGTCGACTCGATGACGAGCATGTCGCAGCCCTCGGCGAGGGCGTGCACGCCCTCGCACATCCGGGTGTCCATCACGAACGCGAACCGCTGCCCGCGCCGCACCTCGCTCACCTGGTCGAGGGTGATGCCGCGCAGGCTGCCCCCGCGCTGGAGCAGGCCGACATCGGGGCCCCTGACGCCGTGCTCGGCGAGCAGCGCGGGCAGGATGCGCCGCCCGTCGGGCTCGACCAGGCGGTACCCGAACGACTCCACGGGGTGGGAGAGCCGCGCCGTCTCCAGGCGGTAGGACGGCGTGGCCGCGACGACGCCGTCGGCGGCCACCGGCGCCTGCACCAGGTCGACCGTCTCGCGGTAGGCGGTGGCGTACCGCAGGCGGTCGAAGAAGCGCTGCCCGGAAGCCGGGTAGTGGGCGGTCACGGGGTGCGGCACCCGGTCGAGGTTGACGCGCTGGATGACGCCCGCGAGGCCCAGGCTGTGGTCCCCGTGGAAGTGGGTGACGCAGATGCGGTTCAGGTCGTGCGCGGCCACGGAGGCACGCAGCATCTGCCGCTGCGTGCCCTCGCCCGGGTCGAAGAGGATGCCCTCGCCGTCCCAGAGCAGGACGTACCCGTTGTGGTTGCGCTGCCGGGTCGGGACCTGGCTCGCGGTGCCGAGCACCACCAGTTCACGTACGGACAAAGGAGACTGTCCCGGTCAGCCGGGCGGCCACTGGAGGCCGCGGCCGCCAAGGACGTGGGCGTGCGCGTGGAAGACGGTCTGCCCGGCGCCCGCGCCGGTGTTGAAGACGATGCGGTAGCTCTCCGACCCCTCCTTGGCGGCGACCTCGCCCGCCTCGCGCAGCACGTCGGCGGCGATCCCCGGCTCGGCGGCGGCGAGCGCGGCGGCGTCCGGGTGGTGCGCCTTGGGGATCACCAGGACGTGCGTCGGCGCCTGCGGGTTGATGTCGCGGAAGGCGAGGGTGGTCTCCGTCTCCCGTACGACGGTCGCCGGCACCTCACCGGCGACGATCTTGCAGAACAGGCAGTCGGCCTGCGGTTCTCCCGTCATGGGGGCACCCTCCCGGGTCACTGGTCGTTGCTCTTGGACCGGTCACTGATCAATACCGTCGCATGCTATCGGGGCGCCGTCCTCACGCCCGCGCCCCGCCGCCCCCGGACGGTCGGCCCCGGTCGGTGCCGGGCAGCGCGGGCGGGGTCTTCGCCGGGGACTCCTCCAGGGCGGCGACGGCGACCCGTACCGCCTCGTCGAGCTGGGGGTCGCGGCCGGCCGCGTGGTCGTCGGGGGTGGCCACGACCTCGATGTCGGGGTCGACGCCGTAGTTTTCCACCCCCCACCCCACGCCCTCCATCCAGAACGCGTACTTGGGCTGGGTCACCAGGGTGCCGTCGACCAGGTGGTAGCGGCTGTCGATACCGACGACGCCGCCCCAGGTGCGGGTGCCGACCACGGGCCCGAGGCCGAGCGCCTTGATCGCGGCGTTCACGATGTCGCCGTCGGAGCCGGAGAACTCGTTGGCCACGGCGACGACGGGGCCCCGCGGCGCGTCCCCAGGATAGCTGAGCGGACCCGAGCCGCGCGGCAGGTCCCAGCCGACGATGCGGCGCGCCAGCTTCTCCACGACGAGCTGCGACGTGTGCCCGCCGCGGTTCTCCCTGACGTCCACGACCAGGCCCTCGCGCGTCACCTCGACCCGCAGGTCGCGGTGGATCTGCGCCCATCCGGGCGCCTGCATGTCCGGCACGTGCAGATAGCCGATCCTGCCGCCGGAGCGCTCGTGGACGTAGGCCCGCCGGTCGGCGACCCACGCGTGGTAGCGCAGCGGCTCCTCGTCGTCCACGGGGACGACGACGGCGTGCCGGAGGTCACCGCCGCCCGCCGGGGACACGGTGAGTTCCACGGGCTTGTCCGCGGTGCCGACCAGGAGCGGCCCGGGCCCCGTCACCGGGTCGACGGGCCGCCCGCCCACGGCGAGGATCGCGTCGCCCGCCCGCACGGCGACACCGGGCGCCGCGAGGGGCGAGCGCGCTGCCGGGTCGGACGTCTCGGACGGCAGGACCCGGTCGACGCGCCACAGGCCGTCGTCGCCGCGCGAGAGGTCCGCGCCGAGGAGCCCCTGCCGGGTGCTTGCGACGCTCCAGTTGCCGCGCGGGAAGACGTAGGCGTGCGAGGTACCCAGCTCGCCCTGCACCTCCCACAGCAGGTCCACCAGGTCGTCGTGGGTGGCGATGCGGGCGAGCACGGGGCGGTAGCGCTCCAGGACGCCGTCCCAGTCGACGCCGCCCATGTCGGGCCGCCAGAAGTTGTCCCGCATGAGGCGGCCCGCCTCGTCGTACATCTGCCGCCACTCCGCTGCCGGGTCGACGTACTGGCGTACGCGGCCGAGGTCGACGGTGATGTTCGAGTCGCTGTCCTCGTCGGCCGAGGCACGGCGGTCGCTCGGCACCACCTTCAGCTTGCCGCCCGCCCACAGCAGCACCCGCTTGCCGTCGCCGGTGACCGCGAAGTGGTCGGCGTCGCCGCAGAGTTCGTCGACGCGGTGCTGGGTGAAGTCGTAGCGCTCGAGCTCCGAGCTGGGGTCGGGGTCCGCCGGGGTGGCGCGGGACGCGCCGAGAACGCCGCGCAGGGGGTGGCGCAGCCAGAGGAGGCCGTCCTTGGCTGCCCTCAGCGTGGAGTAGCGGGCGCCCTCCACGGGGAACGGCACGACGCGCTCGGCGAGGCCGTCCAGGTCGACGCGGGTGGAAGGGGTGCCCTCGCTGTCGGGGGTCTCGGCGTGCCCGCCCCCCGACAGTTCGGAGGCGTCGAAGGGCTTGCCGTGGCGCTGCGGGCCGAACGGCGAGGGGGTGGTGGCCGCGAGCGTGATGAGGTGCGGCCGGGCGCCGCCGACGAAGGCGAGGTCGAAGACGTGGTCGTCGTAGACGGGGTCGAAGGCCCGCGCGGACAGGAACGCCAGGTGCTTGCCGTCGAGCGTGAACGCCGGGCTGTAGTCACGGAAGCGGAGCCGGGTGGCCTCCGACACCGTGAGGTCGGCGGTGTTGGCGAGCTTGAGCTGGCGCAGCGGGCGCGGCCCCGGGTGCGACCAGGCGAGCCAGGCGGAGTCGGGCGAGAAGACGAGCCCGGTGGCCTCGCCGTGCTCGGCGCGGTCCACCTCGCGCACCTCGCCGCTCTCCCGCTCCACGATCAGGACCCGCCCGTCGTGCGCGGCGACGGCGGCGCGGCTGCCGTCGGGCGCCATGGCGAGCGTGAGGACCCGGCCGAGCTGTCCGGCCGCGAGCCGCCGGGGTGTCGCACCGGGGGCGAGGCCGGTGGCGGGCGCGAACTCCAGGGCGTCGTCGCCCTCCGCGTCCGTCACCCACACCACGTGCTCCTCGCCGTCCACGCGGAACGTGCGGGGCAGTCGCGCCCGGACGCCGGGTTCGGCCGCGAGCACACGGGCAGGGCCCTCGCGGTGCGTGACCCAGTGCACGGCGCCCCGCACGGCGACGGCGCTGCCGCGCCCGGTGTGGTCGGGCGCGGCGGCACCGAACCAGCGGGCGGCGTTCACGGGATACGGTTGCAGGTCGGCGCGCTGGCCGCCGAGGGCGACGTCGAGGGGGCGCGGCGCGGCGTCCACTAGGTCGTCGAGGACGTGGAGTCCACCGGCGGACGCATACGTCACGCGGGTGCCGTCGGTGGCCGCGTGCCGGGCGTAGAAGCCGTCGAGGGGGGTGTGGCGGCGCAGGTCGGTGCCGTCGGGCAGCGAGGAGTACACGGCGCCGACGTCCTCGTGGTCGCTGAGGAAGGCGATGCGGTCACCGACCCACAGGGGGCACTCGATGTTCCCGTCGAGGCCCTCGTGGACGCGCGCGAACCCGTCCGTGGCCCCCGTGCCGCGGATCCACAGCTTGCCCGCCGTGCCGCCCCGGTACCGCTTCCACCAGGCGGCCTCGCGTCCCATCGGCGCGGACAGCAACAGGACTTGGCCGTCCGGGCCGTGCGTGACGTCCCCGACCAGGCCGTACGGCAGCAGCTCCGCGGGGCCGCCGTCGAGGGGCACCGCGTACGCCCGGGTCCTGCGGAGCGAGGCCTCGCCGTGCGTGGTGAGGGCGAGCACCCGCCCGTCGGGCGTCCAGTCGCACACCGCGGTCCTCGAACTGCCCCAGTACGTCAGGCGTTTCGCGGGCCCGCCGAGCACGGGCGCCACGTGCACCTCGGGGGCGCCGTCCCGCGTGGACGTCCAGGCGACGGTGGTGCCGTCCGGGGAGACGCGGGGGCGGCGCACGGGGACGTTGTCGGCGCTGACGCGCCAGGCGCGGCCCCCGTCGAGCGGGGCGACCCAGACGTCGTCCTCGGCGGTGAAGGCGAGCAACTCGCCGCTCGGATGCGGAAACCGGAGGTAGGAAGGCTGCGTCACGAGGTCAGCCTAAGCAGGCGCCGCGGGGGGCGGGGGCGCTTTGGATCACTTGCCCGACTCTTGGCCGGGGTGCTCGGTCACCGTGACGGTGGCGGTGGGGGCGGGGTCGGGCTCGGGCCCGTCGTGGTCGACCTGCTCGTCGTGGTCGACCTGCTCGTCCTTCCCGCCGTTCCCGTTCCCGTCACCACGGCCGTCGTCACCGTTCCCGTTCCGGTTCCCGTCACCCTGGCCGCCGCTGTCGTGCTGGTCGCCGTCGTTCCGGTCGCCGCGGTCGCAGTCGCCCAGGACGTCCGCGCGGAACCACTCCTCCTTGCCGACCTTCGCGGTCAGGTTCCCACGTACGCAGGCGCCGTTGGTGACGTCGGTGACCCGGCCCCTGACAGTGACGACCTTGTCGTCGTCGGTCTGGCCCCGGCAGTCGACCTCGGCCTTCCGCTTCTTGTCGGACTCCCCCGCCTCCTTGTCGCCGCCGACGTACGAGGCGTGGCAGGTCAGCCAGTCCACCTCGGCGTGCTGCCGCTCCAGTTCGCGGGTGGCCGTCTTGTCGGTGGTGATCGCCACGGCGGACGTGCTCATGGTGCCCTCGACCGGGTCGCAGCCGGTCAGGCCCGCACCGGCCGCGGCCACGACGCCGAGGGCGAGCAGAGCCCGCCGCGGTGCCGCCGGTAATCGCCTGGATGCGCTCATGGGCGTGAGGGTGCCACTGCGCGCCCCGGTCCGGTAGACCGCGTACGGCCATACCGCTGGGCAGCGTACGGTCACCAGGGGCTCGGGGCCGGGTCAGGACCAGCGTCCCGTCCTGCCGAGGAGCAGGGCCGCCGCCGCGGTGCCCGCGGTCGACGTGCGCAGCACGCTGCGCCCGAGCCGGTAGGGACCGGCGCCCGCCCGCGCGAACGCCGCCAGCTCGTCCGGGGACACGCCGCCCTCGGGGCCGACGACGAGGACGAGGTGCCCCGCGGCGGGCAGCTCGGCGGCGGCCAGCGGTGCGCTGCCCTCCTCGTGCAGGACCGCGGCGAAGTCCGCTTCGGCCAGGAGGGCGGCGACCTGCTTGGTCGTCGCGAGCTCCGCGACCTCGGGGAAGCGCACGCGCCGCGACTGCTTGCCCGCCTCGCGTGCCGTCGCCCGCCACTTGGAGAGCGCCTTCTGGCCGCGCTCCCCCTTCCACCGCGTGATGCAGCGGGCGGCGGCCCACGGCACGACGGCGTCCACACCGGTCTCGGTCATGGTCTCCACGGCCAGCTCACCGCGGTCGCCCTTGGGCAGGGCCTGGACGACGGTGATACGAGGGGCCTCCGCGGGCTCCTCGCGTACGCCGCCGTCGCCGATGGACACGACAAGACGGTCCTTGCCCTCGGTGTCGGCGACGACGCCCCGCGCCCAGCGTCCGGCGCCGTCGGTGAGGACGACGTCCTCGCCCGCCCGCAGCCGCTTCACGGACACGGCGTGCCGTCCCTCGGACCCGTCGAGGACGTACCGGCCTCCCGCGGCCGCGTCCCGGAACTCCTCGACGACGAAGACCGGGGCCGTCACCGCGCACCCCACGCGGCGAACGCCGCCTTCGCCTCGTCCAGCTCGGCCACCAGGACCTCCACCAGCTGCGCCGCGGGCAGCTCCCGCGCGAGGCGGTGCCCCTGGCCCGCCCACAGCGCCATGGCCTGCGGGTCACCGGCCTTGGCCGCGGCCTTGCGCAGCCCGGCCGTCAGGTAGTGGACCTGCGGGTACGCGGCCGGGGCGTACGGGCCGTGCTCGCGCATGAAGCGGTTCACCAGGCCGCGCGCGGGGCGGCCGGAGAAGGCCCGCGTCAGCTCCGTGTGCACGAACAGCGGGTTCGTCATGGCCTGCTTGTGCAGCGGCTGCGCGCCGGACTCGGGGGTGACGAGGAAGGCGGTGCCGAGCTGGGCGAGGTCGGCGCCCGCGGCCAGTACGGCGGCGATCTGGCCGCCGCGCATGAGGCCGCCCGCCGCGATCACGGGCAGCTCGACGGCCTCGCGGACCTGCGCGATCAGGCTGAGCAGGCCGAGCCCCGCGCTGTCCGTCTCCGGGTTGTCGCGGTGCGTGCCCTGGTGGCCGCCGGCCTCGATGCCCTGCACGCAGACGGCATCGGCGCCCGCGAGCTGGGCCGCCTGGGCCTCCTCCGGCGTGGTGACGGTGACGACCGTGCGGGTGCCGACCCGGTCGAAGGCCTGGACGACCTGCCGGGTGGGGCAGCCGAACGTGAAGGACACGAGCGGCACCGGGTCGTCGAGCAGGATCGCCAGCTTGGCGTCGTAGCCGTCGTCCCGCTTGCCGTCGGTGTCGCCGAGCTGCGTCTCGTACCAGGTGGCCTCGCCCGCGAGCTGGTTGCGGTAGACCTCCACCGCGGCGGGGTCGGCGTACTCGGGCTGCGGCATGAACAGGTTCACGCCGAACGGCCGCGCCGTCAGGCCGCGCACCTGTTTGATCTCCTGGTACATGCCGTCGGCGGTTTTGTACCCGGCGGCGAGACACCCGAGCCCCCCGGCCTCGGAGACGGCCGCCACCAGCTGCGGCGTCGAGGCCCCGCCCGCCATCGGGGCCTGCACGATCGGACAGCGACAGAGATCGTTGAACGCGGAGGACATACCGGCATCGTGCCACGTCTGGCGGGGGCGCCTTGTGCGGGGGCTGGCCGGGGGCCCTCTGCGGTTGGGTGCGCCGTGCCGGCGGCGTGCGTACCGCTCCGGCGGCGTGCGTACCGCTCCGGCGGCGTGCGTACCGTCCCGCCGCTTCGCGGCGGGTTCTCCCACCCACCCACCCATGATCCCCGGGGCGGCTTGATCCCGGGGCGGGCGTGATCTCCGGCGCGGGCATGATCCCCGGGGCGGGGGTGATCCCCGGGGCGGGGGTGATCCCGGCGCGGGCGTGATCCCCGGCGCGGGCCCCGACCGCTCTGCCCCCCGGCTGTGGGCAGCTGGTCCGCCAGGGGTGGAACGGTGGGCGCAGCCCACGGTGTACGGGACCGTCAAAGCGGGGGAAAGCGGAACGGCCCGGGGTGAGATCACCCCGGGCCGTCCGCTCAAGGCGTCACCGCCCGTTGAACGCGTCCTTCAGGCGCGAGAACAACCCCTGCTGCCCGGGCTGGAACTGCCCGGTGGGCCGTTCCTCCCCGCGCAGCTGCGCGAGCTCCCGCAGCAACCGCTCCTGCTCGGGATCGAGCTTGCTCGGCGTGAGCACCTCGACGTGCACGATTAGGTCACCGCGCCCGCCACCGCGCAAGTGCGTCACACCCCGCCCGTGCAACGGGATCGACTGCCCCGACTGCGTACCCGGACGGATGTCCACTTCCTCGGTGCCGTCGAGCGTCTCGAGCGGCACCTTCGTACCGAGCGCCGCAGCCGTCATCGGGAGCGTGACGGTGCAGTGCAGATCGTCCCCGCGCCGCTGGAACGTGGGGTGCGGCAGCTCGTGGATCTCCACGTACAGGTCACCGGCGGGACCACCGCCGGGGCCCACCTCGCCCTCACCGGCGAGCTGGATCCGCGTGCCGTTGTCGACACCGGCGGGGATCTTCACGGTGAGCGTGCGCCGCGACCGCACCCGTCCGTCGCCCGCGCACTCGGGGCACGGCGTGGGCACCACGGTCCCGAAGCCCTGGCACTGCGGACACGGGCGGGAGGTCATGACCTGGCCGAGGAAGGACCGCGTGACCTGGGACACCTCGCCGCGACCGCGGCACATGTCACAGGTCTGGGCGGAGGTACCGGGCGCGGCACCCTCACCGGAACAGGTCGTACAGACCACCGCCGTGTCGACCTGGAGGTCCTTGGTGGTGCCGAAGGCCGCCTCGTCGAGGTCGATCTTCAGGCGGATCATGGCGTCCTGCCCGCGCCGCGTCCGCGACCTCGGGCCGCGCTGCGACGCCGTACCGAAGAACGCGTCCATGATGTCGGAGAAGTTGCCGAAGCCACCCGCTCCGAAGCCGCCTGCCCCGCCGGCACCGCCGGACTGGGACAGCGGGTCGCCGCCGAGGTCGTAGACCTGCTTCTTCTGCGGGTCCGACAACACCTCGTACGCGGCGTTGATCTCCTTGAAGCGCTCCTGCGTCTTCGGATCGGGGTTGACGTCCGGATGCAGCTCGCGGGCGAGCCGCCGGAATGCCTTCTTGATGTCGTCCTGGGAAGCGTCGCGGCGCACGCCGAGTACGGCGTAGTAGTCCGTGGCCACTTACGACTCCGCCAGGATCTGTCCGACGTAACGTGCCACTGCGCGTACTGCTCCCATCGTTCCCGGATAGTCCATGCGGGTCGGTCCGACCACGCCCAGCTTGGCCACTGCCTCGCTCCCCGAACCGTAGCCGACGGAGACCACCGACGTGGAGCTGAGCCCCTCGTGGGCGTTCTCATGCCCGATCTTGACCGTCATGCCCGAATCGGTCGCCTCACCAAGCAACTTGAGGAGGACGACCTGCTCCTCAAGGGCCTCGAGCACCGGCCTGATGGTGAGGGGAAAGTCATGTCCGAAGCGGGTGAGATTGGCCGTACCGCCGATCATCAGCCGCTCCTCGGTCTC
The DNA here is from genome assembly GCF_044328435.1 of Streptomyces sp. NPDC017940. Classification (NCBI taxonomy): domain Bacteria; kingdom Bacillati; phylum Actinomycetota; class Actinomycetes; order Kitasatosporales; family Streptomycetaceae; genus Streptomyces; species Streptomyces sp. NPDC017940. Next base: position 542,458 of record NZ_JBIRHJ010000001.1, on the reverse strand, counting down.
CTCGACCAGCGTTTCGAGGAGCGTGGACAGGACCGTGGCCACCGTGCCCCGGTCGTCCTTGTCGAAGGACTCGGTGAGGTCCTGCACCAGCTGCGGCACGTCGGAGAAGCGGCGGCCCGCGACCCGGCTGTTGAGCCGTGCCCGCAGATCGGCGAGCGAGGACTCACCGAACGGCGCCGGGCAGTCGATCATGCGCTGCTCGACCCGTCCCGTGTCCGTGATCAGGACCAGCATCAGCCGGGCGGGAGCCAGTGAGAGCAACTCCACATGCCGCACCGTGGAGCGGGTCAGGGACGGATACTGCACCACCGCGACCTGCCGGGTCAGCTGCGCGAGCAGCCGCACCGTGCGTCCCACCACGTCGTCGAGGTCCACCGCGCCGTCCAGGAAGTTCTGGATCGCGCGGCGCTCCGGCGCCGTCATCGGCTTCACACCGGCGAGGCGGTCCACGAACAGGCGGTAGCCCTTGTCGGTCGGGATGCGTCCGGCACTGGTGTGCGGCTGGGCGATGAACCCTTCCTCCTCGAGCGCGGCCATGTCGTTGCGGACCGTGGCCGGGGAGACGCCGAGGCGGTGGCGCTCGGTGAGCGCCTTGGAGCCGACGGGCTCCTCCGTGCCGACGTAGTCGTGGACGATGGCGCGCAGCACTTCGAGCCTGCGTTCACTGAGCATCGCGCACACCTCCACCTGTCGTCCCGCGCCCTGAGCCCCCGCGGCGGCCCCTCACCCTGGCACTCACCCGCGGGGAGTGCCAGCCTTCGACGAATCAGTGTACGGCCGACGGGTACAGACCCGGCAAGGGCCGACGCCCTGTCGTGCCGGAGGGCGGCCGCCGCGGGGCCCCCGCGGCCCGCCGTGGCCCCTGGCGTTAGCGTCGTGCCATGGACACCTGCCCGCCCGCCCCGGCCGTGACCCCTGCCTGGGCGGAATCCGGCTGGGAACGGCTCACCGCGCGCGTGGGGCGGTGCCGCCTTCCCGTGTGGGACTGCACCGCCGGGCTCGTCGCCGGCACCGACGCCGCCCTGATGATCGAGGCGGGGGCGAGCCTGCGCGAGGGCTCCCGGCTGCGCACCGGGGCCCGGCACCTGCTCGGCGGCGACCGCCGCGTCACCCATCTCGCGCTCACCCACCCCCACTTCGACCACGTCCTCGGCGCGGCGGCGTTCGCGGGCGTCGAGGTGTTCGGTGCCGTCGGCGTCGACACCGTCCTCGGCGCCGGACGCGACGCCCTGCGCGCCGACGCCGTCGCCCACGGCCTCGACCCGGCCGCCGCCGCCGAGGCCGCCGACCTGCTCGTCCGCCCCCGGCACCTGGTCGCCGGGGAGCGGACGCTCGACCTCGGCGGCGGCACCCGGGTGCTGCTCGCCGCCGTCGGCCCCGGGCACACCGCGCACGACCTGGCCGTGCTCGTGCCCGGCGGCCCCGGTGAGCCCGGCGTCGTCTTCTGCGGCGACCTGGTCGAGGAGTCCGGCGAGCCGCAGGCCGGGCCCGACGCCGTGCCCGCGCGGTGGCCCGCCGCCCTGGACCGGCTGCTCGACCTGGGCGGCTCCGACGCCGTGTACGTGCCGGGGCACGGGGCCGTCGTCGACGCCGCCTTCGTCCGCGCCCAACGCGACACCCTCGCCCACCGGTTCGGCGTCGCCTGACGGCATGCCATAACGTCTGGTCCATGCGCAGCTACAACCCGGACCTGACCCCGCCGTGGAAGAAGCCGAAGGCCGTCCCGGAGGTGCCCGCCGAGACCGACCTGGTCGTGGAGGAGGTCGGGACCGGCTTCTGCGGTGCGGTGATCCGCTGCGAGAAGACGGCCGAGGGGCCGACGGTCACCCTGGAGGACCGCTTCGGCAAGCACCGGGTGTTCCCGATGGTGCCGCGCGGGTTCCTTCTGGAGGGGCGCGTCGTCACCCTCGTGCGCCCGTCGGCCGTCGCCGCGCCCCGGACGCCCGCCCGCACCGCCTCCGGTTCGCTCGCCGTGCCCGGCGCGCGGGCGCGCGTGGCCCGCGCGGGGCGCATCTACGTGGAGGGCCGCCACGACGCCGAGCTCGTCGAGAAGGTCTGGGGCGACGACCTGCGCATCGAGGGCGTCGTCGTCGAGTACCTGGAGGGCATCGACGACCTGCCCGCCATCGTGGCCGAGTTCGCCCCGGGCCCCGACGCCCGCCTCGGCGTCCTGGTGGACCACCTCGTACCCGGTACGAAGGAGTCCCGCATCGCCGCCTCCGTCAGCAGCGAGCACGCCCTGGTGGTCGGCCACCCCTACATCGACATCTGGGAGGCCGTGAAGCCGTCCTCGGTGGGCATCACCGCCTGGCCCCGCGTCCCCCACGGCCAGGACTGGAAGACCGGCATCTGCCGGGGCCTCGGCTGGCCGTCCCACACGGGCGCGGCCTGGCAGCACATCCTGGGCTCGGTCCACAGCTACAAGGACCTGGAACCCGCGCTCCTCGGAAGAGTGGAAGAGCTGATCGACTTCGTGACGGCTCCCTGAGCCGGTTCTCGCCGTGGGCAACCGGCCCGCTCCCCCGCCCTCTATGGGCAGCCCCCCCCAGGACCAGGGGGAACGTCAGTCCACGAGGTCCCGCACCACGGCGTCGGCGAGCAACCGCCCCCGCAGGGTGAGCACGGCCCGCCCAGCATCGAAGGGCCGGGCTTCGAGCAACCCCGCAGACCGCGCCCGCAGGGCCGCGTCGAGCCCCGCGGGCTTCAGCAGCGCCAGCGGACACCCCTCCCGGAGGCGCAGCTCGAGGAGGACCCGCTCGACCCGCCGGTCCTCGTCGGCGAGCACCTCACGCCCGGCCCCGGGCGAGCGACCCCCGGCGAGGGCCGCCGCGTACGCACCGGGATGCTTCACGTTCCACCACCGCACGCCCCCCACGTGGCTGTGGGCCCCCGGCCCGGCCCCCCACCAGTCGGCGCCCCGCCAGTACAGCTCGTTGTGCAGACACCGCCCCGCCTCGGAGGTGGCCCAGTTCGACACCTCGTACCAGTCGAACCCGGCACCGCCGAGGACCTCGTCGGCGATCAAGTAGCGGTCCGCGTGCACGTCGTCGTCCGTCATGGGCACCTCCCCGCGCCGGATCCGCCGTGCGAGCTGCGTGCCCTCCTCGACGATCAGGGCGTACGCCGACACGTGGTCGGGCCCCGCCCCGATCGCCGCGTCCAGGGAGGCCCGCCAGTCGGCGTCGGTCTCCCCGGGGGTGCCGTAGATCAGGTCGAGGTTGACGTGGTCGAAGCCCGCCGCGCGCGCCTCGGCCACGCAGGCCTCGGGCCGCCCCGGGGTGTGCGTACGGTCGAGGATCCTCAGGACGTGCTGCTTGGCGCTCTGCATGCCGAAGGAGATCCGGTTGAAGCCGCCCTCGCGCAGGGCGCCCAGATAGGCCGGGTCGACCGACTCGGGGTTGGCCTCCGTCGTGATCTCCGCGTCGTCCGCGAGCCCGAACTCGTCGCGTACGGCCTTCAGCATGCGGACGAGGTCGTCGGCGGCGAGCAGCGTGGGCGTGCCGCCGCCCACGAAGACGGTCCGTACCGGCCGCGGGTCGTCACCGAGGACCTTCCGGGCGAGGCGGACCTCGTCGGCGAGGGTGTCCGCGTAGTTGTCGCGGGAGGCGAGGACGCCGCCGGTGCCGCGCAGCTCCGTCGCGGTGTACGTGTTGAAGTCGCAGTAGCCGCAGCGGGTCGCGCAGTACGGCACGTGCAGGTAGAAGCCGAGCGGTCGCTCGCCCGCTCCGGCGAGGGCGGACGCGGGGAGCGTCCCGTCCTCGGGCATGGGCTCACCGTCGGGCAGTGCGGAAGGCATGTCTGCCATTGTCCCGCACCCCGTGCGTGGGGGGCGCCGTCGATCGCCCTGCCCGGCCGTGGGTGCCGTCGATCGCCCTGCGGGCCCGTCCTGGAACGCCGGACGGTCTGATACCGCACGCGCCGGTCGGGTTGGAGCTGTCGCCCCTGCCGTGTCGAGGCCGTGCGCGTCATCTCGCCTTGAGGACCAGCAGGGCCAGGTCGTCGTCGGGCGGGTGCGTCGCGTACTCGTGGACGAGGCGGCGGATGCGCTCGGCGACGAGGCCCGCGTCCAGGCCCGCGCAGCCCGCGAGGGCCTTCGCGAGGCCGTCGCCGTCGTCGAAGAGGTACCGTCCCGAGCGGCGCTCCGTCACACCGTCCGTGACGCACAGCAGCGTGTCGTCGGCCTTCATGTCGAAGGTCTCGCTGATGTACGTCTCGTCGTCGACGACGCCCAGGAGCATCTGCGGGGAGGCGACGGACCTGACCACCCCGTCGGCGCCGAGCAGCAGCGGCAGCGGGTGCCCGGCGCACGCCACGGTGCAGCGCACACCGCCCTCGTAGGGGACCAGCTCTCCGTAGAGGAGCGAGAGGAAGCGTGAGGTCGGGCCCTCCAGCGGGTCCCCCTGGCCGCCGGCGACGGCGAGGACGGCCGCGGCCGCGTCGGCCGCCTCCGTGGCGTCGTCGAGCAGGAGCTGGTTGAGGCGGTCGAGGACCTCCGCGACGTGGTAGCCCTCACGGGCGAGCAGCCGCAGCCAGGGCCTGGCGAGCCCGATGAGGACCGCCGCCTCGGGGCCCTTGCCCTGGACGTCGCCGAGCGCGAAGCACCAGCGGCCCTGCCCGGCGGGGAACACGTCGTAGAAGTCGCCGCCGGGGCCGCCCTGCTCCCGCGGCTCGTACACGATGCCGCTCTCCACGCCGGGGATCTCCGCGAGGGCGCCCGGCAGCAGACCGCGCTGGAGCACCTTGCTGATGGTGGCCTGGCGCTGGTAGCGGCGGGCCGCGCCGATCGCGAGGGCCACCCTGCGGCTGAAGTCCTCGACGAGGCCCGTGGCCTCGTCGGGGAAGCGCACGAGGCCGGCCCGGCCGATCACCAGGGTGCCCAGCTGCCGCCCGCCTGCCACCAGGCGGTACGCGAGCGCCGCGCCCGCCGACTCGCCGGCGCTCAGCGCCTGACCGGGCCACGGTACGGACACCGCGCCCGAGCCCGCGGCCTCGGTGAGCCGCGGCGGATCCTTCTCCAGGAGCCGGCGCAGTTCCTCCATGCGCTGTTCACTCGTGTGCCAGACGCGCGCGAGGCGTGTGCCGGGCGCGCGGCCATCGAGCGCGCGCCCCGCTCCCTCCGCCTCGTCGTCGAGCCACACCGCGCACCAGTCCGCGAGCCGCGGCACGAGGAGCTGGCCCGTCAGGGCGGCGACCAGGTTCTCGTCGAACTGCCCCGCCAGCAGGTCGGAGGCCTCGGCGAGGAAGGTGAGCGCGCCCCGGTTGATCCAGTCCGTGTCGTGCGGGGCTCTCCTGGGCAACGGCGCCAGTATCTCGGCGGCGCGCAGTTCCCGCCGGGTCGACTCCTCGTCGCCCGCGTCCGGGTCCTGCGCGGCGTCGGCGTCCACGTCGACGGGCAGGCGCGCCCAGACCGTCTTGGTGCCGGAGCGGTAGGTGATGCCCCAGGCCTCGGACAGCAGGGCGACGAGTTGCAGGCCGCGGCCGTACTCCGGGGTGCCTGGCTGGGAAGGGCGCGGTTCGTTGCGGACCGCGCGCGCCGGGTGGTGGTCGGACACCTCGATGACCACCGCGTCGGTGCTCTCGCCCGGCACCCCCGGGTCGAACCGGCACAGGATCTCCACCGCGGTGCCCGCGTGCACCACCGCGTTCGTCGCCAGCTCGCTGACCAGGAGCACCGCGTCGTCGGCGAGGCGGTCCGTGCGGCCGGTGGCCGCGGGCGTGCCCGGCTCGGCCCGGTCGGCGAGGGCTGCGCGCACGAACTTGCGGGCCGCCGCGGGTGCCAGCGGGTTCCCGGGCAGCGACGTGCGCACCACCGACGGCGGCGCGGAGCGGGCCGCGGCCTCGCCGGCAGCGCGGAACGCGGTCTCCGGTTGCATCGGTACGGCCCCCACAGAGTGGCTCCTGAGCAGTTCGGACGAATACGCCTCAGGCGACACGGACAGAGTGACAGACTGGTTGAGCCCGTAAGCACCGAGTCACCGAAGTGGGCCACCATGAGTGAGAACAGTGCTACGCCCCCGCTCGGACGCGGTCAGATTCCGTCAACCGACGCCGCGGCGGGTTCCGCGCCGGTTCCGGCTCGGGGCCCCGCGCCCGGACCGGCCCACCCGCCCCCACCGGCCACCACGGATCCCGCCGCGCGGAACGAGGCCCCGGCGGCGGCTCCGGCGTCCGACGGGTTCCGGCCAGTCGCCACCGGGCAGGTCCACTCGGCCGTGTCGCCCCTGCCGTCCGGGGTTCCTGACAGTCCGTTACCGACAGGCCCGGGGGCATCGGCAGATCCAGCGGCCCCGCCGAGCCCGGCGGTCCCTGCCCCGCGGTCGGCTCCCCGGCGGGCCGCCAAGCCCACGCGAGCGGCCAAGCCCACGCGGGCGGCCGGGTCCACGCGGGCCCCCGAGCCCGGCGTGGCAGCCGGGAGACCGGGCGCGGGGGCGCCCTCTGCGGGGCGCCGCCGGGCGGGTGCGTCCACCGAAACCGGCTCAGGCACGGGCACCGGCACCGGTACCGGATCCGACGCCGATTCCGAGCTGCGTGCCCTGCTCGCCGCCATGCGGGCCGCCCGCGACGGCAACTTCACCAAGGCTCCGCACACCGGCTCCGGCGTGGTCGCGGAGCTGGTCACGGTGTTCAACGAACTGGTGGACCGATCCACCCACTTCGACCACGAGCTGATCCGCGTACGCCGGGAGATGGTCCGCCACGGACGGCTCGACGAGCGGTTCACGGCGAGCCCGGGCCAGGGCAGCTGGGCCACCCGCATCATCGAGGTGAACTCGCTCCTCGACTCCCTGGTCGCGCCCGCCACGAACGCCACCCGGGTGCTCAACGCCGTCGCGGGCGGCGACCTCACCCAGCGCGTCGACCTGCACGACGGCTCCCGCGAGCTGCGCGGCGACCTGCGCCGCCTCGGCCGCGCCGTCAACACGATGGTCGACCAGCTCTCCCTGTTCACGGGCGAGGTCACACGCGTCGCCCGCGAGGTCGGCACCGAGGGGCGGCTCGGCGGGCGCGCCAAGGTCCGCGGCCTGTCCGGGAGCTGGCGGGACGTGACGGAGGCCGTGAACACCATGGCCTCCCGGCTGACCGCGCAGGTGCGTGACATCGCCCTGGTGACCACGGCCGTGGCGCAGGGGGACCTGACCCGCACAGTCACGGTCGAGGCCACCGGTGAGCTGCTCGAACTGAAGCTCACCGTGAACACCATGGTCGAACAGCTGTCGGCGTTCGCGGCGGAAGTGACCAGGGTGGCGCGGGAGGTCGGCACCGAGGGGCGGCTCGGCGGCCGGGCGCAGGCCCGGGGTGTCTCGGGCGTGTGGAAGGACCTCACCGACAACGTCAACTTCATGGCGTCGAACCTCACCTCCCAGGTGCGCAACATCGCCCAGGTCACCACCGCCGTCGCCAACGGCGACCTGAGCCAGAAGATCACGGTCGACGCCCGCGGCGAGATCCTGGAGCTCAAGGACACCGTCAACACGATGGTCGACCAGCTCTCCGCGTTCGCCGACGAGGTGACCCGCGTCGCCCGCGAGGTCGGCACCGAGGGCAACCTCGGCGGCCGTGCCCACGTACGCGGTGTCTCCGGGGTGTGGAAGGACCTCACCGACAACGTCAACTTCATGGCGGACAACCTCACGTCCCAGGTCCGCAACATCGCCCTGGTGTCGACGGCGGTCGCCCAGGGCGATCTGTCGAAGAAGATCACCGTCGAGGCCAAGGGCGAGATCCTGGAGCTGAAATCGACGATCAACACGATGGTCGACCAGCTCTCCGCGTTCGCCGACGAGGTCACCCGCGTGGCCCGCGAGGTCGGCACCGAGGGCAACCTCGGTGGTCAGGCGCAGGTGCGCGGCGTCAGCGGCGTCTGGGAGGAGCTGACGGACAACGTCAACTTCATGGCGTCGAACCTCACCTCCCAGGTGCGCAACATCGCCCAGGTCACCACCGCCGTCGCCAACGGCGACCTCTCCAAGATGATCACGGTGACGGCGCGCGGCGAGATCCTGGAGCTGAAGGACACCGTCAACACGATGGTGGAGCAGCTGCGCGCCTTCGCCGACGAGGTGACCCGCGTGGCCCGCGAGGTGGGCACGGACGGCAGGCTGGGCGGCCGCGCCCAGGTCCTCGGCGTGTCGGGCGTGTGGAAGGACCTCACCGACAACGTCAACTACATGGCGGACAACCTCACCGGGCAGGTCCGCAACATCGCGCAGGTCGCGACGGCGGTGGCGCAGGGCGACCTGTCGAAGAAGATCGACGTGGACGCCCGCGGCGAGATCCTGGAGCTGAAGACCACCATCAACACGATGGTGGACACGCTGTCGTCGTTCTCCTCCGAGGTCACCCGGGTGGCCCGCGAAGTCGGCTCCGAGGGGCAGCTCGGCGGTCAGGCCAGGGTCGAGGGCGTGTACGGCACCTGGAAGCGCCTGACCACGAACGTCAACGAACTGGCGCTGAACCTCACCACCCAGGTCCGCGCGATCGCCGAGGTCGCCTCCGCGGTGGCGCAGGGCGACATGTCCCGCTCCATCACCGTGGAGACGCGCGGCGAGGTCGCCGAGCTCAAGGACAACATCAACCTGATGGTGTCCAACCTCCGCGAGACCACGCGCGCCAAGGACTGGCTGGAGTCGAACCTGGCCAGGCTCGCGGGCCTGATGCAGGGCCACCGGGACCTGATGGAGGTCGCGGACCTGATCCTGCGCGAGCTGACCCCGCTGGTGAACGCCGGGTACGGCGCGTTCTTCCTGGCCGACCCGGATGCCGACGGCACGGTGCCGCTCCAGACCTCGCCCGCCAAGGGCCTCGCCTTCATCGCCGGGTACGGCTCCGCCCAGGACCGCGGCACCGAGGAGGGCTTCCTCGTCGATACCGGGGGCATGCCCGCGCACGGCCTGGTGCGGCAGGCGGCCCTGGAGAAGAAGCGCATCCTCCTCGACGAGGTGCCGCCGGACTACATCAAGATCCACTCAGGTCTCGGGGACGCCTCACCGGCCAGCGTCGTCATCATCCCCATCCTGTTCGAGGACAAGCTGCTCGGCGTCATCGAGCTGGCCACGTTCTCCCGCTTCTCCGACGTCCACCTGGCGTTCTTCGACCAGTTCGTGAACACCATCGGCGTCGCCATCAACACCATCATCGCCAACTCCCGTACGGAGTCGCTGCTCAGCGAGTCCCAGCGGCTCGCCACCCAGTTGCAGGAACGCTCCGACGAGCTCCAGCGCCAGCAGGCGGAACTGCGCCGCTCGAACGCCGAACTGGAGGAGAAGGCGGCCCTGCTCGCCACGTCCTCGCAGTACAAGTCGGAGTTCCTCGCGAACATGTCGCACGAGCTGCGCACGCCGCTGAACTCCCTGCTCATCCTGGCCCGGCTGCTCTCCGACAACCCCGACGGCCACCTCTCCGACCAGGAGGTGCAGTTCGCCACCACCATCCACCGCTCGGGCTCGGACCTGCTCCAGCTGATCAACGACATCCTCGACCTGTCGAAGATCGAGGCGGGCCGCATGGACGTACGCCCCAAGAAGCTGCCGCTGATCAAGGTCCTTGACTATGTGCACGCCACGTTCCGGCCGCTCACGCTCGACCGCGGGCTCGCCTTCGACGTGCACGTCGGCACCGACGTACCGCGGGAGATGTTCACCGACGAGCAGCGCCTCCAGCAGATCCTGCGGAACCTCCTGTCGAACGCGGTGAAGTTCACCGCCAACGGCCGCGTCGAGCTGCGCGTCCAGCACGCCGACCAGTCGTCCGACCCGCTCATGAGCGACCGCGGCGACGTGCTGAGCTTCACCGTCAGGGACACCGGCATCGGCATCCCGCCCGAGCAGCTGCCGGTCATCTTCGAGGCGTTCCAGCAGGTCGACGGCACCACCAACCGCAAGTACGGCGGCACGGGCCTCGGCCTGTCCATCAGCCGCGAGATCGCCGGGCTGCTCGGCGGCCGCATCACCGCGCACAGCAGGCCCGGCGAGGGCTCCACCTTCACGCTGTACGTCCCCGTGGTGCACCCGGGCCACGGCGCGGCGGCCGTGGCGTACGCCTCCTCGCGCACGCTCCCCGCGCCCACGCCCCACCCGCACAGCGTGGCGGACGCCCCGCCCGCGGACACCGTGCCCGAGCCGGAGGACAACTGGCCCGCGCCGACCAAGCTGGAGGCGTGGAAGGAGGGCCGGGCGGGGCAGACCCTGCCGGGCCGCAGGGTGCTGATCGTCGACGACGACATCCGCAACGTCTTCGCCCTGACCCATGTCCTCAGCCGGGTCGGCCTGGTGGTGCTCTACGCCGAGAACGGCCGCGAGGGCATCGAGACCCTGGAGCGCAACCCCGACACCGATCTGATCCTGATGGACATCATGATGCCGGAGATGGACGGCTACGAGACCATCGCCGCCATCCGCCGCACCCCACGCTGGACCGGCCTGCCCATCGTCGCGCTGACCGCCAAGGCCATGCCCGGCGACCGCGAGAAGGCGATCTCGCAGGGCGCCACCGACTACGTACCGAAACCGGTGGACGTGGACCAGCTGCTCACCGTCGTCTGCTCACTCCTCGACCCCGAGGGTGCGGCCGTTTACAAACAGCCCGCTGCCCAGGACGAGCCCGCGGAGCCCGACGCGCCCGCGGAGCCCGCTCCCGCGCTCCCGCCCGCGGTCCTCGACTCCTTCGAGCGCCCGCAGACCCCAGCCGACCCGGAACGGCACGGCGCCCCGGAACAGTACGGCACCCCGGCGGAGCCGGCCGCTCCGCCCACGACCGAGTGAGGCACTTGCCACCATGAGCACAGAGGCGGCGACCGAAAGCCGCGCGAGCATCCTCCTTGTCGACGACATGGAGGACAACCTGATGGCCCTGGAAGCGGTCCTCGGCTCCCTCAACGAACCGCTCGTCCGGGCCAGGTCCGGGGAGGAGGCGATGAAGGCCCTGCTGCGGCAGCGCTTCGCCGTGATCCTCCTCGATGTCCGGATGCCGGGCATGGACGGCTTCGAGACCGCGACCAACATCAAACGGCTCGACCAGACGAAGGACGTGCCCATCATCTTCCTGACGGGCACCGACAACGACTCGGGCTATGCGTTCAGGGGCTATGCGACGGGCGCCGCGGACTATCTCACCAAGCCCTTCGACCCCTGGGTGCTGCGCGCCAAGGTCACCGTCTTCCTCGAACTGCACCGCAAGAACCAGCAGCTCGAACGGATGCTGGCGCGCGAGCAGGCGCAGTTCGACGAGCTGTCCGCGCGGCTCGCCGCGGTCGAACGGCAGCTGGCGGCGAGCAGCCTGAACGACGTACTCGCACTGCGCCACCACGTCACGCACATGGAGGAGCTGCTGCGGGAGATGCGGCGCGGGCGGGCGGGGTGAGCGGCCCGCCCGCGTCCGCGGGCCGGGTCAGGCCTCGCGCGAGCCCGCGTACATCTCCTCGATGAGTTCCTTGTACTCGCGCTCCACGACCGGCCGCTTCAGCTTCAGGCTGGGGGTCAGCTCGCCGTGCTCGACGTCGAGGTCCCGCGGCAGGAGCTGGAACTTCTTGATGGTCTGCCAGCGCTGGAGACCGTCGTTGAGCTGCTTCACATACCCCTCGACCAGCGTGATCGTCGCCGGGTCCGCGACCACCTCGGCGTACGGCTTGCCGCCGAGGCCGTTCTCCTCGGCCCAGGCCATGATGGCCGGTTCGTCGAGGGCGATGAGGGCGGTGCAGAAGTTCCGGTCGGCGCCGTGCACGAGGATGTTGGAGACGTACGGACACACGGCCTTGAACTGGCCCTCGACCTCCGCCGGCGCGATGTACTTGCCGCCGGACGTCTTGATCAGGTCCTTCTTGCGGTCGGTGATCCGCAGATAGCCGTCGACGGACAGCTCACCGATGTCCCCGGTGTGGAACCAGCCGTCGGACTCCAGGACCTCGGCGGTCCTCTCCGGCTGGCCGTGGTAGCCCTCCATGATGCCGGGGCCGCGCAGCAGGATCTCGCCGTCGTCCGCGATCCGCACCTCCAGGCCGGGCAGCGGCTTGCCGACGGTCCCGGTGCGGTAGGCCTCGCCGGGGTTCAGGAAGGACGCGGCGGAGGTCTCGGTGAGGCCGTAGCCCTCCAGGATGTGGATGCCCGCGCCCGCGAAGAAGTACCCGATCTCGGGCGCGAGAGCCGCGGAGCCCGACACTGCCGCCCGCAGCCGGCCGCCGAAGGCCTCGCGCAGCTTGGCGTAGACGAGCTTGTCGGCGACCTTGTGCTTGGCGGCGAGCCCGAACGGCACCGAGGCGACGCCGGTGCGCCGGAAGTTGTCCTGGCTGGTCCTGGCGTACTGCCGTGCGACCTCCGCCGCCCACTGGAAGATCTTGTACTTGGCGCCGCCACCGGCCCGTGCCTTGGCCGCGGCTCCGTTGTAGACCTTCTCGAAGATGCGCGGCACCGCGGCCATGTACGTCGGCTGCACCACCGGCAGATTCTCGATGATCTTGTCGACGCGGCCGTCGACGGCGGTGACGTGCCCGAGCTCGATCTGGCCGCTGGTCAGCACCTTGCCGAAGACATGCGCGAGCGGCAGCCACAGGTACTGCACGTCATCGGGGAAGAGCAGCTCGATGGCCGCGATGGCCTTGGCCATGTACGACCAGTTGTCGTGCGGGAGCCGCACACCCTTGGGGCGGCCCGTGGTCCCCGACGTATAGATGATGGTCGCGAGATGATCGGAACGGATCGCCTCGATGCGCTCCTTGACCGCGACCGGGTTCTTCTCCAGATGCGCGGTGCCGCGGGCCTCCAGGTCGGCGAGCGTGAGGACCCACCCCTCGGGGTCCTCCGCGGCGGGCTCGACGCCCTCGGGGTCGAAGACCACCACGTGCTTCAGCTCGGGCAGGTTCCCCCGCTGCTCGCGCGCCTTCGCCAGCTGCTCGGCGTTGTCGGCGATCAGGACCCGGCTGCCGGAGTCGCCGAGGATGAACGCGGACTCCTCGGCGTTGGTCTGCGGATACACGGTCGTGGTGGCCGCGCCGGCACAGAGGATGCCCAGGTCGGCGAGGATCCACTCGACGCGCGTCGCGGAGGCGAGCGCCACCCGGTCCTCGGGGCGCAGGCCCAGGTCGACGAGGCCGGCCGCGATGGCGAAGACCCGGTCCGCAGTCTGCGCCCAGCTGAGCGACTTCCAGTCGTCGGGCCCCTCGCCCGATGCCGCAGGGACGGGATAGCGGTAGGCCTCGGCGTCGGGTGTGGCCGCCACCCGCTCCAGGAAGACGTGCGCCACGGAGGGCGGTCGGTCATCGATCAAGGTCTGTGTGTCGCTCACGACATCCTCCGGGCCCGCGACGGTGCGTGCGTCTGTTCTCTCTGGCTGGCTGGCTGCCCAATCACTGACTGCGGCTACCACGCTCGCGCGCCTCTTCCGGCGCTTGTTTAACTTGCGAGTAACCTCCGAGCAGTGATCAGAGTAAAGGCCGGGCGGCCGGTGCGTAAGGGGCTGCCGCCTGTCACTTCGTACGGGTTCTTTCTCACAGGGGGCGGGGTGGGGTCGCGCCGGGGGCGCAGGTCGTGGGGCGGGCCGGGGGCGCGGGCCGTGGGGCGGGCGGGGGCGCGGGAAACGGGAAGAGCGCCTGGCCGGGGGCGGGCAGGCGCTCTTCCGTGTGACGGTGCTCGATGAATCCGTGTGACGTGCTCGATGAATCCGTGTGACGGTGCCCGAGGAATCCGTGTGACGGTGCCCGAGGAATCCGTGTGACGGTGCCCGAGGAATCCGTGTGACGGTGCCCGAGGAAAACGGGTCGCCACTCGTGGCTGCGGGTGGCTACTGGTGGCTACTTCTTCTTGGGGGAGCTCTCGTCGCTGGAGAGCACCGCGATGAAGGCCTCCTGCGGGACCTCCACGGAGCCGACCATCTTCATCCGCTTCTTGCCCTCCTTCTGCTTCTCGAGCAGCTTGCGCTTACGCGAGATGTCACCGCCGTAGCACTTGGCGAGGACGTCCTTGCGGATGGCGCGGATGGTCTCGCGGGCGATGACCCGGGAACCGATGGCGGCCTGCACCGGCACCTCGAAGGCCTGCCGCGGGATCAGCTCGCGCAGCTTGGCGACGAGCCGCACCCCGTACGCGTACGCCTGGTCCTTGTGCGTGACCGCCGAGAAGGCGTCGACCTTGTCCCCGTGCAGCAGGATGTCGACCTTGACGAGCTGGGCGGACTGCTCGCCGGTGGGCTCGTAGTCCAGCGAGGCGTACCCCCGCGTCTTGGACTTCAGCTGGTCGAAGAAGTCGAAGACGATCTCGGCGAGCGGCAGCGTGTACCGGATCTCGACGCGGTCCTCGGAGAGGTAGTCCATGCCGAGCATGACCCCGCGCCGGTTCTGGCACAGCTCCATGATCGAGCCGATGAACTCGCTGGGCGCGAGGATCGTGGCGCGCACGACGGGCTCGAAGACCTGGTCGATCTTGCCCTCGGGGAACTCACTCGGGTTGGTGACCGTGTGCTCGGTCCCGTCCTCCATGATCACGCGGTAGACCACGTTGGGGGCGGTCGCGATCAGGTCGAGCCCGAACTCGCGCTCCAGGCGCTCGCGGATCACGTCCAGGTGCAGCAGGCCGAGGAAACCGACGCGGAAGCCGAAGCCGAGCGCGGCGGACGTCTCGGGCTCGTACACGAGCGCGGCATCGTTGAGCTGCAACTTGTCCAGGGCCTCGCGGAGGTCCGGGTACTCCGAGCCGTCCAGCGGATACAGGCCCGAGAACACCATCGGCTTGGGGTCCTTGTAGCCGCCGAGCGCCTCCGTGGCGCCCTTGTGCAAGGAGGTGATCGTGTCGCCGACCTTGGACTGCCGGACGTCCTTGACGCCGGTGATGATGTAGCCCACCTCACCGACGCCGATGCCGTCCGCCGCGGTCATCTCCGGCGAGGAGACACCGATCTCCAGCAGCTCGTGCGTGGCGCCGGTGGACATCATCCGGATCCGCTCACGCTTGTTGAGCTGGCCGTCGACGACTCGTACGTACGTGACCACGCCACGGTAGGAGTCGTAGACCGAGTCGAAGATCATCGCGCGGGCGGGGGCGTCGGCGACGCCGACCGGCGGCGGAACCTCGGCGACGACCTTGTCGAGCAGCGCCTCGACGCCGAGCCCGGTCTTCGCGGAGACCTTCAGGACGTCCGCGGGGTCGCACCCGATGAGGTTGGCCAGCTCCTCGGAGAACTTCTCCGGCTGCGCGGCCGGAAGGTCGATCTTGTTGAGGACCGGAACGATCTTGAGGTCGTTCTCCATGGCCAGATACAGGTTGGCGAGGGTCTGCGCCTCGATGCCCTGGGCCGCGTCGACGAGGAGGACGGTGCCCTCGCAGGCCGCGAGCGAACGCGAGACTTCATAGGTGAAGTCCACGTGGCCCGGGGTGTCGATCATGTTCAGGATGTGCGTCCTGTTCTGATCCGGGCCCTCGGACGGGGCCCAGGGCAGACGCACCGCCTGGGACTTGATCGTGATACCGCGCTCGCGCTCGATGTCCATGCGGTCGAGGTACTGGGCGCGCATCTGCCGCTGCTCGACCACGCCGGTCAGCTGCAACATGCGGTCGGCGAGCGTGGACTTGCCGTGGTCGATGTGCGCGATGATGCAGAAATTGCGGATCAGAGCCGGGTCGGTACGGCTCGGTTCGGGCACATTCTTAGGGGTCGCGGGCACGCAGGGTCCTGTCTCTTGAGGCGCCTTATGCCTCGGGTCGGATCGATACGTAGCCTCCATCGTCCCACGGGTGGGCCGCGGGGACCGGTTTGGGCCGGTCGGACAGCGGCTGGTACCGTGGGCAGCTGTGTCTCGTAGCCCTCTCAGCGCGAGGCGCTTGTCAGAAAACTCGGCAGTACCTGAACCTGAAAAGGCTCTTTCGTGGCGAACATCAAGTCCCAGATCAAGCGGAACAAGACCAACGAGAAGGCGCGCCTGCGCAACAAGGCCGTCAAGTCCTCGCTGAAGACCGCTGTCCGCAAGGCCCGCGAGGCCGTTGCCGCCGGCGACACCCAGAAGGCGACCGAGCTGTCCCGTGAGGCCGCGCGCCAGCTGGACAAGGCCGTCTCCAAGGGTGTCATCCACAAGAACCAGGCCGCCAACAAGAAGTCGGCGCTTGCTTCGAAGGTCGCGACCCTCAAGGGCTGAGCAGTGATGTGACCGCTGGCCGGACCAGAGCGGGCCCTCTCTCTTCCGCTCCCGCCCAGCACCCCGATCCACACGCGGCCTGCGTTCGCCACGCGGGTGTGGATCTTTCAAGAGCTTTGAACCCGGGGCCCCCGTGTCCTGTCCTTTCGGACGGAGGCGGGGGTTTTGGGTTTTTGGTTTGTTGGTGGGTTGGGCTTGGCCGGTGGGTTGGGCTTGGCCGGTGGGTTGGGCTTGGCCGGTGGCCGAGCCGGGCCGAGACGGGGCCGGGCCTGGCCGTGGGCCGGGCCTGGCCGTGGGCCGGGCGGGGCGAACCGGGCGGGTCGGGGCGGTGGGCCGAGACGGGCCGGGCGAACCAGGCGGGCTGGGCCGGTGGGCCGAGCCGATGGGCCGACCCGGTGGGCCTAGCCGGTAGGCCGGGCCGGGCGAATCCGGCGGGTCGGGCCGGGCGAATCCGGCGGGTTGGGGCGGTGGGCCTATCCCCGGCCGGACCGGGCCGCGCGGGCGATGGCGACGACGGCCTTCTCGAGGGCGTACTCGGGATCGTCCCCGCCCCCCTTGACCCCGGCGTCAGCCTCCGCACAGGCCCGCAGGGCAACGGCGACCCCGTCCGGGGTCCACCCCCGCATCTGCTGCCGCACCCGGTCGATCTTCCAGGGCGGCATCCCCAGCTCACGGGCAAGATCGGCGGGCCGCCCACCACGGGCCGACGACAGCTTGCCGATGGCCCGCACCCCCTGCGCCAGGGCCGACGTGATCAGTACGGGCGCGACCCCGGTCGACAGGGACCACCGCAGGGCCTCGAGGGCCTCCGCCGCCCGCCCCTCCACGGCCCGGTCGGCCACGGTGAAACTGGAGGCCTCCGCCCGCCCCGTGTAGTACCGCCCGACCACCGCCTCGTCGATCGTGCCCTCGATGTCCGCGACGAGCTGCGCCGCCGCCGACGCCAGCTCCCGCAGATCACTGCCGATGGAGTCCACCAGGGCCTGACACGCCTCGGGCGTCGCCGAGCGCCCCAGGGCCCGGAACTCACCCCGCACGAAGGACAGCCGGTCCGCCGGTTTGGTCATCTTCGGGCAGGCGACCTCCCGCGCCCCCACCTTGCGCGCCGCGTCGAGCAGCCCCTTGCCCTTGGCGCCGCCCGCGTGCAGCAGCACGAGCGTGATCTCCTCGGCGGGCGCCCCCAGATACGCCTTCACGTCCTTGACCGTGTCCGCCGTCAGGTCCTGCGCGTTGCGGACGACGACCACCTTGCGCTCGGCGAACAGCGAGGGGCTCGTCAGCTCCGCGAGGGTGCCCGGCGCCAACTGGTCGGGCGTGAGGTCCCGCACGTCCGTGTCGGCGTCCGTCGCCCGCGCGGCGGCGACGACCTCCTGCACGGCACGGTCGAGCAGCAGATCCTCCTGCCCCACGGCGACCGTGACAGGAGCGAGCGGGTTGTCGTTTGCGTTCTTCCTGGCCATCGCCGCCAAGCATCCCACGCCCCACTGACAGCCCGTCGCGCCCCGATCCTCCGGTACCGGAGAATGTGCAGGTGACCGACGTACGACATGTCCTGGTGCTGCCCGACCGCGATGCCGCGGAACAAGTCGCCGAAGAGCTCCCCGACCGTTTCGGCGTCCGCGACGAACCCCAGCTCGTCCGCGACGCCCTCGCCGGTGAGGACGACGCCGAGGACGCCCAGTGGCTGGTGGTCGTCGAGGACCCCGAACGGCGCCTCGACGTGAGGGAACTGGACGCCCTGGCGGCCGAGTTCGAAGGCTGGCTGGAGGCACCGTGACCGGGCCCGCACAGCTCCTGGGCGCCTCCGCCCTGCGGCCCGCGCAGCTCCGCGGCCCACCCGGCCCTGGGCCGCGCGGCTCCCGGGCCCCACATGCCCTGCGGCCCGCGTGACTCCCGGGCCCACGTGCCCCGGCCTTCGGCCCGCTCAGCTCTTGGGCAGGACCTGGATGTCCAGTTCAATGGTGATGCTGGCGCCGACCGCTGCGATACCGCGGGCGAGCATCGTCTGCCAGGTGATGGTGAAGTCGTCCCGGTGCAGCTCGGTCGTCGCCCTGCACGCCGCCCGCGTCTCGCCCTCCAGGCCGTGCCCCACCCCGAGGTACTCCGTGTCCAGCGTGACCGTCCGCGTCACACCGTGCAGCGAGAGCGCCCCGGTGATCGCCCAGCGCGTACCGCCCTTGTGCACGAAACGGTCGCCGTAGAACTCCATCGTCGGAAACCGCGCCACGTCCAGGAAGTCCGCCGAACGCAGATGGTCGTCGCGCATCTTCACGGCCGTGTCGATGGAGGAGGCGTCGATCACGACGTGCATCGCGGAGTCCTCCATCCGCTCGGCAAGACGTATCGCCCCCGCGAACGTGTTGAACCGGCCGCGGATCCGGGCGAGGCCGATGTGCCGCGCCGTGAACGCGATCGAGGAGTGCAGCGGGTCCAGGTCCCAGTCCCCGGGCTCGGGCAGCGCCGCGAGCTGCGCGACCTGGAGCGTCACATCCCCCATCGACGCATGCGCGCCCTCACTCACCGTGACGTTCGCCCGGTACGGAGTGAACCCCTCCGCCGACACCGCCAGCCGGTACTCCCCCGTCGGCACCGTCGTGACGAACGACCCGAACGGATCCGTACCCCCGGTGACCACCTTGCGGCCCATGGTGTCGCTGAGGGACAGCTCAGCGTGCTGAACCGGCTCGTTGACCGGGTCGAGCACCCGACAACTGAGCACTCCCGCGCCGGTGGGCACCGTCACCGCCGACAGCAGCCCGGACCTCCCGCCTCGGCCCGAAAGATTTCCCAGCCATCGGCCGAACACTGCGACACACCCCCGAGGGCCTTGACAACACAACACCTGCAACGAAGAGGCATTCGATCACCGTTGCGGCTTTCGATGCAAACGCACACGGTTCAGCAAGAACATTGCGGAAACGACCCGACCACCCCAGACCGCCCCCACTGTCCCCCTGACCCCAATTAATCGTTCCGCCCCACTTCGCCTTCCCGCTCCTCCCCGCGGTCGGTTACCGGCCGTAATCACCGACCCTTTCCCCCCTCCCCTCCCCTCCCCACCCCCACCCCCTTCCTCCCCTCCCGCCCTCACCTCCGCGTCGTCACCCGCAACACAGGCACCCCACCGCCGCCCGCCACCCCATCGCTGCCCGCCGCCCGGCCCGGTGGTCCCCCTCGCGCCCCGGCCCGCCCACCGGTCACCGCGACCGCGCCGCTCGTGTCGGTCCGCACCACCCGCGCGCCCCCGGCGCGCAGCGCCGCCACCGTCCGGGGCGAGGGGTGACCGTACGGGTTGTCCGCGCCGCACGAGATCAGCGCGAGCCGCGCTCCCGTCCGACGCAGCAGCAGCGGGTCCTGGTACGCCGAACCGTGATGCGCCACCTTCAGCACGTCCACCCGCCCCAGCGCCGCGCCTTCCGGAGTACGCAACAGGGCTCGCTGGGCCGGTGGTTCGAGGTCGCCGAGCAGCAGGAGCGTCAGCCCCGCGACCCGCACCAGCAAGGTGACGCTCGCGTCGTTCGGCCCCTCGGCGCGAGCCGTCCCGCCGGGCGGTGGCCACAGCACCCGCCACTCCAGCGCCCCCGCCCGCCGCCGCTCCCCCGCCACGGCCGCCGACAGCGGAATCCCCCGCCCGGCCGCCTGCCTCCGCACGAACGCGGCCTGTCCCGGCGGCTCCTGAAACCCCGTCGTCTGGATAGCGCCCACGGAACGCCCCCGCAACACCCCGGGCAGCCCCGCCACATGGTCCGCGTGGAAGTGCGTGAGCAGCACCAACGGCACCCGTGTGACCCCGAGCGACCGCAGGCACCGGTCGACGAGCACCGGATCGGGGCCCGCGTCCACCACCACCCCCGCGCCCCCGCCCGCCGCTAGCACCGTCGCGTCCCCCTGCCCCACATCGCACATCACCAGCCGCCACCCCGGCGGCGGCCACCCCGCGATGACCCTGGTGAGCGGCGGCGGTTGCACGACCGCCAGCAGGAGCAGCAGCACACAGACGACACTCAGCCACGGATGTCTGGCCAGCCTTCCGCAGGCCAGGACCACCCCGACGGTGACGACCACCAGCAGCAACGCCCCGCCCCAACTGCCCGGCCAGTCGACTCCGTTGCCGGGCAGGGCCGCCCCGGTCCGCGCGATCCCCGCGATCCACTCCGCCGGCCACCCCGCACACCACGCGAGCCCCTCCGCCACCGGCATGGCCACGGGCGCCACCGCAAGCGCCGCGAACCCGAGCACCGTCGCGGGCGCCACCGCGAACTCCGCCAGCAGATTGCACGGCACCGCCACCAGACTCACCCGCGCCGCGAGGACCGCCACCACCGGCGCGCACACCGCCTGCGCCGCCGCCGCAGCCGCCAACGCCTCGGCCGGGCGCCCCGGAACCCCCCGCCGCCGCAGCGCCGCACTCCACCTCGGCGCCAGGACGAGCAGTGCGCCCGTGGCCAGCACCGAAAGCAGGAACCCGTAACTCCGCGACAGCCACGGGTCGTACAGCACCAGCAGCAAGACCGCGGCCGCCAACGCGGGCACCAGGGACCTGCGCCGCCCGGTACCGATCGCCACCAGCACGATCAGCCCGCACGCCGCCGCCCGCAGCACACTCGGCTCCGGCCTGCACACCACGACGAACCCGAGCGTCAGTCCGCCACCGAGCAGCGCCGTCGTCCGCAGCGGGATCCCCAGCCTCGGGGCCAGGCCACGGCGCTCCGCGCGGTGCGCGGTACCGGGCGGGCCGATCAACAGGGCCAGGACGATCGTGAGGTTGGCACCGCTCACCGCCAGAAGGTGCGTGAGGTCCGTGGCTCGGAAGGCCTGGTCCAGGTCCGGCGGGACCCGTGCGGTGTCCCCGATCACCAGTCCCGGAAGCAGCGCCCGGGCGTCGTCGGGCAGCCCGTCCGTCGCTCCCCGCAACCCCGCCCGCAACTCCCCCGCGAACCGCTGCACCCCCGAGGGCGCCCCGACGACCTGCGGCGCCTGCCCCTCGGACACCCGCAACACCGCCGCCGTCCGCTCGCTCCCCGGCCACGGCGCCGCGAGGCTGCCCCGCACCTGGATCCGCGTCGACGGCAACAGGTCCAACCACCCCGCACCGCCTACCCCCGCACCCCCTTGTCCCGCACCACGCTGCCCCTCCCCTCCTCCGGCCGCACCGCCATCCCCCGCACCACGTTGCCCCGGCCCTCCTGCCTCCGCGCCGCCTTCGCCAGGGCCTCCTCCGCCCACCGTGCCGCCCTCGCCAGAGCTTCCGTCCCCCGTGCCGCCTTCGCCGAGGCCTCCTTCCTTCGTGCCGCCTCCTGCCGCGCTCCCCTCCCCGACGTCGCCTCGCCCCTCGCCCTCTTCGCTCGCCCGGCCGCCACCTCGCCTCCCTTCCTCCTCCCGCACTACGACAAGGACCGGCGCCCGCGTCCTCCTCGTCGTGCCGTCGGTCTCCCGGACCCGCACCACCTCGCCCTCCAGCACGATCGACGGTGGCGCCGCGCGGTCCCCCGTCACCCGGGGCCGGGTACGGCGCGGGTCCGATGTCACCTCCACCTCCGCCGTCACCTCCGCGTACCGCTCGGCGAGCGCGGGGACCGGGCCACGGTGCAGGTCCGCTCCGTGCAGACCGGCTACTGCCGCTGCCGCCGCGGCGCACAGCAGGACGGCGGCCACACCCACCCGGTACCCGGGCGCGGGCGCCACGCGAAGGCCTGGGCCCGCGCGCCCGTGGGTGAGTCCCCTGCCGAGCCCGGCGTGGAGGGCGCCGCCGCGTCCCCGCGCCGTCCACGACACCAGGAGGACTCCGGCCACCACCACACAGATCACGACCACGGCCGCCACCGTGTGGGGCGGAGCCGTCAGCGCTAGG
Source organism: Streptomyces sp. NPDC017940 (assembly GCF_044328435.1). Taxonomy (NCBI): domain Bacteria; kingdom Bacillati; phylum Actinomycetota; class Actinomycetes; order Kitasatosporales; family Streptomycetaceae; genus Streptomyces; species Streptomyces sp. NPDC017940. The sequence continues at coordinate 520,493 of NZ_JBIRHJ010000001.1, read as the reverse complement.
GCGGCCGCCGCCCAGGCGCCGAGGGCGGGCGGCACCAGACGCAGGTCCATGGGGCCTTCGTCAGGCGGTCGCGCACCACCGTGTGCTCCCTGAGCAGGGCGCCGCCCGGGCCCGGACTCCCCATGCCCTGAGGGGGCGGGGCCGGGGGCCGTCGGCCGTCGCACCCCGCTCCTCATGGCCGCACGAGGTTCCGCAAGTCGGCGAAGCGCTTCTCGCCGATGCCGTTCACTTCCCTGAGCTCGTCAACGGAACGGAATCCGCCGTGCTCCGTGCGGTAGTCGATGATGTGCCGCGCCAGGACCGGGCCCACGCCGGGCAGTGTGTCGAGTTGTTCGACGGTGGCGGTGTTGAGACCGACGGGCCCGGCCGCCGCTCCGGTGGTTCCGCCCGGCCCCGCTACCGGGCCGTTCGGCATCGGCCCCGGGACGCCGCCCGGCACGGAGTCCGCGCCCGCCTCCGTGGGGGCACCCACCACGAGTTGCTCGCCGTCCACCAGGAGCCGGGCCCGGTTGAGGCCGTCGGTCCTCGCGCCCGCACGGGCCCCGCCCGCCGCCCGGAGTGCGTCGGCCACCCGGGAGCCGGCGGGCAACCGCTGCACCCCGGGGTCGTGGACCTTGCCCCGGACGTCCACGACGACCCCGCCGGTCGCTGCCGCGGGGGTGCCCGCGTCCGGCCCCGGTGGCGTTCCCAACGGTGCTCCCGGTGGTGTTCCCGGTGCGGGGGACGGCTCGGTCTCGCCGCCCGGGGACGCCGCCCCGCCCACCACCTCAGGCGCCGGGACCGACTGCGTGCGTCCGGACCAGAAGTGCTGCGCCGCGAAGACGGCGGCCACGATCAGGACGAGGCCGAGCGCGACAACGCTCCGGCGCTCCACGCCACACCGCAACCGCAACCAGACCGGCAAGCGCTCCCGCACCGCGAGCCCGGCCCGTGTCCGCCACGAGGTCGCATCACGGGGCGGCTCGGCCTGGGGCGCATGGGGCGGCTCGGGGAACGGATCAGCCTGTGGCACGGGGATCGGCTCAGTCGGCAGCTCGGGGAACGGCCCAGCCCGGGGCTCGGAGATCGGCCCAGTCGGCAGCACAGGGAGCGGCCCAGCCTGCGGTTCGGGGAACGGATCGGCCCGCAGCACAGAATGCGCCCCGACCCGCGGCTCAGGGAACAGATCGGCCCGCAGCACACGTGACGGCTCCGCCTCCGGCTCAGGAGACAGCCCGGCCAGTAACCCGCTCGCCAGCCCGGCGTGCGTCGTAGCACCATTCCCGGCGCCGTCATCCGTCCGAACATCGGTGCCTACGGCGGTCGCCGTTCTCCGCGCGGCCACCGTCCTCTGCCTCCGCGCGCCCACCGTGCCCGCCAGACCCCCCGCGCCCGCGGCAACGGCGGCCCCCACCGCACCCACCGAGGCAGACGCAGGGACCTCCCCCGCGCCCGACACCCCCGCGCCGGGCCCCGTCTCGGCGAACAGCGCCTCGGCCCGCAGCCGTGTCCGTGTCACCTCCGTCGCCGCGCGCCTGCGTCGGGCTCGTCGCCAGGCGTGGTGGCGGGTCAGGTGTCCGACGGCCACGCGGTGTTGAGCGCTGCGCCTCCCTTTCGCGAGGGCGCCGTCGGAGCGGCCGTCGCTCCCCGCACCCATCGGTCCCGCGGTGGCGTCCGCCGTCCCCGAGCCCCTGCGTTCCGTCCGTGAAAGTGATCGAAGTGTCATGCGGAAAACGCTAGGCACCTCGACGACACCGCGTCGATCTTGGTCAATTCCCGGGGATTACTCGGCAGTTGTGGATAACGTCGTCACTCACAGGAGTGACAAGCTCACCACCCGGGGCCAGCGCACCCAAGGCGCAGCCCACCCCAGGTGCAGCCCACCCGAGGGGCAGCCCACCCGAGGGGCAGCCCACCTGAGGGACAGCCCCACCCGAGGAACAACTCACCCAAGGAAAAGCGGCCCCCGCCGCCCAGAGGGAACGCCGACCTGAGGGCCGCCTCAGCGAGGTGAGACCACAGCCCCCAGCAGCCCCGGACCCGTGTGCGCCCCGATCACCGCGCCCACCTCACTGACGTGCAGTTCCGCCAGGCACGGGACCCGGTCGCGGAGGCTGTCCGCGAGGGTCGCCGCGCGTTCGGGAGCCGCCAGGTGGTGGACCGCGATGTCCACGTCGTGGGTTCCCGCCCGCTCGACCACGATCTCCTCCAGGCGGGCGATCGCCTTCGACGCCGTGCGCACCTTCTCCAGCATCTCGATGCGGCCGTCGTCCAGGGAGAGCAGCGGCTTCACCGCGAGCGCGGAGCCGAGGAGGGCCTGGGCGGCGCCGATGCGGCCGCCGCGCCGCAGATAGTCGAGCGTGTCGACGTAGAAGTACGTGGACGTGGCCGCGGCCCGCTTCTCCGCGGTCGCCACCGCCTCGTCCATCGAGCCGCCCGACTCCGCCGCCTCGGCGGCGGACAGCGCGCAGAAGCCGAGGGCCATCGCCACCATGCCGGTGTCCACGACCCGTACCGGCACCGGCGCCTCGCGCGCCGCGAGGACGGCGGCGTCGTACGTCCCGGAGAACTCGGCCGACAGGTGCAGCGAGACGATTCCGGTGGCCCCCGCGTCGGCGATCTTGCGGTACGTCCGCGCGAAGACTTCGGGGCTCGGCCGCGAGGTGGTGACGGACTGGCGCTTCTGCAAGGCGAGCGCCAGGGAGCGGGCGGAGATCTCCGTACCCTCTTCCAGGGCCTGCTGGCCGAGGACCACGGTCAGCGGAACCGCGGTGATGTCGTGCCGCTCCATCGTCCGTTGCGGCAGGTAGGCCGTTGAGTCGGTGACGATTGCGACATGGCGGGACATGAGCTGGAGATTACCCGCAGGAACCCCGGTGCCGCAGTCCGGCCCCTGTACGCGAAGGCCTGGAGGGGCCGACCGGTCGGGCGGGGCCCGCGAGTCCCGGCCTCGGCTCGGCGCTCGACTCAGGTGGTGCTCTCCGGCTTGGGTTTCTTCTGCCACGCATAGGTCGGCTGCGGTGCCGGCGGGGCGATGGCGGGCCGGGACGGCTCCTGCGCGGCGGTGCCGGGCTCCTGCGCGCTGGCGGACGCCTGTGGCTGCGACGCCGCCTGCGCCGGGTCGGCGGCAGGCTTCGAGCCGGTCTTCGCCGGGCCCGTCGCCGCGGTCGTGGCGGTGTCCGTCCATGACGTGAGCGGCCGGTCGTCCGGCGGCGGCGTCGTCGTCCAGTGCCGCAGGGCGCCCGTCTCCATGTCGATCTGCTCCTTGAGCAGTTCCAGGTCGTCGTCCGCGAACTTGCCTGCGCGGTCGCGGGCCGCCCAGCGGAGCGAGTCGGACGCCTTGACGATCTGCTCGGTGCGCTCGCGCAGGGCGGGCAGACGCTGGCTCAGCTCGATCCGGTCGGGCTCCCGCTCCAGGCGCTTGAGCTCGTCGTCCAGCTCGTGGCCATGGGCGCTCAGGCGCTGGAACAGGGCCAGGGACTCGTGCAGGGATGCGTCATCGGCGACGCCCGCGCGCAGCGAGTCCTGGGTCGCCCGCATCGACGTGCGGAGCTTGAGGCGCAGCTGGGCCAGCTCGCCGACGGCCCCGGGCTGTGCGAGGGTCCTGGCGCGCAGCGTGGTGTCCTCCACCGTGCGGCGGGCCTGCGTGATCGTGCGGTCCATGCCGCGGCGCGCGGCGCCGACCACCTTGACCGTCGCATACGCGCCCACCGCCAGGAACAGCAGGAAGAGCAGCGCGACCACTGCGATCACGGCTTCCACGATGCGTCTCCTTCGGCCCGGCTGATCGGCATGTCGGGTGTATCCAGCGTGTGCGGCACGCTCCGTCGTCCCCATGGACTTCTCCACGGTAAACGCAGCGGGCAGCCCGAGGGTTCCAGCGGAACCCCCAAGCTGCCCGTAGGGGACTACCCCGATACGCGGCGGCCGACGACCAGTTGCCCCGGCCAGGACGCGGGCTGGACCTGGACCTGGACCAAGCCCACCCCGGCCCGAGCCCGGGTCCGGCCCAGCCCCGGTCCGGACCTGGGCCGACGCGGCCCGGACCTAGGCCGGAACGATGTTCACCAGCTTCGGCGCCCGCACGATGACCTTGCGGATCCCCGCACCGGCCAGCGCCGCCACCACACGCTCGTCGCCCAGGGCCACCTTCTCCAGCTCGTCGTCGGAGATGCCCGGCGCGACCTCCAGGCGGGCCTTGACCTTGCCCTTGATCTGCACGACGCAGGTCACGGTGTCGTCCACGACGTACGCGGGGTCGGCTACCGGGAAGTCCTGGTGGACGACCGAGTCGCTGTGACCCAGCTTGCGCCACAGCTCCTCGGCGATGTGCGGGGCCAGCGGAGCGATCAGCAGCACCAGGCTCTCGGCGACGGAGCGCGGCACCGGGCCCGCGGCCTTGGTCAGGTGGTTGTTCAGTTCGGTGATCTTGGCGATGGCGGTGTTGAACCGCATGCCGTCCAGGTCCTGGCGCACACCGTCGATCGCCTTGTGCAGCGCGCGCAGCGTGTTCTCGTCCGGCTCGGCGTCCGCGACGGACAGCTCGCCGGTGGCCTCGTCGACGATCAGGCGCCACAGGCGTTGCAGCAGCCGGTACTGGCCGACCACGGCGCGCGTGTCCCAGGGACGAGAGACGTCCAATGGGCCCATGGCCATCTCGTACAGGCGCAGCGTGTCCGCGCCGTACTCCTCGCAGATCTCGTCCGGCGTGACCGCGTTCTTCAGGGACTTGCCCATCTTGCCCAGTTCGCGCTTGACCTGCTCGCCCGCGAAGAAGAACTTTCCGTCGCGCTCCTCGACCTCGGCGGCGGGAACCGGGAAGCCCCGGCTGTTGCGGTAGACGTAGGCCTGGATCATGCCTTGGTTGAACAGCTTGTGGAACGGCTCGGCCGACGAGATGTGGCCCAGGTCGAACAGGACCTTGGACCAGAAACGCGCGTACAGCAGGTGCAGCACGGCGTGCTCGGCGCCGCCCACGTACAGGTCGACGCCGCCGGTCGGCTGTCCCTCCCGGGGGCCCATCCAGTACTGCTCGATGTCGGGGGCGACCAGCTTCGCGTCGTTGTGCGGGTCCAGGTAGCGCAGCTCGTACCAGCAGGAACCGGCCCAGTTGGGCATGGTGTTGGTCTCGCGGCGGTAGCTCCGCGGGCCCTTGCCGTCGCCCAGGTCCAGGGTGACGTGTACCCACTCCTCGTTGCGGGAGAGCGGGGTTTCCGGCTGGGTGTCGGCGTCGTCCGGGTCGAAGGTGCGCGGGCTGTAGTCGTCGACCTCCGGCAGTTCCAGGGGCAGCATCGACTCGGGCAGCGAGTGCGCCACGCCGTCCTCGTCGTAGACGATCGGGAAGGGCTCGCCCCAGTAGCGCTGACGGCTGAACAGCCAGTCGCGCAGCCGGAAGTTGACGGTGCCCCGGCCGATGCCCTCGCGCTCCAGCCACTCCGTGACGCGCGCCTTGGCCTCGGCGACCACCAGGCCGTCCAGGGAGATGTGATCGCCCGCCGAGTTGATGATCTTCGCCTCGTAGGAGTCGAACGAGTCGTCCCACGTGGAGGGGTCGGTGCCCCGGCCGTCGGAGGGCTCGACCACGCAGCGCAGCGGCAGCTCGAAGGCGCGGGCGAAGGCGAAGTCACGGCTGTCGTGGGCCGGGACCGCCATGATCGCGCCGGTGCCGTAGCCCATCAGTACGTAGTCGGCGATGAAGACCGGGACCTGCTCGCCGCTGACGGGGTTGGTGGCGTACGCGCCCGTGAAGACGCCGGTCTTCTCCTTGGCGTCGGCCTGGCGCTCCACGTCGGACTTGGCGGCGGCGAAGGCACGGTACTTGGCCACGGCCTCCGCCGGCGTCGCGTGCCCGCCGGTCCACACGTCGTGCGTGCCCTGCGGCCAGGCGGCCGGGACGATGCCGTCGACCAGCTCGTGCTCGGGCGCCAGAACCATGTAGGTGGCGCCGAACAGGGTGTCCTGGCGGGTGGTGAAGACGGTGATCGCGTCGCCTTCGGAGCCGACGGGGAAGACGACGCGGGCGCCTTCGGAGCGGCCGATCCAGTTGCGCTGCTGGAGCTTGATGGCCTCCGGCCAGTCCAGCGCGTCCAGGTCGTCGATCAGGCGGTCGGCGTAGGCCGTGATGCGCATGTTCCACTGGCGCAGCTTGGACTTGAAGACCGGGAAGTTGCCGCGCTCGGAGCGGCCGTCGGCGGTGACTTCCTCGTTGGCCAGGACGGTGCCGAGGCCGGGGCACCAGTTCACGGGGGCGTCGGAGGCATAGGCCAGGCGGAAGCCGCTCAGGACGTCGGCGCGCTCCTTGGCGTCCAGCGCGTGCCACGCGCGCGTGGAGCCCGGTACGGCGCGTTCACCGCTCTCGAACTGCGCGATCAGGTCGGCGATCGGGCGGGCCTTCTTCGCCTCGTCGTCGTACCAGGAGTTGAAGATCTGGAGGAAGATCCACTGGGTCCACTTGTAGTAGTCCGGGTCGATCGTCGCGAAGGAGCGGCGCCTGTCGTGTCCCAGGCCCAGGGCGCGCAGCTGCGCCTTCATGTTCTCGATGTTGGCTTCCGTCGACACGCGCGGGTGCGTGCCCGTCTGCACGGCGTACTGCTCGGCGGGCAGGCCGAACGCGTCGAAGCCCAGGGAGTGCAGGACGTTGTGGCCCGTCATGCGCTGGAAGCGGGCGAAGACGTCGGTGGCGATGTACCCCAGGGGGTGGCCGACGTGCAGACCCGCACCCGAGGGGTAGGGGAACATGTCCATGATGAACTTCTTGGGCCGCTCGACGGCCGCCGGGTCACCGGCCAGGTCGCCGCTCGGGTTGGGCGCCTCGTACGTGCCGTCGGCGTCCCAGAAATCCTGCCAGCGCGCCTCGATCTCGGCCGCAAGGGCGGCCGTGTAGCGGTGCGGTGCGGCCGCCTCGGCAGCCGAGGGGGTGCCTCCCGCGCCTCCCGCGCCTTCAGCGGTGGCGGAGGAATTCGTCTCGCTCATGGTCTTCAAAGCTCCATCGATCGTCTCTGCCTGCGGACCTGGCCGGACGGCCAAACAAAAATGCCCCTCGCACAGGAGGGGACGCCGCGCCGATTCCGACCGTGTTCACTCACGGTCGGGACTGATCAGCGCGGCCCGCTAAGCAGAAGGCGTACGGCACGCATGGCGTCAGGGTACCGCAGCGCTCCGGAGGCGGGCGACGCGCTTTGTCGGGCATGCGCCCCGGCCCCGCGGAGGCGGGACGGCACCCTGCCCCACTCCGCCCCGACCCCAACCTTGGCCAATGGTTACCCCGCGTACCGCCCACTATCGGGGCAACACCAAGATCGAGTCGCGCTTTGATAACAACGCAATAACTCAAACCCCGTACCCATCGGTATGGCGCGACCTAGCATGCGGCGATCGGACCATTTCGGAGTCGCCCCATGAACCCTGCGAACCCGCACCGCAAGAGTCCCGAGCGTTCAGCTCCGCCCGGATCGTCCTCACCCTCCCCCCGGACCGCCCCCCGGACCGCCCCCCGGTCCTCCACCCCCTTCCCGCCCCCCGGACCCTCGTCCTCCTCCGCGTCGTCGCCGGCCTTCCCCGCCTTCCCAGGACCGAGCAGAGCGGCCCGCTCCCTCGTCACCGTCGCCGCGCTGCTGCTCATACCCCTGGTCGTGCTCGCGGGCGGCGACGGCTTCCGCGCCGCCCTCGACTTCACCACCGGCGTCCTGTCCCTGGTGGCCCTGACCGCATCCGTGATGTGGGGCCTTGTCGCATCGGACCGGCTCTTCCTGCGCCCGCGCCAGCGACTGCTCGCCCAGGCCGTGCACCGGGGCACAGCGATCGCGTCCGTGGGCTTCCTGCTCCTGCACGGCACGGTGAAGCTCGCGCTCGACCACGTGTCCTTCGTGGGCGCCCTCGTGCCCTTCGGCCTCGGCGTGACGGGCGGCGACGGGCTCATCGGCCTCGGCTCGCTCGCCGGCCTCCTCATGATCACCACCAGCGTCACCGGCGCCCTGCGCAGCGCCTTCGCCGCACCCGTCCAGGTCGCGTCCCGATGGCGGGCGCTGCACACGCTGGCCTACCCGGCCTGGTGCGCCGCCCTGATCCACGGCCTGTACGCGGGCCGCCCCCCGAAGCCGTGGGTGGTCGCCCTGTACTGCCTGTGCCTGGTCGCGGTGGCCGGGGCGGTGGCGCTGCGCGCGGCCCCGCGCACGGTCAAGCGCGAGGTGGCCGCCCGGATCTTCGCCTTCCTGGAACCGGACGAGCGGCTGTCGCCGTCCGGGACGCGGCGCCGCCGCAGCCACGCCCCCGTACGGGACACCGCCTCCACCCCACTGCCCGGAACGGCGTCGGGCCGCTTCACCACCGCACCGCCCGACAAGGCCCCCGTCTCCGGCATGGCCGCCGCCTACCGCGCACTGGCCACACCCTCCGGCCACGACACCGCCCTCCCCCTCGACCTCCAGCCCACCGAAGTCCCGCCCACCGTGACCCCCCGCTGGCCGACCCCGTCTCCCCCACCACCGGCCGAGGCTCCCTCGGTTCCACACCCGCACGCCTCCGTAGACAGCGGACACGACTCCATGGACGGCGGGCACGCCTACGGAGACGGCGGGCACGCCTACGGAGACAGCAGGCACGCCTCCACGGACGGCAACTACGTCTCCCCAGCGGGCCGGTACGACCACCAGGACGCCCAACACGACTACGGAGACGCGGCATACGGCCCCACCGCCGATCCGTACGGCACCGGGCCGCAGCCCGTCCACCACCCGCCCGCGCCCGGCACACCCCCGCGCCCGTGCGCGCCGCCCCCGCCGCCGCACGACCCCGGCGCTCCCCCGCAACAGCTACTCGGCCCGTTCCAGGCGCCCAGCACCGGCGAGCCCTGGCACGCCCCCACCGGAGGCAGCAAGTGAACGCGTCCCTGCCGGACGTCCCCGAAGTCCGCGTCGTCGGACTTCCGCTCCTGACCTCGGGCTTCGACCTGGTCGAGCGGCTCGACCCCGCCATGCACCTCAAGGTGCACGGCCCGCTGGAACCGATCGCGGGCGAGCGGCTCGCCACGCTCGCCGAAGAGATCTCGCTGCGCGGCCGCGGCGGCGCGGGCTTTCCGTTCGCCAGAAAGCTGCGGGCCGTCGCCGAGGCCGCGATCCGGCGGGGCGTGCGCCCCGTGGTGGTCGTCAACGGCAGCGAGGACGAGCCCGCGTGCCGCAAGGACACCGTCCTGCTCAACCGCGCCCCGCACCTCGTCCTGGACGGTGCGCTCCTCGCCGCGGAGGCGCTGGGCGCACGCACGCTCGTCGTCGGTGTGACGCGCGACTCCACGGAGGCGTCGACGCGGTCGGCGCTGGCGGAGCGCGGCCTCGGCAACCGGCGCGGATCGACCCTCCGCGCGCGCGTGCAGCGCAATCCCGTCCGCATGGTCACCGGCGAGTCGTCGGCCCTCGTGCGGTCCGCGGACGGCGGGCCGCCCCTGCCCCCCGGGCGCAAGGTGCACACGTCGGACTCGGGCGTGGGCGGCGCGCCGACGCTCCTGTCGAACGCGGAGACCTTCGCGCAGCTCGCCGTCGCCGCCCGGATCGGGCCGGACCGCTACCGGCGCACGGGCCTGCGCGACGAACCAGGGACCGTGCTGCTCACCCTCTCCGGCGCGGTCGCACGGCCCATGGTCCTCGAAGTCCCGACAGGAGTGCCCCTGCGGTACGTTCTCCAGCTCGCCGGCGCGCCACCGCTGCCGCAGGGCGTCCTCACGGGCGGCTACCACGGCAAGTGGCTGGACGCGGTCACCGCCCAGGACGCGGTCGTCTCACGGGCCTCCCTGGAGGCCTGTGGGGGCGCGCTGGGGGCGGGCGCGGTCCTGCCCATCGGCCCGGGCACCTGTCCCCTCGGGGAGTCCCTGCGTGTGGCGCACTGGCTCGCCGCCGAGAGCGCGGGCCAGTGCGGCCCCTGCTACCTGGGGCTCCCTGCCGCCGCGCGCGGGCTCGCGGACGTCCTGGACGGCGGCGGGCCGACCGCCCTCGAGGCGCTGCGCGAGGTGACGCGGGCGGTGAAGCGGCGGGGTGCGTGCAAGCACCCGGACGGCTCGGCGGCGTTCCTGGAGTCCACGCTCGCCGCGTTCACCGACGATCTCGCCGCCCACGTGCTCGGCGACGGCTGCGGGCGGCCTGTGGAGGGCGTCCTGCCGCTGCACGACGAGAGCCCGCGGGAGGGGGCGTCCAGCGGCCGCAGGCTCGCCATCGACTGGACGCTGTGCCAGGGCCACGGCTTGTGCGCGGACATCGTCCCGGAGCTGATCCAGCTGGGCCCGGACGGATTCCCCGCGGTCGCGGAGGCCGCGGTTCCGCGTTACTCGGAGGCCCGCGCCCAGCGTGCCGTCCGCCGCTGCCCGGCCCTCGCCCTGCGCGTCGAGGACGACCGGCCGGCCGCCCCGGCACCGCCCACGGCTCTGCCGATGCTGCCCCGTGGCCGTGTCCGCAGGGCGCTCGGGAGCGGGCGGCAGTGACGGTGTGACGCGTCGTCGCGACCCGGGTCACACCTTCGGGTGCCGTGTGGCCCGAGTCACCCCTGCCGGGCGCGCAGAAGGCGAGGGGCGCGCACGAGGCGAGGCGCCGGGATGGCGAGGCGTCCGGGATGGCGAGGCGCCGGGAACACGAAGAAGCAGGCCACCCGATCCGGGTGGCCTGCCATCTGTTGTGGAGCTAAGGAGAATTGAACTCCTGACCTCCTGCATGCCATGCAGGCGCTCTACCAACTGAGCTATAGCCCCTTGCCGCTCCGCCCGGTTTCCCCGGCGGCTTCGCCAACATTACACGGTCACCCCCGTGGTCCACCAAATCGTTTCCCGGGCGTACGCACAGGCCCATTACCGTCCGCCCTCGTGACCGTGCTCGCCCTGACCGTCGCCCGCCGCCAGGTACCCATCGCCGCCGTGGGCTGCCTGCTCTCCTTCGTCCTCTTCTGGGCCGCGCAGCGCGCGGCCCACGTCTCGATGATCGACCTGATGGTCTACCGCACGGAGGGCCTGGCCGCGCGCTCGGGCGTCGACCTGTACGCGCTGCGGGCCACCGAGGCCGACCTGCCCATGACGTACCCGCCGTTCGCGGCCCTGCTGTTCACGCCGCTGACCCTGCTGGACCCGGTGGACCTGCGCCCCCTCGCCACGCTCGGGAACCTGCTGCTCCTCTTCGCCTTCGTACGGCTGTCCCTGCGTCTGGTCGGCGAGCAACGGCACGCGGGTGTGGCGACCGCGCTGTGGGCCTCGGCGCTCGCCGTGTGGACGGAACCGGTCTGGACGACGCTGCGCTACGGGCAGATCAATCTGCTGCTCGCCGTCCTGGTGATGTGGGACCTGACCCGGCGGCCCGGCCACCGGTGGGCGGGTGCGGGCATCGGGCTCGCCGCGGCGATCAAGCTCACTCCCGCCCTGTTCGCCGTCTTCCTGCTGCTCGTCGGTGTCGTCGTCGCGGCACGGCGGGGCGTGTGGCGCCCGCCCGTGCGGCACGCGTGCGTGGCCGCCGCGACGTTCCTGGGGGCGACGCTGCTCGCGGCCCTGGCGCTGCCGGAGGACTCGCGGAACTTCTGGACCCGGGTGGTCTTCGCGGCGGGCCGGGTCGGGCGCGCGGAGAACACCGCGAACCAGTCCGTGCGCGGGGTGCTCGCCCGGCTCCTGCACACCACGGACCCGGGGGCCCTGTGGGCGGTGGCCGCGGCCCTCGTCTGCGTGGCGGGGACGGCCGTGGCGGTGGCCGCCGCGGTACGTGGGGAGCGGGCCTGGGGCGCGGCCGCGTGCGCGGCGACCGCGCTGCTCGTCAGCCCGGTGTCGTGGTCGCACCACTGGGTGTGGTGCGTGCCGATGGTGCTGCTGCTGTGGTCGCGGGCCACGCGGCGGGGCGGCGCGGGACGCTGGGCCGCGGCGGGCGGGTTCGCCCTGGCGTTCTGTTCGTACGCCCTGTGGTGGGTGCCGCACACCCCGGGTCGTCCGGAACTCGCCCAGAACTTTGGCCAGATGACGCTGTCCGCGATCTACCCGCTGGCCGCCGCCGGCTTCCTCGCGCTCACCGCCGCCTCTCTCAGGCGCCTGCCTCAGGCGGTGGCGAACGAGTAGAACCGTTTGAGGGTGCAGTGCTCGTCCAGGAGGCGGCCGTAGATCGGCTCGCCCTCGAGTTCGCGGTACGTCTCGATGGGGTCGCCCTTTATGATCAGCGCCCGCGCGCACTCCTCGCACCAGTACTGATAGTCCGGGTTGACCGGTTCCATGTCGCGGACGATCGGCGTACCACTGCCGCACCAGTCGCATTTACGCCTGTGTGCACCCATCGATCAGCTCCAGCTGTGGCCGCAGGCCGTGCACACGTAACTCACTCCGCCGTTGTCTCCGAGGACTTGGGCCACATGGACCGAACCGCAGGAAGGGCACTGGAGGAGCGCGGCGGCACCGGCTCGTGCGGCCGCCGCTTCGAAGAGACTTCGCGTCTCTTCGAGGATGCTCGCAGGCATCGCGCTCTCCCTCCCGTCGGGTCACCGTCGGCGCTCTGGTGCAGTCCCCTTCCGGCCCCGTCGATTCTGCCACGACCACGGCGAGCCGGTCAGCGACGCATACGTACCAGTCCGGACACGGCGCCCAGGGCGGCCGCCGCGGCGAGCGCGTAGAAGCACACCAGGAGCGCGTCCGCCGATGTATACGCCCCAGGAGCCCCCTGTGACTCAAGGCCGGCGAGGTAGATCGCGCCGAAGGCAGCGACGCCCGTCAGCTGTCCGAGCTGGGTGACGGTGGCAAGAAGTCCACTGGCGTCGGCCGCGTCCTGTTGGCCGACCGTCGCCAGCGCGCGCGTGAGGGTGGGGCTGAAGCCGAGCGCGAGCCCCACTCCGCCGACCGCGAAGGCCGCGTACAGCAGCGGACCGCCGTCGTCGCCGTCCCGCAGCAGCAGGCCCACCGCGAGGGCCGACACCGCTGCCAGCGCGAACCCGCCCGGGATCAGCGCCCGTTGCAGCGCGGCGGGCCACGCGCGCCAGGTCAGACCGACCACTCCGAAGACCATCGCCATCGGCGCGAAGGTGAGCCCGGCGCGCAGCGCGCTGTAGCCGAGCCCGCCCTGGACGTGCAGGGACAGCACGAAGAGGAAGCCCGCGTTGACGGCCATCACCGTGGCGAGCCGGAAGACCGCGAGGCCCATGCCCGGCACGCGCAGGACGCGCGGCGAGATCAGCGGCGCCCCGCCGCGCCGGGCGAGCCGCCCCTCGTACCCGCAGAACGCCGCGAAGACCACGGCCGCGGCGCCGAACGAGAGCCAGGTCCACAGCGGCCAGCCCTCCTGTTCGCCGAGCACCAGCGGCACCGTGAGCGCCGACACGGCGGCGCCGAGCAGCAGCAGGCCCGGCACGTCCAGGGCGCGCGCACGGCCGGGCGCGCCGTGGTCGTCGCGGGGCAGTACGCGGGCGGCGAGGACGAGGAGCACCACGCCGACCGGCACGTTCACCAGGAAGACCGGGCGCCAGCCGGTGCCGAACAGGTCGGCGCTGACGAGGACGCCGCCGACGACCTGCCCGGCGGCGGCCCCGGTCGCAAGGACGGCCGAGTACGCGCCGAGGGCCTTCATCCGCGCCTCGCCGGTGAAGTTCCGCTGGATGAGGCTGAGTACCTGCGGGATCATGACCGCGGAGCCCGCGCCCTGGACGAGCCGGAAGACGATCAGCTGCCCGGTGCTCTGGCTCAGTCCGCAGGCGAGCGAGGCGGCGGTGAACAGGGCGAGGCCCGCCAGATAGACACGGCGGTGGCCGATCCGCTCGCCGACCCGGGCACCGGTGATCAGGAGCACGGCGTAGGTGATGGTGTAGCCGGCGATGACGAGTTGCAGCCCGGCGCCGGACGCGTGCAGGTCGGTGCGGATGGAGGGGGCGGCGACGTTGACGATGAACACGTCGAGCAGGGCCATGAACTGGGCGGTGAGGACGGCCGCGAGCAGGCGACCGCGGCCGTTGTCAGTGCCAGGGTCTTTACTGGACGCAGGAGTTGGGGCGGGGGCCGCCGGGGCCGGGGGCGATGTGGTCATGCCCCTGAGCGTGGCCCCGCTCCGATACGGGGAGTGAGAGTCCGCTGATGCTGGTACTGGCAGTACCTGGCAAGGGCCGGGGCGGGAGCCGAGGATGGGGGGCGTGACGACGATGGACATGCTGAGGACCACGACGACGGCACCGACGGGACCGCCCGCGCCCACACAGGTGCCCACACTCGCGCCCACGCCGGTGCGCACACCCGCGCCCACGCCGGTGCCCGCATCCGCCCCCGCCCCCACCTCGGCACCCGCACCCACCGCCTCACCCTCACCCTCACCGGCACCGGCACCCGCACCAACCCGCCGCCGCACAGAACTGGCCACCTTCCTGCGCAGTCGGCGCGCCCGCGTCACCCCCGCCGACGTGGGCATGCCGCCCGGCCCCCGGCGCCGCACGCCGGGCCTGCGCCGCGAGGAGGTCGCCCAGCTCTCCGGCGTCGGCGTCACGTGGTACACGTGGCTGGAGCAGGGCCGCCCCATCAACGCCTCCGCCCAGGTCCTGGACGCCGTCGCCCGCACCCTGCGTCTCGACAGGGCGGAGCGCGAGCACCTGTACCACCTCGCGGAGGTCCCGTACGTCACACGGCACCAGATGGCCGCGACAGCGGTGGACCAGGAGATCCAGGGCATCCTCGACGCCCTGGACCCGCACCCGGCGGTGGTCTACAACTCGCGGTACGACATCCTCGCCACGAACGCCGCCTATCGTCACCTCTTCGTCGTCCCGGAGGTGGCGGCGATAGGCGTGGCGAACGTGCTCTGGACGCTGTTCGTCGTGCCCGAGCCGCACTGCCCGCTGGTGTTCCGGGACTCGGAGCTGCCGGTCATGGTGGCGACCCTGCGCGAGGCGTACGGCAGGCACGTGGGCGAGCCCGCCTGGGAGGACTACCTACGGGAACTGTCCGGGGCCAGCCCGATGTTCGCGCGGCTGTGGGCGAGCGGTGACGTGGTGCCGCCGGGGCCACGGGTCAAGACGTTCCGGCACAAGGCGGTCGGTGAGCTGCGGATGACGTCGGTGTCGCTGTCCATCAACGGCATGCCGGAGTGCCGCATCGTGGCGTACACACCGGACGACGAGCGCACCCGGGAGCGGATGCGGCGCATACGGGCGCGGGCCACGTGCGGAGCGGGGGACGAGAGAAACAGGCCACGAGAGGAGCGGGAGCTGGGTGAACAGGCCAGGTGAGGAGCGGGGCGGCCGAGCAAAGCGAAGTCCCGCCCCCTGGACGGGGACGGGACGGAGATTGTGGAGCTAAGGAGAATTGAACTCCTGACCTCCTGCATGCCATGCAGGCGCTCTACCAACTGAGCTATAGCCCCTCGCGCCACGCGGCGGAGCCGCATGGTGTCCGTCCCGCTCGGCGGGCGAACAAGAAGAACTTTAGCCTGCGACCTGCCCGAATGCGAAATCCGGGTCCCGGCAGCCGACCGGCGCCCGCCGCCCCGGGGCGGCGGGGTCCGCGGCGGCCCCGCGCGGCCGCAGGGCTAGTCGTCGTCGCCGAGCACCGGCTCCGGCAGCGTGCCCGCGTTGTGCTCGAGCAGGCGCCAGCCGCGTGCGCCCTGGCCGAGGACGGACCAGCAGCAGTTGGAGAGCCCGCCGAGGCCCTCCCAGTGGCGCGGGTCGAGGCCGAGGAGGCGGCCGATGGTCGTACGGATCGTGCCGCCGTGGCTGGCCACGACGAGGGTGCCGTTGTCGGGCAGCTTCTCCGCGTGCGCGAGCACGACGGGTGCGGCCCGGTCGGCGACCTCGGTCTCCAGCTCACCGCCGCCGCGGCGCACCGGCTCGCCGCGCTTCCAGGCGGCGTACTGCTCGCCGTGCGCGGCGATGATCTCGTCGTGGGTCAGGCCCTGCCAGGCCCCGGCGTACGTCTCGCGCAGGGCCTCGTCGTACGTGATGTCCAGGCCCGTGATCGCGGCCAGCTCGGCGGCCGTGGCGGCGGCCCGCTTCAGGTCGGAGGCGATGATCGCGTCCGGCTTCAGCGAGGCGAGCAGCCGGGCGGCACGCCGGGCCTGGGCGACGCCCGTGTCGGTCAGCTCGATGTCCGTGGTGCCCTGGAAGCGCCGCTCCAGGTTCCAGGCGGTCTGGCCGTGCCGCCACAGGATGATCCGGCAGCCGCGGTTGTTCACCGCAGCTCACCGCCGAGATCGCGCAGCACCCCGGCCTCCTCCGCCGCCTGCTGCCGCTCGGCGTACTCGGCGCCCTTGCCGCGGGTGGCCTTGGCGTCGTCGGGCAGGGCGATCTCGGGGCAGTCCTTCCACAGGCGCTCGAGGGCGTAGAAGACGCGCTCCTCGCTGTGCTGGACGTGCACCACGATGTCGACGTAGTCGAGGAGGACCCAGCGGGCCTCGCGGTCGCCCTCGCGGCGCACCGGCTTGGCGCCGAGCTCCTTGTTCAGGCGCTCCTCGATCTCGTCGACGATCGACTTGACCTGGCGGTCGTTGGGTGCGGAGGCGAGCAGGAAGGCGTCCGTGATCGACAGCACGTCGCTGACGTCGTACGCGATGATGTCGTGCGCGAGCTTGTCGGCCGCCGCCTGGGCGGCGACGGTGATGAGCTCGGTGGAGCGGTCCGTGGCGGTCACTAGAGAGCTTTCCTTCGATGGGCAATACCCCTCAAGGGTCTCACGGACCGCCCACGGCTCCCCAGAAGATTGTTCCCGGGCCGCGGGCGGGCCCGTCAGTAGTCCCCGCCGAGCACCACCGACACGTCCGCGTTCGGTGCCGCCTCGCCCTCGCGGACCGCGCCGGCGGGCAGGCCGAGGGTCTTGGCGACCTCTTGTGCCTCCGCCTTCTTGGCCGCGTCGGCATAAGTGACCTGCGACGTCGCCGACGACCCGGAGCCGGTGCCGGAGTCGACGAAGGTGTAGCCGCCGTTGACCAGGGCGATGCGGGCCTTCTGGGTGGCGTCCTTGTCGCCGGTGGCGTTCTTCACACCGACCCGTACGGCCGCGCCCTGCTCCGGGCTCTTCACCGCGCCGCCGAGCACGTCCTTGACCACGCTCGCGCCGGTCTTCTCGGACAGCGTCCCGTCCTGCCGCACGGGGAGCAGCGCCGTGGCGTAGTCGCCGCCCTTGGCGCGGTCGGCGAGCCTGGCGAGGAAGGAGCCGAGGTCCTTCTCCTTCAGGGACGGGTCGAGGATCTGCGCGAGCGACTGCACGGTGACGGTCGCGGCCTGCGGGTCGGACGACAGCTTGCGCAGCACGCCCTGCACGACCTGCCCGAACCGGGTGAGCTGCGCGTCCTCGGCCTCGCCCGGCGCGCGGTAGGTGGCGTACGCGACGGCCATGGGTCCGCTGAGGGTCTGCTGTTCGCCCTTCTTGACGAGTGGTGCCCCGCCCTTCTTCTTCGCCTTCGGGTCGGGGACGTCGGCGTCGGTGTCGATGTCGATGTTGCCGACGAGTTCGACGAGGTTGTTGAGGTAGGGGGTGTCCAGGCGCCAGGTGCCCTCGACATGGGTGCCGAGCGCGGTGTCGATGGCCTCGCGGGTCCCGGTGGAGCCGTCGTCCTCGACGGACTTGGCGAGGGTGGTGCCGGTGCCGTCGTCGCCCGTCATGGCGAGGGAGTTGGGCAGCAGGACGGTGGTGCCGCGCTTGGTGGTGGTGTTGTTCACCAGGAGCGCCGTGGACGTGCCGCCGCCCTTGGTGTTGTGCAGGTGGACGACGACCACGTCCCGCTTCTGCGGGCCCGCGGCGGCCTGTGCGCCGGACTTCTCGTCCGCCTGCCCCGGCAGGTCGCCCGCCGCCCACAGATAGCCGACGCCACCGACGACGGCGAGCACGAGCACCACCACTAGGGCGACGACGCGGGAGCGGCCGCGCCGCTTGGCCTCCTCGCGCCGCTCGGTGCGGCTCTCGGTGAACTTCAGCCAGTCGATGACGTCTTCGGACTGCTCGTCCGGTTCCTCTATGAACGAGAACTGCTCGGTGCGGTACTCAGGGGGGTCCTGGGACGCGTGCGGTTCCTGGAATTCGTGCGGTTCGTGGGGGTCTTGGGGCGCGTGCGACCCGCGAGGCTCGTGCGGGCCCTGGTGCTGCTGCGACTGGTGCTGCTGCTGCGACTCGTGCTGCTGCGGCTCGTGGTGCTCCTGCTGCGGCGCCTGCTGCTGCGGGATCCACCCGCCCTGCTGCCCCGCGTCGTACTTGACCCCGGCGTCGTACGAGGCCCCGGCGTCGTACGACTGCGGCGGCAACGCCCCCGAGGCGTACGGGTCGTAGCCGTAGCCCTGCGGCTGGGACTGGGACTGGGGCCGGGACTGGGACTGGGGCTGCGCGGCGTACGCGTCGTACGAAGGCTGCGCCTGCGGGGGAACCTGGTGCTGCCGCACCAGTTGGTACACCGGCTGCCCGTACTCGTCGTACCCGACGACCTCGTACTGGTCCACCGGGGCACCCGCGTACTGGTCCGCGGCACCCGCGTACCGGCCCGCGTACGGGTCCTGGCCCGCATACGGGTCGTACTGTCGGTCGTTCACCGGTGCCCCTCTCGGCTCACTCGCCGCGGTACAGCTCGCGCTTGTCGATATAACGCACCACGCCGTCCGGCACCAGGTACCAGACGGGATCCCCGCCCGCGACCCGTGCGCGGCAGTCCGTGGAGGAGATGGCGAGGGCGGGCACCTCCACCAGCGAGACCCCGCCCGCGGGCAGGCCGGGGTCGGCCAGGGTGTGGCCGGGCCGGGTGACGCCGATGAAGTGGGCCAGCGAGAACAGCTCCTCGGTGTCCCGCCAGGTGAGGATCTGGCCGAGCGCGTCGGCGCCCGTGATGAAGAAGAGGTCCGCCTCGGGGTTGAGGCGGCGCAAGTCGCGCAGGGTGTCCGTGGTGTAGGTGGGGCCGCCGCGGTCCATGTCGATGCGGCTGACCGAGAACTGCGGGTTCTCGGCGGTCGCGATGACCGTCATCAGATAGCGGTCCTCGGCCGGTGAGACCTTCTTGTCACTCTTCTGCCACGGCTGCCCGGTCGGTACGAACACCACCTCGTCGAGGTGGAAGCGGGCGGCGACCTCACTGGCCGCCACCAGGTGTCCGTGGTGGATCGGGTCGAACGTTCCGCCCATGACGCCGAGGCGGCGCTTGGCCGCGCTCGCCGGTCCTGTGCCCGGGCCGCTCGGCGGGCCGGTCGGCATGTCCTGCTCTCCCATGCGTGCAGACACTACCGGCCCCGCGAGCGGGTCCTGCCGTCAGCCGTCCGGGTGCCGGGCCCGGGCCGGGCGGGGCTCAGCGGTCGCGGTTGAAGCGCGTGGTGATCCACAGCAGCAGGAGGAGCGCGAGCAGGGCGCCGCCGCCGGTGACGTAGGCGCTGAGGCTTTCGTGGCCGCCGCTGTGCTCGCCGCCCTCGGACGCGAGGGAGACCAGCTGGGCGGCGGCGGTGCTGTGGAGGCTCATCGTCAGCAGGACCTATCCGGTGTGTGGGATCGGGATAAAGACTCGGGGCCATCGTATGCGGGCACCCGGGCGGCGATCACGCCGACTCCGCCGTTGCGGTACGAGACACGCACGCGCGCGGGCACCCGTTCCGCCCGCACCCGGCTCACACGACCGCGCACACGACTGCCCACGACCTAGTCACGCGGCTGCTTACGAACACCTCACGCGCCCACCCGCGAACGCCTCACGCGGCCGCCCACGAACACCCCACGCGACTGCCCACGACCAGGTCACGCACCCGCCCGCGATCACCTCTCGCGGTCCCCCTCGGACCCACCCCTCGGCGCCCGGTCCTCCGTGCCGCCCACCGAGTCGCCCGCCGCGCGACCCCCCGCACCCTCCCGGGAACCACCCCCACCCGAAGGCGCGTCCTCACCCCCGCTCCCCCGAACCTCGTTCCCCTGCCGGTACCCGCGCAGCAGCAGCCAGGCCGCCAGGACGCAGCCCACCACCATCACGATCAGCACGACGCGTAGCAGGTTGCCCGGGCCCTGCTTGCCGGCCGCGCGGGCGGCGAGGGTGAGGGCTTCGGCTGCGGAGATGTGCTCCATGGCGGATGACTCCTTCTGTGTGCTGCCTCGCCACGGTATCTCCGCCTAGGCTGGGGTTCGTCTCGGGGGCAGGGATCGGACCGGCGTCGGCCGGAGCCGACACGACGTCGGACCAGAGCCGACACGACATGGACACGACATGGGGGACGCGGCATGACCGACGGCAACCACAACGGCGCGGGGCACGAGCGGGAGAGCGTGCCGAGCCGGCAGCGCAGGCGCTTCCCCGGCATCTCGTCCCGGGCCTACGAGCACCCCGCGGACCGCTCGGCCCTGGTGGCCCTGCGCAAGCTCACCGGCTTCGACACGGTCTTCAAGGCCCTCAGCGGACTGCTGCCCGAGCGCAGCCTGCGCCTGCTCTTCCTCTCGGACTCCGTCCGCGTGTCCGACGCCCAGTTCGCCCACCTGAACACCATGCTCAGGGACGCCTGCTACATCCTGGACCTGGAGAAGGTCCCGGCGATGTACGTCCAGCAGGACCCGAAGCCGAACGCCATGTGCATCGGGCTCGACGAGCCGATCATCGTGGTCACCACGGGCCTCGTGGAGCTCCTCGACGAGGAGGAGATGCGGGCGGTCGTCGGCCACGAGGTGGGCCACGCCCTCTCCGGCCACTCGGTGTACCGCACGATCCTGCTGTTCCTGACGAACCTCGCCCTGAAGGTGGCGTGGATCCCGCTCGGCAACGTCGCGATCATGGCGATCGTGACCGCGCTGCGCGAGTGGTTCCGCAAGTCCGAGCTGTCCGCGGACCGCGCGGGCCTGCTCGTCGGCCAGGACCTCCAGGCGTCCATGCGCGGCCTGATGAAGATCGCGGGCGGCAACCACCTGCACGAGATGAACGTGGACGCGTTCCTGGAGCAGGCCGAGGAGTACGAGGCGGGCGGCGACCTGCGCGACTCCGTACTGAAGATCCTGAACGTGCTGCCGCGCTCGCACCCCTTCACCACCGTGCGCGCCGCCGAGCTGAAGAAGTGGGCCGCGACCCGCGACTACCAGCGCATCATGGACGGCCACTACCCGCGCCGCGACGAGGACTCCGACACCTCGGTCACCGACTCCTTCCGCCAGTCCGCGTCGGCGTACGCGGAGGACGTGCGCACCAGCAAGGACCCGCTGATGAAGCTGGTCTCCGACATCGCGGGTGGCGCGGGCGACCTGGGCGGCAGACTGCGCGGGAAGTTCACCGGGCAGGCGGGCGGCGGCAGCGCTCCCGGAGAGGCCGGGGGCAGCGCCTCGGACCGCCCCGCCGGAGGCACCGGCGGCCCTGGCAACCCCGACGGCACCAACGGCACCGAGTAGGCGCTCACAGCCTGGGCTGGGCCGCCCCCGCCAGCGTCCCGCACAGCGCCGTCGCGTCCCCCGTCGCGTACGGGTCGGTGCCCGCGGGCCCGCCCGCCTTCGCCCGCTGGTCCGCGAGCAGCGGCCGCAGCACGCGGGTGGCGTCGGTGGCGCAGGCGAGCGGCCCCGCCTGGAGGTGGGAGACGAGCAGTTCGGCCTGGTGCATGCGCAGGTCGTCGCGGTCGAAGCGGAAGTGCAGCGCGCGCCGGACGGTGAACAGGGAGGCCCGCGCGCGCTGGTCGGTGCGAGCCGGCCGCAGCGCGTACACGAAGGTGTGGTCGGAGGAGACCTCCAGGGTCTCCTTGTCCGTCTCGGCGGCCCGCAGGGTGCCCTGGACGCGCACCCCCGGGTCGGCGAGCGCCGTCTTCGCCGGGTCGAACCGCACCATCCAGCCGGTGGGCGCGTGCCGGCCGTCGGCCGCGGGGCGGGCGAGGCTCCGGTCGAACTGGTCGAGCTGGCCCGGGTCGAGCAGGACGCGGGGCGAGCGCACGGCGCGGCCCATGAGCACGTCCGGGTCGAGGGAGGACTCGACCAGATAGTCCTTGGCCGTGGTGAGCGCGGAGAGGACCTGGTCCTCGGAGAAGTGGTCGGTGCGCCGGGTGGTGGGCAGGTTGATGCCGCCTGCGCCGAGGCGGAACTGCGCGGCCGGGCTCTTGGCGAACAGATCGGCCACCTTCGCCGAGCCGGGCACACGGCCCTGGGGCGCGAGCGGTACGACGGTCATCCGCAGCGGGTCGGGGCGCTTGGCGGCGGGGCTGCCGTAGGGGTGCCGTACGCCCATGTAGATCGCGGTGCCGAAGGCGAGGGCGATGAGGACGACGAGGACGACGAACTGGCGGGAGAGGCGGCGGTGCGGGCTCGGCCTGCGGCGCACGGCGCGCGCGTGGTCGCTCATGCGCTCGCGCGCGGAGAGCTCCTGGAGTCGCGCAGCGCGCACGAACGACTCGTCGAAGACGACGGATCGGTACTCGTCCTCACCTCCGGGAGCGCCCTCGGGTGTCCCCGCAGGTGGTTCTCCTGGACCGCCCATACCTTCAGGGTAGGTCTCCGGGCGTCGAGGTAAACGCCCTGGTGCACGACAACTTCTGACAACTCCTGGTGACTGCGGCGCAGTTGGGCGCACCGGCGCGGCGAGGGCGCGAACGGGCGGCGGACCGGGCGTGCGCAGGGCGCGGACAGGGGTTCTCGCCGTCAGGGCGTACGGGGTTGCGCCGGCACCGGGGACCGGCCGAGCTCCGCCGACGCGGAGGGGGTGCCGGCGTCCCGGGGGCCGGCGTTCTGCTCGATCTCGGTGGTGGCGGGCGGTGGTATCCGGTCCTGGCGGCCGGACGCCGCTCCGCGGTACACCGCGGCGAAGGCGAAGGCGACCATGCCTATGCCGAGGACGAGGGCGAGCATCCAGGCGACGGGGCGGTGCCAGCGGACCTGGAGGTTGCGGCGGCCGTACCGGCCGTATCCGCCGTGGCGCCCGTGGCCGTCCTCGAGGAGGTCCCGGTCGTCGACGTACTCGCCGTAATCCCCGTATCCGGAGTAGTCGGGTCCGAACCCGCCGTTGTCGTCGGGTCCGTACCCGTCGTGGTACGGACGGTCGTGGTCGTCGCCCGTTCTTCGCGTGCCGCGGCGCCTGGTGCGGCCGCGGCGGAACTCGGTCTCGGACGCCTCGGCGCGTGCCTGGGCGGCGGCGAGCAGCCGCTCGACCGCGGTGGGCTCATGGATCTCGGCGGCGCGCACGAAATCCTCGTCGAAGACCACGGAGGCGAACTCCTCGTCCGCATCCCCGTGGTCGCGGTCGTCGTCGGGCTCCCAGCCGTCGGGAAACGGCATGCCCCCCACGTCCTCCGGCACGCGTCCAGCGTAGACCTGAAGTGGGCGATCTGGGCAGACGGCAAGGGAATTCAGGCGACTGTCATCGCACGTGCCCGTCGCCCGTGACGATGTACTTCGTCGACGTGAGTTCCGGCAGGCCCATCGGTCCCCGCGCGTGCAGCTTCTGCGTGGAGATGCCGATCTCGGCGCCGAAGCCGAACTGGCCGCCGTCGGTGAACCGCGTCGAGGCGTTCACGGCGACCGTCGTGGAGTCCACGAGCTGCGTGAACCGGCGCGCGGCCTGCTGCGAGGTGGTGACGATGGCCTCGGTGTGACCCGAGGTCCACAGCCGGATGTGTTCGACGGCCTGCTCCAGGGAGTCGACGACGGCGGCCGCGATGTCGTACGAGAGGTACTCGGTCTCCCAGTCCTCGGTGGTCGCGGGCACGACGGTCGCCTTGGAGCCCCCGGCGTACGCCTGGACGCGCTCGTCGGCGTGCACGGTGACGCCGGCCTCGGCGAGCGCGTCGAGGGCGCGGGGCAGGAAGGCGTCGGCGATGTCGGCGTGCACGAGCAGGGTCTCGGCGGCGTTGCAGACGCTGACGCGGTGCGCCTTGGAGTTGATGAGGATCTCGACGGCCATGTCGAGGTCGGCGTGGGCGTCCACGTACACATGGCAGTTGCCGGTGCCGGTCTCGATGACGGGGACGGTGGACTCCTGGACCACGGTCCTGATCAGGGAGGCACCGCCGCGCGGGATGAGCACGTCGACGAGGCCGCGGGCCCGCATCAGCTCGCGTACGGAGTCCCTGCTCTCGCCCGGCACCAACTGCACGGCGTCGGCGGGCAGTCCCGCGCCGTGCACGGCGTCGCGCAGGACCCGCACCAGGGCGGTGTTGGACTCGTACGCCGACGACGAGCCGCGCAGGAGGACCGCGTTGCCGGACTTCAGGCAGAGGGCGGCCGCGTCGACCGTCACGTTGGGGCGGGCCTCGTAGATGATGCCGACGACGCCGAGGGGGACGCGGACCTGGCGCAGGTCGATGCCGTTGGGCAGGGTGGAGCCGCGCACGACCTCGCCCACCGGGTCGGGCAGGGTGACGACGTCCCGCACGTCGGAGGCGATGGCGCGGACGCGCTCGGGGGTGAGCGTGAGGCGGTCGACGATGGCCTCGCTGGTGCCTGCCTCGCGGGCCCGCGCGACGTCCTTGGCGTTGGCCTCGACGATCTCCGCCGTGCGCACTTCGAGGGCGTCGGCGACGGCGAGCAGGGCGTCGTCCTTCTCGGCGCGCGGCAGTGGCGCGAGGGTGGCCGCGGCGGCGCGGGAGCGGTAGGCGGCCTGGGCGACCGGGGACATGTTGTCGTACGGCGAGAGCGGCGAGGGCGCGGTCATGAGGGCAGCGTAACCTCGCGCCGGCGGGCGCCCGGACGGTGTTCCGCAGTGCGAGACGTCACACGGGAGGGCGCTCCGGGGCCCGGTGGAAGCGATGAGACTGGCCGGTATTGGACGGCCCCGGAAGCGCCCCGTGACCCGGGAGGGCGTCGGGCGCGTCCCGGAGGGTCCCGGTGCGCCCCGCAGGCCGTGGGGGGTCCCCGCGGGTCCGGGACGTCACCGCGGACCCGGCTAGAACGGGTGGACGCCGACCGGCGTCGCGGGCAGGGGTCCGTACCCCTCGGCGATCCGCTGGTGATACGTGTCGCGGTCGATCACTTCGAGCCCGACGATCTCCCACGGCGGCAGCTTGGCGCTCTGCCGGTGCTCGCCCCACAGGCGCAGCGCCACCGCGGCGGCGTCGTGCAGGTCACGGGCCTCCTCCCAGTAGCGGATCTCCGCGTGGTCCTGGGCGTATCGGCTGGTGAGCAGGAAGGGGTGGTCGTGGGCGAGCTGTTCGAGGCCGCGCCGTACCTCCGCCAGCGGTGTCCTGGCACCGGACACGCTCAGCGTGACGTGCCAGAGGCGGGGCGCGTCGGACGGCTCGCCCTCGCGCGGCTGCTCGTGGGTCAGGTGGTCGCTGCTCACGTCCGCGTCACCGGCGTACGCCGCCCCCGCGGCGACGCTGGTCAGCGCGCGCTCAGCCGGTCCGCGGGACGCCGCCCCCGGGCGCACTCGTCTCACGACGGCCTCCTTCAACCAGTGGTGATGCGGACATACGACGGTCGTTATGCAAAGGTCATGCGGAACTGCCCTCGCAACAAAGTTGAGCAGGACAAGAGGTCCCGCGGGGCGGTTTCGCGGAGTTTCACCTCACGCGTGCCCGCGGTGACACGGCGTTCGCGCCTGTTTTCGGCCTGTTTTGCGCTGGTGTCCGCGAGGCCGCCGGGGATAGTGGTGCACCTCCCGCCGGGCCGGGTGGTGCACCGCTCGCCGTCGGCGCGGTGCACCGCCGTCAATGGGTCAGGGCTGGAGCAGGACGAGGTCGTCCCGGTGCACCACTTCGCGCTCGTAGGCGGGGCCCAGCTCGCGGGCGAGCTCGCGCGTGGAACGGCCGAACAGGCGCGGCAGCTCCTTGGCGTCGAAGTTCACCAGGCCGCGCGCCACGGCCCGCCCCGCGGAGTCCCGCAGCTCCACCGGGTCGCCCGCGATGAACTCGCCCTCCACGGCGGCGACGCCCGCGGGCAGCAGCGACTTGCGGCCCTCGACGACCGCCCGCACCGCCCCGTCGTCGAGGGTGAGCGCCCCGCGCGGGGCGGACGCGTGTTGCAGCCAGAGCAGGCGGTCGGCGGAGCGGCGTCCGGTGGGGCGGAAGTAGGTGCCGGTGTCGCGGCCCGCGAGCGCGTCGGCGGCCCGGCTCGCCGAGGTGAGGACCACGGGGATGCCGGCGGCCGCGGCGATCCTGGCCGCCTCCACCTTGGTGACCATGCCGCCGGTGCCGACACCCGCCTTGCCCGCGCTGCCGATCTTGACGTGTGCGATGTCGGCGGGCCCCGCGACCTCGGCGATCCTCGCTGTGCCGGGGGCCGCGGGGTCGCCGTCGTAGAGGCCGTCCACGTCCGAGAGCAGGACGAGCAGGTCGGCGCGGACCAGGTGGGCGACGAGGGCGGCCAGGCGGTCGTTGTCACCGAAGCGGATCTCGTCGGTGGCCACCGTGTCGTTCTCGTTGACGACCGGCAGGGCGCCCATCGCGAGCAGCTTGTCGAGGGTGCGCGACGCGTTGCGGTGGTGGGCGCGGCGGCTGGTGTCGTCGGTGGTGAGCAGCACCTGGCCGACGCGTACGCCGTAGCGCGCGAAGGACGCGGTGTAGCGGGCGACGAGCAGGCCCTGGCCGACGCTCGCCGCGGCCTGCTGGCGGGCCAGGTCCTTGGGGCGGCGGCGCAGGCCGAGCGGGGCGAGCCCGGCGGCGATGGCACCGGAGGAGACGAGCACGACCTCGCGCTCGCCGCCGCTCCCGCCCCGGACACCGTCCCTGCTACTGGCGAGTACGTCCACGAGCGCGTCCACGCGGTCCGCGTCCAGACCGCCCGTCGCGGTCGTCAGGGACGACGACCCGACCTTGACGACGACGCGGTGCGCCCCGGCGACGTCCGCCCGTTCTGCTGCCCCTGTCACGTGTTTCCCCAATGATCCCCGTGTGCTGTGGACCAGCAATGTACGTGAGCGGGCGACGGCCGCGCCCGCGCGTTTCGCCGGCCGGACGGCGCCTTCGCGGAGCCGGAAGCAGTCAAGGGGGCCGCGTTCGGGCCCCGCGGGTTCATGACCTTTGCCCCTGTATTCGGTGATTGGCGTCACGGAAGATTGCTCCGGAGGCACCGAGCGTCATACGGTCAGGGGTCTCCCACTCATCAGCAGCTCCCCCGAGCTTCCCCCGTCCTTCTCCCTGCGGACCCCTTTCCTTAACCTTCTGACACCTTCTGCCCCCATCCGTACTCCTTCTGATCCCTTCCCTACTCCTTCCGCCCCCTTCCGACCGCCCCCGCCAGGAGCCCAAGCCCGTGCCCTCCGCCGGACTCGCCCCCCGCCGCGTCGTACAGCTCGTCGCACTGCTGTCGATGCTCGCACTCTTCGCGGCGCAGCTCGTGACCGCGCTCGTGCCGTACGTCCCGGTGTTCGTCGCCGCGTCGGCGGCCAACCTCGCGCTCGACATCTACTTGCAGTACAAGCAGCCGGGGCTGCTCTCCCTCCTCGGCAAGATCCGCTTCGATGTCACCGTCCGGCAGCTCCTGCGCGACATGCTGGTCCTGGTGGGCCTGCTGCGCATCGACGGCATCGAGCCGCTCGCCGAGCAGTCGCCGCTGACCGTCGCGCTGCTCGCCTTCTACGCTCTGCACTTCGGCTGCCAGGCCGTCGCCGTCGTGGTGCGCCGCGCGCGTACGCTGCCGATCGTCACGCGCAACATCGACGCCTCCGCGCTGCGCCTGAGCGCCGCCCCGCCGCGCATCCTGGCCCGCCAGCAGGCCCGCAGGCTGCTCACCTTCTCCGTGCCCGCGACGGCGGGCCTGCTCGTGACGGCCGCCACCGCCGACGTGTACGGGGGCGCCATCGGCCTCGGTGTCTCCCTCGTCCTGATGGGCGGCGGCGCGGTGTACCTGGCGACCTGGATGCTGCCGAAGAAGCGGGCGAAGGCCGACGAGGCCGTCATCGAGTGGCTCGACCACTGGCTCTCCGACTACAAGCCGACGGTCGCGATGTACTTCTCCGGCGGCACCACGTCCGCCTACCAGGCGAACATGTGGCTCTCCACGCTCTCCCAGCTCGACGGCAAGCCGCTGATCGTGCTCCGCGAGCGCTTCATGGTGCAGAAGATCGACTCCACGGACGTGCCGATCATCTGCTTCCCGAAGGTCGCCACGATGTTCTCCCTGGAGACGTCGACGCTGAAGATGATGCTGCACCCCGCGAACGCGGCGAAGACCTCGCAGGTCCTGCGCATCCCCTCGCTCAAGCACGCGTTCATCAACCACGGCGAGAGCGACAAGCTGTCCTCCTGCAACCCGTACGCGAAGGCGTACGACGAGGTGTGGGTGGCGGGCCCCGCCGCCCGCGAGCGCTACCAGCTCGCCGACATCGGCGTCGAGGACAAGGACGTGGTCGAGGTCGGCCGCCCCCAGCTGTCCCCGATCCGGCCGTACGCGGGCGCGCCCACGGGTGCGTTCACGACCGTGCTGTACGCCCCGACCTGGGAGGGCTGGGACGGCAACCCCGGCAACACCTCGGTCGTCCTCGCGGGCGAGAACATCGTCCGGCACCTGCTCGCCGACCCCGGTGTGCGCCTGATCTACAAGCCGCACCCGATGACCGGCTCCCAGGTCCCGGCCGCCGGTGCCGCCAACGAGCGCATCAAGGCCATGATCCGTGAGGCCAACACCCGGCGCCCGGGCGCCCGCCCCGGCCCCGAGGCCGCGGCCGAGCTGGCCCGTCGCACGGACGCCCTGGACCTCCTCACGGCCAAGTCCTTCCGCAGGAGCGCGGACGAGATGGAGCGGATGATGCTCCAGGGCACCCCGGACGGCGACAGCCGGTCCGCGATCGCCGAGGCGACCGCGGCGTGGGATTCGGCGTACTGGGCCTCGCTGCCCGAGTGGGAGCACCAGGTCGTCACCGAGTCCCGCCCGGCGATCTTCTCCTGCTTCAACCAGGCCGACCTGCTGATCAGCGATGTCTCCTCGGTCGTCTCGGACTGGCTCAGCAGCGAGAAGCCGTACGCCGTCGCCAACACCTCGGGCCTGTCCGAGGCGGACTTCCGTGCGGGCTTCCCGACGGTGCGCGCCGCGACGGTCCTGACCCCCGAGGCGGACGGTATGCCCGCCCTCCTCGACGCCGTGCGCTCCCCGGAGAAGGACGTGTACGCGGAGTCCCGCGCCGAGCTGAAGGAGCACCTCCTCGGCCCGTCCGACCCGCCCTCCCTCGTCCGCTTCAACGCGGCGGCCCTGGCCCTGTGCGCCCGCTCCGACGCCCGCCGCGCCCGCGCCGAGGCCCGGGTGGAGGCGGGGATCCCCGCCCAGCGCGACGAGTCCACGGAGACGGTGGACGCGGCGGAGGCCGCGATGGACGCGGATCCCACGGAGGAGCTGGAGTCGGCGTGACCGGCCGTGGGCCCCGGAGCGGACGGCAACCGTAGGGCGACCGCTCCGCGCCGGGGCTCCCCCGCCCACCCGTGACTGTCGGACCCCGCGTCACTGTCCGCACCCCGCGTCACCGCTTCACCGTACGAACCCCGCGTCACCGTACGAACAGCGAAGGCCCCGGAACGAGACCGTTCCGGGGCCTTCGCCGACCCAGTGGTGCGCCCGGGGGCGGCTGCCGCCCCCGGGCCGGGCCGACCGGCCCGGAGCAGCCCTAGAAGGGCTTGAAGTCGTCGTACTCCTGGTCGGCCTCGTCGCGCTCCGCGTCCCGGTCCCGGCGGCGCTGGGCGGCGGGGCGGGGCGCCTCGAACCGGTGGTCCTCACCGCGGCGTCCGAGCATCTCGGCGCCCGCGGACATCGTCGGCTCCCAGTCGAAGACGACGGCGTCGTCCTCGGGGCCGATGGCCACGCCGTCGCCCGCCCGGGCACCGGCCTTCATCAGCTGGTCCTCGACGCCGAGCCGGTTCAGCCGGTCCGCGAGGTAGCCCACGGCCTCGTCGTTGTTGAAGTCGGTCTGGCGGACCCAGCGCTCCGGCTTCTCGCCGCGCACGCGGTACACGGCCTCGCCGCCGTCCTCCTCGCGGGTGACGGTGAAGCCCGTGTCGTCGACGGCCTTCGGCCGGATCACGATCCGCGTCGCCTCCTCCTGGGGCTTCGCGGCCCGCGACTCGGCGACCAGCTCGGCGAGCGCGAAGGACAGCTCCCTGAGGCCCTTGTGGGCGACCGCGGACACCTCGAAGACGCGGTAGCCGCGCTCCTCCAGGTCGGGCCTGACGAGGTCGGCGAGGTCCTGGCCGTCGGGGATGTCGACCTTGTTGAGGACGACGAGCCGCGGCCGGTTCTCCAGCCCCGCGCCGTACTCGCGCAGCTCCGCCTCGATCACGTCGAGGTCGGAGACGGGGTCGCGGTCGGACTCCAGGGTCGCGGTGTCCAGGACGTGCACGAGGACGGAGCAGCGCTCCACGTGGCGCAGGAACTCCAGGCCGAGGCCGCGGCCCTGGCTGGCGCCGGGGATGAGGCCGGGCACGTCCGCGATGGTGTAGACGGTGGCACCGGCCGTGACGACGCCCAGGTTGGGCACCAGGGTCGTGAACGGGTAGTCGGCGATCTTCGGCTTGGCCGCGCTGAGCACGGAGATCAGCGAGGACTTGCCCGCGCTCGGGTAGCCGACGAGCGCGACGTCCGCGACCGTCTTCAGCTCCAGGACGACGTCACCGCCGTCGCCGGGCTCGCCGAGCAGCGCGAAGCCGGGCGCCTTGCGGCGGGCGGAGGCCAGCGCGGCGTTGCCGAGGCCCCCGCGGCCGCCCTGGGCCGCGACGTACGAGGTGCCGTGGCCGACGAGGTCCGCGAGGACGTTGCCCTGCTTGTCCAGGACGACCGTGCCGTCAGGCACCGGCAGGACCAGGTCCTGGCCGTCCTTGCCGGAGCGGTTGCCGCCCTCGCCGGGCTTGCCGTTGGTGGCCTTGCGGTGCGGGCTGTGGTGATAGTCCAGGAGGGTGGTCACGGACTGGTCGACGACCAGGGTGACGTTGCCGCCCCGGCCGCCGTTGCCGCCGTCGGGGCCGCCCAGCGGCTTGAACTTCTCACGGTGGACGGAGGCACAGCCGTGGCCCCCGCTACCCGCGGCGACGTGCAGCTCGACGCGGTCCACGAAGGTGGTCATGGTTCGGTGCCTCCAGTGCCAGTGGCGCGGCGTGCACGCCGAATACGTACGTACGAAATGTCTTCACTGCAACACGCGAAAGGCGGACCCGCTTCCCGGAATCCGGGAAGTCAGGTCCGCCCTCGCGAAGAAAACCGCTCTACGGAGCCGTGAGCCCTTGAAGTCCTGAGGACGAAGGGGTCAGGCGACCGGAACGATGTTCACGACCTTGCGGCCGCGGTGGGTACCGAACTCCACCGCACCGGCGTCCAGCGCGAACAGGGTGTCGTCCTTGCCGCGGCCGACGCCCGTGCCCGGGTGGAAGTGGGTGCCGCGCTGGCGGACCAGGATCTCACCGGCGTTGACGGCCTGACCGCCGAAGCGCTTCACGCCGAGCCGCTGAGCATTGGAATCGCGCCCGTTCCGAGTGGACGATGCGCCCTTCTTGTGTGCCATCTTGTCTCAGTCCCTTACTTCGCAGCCGTGGGGATGCCGGTGACCTTGATCGCCGTGTACTGCTGGCGGTGACCCTGGCGACGGCGGTAGCCGGTCTTGTTCTTGTAGCGAAGGATGTCGATCTTCGCACCCTTGTGGTGGTCGACGACCTCGGCCGTGACCTTGATGCCGGCAAGGACCCACGGGTCGCTGGTCACGGCTTCGCCGTCCACAACGAGCAGGGTCGAGAGCTCGACCGTGTCGCCAACCTTGGCGGTGGAAATCTTGTCAACCTCAACGATGTCGCCGACAGCAACCTTGTGCTGGCGACCACCGCTGCGCACGATGGCGTACACGCGGATCTCTCTTTCGCTCGGAACGGGGCCCCCGCAGTCCAGCCGCCCCGCGCCGAGGGCACGAGCGGCCTCTCCCGGGATCCGGGAGGAATGAGGTTTACAGGGGTTGGGCGTGCATAGGAACACGCCGACGGTCAAGGTTACGGGGCTCGTCCGTACGGGTCAAACCGGGCCCGTCCCGCTCCCACCCTGCGGGCTTTTCTCACCCTGTCCCACCCAGTGTGCCTTTCTCACCCGGTGGGCTTCTCGCCGTCCGGCGGCAGTGGCTTCACGCCCCGGCACAGGTCCGTCCTGTCGGCGGTGCCCGGCCAGGCCGCCTTCCGCACCCGGTCGAAGTGGGCGCGGTAGGTGTCGTGCACCGAGTCGTCGTCGACCTTCACGATCACCTCGTCGTTCTCGCGCAGCGCGGGCGCCGTGTAGTTCTGCGAGCCGGTGAAGGAGACCTTGTTCCGCCTGCCGTCGTACACCCCGTCGATGAGGACGTACTTGCTGTGGATGATGTACGGAGTGGTGAGCTTGCGGCCGGGTGCGAGCGGGTCCCGGTCGTCGTTGTAGCAGCGCAGGGACGGGCCGCCGGGCCTGTGCAGCGCCTCCCAGGTGCCGGGGGTGCCCCCTTGGCTCCTGGCGCTGTCCGTCTCGGCGTACACCAGGTCGACGGCGCACCCGGCCTTCTTCAGGGACACCAGCTTGTCCGCGATCCGCTTGCGCGTGATCTTGAAGACGGAGGCCCGGACCCTGGTCCGCCGCTCGACGCCGTTCGCGTCCTTGTAGGCGCACGAGACGTTGTTCAGGACCTCGTACAGGGTGTCGGTCTCGTCGAGAGTGCCCTCGCGCGGGAAGAAGTACGTCTTGTAGAGCCCGCTGCTCGCCGTGCGGTAGTCCCAGCCCCGCCAGTCCCCGCGCAGCATGTCGTCGAAGTACGCGGCGAACGCGTCGTACAGCGCCGGGTTGCCGGGGAGCAGCAGGGCGTCGTTGAAGAACTTGGTGTGGGCGGAGGGCGTGGAGTTCGACGTGGTCTGCACGACGACGTCCCGGGCGCCCGCGACGTCGCCCGCGACCTCGCTCGCGACCTCGGAGAACAGCCAGAACTTGTTGTGCATGATCGACTTGCCGTGCCGAGGGTCGCCCAGGCAGGACTTGTCCGCGGGGCACAGCGAGACGAAGGACTTCTTCCTCCGGTCGGTGCCGAGTGACGTCGCCAGCCTGGAGTACGCGGGGTTGTTCGGCCGGTCGGTGCGGCTCGTGGAGTCCAGCAGGACCTGTACGTCGACGCCGCGCTCGCGGGCGTGCAGGAGCGCGTCGACGACCGGGGCCTCCCACAGGTGGTGGACGGCGGCCTTGACGGTGGAGCCGGGCACCGCGGCGTCGGTGAGTCGGACCAGGCGGGTGCGGATGGTGTGCTGGGCCTTGTCCGTGCCGAGCGGGTCGTTGAAGACGGGGCCTTCGGTCCAGGGCGGGGTCGCGCGGGTCGCGGGCGCGGGGGGTGCGTGCCTGGGGGGCGCGTGCCTGGGGGGTGCGTGCCTGGGGGGTGCGTGCCTGGGGGGTGCGTCTGCGCGGGTCGCGTCCGCGGGGGTCACGTCCGCGCGGGCGGTAGCGGGCAGGGTGGCCATCGCCGGGGTGGCTGCCGCCGGGGCCGGGCCGGTCGTGGCTTGCAGGGTCGCTGCCGCGGAGAGTGCCGTGGCGAGTACCGCGGCTCGGCCTCCCGCCTTACGGGGGGTCGTGGCGCGGTGGCGGCTCGTGCCGCCCGGGCGCGGCTGCGCCATGGTTGTTCCTCCTCTGACGCGGCGCGCGGTCTCCCCTCGGCGCGCCCTCGTCATGTCCTCCGTGGTCGACCGACCGCACGTGTCCTACCGGTAGGGCCCTGCGTTCCCAGTGACGGACGAAATCCTTGCGGGGGCGGGGAGTTGGCGGCACTTGGTGGCACATTGGCGGCGCGTGGCCGTGGTGGGGCCGGGTTTGTCCGTGTGGCGGCTGGGATTGTTTGCACCTCGCGGGGCGCCCCAGTCCCGCCCCTTTCCCTGAACCATGGGCTGCCGCCCCTGGACCCCGCCGGGGTGGGTGTTCCGTGCGGGTGGGTCCCGTCACCGTCTGTCGCGCTGCGCGCTCGTCCTCAAACGCCGGACGGGCTGGAATTGCCCATGCCTTGCGTCACGCCGCCGACAGGGCCGGGACTCCTGGCACCCGCACCCGGCCAACCGGAAAGAGATGCGTAGCAGCACGTACCTAGCCGCCCCGGACAGGGACCCCGTAGCGCACCGCGTACCTAGCCGCACCGGACAAGGACCCCGTGGGACCCCGACACACCGCGTACCCAACCGCCCGAGGGGTCCCAACGCACCGGTGCCCCCGCACGGCAGGTTCGCCGTGCGGGGGCACCGGTCGGGTGGCGGGTGGCCGGGGTCAGCCTGCGTCGGCCGGGGCCGTGGCCTCGGGCTGCTGCTGCTCCGCCGCGACAGCCTTCTTCGCGGTCTTCTTGGCCGGTGCCTTCTTGGCAGCCGCCTTCTTGGCCGGTGCCTTCTTCGCCGCCGTCTTCTTGGCGGTCGCCTTCTTGGCGGCCGTCTTCTTGGCAGCGGGCTCCTTGGTGACCGTCTCCGAAGCGGTCGCCTCCGAAGCAGTGGCCCCCGTAGCGGTGGGCTCCGCAGCGGTCGCCTCCGTGGCGGGCGGCTCCGAAGTGGCCGTCTCCTTGGAGGCGGCCTTCTTCGTCGCCGTCTTCTTGGCCGCGGTCTTCTTCGTCGCGGCCTTCTTGGCGGTCGCCTTCTTGGCCGTCTTGCGGGCGGCCTTCTTGGCCGCAGGAGCGGCTTCCTCAGCGGTGTCGGCGGCAGCGGCCGGCTGCTCCGCGGTGGACCCGGCAGGTGCCGGGGACTCCGTGGCAGCCGCCGGCTTGTCCGGCGACGGTACGACCATGACGGCCGCCTCCGCGGACGCGGTCGGCGCGGTCGCCCTGCGCACCGCACGACGGCGCGGACGGGCCGCGGGCGCCTCGGTGGCCGGCGCGGCCACCGCTTCCGGGGCCACCGGCTCGGCCTCCACGGGCTCCGGCCTCGCCGGCTCCGCGATGATCACCTCGGCGCTGTCGGCCGCCGCCTTCGGCGAACCCGCCGGAGCCGTCGCCTTACGGGTCGCACGCCGACGCGTACGCCCCTTGGGAGCCGCGTCGTCCTCGACGGCCGCGGGAGCCTCCGCCTCGGCCACAGCCGCGGTCGGGGTCGGGGTCGGCTCCGCGACGGGGGCGGCGGGAGCCGCAGGGGCCGCGGGGGCCTCCACCGCATCCACGGGCTCGGCGGGCTCCACCTGCTCCTCAAGGGGAGCCGGAGCCTCCACGGCGTCCGCCTCCGCCCTCGCCCTGGCCCTGGCCGCACGGGACTTGGCCTTCTTCTCCGCCCGTCCGGTCTTCTCGGCCCGCTCGGGGCGTTCGGCGGACGGCGTCGGCTCCGTAACCTCGGCCGCCTCCGTCTCCGACTCTGACTCCGACCTGGGCGCACCCGCCGGAGCGGACGCACGGCGCGTGGCACGGCGCCGCGAACGACCGCGGGAAGCGGCGGCCTCGGCCTCGGCCGGGCTGCTGTACAGCTCCTCGTCGGGCACGAACGCCGGCTCGGGCAGCGCGATCGGCTCCGCGATCTCCGCGGCGACCTCGGCCACCGTCTCGGCGGTCCCGGCCCCGGCTGTGTCGGCGGCCTCGTGCGCGTGCTCGTGGGTGTGCTCGTGCGGACCGGCCTGGTCGCCGCCGCGCCCGCGCTTCTTGCGCTTGCCGCCGCCACCGCCCGGCGCCGTGGCCTGGTCCATGTGGACGATGACGCCGCGGCCGTTGCAGTGCACGCAGGTCTCGGAGAAGGACTCCAAGAGGCCCTGGCCCACCCGCTTGCGGGTCATCTGGACCAGGCCGAGCGAGGTCACCTCGGCGACCTGGTGCTTCGTCCGGTCCCGGCCCAGGCACTCCAGCATCCGCCGCAGGACCAGGTCCCGGTTGGACTCGAGGACCATGTCGATGAAGTCGATGACGACGATGCCGCCCAGGTCGCGAAGGCGCAGCTGGCGCACGATCTCCTCGGCCGCCTCCAGGTTGTTCCTGGTGACGGTCTCTTCGAGGTTGCCGCCCTGACCGGTGAACTTGCCGGTGTTGACGTCGATGACCACCATCGCCTCGGTCTTGTCGATCACGAGGGAGCCGCCCGACGGCAGCCACACCTTGCGGTCGAGCGCCTTGGCGAGCTGCTCGTCGATCCGGTACGTCGCGAAGACGTCGACCTCGGACGTCCACCGCTGGAGGCGGTCCGCCAGGTCGGGCGCGACGTGCGCGACGTAGCCGTGGATGGTCTCCCACGCCTCGTCACCGCTGACGATGACCTTCGAGAAGTCCTCGTTGAAGATGTCGCGGACCACGCGGACGGTCATGTCCGGCTCGCCGTACAGCAGGCTCGGCGAGCTGGTCGTGGACATCTTCGACTTCTTGAGGATGTCCTCCCACTGCCCTTGCAGGCGCTCGACGTCGCGGCGCAGCTCGTCCTCGCTCGCGCCCTCGGCGGCGGTGCGCACGATGACGCCCGCGTCCTCGGGGACGATCTTCTTGAGGATGGTCTTCAGGCGCGCGCGCTCGGTGTCGGGCAGCTTGCGGCTGATGCCGGTCATCGAGCCCTCGGGCACATAGACCAGGTACCGGCCGGGCAGCGAGACCTGGCTGGTCAGGCGGGCGCCCTTGTGGCCGATCGGGTCCTTGGTGACCTGTACGAGCACGGACTGGCCCGACTTCAGGGCGGACTCGATGCGGCGCGGGCCGTTGGCCATGCCGAGCGCCTCGAAGTTGACCTCACCGGCGTACAGGACGGCGTTGCGGCCCTTGCCGATGTCGATGAAGGCGGCCTCCATCGACGGCAGGACGTTCTGCACCTTGCCCAGGTAGACGTTGCCGACGTACGACGTCGACTGCTCCTTGTTGACGTAGTGCTCCACGAGGATGTTGTCCTCGAGGACGCCGATCTGGGTGCGGTCGCCGTTCTGCCGGACGATCATTTCCCGGTTGACCGCCTCGCGGCGGGCCAGGAACTCGGCCTCGGTGATGATCGGGACACGGCGGCGGCCCTGCTCGCGGCCCTCGCGGCGGCGCTGCTTCTTCGCCTCCAGACGCGTGGAGCCCTTGATGGACTGCACCTCGTCCGACGGGGCGTCGTCGCCCTTCTTGCGCGGCTCGCGGACCTTGACGACCGTACGCTCCGGGTCGCCGTCGCCCGGCTCGCTCTCGGCGCTGTCACCGGCACGGCGGCGACGGCGACGGCGGCGACGGCTGCTGCTCGAGCCCCCGCCGGACTCCTCGGAGTCCTCGACGTCGTCGGGCCGGTCGGCGCTGTCGGCGTCGTCGGCCGCCTCGTCGGCTTCGTCGGTGTCCTCGGCGGACGGGGCGTCCTCGTCCGCGTCGGCGGACTCACCGCGACGGCGGCGCCGGCCACCGCGGCGGCGGCGCCGACCGTGCCGCTCGGAGCCTTCCTCGCTGTCCGCGCCGTCAACGCCGTCGGCGCCTTCGGCGTCATCTGCGCCGTCCGCGGTGTCGGCGGAGTCGCTGTCCGCCGTGTCCTCGGCCGCGGAGGCCTCGTCCACGGCGCCCCCGGTCTCCGTTGCGGGCTCCTGGACGGCGGTCGCGGCGGGCTCGTCGACGGGCGTCGCTGCGGCGGGCTGCTCGTCCGCGGCGCGACGGCGGCGACGGCGGCGCGGAGTGGTCTCCTCCTCGGCGGCGGGCGCGGCCTCGGCGGGCTGCTCGGCCGCTTCGGCGGCGGCCGCGGCGGCGGCGCGCTCCGGGGTCTGGAACATCGGCTCGGCGAAGACGGGCGCCTGGAAGACGGCGACAGCGGGCCGCGCGGGGCGCCGCTCGGAGCCGTCACCGGACTGCGCGTCAGGACCGGCGGGAGCCGTGAAACCGGCGGCGGCCTTACGGGTGGCCCTGCGGCGCGCACGGCCACGCGGCGCGTCGGCCTCGGCCTGCTCGGGGGCGTCGGCCGCGCGGGCGGCCCGCCGCGGGGCGGTTTCGGCCTGCTCCGCCTGCTCCGTCTGCTCCGGCACCTCGCTCCGCACGGCCTCGGCGGCCTGCGCCTCGGCGCGGGTGGCACGACGCCGGCCACGACGCGGCGCGGCGTCCGCCTCAGCGGCGGGGGCCTCGTCGGCCTTGGTCTCGGCGGCATCCGTGGCCTGCGGGGCCTCGGCGGCCTGCGCGGTGTCCGCGACCTGCGCATCGGCAACAGGCGCCGACGCACCACGCGTCGCACGCCGACGCGAACGACGCGGCCCGCCATCCTCGGCAGCGGCAGCGGGGACCTCGTCAGCCCCGGCCTCGACGACATCCGCAACCTGCGAAGCCTCGGCGCTCTGCGCGGTGTCCGCGACCTGTGCATCGGCAACAGGCGCCGACGCACCACGCGTCGCACGCCGACGCGAACGACGCGGCCCCCCATCCTCGGCAGCGACAGCGGACGTTTCCGCCTGCGCGGCGGGCGCCGTGACGCTCTCGGTGCCACCGGTGCTCTCGGCAGCGGCGGCCACCGGCTGCTCGGCCGCCGAGGCGGACTGCGGCGAACCGGCGGGGGCGGAAGCGCGGCGGGTCGCACGACGACGCGTACGCGCGGGCGCGGCCTCCTCCGCGGCCACCGGCTCGGCGGCGGCAGGCTCGGCGGCGGGCGTCTCGGCCGCAGCAAGCTCGGGGGCAGGCTCGGCCACGACCGGCTCGGCGTTCGGCACCGCGGCGGAACCCGCCTCGGCGGACTGCGGCGAACCAACGGGCGCCGACGCGCGGCGGGTCGCACGACGACGCGCACGCGCGGGCGCAGCCTCCTCCGCGGCCACCGGCTCGGCGGCGGCGGGCTCGGCGGCGGGCGTCTCGGCCGCGACCGGCTCGGCCGCAGCAGGCTCGGCGGTCGGCACCGCGGCGGAACCCGCCCCGGCGGACTGCGGCGAACCGACCGGCGCCGACGCCCGGCGAGTCGCACGACGACGCGCACGCGCGGGCGCAGCCTCCTCCGCGGCCACCGGCTCGGCAGCGGCAGACTCAGCGGCGGCAGACTCGACGGCGGGCGTCTCGGCCGCAGCAGGCTCAGCCGCAGCAGAATCGGCCGCGACCGGCTCGGCAGTCGGCACCGCGGCCGAACCAGCCCCGCCGGACTGCGGCGAACCGACCGGCGCCGACGCCCGGCGGGTCGCACGGCGACGCGTACGCGCGGGCGCGGCGGGCGCCGCCTCCTCGGCGGCGGCCACCGGCTCGGCGGCGGACTCAGCCGCAGGAGCAGCGGTCGCAGAGGCCTCGGAAGGCGTCTCGGAAGGCGCAGCGGACGCCGCGGCGGCCGCGGCCGTCTCGTCCAGTTCCTCGGCGTCCACGTCGGCCACCTCGGGGTCGACGGAAGCGGCGGCGGGGGCGGCCGGTATGGCCGGCGCGGCGTCCGTGGCGCTGCCCGCGGGCGGGCCCGCGGGGCGCGACGCCGCCCGGCGCCTGCGGCGCGGGGGCAGGGTGTCGCTGGGGGTGCTGTTGTTCGATCCCTCGGTGGGGTCGTTCGGCTCAAGCATGCGGGCGGTTCTCCCGTCACGCTCCCGGGCGCCGCGCCTGTACCGGAGGTATCCGCGGCTCGCGCTTGCTGCGCGGGGCCGCCGTCCGGGGGCGTGGGCGCCGCACGGGAGCTCTCTGTGTCTTGTCACCGGTTCCGTATGCCCCGTGGGCGTACGGCCTGGCGAAAGTCTTCTGTCGGTGCGCCGCCCGACCCAGGTGGCTCCCGAGTACGAGGGTGGCGCTGCGGTGTTTCCGGCGAGCGTCCCCGCGCGGGACCTTCCTTACGCCGGCGCCGTCGCGGTGGCAGAATCGGCGGCCCCTGATCGGGGGTGCCGATCGGCCGGGGCGGCCGTGACTGCCTCGCGGTCGGGCGCGAGCGGGTCGGTCACCGTGCCGGTCTCGTCATCGAAAAGCCCCTGCGCCAGCCTGGTCACCGCTGCGGGGACCGGCGGCGCCAGGTCGGCCACAGCTCGGAGACCGGACAGGACGTCGTCGGGTCGGACGGCAGGTGTCACGTGCCGTACAACCAGCCGCAGTATCGCACAGGGCTTGTCGCTCGGCCTATCGGCACGGGAGGCGAGCGCCTCCGCGCCGACGGTGTCCAGGCTCACCACGGCGGCGCGGGCGTCGAAGGTCCGCATGCCGTTCTTCGTACGGCGCTGGACCTCGACGGTGTCGGCGGCGCGGAAGGCGGCCGCGGCGCGCTCGGCGGCCGCGGGCTCCACGCCGTCCAGCCGCAGCTCCCACACGGAGGCGGTGAGCCGGTCGGCGAGGCCGGAGGTGCGGGCCTCGACGGCGTCCGTGATGTCGAGTCCGTCGGGCAGCGACTCGTCGAGCAGCTCCCACAGCGTGCGCGGGTCGCGGTG
The DNA here is from genome assembly GCF_044328435.1 of Streptomyces sp. NPDC017940. Lineage (NCBI taxonomy): Bacteria > Bacillati > Actinomycetota > Actinomycetes > Kitasatosporales > Streptomycetaceae > Streptomyces > Streptomyces sp. NPDC017940. The sequence continues at coordinate 480,496 of NZ_JBIRHJ010000001.1, read as the reverse complement.
CTCGGTGAGCGCGATCTCCAGATACTCGGCCTCACTGCCCGTGCCGGTGGGTGCGGCATTGGCGTACGACACCTTGGGGTGCGGGGTGAACCCCGCCGAGTACGCCATGGGCACCTCGGCGCGGCGCAACGCCCGCTCGAAGGCGCGCTGGAAGTCACGGTGGCTGGTGAACCGGAGGCGGCCGCGCTTGGTGTAGCGCAGACGGATGCGCTGCACCGCGGGTGCGGGCGGCGGGCCTTCGGGCTGTCGCTTGCCCAGGGGAACTTCTCCTCGTGTACGCGGTCCGGGACGCCGTCCCCGCAGTCGCGGGGAGCACGCCCGGGCTGGCGCTTGCCCAGTGGTCGGTCCGGACCGCCCCCACGCTCGCGGGGACATTTCGCGCCGGACCCTGTGTCCTAGAGTACGCGCTTCACGTCCCCGGGTCCCCGCCGGGCCGACGGCACCTCACCCACCGGTACCCGCTCCTTCGGTGCGCCGAACAGGGCCCGCCGGACATCGGCGCGGGCCTGGCGCACGCTCTGCCGGGCGGCGGCGACGGCCTGGCGGGTGCTGCGGCCGACGGCCCGTGCGGCGTCGGCGGCGGGCCGCCACACCAGGTCGCGTACGGCGTGTCCGACCGGGGTGAGCGCGGTGCGGTACACCCAGCGGGCGGGGTCGACGAAGATCCACCCGAGGAGCTGTCCCAGGAACCGCCGGACGGCCCGCGCCACGTACCCGGCGACCCGCCAGGCGTGTCCGAGCGCGTCCCCGACCTCCCGCGCCACGACGGCGACACCCCGCCCGAGGGGCGCGAGCACCCACCGCCACAGGGCCACTGCGGGCACCACGAAGATCCACCGCAGCAGTGTCCCCACCACGAGCACGACGCCCCGCAGCAGCCACACGACCCCGGCGGCCACCCCGCGGGCGACCCACGCGAGCGCCCGCCCCACCGGAACGAGCACCCAGGTGCAGAGCGCCACGGCAGGCACCACGAGCAGCATCCGCAGCACCCAGAGGACGCCACGCCCGAGCCCCGCGGCCCCGGCGCCGAGCATCCGCGCCATCCAGGCCAGACCGTGTCCGACGGGGGTGAGGACATACGCGTACAGCCACACCGCGGGCACCACGAGCAGCATCCGCAGCAGCCATCCGACGCCGACGGCGACCGGCACGGCCACGAACCGCCACAACCCCACCCAGGGCCAGACGAAGAGGCACTTGCCGACGAACACCGCGGCGAAGCCGAGCGCCCGGCCCACCGGAGCGAGGACGTACCGCCACAGCGCCCCCAGCGGCACCACCACGAGCGTGTGCCCCAGCCAGGCGAGCGCCCGGCCGACGGGCCGCAGGACGGTGTCCCGCAGCACGCGTCCCACGACGACGAGGGCGTCCCACAGCAGCCGCACCGGCACCACGAGGACCAGCGCGAGGAGCCGCACCGGCAGTCGGATCGCCACCACGAGACAGCCCTCCGCCCGCGCGGCGGGCCGGTCGGGCAGCGGCGCGGGAGGGGGTGCGGGGGCCGACTCCGCCGGTGGCGCCGCGGGCCGTGTCCTCGGATCCGTCGCGGGCCGTTTTTCCAGGTCCATGTCGTCCTAGACGCACGCGGAGCCGCCACGGCTCCACAGATCCGCGCCCACCTCGGCGGTTGCCGAGGTGGGCGTCGTGTGCGGGAGGTGCGGGAGGGTCAGCCGGTCACCGGCGTCCTGTCGACCACGGTGAGCGGCAGCATCTTCTTGCCGGTGGGGCCGACCTGGATCTCCGTCTGCATGGCGGGGCACACACCGCAGTCGAAGCAGGGCGTCCAGCGGCAGTCGTCGACCTCGGTCTCGTCGAGCGAGTCCTGCCAGTCCTCCCAGAGCCAGTCCTTGTCGAGGCCGGAGTCCAGGTGGTCCCAGGGCAGGACCTCTTCGTAGGTGCGCTCGCGGGTGGTGTACCAGTCGACGTCGACGCCCATCTCCGGCAGCGTCTTGTCGGCGCAGCTCATCCAGCGGTCGTAGCTGAAGTGCTCGCGCCAGCCGTCGAAGCGGCCGCCGTCCTCGTAGACGGCGCGGATGACGGCGCCGAGGCGGCGGTCGCCGCGGGAGAGCAGGCCCTCGACGATGCCGGGCTTGCCGTCGTGGTAGCGGAAGCCGATGGAACGGCCGTACTTCTTGTCGCCGCGGATCTTGTCGCGGAGCTTCTCCAGGCGGGCGTCGGTCTCCGCGGAGGAGAGCTGCGGGGCCCACTGGAAGGGGGTGTGGGGCTTCGGCACGAAGCCGCCGATCGACACCGTGCAGCGGATGTCGTTCGAGCCGGAGACCTCGCGGCCCTTCTGGATGACGTTCATCGCCATGTCGGCGATCTGGAGGACGTCCTCGTCGGTCTCGGTGGGCAGGCCGCACATGAAGTACAGCTTCACCTGGCGCCAGCCGTTGCCGTAGGCGGTGGCGACGGTCCTGATCAGGTCCTCTTCGGAGACCATCTTGTTGATGACCTTGCGCATGCGCTCACTGCCGCCCTCGGGGGCGAAGGTGAGGCCCGAGCGGCGGCCGTTGCGGGTCAGCTCGTTGGCGAGGTCGACGTTGAAGGCGTCCACGCGGGTGGAGGGCAGGGACAGGCCGATCTTGTCCTCTTCGTACCGGTCCGCGAGGCCCTTGGCGATGTCGCCGATCTCGGTGTGGTCGGCGGAGGACAGGGAGAGCAGGCCGACCTCCTCGAAGCCGGTCGCCTTCAGGCCCTTGTCGACCATCTCGCCGATGCCCGTGATGGAGCGCTCGCGCACCGGGCGGGTGATCATGCCCGCCTGGCAGAAGCGGCAGCCGCGCGTGCAGCCGCGGAAGATCTCCACGGACATGCGCTCGTGGACGGTCTCGGCGAGCGGGACCAGGGGCTGCTTGGGGTAGGGCCACTCGTCGAGGTCCATGACGGTGTGCTTGGACACCCGCCACGGGACACCGGACCTGTTCGGTACGACACGGCCGATGCGGCCGTCGGGGAGGTACTCGACGTCGTAGAACCCGGGGATGTACACCGAGCCCGTCCTCGCGAGGCGCAGGAGCACCTCATCGCGCCCGCCGGGGCGGCCCTCGGCCTTCCACGTGCGGATGATCTCCGTCATGTCGAGCACGGCCTGCTCGCCGTCGCCGATGACCGCGGCGTCGATGAAGTCGGCGATGGGCTCGGGGTTGAAGGCCGCGTGGCCGCCCGCGAGCACGATCGGGTCGTCGACCGTGCGGTCCTTGGACTCCAGCGGGATGCCCGCGAGGTCCAGGGCGGTGAGCATGTTGGTGTAGCCGAGCTCCGTGGAGAAGGACAGGCCGAACACGTCGAAGGCCTTCACCGGGCGGTGGCTGTCCACCGTGAACTGCGGGACCCGGTGCTCCCGCATCAGCTCCTCGAGGTCGGGCCACACGCTGTACGTGCGCTCGGCGAGGACGCCCTCGCGCTCGTTGAGCACCTCGTACAGGATCATGACGCCCTGGTTGGGCAGGCCGACCTCGTACGCGTCCGGGTACATCAGGGCCCAGCGGACGTCGCACTCGTCCCACGGCTTGACGGTGGAGTTGAGTTCACCGCCTACGTACTGGATCGGCTTCTGCACATGCGGGAGCAGGGCTTCGAGCTGCGGGAAAACCGACTCGACAGACATCGCTGGACCTTCGTGAGCTGACAGGGGTGACCCTCAAGCCTAACGTGGCCGCGGGCCACCTCTCGTCACGCGATCGGACCAACGCGGATCAGCCGCCGAGCGCCGAGCGCACCTTCGGCCGCGCCGCCCGCTCCCACACCTCGGGCAGCTCCCGCTCCCCCGCCGCCGCGTCCGCCTCCTCCCTGCCGTACAGCAGGCCCCAGACGAACGCGGACTCCCCCGCGGCGTGCGCCTGCACGGCGAGGTCCCGCAGGGTCCCGCGGGCCACCACGCTGTCCTGGTGCTCGCCGAGCACCGTCTGCACGGCCTTCATGCGCTTGGCGAAGCGGGCCGCGGGCCCGCCGAGGGCGGGCTTCGCCGCCTCGCCCGCGTACCGGGCGCGCTTGGCGGCCTTGCGGGCCTCGTGCAGGGCCGTGTCCCGCTCCTGGCCGGGGGCGAGGGAGAGGGCGTCGCCGACGCGTCCCGCGAGCCGGCCGTAGTCCTTGAGCAGGACCCCCGGCAGGACGTCGGCGGCGGGGGCCGCGGCGGCCTCGCGCAGCGGCGGGTCGGCGAGGAGGGCGTCGAGGCGGTCGACGAGCCGCAGATAGCGCTCGCTGTCGAGGACGGCGAGCGTCAGCTGCCTGGCGTCGGCGCGGCCCGCGACCCCCCAGACCTGCAACCGGGCCCGCACCGGGCCGAGGAGCAGGGTGCGGGGCACCTCGTCGACGGCGGCCGTGAGGCGTTCGAGGAGGACCTCGCGGTCGCGGTCCACGCCCAGTTCGGCGGCCAGCCACTTCAGTTCGTCGCCCAGGGGGTCGGTGACCGTGCGGTCGAGGACCTTGCGGTACGACTTGAAGGCGCTGCGCAGGCGGCGCGTCGCCACCCGCATCTTGTGGACGGAGTCGGGCAGGTCCTGGCGCGCGGCGACGTCCCAGGACAGCAGGGCGTCGCGCTGCTTGCGGCAGTAGGCGAGGACGTGGCCGCCCGCCGTACCGTCGGTGGTCCGTGGCTTCTCGCGCGCCGCGGCGCCGCCCGCCCGGCCGGGTCCGCCCGTCGCCGTCTCGGCCAGGGCCCGCGCCAGCTTCGACGCGGCCGCCGAGGGTTTGACGCCCGCCTTGCGCAGCTTCTTGTCCACCTTGTCGAGCAGCGCGGGGTCGCCGCCGTCGGCCAGTTCGACCTCGATCTCCGTCCAGGCGACGGTGCCGGAGCCGGTGCCGAGCCGCTCGGCGAGTACGCCGTCGACGCTGATCTCGGCGAGCACGGCGCCGTCCCCGCCGAGGAGGTGGTGGACGTCGCGGGCGGAGCGCAGGCGGACGACGGGGGCCAGGTCGGCGCCGCGCACATGGGCGCGGACGAGGTCGCGCAGGGCCTCCGGCACCTCGTCGGAGCCGCCGGAGTCACCGGAGTTGCCGGAGAGCGGCGCGTGCACCTCGTCGCGGGTGCCGTGGGCGACGGGAAGTTTCAGGTGCCAGCCCGCCTCGGCACCGCCGGTGCGGCGGCGCAGCGTGATGGAGGCAGCGGCGAGGCGCTCGTCGGGAGTGTCGTAGTAGACGGCGTCGAGGTCGGTGACGCCCTGGCCCACGACGTCGGCGATGCCGCCGACGCCGGTGAGGTCGGGCAGCGTGCCGTCGGCCGCCGCGTCGTACTTCCGCTCGATCTCGCGCTTGGTCCTGGTACCGGTTCGGGGCTTCCTGTCCGCTTCGCTCTTGGTGTCCGCCATGACATGAACCTAGACGGGATCCGGGGACCTAAACAGGTGCGGTACGGACGGCCGTGTCCGGGACGCCCCCGGTGGGCGTCCCGGACGCGGTCCTCAGGCGGACAGCGGCCGCTCCACCTTGATCGACTGGAGTAGGCCGACCGCCACCCAGACGGCGAACATGGAGGACCCGCCGTACGACACGAACGGCAGCGGCAGGCCCGCGACCGGCATGATGCCGAGCGTCATCCCGATGTTCTCGAAGGCCTGGAAGGCGAACCAGGCGATGATCCCGGCGGCGACGATCGTGCCGTACAGCTCGGTCGTCTCTCGGGCGATGCGGCAGGCCCGCCAGAGCACGACGCCGAGGAGGAGCAGGATCGCGCCCGCGCCGACGAAGCCGAGCTCCTCGCCCGCGACCGTGAACACGAAGTCCGTCTGCTGCTCGGGGACGAACTGGCCGGTGGTCTGGGAGCCCTTGGTCAGGCCCGTGCCGGTCAGGCCGCCCGAGCCGATCGCGATGCGGGCCTGGTTGGTGTTGTAGCCGACGCCCGCCGGGTCCAGGGCGGGGTTGGCGAAGGCCGCGAAGCGGGCGATCTGGTAGTCGTCGAGGACGCCGAGCTTCCATATGGCGACACCGCCGAGGACGCCGGCGCCGAGCAGGCCGAAGACCCACCGGTTGGAGGCGCCGGAGGCGAGCAGCACACCGAGCACGATCATCACCATGACCATGACCGAGCCGAGGTCGGGCATGAGCAGGACGATCATTATCGGCACGGTCGCGAGGCCGAGCGCCTGCACCACGGTGCGGTGGTCGGGGTGCTCCCTGTCGCCCGCGTCGACGCGGGCCGCGAGCAGCATCGCCATGCCGAGGATGATGGTGATCTTGACGAACTCGGAGGGCTGGAGCGAGAAGCCCGCGATCACCAGCCAGGCGTGGGCGCCGTTGATGGTGGCGCCGAGCGGGGTGAGGACGAGCAGCACCAGGAAGACGGAGAGGCCGTAGAGGATCGGCACGGCCGTGCGCAGGGTGCGGTGGCCGAGCCAGATCGTGCCGGCCATCAGGGCGAGTCCGATGCCGATGTTCATGACGTGCTTGAGCACGAAGGCGTACGGGTCGTCGCCGACGAGTTCCGTGCGGTTGCGGGTCGCCGAGTAGACGAGCGCGGAGCCGATCACGGACAGCGCGAGGGCGCAGAGCAGTATCACCCAGTCGAGCCGGCGCAGTATCGAGTCGCGGGCGAATAGACGGGACATCGTGGAGCGTTCGGGACCGTAGCCCGAGACGGAGAAACCTCCGGTGCCGGCCATGGCTAGTCACGCCTCGCATTCGCCGGGGGCCCGGCAAGTCCGGTCTGCTCGGTCGGTTCCTCGGGCTCGGCGGGTTTGAACGGCTTGATCTTCGGGGCGTCGATGGAGCCGTCGGGCTGGATCTTGGGCAGGGTCTTCTGCGGCTCGGGCAGCAGGGCCTTCTTCAGGTCCTGCTTGCCGCTGTCGTCCAGGCCGTAGATCGCGTCGTAGATCTTGCGCACGGCGGGTCCCGACGCGCCGGAGCCCGTACCGCCCTGGGAGATCGTCATCACGATCGAGTAGTCCTTGGTGTACGTCGCGAACCACGACGTCGTCTGCTTGCCGTAGACCTCGGCGGTGCCGGTCTTGGCGTGCATCGGGATCCTGTCCTGCGGCCAGCCGCCGAACCGCCAGGCCGCGGTGCCCTTGGTGGCGACGTCCGCGAGGGCACCGTCTATGTCCTTGCGCAGCGCCGCGTCCATGGGCAGCTTGCCGTGCGCCTTGGGGGCGATCTCCTCGACGCGCTTGCCGTCGGCGCTGATGATCGCCTTGCCGACGGTGGGGTCGTACATGGTGCCGCCGTTGGCGATGGCGGAGTAGATGGTGGCCATCTGTATCGGCGTGACGAGGGTGTCGCCCTGGCCGATGGAGTAGTTGACGGAGTCACCGGCGCGCATCTTCATGCCTTCGAGGCAGTTCTCGTAGGCGATGCGCTCGGCGTACTCGCCGCGCTTCTTGCCCTGCTTGCACCAGGCGTCCTTGTTGGCCTTCCAGTAGTTCTTCTTCCACTGGCGGTCGGGGACGCGGCCCGTGACCTCGTTGGGGAGGTCGATGCCGGTCTCCTTGCCGAGGCCGAACTGGTGCGCGGTCCTGTAGAACCAGTCGGCGGCGTCCTTCTTCGGCTTGTTGCCGCCGTCCTTGGCCCACTGGTCGTGCGCGAGCTTGTAGAAGACGGTGTCGCAGGAGACCTCGAGGGCCTGGCCGAGCGTGATGGAGCCGTGGCCCTGGGACTCGAAGTTCTTGAAGACCTGTCCGCCGATCGAGTACGAGCTGGGGCAGGGGTAGCGGCCGTTGAACTCGTAGCCCGCGTTGACGGCGGCGGCGGTCGGGATGACCTTGAAGATCGAGCCGGGGGCCGCCTGGCCCTGGATGGCCCGGTTCAGGAGCGGGTAGTTGGACTTCTTGCCGGTGAGCTTGGCGTAGTCCTTGCCGGAGATGCCGCCGACCCAGGCGTTCGGGTCGTAGCTGGGGTTGGAGGCCATGGCGACGACGCGGCCCGTCTTGTTCTCCATGACGACGACGGCGCCCGCGTCGGCCTTGTAGTTCTCGCCGGTGTTGTCGTCGAACTCGTCGCGGGCCTTCTTCATCGCCTCGTTCAGCCAGTACTCGGACACGGCCTGTACGCGCGCGTCGATGCTGGTGACGACGTTGGAGCCGGGCCTGGCCCGATCGGAGTCGGCCTTCCCCATGACCCGGCCGAGGTTGTCGACCTCGTAGCGGGTGACGCCGGCCTTGCCGCGCAGCTGCTTGTCGTAGGTGCGCTCCAGGCCCGAGCGGCCGACCTGGTCGGAGCGCAGGTACGGCGAGTCGGAGTCCTTGGCCTTGTTGATCTCCTCGTCGGTGACGGGTGAGAGGTAGCCGAGCACCTGGGCGGTGTTGGACTTGCCAGGGGCGCCGTAGCGGCGTACGGCGGTGGGTTCCGCGGTGATGCCGGGGAAGTCCTCCGAGCGCTCCCGGATCTGGAGGGCCTGCTTGGGCGTGGCCTCGTCGGTGATCGGGATGGGCTGGTAGGGCGAGCCGTTCCAGCAGGGCTGGGGCGTCTTGGAGTCGCAGAGGCGGACCTTGTCGGCGACGTCCTTGGGGCTCATGGCGAGGACGCCTGCGAGCTTGTCCAGGACGCTCTTGCCGTCGTCCTTCATCTTCATCAGGTCCGTGCGGGACGCGGAGACGACGAGCCGGGTCTGGTTGTCGGCGATGGGCACGCCGCGGGCGTCGAGGATCGAGCCGCGCACGGCGGGCTGGACGACCTGCTGCACGTGGTTCCCCGAGGCTTCCTCGGCGTACTCGCTGCCGTTGCGGACCTGGAGGTACCACAGCCTGCCGCCGAGGGTGAGGAGCAGCGAGACGACGAGGATCTGGATGATGACGAGGCGGACCTGGACGCGGGGGGTGCGGCCCGTCTCGGGGATGTTGGTCACTGCTGCGGGCCCTCCCCGTGGTGCGTCGGCTGGTACGGCTGGTACGTGGGCTTCGTCGCGCTCACAGGCGCTTGACCCCCTTGATGCGTCCGGCGCGGGCCACCCGGGCCCTGGCCGCCTTCATCCTGAGGCCCGCGCCGCGCTGGTTGCCGATGCTCAGGCCGGTGCCCGAGGAGAGCCAGCCGGAGGAGACGTCGGCGGCCTTGGCGCCCGTGGTGGAGTCCCCCAGCGGGTCGTTCTCGGCGCGCCGGGCGAGGGCGATGATCAGCGGGATGGTGAAGGGCGCGAGCAGCAGGTCGTAGAGGGCGGCCGTGAAGAGCAGTCCGCCGAGGCCCACGTGGCGGGCCGCGTCGTCGCCGACGAGGGCGCCCACACCGGCGTACAGGAGGGTCGAGCCGACGGCGGAGCCGACCACGACGAAGAGCGGGCCGCCGGCCGAGCGCAGCCGCCCGGTCTCGGGTTTGGCGAGGCCCGCCAGATAGCCGATGACGCACAGGACCAGGGCGTAGCGCCCGGCGGCGTGGTCGGCGGGCGGCGCGAGGTCGGTGAGCAGGCCCGCGCCGAAGCCGATCAGGGCGCCGCCCACATGCCCGTACACCAGGGCGAGGCCGAGGACGGTGAGCAGCACCAGGTCGGGTACGGCGCCGGGCAGCTGGAGCCGGGCGAGGACGCTGACCTGGACGACGAGGGCGACGACGACGAGGGTGCTGGAGAGCAGGATCCGGTTGAAGCGCATGGGGGTGTCAGTGCTCCTACTGCTCGTTGCCGTTGTCGTAGCCGTTGCCGTCGGCTGTGCCATCGCCGGTACCGTCGGCCGTGCCATCGCCCGTGCCATCGCCCGTGCCGTCGCCCGTGCCGTCGGCCGGGGCGTCCCCGGACGGCGTGGCGGTGACCGTCACCGTGGGGGCCGGCTTGGGTTTCCCGGGCTTGCGCGGCAGGACCGTGTCGCGGGGGTCCTTGCGCGGGGCCTCGACGACGACACCGACGACGTCGAGCTTGCTGAAGCCGACGTAGGGCCGGACGAAGACGTTGCGGGTCAGGTCGCCGCCGGAGGGGTCGACGCGGACGACCTCGCCGACCGGGACGCCCGGCACGAACGGCTTGTCGGCCTGCGAGCCGAAGGTCACCAGGCGGTCGCCCTTCTTGACCTTGGCCTTGCCGTTGAGCATCTGCACGCGCAGCGGGCGGTCGCCCTGGCCGGAGGCGAAGCCGAGCTCGTCGGTCTTCTCCATGCGGGTGCCGACGGTGAAGTCGGGGTCGTTGGCGAGCAGCACCGTGGCGGTGGACGGGCCGACGGTGGTGACGCGGCCGACGAGGCCGTCGCCGTTGAGCACCGTCATGTCGCGCTTCAGACCGTCGTCCGCGCCGGCGTCGATGGTGACCGTCCAGGAGAAGCCCTGGGCCGCTCCTATGCCGATGACTTCGGCGCCCTTGATGCCGTACTGGCCCGCGCCCGCCGTCTTCAGCATCGAGTCGAGCTGTCTGACGCGGCTGCGGTTGCGGTCGTCGCTGCCGAGCCTGGCCTTCAACGCGGCGTTCTGGCGCTCCAGTTGGGCGATGCGGTCGTGGCGGTCACCGGAGTCGCGGACCGCGCCGATCGCGTTGCCGATGGGGTCGACGGCGGACGACATGCCGTTCTCGACCGGGCCGAGGACCGTGGCGGCGGCCTGGCGGGCACCGTCGACCGGCGAATCCTCACCGCCGCGGATGTCCACCGTGATCAGTGCGAACGCGATGGCGATCAGCAGCACCAGGAGCAGCCGGCTCTCTCGTGTGTCCCTCACGTGCGGCGGCCGTGCCTTCCTCAAGTCGGAATCTACGGATATCCACGGAATCCCCCGACAGGAACATCCATATCCCTGACAGGGAAACCCATGAAACCGCGGGCAGGCGAGTGCTCCGCGGAATGGTCATCTCTCTGTATTGCTTCGTTGCCTCTATATCAACGATCCGCCGCACGAAGTGGCAGGCACTCGTACGGCGGACCCACTCTCAGGGTGTTCGCGCCACCTTCACCGGCGCGGCTGGGCGTCGAGGACCTGCTGGAGGGCCTCGAACTCCTCGACGCACTTGCCGGAGCCGAGCGCCACGCTGTCCAGCGGGTCCTCGGCGATGTGGATGGGCATGCCGGTCTCGCGGCGCAGCCGCTCGTCCAGGCCGCGCAGCAGCGCGCCGCCGCCGGTCAGGACGATGCCGCGGTCCATGACGTCGCCCGAGAGCTCGGGCGGGCACTTGTCGAGGGTCGTCTTGACCGCGTCGACGATGGCGTTGACCGGCTCCTCGATGGCCTTGCGGACCTCGGCGGCGGAGATCACGACGGTCTTCGGCAGGCCGGAGACGAGGTCGCGGCCGCGGATCTCGGTGTGCTCGTCGGCGTCCATGTCGTACGCGGAGCCGATGGTGATCTTGATCTGTTCGGCCGTGCGCTCACCGAGGAGGAGGGAGTACTCCTTCTTGATGTGCTGGATGATCGCGTTGTCCAGCTCGTCGCCCGCCACCCGGATGGACTGTGCCGTGACGATTCCGCCGAGGGAGATGACGGCGACCTCGGTGGTGCCGCCGCCGATGTCGACCACCATGTTGCCGGTGGCCTCGTGGACCGGCAGACCGGAGCCGATGGCGGCGGCCATGGGCTCCTCGATGATGTGCACCTGGCGGGCACCGGCCTGCGAGGAGGCCTCGATGACGGCGCGGCGCTCGACCCCCGTGATGCCGGAGGGCACACAGACCACGACGCGCGGGCGGGCCAGATAACGGCGCTTGTGGATCTTCAGGATGAAGTAGCGCAGCATCCGTTCGGTGATCTCGAAGTCGGCGATCACGCCGTCCTTCAGGGGGCGCACCGCGACGATGTTGCCGGGCGTGCGCCCGATCATCTTCTTCGCTTCGGCGCCGACCGCGAGGATGCCGCCGGTGTTGGTGTTGATCGCGACGACGGACGGTTCGTTGAGTACGATCCCCCGACCCCTGACGTACACCAGCGTGTTGGCGGTCCCGAGGTCGACAGCCATGTCACGGCCGATGAACGACATGTTGTTCCCCATGAGGATGCGTCTGGCCTTCCCTAGTGGAGCGTGTGATGGCTTGTTAGGTAGGCGAGGTGGGTGCTGAGTGGCGTGGAGGCTTCCATCGTAGTCTCGACCGCACGAAGACGGCGCGAGGGTCTGCGCCATTGTCAGCAGATGATGAGCCGCCCCGCTTCTGGAGACGTGCCATCAGGGTCACGGGTTCCCCCGATCGGGCCGCATGTGGCGAGGGACGGCCGGTCTGGACCGGCCGTCCCTGGAGGAACTGACGTCGTGGCCGTCAGTCGCGGGCGTCCGTCAGACCAGGCCCGGGAAGAAGATCTTCAGCTCGCGCTCGGCGGACTCGGTGGAGTCGGAGGCGTGGATCAGGTTCTCCCTGACGATGACGCCGAAGTCGCCGCGGACGGAGCCGGGCGCGGCGGCGATCGGGTCGGTCGGGCCCGCGAGCCGGCGCACGCCCTCGATGACGCGCTCACCGTCGACGACCAGGGCGACGACGGGGCCGGAGAGCATGAACTCGACGAGCGGCTCGTAGAAGGGGCGGCCGACGTGCTCGGCGTAGTGCTGCTCCAGGGTCGCGCGGTCCAGGTGGCGCAGTTCGAGCGCGCTGATCCTCCAGTCGGCCTTGCGCTCTATACGCCCGACGATCTCGCCGACCAAACCTCGACGTACGGCGTCGGGCTTGAGAAGGACGAGAGTGCGCTGGCTCATGTGCGGCTCCAAGCAGTGGCTTTACGGTCACGTGGGATTGCGGAGCACGATACCCACCCGGGGTCGGCCGCCGTCGCGCAGGGCGTGACAGCGGCCGCACCCGCGGTCACCGTCCGGCCGGGTCAGGCGGTCTCCCCTTCGGCGGCCTGGGCGGCGAACCTGGCCCTCGCCTCGTCGATCTTCCGCCCGAAGTGCACCGAGGCCCACCACAGGGCGGCGAACATCGCCCCCATGAAGAACATCATCGGCACGATGAAACCGCTGGAGATCAGCGCGACCTGGAGCGCCCAGCCGAGCTGGACGCCGCCCGGACGGGTGGCCATACCGCACAGCAGGACCGAGAGGGCCATGGCGATGCCGCAGACCGTCCAGACCGTGCTCGTCTCCAGGTCCGGGTCCTTCATGGCGACGAGGCCCGCGAACCCGATGACGAAGAACTCACCGATCAGCGTCGACGAACAGAGCGTGCGCACAGCTGTCAGCCCTTCCCCAGGAGCAGTCGGGCCTCGCCGACGGTCATGACGGAGCCGGTGACGAGGACACCGCCGCCGGCGAACTCCCCCTCCTCCTCGGCCAGGGTGATCGCGGCCTCCAGGGCGTCGTCGAGACGCGGCTCGACCTGCACCCGGTCCTCGCCGAAGACCTCCACCGCGAGCGCCGCGAGCGCGTCGGCGCTCTGCGCGCGATGGCTGGAGTTCTGCGTGACGACGACCTCGGTGAAGATCGGCTCGAAGGCCTCCAGCATGCCGCGGGCGTTCTTGTCGTCGCTGACGCCGACCACGCCGATGAGTCGGCTGAAGTCGAAGACCTCACCGATCGCCGCGGCGGCGGCGCGGGCGCCCGCGGGGTTGTGCGCGGCGTCGAGGACGACGGTGGGCGAGCGCCGGACCACTTCGAGGCGGCCGGGCGAGGCGACGGAGGCGAAGGCCTTGCGGACGGTGTCGATGTCCAGCGGCCGGGTGTGCTGGGCGCCGACGCCGAAGAAGGCCTCGACGGCGGCGAGGGCCACTGCGGCGTTGTGCGCCTGGTGCTCGCCGTGCAGCGGCAGGAACACCTCGGTGTACTCGTTGGCCGCCCCGCCGAGGCCCCGCAGGGTGAGGAGCTGTCCGCCGACGGCGACCTGACGGGCCGTGACCCCGAACTCCAGGCCCTCGCGCGCGACCGTCGCGTCCACCTCGACGGCCTTCTTCAGGAGCACCTGGGCGGCGTCGACCGGCTGCTGGGCCAGGATGACGGTGGCGTCCTGCTTGATGATGCCGGACTTCTCGGCGGCGATCTCCGCGGCCGTGTTGCCGAGGCGGTCGGTGTGGTCCAGGTCGATGGGGGTGACGACGGCGACGGAGCCGTCGATGACGTTCGTGGCGTCCCAGGTGCCGCCCATGCCGACCTCGACGACGGCGACGTCCACGGGGGCGTCCGCGAAGGCCGCGTACGCCATGCCGGTGAGGACCTCGAAGAAGGAGAGCCGGACGTCGTCCTTGGCGTCGATCATCTCCACGTACGGCTTGATGTCCTCGTACGCCTCGACGAAGCGCTCGGGGGCCATGGGGGCGCCGTCCAGGCTGATGCGCTCGGTGATCGACTGGACGTGGGGGGAGGTGTACCGGCCGGTGCGCAGGTCGAAGGCGCCGAGGAGGGCTTCGACCATGCGGGCCGTGGACGTCTTGCCGTTCGTCCCCGTGATGTGGATCGACGGATACGCCCGCTGGGGCTCGCCGAGCACGTCCATCAGGGCCGCGATGCGGCGCAACGACGGCTCCAGCTTCGTCTCGCCCCAGCGGTCGGCGAGCTCCGTCTCGACCTGGCGCAGCGCCCTGTCCACCTCCGGGTCGGCGGGGCGGGCGGGCACGTCGGCCTCGGGCGGGCCCGCCTGGGTGCGCAGGGTGCGGCTGCCCGCCTCGATCACGGCGAGGTCGGGATCGCGGCCGGTCTCGGCCGCCACGAGCTCGTCGAACTCGTCGATCTCGTCGCTGGCGTCGGCGGGGCCGCGCTCGTCGTCGCGGGGGCTGTCGTTCGGGGGGAGGTCGCTCACACGCCCAGTCTACGGAGGCGGTGTGACAGTGCCTGGGGGGACCGGGCCGGGAGGGGGACGGGGGCGTGGGCGGGAGGGGGAGGCGGGCAGATCGGTAGCGGGCCGGGAGCGCGCCGGGGGTGGCTCCGAAGCGGGACGGGGCGGCTCCGGAGCGGGACGGGGCGGCTCCGGAGCGGGGCCGGGCCTCGGGTGCGGGCCGCGCGGCCTCCGGCCGGGTCCGCCCGGCACGGCTGCCCGCCACCTCCCCGCCCCCTGTCAGGACTTTCGGCCCGTCCGATTCGGGACCTTGGTCCCTCCGGACCCGGAGGGCGCCGGGCAAACTTGGCGATCATGGACATAGGCATCGACCTCGGCACCGCCAACACCCTCCTCTACGTACGCGGGCAGGGCATCGTGCTCAACGAGCCGTCCGTGGTCGCCGTCAAGGAGGGCGCGCGCAGTGCCCTGGCCGTCGGCACGGAGGCCAAGGAGACCATTGGGCGCACCCCCGGTTCGATCACCGCGATCCGCCCCCTGAAGGACGGCGTGATCAGCGACTTCGAGGCCGCCGAGGAGATGATCCGGCACTTCGTGCGCAAGGCCCTGCCGGGGCGCAGGCCGCGTGCGCGGATGGTGATCTGCGTGCCGAGCGGTGTCACTCAGGTCGAGCGGCGGGCCATCGTGCACGCCGCGCAGGGGGCGGGGGCGCGCGCCGTCCACCTCGTGGAGGAGCCGATGGCCGCGGCGATCGGCGCGGGCCTGCCGGTGGCCGACCCGCGCGGTTCGATGGTCGTGGACATCGGCGGCGGCACGTCCGAGGTCGCCGTCATCTCGCTGGGCGGCATCGTGACGTCGCAGTCCCTGCGGGTCGGCGGGGACCGCTTCGACACCGCGATCACCGACTACGTACGCCGGGAGCACGCGCTCCTCATCGGTGAGCGCACCGCCGAGGACGTCAAGGTCGCCATCGGCTCCGCGTGGCCCGTGCCGGGTGAGGACGCCTTCGAGATGCGGTCGTTCACCGTGCGGGGGCGCGAGAAGGTCGCCGGGCTGCCGAGGACGGTGGATCTGACCGTGCGGGAGGTGCGGGCCGCTCTCGACGAGCCCGTCGAGGCCATCATCGCCGCGGTACGGGTCACCCTGGAGGAGTGCCCGCCGGAGCTGTCCGGCGACGTCATGGAACACGGCATCGTCCTGACCGGCGGCGGCGCCCTGCTCCCCGGTCTGGACCTCCGCCTCGCCTCCGCCACCGGCATCCCCGTCTTCGTCGCCGACGACCCGCTGGACAGCGTGGCGCTGGGGTGCGGCACGTGCGTGGAGGACTTCGACGGCCTGGTCCGCGGGATGTCCGCATAGTCCTCCGGGCGGGGAGAAAAGCCCGTCCGGCGACTGCGGGCGAGCCCGGAGGGCGATCGACGCCCACCCCCACCGGGGGTCAGGCCAGGTCACCGGACGGAAGGTCGGCCTCCACCACGTACGCGCCCCCGCGCGCCCCCGCGGAGAACGTCCCCCCGACGGCAAGCACCCGCTCCGCCATCCCCGCGGTACCGGTCCCGGCGGACACCGGCGCCGCCGGGGCCCCCGCCCCGGAGCCCCCCGCCCCCGTGGGCAACGGGTTGCCGACCCGCACCAGGAGCCGCCCGGCGGCAACCCGCACCCGCACCTCCACCCGCTCCCCCGGAGCGTGCTTCGCCGCGTTCGTGAGGCACTCCCGCACCACCCGGTGCACCGCGGCCTGCCGCAGCGGCGAGAGCCGGTACGCGGCGTCGTCGACGTGCAGGTCCACGGAGCTGCCCGCCCGCGCACCCTCCTCGGCCAGCTCGGGGAGCGCCGCGAGCCCGGGGGTCGGCGTCCCCTCGACCCCGCGCCGCACGACGATCTCGTTGAGCATCCGGTGCGCGGACCGCGCGGTCTCCGACAGCTCGTCGAACCCGTCGGCCCACGGCGTGTCCCCGGCCCGCCGGGCGAGCACCTGCGAACGCACGCTGAGCAGCGTCAGCTCGCGCCCCACGAAGTCGTGCACGTCCCGCGCGATCCGGGCCCGCTCCTGCTGCACGGCCTGCAACGCCTGCGTCTCGGCCCGCTGCTCCTGCAACGCCCGCACCAGGTCCTGCCGGTTGGCGGCGACCCCGACCCCCGCCGCGAGCGCCCCGATCGGCACGACCAGGCTGAGGAACTCGCCGAGCGTGTCCCCCCTGTGCACCGGCCACCCCGGCAGGGTGAACATCACGTACGCGAAGGCCACATAGGTCACCACTCCCGCGGCCCCGGCCGTCCGCCCCCGGTAGCGCGCGAGCGAGTACAGCGCGAACTGCGCGAGCGTCAGCTCGTGCAGCCAGCCGAGCAGCACGAGCGCGACCAGGAAGGGCACCCAGGGCGCGACGCGGCGCAGCATGAGCGTCGCCGCGCCCGCCGCGAGGACGAGGGTGGCCATCAGGCCGTTGAGGGAGTTGTCCTCGGCGGCCAGGCCCGGTACGTCGAGGGCCATCAGGGCGAGACAGGAGAGCGCGGTCAGCAGATCGAGCGCCCAGGATTCGCGGGTGCAACGTCGAGCGAGGCGGCGGGTCGCAGCCGCCGCCTTGCGCAGCGCCTCGGCGGCGGGCAGGTCGTCCATGGTCCTCCCATCATCCCCGCCCCCGCGGTGCACCCGCCCCGGGAGATCCGTGACCTGCCGCACCCGCCGCGCTCCCGGCGGTGGCGCTCCCGGCCGAACGGGTGTGGGCACCGGCGCGGCGAAACGGGTGTACGCACCGGCGCGGCTGCCCCGCCACCGCGCGTCCCGGAGTTCCAATCGGACCATGTGGTTTGCCCAGAATCCGGGTCGAAGGACCCGTCAGCTCGCCGGTGACGCCGCGGTCCTGCTGTGGACCGCGGCGTGGACCGCCGCCGCGGTCGTCGCGTACCGCATGGCCCTGCTCCTCACCCGTCCGGGCCCCGACTCCGGTGTCGCCTCCTCCGGCTCGCCCGCCGCCCGTCTGCCCCTCGTCGGCGAGCAGGTGGGCGCCGCGCTGCGCTCGGTGGTGGGCGTCGTCGACGACATCGACCCGGTGACGATGCGGGCCGGACTCGTGGTGAGCGCCGTCGCGCTCTTCCTCGTCCCGGTCGGCCTCGTCCTCGCGGGCTGGCTGCCGCGCCGGCTGCGCTGGGTACGGCAGGCCGCCGCCGCGCGGGACCTCGCCGAGTCCGACGACGGCCGTGAGCTCCTCGCCCTGCGCTCCCTGCTGCGCCCCCTGGACGAGGTGGCCGCCACCGCCGCCGCCCTCGCCCGCACCCCGGGGCTGCCCGACGCCACGCCCGGCAGCCTCGCCGAGGGCTGGCGCAGCGCCGACCCCCGGGTCATCGCGGCCCTCGCGGACGCCGAACTCGAACGCCTCGGCCTGGCGCCCGGCCAGGGCCCGGCCTGGCTGCCGGTGGCCGAGCCCGCCCTCTGACGGCGGGGCCGCGGGGGCAGGGCAAGCAGCGCGGGCCCGAGGGACGGGACGGCGAAGGCGCCCGGAACGATCAGTTCCGGGCGCCTTCGGCTGTCCTCGGGTGTTACGCCGCCGGGAGGCTGTCCAGCTGCGCCTGGAGGCGGGCGATGTCCTCCTCGGCCTTGGCGAGCCGGCCGCGGATCTTGTCCACCACCTGGTCGGGCGCCTTCGCCAGGAACGCCTCGTTGCCTAGCTTGCCGGTGGCCTGGGCCTTCTCCTTCTCGGCGGCGGCGAGGTCCTTGGCGAGCCGCTTGCGCTCCGCCGCCACGTCGATCGTGCCCGACAGGTCGAGGGCCACCGTGGCGCCCGAGACCGGCAGGGTCGCCGTGGCCGCGAAGCTCTCGCCCTCCGGCTGGAGGCGCAGGAGCTGGCGGACCGCGGCCTCGTGCGGCGCGAACGGCGTGCCGTCCAGGGTGAGGCGGGCCGGGACCTTCTGGCCGGGCTGGAGGCCCTGGTCGGCGCGGAACCTGCGGACCTCGGTGACCAGGTCCTGGAGGGAGCGGATCTCCCTCTCGGCGGCGGCGTCCCGGAAGCCCGCGTCGGTGGGCCACGGGGCGATGACGACCGACTCACCGCCCGTGAGCGTCGTCCACAGCGTCTCCGTCACGAACGGCACGACCGGGTGCAGGAGCCGCAGCGTCACGTCGAGGACCTCGCCGAGGACGCGCTTGCTGACCTCGGCCGGGGCGCCGCCCGCCATGAACGTGGTCTTGGACAGCTCCACGTACCAGTCGAAGACCTCGTCCCAGGCGAAGTGGAACAGGGCGTCGGACAGCTTCGCGAACTGGTAGTCCTCGTAGTACGCGTCGACCTCGGCGACCACCGTGTTCAGACGGGAGAGGATCCAGCGGTCGGTCGCGGACATCTCCGCCGCGTCCGGGAGCGGGCCCTCGACCGTGGCGCCGTTCATCAGGGCGAAGCGGGTGGCGTTCCAGATCTTGTTGGCGAAGTTGCGGGAGCCCTGCACCCAGTCCTCGCCGATCGGGACGTCCACGCCCGGGTTGGCGCCGCGGGCGAGGGTGAAGCGCAGCGCGTCGGAGCCGTACTTGTCCATCCAGTCCAGCGGGTTGACCGCGTTCCCGAAGGACTTCGACATCTTCTTGCCGAACTGGTCGCGGACCATGCCGTGCAGGGCGATGGTGTGGAACGGCGGGGTGCCGTCCATCGCGTACAGGCCGAACATCATCATCCGGGCGACCCAGAAGAAGAGGATGTCGTAGCCGGTGACCAGGACGGAGTTCGGATAGAACTTCGCGAGGCTCTCGGTGTTCTCGGGCCAGCCGAGGGTGGAGAACGGCCACAGGCCGGAGGAGAACCACGTGTCGAGGACGTCGGTGTCCTGCGTCCAGCCCTCGCCGGTCGGTGCCTGGTCGTCGGGGCCGACGCAGACGATCTCGCCGTTCGGCCCGTACCAGACCGGGATGCGGTGGCCCCACCACAGCTGGCGCGAGATGCACCAGTCGTGGAGGTTGTCGACCCAGTCGAAGTAGCGCTTCTCCATCTCCTGCGGGTGGATCTTGACCTGGCCGTCGCGGACCGCGTCGCCCGCGGCCTTGGCGAGCGGGCCGACCTTGACCCACCACTGCAAGGAGAGACGCGGCTCGATCGTCGTCTTGCAGCGCGAGCAGTGCCCCACGGAGTGCGTGTACGGGCGCTTCTCGGCGACGATGCGGCCCTCGGCGCGCAGGGCGCCGACGATCGCGGAGCGGGCCTCCAGGCGGTCCAGGCCCTGGAAGGGGCCGGAGACCGTGATCACGGCGTGCTCGTCCATGACCGCGATGTTCGGCAGGTCGTGGCGGCGGCCGATCTCGAAGTCGTTCGGGTCGTGGGCGGGCGTCACCTTGACGGCGCCGGTGCCGAACTCCGGGTCGACGTGCTCGTCCGCGACGACCGGGATGGTCCGGTCGGTGAGCGGCAGCTTGATCTGCCTGCCGACCAGGTGCCGGTAGCGCTCGTCCTCGGGGTGCACGGCGACGGCGGTGTCACCGAGCATCGTCTCGGCGCGGGTGGTCGCGACGACGAGGGTCTCGTCGCCGTCCCCGTACTTGATCGACACCAGCTCGCCGTCGTCGTCCTGGTACTCCACCTCGATGTCCGAGATGGCGGTGAGACAGCGCGGGCACCAGTTGATGATGCGCTCGGCGCGGTAGATCAGCTCGTCGTCGTAGAGCCTCTTGAAGATCGTCTGGACGGACTTGGAGAGCCCCTCGTCCATGGTGAACCGCTCGCGCGACCAGGCGACGCCGTCACCCAGGCGCCGCATCTGGCCGGAGATCTGGCCGCCGGACTCGCCCTTCCACTGCCACACCCGCTCGACGAAGGCCTCCCGGCCGAGGTCGTGGCGTGACGTGCCCTCCTTGCCGAGCTCGCGCTCGACGACGTTCTGCGTGGCGATGCCCGCGTGGTCCATGCCCGGCTGCCACAGGACCTCGTAGCCCTGCATGCGCTTGCGGCGGGTCATGGCGTCGATGAGGGTGTGCTCGAAGGCGTGGCCCAGGTGCAGGCTGCCGGTGACGTTCGGCGGCGGGATGACGACGGTGAAGGGCTCCTTGTCGCTCCTCGCGTCCGCGTCGAAGTAACCGCGCTCTACCCAGCGCTCGTACAGCACCCCTTCCACCTCGGACGGCGCGTACTGCGTCGGGAGTTCGGGGGTGGTCGCTGGCGGCTGCTGCTGAGCGTTCTCGGTCACGGGGTCAGTTTAGTGGTGTCACAGAGTGGTCCCGAAACCCGAATCTTCAGTAACGGTTGCCGCCCCGGTCCCCACGGCGGGCTTTCGGTCAGTCAGGATGTCGGAACCACATAAGCGCGCGGGAGCATGAGGGCGCGCTCAGGCGTTCGAGGGGATCCCCAGTAATGAGCTACAACCAGCCGGGCCCGTACGGCGGGCAGCAGCCCCAGCAGCCCGGGCCGTACGGCGGCGGTCAGCCGCAGCAGCCCGGCCCCTACGGTCAGCCGCCGCAGGCCCCGCAGCCCGGCTACGGCTACCCCCAGCAGCCCCAGCAGCCCGGTTACGGCTACCCGCAGCAGCCCCCGCAGGGCGTCCCGCCGCAGCAGCCGTACGGTCAGCCCGGCTACGGCCAGCCCCAGCAGCCCGGACCCTACGGGCAGCAGCCCCAGGGCCCCTACGGCCAGGTCCCGCCGCCGGCGGGCGGGGGCGGCGGCAAGAAGACGGGCCTGATCATCGGGGCGGTCGCGGTGGTCGCGGCGATCGGTGTGGGCGCGTACTTCGTCCTCGGCGGCAGCGACAGCGGCGGATCCGGCAAGGTCAAGGACGACGGCCCGCACAAGCTGACCACGCCCGAGACCGTCCTCACCGAGTACAAGAAGAAGCCGGGCGGCTCCAGCGGGGGCAGCGACATGTCCTCGGAGCAGACGAAGAACGCCGCGAAGTTCGGCGTGAAGAACCCCAAGGAGATCGCCGCCCAGTACGGCACGGGCAGCGAGGAGAACCCGCTCGCGCAGAAGATCCTCCAGATCAACGGCGTGTACGGAGAGATCGAGGACCCCTCGGCGGTCGTCGACAAGATGTTCGCGGAGGCCAAGAAGAAGTCCGAGGAGAGCGACGGCAGCAGCACCGGTCAGAAGGTGACCGTCGTCGGCGAGCCCAAGTCGTACAACCCGTCGGCGCTCGACGGCGCGGTGATGAAGTGCCAGGAGATGAAGTACTCCATGGGCTCGTCGTCGTCCTCGACCAGCCAGGGGCCCAAGGAGATGTCGATGGCCACCTGCATCTGGGGCGACAACAGCACGATCGGCGTGGTCGTCACCACGACCGTGGCGGACGCGCTCGCCAACAAGGGCGCCGACCTGGAGGGCGGCGCGGAGAAGGCGGCCGAGTTCCGCAAGGAGTCCCGCGTCAAGCTCTGACGTCCTGCGACGTGACGGCGTGATGGTGTGACGGCGTGGCGGCGTGGCGGCGTGATGGCGTGACGACGTGGCGACACATCGACGCGGGTCGCGTACGCGCAGCGGGCCCCGGCTGTCACAGCCGGGGCCCGCTTCCGTCACGATGGGTGGCGCAGCACCGTATCCCGAAGGGGGAACCGAGGAATGAGCCACAACCAGTCGGGTCCGTACGACGGGCAGCAGCCCCAGCAGCCGGGTCCCTACGGCGGCGGTCAGCCGCAGCAGCCCGGCCCCTACGGTCAGCCGCCGGTGGCCCCGCAGCCCGGCTACGGCTACCCGCAGCAGCCGCCCCAGCAGCAGCCGGGATACGGATACCCCCAGCAGCCCCCGCAGGGCCTGCCGCCGCAGCAGCAGCCGTACGGCCAGCCCGGCTACGGCCAGCAGCCCCCGTACGGGCAGCAGCCCCCCGCCCCCTACGGGCAGGTCCCGCCGCCGACCGGCGGAGGCGGCGGCAGGAAGACGGGCCTGATCGTCG
Organism: Streptomyces sp. NPDC017940; assembly: GCF_044328435.1. Taxonomy (NCBI): domain Bacteria; kingdom Bacillati; phylum Actinomycetota; class Actinomycetes; order Kitasatosporales; family Streptomycetaceae; genus Streptomyces; species Streptomyces sp. NPDC017940. Next base: position 458,118 of record NZ_JBIRHJ010000001.1, on the reverse strand, counting down.
GCGCGGTCGCCGTGGTCGCGGCCGTCGCCGTGGGCGCCTACTTCGTCCTGGGCGGCAGCGACAGCGGCTCCGGCGGGGTGAAGGACGACGGCCCGCACAAGCTGACCACGCCCGCGACCGTCCTCTCCGAGTACGAGAAGGAGTCCGGTGGTGGCGACGGGGGCATGTCCGCCGGCGACATCAAGGAAGCCAAGAAGTTCGGGGTGAAGAACCCCAAGGACGTCGGCGCCCAGTACCAGGCGGGCGACAAGGAGAACCCGCTCAGCCTCAAGCTGATCGAGTTCGGGGGTGTGTACGGGGAGATCGACGACCCCGAGAAGACCCTCGACGCCATGCTCGCCAACATGAAGAAGGAGTCCCAGAAGGACAAGGACGGCGGTTCGGGCAGCCGGGACATCGAGTTGGTCGGCGACCCCAAGTCCTATGAGCCGGACTCCCTGGACGGCGCGATCCTCAAGTGCCAGGAGGCGAAGGCGTCCAACATGAGCGCGGGCGGCTCCGGCGGGCCCAAGGAGATGAGGGTCGTGTACTGCCTGTGGGCGGACCACAGCACGCTCGGCTTCACCGCTCCCATGGACGTCGCGAGCATGGCGTCGGGCAAGGCGGCGGACGCCGAGGCGGCGGCGGAGACCACCGCCAGGCTGCGCGAGGAGATCCGCGTCAAGATCTGACCCACGGGGGTCGGACGGACGGCGCGAGGGTCCCGGCTCCGGCCGGGATCACCCCGGCAACGACGTGGGGGGGCCCGCGGGGGGGACACGCCCGGCGCCCCCCCGCCGTGGCGGCCTGTGGGCGGAGCGGGCATGGGGGCGGGCGGGCCCGGGCGCCCCGCCCCGGGCGGGCCCCCCGCGGCAACCGGGGGGGGGCGCCGGGCGTCTCCCACCCCGGGGGCGCCCCACGTCGTTGCCGTCGTGTCGGCTACGCGGACTTCTGCTCGCCGGGCCCGGAGCCCCGGACGTCGCGCGGCACCAGGGTCGGGTTCACGTTCGAGTGGACGACGTCCGCCGTGATGACGACGCGGGCGACGTCCTTGCGGGACGGGACCTCGTACATCACCGACTGGAGGACTTCCTCCATGATGGCGCGCAGGCCGCGGGCGCCGGTCTGGCGGAGGATGGCCTGGTCGGCGATGGCTTCCAGGGCCGCGCGCTCGAAGTCCAGCTCCACGCCGTCGAGTTCGAAGAGGCGCTGGTACTGCTTGACGAGGGCGTTGCGCGGCTCGACCAGGATCTGTAGGAGTGCCTCGCGGTCCAGGTTGTGCACGGACGTGATGACCGGGAGGCGGCCGATGAACTCGGGGATCATCCCGAACTTCACCAGGTCCTCCGGCATGATGTCCTCGAACTGGTCCTTCTCCTCCAGCTCCCGCTTGGAGCGGATGGTGGCGCCGAAGCCGATGCCCTTGGCTCCCGCCCGCGCCTCGATGATCTTTTCGAGGCCCGCGAAGGCGCCGCCCACGATGAACAGCACGTTCGTCGTGTCGATCTGGATGAACTCCTGGTGCGGGTGCTTGCGGCCGCCCTGCGGCGGCACGGAGGCCGTCGTGCCCTCCAGGATCTTCAGGAGCGCCTGCTGGACGCCCTCGCCCGACACATCGCGCGTGATCGACGGGTTCTCGCTCTTCCGGGCGACCTTGTCGATCTCGTCGATGTAGATGATGCCCGTCTCGGCCTTCTTGACGTCGTAGTCGGCGGCCTGGATGAGCTTCAGGAGGATGTTCTCCACGTCCTCGCCGACATAGCCCGCCTCCGTGAGCGCCGTGGCGTCGGCGATGGCGAAGGGGACGTTCAGCATGCGGGCGAGCGTCTGGGCGAGCAGTGTCTTGCCGGAGCCGGTGGGGCCGAGCAGCAGGATGTTGGACTTCGCCAGCTCGATGGCGTCCTCGCGGCCCTGTGCGCCGCCGTTCTCCCCGGCCTGGACGCGCTTGTAGTGGTTGTAGACCGCCACGGAGAGCGCCTTCTTGGCGGGTTCCTGGCCGACCACATACCCCTCGAGGAACTCGTAGATCTCGCGGGGCTTGGGCAGTTCCTCCCAGCGGACCTCGCTCGTCTCGGCGAGTTCTTCCTCGATGATCTCGTTACAGAGATCGATGCACTCATCGCAGATGTACACGCCGGGGCCTGCGATGAGCTTCTTGACCTGCTTCTGACTCTTTCCGCAGAACGAGCACTTGAGCAGATCGCCGCCGTCACCGATGCGTGCCACGGTGTGCTTCCCCTTCGCCTGGGAGACGCCGTTTCTCCAGCGGCTCCTGGTGCCTTGTATCCGACGGTACCTTGCCCGGGCCCCCGTTCGGGCCCCCCTTGGCGTGGTTCGCTTCGCCGGGGGCCGTACCGAGGGGTGGGCGGATGGTGCTGCGGTGCCCCGGGCGAGGCCGGCGGGCGGTCTCGTCCGGGGCTCGGCCGGGACTCAGAGAACCGAGTCGTTGTTCATCTTCCGGGTGGAGATGATCTGGTCCACCAGACCGTACGCCAGCGCGTCCTCGGCGGTGAGGATCTTGTCGCGCTCGATGTCGTCGCGGATCTTCTCGATCGGCGTCGTGGAGTGCTTGGCCAGCATCTCCTCCAGCTGCGTACGCATACGGAGGATCTCGTTGGCGGCGATCTCCAGGTCGGAGAGCTGCTCACGGCCCGTACCGCCGGACGGCTGGTGGATGAGCACGCGGGCGTTCGGCAGGGCCATGCGCTTGCCCGGCGTGCCGGCGGCGAGGAGCACGGCGGCCGCGGAGGACGCCTGGCCCATGCAGACCGTCTGGATGTCGGGCTTCACGAACTGCATGGTGTCGTAGATCGCGGTGAGCGCCGTGAAGGAGCCGCCGGGGCTGTTGATGTAGACCGAGATGTCCCGGTCGGGGTCCATCGACTCCAGGCAGAGCAGCTGCGCCATGACGTCGTTGGCGGAGGCGTCGTCGATCTGCACGCCGAGGAAGATCACGCGCTCTTCGAAGAGCTTCGCGTACGGGTCGTACTCGCGCACGCCCTGCGAGGTGCGCTCGACGAAGCGCGGGATCACATAGCGGTTGTCCACCTGGGGGCCGGTGTGCAGGCCCGCGGCCTGGCCGTAGGCGGGGAAGGTGTTCATCAGAAGGCGTTCCGTCCTGGGTGTGAGCGTGGGCTGGGCCGACCGGGGTGCCTGTGTCAGGCGCCCGTGCCGCCGCCGCCCGGAACACCCGAAGCGGCGCTGATGATCTCGTCGATGAGGCCGTACTCCTTGGCCTCCTCGGTGGTGAACCAGCGGTCGCGGTCACCGTCGCGGATGATCGCCTCGACCGTCTGGCCGGAGTGGCGGGCGGTGATCTCGGCCATGCGCTGCTTGGTGCGCAGCAGGTACTCCGCCTGGATCTTGACGTCGGACGCGGTGCCGCCGATGCCGGCGGAGCCCTGGTGCATCAGGATGTCCGTGTGCGGCAGGGCGAAGCGCTTGCCGGCGGTGCCGCCGGTCAGCAGGAACTGGCCCATGGAGGCGGCCATGCCCATGCCGATGGTGACGACGTCGTTCGGGATGTACTGCATGGTGTCGTAGATCGCCATGCCTGCGGTCACCGAGCCGCCGGGGCTGTTGATGTAGAGGTAGATGTCCTTCGAGGGGTCGGCCGCGAGGAGGAGCATCTGCGCCGTGATCTTGTTGGCGATGTCGTCGTCGACCTGCTGCCCGAGGAAGACGATGCGCTCGCCGAGCAGCCGGTTGTACACATGGTCGCCGAGGCCACCACCGATGGACGGCTCACCGGCTGCGTTGGGCATCAGATTCGTCACGTATCCACCTGCTCGTCTCTGACGGCACCGGCCGTCTCAGCATCTTCGTTCCGAGGGCAACGAGTCCGCTGCCCTCGTATTCATGGACCCTAACGCGCGGCCCCCTTCGGGGAATCCCGCACGGGCAGCTGTTCGCTGTGAGCGCAGGTAGGGCACCCCCCGCAGGGGCGAGCGCGGGCGCGCCCCCGCAGGGGCGCGGGGAACTGCGCGACCGGCCACAGCGGCCCCGCGGTCGCCGATGGCGCGGCATCGGGCAGACGCGTCTGCCAGGTCCCGCGCCATCGGCCTCTGCGGGCCTTCGTCGGTTGCTCGCGCAGTTCCCCGCGCCCCTGACGGGGCCCCCAGAACAGAATGCTGGGCCCCCGGACACATGTCCCGGGAGCCCAGCGGTCACGGCAAAGAAGATCAGGCGTCCGACTTCGTCTCGGCGGCGTCGGCCTTCTCGCCCTCGGCGGCGGCCGCACCCTCGGCGGAGGCCTCCGCCTGCTCACCCTCGACGGAGTCGTCCTCGTCCTCGAGGTCGACCACCTCGCCGTTGGTGTCCTTGACGGTGGCCGCCTCGACGACCACGGCGAGCGCCTTGCCGCGGGCGACCTCGCCGACGAGCATCGGCACCTGGCCACCCTCGACGACGGCCTGGGCGAACTGGTCGGGGCTCATGCCGGAGGACTGCGCGCGACGCATGAGGTGCTCGGTGAGCTCCTCCTGGTTGACGTTCAGCTTCTCCTTGTTGACGAGCTCGTCAAGGACGAACTGCGTCTTGATGCCCTTGACCGCCTGCTCGCGGGTCTCGGCGTCGAACTCCTCCTCGGTCTTGCCCTGGATCTCCAGGTACTTCGCGAGGTCGAGGCCCATCTGGCCGAGCTGGTGGTGCTCCAGGTTGTGCTTGCGGGTGCGGATCTCGTCCTCGAGCAGCTTCTCGGGGACGGGGACCTCGACCAGCTCGAGGAGCTTCTCCAGGACGCGCTCCTGGGCCTGCGTGGCCTGGTCGAACTGGCGGGCCGTCTCCAGGCGCTTGCGGCTGTCGGCCCTCAGCTCGTCCAGGGTGTCGAACTCCGACGCCAGCTGCGCGAAGTCGTCGTCCAGCTCCGGCAGTTCACGCTTGGCGACCTGGGTGACCTTGACGGTGACCTCGGACTCCTTGCCGGCCGCCGAGCCGCCCTTCAGCTCGGAGGTGAAGGTGGCCTCGCCACCGGCCTCCAGGCCCTTCACGGCGTCGTCGATGCCCTCGAGCAGTTCGCCGGAGCCGATCGTGTAGGAGACGCCGGACGCGACGCCGTCCTCCAGGACCTCGCCCTCGACCTTGGCCTCCAGGTCGATCGTCACGACGTCGCCGTCCTCGGCGGCACGCTCGACCGGGGAGGTGGACGCGAAGCGCTCGCGCAGCTCCTCGACGGCCTTGTCGATGTCCTCGTCGGAGATCTCGACGGCGTCGACCTCGACCTCGATGCCCGAGTAGTCCGGGATCTCGACGGTCGGACGGACGTCGACCTCGGCGGTGAAGTTGAGGGTCTCGTTGTCCTTCAGCTCGGTGATGTCCACCTCGGGCTGGCCCAGGACGTTGAGCTCGGCCTCGTTGACCGCCTCGGTGTAGAACTTCGGGAGGGCGTCGTTGACGGCCTCCTCCAGCACCGCACCGCGGCCGAACCGCTGGTCGATGACGCGGGCCGGGATCTTGCCCTTGCGGAAGCCCTTCACCGTGACCTGCTGGTTGATCTTCTTGTACGCCGCGTCGAGGCTGTCCTTGAGCTCCTCGAAGGGCACCTCGACAGTGAGCCGAACCCGGGTCGGGTTCAGGGTCTCCACGGCGCTCTTCACGGTTCGGTCTCCTTGGGGGGCTGACTTCTGGGTTTCTGCCCGGTTGAGAGACACACGGGCACGCAGCTTGCATAGTAACGGCACGCGGGAGCCGACCCACAATGCGATCTTGGAAGGGGCCGTGCCGCCGGGGCCGCGCGGGTGCTCCCACGCCGCGGGAAAAGGGCGGGGAGGCGCGGTGAGGACCCGGGGACGGCGCGGGGGCGACGTCGGGACGCCGCCCGGAACCCGCGGGCGACAAGCCACACGGGCGGGGGACCGTACTGGTCGGGGTGGCGGGATTTGAACCCACGGCCTTCCGCTCCCAAAGCGGACGCGCTACCAAGCTGCGCCACACCCCGTCGGTGCGACACGTAGGGTACATGCCCGCAGGCGGTGCGACTCCCGGTTCACGGACGGCGCACGGAGGCGGTGTGCGGGGGTCCGCTCCGACCCGCTACGATGCTTGCCGTGCAGCGGTCACCGGCCTCCGTCGGGATCGGCGGTGCTCAGCTGTGCGAAGCGTGCGGGCGTAGCTCAATGGTAGAGCCCTAGTCTTCCAAACTAGCTACGCGGGTTCGATTCCCGTCGCCCGCTCCAATGCCTCCGGCCCGGCCCCCGAACACTCGGGGACCGGGCCGGACGCGTTCACGCCGCCGGGACCGCGCACCCGGCGTCCGGCCGGGGACCCCGGAGAGGGCCCGCCCGGGCACGCACGGGCGCGCGGACCCGCACGGGCACGCGCGCACCGCGGCGGCGGACACACCCGTGCCCGTCGCCCGTCAGAACTGTATGTCTCCGATGGTGTTCGCGAGGGAGTCCAGGAGTTCCTGGATGTCGTCGGCCATTCCCGTCGAGGCGAGGACGAACCCGAACAGGGCCGCGACGATGGCGGGCCATACCTTGATGTTCCCCTGACGAATCATCATGACAAGGACGATCGCCAACAGCAGTACCACTGACAGCGAGATGGCCACACTCATCACACCCTAGGTCGGTCGCTTGCCCACCCGGGGGGTACGACCCGCACTCCCCCGCCAGAACCATCGTGCCACCAACAGGACCCGGTCATGCGGCCGGTGACACATCGTCGGCCAAGCCTTGACCAGGACCGGCCCCTTCCCACGCGGCACTTGGAGGGCCGCGGCCCACCGGTCACACGGGAACCACTATCACCCGTACGGGAATTCGAGGGTCCACCCGCAGCCGAATTCGACGTGATCGCTTCCCTGGCCGGACAACGCTCCGACACCACCGAGACACCGTCCCGTCACCCGTACACGCGGACGTTCGCACAAGTTCCTCACAGGAATTCGAATGGTGGCCGAGAGCACACCGAATGGGTCGCCATATTCCGCCACGCCCCCTTCAACCAGGACATTCCGCCTGAGTCCCCCGCGGACGTTATGCACGATTTAAGCGGTACGAGCTATGACGTACCGGACAGTTGGATCGGGCGGCACAAAGGTCAGCGGCAAGCGAATTCGGCAGCGGTGACCGGCCGACTCCGTCGAAGTCCAGCGAATTCGTACGGGCACCGGACGTTGAACGGCATGAATGAATTGAGGGTTTTACGGGAACGCCACGGCGACGCTAGGGTGCCTCAGATGTTCCACGCTGCCACGACCCCCGCAAGCGCAGTGCGGTCCCGGATCGTCCCACCGAGTTCATGGTGGGAGGGCCTGTGACGAACTCCGTTCAACCGCACGGCAGGCACCGGGCGCCCCTGCCTCCCGTACAGCCCCCCGTACCGGAACCGGCCGACGGAATGCCCGCCCCGCGCGACCCCCGCTCCACCGTCCCCGGAGTTCCCGGGGCCGCGAACGTCCCGAGATCCCCGACGGCGTACGCGGCGCCCCCGGCGCCCACCGGGCGCGACACCCGGGCCGCGGACAAGCCCGCCAAGCAGCGCGACGCCTTCTTCGACAACGCCAAGTACCTGGCGATCGTGCTCGTCGCGATGGGGCACGCGTGGGAACCGCTGACCGACCACAGCCGCAGCGCCGAAGCGCTGTACATGACCGTCTACACCTTCCACATGCCGGCGTTCATCCTGATCTCCGGCTACTTCTCGCGCGGCTTCGACATGCGCCCCGACCGGCTCAAGCGCCTGGTGACCGGTGTCGCCGTGCCGTACGTGATCTTCGAGGTCGCGTACACCCTCTTCAAACGGTGGGGCGACGACGATCCGACGCAGCCGATCAGCCTGCTCGACCCGTGGTACCTCACGTGGTTCCTCATCGCCCTGTTCGTGTGGCGGCTGACCGTTCCGCTGTGGAGGATCGTGCGTTGGCCCGTGCCCCTGGCCCTCGCCATCGCGGTGCTTGCCGTGATCTCGCCCGATATGGGCGACGACCTCGACCTGCAACGCGTCCTCCAGTTCATGCCGTTCTTCGTCCTCGGCCTCTTCCTCAAGCCCGAGCACTTCCAGCTGGTGCGGCGGCGCGAGGTACGGCTCCTGTCGGTCCCGGTGTTCGCGTGCGCGGTGGCGCTCGCCTACTGGGCCGCGCCGCGGATGACGTCGGTGTGGTTCTACCGCCGTGACAGCGCGCAGGAACTGGGCGTCCCGTGGTGGGCCGGGATCGTCATGGCCCTCGCCCTGTTCGGCTGCTCGGTGCTGCTCACCGCGTGCTTCTTCGCCTGGGTGCCGCGGCGGAAGATGTGGTTCACCGTCCTCGGCGCCGGCACGCTGTACGGGTATCTGCTGCACGGCTTCCTGGCCAAGGGCTCCCGGTTCTGGGGCTGGTTCGACGCCGACCCGTGGCTGCGCGAACCCGCGGGCGAGGTGCTCGTGACCGTGCTCGCCGCCGCCGTGGTCACCCTGCTCTGCACGCCACCGGTGCGACGGCTCTTCCGCTTCGCGATGGAGCCGAGGATGGAGTGGGCGTTCCGCAGGGACGCGGCCGCCCTCGCCCGCGAGCGAGGTTCGTCCGGGCGCTAGCCGAGTCCCAGCAGCGCGCGCAGGTGCGCGTACTTCGCCGTCAGGCGGTCCCGGGTCGTCCCGTCCAGTGCGGACAGGCGGCCCGGGTCCGCGTTGTGGGCCAGGTCGGCCTCCTTGACCAGGAGCGCGCCCGGCGTCCTGAGGATGCGGGCGGCGTACGCCTCCGCGTTCTCGCCGGGCCGCCTGGTGAGCGCGAGGACGATCGCCCTGGTGGCCGGGGTCAGCGCCGCGCCCGCCAGCCACTCGGCCGACAGGACGTCGTCCTCCACCGCGTCGTGCAGCCAGGCCGCCGCGATCTGCTCGTCGGACCCGCCCCGCTCCCGTACCCCCGCGGCGACCGCCGCCAGGTGCTCCGCGTAGGGCCGCCCCGCCTTGTCGGTCTGCCCGGCGTGCGCCCGCCGGGCCACTGCCTCCACCTCGGCCGGGGTCATCGGGGTCGGGGGTGTGGGCGGCGTCGGCGGTGTGGGGGGTGTCGGCGGTGTGGGGGGCGTCGGCGGTGTCATGACCGCGACCCTAGCGCCGCCCGTGCGGGCACCGCCGTCGCCACCAGGCCGAGCACCACGGCCGAACCGGCGAACGCCCCGTACAGAAGCGGCGGGATGTACGGGCCCTCGCCCGTGAGGCCCCGCATCATCGGGACGAGGGTGGCCAGGGCGATCGCGGTGCCGATGACGACACCCGCGCCCGTCACGAGCAGCGCCTCGAAGCGCACCATCCGCAGGACCTGGCTCCGGGTGGTGCCGATGAGCCGCAGGGTGCCCAGCTCGCGCCGCCGGTCGAGGACCGTCATGACGAGCGTGTTGGCGGCGGCGAGCGCGGCGAAGCCGCCGAGCACGGCCGCCATGGTGGTGTTCGCCCAGGCGCTCAGCTCCCGGTCCTTGGACTGGGCCGTGGTGTAGTCGTCGCGGTCGAGGAGCGTGCCGTGGGACGTCAGCTGCTTCAGGGCCGCGGCGGAGGCGCCCTTCGTCCAGACCTCCGTGGCGAACGCCGAGGTGACGTGCTGCCTCAACTCGTCGGCTGACAGGGTGACCTGGGCGAGGCCGAGGCCCCGCTCGTACGTCGCCACGACCGTCGGCCTGGCCTTGGTGCCGTCGGGCAGGCGCAGCACGACGCGGTCGCCGGTCTCGACGCGGGCGGAGTGGGCGAGGTTCGCGTCCAGGGCGATCCGGCCCTTGCCGAGAGCGAGTCCACCGGTCTTGACCTTGAGGTCCTGCACCTTCGCGAGGTCGGCGGCCGTACCCGCGATGCCCTGGGTGCTCGCCGACTCGAGCCGGCGGTCGCCGCCCGAGCCGACGGACAGGAGCACGGAGGTCTTGACCACGCCGACCGCGGCGCCGTCCCGGGCGAGGGCCGCGCGTACGGCCGGCGCGTCGAAACCGGTGTCCGACGTCACGATGTGGTCCGCCGTGATGCCGTCCCGCTGCTGGTCGGCCGCCACCTTGTCCTCGCTGGTGTGCATGAAGACGAGGGTGGAGGCGAACGCCATGGCGAGGACGATGGGCGTGATCGCGGACGCGAGGCGCCGGGAGTTGCTGCGGGAGTTCGCGGCGGCCAGCGACGCGGACGCGCCCGCCCCGCGCAGCGGCAGGCCGAACAGCGCCGCGCAGCCGCGTGCCACCAACGGCCCGAGCAGCGCCACCGCCAGCATGAACAGCATCACGACGCCGAGCGCCGCGTTCGCCGCGTCCTCGCCGGTGGTGGTGGCGGCGACCCGCGCGAGGACCACACCGCCGACCGTCGCGGCGACACCGAGGGGCGTACGGATCCAGCCCACCGGCAGCGGCTCCACGGAGGCCTCGCTCAGCGCCTGGCCCGGCTTGATGCGGGACGGGCGGCGCGCGGCCATGTACCCGGCGAGCAGGGCCGAGAGCACCGCCGTACCGGCCGCGGCGAGCAGCGGGAGCCCGGAGACGGAGAGCTCCACGGCCTGCGGGACCGCGCCCTTGTCCTTGAGCTGCCCGAACCACCAGCGTGCCAGGGCGATGCCGGGCAGGCAGCCGAGCACGCCCGCGAGCGGCGCGACGAGCAGGGACTCGGTGGCGATGGTGCGGCGGATCTGGCGGGGCGTGGTGCCGATGGCGCGAAGCAGCGCGAACTCGCGGGCCCGCTGGCTGACGGAGAGGGCGACGGTGCCGGCCGCCGTGAAGACGGCGACCGCCGTGGCGACGCCCCCGAAGGAGCCGCCGATGCCGGTGAGCATGTCCTTGGCCTCGGCGAGGTCCGGGTCCTCGACGCCGCCGCGCGCGTCACCGGTGTACACGTCGATCTCGTCCCCGAGGGCCTTCGCCACCTGGGACTTCAGCGCGGAGGTGCTGACGCCGTCCTTGGGCAGTACGGCGACGGCGTCGACGCGTCCCGGGTGTCCGGAGACCCGTACGGCGTCGGAGTCGGTGAACCAGGCCGTCGGCGCCGCTCCCGCGGCGATCCCGGAGACCCGGAAGTCGCGGGGGCCCTGCGCGGTGGTCAGCGTGACCTTCTGGCCGGCGCGGGCCCCGGGGGCGCCCGCGAGCACCACCTCTCCGGCGGCGGGGGCACGGCCCGTGGTGAGCTTCTCGCCGGTGAAGGCGGTGGAGCCCCAGCCGTGTGCCGTCAGGGCCTTGTCGCCGTGCTTGACGGGGAAGGTGACGTCGGCGACGGCGGTACGCGCGCCGGGCACCGCGGCCGCCTTCGCCACCACGGACTCGGCGATCCTGGCCCGGTCGGGCACGACCTGGCTCTCGGTCGTGCGGTCCTCGCCGCTGCCGGTGGTGTAGTGGATCCTCTGGTCGTCGGCGGCCACCACGGGCGCGTTCGCGTAGCGCACCGGCGGTACCGAGGCGCGCAGCCCCGTCTCCAGGAGGATGCCGCACGCGGCCACGATCAGGGAGGCCATCATGAGGGCGACGAACGTGCCGACGAACGCGGCGGGCTTGAAGCGGACGGCCGCGCGGGCCAGGCCGTTGGGTGCGAAGCTCACGCGGCGGCTCCCACGTACGCGGGCGCGGTGAGCGTGGTCATGCGGTCCGCGATCCGGGCGGCCGGGGCGCGGTCCAGGTGGTCGACGATGCGGCCGTCGGCGAGGAACAGCGTGCGGTCGGCGTGGGCCGCGGCGGCCGGGTCGTGGGTGACCATCACGACCGTGGCGCCCATGCCGTCCACGGCCGAGCGCAGCAGGTTCAGGATCTCGGTGGCCGTGGTGGTGTCCAGGGCGCCGGTCGGCTCGTCGGCGAAGACCACGTCCGGGGCCGTGACCAGGGCGCGGGCGATGGCCACGCGCTGCTGCTGGCCGCCGGAGAGCTGGCCCGGGCGGCGCCCGCCCTTGTCGCCGAGGCCCACCCGGGCCAGGACGGCGGCGGCCTTGCGGCGCTCGGGGCGGTGGCCCGCGAGGCGCATCGGCAGCAGGACGTTCTGCTCCACGGTGAGCGAGGGGAGCAGGTTGAAGGCCTGGAAGACGAAGCCGAGGCGGGTGCGGCGCAGGGCCGTGAGCTTGTTCTCGCTCATGCCGGTGATCTCGGTGCCGCCGAGGCGGACGGTGCCGGCCGTGGGGCGGTCGAGGCCGGCCGCGCACTGGAGGAACGTGGACTTGCCCGAGCCGGAGGGGCCCATCACCGCGGTGAAGCTGCCGCGCGGCAGGTTCAGGTCTATGCCGCGCAGGGCGTGTACGGCGCCGGAGCCGCGGCCGTACTGGCGGCGCACCCCGCCCAGCTCCACGGCCCAGTCGCCCGTGCCGCCGCGGGGGTCCCCCGTCGCGTCCACGGGGGCCGTGACCGCCTCGCCCCGCTGCTTCTTCTTGCGCAGCCCCATGGCGTGCACCCTCTCCGTCGTTCTTGCTTGGTCGATGCAACGAACTTACGGAGTCCGGGGTGGGCCGGACCATGAGGCGTCCCGGCCAGTAGGGGGTGGGGTTTCCCCCACCTCGGAGGTAGTGGCTGGTGGAGGCCCTGGCGGGGCGCCCGGGACCCACCCCTGCATCGAAACCGGGGCTCCGCCCCCGGACCCCGCTCCGTGAACGCCGAAGGGGCTGGGACTCGCCGTCGTTCCCGCCGGATCAGTCCCGGCAGATCAGCAGCAGCGCCCGATCGTCGTTGACGTCCTTGGCGACCGCCTCGATGAGGTGCCACGCGGCGCCGTGGAAGCCGCCGGGGACGTAGCGGTCCGCCTCCCCGGTGAGGCGGTCGATGCCCTCGGCGATGTCGCGGTCGGCGGCCTCGACGATGCCGTCGGTGAAGAGCATCAGGACGTCGCCGGGGCCGAGCGAGCCCTTGACGGGGTCGAACTGGGCACCGTCGTAGACGCCGAGGAGGGGGCCTTCTGCGGCCTTCTCCTCCCAGCGGCCGGTGCCCGCGCTGAGCTGGAGGGCGGGGAGGTGGCCCGCGGAGAGGAGTTCGTAGTCGCCGGTGTCCAGGTCGAGGACGAGGTGGATGGAGGTGGCGAAGCCCTCGTCCCAGTCCTGGCGCAGGAGGTAGCCGTTGGCGGCGGGCAGAAAGGCGTGCGGCGGCAGCGAGCCGAGCAGGCCGCCGAAGGCGCCGGACAGGAGCAGGGCACGGGAACCGGCGTCCATGCCCTTGCCGGAGACGTCGGTGAGGACGACCTCCAGGGTGCGCCCGCTGTTCGTGCGGGCGGCCACGACGAAGTCGCCGGAGAAGGACTGGCCGCCGGCCGGCCGCAGCGCCATCTCCCGGTGCCAGCCGCGCGGCAGCTTCGGCAGCTTGCTCTGCACCCGGATGCGTTCACGCAGGTCGAAGAGCATGGTGCCGCCGCCGCGCCAGGGCACGCCGACGCGGCTGCGGAACTGGGCGATGAGGAGCCCGAAGAAGCCGCAGGCCGCGACGGTCAGGACGGTGCCGGGAGTGACCCGTGCGGGACCTTCCGTGTAGGGGCCGAGCCGGGCGGACTCCACGATCAGGGCGGCGGCGGAGGCGGCGTACAGACCGAGCAGGCTGGAGGGGCGCAGGAGCAGGCCGCCCGCGACGATGGGCAGGACGAGCGTGGACGGCGAGAACCACACGGGGTTGACGATCGTGCAGGTGGTGATGACGGGGACGGTGAGCAGCAGTGCCGCGAGCGCCACCCAGTCGGAGCCGTCCCCGCGGAAGTAGTCGACGCCGGATTTGCGCAGCCCGATCCGGGCCCGGTGCAGCCGCTTCCGCATCCGGGCCGGGAACGTCTCCGCTTCGGCGCGCCGCACACGCTGCTCGCGTCGCGCGCGCCCTTCTCGTCGTACCGCCATTGCTCGTGGACCCTATCCACCGGGCCAGGCGCTTCGCACGGGAGGTACCTCTTGTCCCCCTTCAGGGGCACCTCTCCCGTACCTCCGCACCCGGCGTCCACACGCGCATTCCGGTGCGCGGAAAACCGTTCGCCGCGCCCTGGGAGCCCTGGTAGGCATGGCATATGACAGCAGAATTGCGGGAGTTGGGCCAGAGCGACTGGGAGCAGTGGTACGCGACGCTGGAGCGGGCCTTCGGTGTTCTCGCCGAGTCGCGGGAGAAACGTGAGCTGTGGCGGGATCTCACGGAGTGCGAGCGCTCGATCGGGGCCTGGGACGGTGACGCCTGCGTGGGCACGGCGGGCGCGTTCAGCTTCCGCGTGTCCGTGCCGGGCGGCGCCGTGCTGGACTCGGCCGCCGTCACGATGGTGAGCGTGGCGGCCACGCACCGGCGCCGCGGGCTCCTCACGGCGATGATGCGGCGCCAGCTGGACGACGTGCGCGCGCGGGGCGAGGCGGTGGCGATCCTGACGGCGTCGGAGCCCGCGATCTACGGCCGGTTCGGGTACGGCACGGCGTCGTACAGCCTCCGCCTGGACATCGACACGAGCCGCGTGGGGCTTGCCGTCCCGCCGGGCACGGACGAGGTGCGGCTGCGTTACGCGGTGCCCGTCGAGGTGGGTCCCGCCCGCGAGGCGGTGTACGCGCGGCGGGTCGCGGGCCGTCCCGGCATGCCGGCGCGGCGGCCCGGCTGGGAGCGCCTGATCACCCTGGACCCGCCGGGCGAGCGCGACGGCGCGTCGCCGCAGCAGTGCGTGCTCGCCGAGCGCGACGGCGAGGTCGTCGGGTACGCGCTGTTCGCGGTCAAGCCCGAGTGGGGCGTCCAGGGACCCAGCGGCACGGTCCGGGTGCAGGACGTGGAGGCCCTCGACCCGGTGGCGTACGCCGCGCTGTGGCGCTTCCTGTGCGACATCGACCTGACGTCGACGGTCCTCGCGATGAACCGGCCGGTGGACGACCCGGTGGTGCAGCTCGTATCCGACGTACGCCGCTGCGACCCCCGCGTCCGGGACGCGCTGTACGTACGCCTGGTGGACGTCGGCGCCGCCCTCGAAGCGCGTACGTACCAGGCGCCGGTGGACGTGGTCCTCGACGTGGAGGACGCCTTCTGCCCCTGGAACGAGGGGCGCTGGCGGCTCGTGGGTGACGTCAAGGGCGCGTCCTGCGAGCGGGTGGACGCGGGCGGCACGGCCGCCGACCTCGCCCTGTCCGTGCGGGAGCTGGGCTCGGTCTATCTGGGCGGGGTGCCGCTCACCCAGCTCGCCGGGGCGGGCCGGGTGCGGGAGCTGCGCCGGGGCGCGGTGGCGGAGGCGTCACTGGCGTTCGGCTCGGCGGCGGCGCCGTGGCTGCCGCACAGCTTCTAGGAGCGGTTCGCGGGCGGCTGGCAGGTGGGGCACCAGAACAGGTTGCGGGCGGCTAGCTCGGCGGTGCGGATCTCACCGCCACAGAGGTGGCAGGCCTGCCGCGCTCTGCGGTACACGTACACCTCGCCGCCGTGGTCGTCCACGCGCGGCGGGCGCCCCATCGCCTCCGGGGTGTGCTCGGGCCTGACCGTGTCGATGCGGTTCAGCCGCACCCCCTCGCGCATCAGCTCCACCAGGTCCGCCCAGATCGCGGTCCATCGGGCGTACGTGAGGTCCTTGCCGGGGGTGTACGGGTCGATGCCGTGCCGGAAGAGGACTTCCGCGCGGTAGACGTTGCCGACGCCCGCGACGACCTTCTGGTCGAGGAGGAGCGCGGCGACGGTGGTGCGGCTGCGGGAGACGCGTCGCCAGGCCGCGTCGGGGTCGTTGCCCTCCGCGCTTCGCGGGCGCAGGGGGTCCGGGCCGAGGCGGGCGTGTATCGCCTGCTTCTCCTCGTCGGTGATCAGGGCGCAGGTCGTCGGGCCGCGCAGGTCCGTGTACGCGGTGTCGTTCACCAGGCGGAGGCGGACCGTGTCCGTGGGCGGTGGCGGGGGTGCCGTGCCCAGGGTCACCTTGCCGAAGAGGCCCAGGTGGATGTGGATCCAGCCGGTTTCCGCGAAGCCCAGGAAGAGGTGCTTGCCATGGGCCTCCGCCGTGGTCAGCACCTGCCCGGTCACCAGGGCCGCGCTGTCGGAGAACTTGCCCTGCGGGCTGCTCGCCGCCACCGCCCGCCCCTCGAACCGCTCCCGGTGATCGGCCGCGAGACGGTGAATGGTGTGGCCTTCCGGCACGGGGGCTCCTGTGGGGGGTGGTGGGGGGCCTCGTCTCCAACTGCCGGAGGGGCTGATCTTTTCAGCCCCTCCGGCGTTTGAGGAGCGGGGTCCGGGGCGGAGCCCCGGGGTCGGGAAGGGGCGGGATCGGGGCGCCCCGCGCGGGCCCCGGGCCTCAGCCCTGCTGCGGGTGGTGGGCCGGAACGGGCCTCAGCCCTGCTGCGGGTGGTGGGCCGGAACGGCCGGAAGCTCACCGGTGGCCTCGTAGGCCGCGAGCATCTCGATGCGGCGCGTGTGGCGGGCCTCGCCCGAGTACGGCGTACCGAGGAAGATCTCGACGAACTTGGTGGCCTCGTCCTGGGTGTGCATGCGGCCACCGATGGAGATCACGTTGGCGTCGTTGTGCTCACGTCCGAGCGCGGCGGTCTGCTCGCTCCACGCGAGAGCGGCCCGCACCCCCTTGACCTTGTTCGCCGCGATCTGCTCCCCGTTGCCGGAGCCGCCGATGACGATGCCGAGGGACTCGGGGTCCGCGGCCGTCCGCTCGGCGGCGCGCAGGCAGAACGGCGGGTAGTCGTCCTGGGCGTCGTAGATGTGGGGCCCGCAGTCGACGGGCTCGTGCCCGTGCGCCTTGAGCCATTCGACGAGGTGGTTCTTGAGTTCGTAGCCGGCATGATCCGAGCCGAGGTACACGCGCATGCGTCCGAGTGTGGCATGTGCCGCGGCGGGCAGACGCCACGGGGCCGGGGCGCGGCCCGCGCACCGCCGGGCCCGCACCCGCCCATTGGTTCAGGCCAATTGGGCGGCCGGTAATCGTCCGTAACCGATCGTTCACTCAGGATTCCGGTGAATACAACGATCCGGAGACGGGCCTTTCGTCCCGTACGGCCCTGAGTTTGAATGCGGAAGCTCTGCCCGTGAACCAAAGGATCTGCTTATGACCTCGCAACCGTCCCTTGCGAAGGAAGACAGCACCCCCGGCGGGCCCGTGAATTCCCAGCCGGGGAGCGGGAACGGCGGCGGTGGCGGCGACGGCCTCCAGGCCGGTCTGAAGAATCGCCATCTGTCCATGATCGCCATCGGTGGTGTGATCGGCGCGGGTCTCTTCGTCGGCTCCTCGTCCGGCATCAAGGCCGCGGGCCCCGCGATCCTCGTGTCGTACGCCCTCGTCGGCACGATGGTCGTCCTGGTGATGCGGATGCTCGGCGAGATGGCCGCGGCCCGGCCGACGTCCGGGTCCTTCTCGGCCTACGCCGACCAGGCGCTCGGCCGCTGGGCGGGCTTCTCCATCGGCTGGCTCTACTGGTTCTTCTGGGTCGTGGTGCTCGCGGTGGAGGCCACCGCGGGAGCCGTGATCCTGGAGGGCTGGGTGCCCGCGGTACCGCAGTGGGGCTGGGCCCTGATCGTGATGGTGGTGCTCACCGCGACGAACCTCGTCTCGGTCGGCTCCTACGGCGAGTTCGAGTTCTGGTTCGCCGGGATCAAGGTCGTCGCCATCGGCGGGTTCGTGCTCATCGGGATGCTCGCCGTGTTCGGTGTGCTGCCGGGCTCGGACAACCCGGGCAAGGGCTTCGCGCACCTCACGGACGCGGGCGGCTTCATGCCGGAGGGCGCGGGAGCGATCCTCACGGGTGTCCTCATGGTCGTCTTCTCCTTCATGGGCTCGGAGATCGTCACGCTCGCCGCCGGTGAGTCGGAGGACCCGCAGCGCGCCGTCACCAAGGCCACGAACAGCGTCATCTGGCGCATCGGCGTCTTCTACCTGGGCTCGATCTTCGTGGTCGTGACGCTGCTGCCGTGGAACGACAAGTCGATCGCCGAGGAAGGCTCGTACGTCGCCGCGCTGAACTCGATCGGCATTCCGCACGCCGGTCAGGTGATGAACGTGATCGTGCTCACCGCGGTGCTCTCCTGCCTCAACTCCGGTCTGTACACCGCGTCCCGGATGGCCTTCTCGCTCGGGCGGCGCGGGGACGCGCCGAAGTCCTTCGCGCGCACCGACGCGAGCGGCGTGCCGCGCACGGCGATCCTCGGCTCGGTGGTCTTCGGCTTCGTCGCCGTGTGGTTCAACTACCAGTGGCCGGACACCGTCTTCGACTTCCTGCTGAACTCCTCCGGCGCCGTCGCCCTCTTCGTCTGGCTCGTCATCTGCTTCACGCAGCTGCGGATGCGCGGCATCATCCTGCGCGAGGAGCCCGAGAAGCTGGTCGTCAAGATGTGGCTCTTCCCGTATCTGACCTGGGTCACCATCGGCATGATCTCGTTCGTGATCGTCTACATGCTGTACGACGACGCCGGGCGCAAGCAGATGCTGCTCTCGCTCCTCGTGGCGGCCCTCGTGCTCACCTTCGCCCTGGTGCGCGAGAAGATCCAGCCCCGCTCCGGCGAGGAGCTTCCCCGGGCCTGACCGCTCCGCCGTCCCGACCACCCGTCGCGGGGTGCCCCCTTGCCGGGGGGCGCCCCGCTTTTCTTCTGCCGGAAAACTTGACGTGGGGTGTCAGGTTATTGCGCCAAGGTGTGCTCCGACAGCAAGATCACACAAGGGAGGTCCCCCGTGGACAGCGGCGCCCGCAGCACCCGGCCACTCGTCCTCAGGCCCGGTGAGGCCGGGTACGACGACGAACTCGCCGGTTTCCAGACCGGGTTCGCCCAGCGCCCGGACGTGGTCTTCGCGGCCGCGGGCACCGACGACGTCGTCGCGGCCGTCACGTACGCCGCGGAGGCCTCCCTGCCCATCGGCGTGCAGGCCACCGGGCACGGACTCCCGGACGCCTCGCGGGGCGGCGTACTGATCAGCACCCGCCGCATGGACGAGGTCGCCGTGAACCCGGCGGCGCGCACCGCGCGGATCGGGGCGGGCGTGCGCTGGGGGCAGGTCGTCGCGGCCGCGGCGGAGCACGGGCTCGCCCCGCTGAACGGCTCGGCTCCGTCCGTGGGCGCCGTGTCGTACACCTTGGGCGGCGGGCTCGGCGTTCTGGCGCGCGAGTTCGGGTACGCGGCCGACCAGGTGCGCTCCGTGGAGCTGGTCACCGCGGACGGCACCGTGCGGCACGTGACGGCGAGCAGTGACCCGGAGCTGTTCTGGGGGCTGCTCGGCGGCGGCGCGAACCTGGGCGTGGTGACGGGCCTGACGTTCGGCCTGGTCCCCGTGGCGCGGCTCTACGGGGGCGCGCTCGCCTTCGACGGGCGCGAGGTCGAACCGGCGGCGATCCTGCGCGCGTACGTGGAGTGGACCGGGGGCCTGTCCGACGAGGTGACGTCGTCCCTCTCCGCACTGGTCTACCCCGACCTGCCGATGCTTCCCGCGTCCCTGCGCGGGCGTTACCTGGTGACCGTGCGCGTCGCGTCCACCGGCAGCGCTGCGGACGGCGAGCGGCTCGTGGCCCCGCTGCGCGCGATCGGCCCGGCCGCCTCCGACTCCCTGCGCGAGATGCCGTACACCGAGAGCCACACCATCCACGGCGACCCGGACTTCCCGCACGCGTACTACGGGGAGAGCCGCATGCTGGACGGCCTCGACACCGCGGGGCTAGAACAGGTCCTCGCTCGCACCGGCCCCGCCGCGGAGCGGATGCACGTGGTGCAGCTCAACCACCTGGGCGGCGCCCTCGCCCGCCCCGCGGGCAACGCCGTGCCGCACCGGGACGCGCGCTGGCTGCTGCGGGTCCTGTCCCCGCTGGACGGCACGGACCGGGAGGCCCTGCGGGAGTTCTACGCCGGGACGCTGACCGGCGTGCGGCAGCACGTCATCGGGCGGTCCCTGAACTTCACCTTCGCGAGCGGCGACCGTACGGGAGGGCTCTACGACGCCGGAACGCGCGAGAGGCTCGCCGGGCTGAAGGCCTCGTACGACCCGGCGAACCTCTTCAGGCGGAACTACGGCGTCGGTTAGCCTCGCGGTGTGCGGACAGCCTCGGGGTGTGCGTACAGCCTCGCGGTGTGGGTACAGCCGCGTGGTGTGCGGACAGCCTCGCGGTGTGCGTACAGCCGCGTGGTATGCGTACGTCAGCGCTTGTCGCCGGAGCCGTCGGCGAGCTTCCACGCCAGCGGCAGCACACCCATCGCGAGCGCCGCCTTGAGCGCGTCGCCGACGAGGAACGGCGTCAGCCCGGCCGCGACCGCCTCCGTCAGGGACATGCCGGTGGCCGCGGCCAGGTACGGCACGCCGACGGCGTAGATGATCGCGGAGCCGAGCACCATCGTGCCCGCCGTCCGCGCCACGTTCCGGTCGGCGCCGCGGCGGGCGAGCGCGCCCACCACGACGGCGGCGAGCATCATGCCGAAGACATAGCCGAGGCTCGGCGCGCCCATGCCCGCCTTGCCCTGCGCGAACCAGGGCATGCCCGCCATGCCGACGATCGCGTACACGGCGAGCGAGGCCGCGCCGCGGTAGGCGCCGAGGGAGGTGCCGACGAGCAGGGCCGCGAACGTCTGGCCCGTCACGGGGACCGGGGAGCCGGGGACCGGTACGGCGATCTGGGCGGCGACGCCCGTGAGCGCGGCACCGCCGAGCACGAGCGCGGCGTCCTTCACACGGGAGGCGGGCAGGAGGTCGGCCAGGACCTGGCCCGGACGGGTTATGGCGGCTGTGCTCATCGGGACTCCGTGATGCTTCGGGCCTGGCGGGGGGCGAGGCGTGGCGGCGGGCGAGCGGGACGCTGTGACTTTATCCCCGGGACCGGTGGCGTTCCAGGAGGTGCCGGTGACAAAGCGAGCGACCCGGCGTTGGTGGACTTCACACAAAGGGCGCGGGCCATACCTGGGTGGGCGTGACGCTCGTCACTGAGGTCAGCGCGGCGGGGGCCCAGGTTGCCCACCGGGGTGTGCAGCGGTGACACTGTTGATTCTCACCAAACTTGATTTTCACCAAACTCCTGCGCACCGAGAGCCGACTGAACGTGAAGCACGACTCCAGGCCGTCCCGGTCGGCGGTGCCCTCCGGCGCGAGTGCCGAGCCCCTCGGCGCGGCTCCCGGGGCGACGGGTACGGGACCCGAGCCGCTCGGCGCCGGTTCCGAACCCCTCGGCGTCGGTTCCGAACCCCATGGCGCCGGTCCCGAACCCCTCGGCGCCGGTCCCGAACCCCTTGGTGGCGGGCTCAAGCAGCGCCATCTGACGATGCTGGGCCTCGGTGGCGTGATCGGTGCCGGGCTCTTCGTGGGGTCGGGGGCCGGGGTCGCCGTCGCGGGGCCCGGGATCGTCCTCTCCTATCTGATCGCGGGCGCGCTCGCGATGTGCGTGATGCGGATGCTCGGCGAGATGTCCGCCGCGATGCCGGCGTCCGGCGCCTTCTCCGTGCACGCCGAGCGCGCCCTCGGCCGGTGGGCGGGCTTCTCGGTCGGGTGGCTCTACTGGTTCCTGCTCGTCGTGGTCCTCGCCGTGGAGGCGACGGGTGCGGCGCGCATCGCGAACGGCTGGGCGCCCGGTGTGCCGCAGTGGGCGTGGGTGCTCGTCTTCATGGTGGTCTTCACCGGCGCCAACCTCGCGGCGGTGAAGAACTTCGGCGAGTTCGAGTTCTGGTTCGCCGCCCTGAAGATCCTCGCGATCGTCGCCTTCCTCGTGCTCGGCCTGCTCGCGATCTTCGGCGTACTGCCCGACACCGACCCGGTGGGCCTCACCCATCTCACGGGCGACGGCGGCTTCCTGCCGCACGGCTGGGGCGGCGTCGTCTCCGGCGTGGTCGTGGTCCTCTTCGCCTTCGGCGGTCTGGAGATCGTGACGATCGCGGCGGCGGAGTCCGACGATCCGGCGCGTTCGGTGGCGCGGGCGGTGCGCAGCGCGGTCTACCGCATCCTCTTCTTCTATGTGGGCTCGATGCTCGTCATCGTGACCGTCCTGCCGTGGACGGCTCAGCGGGCCGGTATCAGCCCTTATGTCACGGTTCTGGACTCCATCGGCGTCCCGTCGGCCGGGACGCTCATGAACATCGTGGTGTTCGTGGCGCTCCTTTCGTCCCTGAACGCCAACCTGTACGGCTCCTCGCGGATGGTCTTCTCCCTGGCAGAGCGCGGGGAGGCGCCGAAGGGCCTGCTGAAGGTGTCGGACGGCGGGGTGCCGCGGCGTGCGGTGCTCGCCTCGGTGGCGTTCGGCTTCGTGTCCGTACTCCTCAATCTGAAGTGGCCCGACTCCGTCTTCCTCTATCTCCTCAACTCCGTCGGCGCGGCACTCCTCTTCGTCTGGGCCCTGATCGCGCTGTCCCAGCTGCGGCTGCGGCGGCGCATCGAGCGCGAGGCGCCCGAGACCCTGACGCTGCGCATGTGGTTCTTCCCCTGGCTGACCTGGGCGGCGCTCGCGGGGATGGCCGTGGTGGTGGTGCTGATGCTCCGGGACGACGGGGCGCGGCCGCAGCTGCTCTGGTCGGCCGGTGCCTCGGCCCTCGTGATCGCGGTGTCGTGGGTGCGGGAGTGGCGTCACGGACGCTCTTCCTCACACTTCTGACGCCTAGGTGCTCGCGAAGTGAAGCTTTCTTCACCTTGTGTGAGCGTCGTGTCCGTATATCGGTCTAGTGTTCCCTGTGAGCGGTGCCAGTGCTCACACTGTGGGCCGTTCCCCGTGCTCACGCTGTGAGCCGCTCCGCGTGCTCACCCGGTGGGCCGCTCCCCGCTCAGCTACCCCGTCTCAGCTACTGAACAGGGCACGCCCATGTCTCGGACGTCCGCGCAGGACGCACCACCCCAGGCCGAATCCCCGCTCGGACACGGCCTCAAGCAGCGCCATCTGTCGATGATCGCCCTCGGCGGCGTGATCGGCGCCGGGCTCTTCGTGGGCTCCGGGACCGCCATCGCCGCGGCCGGACCCTCGATCATCCTGGCCTATGCGATCTCCGGCGCCCTGGTCATGCTCGTCATGCGCATGCTCGGTGAGATGGCCGCCGCCAACCCGGCGTCCGGCTCCTTCTCCGTGCACGCCGAGCGGGCGCTCGGCCCGTGGGCGGGGTTCACCGCCGGCTGGTCGTTCTGGTTCCTGCTGTGCGTGGCCGTCGGCCTGGAGGGCATCGGCGCCGCGAAGATCGTGCACGGCTGGGTGCCCGGAGTTCCCGAGTGGGCCTGGGTCGCGCTGTTCATGCTGGTCTTCTGCGCCACGAACCTCGCCGCCGTGAAGAACTTCGGCGAGTTCGAGTTCTGGTTCGCCGCCCTGAAGGTGGGCGCGATCGTCCTCTTCCTCGGCATCGGCGTGCTCGCCATCTTCGGCTGGCTGCCCGACACCGACGCGCCCGGCATGACCAATCTGACCGGGCACGGCGGATTCATGCCCAACGGGGTGGACGGGTTGATCGTCGGCCTGCTCGCCTCGGTGTTCGCGTACGGCGGCCTGGAGACGGTCACGATCGCCGCCGCCGAGTCCGAGCACCCCGTCCAGGGCGTGGCCAAGGCCGTGCGCACCGCGATGTGGCGGATCGCCCTCTTCTACGTCGGCTCCATGGCCGTCGTCGTGACCCTGCTGCCGTGGACGGCTGAGGAGGTCGCGGCCAAGGGGCCCTACGTCGCCACCCTCGACCACCTCGGCATCGACGGCGCCGGCCAGATCATGAACGTGGTCGTCCTGATCGCCCTGCTGTCCGCGATGAACGCCAACATCTACGGCGCCTCGCGCATGGCCAACTCCCTGGTGCAGCGCGGCCAGGGCCCGAAGGCGCTCGGCCGCCTCTTCGGCGGTGTGCCCCGCATAGCCGTCCTGACCTCGTCGGTCTTCGGCTTCCTCTGTGTGCTGCTCAGCTACTGGCGCCCCGACGACATCTTCCAGTGGCTGCTCAACACCATCGGCGCGATCATCCTCGTCGTGTGGTTCTTCATCGCGGCCGCGCAGTTGAAGCTGCGCACCGTCCTGGAGCGCGAGGCACCGGAGAAGCTCGTGGTGAAGATGTGGTTCTTCCCGTGGCTCACCTATGTGGCCCTGGCCGGCATGGCCACGGTGTTCGCCTTGATGGCCCGCGAGTCCGAGACCCGCACCCAGCTGCTCTACACGGGCGGCCTCACCGTGCTCCTCATGGCGATCGGCTACGCCCGCCAGAAGGTCGTGGAGAACCGCGGCACCGGCACCGGCACCGGCACCGGAACCCGCGCCTAGCCCCGACCGCCCCCGTTCCCGCCCCGAGGCCCCGCTCCCCCGTGTGGAGCGGGGCCTTCGTGCTGCCTCCGCCCTCCGGCGCCCGGCTCCGGTTCCCTGCGTCCCACGCCCTAGGACCAAGGGCTGATCAACTTCACCGTACTCCTGCTGCTAGCCTGCATCTGCACATAGGTCGCAATAAGAGGTGCGAGGCGGCGCCGCGCGACACGGCGCGGCACAGCACGCAGAGCACGTCGGAGGGCTAGATCATGGCCATTTACACGCTTCCTGAACTTCCGTACGACTACGCGGCGCTCGAGCCGGTCATCAACCCGCAGATCATCGAGCTCCACCACGACAAGCACCACGCCGCGTACGTGAAGGGTGCGAACGACACCCTGGAGCAGCTGGCGGAGGCCCGCGACAAGGAGTCGTGGGGCGCCATCAACGGGCTGGAGAAGAGCCTCGCGTTCCATCTCTCCGGCCACATCCTGCACTCCATCTACTGGCACAACATGAACAGCCCGAAGGACGGCGGCGGCGGCGAGCCGACGGCCGCCGACGGTGTCGGCGAGCTCGCGGACGCCATCACCGAGTCCTTCGGCTCCTTCGCCAAGTTCAAGGCCCAGCTGACCAAGGCCTCGGCGACGACGCAGGGTTCCGGCTGGGGCGTGCTCGCCTACGAGCCGCTCAGCAACCGCCTGATCGTCGAGCAGATCTACGACCACCAGGGCAACGTCGGCCAGGGCTCCACCCCGATCCTGGTCTTCGACGCCTGGGAGCACGCCTTCTACCTCCAGTACAAGAACCAGAAGGTGGACTTCATCGAGGCCATGTGGGAGGTCGTGAACTGGCAGGACGTGGCCAAGCGCTACGAGGCCGCCAAGCAGCGCGTGAACAGCCTGCTGCTCGCTCCCTGACACCCGCGGGCCACGCCCGCGCACGACGTCCTGCCTCGTGATCGTCTTCTCAGCCTTCACGCGGGCAGGCGGATGGAGGAAAGGCCCCCGCGAGGACGTGACTCGCGGGGGCCTTTCGGTGTGCCGGGTTCCGGCCGAAGGCACCCGACCCGCGCACCGGCTCCCACAGGAAGCCCTTCTCCGGGCCGGGCGGCTCCCGGACCCCGGCGGGGACTCAGTCGAAGACCGGGCCCTGCGTGCGCGTGCGCTTGATCTCGTAGAAGCCCGGTGTGCCGGCCACGAGGAGGGTGCCGTCCCACAGGCGGGCCGCGGCCTCGCCCTTGGGGGCCGGGGTGACGACGGGGCCGAAGAAGGCGACCTCGTCGCCGTCGGGTCCCGGTACCGCGATCACCGGGGTGCCGACCTCCTGGCCGACCTTCTCGATGCCCTCCTTGTGGGAGGCGCGCAGGGCCGCCTCGTAGGGCGTGCCGTCCCAGTGGTCGAGGAGCGAGGCGGGCAGCCCGACCTCCTCCAGGGCGCCGGCCACGGCCTCCTTCGTGGGACCCTCGCCCCGGTTGTGGACGCGGGTGCCGATGGCTGTGTAGAGGTCGCCGAGCACCTGGGCGCCGTGCTCCTCCTGGGCCGCGACGACGACGCGGACGGGACCCCAGGCGTGCTTCTCCAGCCACTCGCGGTACTCGTCGGGGAGTTCGTCCAGCTTGTCCTCGTTCAGGACGGCGAGGCTCATCAGGTGCCAGCGGACCTCGATGTCGCGGAGCTTCTCCACTTCCCCGACCCAGCGCGATGTCATCCAGGCCCACGGGCACGACGGGTCGAACCAGAAATCGACCGGGGTCCTGCCGCTCGTGGCGTTCTCAGCCATGTCTCTCCCTAAGGAATGTGTTCGAGGACTGGCCGAGAAACGTCGGGGGCGGGCCGGGGCATTCCCGGATGTCCGCCGTTCGGGACGCATGCGAGGATCTGAGTCATTGAGAATCTTGACGTCAGCGTCATGCGAGCCACAAGGGAGTGCCGCCCGTGCCCGGTGAGAATCTGTCCCGTGACGAGGCCCAGGAACGGGCCGCGCTGCTGTCCGTCGACGGGTACGAGGTCTTCCTCGACCTGCGCTCGGCGGTGGGCGAGAGCAACGGCGACGAAGGCGCCCCGCGCACGTTCAGGTCGGTGACGACCCTCCGCTTCCGCTGCGCCGAGCCCGGGGCCGCCAGCTTCGCCGACCTGATCGCACCGAGCGTCACGGCCGTGTCCCTGAACGGCAAGGATCTGGACCCCTCCGAGGTCTTCGACGGCGCCCGCATCACCCTCGAGGACCTCCGCGAGGAGAACGAACTCGTGGTGGACGCCCAGTGCGCCTACAGCCGCACGGGCGAGGGCATGCACCGCTTCGTCGACCCCGAGGACGGCGAGGTCTATCTGTACACGCAGTACGAGCCCGCGGACTCCCGTCGCGTATTCGCCAATTTCGAGCAGCCCGACCTGAAGGCTCCTTTCCGCTTCTCCGCGCAGGCGCCGGAGGGCTGGACGGTGTGGAGCAACGGCGCGGGGGAACTGTCCGACGGCTGCTGGCAGTTCGCGGAGACCAAGCCCATCTCGACCTACATCACGGCGGTCGTCGCGGGCCCCTATCACTACGTCGAGGATTCCTACGAGCGCGTCCTCGAGGACGGCACCCGCCTGGAGATCCCGCTCGGCGCGATGTGCCGCAAGGGCCTCGCCAAGCACTTCGACGCCGACGACATCTTCCTCGTCACCAAGCAGGGCCTGGACTTCTTCCACGACAACTTCGACTACCCCTACCCCTTCGGGAAGTACGACCAGGCCTTCGTCCCCGAGTACAACCTCGGCGCGATGGAGAATCCGGGCTGTGTCACCTTCCGCGAGGAGTTCATCTTCCGCGGCCGCGTGACCCAGGCGTCGTACGAGCGCCGGGCCAACGTCATCCTGCACGAGATGGCGCACATGTGGTTCGGCGACCTCGTCACCATGCGGTGGTGGGACGACCTGTGGCTGAAGGAGTCCTTCGCCGACTTCATGGGGTCCTTCTCCATGGTCGAGGCGACGCGTTTCAGCAGCGGCTGGATCACCTTCGCCAACAACCGCAAGGCCTGGGCCTACCGCGCGGACCAGCTGCCCTCCACCCACCCCGTCACGGCCGACATCCGCGACCTGGAGGACGCCAAGCTCAACTTCGACGGCATCACCTACGCCAAGGGCGCCTCGGTCCTCAAGCAGCTCGTGGCGTACGCGGGCCGGGACGCCTTCCTCGAGGGCGCCCGCCGCTACTTCAAGCGGCACGCGTACGGCAACACCCGCCTCGGCGACCTGCTCCGTGTCCTTGAGGAGACCAGCGGCCGCGACATGACGGCCTGGTCGCGGGCGTGGTTGCAGACGGCGGGCGTCAACTCCCTGACCCCGCAGGTGACCCTCAACGCCGAGGGGCGCGTCACCGAGCTGGCCGTGGTCCAGGAAGCCGCCGCGTCCGCCGCGTCCGAGGACGGGGGCCGATCGCGTGGCGAGCTGCGTCCGCACCGCGTGGCCGTCGGCCTCTACCGCCGCGGGGCGGGCGGCGCGCTCGTGCGGTACGCCCGCGCGGAGGTGGACGTCGAGGGCCCGCGGACCGCGGTCGCCGAGCTCGCCGGGGCCGAGGCGCCGGAGCTCGTCCTGGTCAACGACGACGACCTGACGTACTGCAAGATCCGCTTCGACGAGACCTCCCTCGCCACGCTCCGCGCCCACCTCGGCGACATCACGGACCCGCTGGCCCGCGCCCTGTGCTGGTCGGCGCTGTGGAACCTCACGCGGGACGCGCTCATGCCCGCCCGGGACTTCATCGGCCTGGTCCTGCGCTTCGCCGGGCAGGAGTCCGACATCGGCGTCTTGCAGATGCTGCACGCCTGGGCGAACTCCGCGAGGACGCACTACGCCGCGCCCGACTGGCGCGCGGAGGGCGGCAGGCTGCTCGCCGAGGGCGCCCTGCGGGAGCTGCGGCTCGCCGAGCCGGGCAGCCAGCACCAGCTGACGTGGGCACGGTTCTTCACCTCGGTGGCGTCGTCGGCGGCCGACCTCCAGCTCCTGCGGGGCTTCCTCGACGGCACGGCCAGGATCGACGGCCTGGAGGTGGACCAGGAGCTGCGCTGGACGTTCCTCGGCGCGCTCGCGTCCCGCGGCGAGGCGGACGAGCAGGCGCTCGCCGCCGAACTGGCCCGTGACGACACCGCGTCCGGGAAGCGGCATCAGGTCCGCTGCCTGGCCTCGCGGCCGTCCGCCGCGGTGAAGGCGCAGGCCTGGGCCAGTGTGGTGGAGTCCGACAAGCTGTCCAACGCGCTGGTGGAGGCGACCATCGCGGGCTTCCAGCAGCCCGACCAGGCCGAGCTGACGGCTCCGTACGCGGCGCGGTACTTCGAGGCGATCGAGCGGGTGTGGGCACAACGGTCCATCCAGATCGGCATGGACGTGGTGCGGGGGCTCTTCCCGCACTTGCAGGACAGCCCCGGGACGCTGGCGGCGACGGACGCGTGGCTCGGCTCGCACGAGCAGGCGCCGCCCGCCCTCCGGCGCCTTGTCCTGGAGTCGCGGGACGATCTGGCGCGGGCGCTGCGGGCGCAGCAGTGCGATGGGGCCGCGGGCCCCGTTTAGGGGGTAGGTCCTGTGGGCCAAGGGGGTGCTGCCTCCTTGGCCCACCGCCCATCGCGCTGCGCGCTCGTCCTCAAGCGCCGGACGGGCTGGAAACAGGGCGTCGGGCGGGACTTGACTGCGTCGGGCTAGCGGAGGACCTCAGCCGATCTCGGCGCCGTAGTGGGTCAGGGCGTCGGTGACGGGGGCGAAGAAGGTCTGGCCGCCGCTGGTGCAGTCGCCGGTGCCGCCGGAGGTCAGACCGAGGGCGTCGCGGTCGGCGAACATGGAGCCGCCGCTGTCGCCCGGTTCGGCGCAGACATCGGTCTGGATCAGGCCGTGGACGGTGCCCTGCGGGTAGCTGACGGAGGTGTTCAGGGCGAGGACGGAGCCGTCGTGGAGCTGGGTCGTGCTCCCGCTGCGCTGCACCCGCTCACCGACGACGGCCTCGCGGGCGCCGGTGATCTCCTGGGCACTGCCGTTGTAGAGGTTGACCTCGCTCGGGTGCTCCACGTCGGCGACGTACTCCACGATGGCGTCGTCGCGGCCCGGGAAGCGGTAGTCCTCGACCACGCCGATGACGGGGCCGCCCTCGGTCTCGGACCAGATCCGGCCGGCGAGGGCGGCGCAGTGTCCCGCGGTGAGGAAGTACGGCGCGCCGTCCTTGACGACGTTGAAGCCGAGCGAGCAGCGGCTGTCACCGCTGTAGATGGCGTCGCCGCCGCGGACGAGGGGCCGGAAGGTGCCCGCGGTGCGCTTGAGCACGGCCTTGTCGCCCTGGTCGGCGACGTACTGCTTCAGCCGGTTCAGGGCCGCGCCCCCGACCGTGCTGTCGGCGGTGACGACGACCTTGTTGAGCATCGGGTCCACACCGCGCGCGGTGCCGGGGACGGCGCGCTCGCCGACACCTCGCTGCACGGCGTCCAGCTGGGCCTGGGAGTGCTTGACGTGCCGGGGCTCGGCGCCGGCGTCGCGGACCCGGTCGGCCTCGTCGTCGTCGAGGACGTTGACGACGAGCTTCTTGCCCGGCGTGTCGTAGTAGGCACCGGCCGTCCTGGCGGGGTCGGCGGTCAGGGTGTGCGCGAGTTTGCTCGCCGATGACGAGGTGAGGGTGGCCGGGGTGGGCGCGGGGTCGGCGGCGCTGGTGTTCGCCGTCGTCAGAGGACCGGCGACCAGCGCGACGACTCCGACTCCGATGAGAGCCAGGCTGCGCCTGCTCGCTCGTTGGGTGCTCACTCAGTTCCTCCATGGGGGGTTGGGCCGCTCAAGTGGGGGGGCGGCCTGGGGAGTTACCGAAACCTGGCGCGGCGCACGGCCGGATGCCGCTCGGCCGCGTCGCGTCCATGCCAAGCATCACACCGAGTATGACAATACTGACCATTGGCTACAAGAGAGCATTATTCATCTGAAGGCGCCCCCTTTTCACCTCCCACGCCCCCCGAATCCCCTCTTTTCGGCTCTCGAACGCCCGTACTTTAGGACGGGCTTGTCCGGTTTTGTCGACGAGACGGTAACAGCGGTTAGCGGGCCGAGCGGGTGCGGGAATGGCCCCGTCATGAACCCCGACACCCCGCTTCACCCCCGCCCGCTGCGCCACCTCACCACCGCCCAGCGGCGCGTCATGAGCACCGCCCAACTGCGCGCGCACGGCGTGTCCGGCGCCGAGGCCTCCGCGCGCTGCCGCCCCGACGGGCCCTGGCAGCAGTTCCTGCCCGGCGTCGTCCTGCTCCACCCCGGCCCCGCCACCAGCGAGGAACGGCTGCACGGTGTGCTCCTGTTCGCCGGCAGGCCCCTGGCCGAGAGGGCCGGGGCCGTCCCCGCGCAGCCCGGGCCCGACGCACCGCACGCGGCGTACGCGGACGCGATGATCACGGGACTCGCCGCCCTCGCGCTGCACCGCTTCTCCTGCGTACCACCGCTGCCCTCCCTGGACCGCGTCGACGTCCTGGTGCCCCGCACCCGGCGGTTGCGCTCCACCGGCTGCGCCCGGCTCGTACGTACGCATGCGCTGCCCGCCGCGCAACAGATCAGCGGGCTCCCGGTCGCACCGGTGGAGCGGGCACTCGCCGACGCGGTGGCCCTGCTCCGCGACGCGGGCGAGGTACGGCGGCTGCTCACCGAGGCGGTGCGCGGCGGGCACTGCGAACCCGCGTCCGTCGTACGGGAGTTGACCGCCGCGCGGCTCCTCACCCGGCCGCACGTGGTGGACGCCGTGGACTCCCTGCTCGCCGAGGGGCGGGCGATCGCGGAGGACCGTCTCCACGCGCTCGTCCGCGAGCACGGGCTGCCCGACCCGCTGTGGAACGTCGACCTGCGGCTGCCCGGGGGCCCGCGCCTCGGTGGCGTCGACGCCTACTGGCCCGCGCACGCGGTCGCCGTCGAACTGGACACCAGGGCGCCCCGCCAGGGCGAGGAAGGATCGGGGTGGTCCCGCACGGAGCGGAGCGGGGAGTTCGGCGAGTGGTCCGAGTACGTCCGCAAGCGCGAGCGCTTGGAGCGCCTCGGGGTCACCGTCGTCCACATCACCCCGAAGAAGCTCCGCGACACCGCCGAGCAGCAGGCCACGGTCGTACGGACGGCCCTGATGGCAGCCGCCGACCGGGAGCCCGCGGCGTACCTCGTGGTGCTGCCCAGATAGTTCCCCGCCGGCCGCCGCGGTGTCCGGCGGAGAGCCGCGGACTCAGCCCTTGCGCAGGACGAGTTCCGTGTTGCGGTCGCCCGGGTCGCCGCTCAGGGTGGAGCGGGCGCCCGGTGCGTTGAAGGACAGTTCGCGGTACAGCGCGGCGAGGCCGGTCTGCGACAGGTCGGTGAAGTCCGTGCGGTGCGGGGCGGCGGACTCGATGAGGGTGGTGAAGAGGGAGAGCGTCCCGTCGCGGTTGTCGACCAGCTCGATCACGCGGGCGAGCTGCGGGAAGTCGATGTGCGAGGCGGTGGAGACCTCCCAGAACGAGCCGTTCTCCGTGCGGTGCGGGGTGATGGCGTTCTTGTGGCTGTGCCCGTTCACCCAGGCGAGCACCGACCGGTGCCTGCCGAGCAGCGCCGCCACCTCGTCCCCGCCGTGCCGCTTCTCGCGCGGGCGCCGCGGGTCGGTGTGCAGATTGCGCATGGACCGGCTGGTGTGGTGGCTGAAGACGATGGCGTACGAAGCGTCACCGCTCCTCTCCACCTCCGTCAGGGTCCGCTCCAGCCAGCGCAGCTGGGCCGTGCCGAGGGAGCCCTCGTAGTGGCCGCCGGGGTCGGTGGTGTCCAGGCTGATGCCGAGGACGTCGTCGCTGATGCGGAAGGAGTAGTACTGGGTGTCCTCCGCCAGGTTCCGGCGGGTGTAGCCGTGGCCGACGGGGCCGCGGCCCGTGTGGGCGGCGTCGAGGTGGGCGCGGACGTACTCGGCGGGGGTGAAGGGGGCGCGGGCCTCGTCCGGGGTGACCGCCCGCATGTGCCGGGCCTCGGACTTCAGGATGTCCCTGAAAGTGGAGCCCTTCGGGTCGTGGCCCTTCTTGACGGTCTCCCACACGGCCGCGCCCCGCGACTCGTCGAGGGACATCAGCTTCCTCCCGCCGACGGCGAACTCCGCGAAGTAGGGGTCACCCGGCGCGTAACAGCCGCCGGGCAGGCTGTCGTGGTTGCCGACGGTGGAGTACCACGGCAGGTTGAGGCCGGGGCTGTTCACCTCGCGGATCGCCGCGTCCAGGAAGCCGGGCAGCCGCGGGAACCCGACGCCCTTGTCGGCGTCGCGCAGGGCCGCGTCCGGGTGCCAGTAGAGCTTCAGGCCGCTGTCCTGCACGCCTTCGTAGTGGCGCGGGTCGCCGGAGTTGGGGGTGACGCGGCCGCCGCTCATCACCTTCAGGAACCAGTCGAGCTCGTTGCGGGAGTTGTTGTCCGTGTTGTCGCCCGTCGTCATGACGAAGTGCAGCGGGGCGCCCGTGGCGGGTGCGCCGCGCATCGCGTTGACCTGCTCGACGAGCGCGACGGCCCCGGCGACGGACAGCGCCTCCTGCGGACGCCAGGCGCTCGCCGTCTGCGCGCGCAGGTACTCGTAGCGCAGCGGGTGCTGGACGTCCACCAGGTGCAGGTCGGTGAACTGCACGAAGGCGGCGAGCGGGATGCGGCGGGCGGCGCGGTTGCCGGCCGCGTCCGCGAGGTCCGTGCGCACGACGCGGTCCCAGGCCGGGCCGTCGCCGAGCCGGCGGTAGCCCCCGCGGGGTCCGCGGGGTGCGGAGACCGTGGCGAGGGTGGTGCCCGAGCGGTAGGGGGCCAGCGGGGCCGCGGGGGCCCTGCGGGACATGGGGACGGGCGCCCTGCCCGGGGTGGCCTCGCCGGAGCCCGCCCCGGGGCCGAGGGCGTATCCGGCTCCCGCGGAGAGGGTCACGGCGCCGGTCGCCGCGAGGAACGCGCGGCGGTTCACCCTGGCGGCGGCGGACGTGGTGGCAGTGGCTGCGGCGGTGGCCACAGAGCGTATCCGCGACATGGCGCGTCTCCCCGGGTGCGAACGCGTCGGCAGTGGGCGCGGGGGGCTTCGGCCCTGGTTCGGCCGCGGCTTCCCGCTCGTACTGGATCGTTGGCAGTGGGAGTGGCCTGTGCGTGAACGACGCCGCAACATGCGGCGCCGATCACCGTAAGTGGATCTGGGAGCACCCTGGGTGTGCACGGTTTGCTCGTTGGGGGGTGGGGGTGGTGTCGCTCCGTGTTCACGTGGCGGGGCAGTGGCCCTCGCGGGGCGCCCCAGGCCCGCCCCTTCTCCGAAACCGGGGGCTTCGCCCCCGGGCCCCCTCGTCGGCGCTCCGCACCTCGTCCTCAATCGCCGGACGGGCTCAAATAAGCCCGTCCGGCGATTGAGGACGAGCGCGTCAGCGCGACCCCCCGCCGAGGGCCCACGGCCTACCCCAAGTGGCCGTGCGGCGGCCGTGCGTGCCACAGGGACAGGCCGATGTCGACCAGGCTCACGCGGTCGAGGGTGGCGACGTCGTCCAGGGGGTGCCATGCCGCCAGGTCCGTCGACCCCGACGTCTCGTGCCGCAGGGCGCCCCCGGTGACTCGGCCCTCGTAGACGATGCGTACGCCGTGGAAGTCCGCGAGGGCCCCGAGCCGCCTCGGGTAGCGGCGGCGCAGGGAGTCCACGCCGAGGAGGGCGACCGGTTGCACGGCGTACCCGGTCTCCTCGTCGGCCTCCCTGATGACGGTGTCGTACGGGTCCTCACCGTGGTCCATGCCGCCCCCGGGCAGCGTCCACCGCTTGCTGCCGTCCCCCGCCACCCAGCGGGCGAGCAGCACGGACCCGTCGCGTACGCATACGGCGTAGGCCGCCACCCTGAGTTCCTTGTGCACGGGCCGACGTTAGACCGCGTACACCGGTCAGTCACGCCCCGTTACTCGAACCGGTGACTTACCCTTAAGGGGTTAGATGCCCGCGGACGGACCGCGGCGGACGGACGGAAGGAGCGGGCATGCCCGACCCTCGCCCCCTCACCGGTGAGCCCCTCGCCCTGGATCTGCTCAACACCCGCTGGGTGCAGGACGGGGCGTGGGAGGACCTGCTCGACGGTGTCGAGGGACTCTCGGTGTGGCTGGCGGCGAACGGGCTCGACGAGCGGTTCGGCGCCGACGGCTCCACCCTGGAGCACCTGCTGCGGGCCAGGGACGCCCTGGCCGGGGTCGTCGACCTGCCGGGGAAGCCGGGCGGCGAGGCGGGTGCGGTCGCGCGGGTCGACGCGGTCCTCGCGCACGGCCGCGTCCGTGCGACCCTGACGACGGCGGGTCCCGCCGAGGTGCCCGAGTTCGACGACCCGTCCTGGGGACCCGCGTGGCTCGCGGCCCGGAACTACCTGACGCTGCTCGACAGCGCGCCGGACCGCATCCGCGGCTGCGCCCACGAGGCGTGCGTCCTGCACTTCTTCGACACCTCGCGGAACGGCACCCGCCGCTGGTGCTCCATGGCGCTGTGCGGCAACCGTGCGAAGGCGTCCCGCCACTACGCGCGCTCACGGGAGGGCTGACACACATCCGCACGGACGCGGCGGCACCCCTGTACGGACACCGCGTCGCCGTCAAGTCCCGTTATGCACCGCCTTGTTCCCGATGGCGTATGGCGGAAGTACGCCACCGGCGCATCCCGTGCCGGGCGACTCTCCCCAAACAGGCACCCCTTACGTAAAGCTGAGCGGTCATCCGGCCCCGTATTCCGGACTCTCACCGCATCGGCTCGACCAGCCGGTCTTTACGTACAGGGATGCTGATGACCCTCGATCCACGCGCGCCCGAGCCGGGTGCGAGACGCGACGACCGCGCCAGACGCACCGCACGTCTCGCCACCGCGATAGGTGTGGCCGCCGCTCTGTGCGCGGCGGCCCCGCTGCCGCTGGCCTTCGCCGCCGACGCCCCGTCCCCCGCGCCCGTCGCCCCGGCGCCCAAGGACGCCGCCGCCAAGCTCGGCGCCGCGGACGCCGAACTGCTCGCCGACGCCAAGGCGGAGGGCGTGAAGACCGTCACGATGATGGTCGCCACCGCGCCCGGCGCGACCGAGCAGGTCGCCAAGCAGCTCGACGCCGTCAAGGGCGGCTCCGTCGGCCGCACCTACGACAAGCTCGGCTACGTCCGCGCCGCCGTACCGACCGCGCGCGCCGACGCCGCGATCGAGGCTGCCACCAAGCTCCCCTCCGTGCACGGCATCGACCTGCGGCACGAGATCGAGCTCGACGACCCGAAGCCGCAGAGCCCGAAGGGCGCGAAGAGCGCCACGGGCCGCGCCGCCCACCCGGCCCCCGGCAAGAACACGCCCGCCAAGAACCCGTACAACCCGTCCTTCGAGACGGGCGCCGTCGACTTCGTGCAGAAGAACCCGAAGGCCGACGGCCGCGGCGTCACCATCGGCGTCCTCGACTCGGGCGTCGACCTCGGTCACCCGGCGCTCCAGAGGACCACCACCGGCGAACGCAAGATCACCGACTGGGTGACGGCGACCGACCCGATCGTCGACGCCGACGCGACCTGGCGCCGCATGACCAACCCGGTGTCCGGTCCCGCGTTCACCTTCGACGGCGACTCCTGGAAGGCCCCCGCGGGCTCCTACCAGATCAGCCGCTTCCGCGAGGCCGCCACCACCGGCGGCGACGCCAAGGGCGACCTGAACCGCGACGGGGACACCACCGACAGCTGGGGCGTCCTGTACGACCCGGCCGCGGGCACCGTCCGCGTGGACCTGAACGGCGACAAGGACTTCGGCAACGACAAGCCGATGAAGCCCTACGGCAAGAACCACCAGGTCGGCTACTTCGGTAAGGACGACCCGGCGACCGACGTCGCCGAGCGGGTGCCGTTCGTCGTCGAGATCCGCAAGGACGTCCCCACGGACCCCTACGGCGGCGACTGGGTCGGCAAGAAGGCCGACTTCGTGAACATCGGCGTCATCGAGTCCGAGCACGGCACGCACGTCGCGGGCATCACGGCCGCCAACAAGCTGTTCGGCGGCAGGATGAACGGCGCGGCGCCCGGCGCCAACCTCGTGTCCTCCCGCGCCTGCACCTGGACCGGTGGCTGCACCAACGTCGCGCTCACCGAGGGCATGATCGACCTCGTGACGAAGCGCGGCGTCGACATCGTCAACATGTCGATCGGCGGCCTGCCCGCGCTCAACGACGGCAACAACGCGCGCGCCGAGCTGTACAAGCGTCTCATCGACACCTACGGCGTGCAGCTGGTCATCTCGGCGGGCAACTCGGGCCCCGGCGCCAACACCATCGGTGACCCCGGGCTCGCCGACCACGTCATCTCCGTGGGCGCCGCGGTCTCCAAGGAGACCTGGGCCGCCAACTACGGCTCGGAGGTGACCAAGAAGTACGGCATGTTCAACTTCTCCTCGCGCGGCCCGCGTGAGGACGGCGGCTTCCAGCCCCTGGTGACCGCGCCGGGCTCGGCCATCAACACCACCCAGACCTGGCTGCCGGGCTCCCCGGTCGCCGAGGCGGGCTACCGGCTGCCCGCCGGCTACTCGATGCTCCAGGGCACCTCGATGTCGTCGCCGCAGACGGCGGGCGCGGCCGCGCTGCTCCTGAGCGCCGCCAAGCAGCAGCGCCTCGACCTCACCCCGGCCGAGCTGCGCACCGCGCTCACCTCGACCGCGCACCGCATCCCGGGTGTACAGGCCTACGAGCAGGGCACGGGCCGGATCGACGTCGTGGACGCCTGGGCCGCGATCAAGGGCGGCGCCAAGGCTCACGAGTACACGGTCAAGGCGCCCGTCGACACGGCCCTGGACCAGGAGCTGAAGAAGCCCGGCACCGGCCTGTACGACCGCGAGGGCGGTCTGAGGGCGGGTCAGAAGAAGACGTACGACGTGACGATCACGCGGACGTCGGGCTCCAGCCGCCCGCTGCGCCACAAGCTGGCGTTCGCCAACAACCACGAGAAGACCTTCAAGCTGCTCGGTGACGCCGCCGACGGCGAGGTCTACCTGCCCCTCGACCGGCCGGTCAAGGTGAAGGTGCAGGCGAGGCCGGAGTCCGCAGGCGTCTCCAGCGCCAAGCTGACCGTCGACGACAAGCGCACCCGCGGCATCGACCACCAGATCATGACGACCGTGGTGGTCGCCAAGCAGCTGGCGAAGCCCTCCTTCACGTACAAGGCGTCCGGTTCGGTGCAGCGCAACGGCACCAAGTCGTACTTCGTGAACGTGCCGAAGGGCGCGAAGTCCCTGGAGGTCGCGCTCGGCGGGCTCGCGGACAAGAGCCAGACGCGCTTCATCTCCATCCACCCGTACGGGCTCCCGGCCGAGTCGACGTCGTCGCTCGTCTGCTACCCGAACTTCCCGAACCCGGACAACACCTGCCGCCCCGACGCGCGCTCGTACCCGAACCCGACGCCGGGCGTCTGGGAGATCGAGGTCGAGGCGCGCCGCACCTCGCCGGTGCTCGACAACCCGTTCGAGCTGGAGGTCTCCGCGCTCGGTGTGGCCTTCGCCCCCGAGCCCCTGAAGGTCGCCGAGGCCAAGGCCGGCTCGGCCACCCCGGTCACCTGGAAGGCGCGGAACGACTACGCCGCCGTGGACGGCAGGCTGAAGGGCGGCTCGCTCGGTTCGGCCGCCACCTCGCGGCCCACCATCAAGCAGGGCGAGACGCAGACCACCACGGTCGTCGTGCCCGAGGGCGCCGAGCGGCTCGACGCCGTGATCGGCTCCACCACGGACTCCCGTGCCGACCTCGACCTGGCGCTGTTCAAGGACGGCCAGCTCGTCGTGCAGTCGGCGGACGGCGACTCGGAGGAGTCCGTGAGCGTCACCAAGCCCGCAGCGGGCACGTACACGCTCCAGGTCGCGGGCTACTCCATCCCGTCGGGGCAGACCGCGTACGACTACCGTGACGTGTTCTTCTCCGCCTCCCTCGGCCAGGTCAAGGTCGACGAGGGCAAGTCGGTGAAGCTCGCCCACGGCGCGACCGCGGACGTCTCCGCCGAGCTGGTCGTGGGCTCCCCCGGCGCCTCGGGCCGGGTCCTGTTCGGTGAGGTGAACCTCCTGAACGCGCGCGGCACGGTCGCGGGCACCGGCAGCGTCACGCTGGAGAAGGTCACCGAGTGACCTCGGCGGCCTCGCGCTGACGACAGCACGAAGACGGGGGCGGACACCGAAGTGCCCGCCCCCGTCCCGCTGCCCGGCTCAGCGCTTGAGCGAGCTGAGGTCCTGCGCGTAGGTGCCCACCGCGTGCGCGATGACGTCGATGTTCACGTCGAACGCCTTGCGGTTGATGTTCTTGATGTCGTCGCCCTTGGCGTGGTAGTTCGGGTCGTAGGGCTGTCCTGCCCTGCCGCCCGCCCTGGCCGCCTGCTCCTCGGTCTTGAGGCCCTCGGCGCCGGTGAAGGTGCCGCCGGCCGGGATGCCGGTCGCGATGAACGCGCCGTAGTCGGAGCGGCCGTCGAAGTCGGTGCCCCAGTGCGGGACCTTCTTCTTGTCCAGGAAACCGTTGATCAGCTTCTCGATCTGGGCGGAGCCCGCCGGGCCCGCGCCCGCGCCCGTCTTGTCGGAGTCGTCGCCGTCGTAGACGAGTTCGGCCGCGTTGGGCGAGGCGATCATGTCGAAGTTCAGGTAGAGCTTGATGTTCTTCTTCTGCTCGGTGCTCAGGGTCTTCACGTAGTGGTCCGAGCCGAGCAGGCCGAGCTCCTCGGCCGACCACCAGGCGAAGCGGACCTTGTGGGCGAGCTTCTTGCCGCCCTTGGTCTCCTTGGCGAGCTTCTCCGCGACCTCGATCAGACCGGCTGAACCCGAGCCGTTGTCGTTGATGCCAGGACCCTCCTCCACGGAGTCCAGGTGCGCGCCGAGCGCCACCACGCGGTCGGCGCGGCCACCGCGGGTCTCCGCGACCACATTGCGGGTCTGGTGCGGGACCGCCTTGGTGGCGACGTCCAGGGAGAGCTTCACCTCGCCCTGCTGCACCTGCCCGGCCAGCTTCTCGCCCTCGGCCCTGGTGATGCCGACGGCGGGGATGTGCGCGTTGTCCGGGGTCTCCAGGTTGCCCTTGACGGGCGCGTCGCCGGAGTGGTTGTAGAGCACGAGGCCGATGGCGCCCGCCTTGGCCGCCGCTGCCTCCTTCTCGGCGAAGGTGCAGGTGCCGCGCTTCACCAGTGCGATCTTTCCGGTGAAGGTGTCCGAGGTGTAGTCGTCGGCCTCGCAGCCCGGGCTGTCGTCGACGCGGGCCGCGGCGACCGGTGCCGTCAGACCGCCCTCGGGCGTGGACTTGCTGAAGTCGAACGCCAGGGCGTTCAGCTTGCGCGCCTCCGGCGTAAGGACGCTCGCGCCCTCCCGCAGCGTCTGCGAGGTGTAGAACGTGAAGTCCTGGTACGAGACCTGGTAACCGGCCTTCTTCAGGCGGTCGTACACGTACCTGGTGGAGGCCTTGTGACCCGGGGTGCCCGCGGCGCGGTTGCCGCCGTGGGCGTCGGCTATCTCCTGGAACTTCTCCAGGTGGCGGTGGGCGCTCTTGCCGGTGGACTTCTTCACCAGCTTCTTGGCGAGCTGCTGCGCCTTCTCGGCCTGCGTCGTCCGGTGCCCGTCGGGCCGGGCGGCGTCCTGCGCGCCCGCGGGGGACGCGGCGGCGAACAGGACGGGGGCGGCGACGACGGCGGAGAGCAGAGCGGCCGTCGTCCGGCTGCGGGGTGCGCGCACGGAGGTCCTTCCTTGCGTGGTCGGTGAGTGGCGCCAGTGATCACCGCGGTCGGGCACCGGCCGGGTACTGGTCAGGTACGCGACCGCCGTGTGCCAGTGATCACCGGCTGGCGGTGGAAGGACCGTAGCCCGGTGAAATCGCAGGTCGGGCTGTTCGCCCGGTTCGCAACCGCGTCTTCACGGAGTTGTCACCGGAACTCAGTAATCCGCCCCGGCGCGGCCCGCGCGCTCAGCACTCCATGCCGCGCGCCCGGGGCAGCGCCCTCTCGATCCACGCCCGGTTCCCGGCGCGGCGCCCGCCGGTGGACCAGATGTCGGGGGACTCCTCGCCCTCGGGGATGCCGATCAGTACGTGGTCCCCCGCCCGCAGCCGCGGGTCGGCGGAGGCGTCCATCACGAAGGTGACCTGCTTCTCGCCCTCGGCGGGCTTGTAGCGGCGGGTCACGTCGAGCGTGACCCTGTCCCGGGTCCCGTCGGGCAGCGGCTCGACGCTCCGTACGGTGCCCTCGACGATGAGCCGGGCGCAGGCGACGTAGCCCTCCGGTGACTTCTTCGCG
Organism: Streptomyces sp. NPDC017940; assembly: GCF_044328435.1. Classification (NCBI taxonomy): domain Bacteria; kingdom Bacillati; phylum Actinomycetota; class Actinomycetes; order Kitasatosporales; family Streptomycetaceae; genus Streptomyces; species Streptomyces sp. NPDC017940. The sequence continues at coordinate 417,930 of NZ_JBIRHJ010000001.1, read as the reverse complement.
TCCTCGACGGCACCTCCCGGCCGGTCGTCGGCGAGGCTCGGCGCGCCCTTCGCGGAGTCGCCGCTCGTCCGCGAGTCGAGGTCGCCGGTGCTCATGCCCGCGCCGAGCCAGCAGAGCCCGCCGAGCAGCCCGGCACCGAGCACGGCGGCGAGGGCGAGCACGGCACGGCGGCGGGCCACGCCAGGGGGCCGGGAGGTGCCGCGTGAACCGGCGGGGCCGCGCGAACCGGCGGGGCTGCCCGAACCGGACGCACCGCGCGAACCGGACGGTGGGCGCGGCCCGCCCCCCGCCAGTGTCTCGCCCACGATCCGCAGCTGGGCCCGCAGCACCTCGACGTCGGCGACGGCCGCCGCGTACTCGGCCATGAAGCGCTCGTCGGCGCGGGCGGCCCCGGGCACCGGCTCGTCCGTGACCGCCCGCGTCAGCGCGTCGACGGGGTCGTACGGCTTCTCGTGCGCCACGGTCACACCACCTCACCCTCGTGCAGCCGCGTACGCAGCACCCGTACCGCCGCGTGCAGCCTGCTCTTCACCGTGCCCTCCGGAACGCCCAGTGCATCAGCGATGTCGCGGACCGGCAGATCGGCGTAGAAGCGCAGCACGACGACCTGGCGCTGGCTGTCCGGCAGCTCGTCGAGGCCCTGCGCCACGGCGAGCGACAGGACCCGCGACTCGGCGCCGTCCTCCTGGGGCTCCGCCGGGCGCAGCGCGGCGAGCCGCTCGCCGAGCCGTTCCTGGCGGCGCCGGGCGCGGTGGTAGTCCATGGCCCAGTTCGAGGCCACGACGGCCGCCCACGCCGACACCTCCCGGGGCGCCTCCTGCCCGCGCGCCGCCCGCTCCAGGAGCCGCAGCCTGACGTGCTGCACCCCGTCCTGGAGTTCCCCGTGCGGGACCCCGCCCAGCGAGAGCACGGCCCGCACCCGGTCCTCCTGGTCCGCGTCGAGCGGGTCGGCGGGTGCCCGCCCCCGTGGTCCGCGGCGCGTGCTTCTGCGCAGCAATGGCCTCCCCCTCGTCCCGTCCCTCGGCCCGCGCGTTCCCGCGTTTCCCCTAGGACGCGGGAAGCCGCGGAAACGTTCGGCTGCCGGACCCGCAACGGGGCGCCGGTTCCGCCCGGCGTCACCTGTGGTGTTCCGCACCTCGGACAACGGATTGGACAAAGCGGCCTCGGACAGACGCATGATGGAGCGAGCGGCAGAACGCCCAGGCCGGACGGCCGCGCGCCAGGCACACACCTACGGAGGAACCCTGTGAAGGTCGGAATCGTCGGAGCCACCGGTCAGGTCGGCACGGTCATGCGCACCATCCTCGCGGAGCGCAAGTTCCCGCTCGACGAGCTGCGTCTGTTCGCCTCGGCCCGCTCGGCCGGCACGGTCCTCGACGGGGTCACGGTCGAGGACGCCTCGACGGCCGACTACACGGGCCTGGACATCGTCCTGTTCTCCGCGGGCGGCGCCACCTCCAAGGCGCTCGCCGAGAAGGTCGCGTCGCAGGGCGCCGTGGTGATCGACAACTCCTCCGCCTGGCGCCGCCACCCCGAGGTGCCCCTTGTCGTCTCCGAGGTGAACCCGCACGCCGTCGCGGACCGCCCGAAGGGCATCATCGCCAACCCGAACTGCACGACGATGGCCGCGATGCCCGTCCTGAAGCCGCTGCACCTGGAGGCGGAGCTGACCTCGCTGGTCGTCGCCACCTACCAGGCGGTGTCCGGCTCCGGGCTCGCGGGCGTCGAGGAGCTCTTCGAGCAGGTCAAGAAGGTCGGTGACGAGGCGCCGAAGCTGACGCACGGCGGCGACAGGGCCGAGTTCCCGAAGCCCGACAAGTACGTCGCGCCGATCGCGTACAACGTCCTGCCGATGGCGGGCTCCCTCGTCGACGACGGTCTGAACGAGACCGACGAGGAGCAGAAGCTGCGCCACGAGTCCCGCAAGATCCTGGAGATCCCCGGGCTGAAGGTCTCCGGCACCTGTGTCCGCGTGCCCGTCTTCACCGGCCACTCCCTCCAGATCAACGCCCGCTTCGCGCGGCCGCTGTCCCCGGAGCGCGCCACCGAGATCCTGGCCGGCGCGGAAGGTGTCGTGCTCACGGACGTGCCGACGCCGCTGGTGGCCGCGGGCCGCGACGAGTCCTTCGTGGGCCGCATCCGCGGCGACGAGACCGTCGAGAACGGCCTCGCCCTCTTCGTCTCCGACGACAACCTCCGCAAGGGCGCCGCGCTGAACGCGGTGCAGATCGCGGAGCTGGTCGCGGCGGAGCTCTCGGGCGCCTGAGGCGCCGCAGGGACCACCGGAAACGCCCGGCTCGCGAAAGATCGTTTCCGCAGCCACGTACGAGTGATACGGCGCATGCCCCCCGGGCGTGTCCGGGCAGTGATGGGGTGCATCAACCGCACCACTCACAAGGGAAGTTCATGCGCCGTATCGCCGCCGTGACCACCATGGCCATCGGAACCCTCGCCCTCGTCGGCGCCCTCGCCTCCCCGGCGAGCGCCATCCCGGACCCCCTGGCGACCGTCGACTGCGCCGTGCAGGAGGTCACCGGCCTCGTCGACCTGGCCAGTCCTGGTGTGCCCACCGAGGTCCCCGCCACCGGGTGCCTGGCGCCCTGAGCCGAGGGGTCGAACCCTCCCGGGACGGCAGCCGCGGGGGGGGGGGGGCGCGCCCCCGCCGCGGGGGCGGCGGGGGGGGGGGCGGGGGCGCGGGGCACGCACCGACGCCCACGCCCGCGCCCCGGGCGGCAGACGACCGCGCACCTCACCACCCCCCCCCCCCCCCCCCCCCCCCCCCCCCCCCCCCCCCCCCCCCGCCGGCCCCCCCCCCCCCCGCGGCTGCCGTCGTGTCCCCGTGTCACCTCCCCTCGCGTGCCGCGAGGGCGATCACGCCGAGCGAGATCACGGCGAGCCCGCCGCCCACCCAGAGCACATCGGTCACCCCGGTGCCGTCGGCGACCCGGCCGCCGGTCAGCGCGCCGACCGCGATGGCCACGTTGAACACCCCGGCGAACAGCGCGGACGCGGCCTCGCGGGCGGCGGGCGCCGCCGCCATCACCCAGTTCTGCGAGGAGACGGACACTCCGCCGTAGGCGAGCCCCCACGCGACGAGCAGCACCACGGACGCGGCCAGGGAGCCGCCCGCCGGTCCCAGCAGGAGCACCACGCCACCGAGCGCGGCGGAGATCACGAGGAGCGCCCGGCGCGGATCGCGGGCCGCCAGGGAGCCGCCGAGGAAGTTCCCCGCGATCCCGGCGACGCCGTACGCGAGCAGCAGCCCACTGACGAGGCCGGGGCCGAGGTCCGGCACCCGTTCGAGCACCGGCCGCACATAGGTGTACGCGGAGAAGTGCCCGACCACGAGCAGCGCCACCGCGATCAGGCCGACCCGCAGCCGGGGCAGCCGCAGCAGGCCGGGGAAGGCGCCGAGCCGCACCGGCTCGTCGGCGGGGAGCGGCGGCAGGACGGCGGCGAGCAGCGCGGCGACGGCGAGCCCGAGCACCGCGACGGCGGCGAACGCCCAGCGCCAGCTGCTGAGTTCACCGAGGAAGGTTCCGGCGGGCACACCGAGCACCGACGCCACGGCTATGCCGCTGAAGATGACGGCGGTGGCCCTGCCCACGGACTCGGCGGCGACCAGCCGCACCGCGAGGGAGGCGGCGACGGCCCAGACACCGCCGATGCACAGGCCGACGACGATCCGGGCGCCGAGCAGCACCGCGAAGGACGGCGCGAGCGCGGAGAGCACATTGGCCGCGCCGAGCAGCAGCATCAGGGCGCACAGCACCCGCTTGCGGTCCGCGCGGCGCACGGCGACGGGCAGCAGCAGGGCGGCGAGCGCGGCGACGACTCCGGGCAGGGTGACGGTGAGACCCGCGGTGCCGTCGGAGACGTGCAGGCCCGAGGACAGGGAGGTGAGCAGCCCCACGGGCAGCATCTCCGTGGTGACGACCGAGAAGGTGGCGGCCGCGACGGCGACGACGGACAGCGGCGGGGACCGCCGTCCGGTGGGGGCGGGCGCGGATGTGGTCACGGGTTCCATGGCCCCACCCAACGCCCGCGCGGCGGCGGGAACAACGCCGGAGTTCTCATCCTTGAATGAGCGTGGCTAATCGATCGCAGGACGCGCGGGACGCACGGGACGCGCACACGGCGGGACAGCGGAACGGACGGACCGGAGCGGTGAGCGGTCTGGAGATACGCGAGCTGGAGTGCTTCCTCGTCCTGGCCGAGGAACTGCACTTCGGCCGCGCTGGTGAGCGGCTCTACGTCTCCCAGAGCCGCGTCAGCCAGCTCCTCGCCGCCCTTGAGCACCGCATCGGCGCCCGTCTGGTGGAGCGTACGAGCCGCCGGGTGCGGCTGACCCCGCTCGGTGTGCGGTTCCGTACGGAACTCTCCCCGGCCTACGAGGAGTTGGCGACCGTGGTGGAGCGGGCCAAGGAGTCGGCGCGCGGCGTGTCGGGACGGATCAGGGTGGGTTTCCAGGGCACGGCCGACGCGCGTCTGATGGAGGCGATCACGGCGTTCCAGGAGCAGCACCCCGGTTGTGTCGCGGAGATCGCGGAGGTGCCGTTCGCGGACCCGTTCGGGGCGGTGCGGCACGGCGAGGTGGACGCGGCGATCGTGCTGCTCCCGGTGGCGGAGCCGGACCTGGTGCTCGGCCCGCTCTTCTCCCGGCAGCAGCAGACGGTCGCGGTCTCCGTACGCCATCCGTTCGCGGCCCGTGCGTCCCTGACCGCCGACGACCTGGCGGACACCCCGCTGATCTCGGCGGCCCCGCCGGCCCCCGCGTACTGGCGTACCGCCCAGGCGCCCTCCGCGGTGCCCGCGCCCGCCGTGCGCACCCTCCAGGAGGGTTTGACGCTCGTGGCCGCGGACCGCGGGGCGATGCTGCTGTGCCGGCCGACGGCGGAGTACCACGGGCGGCAGGACGTGGTGTTCGTCCCGGTGCGGGGCGTGCCGGACTCGGTGCTCGGGATGGTGTGGCACCGGGACGGCGAGACGGCGCGGGTGCGGGCGCTCGCGCGGGCGGTGGCCGGGGCCGGGGACCGGGCGGGCGACGCCGCCGCGTCGGTGGCCTGAGCCCCGGGGGCCCGCGCGGGTTCACACCGGGCGGCGCACCTCGAAGTGGAAGCAGCCGTACTCCACGGCGCGGACGTGTACGAGGGCGACCTCCGGGTCCGCGAACGCCTCGGCGAAGGCCGCGTCGAAACCCGGTGCCGGGTGCTCGGGGATCTCGAGGAGGCGGCCGCCGACGATGTGGCCGCGGGCGTCGTAGCGGCGCAGGGTGCGCAGGGCGCCCGCCCTCACGAACGGGTAGTCCTCCCTGGTCTCCGCCGGGGCCGGGCCCTCGCACGGGTCCGCGTGGATGAAGACCGGGCCCTGCTCGTCGTACGCGCCCGGCGTGGCGCCGGTGGCCGCCGCCCAGCGGCGGAGGGGGGCGTAGGCGACAAGGGCCAGGCGTTCGCCCTGGCGGGCGGGGCGCAGGCAGCAGCGGAGGGGGGAGCCGCCCTCGCCGTCCGTGAACGGGGTGCACGGGCGGCCCGCGTCGTCCGTGTGCCGCAGTTCCCCGAGGGTGTCGGGGGCTATGGGGTTCGGGGTGTATGCGGTGGTCATGGGGCCAAGGTTCGCGCGGGCGCGGGAGGGTGCGCTGGCGGTTTCCGGACGTGGTTCTCCCCCGGCCCGCCCCTTCCCGAAACCAAGGGGCTTCGCCCCCTGGACCCCCTTTGTCGGCGCTTCGCGCCTCGTCCTCGAACGCCGGACGGGCTGGGATGTCCCCGGGCCCGGCGAGGACTCCTGGACGCCTACACCCCCCACGACCCCCGCCCGTTCAGCTCCGCCACGTCCGTCCCGGTGGTCCAGCGGTACGCCGCGTCCAGCTCCGCGATCTCCTCCTGCGTCAGGACGTCCTCCACCCGGTGGAAGCCGTCGGGTGCCCGCTCGGCGACGGCCTGGAGGAGCCGGTCGGCGGGCATCCGGCGGTTGGCGAGGACCAGGGCGGCCGTGGCCTCGCGCCGCAGTTCCTCGTACGCCCGCAGACCGGCCACCCGGTCGGGCTCGTGCACGGCGAGGCAGTGGGCGAGGACGCGGGCGTCGAGCACCGCCTGCGAACCGCCGTTGGAACCCACGGGGTACATGGGGTGGGCGGCGTCGCCGAGCAGCGTGACGGGGCCCCTGCCCCAGTGCGGCAGGGGCTCCCTGTCGACCATCGGGTACTCGAGGATCCGCCGGGTCGCGGCGAACATCGCGGGCACGTCGAGGTCACCGATCCGCCACCCGGCGAAGTGCGGAAGGACCTCGGACAGGCGCCCGCCCCGGTTCCAGTCGGCCGCGCCGGACATGGCGCCGTGCTCGGGCGGGACCCGGACCTCGGCCACCCAGTTGAGCAGCGCGCGGCCGCGCTCCTCGGCCTCCCGCGAGATGGGGTAGACGACGAGCTTGGCGTGCGCGTTGCTGCCGGCGACGGTGACGGTGCGCTCGCCGAGCACGGGCTCCCACTCCGTGAGGCCGCGCCACATCCGGATGCCGTTCCACAGCGGCGGCCCCTCCCCGGGGTGCAGCCGCGCCCGCACCGTCGAGTAGAGCCCGTCGGCGCCGATCAGGGCCCGCACCGGCACGGTGTGCTCACGCCCGCGCGCCAGGTCGCGAAGGACCACCCGGAGCAGGGGGCCCTCCGTTTCGGCGTAGCGCACGAACGAGGTGCCGGTGACGACGGCGCGTTCGCCGATGCGGGCGCGCACCGCGTCGAGCAGGAGCATCTGCAAGGCACCGCGGTGCAGGGAGTACTGCGGCCAGTGGTAGCCGAGGGCGAGGCCGCGGGGCTCGCCCCAGATGCGGTTGCCGTGCCGGTCGTAGTGGACCATCGCGGCGGTCGGCAGGCCGGTCGCGGCGAGGGCGTCGCCGAGGCCAAGCTCGGTCAGCTCGCGGACGGCGTGCGGCAGCAGGTTGATGCCGACGCCGAGGGGTCGCAGCACCTGGACCGGTTCGACGACCCGCACCCCGATGCCCGCCGCGTGCAGGCTCAGGGCCGCGGTGAGCCCGCCGATGCCCGCGCCCGCGATCAGGACGTCGACGCTCGCGCGCGTGGCGTTCATGGCGTGCACGGGCGTCGCACCGCCCGCCCGACCTCGGTGCGCAGGCGTACGAACGCGGGCAGGGCGCGGGTGCCGATCTGGTCGCGGGGCGCGGGCAGTTCGACGGGGTGTTCGCTGTGCACGCGGCCGGGGGCGCCGGTGAGGACGACGACGCGGTCGGCTGCGTACACGCTCTCGTCGATGTCGTGGGTGACGAGGAGGATGGTCATCCCCTGGGTGGCGGGTCCTCCGGTGCCGGGAGGGTGCGTGCCGGGGCCGCCGCGGACCGAGAGCAGCAGGTCCTCCAGGTCCTCCCTGGTCTGCGCGTCGACGGAGCCGAACGGCTCGTCCATCAGGAGCAGTGCGGGCCGGTAGGCGAGCGCGCGGGCGATGGCGACGCGCTGCTGCATGCCTCCCGACAGCTGCCACGGATACTTGGCCGCGGTGCCGTCGAGGCCGACCTGCGCGAGCGCGCGCAGGGCCCGCGCGCGGCGCTCCGCGCGGTCGAGGCCGCGGCGGCGCAGCGGCAGGGCGACGTTGTCCCGCACCGTCAGCCAGGGGAAGAGCGAGCGCGTGTAGTCCTGGAAGACGACGGCGAGGTCGTCGGGCACGCCGTCGACGGCCCTGCCCGCCACGGTGATGTCGCCCGCGCTCGGCCGGAGCAGGCCCGCGACGCAGCGCAGCAAGGTGGACTTGCCGCACCCCGAGGGGCCGACGACGCTCACCAACTCGCCGCGGCCCACGTGCAGTTCGACGCCCTCGACGGCCTGGTGCCCGTCGGCGTACCGATGGCTGAGCCCCACGATGTCCAGCATCCCCTGGTCCCCCTGTCCCCCTGCTGCCGACTGCCGGCTTCCGTGCGGTCTACGTGATGTGAGTGCCCGAGGGCCTCGGGCGTTCCCGTTGCGCCCCGCGAGATCCGGCCGGTCCTGCCGTCGCGGTCCTTCAGGTTCAGGTTCAGGTTCAGGTGCCCGTGCGCCGCGCGCCCCGGTGCCAGGCGAGCACGCCGCGCTCGACGAGCAGGAACAGCGCGTTGAGTACGCAGCCGATGGCGCCGAGCAGCACGATCCCCGCCCACAATTGGTCCGGCCTGAACTCGCGTTCGGCCGCGTTGAGCCGGGAGCCGATGCCCTCGCCGGAGCCCATCAGCTCCGCCACGACCATGAGGATCAGAGCGAAGCCGAGCGCGACCCGCAGCCCCGCGAAGATCCTCGGCGCGGCCGCGGGCAGCACGACGTACCACAGCCGGGCCCATCCATCGAGGCCGAAGACACGGGCGGAGTCGAGTTGCAGGGGCTCCACGGACCGTACCCCCTCCGCGGTGTTGAGCAGCACCGGCCACACCACGCCGAAGACGATGACCGCCAGCTGCATGGACGTACCGAGTCCGAAGGCGACCATGAGGAACGGGATGAGCGTCGGCGGCGGCACCGCCCGCCCGAACCGCAGCACGGGGTCGGCGAGGTGGAACGCCACCCGGGAGAGGCCGATGCCGACGCCCACGACGATGCCCGCCACCCCGGCGAGCGCCCAGCCGGTGAGCAGATGGCCGACGCTCGGTACGAAGTCGTCGACGGCCAGGTCGCTGAGCCACAGCCGGGACGGCGGCCCCGACCACCACAGCTCGCGCATGGTGCGCACGATCCGGGTCGGCGGCGGGAAGTACAGGTCCTGCGCCCGCCGGGCCGCCGCCTCCCAGGCGAGGAGGAGCAGGACGAGCAGCCATCCGCGGGCGAGGGCGGCGCCGAGGACCAGGCGTGGTCGTGAGGTCACGGGCCCGCTCCCGCCGCGGTCCCGCGCGGGAACAGCCTGCGTCCCGCCAGGACGAGGACCGCGTCGGCGGCGACGCCGAGCGCCCCCGCCCAGCAGGCCCCCGCCACCATCAGGTCGGGGCGCCCGCCCCCGGACTGGGTTCCCAGGAGATACACGCCGAGCCCGCCGTCGCCCCCGGCCCGCAGCTCCGCGCTGACCGCCACGACCAGGCCCACCGACGCGGCAATCCGCACGCCCGTGACGACGTGGGGTCCCGCACTCGGCAGCGACACCCGCCACGCCACCCCGAACGGCCCGAACCCGAAGGAGCGCAGCGCCTCCTTGGCGACGGGGTCGACGTCGCGCAGCCCGTACAGGGTGTGCAGGAGGACGGGCCACAGCGCGGCGTAGCAGACGAGGGAGCGCTCCACCCGGCCGGGCTCGACGAACACGAGGATGGCGAGCGGGATCAGGGCGACGGACGGCACGGGCCTCGCCAGTTCGACGACGGCCAGGGCGGCGGCGTCGAGGCGGGGCAGCGAGCCGAGGAGCAGCCCCGCGGGCACCGCGAGGGCGACGGCGACGGCGAGGCCGCCGAGCCAGGCGGAGACGGTGGTCCACAGCTGGCCGAGGAACCCGTCGTCCACGGCCATCTCCACGGCGCGGGCGAGCACGGACGAGGCGGGCGGCAGCGTCCGGTCCTCGAACGCCCCGCCCCGGGCGAGGAGTTCGGCGAGCAGCAGCGCCCCGAGGACCCCGGCCGCGCCGAGGACGGCCCGCCCCCAGGCGCGTCCGGTCAGCCATGGGGCATGCCGGGTGAGCCGCGGGGCACCTCCGGCCCGCCGTCCGGCGCGGGAGCGGGTCCGCGCCCCGGGCCCCGGCCCCGGGCCGGGACCGGAGCGCGCGGCAGGCCTCACGGCGCCGTGCGCACGAGGAGTGGCTCCACGTCGATCTCCTGTTCCAGGTAGCCGAACTCCCGCATCAGGTCGACCACGCGTCGCAGCCGGGCCGGGTCGAGGGCCACGGGGTAGCCGCCGAGGCGCAGTTGGGCGGCCTCCTCGGCGGTGATCTTCGTGTAGTGCGGGAGCGCGGCCACGACGTTGGAGCGGTGGCCGGCCTGCTGCTGCGCGCGGGCCATGGCGCGCTGGAACGCGGCGACCGTCTTCGGGTTCTTCTCGGTGAACGCTGCGGTGCCGGCGTAGCCGGCGATCGGGAAGCCCGCGGTGGGCGGCTTGCCGAGGTCGGCGACGACCCGCCCGGCACCGGACTTCTCGATCGCCGTGACGAACGGCTCCACGGCCTGCACGGCGTCGACGCTGCCGGACTCCAGGGCGGTCCCCATGTTCGGCATGTCGATCTCGACGAAGTCCTTGTCGTCGTCGAAGGCGGCGCCCTCCGCCTTACCCGCCTTCTGGACGAGGAGGGCACTGATGTTCCGTTTGGTGTTGACACCGATCTTCTTGCCCTCGAGGTCCTTCAGGGACCTGACCGGCGAGTCCTTCGGTACGAGGACCGCGTGCGTGCCGGGTGCCGACTGGAAGGCGTCGGACACGATCCGCAGGTCGAGGGCCTTGTTGGCGTGCGCGAGGAAGTACGAGACGTAGTTGCCGAAGGAGACGTCGATGGCGCCCGCCCGCAGCCTGCTGACCGACTCGGCGCCCCCGCTGAGGGTGGTCGTGCGGACGGTGAGGCCCTCCGCCTTGAAGAAGCCCTTCCTGATCGCGATCTGGAGCGCCGCGGTGTCGGCGACCGGCATGGTGCCGACGGTGATCCGGGTGCGCTCCGGACCCTTGCCGTCGGCCGATCCGCCGTCGGAGCCCCCGGACGCGCCGCACCCCGCGGTGGCCGCGCCGGCCAGCACGACGGCGAGGGCCCGCGACGTCACTGCGCGTAACCGTGCGGCCTCCCGGGTCGACTGCGGTCTTCGCGGCCCGCGCGGGAACCGGACACCGCGTGCCCCCCTTGCGCCCCTCGTCATATCCATCCGCCCCCCGGCCGTGCACCGCCGCTCCAGGCCGCTCCGGACCGCTTTTCGGGCCGAACCGACGCGCGGATGCTAACGGCCGCGCGACCTGAGAACAATGGCCCGGCCCGGGCCGCGACGCCACGTGCAAGGATGGCGAGAAACATCGCAGAAACTACGCAAGTCGTACCGAGGAGATGACCGCGTGCCCGGCACCAATCTGACCCGCGAAGAGGCGCAGCAGCGGGCGAAGCTGCTCACCGTTGACTCGTACGAGATCGATCTCGACCTCTCCGGAGCGCAGGAGGGAGGGACGTACCGGTCGGTGACCACGGTCCGCTTCGAGAGCGCCGAGGCGAACGCAGAGACCTTCATCGATCTCGTCGCCCCCGCCGTCCACGAGGTCGTCCTCAACGGACACTCGGTGGACGTGGCCGCGGCCTTCCGCGACTCGCGCATCGCCCTGAAGCACCTGCGCGAGGGCGCCAACGTGCTGAAGGTCGTCGCGGACTGCGAGTACACCAACACCGGTGAGGGCCTGCACCGCTTCGTCGACCCCGTCGACCAGCAGGCCTATCTGTACACCCAGTTCGAGGTCCCGGACGCGCGCCGCGTGTTCGCCTCCTTCGAGCAGCCGGACCTGAAGGCGACGTTCCAGTTCACCGTGAAGGCACCGAGCGGCTGGACGGTGGTCTCGAACTCGCCGACGCCCGATCCCACGGGCCCCGGGGGCGACCTCTGGGTCTTCGAGCCCACGCCGCGCATCTCGTCGTACATCACGGCCCTGATCGTCGGCCCCTACCACGCGGTGCACTCCTCGTACGAGAAGGACGGGCAGCGCGTGCCCCTCGGCATCTACTGCCGTCCCTCGCTCGCGGAGTACCTGGACGCGGACGCGATCTTCGAGGTCACCCGGCAGGGCTTCGACTGGTTCCAGGAGAAGTTCGACTACGCCTACCCGTTCGCGAAGTACGACCAGCTCTTCGTGCCGGAGTTCAACGCGGGCGCGATGGAGAACGCGGGCGCGGTGACGATCCGCGACCAGTACGTGTTCCGCTCCAAGGTCACCGACGCCGCGTACGAGACGCGCGCGGAGACGATCCTGCACGAGCTAGCGCACATGTGGTTCGGCGACCTCGTGACGATGGAGTGGTGGAACGACCTCTGGCTGAACGAGTCGTTCGCGACCTACACCTCCATCGCCTGCCAGGCGTACGCGCCGGGCTCGCGCTGGCCGCACTCCTGGACCACGTTCGCCAACTCCATGAAGACGTGGGCCTACCGGCAGGACCAGCTGCCGTCCACGCACCCGATCATGGCGGACATCCGTGACCTGGACGACGTGCTCGTCAACTTCGACGGCATCACGTACGCCAAGGGCGCGAGCGTCCTCAAGCAGCTCGTCGCCTACGTGGGCACGGACGAGTTCTTCAGCGGCGTGCAGGCGTACTTCAAGCGGCACGCCTTCGGCAACACCCGGCTGAGCGATCTGCTCGGCGCCCTGGAGGAGACCAGCGGCCGGGACCTGAAGACCTGGTCGAAGAAGTGGCTGGAGACGGCGGGCATCAACGTGCTGCGCCCGGTCGTGGACGTCGACACCTCCGGCACCATCACCTCCTTCGCCGTCAAGCAGGAGGCCCCCGAGCTGCCCGCGGGCGCCCAGGGGTCGCCGACGCTGCGCCCGCACCGCATCGCGATCGGCCTGTACGACCTCGACGCCGCGACGGGCAGGCTGGTGCGCACCGAGCGCGTCGAGCTGGACGTGGACGGCGAGCTGACGGCCGTGGACGCGCTGGTGGGCCGGGCCAGGCCCGATGTCGTCCTGCTCAACGACGACGACCTGTCGTACGCCAAGGTCCGCCTCGACGCGGACTCGCTGGCCTTCGTCACCGAGCACCTCGGTGACTTCGAGGCCTCGCTGCCGCGGGCGCTCTGCTGGGCGTCGGCGTGGGACATGACGCGCGACGCGGAGCTGCCCACGCGGGACTACCTCTCCCTCGTCCTGTCCGGCATCGGCAAGGAGTCCGACATCGGCGTCGTGCAGTCGCTGCACCGCCAGGTGAAGCTGGCGCTCGACCTGTACGCGGCCCCCGCCCACCGGGACGCGCTGCTCACCCGCTGGACGGAGGCGGCCCGCGAGCAGCTGCGGGCCGCCGCGCCCGGCAGCGACCACCAGCTCGCCTGGGCGCGGGCGTTCGCGGCCACCGCCCGCTCGGAGTCCGACCTCGCGCTGCTCGAAGGGCTGCTCGACGGCTCCGAGGCCGTCGAGGGCCTCGCCGTGGACACCGAGCTGCGGTGGGCGTTCGTGGCGCGGCTCGCGGCGACCGGGCGGCTCGACGAGGCGGGGATCGCCGCGGAGTTCGAGCGGGACCGGACGGCCGCGGGTGAGCGGCACGCGGCCGCCGCGCGGGCCGCCCGGCCCACCGCCGAGGCCAAGGCCGAGGCCTGGGCCTCCGTCGTGGAGTCCGACAAGCTGCCCAACGCCGTGCAGGAGGCGGTGATCTCCGGCTTCGTCCAGACCGATCAGCGGGAGCTGCTCGCTGCGTACACGCAGAAGTACTTCGACGCCGTGGCCGGGGTGTGGGAGTCCCGTTCGCACGAGATGGCGCAGCAGATCGTGGTGGGTCTGTACCCCGCGCTCCAGGTGTCGTCGGGGACGCTGGAGGCGACGGACGCGTGGTTGAAGGGGGCCGAGCCCTCCGCCGCGTTGCGGCGACTCATCACTGAGTCGCGCGCGGGCGTGGAGCGGGCCCTGCGGGCCCAGGCCGCCGACGCCTGACCCGCCGCTGCCGCTCCGCGACGCGGGGGTTTCCCACCCACCCACCCGTCACCCCGCATGCACGGGTGCACGGGGGGCGGGTGGGGGCACCGCCCGTGCGCAGGGGGCGGGCGGGGGTGCCGTAGCTTGCGCCCCCGCCAAGGGGCGCGAGGAACTGCGCGCGCAACCCACAAAAACCCGCAGACGCAACCGCACAGCCCCCAGCAGACGCGTCAGCAGCCTCTGCGTGGCTGACCGCGCAGCTCCCGTAAGGGGCGCGAGGAACTGCGCGCGCAACCAACGAAAACCCGCAGACGCGACCGCACGGCCCCGGCAGACGCGTCAGCAGCCTCTGCGTGGCTGACCGCGCAGCTCCCGCAAGGGGCGCGAGGAACTGCGCGCGCAACCAACGAAAACCCGCAGACGCAACCGCACGGCCCCGGCAGACGCGTCAGCAGCCTCTGCGTGGCTGACCGCGCAGCTCCCGTAAGGGGCGCGAGGAACTGCGCAGGCAACCCATGGCTGACCGGGCAGCCCCACGCCCCTCACCGGCCAGGCGGCACCGCCCGCAAAGCCCCCAGCACATGGGAAAGCGCCGGGGCGGCCTCCCCGCCCCGGCGCGTCGCGGCTATCACATGGCGGCGGGGGCGAGCCGCCCCGAGGTCACGCATCACCACGCCCCCCTGCCCAAAGGCCCCCCGGCCAGAAACCGCCATGCGGGGCACGAGAGCCACCCCCATGCCCGCCTCCACCATCGCCAGGATCGCCGCCCACCCGGCCGCACTGTGCGCCGCCTGCGGCACGAACCCCGCCGCCTCGCACGCCGCCAGCGTGATCTCCGACCAGAGTCCCGACCCCCCGAAGATCCACTCCTCCCCGGCCAGATCGGCCAGCCCGAGCCCGGGCGCGTGGGCCAGCGCATGCCCCGCGGGCAGCGCGACGTCCAGCGGGTCGGCGAACAGCGTCACCCGCGTGAACCGCCCGTCCCGCCCCGGGCCCCCCGCCTCCCGCGGGGCCCGCGCCGCCAGCGAAAGGGCAAGGTCGACCTCCCCCGCGGCCAGCAACTCGTACGCCTCACCCGCCTCGGCCTCCCGCACCCGCACCCGCACCCCGGGGTGCGCGACCCGCAGGGCCCGTACCGCGGGCACCACCAGGGCCGGCACCGCCGTGGAGAACGCCCCCACCCGTACCTCACCGGCCTCCCCCTGCGCATAGGCGGCCAACTCCGCGTCGGCCCGCTCCAGTTGGGCGAAGACGGCGTCGGCGTGCCCGAGCAGGAGCCGGGCGGCGCCGGTGAGTCGCACCCGGCGCCCGTGTGCCTCCAGGAGGTCCACACCCACCTGCCTGGCGAGGTTGGACAGCTGCTGGGACACGGCCGAGGGGGTCATGAGCAGGGCGCGCGCCGTCGCGGTGACGGTGCCGCGCTCGTCCAGGGTGCGCAGGATGTGCAGCTTCTTGATGTCCCACTCGGTCATGGCGTCAACGTACCCGCAGGTCGCACGCACTTGCGTGCCGTCGAACCCAGCACCACCCCGCCCAGGATCAGGCCCATGCACACCACCCGCAGCCACCCCATGCCCTCGCCGAGGAGCGCGAAGGACAGCAGGGCCACGCACACCGGCTGGAGGTAGTAGACGACGCCCGCGCGGGCCGCGCCGATGAGGGAGATCGCCCGGTTCCAGGCGAAGAAGGCCACCGCCGACGACACCACGCCCACGTACAGGAGCGGCGAGACCGTAGCCGCCGTCGGTTCGAAGCCGCCCTGGACGGCCAGGCTGACGACGTACACCGGCAGCAGCATCAGGGCGCCGAGGACGAAGGTGGCGAAGAGGAAGGGGAGGCCGGAGATCTCCGCGGGCCTGCGGCGCAGCAGGGCGCTGTAGGAGCCGAAGGCGACGGCGGCGCCGATCACCCAGAGGTCGCCGACCGCCAGGTCCATGGCGAGGGAGCCGCCGCTGACCAGGAGCAGCACCCCGGCGCAGGCGACGAGCATGCCCACGATGCGCCGCGCTCCGAGGCGGACCCCGCCGAGGCGCTCGTACACCGCCATCAGGACCGGCGAGGCAGCCATGATCATGCCCATGTTGCCCGCGGTGGTCGTCACTCCGGCCTGGTTGACGAGGGTGTTGTAGACGGTGACGCCGAGCAGGGACGCGGCGAGCAGGAAGCGCGGATGCCGTCGGAGCAGGGCGCGTTGCCGCCAGGTCCGACGGGCGGCGAAGGGTGCGACGGCCGCGATCGCGACGATCCAGCGCCAGAAGGCGTGCTGGACGGGCGGGACGCTGTCGGCGAGGGCGCGGGAGGTGACGAAGCTCCCCGACCAGACCACGGTGGCGAGCGCGGCGAGCGCGATACCGACCCCGAGACCGTTAGCCCGCACGCTCCCCTTCTCCGCCCGCGCCCTCGCCCTCCCCCTCCCCCTCTCCACCCGCGCCGTCGTCCTCGACTTCTCCACCCGCGCCGTCGTCCTCGACTTCTCCGCCCGCGTCCTCCTCGTCGACGCGGTCTCCGCGCTCCCGCGGCCCAGGACGGTCGCCACTGCTCCCCCTTGCCTCTCCCCTGGCTGCGTCAGGGGCTCGGTGATCTCTGCCGGGCTACCGTCGCACCGGCCCACCCTCCAGGTCCATCGAATCTTTTCGCTCGGTCTTTGAAGCTGAACTGAACGTTCTGGGGTCGGTAGCGGGCCGTGCCGTCCGCAGCTGGCCGAACACCGTGGCCCCGAACGCCAAGGCCATACCGCCCACTTGCACCGCCGTCAGGGACTGACCGAGCGCCGCCCAGCCGATGACCGCCGCCGTCAGGGGCGAGAGCGGGCCCAGCAGGCTGGCCTGGGTCGCGCTGAGGCTGCCGATGCCGCGGAACCACAGCCAGTACGCGAGAGCCGTACCGGCCAGGGCCAGATAGACGTAGCCCGCGACGTTCCGGCCATCGAGGGCGGGCGGCGCGCCCTCGACGAGGAGGGCGACCGGGGCGATGAGCAGACCGCCCGCCGTCAGCTGCCAGCCGGTGAGCGCGAGCGGGCCCACGCCGTCCGGGCGGCCCCACCGCTTGGTGAGCACGGTTCCTGTCGACATGGACGCCGTCGAACCAACGGCCGCCAGCAGGCCGACCGCGTCGAGCGCCCCGGCCCCCTTGAGGACGACGAGGCTGACTCCGAGCGCCGCCGCGGCGCCGGTGAGCAGGGTGCGCGGGCTCGGGCGGTCGGCGAGGAGCAGCGCCGAGAGCCCGGCGACGAAGAGCGGCCCGACGGAGCCGACGACCGCGGCCATGCCACCGGGCAGCCGGTAGGCGGAGAGGAAGAGCAGGGGGAAGAAGGCGCCGATGTTCAGCGCCCCGAGGACGAGGGACTTCCACCACCACTCCCCCCTCGGCAGCCGTCTGGCGAGCAGGAGCAGCAGCAGTCCGGCGGGCAGGGCCCGCATCAGGCCCGTGAACAGCGGCCGGTCGGCGGGCAGGAACTCGGTCGTGACCGCGTACGTGGAACCCCAGGTCAGCGGGGCGTAGGCGGTGAGCAGGATCGCGGTGGCACGCTTCATGACGTATCTCTCCGAGGGTTCGCCGGGGGTGCGCGGCCCTTCCGGGTGCGGCTGGACCGTGCACGGCTGCACGCCTGCGCACAGCCGCACGGCTGCACGACCACGCGGGCCAGACAGCTTGACGATAAGTAGCTTAGCTCTAAGCTACTTATCGTCAAGCCACTTACTCGTAAGCATCTGAAAGGCGTTGGATACTTCTCCCATGGACGCCACGGACCACGCCACGGACCACTCCACGGACCCTGAGAACACGGCCGCTCCGCTCGATGCCGTCGACGCGATCATCGGGCAGTGGGCCACCGTCCGGCCGGACCTGGAGACCACCCCCATGGAGGTCTTCGGCCGCGTCTACCGCGTCGCGCAGGCGGTCGGCGACCGCGTGGAGAAGGCGTACCGCCGTCTCGGCACCACCCGCGGGGAGTTCGACGTGCTGGCGACGCTGCGCCGCTCCGGGGAGCCGTACACGCTCTCACCGCGCCTGCTGTCCTCGACGCTGATGCTGACCACGGGCGGTATGACCGGGCGGCTCGACAAGCTGGAGCGGGCCGGGCTGCTCCGCCGCTCCCCCGACCCGCACGACCGGCGGGCGCTTCAGGTGACGCTGACCGGGGAGGGCCTGGCCCTGGTCGAGGAGGCGGTGGCGGCGGGCCTCGATGAGCAGCGCGCGGCGCTCATGTCCGCGGGCCTCGACGCGGCGGAGACGGCGCGACTGGCCGCCCTGCTGCGGAAGCTGCTCGCGGGGGCGGGACCCGGGGACGGGGCATGAGGACACGCCGAGGGCGCCCCCCGGCCGCGCGCACGGTCATCTGTGCGTACGGTCGAGGAGCGCCCTCGGCGGAAAGAAAGCGAGAAGCTGAGAATCGGTGCGCGGGGACGATCGGTGCGCGGGACGGCCAGCGAACCGGACGCCCGGTGGACCGGATACCGGACCGGTGGCGTCAGCCCTGCTTCTGCTGCTTGCGGGACTTGTCGCCGACCATGACCAGACCGGCGATCACGAGGAACAGCACGATCGGCGCGGCGACGTACAGGCCGAGCGTCTCCATCACGCTCAGGCCGGAGCCCGGGTCGTCACCGTCGTCGCGGTGGAGCGACGCGGACGCGGGGGACGTCATGAGCAGCATCATCAGCGTCGTACCGGCAGCCAGGGCACCGGCGCGCAGGGCGTTCTTCTTGTCCACGGTGCCAACGTAGCGAACGGCTCCGCGGACCGCGCGCCCGGGGTGGCGTACGGGGCCTCTCACCCCGGAGGGCTCTGCGGTCCCCGGTGCGCCTTGAACACCTCCATGAGGGCGTGCAGGCGCGGCGTTGCGGCGAGATCCTCCAGGGTGACGGGACGGCCGGTGGCGTCGGCGACGGGCAGCCGCCAGTTGGGGTACTGGTCCCAGGTGCCCGGCAGGTTCTGCGGGCGGCGGTCGCCGACGGTGTCCGGCAGCCAGACGCCGACCATGCGGGCGGGTGTCGCGAGCAGGAACCGGTGCACGGCCCGGACGGCGTCCTCCTCGTCCCCTGCGCCGCCCGGCAGCATCCCGAGCCGCGAGAGCAGGGCGAGCCACGTGTGCACATCGGCGGCGGCCTCGGCGCGTTCGGCGGCCTGCGGCCTGGTCAGCAGGCCGAGGTCGTGGCGCAGGCGCACGTGGTCGCCGGTCATGCGGGCGGCCGTGGACGGCAGGTCGTGGGTGGTCGCCGTGGCCAGGCAGTCGGCGCGCCACCGCGCGGGCGGCAGCGGAAGGCCCGACCCCTCCCAGTCGCGCTCGAACCACAGCACGGACGTGCCGAACACCCCGCGCTCGCGCAGCGCCTCCCGCACGCCGGGCTCGACGGTGCCGAGGTCCTCACCGATGACGAGGGCTCCCGCGCGGTGCGCCTCTAGGACGAGGACGGCCAGCATGGCCTCGGCGTCGTAGCGTACGTACGTGCCCTCCACGGGGGTGCGTCCTTCGGGCACCCACCAGAGCCGGAAGAGGCCCATGACGTGGTCGATGCGCACGGCGCCCGCGTGCCGCAGCGTGGCGCGCAGCAGTTCGCGGAACGGGGCGTAGCCGGACGCGGCAAGGCGGTCGGGGCGCCACGGCGGCAGCCCCCAGTCCTGCCCCAGCGCGTTGAAGGCGTCCGGTGGCGCGCCCGTGGACATGCCGGTGGCGAAGTACCGCTGCTGGGCCCAGGCGTCGGCGCCGTCCGGATGCACGCCGACGGCCAGGTCGTGGATGAGGCCGATGCCCATCCCCGCGTCGTGCGCGGCCCGCTGGGCGGCGGCGAGCTGCTCGTCGGTGAGCCAGGCCAGGCGCCCGTGGAAGTCGACGCGGTCCATCGCCTCGTTGCGGGCGCGGGCGGTCTCGGGGGACGCCGGGTCCCGCAGGGGCGCGGGCCAGGTGTGCCAGTCGGGGCCGTACCGCTCGGCTAGCGCGCACCAGGTGGCATGGTCCTCCAGGGCCTCGCCGCGCTCGGCGAGGAAGTCGCTGTAGCCCGCGTTCCTGCCGGGCCCGAGCGGCACGTCGCGGATCAGCTCCAGGGCGGCCGACTTCAGCTCCCACACGGCGTCCCGGTCGATGAGGCCGCCCTCGCGCAGGACGGCCCTGCGCAGCACCGCGGCCCGCTCCAGACAGAGGCCCGCCCGTTCGCGGGCCTCGCCCCGCAGCCTGCCGAACTCCGGTACGTCCGTGACGCGCAGGTGCACCGGGTCCGGGAAGCGTCGGGACGAGGGGCGGTACGGGGAGGGGTCACCGGCGCCACCGGGGGGCTTGGGCACGGCCGAGTGCAACGGGTTCACCTGGACGAAGCCGGCGCCGAGCGCCCGCCCCGACCACGAGGCGAGTTCCGCGAGGTCACCGAGGTCGCCCATGCCCCAGGAGTGGTGACTCAGGAGGGAGTACAGCTGTACGAGGAACCCGTACGTGCGCGGCGGCGGCGCGGGCGCCCGGCGCGGGGCGACGATCAGATGGGCCTCGGCGGTGGCGCCGTCGGGCGTGGCGGCGCGGAGGCGGTGGATTCCCAGCGGCAGGGCGGGGGCCGCCGGGGGCGGGCCGAGGGCCGGGGGCGGCTCCTCGGACGCGGGGGTGCCTTCGGACGCGGATGTCTCTGCGGACGCGGGCGTGCGGACCTCGACGAGGTCACCGGCCTCCGTCTCGACGGTGACACGGCTGCCCGGGGGGAGGGCGGTGAGGGCGTCGAGGGCGGCCAGGGAGGTGAGGGCCGCCGTCTGGGAGGAGGGGGCGGGGTGCGTCGCCTCGGGACCGGGGGCCCCGCTCCCGGGTGCCGCGTCCGCGACTTCGGGCGGGGGCTTCTCGTCGGCCCACAGGACCACGGTCGGGGGCAACAACCGTTCCCGCAGAGCCCGTTCGCGGGCCGTCACCGCGTCCTGCACCGCCTCGGGTGTGCTCGCGTCGACGTCGAGCGCGGCGAGGGCCGCGACGACCGCGGCCTCGGATGCCTGGACCGTGCGGTCCGGGGACGGGGAGTAGGAGGTGGCCACGCCGTACAGGGCGGCCAGCCTGGCAAGGGTCATCTAGACCCCCATGGGGTCCAGGCCCGCGGCCGTGCCCATGGAGGTGGGCTCGCTGGTCAGCGGGGCGGCGTCCATCAGGGACGGCTCGCTGGTGAGGGGGGCGGCGTCGGCGAGCGGCGGCTCGCTGGTGAGGGGCAGCTCCAGGCAGCCGCAGGAGCAGGACCCCTCGAAGCCGGGGCCGGGGTGCGGGACCTGTTTGGACAGGGCGGACAGGAGGAGGTTCGCGGAAGCGGGCATGGAGTTGCTCCTTGGTCGCGGATGCCGGTGCGGGAGCCCTACCCACTGCGGTGGGGCGCATCCGTATACCGTCCGGGAACGTGACGCTGGTCACAAAATCGACTCAAGGCCGGCGTGCCGGACGGCGCACCTCCGCGCATTGACTCGCTGCGCGCGAGAGTGATGGGCTTTCGGAGCTGTGCGTGACAGTGAGTGTGCCCACAGTAATGGCTACGGGACGCTCCCGCGTACGCACCGTACGCCCGCGTACGACAGGAACCCACGTACGCCCCCGTACGACAGAGACGCACGTACGCCCCCGTACGGCAACGGACCGCGCACGACGAGGCCCGGATCGTTTCTAGGCGGAAATGCCGTCGATCCGGGCCATCGCGTCGTCCGCGCCGAAGGGCTGCAAGTACGGCAGCCAGCGCGGATCCCTGTGCCCGGTGCCGATGATGCGCCAGGCGAGGCCGGTGGGTGGCGCGGGCTTGTGGCGCAGGCGCCAGCCGAGCTCCAGGAGGTGCCGGTCGGCCTTGACGTGGTTGCAGCGGCGGCACGACGCCACCACGTTGTCCCAGACGTGCTGACCGCCGCGGCTGCGGGGAATGACGTGGTCGACGCTGGTTGCGACGCCACCGCAGTACATGCACCGGCCGCCGTCGCGGGCGAACAGGGCACGGCGGGTCAGGGGCACGGGGCCCCGGTAGGGAACCCGCACGAAGCGCTTGAGCCGGACCACGCTGGGTGCGGCGACGGTGCAGGTCGCGCTGTGCATGAAGGCGCCGGACTCCTCGAGGCAGAGTGCCTTGTTCTCGAGGACGAGGACGAGCGCGCGGCGGAGCGGTACGACGCCGAGGGGCTCGTACGACGCGTTCAGGACCAGGACATGCGGCACGGATGCCTCCTATAACGCCGGCGGCGCGTGGCTCGCGCCGGGACGATCTGGAGCCAGTCTCCCCTCATGCCTGGTCGGAACGCCAGCATGAGCTGGTAACGGCCCTGAAGTGTTTTCGACCACACCTCGATCGGCGGGACGTTTCCGCGCAGGTGAGCACCGACTCTCCATCGAACATGACAACGATCCCCACACAATGCCCCGTTAGTGTGGTGGGTCTGCCCGGGGCATCTACTGGGCAGGTCGCTATGCCTGGAGGTACCAGCCGTGTTCCTGTCCGTCCTGTCGGTTGCCGGAACGGACCCGGACCCGACACCGTCACCGTCACCGACGCGCAAACCCGTGACGCTCGACGACGCCCAGGAGAGCGCCACGAACGCCGCGAGCTGGGTGGAGCAGAACTGGTCCACCTGGCTCGCCATCGGCCTGCGCATCCTGTTGATCGTCGTCATCGCGATGACGCTGCGGGTGCTCGTGCGGCGCGCCATCACCAAGTTCATCGACCGCATGAACCGCACGGCGCAGGCCGTGGACGGCACCGCGCTCGGCGGGCTCCTCGTCAACGTGGAGCGTCGCAGGCAGCGCTCGCACGCCATCGGTTCGGTGCTGCGCTCGGTGGCGTCGTTCCTCATCCTCGGCACGGCCGCGCTGATGATCCTGGGTACGTTCCAGATCAACCTGGCGCCGCTGCTCGCCTCGGCGGGTGTCGCGGGCGTGGCCATCGGTTTCGGCGCCCGGAACCTGGTCACGGACTTCCTCTCCGGCGTCTTCATGATCCTCGAAGACCAGTACGGGGTCGGTGACTCCATCGACGCCGGGGTGGCTTCCGGCGAGGTCATCGAGGTGGGCCTGCGCGTGACCAAGCTGCGCGGCGACGACGGCGAGATCTGGTACGTGCGCAACGGCGAGGTCAAGCGCATCGGCAACCTCTCCCAGGGCTGGTCCACGGCCGGGGTGGACGTGACGGTCCGCTCGGACGAGGACCTCGACAAGGTCAAGAAGGTCCTGAGCGAGGTCGGCGAGCGGCTCGGCAAGGACGAGCCGTGGAACGAGCAGCTGTGGGGCCCGGTCGAGGTGCTCGGCCTGGACAGCGTGCTCCTGGACCAGATGGTGGTCCGGGTCGTCGCGAAGACCATGCCGGGCAAGTCCCTCGGCATCGAGCGCGAGCTGCGCTGGCGCATCAAGCGGGCCTTCGACGCGGAGGGTATCCGCCTTGTGGGCGGCCTTCCCATCGCGCTGGACGGCGGCGTGGTCGCCGCCCCCGACCCGACGGCGGGCATGGCGGCCCCGTCCGCCTACGCCTCCGCGACGTCCCCCCAGTCCCTGGCCGCGTCCCCTATACCGCAGCCCCCGCCGAACCTGTCGAAGTAGGAGCCCGCCCCCGAGCGCGTACGCCGGTTCCGCTCAGCGGGTCCAGTCCTTGAGCGGCTCCGTGTCGAGGGTGATGCCGACCGGGTCGGGCAGGGTGACCTCCTTGCCGAACGGCAGCGTCCGCACCTGCTCGTAGCGGACGCCGTCCGGCTGACTGTGCACCTTGATCTCGCAGGTGTCGCGGTCGACGAGCAGATAGACCGGGATACCCGTCTCGGCGTACGCGCGGGGCTTCTCGACCCGGTCGCGGTGATCGGTGTCGGAGTCGTACGAGGTGACCTCTACGATCATGAGGACGGGGGTGGGGTCGGCCCATGTGCCCGCGCCCGCGAAGGCATCGCTCGGCGCGAGGATGCCGTCGGGCCGGGCGCGGCCTTCCCGGCGGGACTCGATCACCAGCCCCTGCTGGGTGTCGAGCCACAGCTCCGGCCTGCGCCGCACGCACACGCGCGTCAACCATTGGAGGACGCACCCCCGGTCCCCGTACGGCACGGCCTTGGCTCCGAGTCGTCCCCGCAGCAACTCGACGCGTGCTCCCTCCATGACCCGGGCTGCGTGCAGCGCGATGGCCTCGAATGTGCCGACCGGCATCCGTGGCGTACCGGCGCGCGCTCGTCCGCCCGCGTTCACCACCTCAGCTCCGCGTACACCGTCTTGCCCACGCTCCTCGGCTCGCAGCCCCACCGGTCGGCCAGCGCCGCCACCAGGACGAGGCCCCGGCCGAACTGGTCCGTGGTGGCGGCCGTACGGGGCTCCGGGAGGCGCTCGCCGCGCGGGTCCGCGACCTCGATGCGGAGGGTGTCCGCGGTAAGGGTGATCCGTACGCGGATCAGGCGGTCCCGGAGGCTGCCGTGCAGCAGGGCGTTGGTCATCAGCTCGGAGGTGATCAGTGCGGCGTCCCCCGCGAGGGCGGGGTGGCCCCACTCGCCGACGAGGCGGGCGGTTCTGTGCCGGGCCAGGGAGACGCTGCCCGCCTGGGGGAGGTAGTCGAGCCGGTCCTCCCGAAGCACCGGTTCGGGTGGGGCTGGCGTGGGGGGTTGCTCGGCCATGGACACGCACCTCCTTGTGCGGTCGGAGTCGAGGACTCCGCCAGCTGATGCCGCCGGGTTAGCGGTTGAGTACCGAACGTAGCTAGTGGTCAACTCTGAGTGCAATCAACCTCAGGAAGTTCTTCCTGAAAGAGTGAACTGCGTCGCTCCAGTGACGGTGGTGGGACAGACTGTGACCGTGACGCGATCAACACAGTCCCGACAGGGGCAGGTATCAACTGTCCTGGCCCGCAGGCTCGGTGGGGAGCTGCTGCGCCTCCGCGACGCAGCGGGGAAGACTCAGCAGCAGGCTGCGGAGTCCATCAACGCGACAGGCACGAAAATCGTGAAGATGGAGCGCGGCTGGGTCCCGATGCGGGACCCGGACATCCGGGTGCTGTGCGAGTTCTACGGGGTCGAGGACCCCAAAGCCCTGGGAAGGCTCCTGGAGCTGGCCAAGCTGGACCGCGAACGCCGCAAGGCCAAGGGCTGGTGGCAGAACACGCCCGGTACCGGCTCCCTGGCCGAGTACATCGCCATGGAGGACGTGGCGAGCCGCATCCGCAATTGGCAGTCCTCAATCATCCCGGGCCTCTTTCAAACACCTGCTTACACCCGCGCTCTTGGCGTGACGGAGGAAAGCTGGACGGACCCAGCAGAGATCGAACCCTTGGTGCAGGTCAAACAGAAGCGCCAGAGGCGGTTGCTGGGTGAACACCCCCTTCAGGTGTATGCGGTCGTCGGGGAAGCTGCGCTGCGACAGCAAGTTGGCGGCCCCAGCGTCATGCGCGCCCAGTTGGAGCGCATACTTGAACTCTCGGAGCTGCCGAACGTGCGCCTCCAGGTGCTTCCGTTCAGCGCTGGCGGACATCCCTGCATCGCGGGCCCGTTCAGCATCATTTCCTTCGAGGAGGCCGACGCCCTGGACGTAGTGCAGACCGACAGGGTGTTGGGCTCAGCCTGGGTGGAGAACGAAGCCGAGAGCGCGAAGTACAGCACCCTCTTCGACCGCACTGCTCGACAGAGTCTGGCTCCTCATGCTTCGGTGGAACTCATCGACAGCCTGTGCAAGGAGCTGTGACCTGTGCCCGAGTTCAAGTTCGCGAAGTCCAGTCACAGCCAGGTGAACGGCGAGTGCGTCGAAGTGGCCATCAACGTCCCCGGCACTGTCGCCGTCCGCGACTCCAAGGGCACCCACCCCGTCGCCCCAGTGGTCCACCTCACCCCGGCCGCCTGGTTGAACTTCACCGCCTCCCTGCGCTGACGCGCCCCAGGTAACGACTTGGTTGCCGCCGAGGCGCCATCCCTTGACGCCCCCCTCACGGGGACTTACGTTCCTCGCATCCAATAGGAAGCCTTCCTAACAGTGAAGTGAGGGAGGCGGGCAGGCGAAGGGCAGGTGTCGACGAACGATGGCTGGGACCACCCCGCCCAACGGGTCCCCCGGCGTGCCGGGAACCCCGGGAACCCCCGGCACCCCCCGGGTGCTGCGGGCCATGAACGACCGCGCCGCCCTGGACCTCCTCGCCGCCCACGGGCCCCTGACCCGTACCCGCATCGGCGAGCTGACGGGGCTGTCCAAGCCGACGACGTCGCAGTTGCTGAGCCGCCTGGAGGCGGGTGGGCTCGTCCGCACCACCGGCAGGGAGAGCGGCCGGCCGGGACCCAACGCGGTCCTGTACGAGATCGACCCCTCGGTCGGGCACGTGGCGGCGCTGTCGGCGGACCCCTTCGGCCTCACCGCCCTGGTCGCCGACATCACCGGCCGCGAGGTGGGCCGCTTCCGCATCGAGGCGGACGCGGTCGCGGAGGACGTACGCAACCGCACCGCCCAGCTGGTCGTGGAGGCCGTCGACGGGGCCCTCGCCGAGGCCGGGGGGCTCGGCCACGACGACCTGCGGGCCACCGTGATCGGCACGCCCGGCGCCATCGACCCGCACACGGGCCAGCTCCGCTACGCCCCGCACCTGCCCGGCTGGCACTCCCGCACCCTGCGCGCCGAACTCGCGGAGGTCCTCGGGACGCCGGTGACCATCGAGAACGACGTGAACCTCGCCGCCATCGCCGAGCAGTACGAGGGCGCAGCCCAGGACCACGACGACTTCGTGCTCGCCTGGCTCGACGAGGGCGTGGGCGCGGCGATCGTGCTGGGAGGCGTGCTGCTGCGCGGCGCGACCGGTGGCGCGGGCGAGATCGGGTACATGCCGGTGCCCGGAGCCCCCCTGCTGCGCGGCGCCCCGGACGGGACCCCCGGCTCGTACCGGGGCGGCTTCGAGAGCCTCGTCGCCGGTGCCGTGATCCGCGAGCGCGCGGGCGGCAAGCCGCTCACGGACGCGCTCGCCGACCCCGCCGTGCGGGACGAGGTGGCCCGGCACATCGCCACCGGCCTCGCCGCCGTCGTGGCGGTCGTCGACCCCGAACTCGTCGTCCTGTCCGGCCAGGTGGCCCAGGCGGGCGGCGAGGAGCTGCGCCTGCGCGTCACGGAGGAGATGACGGGCCTCGCCCTGCCGCGCCCGCTCCTGCGCATCAGCGAGCTGGACGGCGACCCGATCCTCACCGGCGCGCTGCGCACCGCCCTCACCCAGGCCCGCGACACGCTCTTCGACACGGCCTGAGCACGTCCCTCCCCTGCGACACCGCCGGCGACACCGCCGGAAACACCCCTGGTCACCCTGGTCACTCCTGGTCACACCCCGGACAAGTCCCCTCCCCGCAAAGGAAGTCCGCCATGCCGCGATGGCGCCCACGCACCCGCGTACCGGTCGTGCTTGCCGCCGCCGGACTGCTCCTGTCCGGCTGCGCCAACCCGAGCACCGGCAGTGCCGACGACGACCCGACCAAGCCGGTGACGCTGAAGTTCTGGCACGGCTGGGCGGCTCCCAGCGAGGTCGAGGCGATCAACGCGAGCATCGAGCGGTTCGAGAAGCTGCACCCGAACATCGACGTGAAGGCCACCGGGAACGTCACCGACGAAACGATCAACCAGGCGCTGCGTGCGGGCGGCGGCGAGGCCCCCGACGTGGTGTCCTCGTTCACCACGAACAACGTCGGCCAGTACTGCGACTCCGGCATGTGGGTCGACCTCGACCCCTTCATGAAGAAGACCGGCGTCGACAAGAAGAAGACGTTCCCGAAGACACTCCTCGACTACACGAGCTACGAGGGCAACCAGTGCGCCCTGCCGTTCCTCGCGGACGCGTTCGGCATGTACTACAACAAGGACGCCTTCAAGGAGGCGGGCATCGCACGCCCGCCGCGCACCATGTCGGAGTTCGAGGCCGCCGCGAAGAAGCTGACCGTGCGCAGCGGCAAGGACTCGTACGAGCGCGTCGGCTTCATGCCCAACTTCCGGCTCTACCAGAACAGCCCCGACCGCCTCTTCGCCCAGTGGGGCCCCCGGTACTTCGACGCCGACGGCAAGTCCCGCCTCGCCGACGAACCCAAGACGTACGACTACTTCAAGACCACCAACCAGCTGATAGAGGCCCAGGGCGGCTACGCCGACCTGGAGAAGTTCCGCGCCACCTTCGGCGACGAGATGTCGGGCCAGAACGGCTTCCTCACCGGCAAGCTCGCCATGCACCTCGACGGCGAGTGGCGCGGACTGATGCTCGACGAAAAGAAGGCGAAGTTCGACTGGGGCGTGGCGCCGCTGCCGGTCCCCGACGACCAGGCCGACACCTACGGGCGCGGCTTCATCACCGGCACCGTCCTCGGCATCGCGCACAGCAGCAAGCGCCAGAACGCCGCCTGGGAGCTGGTCAGGTTCCTCACGGCCGACACCGACCAGGTCGTCGACTTCGCCAACGACATCCACAACGTGCCGTCCACCTTCGCGGCCCTCAAGTCGCCCCGCCTGGACGCCGACCCGCGCTTCCGCACCTTCTTCAAGATCCTGGAGAACGAGCACAGCCAGGCGCTCCCGCCCTCCACCAACGGCGGCGCGTACGTCGTCTCGTTGCAGGACTTCTCGTACTCCGTCGAGGCGGGCGGCAAGAAGAACCTGCGCGCGGAGCTGAAGAAGCTCGACGACCAGATCGACGCCGACAACCTCCAGGCAGAGAACTGAGGAGCCCCCGCCATGGCCCTGTCACTCTCCAACCCCGCACGCCGCAGACTGCGCGTGCTCGGCTTCCTCTCCCCCTGGCTGATCGGCTTCAGCGCCTTCTTCCTCTACCCGCTGATCGCCACCGTCTACTTCTCGTTCATGCACTACAACCAGATCAAGGAACCCACGTTCGTGGGCCTGAAGAACTGGCGGTACGTGTTCGAGCAGATGCCGCTGTTCGGGCCCGCCCTGTGGAACACGCTGTGGCTGGTCGTGGTGATGGTGGCGCTGCGGGTGGTCTTCGGGCTCTCGCTCGGGCTGCTCGTGACGAAGCTGAAGAGCGGCGTCGGCTTCTTCCGCACCGCCTTCTACCTGCCCTACCTCGCCCCGCCGGTGGCGGCCACGGTCGCCTTCGTGTTCCTCCTCAACCCCGGCAGCGGCCCGGTCAACGAGATCCTCGGCAGGATCGGCATCTCCGCGCCCACCTGGTTCAACGACCCGAACTGGGCGAAACCGTCCCTGGTGATGCTGTCCCTGTGGGGCATCGGCGACCTGATGGTGATCTTCATGGCCGCGCTGCTCGACGTACCGAAGGAGCAGTACGAGGCGGCCGACCTCGACGGCGCGGGCGCCTGGGCGAAGTTCCGGTACGTCACCTGGCCCTCGATCACCCCGATCGTGATGTTCGCGGTGGTCACCGGCGTCGTGCAGACCATGCAGTACTACACGCAGGCCCTGGTCGCCGGAAAGATCGCCTCCGGTGTCTCCATCGGCCCCGGCACGGTGATCCAGCCCGGCTATCCGGACCACTCGACCCTCACCGTGCCCCAGCTCGTCTACTCGATGGGCTTCCAGAACTTCAACACCGGTGCGGCGTGCGTGCTCTCGCTCGTGCTCTTCGCCATCGCCATGGCCGTGACGATGCTGCTCATGCGCAAGCGCTCCGGGCTGCTCTCGGCGGAGGACTGATCCCACCATGACATCCACGACACTCGGCGCGCCCACCGCGCAGGCCGTCGCGACACCCGTCAAGCCGCGCGGCCCCGAGGCCGCCCGCGCCCGCCGCAGGCGGATCCTGCACTGGATAGCCGTGCACAGCGTCGCCATCGCCGTGGCGCTCCTGTTCGTCCTCCCCTTCGTGTTCGTCTTCCTCACCTCCGTGATGAGCGACTCGCAGGCGATGAGCGGCGACCTGTGGCCCTCCTCCTGGCACTGGGAGAACTACCGGACCGTCTTCGAGACCGACGGCTTCCTCACCTGGTGGCGCAACTCCCTGATGTACGCGGGGCTCGGCACCCTCTTCACGGTGTGCTCGGCGATACCGGTCGCGTACGCGCTCGCCAAGTTCCGCTTCCGGGGCCGGCGCACCGCCATGCTGCTCGTCATCTCGACGATGATGCTGCCGCCCCAGGTCATCGTGATCCCGATGTACCTGGTGTGGGCGCAGCAGTTCCACCTCTCGGGATCGCTGTGGCCGCTGATCATCCCGATGGCGTTCGGCGACGCGTACTCGATCTTCCTGCTCCGCCAGTTCCTCCTGACCATCCCCAAGGAGTACATCGAGTCGGCGCGCGTCGACGGCTGCGGCGAGTTCAGGACCCTCCTCACGATCGTCGTCCCGATGGCCAAGCCCGGCATCGCGGCGATCGCGCTGTTCCAGTTCTTCTACTGCTGGAACGACTACTTCGGCCCGCAGATCTACGCGGCACAGGACCCGGGCGCCTGGACCCTCAGCTACGGCCTGGAATCCTTCAAGAGCGCCCACATGGTGAACTGGAACATGACCATGGCGGCGACGCTCCTGGTCATGGCTCCGGTCATCGTCATCTTCTTCTTCGCACAGAAGGCCTTCGTCGAAGGCGTCACCCTCACCGGAGTAAAGGGCTAACGCAAATGAAGCTCGCAGTGGTCGGCGGAGGCTCGACCTACACACCCGAACTCATCGACGGGTTCGCCCGGTTGAGGGACACCCTGCCGATAGCCGAACTCGTCCTGGTCGACCCGGCGGCCGACCGCCTGGAACTCGTCGGCGGCCTCGCGCGGCGCATCTTCGCCAAGCAGGGCCACCCCGGCAGGATCGTCACCACCTCCGACGTCGACGCGGGCGTCGCCGACGCCGACGCCGTCCTGCTCCAGCTGCGCGTCGGCGGCCAAGCCGCCCGGCAGCAGGACGAGACCTGGCCGCTCGACTGCGGGTGCGTCGGCCAGGAGACCACCGGCGCGGGCGGCCTCGCCAAGGCGCTGCGCACGGTGCCCGTCGTCCTCGACATCGCCGAACGCGTCCGCCGCGCCAACCCGAACGCGTGGATCATCGACTTCACCAACCCCGTGGGCATCGTCACCCGCGCCCTGCTCCAGGCGGGGCACCGGGCCGTCGGCCTGTGCAACGTCGCGATCGGATTCCAGCGGAAGTTCGCCGCGCACCTCGGCGTGGACCCGGCGCAGGTGCACCTGGACCACGTCGGCCTCAACCACCTCACCTGGGAGCTGGGCGTGCGCCTCGGCGGCCCCGAGGGTGAGAACGTCCTGCCGAGGCTGCTCGCCGAGCACGGTGAGGCCGTCGCCGACGACCTGCGCATGCCGCAGACGCTCGTGGACCGCCTCGGCGTGGTCCCCTCCTACTACCTGCGCTACTTCTACCAGCACGACGCCGTGGTGGAGGAACTGCGCACCAAGCCGTCGCGGGCCGCCGAGGTGGCCGCGATGGAGGCCGAGCTGCTGACGATGTACGGCGACCCGTCCCTGGACGAGAAGCCGGAGCTGCTCGCCAAGCGCGGCGGCGCGTTCTACTCGGAGGCGGCGGTCGACCTCGCCGCGTCGCTCCTCGGCGGCGGCGGAAGCCCGTACCAGGTGGTGAACACGTACAACAACGGCACGCTCCCCTTCCTCCCCGACGACGCGGTCGTCGAGGTACAGGCGTCCGTGAACGCCTCCGGCCCCACCCCGCTGGCCGTCCCGGCCCTTGACCCGCTGTTCTCGGGCCTGATCGCGAACGTCACCGCGTACGAGGACCTGGCGCTGCACGCCGCCCTGCACGGTGGCCGCGACCGCGTCTTCAAGGCCCTGCTCGCCCACCCCCTGGTGGGCCAGTACGCGTACGCGGACCAGCTCACCGACAAGCTGATCGCACACAACCGGGAGCACCTCGCGTGGGCCTGAGCACTCCGCACGGCACGGGTTCCGGGGCGCCCGGGACGGTGCTCGCCATCGACGCGGGCAACAGCAAGACCGACGTCGCGGTGGTCACGGCCGAAGGGCGGGTCGTCGGCGCGGCGCGCGGCGGCGGGTTCCAGCCCCCGCAGATGGGCGTGGAACCCGCCGTCGACGTCCTCGCCGAGGCGGTGTCACGGGCCCTCGCCGAGGCGGGCGTGTCCTCCGTCGGCCATGTCTCGGCGTGCCTGGCCAACGCGGACCTGCCGGTCGAGGAGCGGGAGTTGGCGGACGCCGTGCGCCGGCGCGGCTGGAGCGCCGACGTCCACGTGCGCAACGACACCTTCGCGATACTCCGCGCGGGCCTCGTCGAGGACGCCGAGCCGCGCGGGGTCGCCGTGGTGTGCGGGGCGGGCATCAACTGCGTGGGCATGCTGCCCGACGGGCGCACCGCCCGCTTCCCCGCGATCGGCAGGATCTCCGGGGACTGGGGCGGGGGCGGGGGGCTCGCCCTGGAGGCGCTGTGGCACGCCGCGCGCGCGGAGGACGGGCGGGGCGGGCCCACCGCCCTCATGGGCGCGCTCCCCGCCCACTTCGGGCTGCCCTCCATGTACGCGCTCATCGAGGCGCTGCACCTGGGGCGCATCCCCGCCGTCCGGCAGCACGAGCTGACGCCCGTCCTGTTCGGCGTGGCCGCCGAGGGTGACGCTGTCGCCGGCTCCCTGGTGGACCGCATGGCCGAGGAGGTCGTCGCCATGTCGGTGGTCGCCCTCGACCGCCTCGGCCTCCTGGACGAGACCGTTCCCGTCCTGCTCGGCGGCGGCGTGCTCGCCGCTCGCCACCGCCGTCTGGACGACGGCGTCCGGGCCGGTCTCGCCGAGCGCGCCCCCAAGGCGGTGCCCCGCGTCGTGACCGAGCGGCCCGTTCTGGGCGCGATCCTCTTGGGCCTGGACGAGGTGGGCGCCCCCGCGCCCGCGTACGCCCGGGCCCGCGCCCA
The DNA here is from genome assembly GCF_044328435.1 of Streptomyces sp. NPDC017940. Taxonomy (NCBI): domain Bacteria; kingdom Bacillati; phylum Actinomycetota; class Actinomycetes; order Kitasatosporales; family Streptomycetaceae; genus Streptomyces; species Streptomyces sp. NPDC017940. The sequence goes on along the minus strand of NZ_JBIRHJ010000001.1, from coordinate 385,650 downwards.
TTACGCCCCTGCGGCGAGCGGCACCTGACGCCTCCCGGGGGGCGGTACTTGCCCTCCCCCCGGCGGGCGGTAGCTGGCCCCTCCCGGGGGGCGGTACCTGACCCCGCAACGGCAGGGCGCGCCTGCCCTCACATCGGCAGGGCGTGCCTGCCGCCACTTGGGCAGGGCGTGCCTGCCGCCACCTGGGCAGGGCGTGCCTGCCGCCACCTGGGCAGGGCGTGCCTGTCGGCTCATCGGCGGAGCGCACGTGCCCCCTTATCGGCGCTCCGCGCCTCGTCCTCAATCGCCGGACGGGCTTTCCTTCCCCACCCGCCCGCCCTTTCCCGCGCTGACGCGCTTGTCCTCAAACGCCGGACAGGCTGGAGCTCTCGCCGCTGCGGCGGAGTTTCGGCTCGTCCGCTGCGAGAGAGGCTCGTGCACTGAAGGCCAGGCTCGTCCGGCGGGATCGCAGACCCCCCGGGGCCTCAGACCGGGAGGCGCGGTCCTTCGAGGCCTCCGGTGGGGAATCTTCAGCCCGTCCGGCGTTTGAGGACGAGGCGCGGAGCGCCGATGAAGCGGGGGTCCAGGGGGCGGCAGCCCCCGGTTTCGGAGAAGGGGTGGGACTGGGGCGCCCCGCGAAGGCCCGCCCGGACCCAGGCCACCCCGGAACCGAACACACCTGCGCAGCGTGTTCAAAGGTGCCCGGTGGGCACCAATCCGTACAAGATCCAGTCAAGGCATGTGCGGATGCCAGTCCTGGCGGCGATACTTGCGCCCGAACACCACTTCCGCAGCCACCAACCACCCGGCCCGGAAGGAAGGACCGTCCGAAGACCGAGAAGACCAAGGGGGAGGTCAAGGTCAGGTGACACACCCACCACAGGCACAGGCCCCACCGCAGGCACCCGCACCGACCCGCCCACAACTCCCGCCCCAGCCGAAGCAGAAGCAGCCGCGCCAGACGCCCCCGCCCGCGAGAAGCACGGCATGGTCCGAGGGCGTGGACCGCCTGCGCGCGGCGGCGACCACGGAGCCGGGCAGGCTCCGCGCCATCGGCGCGCTCCTGGCGGCCCTGCTCCTCGCGTTCGGCGCGGTCACCACCTGGCAGACGACCACCCGCGCGGACGCCGCGGACCGCGTCCTGAACCGCAGCCAGCCGCTGAGCAACGACGCCGCGGCCATCTACCGCTCCCTGGCGGACGCCAACACGGCCGCCTCCAGCGGCTTCCTGGCGGGCGGCCAGGAGCCCGCGAAGGTCCGCGAGCGCTACCGCCGCGACATCGACCGCGCCGGCGAGAAGCTCGCCACCGCCGCGTCGAACGCGGGCTCGGACTCCTCGTCGGCAGCCGCCGTGAGCCGTCTGAACACGCTCCTCCCCCAGTACACGGCCCTGATCGAGCGCGCCCGCGCCAACAACCGCCAGGGCCTGCCCCTCGGCGGCGCCTATCTCCGGTACGCGAACGACACGATGCAGACACGGATGCTCCCGGCCGCCGAGAAGCTCTACAAGGCCGAGAACGCGCGCCTGGCCGACGACTACGCCGACGCCAAGCCCTACCCCTGGCCCGCCATCGCCCTCGGCGTCCTCGCCCTCGCGGCACTCGCCCTGGCCCAGCACCGCAACTACCGGCGGACGAACCGGGTGTTCAACACGGGCCTGCTCGCCGCCACCACGGCCACCGCGGCGGCGCTCCTGTGGCTGCTCGCCGGGCACACCTTCGCCCGCTCCGGCCTGAACGAGTCGTACGACCACGGAGTGAAGTCCCTGAACGTGCTCAACGACGCCCGCATCAGCTCCCTGAAGGCCCGCGGCAACGAGAACCTGACCCTGGTCAGCAGGGGCGCCGAGACCGTCGCCGTGGGCGGCGCCACGAAGGACAAGTTCGACGTGGCCTACCAGCAGCAGATGCAGCGGCTCGCCGGTGCGAACGGCGAGAGCGGGCTTCTCGGCGAGGCGGCGGAGCTGGCCGACGACGACGCGGGCAGGACCCCGCTGAAGGCGGCCGCGGACAACGTGACCGAGTGGCAGGACCGCCACAGCTCGGCCCGCGCGAGCGACGACTCGGGTGACTACGAGGGCGCGCTCGACAAGGTCATAGGCGCCGACGGCGCCGAGCCGACCGGCGAGTCCTTCGACAACGTGGACGCGGCCCTGGACACCGCGCTCGCGCACGAACAGGGCGAGTTCCAGCGCGCCGCCGAGGACGGCAAGGGCGCCATGGCGGGCCTGCCCGTGGGCGTCGCCGTGCTCGCGGTGCTCGGCGCGACCGCCGCCGTGCTCGGCATCGGCCGCAGGCTTTCGGAGTACCGGTGATAGGGGGCGCGCGGACCATGCGTACGCGACCTGGCAGGAGCGGACGGCACGGCGGCCCCGGGCGCGGGACGGGTGGCGTCGCGGTCCTTCGCGGCTGGGGCGGGGTGGCCACGATGGCGGTCGCCTGCCTGCTCGCGGCCGCGCTCGTGCTCGCCCTGCCGCACTGGCGGGGCGACAACGGGTCGAGGGGCGCGGCGGGCGCGGGCGGCGACCGCGGCCCGGTGTCGCAGGCCGCGCCCGCCCGCGCGGACGAGTGCGAGGCACCGGAGCGCAGCCTGCGGCCCGACAGCAAGGACGGGCCGACGCTGGAGAAGATCAAGCAGCGCAAGGTCAAGAAGCTCGTCGTCGGCGTGGACCAGAACAGCTACCGCTGGGGCTATCGCGACCCGAACAAGGGCGTCGGCAAGCTGGAGGGCTTCGACATCGACCTGGCGCACGAGATCGCGGAGCGGCTGCTCGGCGACCGCGACGCCGTGGTGTTCCGCGCCATCCCCACCAACCAGCGCGTCCCCGCGATCCAGAGCGGCCAGGTCGACATGGTCGTGCGCACGATGACGATCAACTGCGACCGCATCAAGGACGTCGCCTTCTCCACCGCGTACTTCGAGACCGGGCAGCAGGTCCTCGCCCCCAAGTCGTCCGCCATCACCGGCTACGACGACTCCCTGAAGGGCAGGAAGGTCTGCTCCGCCGCCGGTTCGACGGCGGAGGCCGCGCTCAAGGAGAACAGCTTCGGTGCCGACATCAAGACCACGGTGCCCAATCAACTCGACTGCCTGGTAAGGCTTCAGCTCGGCGAAGTGGACGCGGTGGTCACCGACAGCGCGCTCGCCGCCGGTCAGGCCGCCCAGGACCCGACGGTGGAGCTGAAGGGAGCCGAGCCGTTCACCACGGAGTACTACGGCGTGGCGATGAAGAAGGACGCCGACGACCTGGTGCGCCGGGTGAACGCGGTGCTCGACGACTTCCGCAACGACAAGAAGGACGGCTGGCAGGCCTCGTACGACAAGTGGCTCGCCGCCGACCTCGGCAGGTCGGCGGGCCCGCCGAAGCCGACGTACAAGGACTGACCACGAGAAGTACCGAGCAGGACAAGGACGGACCACCAGTGGAGCGGAGAGGTGATCGATGAGCGTCGCGGGACCCCCCGGCTCTGTGATGGACCGGGACGAGGTGGACCGTGCGCTGGTGCGGCTCGACGCCGAGCACGAGGCGATCGAGACGTCGCTCCTCGCCCTCCAGGACCACGCGGGGCGCCGCCTCCTCGAAGGCGCGGAGCTCACCGGCACCACACAGGAGCGCTGGCTCGACGCCGAACACCGGATCACGCTCCTGTGGACGTACTTCGACGCGTACGCGGGCACGCTGCGCACCGCACGCGAGGTCCGTGAGCGCAGGCGCTGGCCCAACCGCGACGACCTCCAGGAGCTGACGCGGCTCCTGCGCGGGCAGAGCGTCACCGTCGCGGGCGGCTCGGTGTCCGGCGCCGCGCCGTCGCTCACGGGTCCCGCGAAGCTCACCGAGCACTTCACCCTCGAAGAGCTCGTCGCCCGTATGAACGACCTGTACGCGCACTCCCTCGACGTGGTCGTCGCCGCCGACGCCGTGTGGTCCGCGCTGCCCGCCCGCATCGACCTCCTCGCCGCAGAGCTCCAGCGCACCCGCAGGCTCGCGCACTCCGTGGGCGTGCGCCCCGGGGAACACACGTCGGGCGACGACCTGGAGCAGATCACGCGCGAGCTGACGGCCCTGCGCGCGCAGGTGATCTCCGACCCGCTGGCCTTCTGGCGTCCGGCCAAGGGCAGTTCGGCCCCCGGCGGCGGCCGCCCGCACACCGACCGCTACGACCACGCGGCCCGCGCCCTCGAGGACGTGCGCCGCGAGATCGACGCCGTGCTCACGGTCCGCCAGGACGCCGAGGCACGCCTCGGCAGGCTGCGCGACCTGCTGTCGCGCGCGGACCGCACGCTCGCCGAGGCCCGCTCCGCGCGCGGCGAGGTGCTCGCGAAGATCGCCGCCTCCGAGGTGCCCGCGGTCTCCGGGCCGCCCACGGCGCTCCAGGAGCAGCTGGCGACGGCCGCCGACTACCGCAGGAACGCCCAGTGGCACCGCCTCTCGCCGCTCCTGGAGTCCCTGGAGGAGAAGGCCGAGGACGAGCTGCTGCGCGCCCGGGAGTCGCTGACCGCGGTGACCGCGCCGCTCGCGGTGCGCGCCGAACTGCGCGGCCGCCTCGACGCGTACAAGGCGAAGGTCGCCCGGCACGGCCTCGCCGAGGACCCGTTCCTGATCGAGCGGTACGACGCGGCGCGCCGCATGCTCTGGAGCGCGCCCTGCGACCTGCGCGTGGCCGAGCAGGCGGTCCTGCGCTATCAGCAGGCGGCGGCCGACGCGCTGGCGTCCAGGGTTCCGCAGCAGGGCGGACCCACCGACCGGAGGGGGGAAGCATGAGTGAGCGCACCGGCGGACAGCAGCCCTGTCAGCGGCCCGGGTGCACGGGTTCGTACGAGGACGTGGGCGGCGGCGAACTGTACTGCGACACGTGCGGCCTCGCCCCGGTCGTGTCCGCGAGCGGCATGGTGGGCTCCCCCGCGACGGGCATCACGGTCGGCGGCCGCAGCGGCCGCAGCGGGCGCAGCGCGCGTGGTTCGGCGAGCGTCGGCACCCGCGGCAGCACCCGCTCCTCGCGTTCCGCGTCGTCGCGCCGCTCCGTCTCGGGGCGGCTCTCTCGCTCCCTGTCGGGACGGTCGGCAGGCACGTCGGCGCGCTCGGTCTCGGTGCGCAGCTCCGGCTCGGCGGCGGCCTCCTCCGGCCGCAGCGCGCTCGGCGTCGGCCTGGTCTCCGTACCGCAGGTGCCGCGCCCCGACCCGCGCGGCGCGGTGCAGGAGAAGCCCGAGGTGCCCGAGAGGAAGCGGTTCTGCTCGCGCTCCGACTGCGGCGCCCCCGTGGGCCGGGCCCGCGGCGAACGCCCCGGGCGCACGGAGGGCTTCTGCACCAAGTGCGGCCACCCGTACTCGTTCGTGCCCAAGCTGCACCCGGGCGACGTCGTGCACGGCCAGTACGAGGTCGTGGGCTGCCTCGCGCACGGCGGGCTCGGCTGGGTGTACCTCGCCGTGGACCGCGCGGTGTCCGACCGCTGGGTGGTGCTCAAGGGCCTGCTCGACACGGGCGACCAGGACGCGATGGCCGCCGCGATCTCCGAGCGGCGCTTCCTCGCCGAGATCGAGCACGCCAACATCGTCCGCATCTACAACTTCGTCGAGCACCTGGACCAGCGCACCGGCTCCATGGACGGCTACATCGTCATGGAGTACGTCGGCGGCAGGTCCCTCAAGGAGATCGCCAACGGCCGCCGCACCAAGGACGGCAGGCGCGATCCGCTGCCGGTGGAGCAGGCCTGCGCTTACGGCATCGAGGCCCTGGAGGCCCTCGGCCATCTGCACAGCCGCAACCTCCTGTACTGCGACTTCAAGGTCGACAACGCCATCCAGACCGAGGACCAGCTCAAGCTCATCGACATGGGCGCGGTCCGCCGCATGGACGACGACGAGTCGGCCATCTACGGCACGGTCGGCTATCAGGCCCCGGAGGTCGCCGAGGTCGGTCCCTCCGTCGCCTCCGACCTCTATACGGTCGCCCGCACCCTGGCCGTCCTCACCTTCGACTTCCAGGGGTACACGAACGTCTTCGCGGACTCCCTGCCCGACCCCGACCACATCGAGGTCTTCCGCACGTACGAGTCGTTCTACCGGCTCCTCGTGCGCGCCACGGACCCCGACCCGGGCCGCCGCTTCTCCTCCGCGCAGGAGATGGCGGAGCAGCTGACCGGTGTCCTGCGGGAGGTCGTCGCGGTGCAGAGCGGCCGGCCGCGGCCCGCCCTCTCCACCCTGTTCGGTCCGGAAGTGAAGGTCACGGACACGGAGTTGTTCGCGGAGCTCGCGGGCGAGGTGTCGGTCTTCGGGGCGCGTGGGCTCGGGACGCGCGGCGCCTCCGGTGCGCCGGGCGGCATCGAGCTCCCGGGCCGGGGGGCCGTGAACGCGCTGGGGCTCCCCGCGCCCGGGGGACCGTCCGCGGGTGCCGGTGCGCTGTCCGGCGGGTCCGGCGGCGGGTCCGGCGCTGGGTCCGGCGGCGTGGTGGGGGCCGCCGGTGCCGGGGAGGCCGCCCGGGCGCCGGGGGCCGGGGAGCCGGGTGGCACTCCCGCGTCCATGGTGCGTCCGCTGGACGCCGCGGCGGCGGCCATCGCCCTGCCCGTGCCCCGGGTCGACCCCGGCGACCCCAACGCCGGCTTCCTCGCCGGGCTCGTGGACTCCACGGGCAGCGAGCTGATCGCCGCGCTCGGGGCCGCGCCCGCGAGCTCCCCCGAGCTGCGCCTGCGCGAGCTGCGCGCCCATCTCACCCTGGCCGAACACGCCGCCGCCGCGCGGACCCTGGAGACCCTGGAGATAGACCACCACGACGACTGGCGGGTGATCTGGTACCGGGGTGTCGCCTCGCTCACCACCGGCGACCACGAGATCGCCGCGCTCTCCTTCGACGCGGTGTACGACGCCTTCCCCGGCGAACCCGCCCCCAAGCTCGCCCTCGGCGTCTGCGCGGAGGTGCTCGGCCAGCTGGACAACGCCGCCGAGTACTACCGCCTGGTGTGGGCGACGGACCCGAGCTACGTCAGCGCCGCGTTCGGCCTGGCCCGGGTGCAGCTCGCCGCGGGCGACCGCAGCGATGCCGTACGCACCCTGGAGTCGGTGCCGGAGTCGTCGATCCACTACACGGCGGCCAGGGTGGCGGCGGTGCGGGCGCGGTTGCGGCAGCGTATGAGGTTCGACACGGAGGCCGGGCCCGGGACCCGGTTCCTCGACGACCTGACGGCCGCCGCGGGGCAGGTGGAGGCGCTCGCGGGCTTCGGCCTCGACGCGGTGCGCAGAGAGCGCCTGTCGACGGAGGTGCTCGGCACGGCGCTCGACTGGGTACTCTCCGGTAGCCACTCCGGCAGCCGTTCCGGCGGCGCCTCCGGGCCATCGGCACCGGGTGCGACGCGTACGGGGACCGTGCTGCTCGGCAGCGAGCTGGACGAGCGCGGCCTCAGGTTCGGCCTCGAACGGTCGTACCGGACCCTTGCCCGGCTCGCACAGGGTGGCGAGGAAAGGATCGAACTGGTGGAACGGGCAAACCGTTTCCGCCCTCGGACGTGGGTGTGAAGATGTCGCAGATGCACCAACCAGCGGCCTTGTCGACGTGTCCCAGCTGCGAGGAGCCCCTGGAGTCGGGCGACTTGTTCTGCGGCGCGTGCGGGTACGACCTCTCCGCGGTTCCCGAGCCGCCGGTGGACCGCCCCACCCTCGCGATCAACGGGCTGCCTCCGGGGCCGCCGCCGGCCGCGCCGCCGCCTCCTCCTCCTCCGGCTACGCCTCCTGCCGTGGGTCCGGCTCCGGCTCCGGCTCCGGCTCCGGCCGAGTGGCCCGTGGCGCCCGAGGTGGACAGTTCCGACGTTCCGGCGCCGACCCACCGGTCCGCGGACCTGCCCGGCACCGACTCCGCGGGCGGTGAACTCCCGGGAGCCGTACCGGGGGAGCACGCGTTCCCCGGGCGGGCCGGGCGGGACGCTCCCGGCGGGGGGCCCGCCGAGCCGGACGAGTATCCGCTGCCCGCTCCCGGCGCGCCGGGAGCCCCGGGAGCTACGGGCGCCCCGGGAGCTACGGCCGCCGAGGGGGCGGAGGCCGGGACGCCTACGGCGCCAGCGGGCACCAAGCTCTGTGTCGCCTGCCGGTCCGGGCACGTCGCCCCGGACGGCTACTGCGAGAACTGCGGCCACGCACAGCCGCGCGAACGGGACCACATGGAGCAGGAACTCGACAGCGTCGCGGCCGTCAGCGACCGGGGCCTCAGGCACCAACGCAACGAGGACGCGTTCACGATCTCCTCGACCGCGCTGCCGGACGGCTCACCCGCCGTCGTCGCCATCGTCTGCGACGGCGTCTCCTCCGCGACCAGGCCCGACGATGCCTCCATGGCCGCGTCGCGCGCCGCCGACCTCGCGCTCAAGGACTCCCTGCCGCGCGGTACGCATCCGCAGCAGGCCATGCACGAGGCGATCGTCGCCGCCGCCGAGGCCGTCAACGCCCTCGCCGAGGAGCCGCACGGGGCCCGCGAGCACCAACCGCACCAGAACGCCCCCGCCTGCACCCTCGTCGGTGCCGTCGTCGCGGGCGGTCTGCTGGTCATCGGCTGGGTCGGCGACAGCCGCGCGTACTGGGTGCCGGTCGACCGCACGGGTCCGGCCGTCCGCCTCACCGAGGACGACTCCTGGGCCGCCCAGATGGTCGCCGCGGGCCTCATGAACGAGGCCGAGGCCTACGCCGACGAGCGGGCCCACGCCATCACCGGCTGGCTCGGCGCGGACGCCTATGAACTGGAGCCGCACACCGCTTCCTTCAAACCGGACCGTCCGGGTGTAGTGGTGGTGTGCACCGACGGCCTGTGGAACTACGCGGAGGCAGCCGAGGAGATGGCCCGCGCCGTGCCCGCCGACGCCGCCCTGCGCCCGCTGCACAGCGCCAGGGTGCTCGTCGGCCACGCCCTCGACGGCGGCGGCCACGACAACGTAACAGTGGCGGTCCTGCCGTTCCCCGCCGCGCCGCGAGGGGCAGGATCGGCCTAGCGCGGGCGGCGGGGGGGCACGGCGTCCGGCGGGACGGGGCCTGGTCCTACGGGGTCTGGTCCCACGCGGTCCGGTCCCACGAGGTCCGGTCCCGCGGGGCTGGTCTCAGGAGACCCGGCCTCACGAGGCCCGGTCTCACGAGATCCGGTCTCACGAGATCCGTTCTCACGAGGTCTGTGGAAGAAAGTCCTAGGGGGGAGCAACGTCCATGGCCATTTTCTCCAAGTCGAACGTGCCACAGTTCACGGTCGACGTGTACCAGAACGAGTACCTGCCCGAAGGCGGCCGCGAGGTCAACGCCATCGCCACGGTCACCTCGACCGGCGGCGGCACGGTCGGCTCCGCGGTCGGCGCGCCCCACCTGTACTCCGCCGCCCAGGGCCCGGACGCGGCAGTCGCGATCATGGTCGACTGCTCGGGCTCCATGGACTACCCGCCGACGAAGATGCGCGGCGCGCGCGACGCCACCGCCGCCGCCGTCGACGCCGTACGCGACGGTGTCCACTTCGCCGTGATCGGCGGCACCCACGTCGCCAAGGAGATCTATCCCGGCGCCGGCCGCCTCGCCGTCGCGAGCCCGCAGACGCGCGCCCAGGCCAAGGAGGCGCTGCGCAAGCTCAGCGCGGGCGGCGGCACCGCCATCGGCACCTGGCTGCGCCTTGCCGACCGGCTCCTGGCCACCGCAGACGTCTCCATCAGACACGGCATCCTGCTCACCGACGGACGCAACGAGCACGAGTCACCCGAAGATCTGCGCGCCTCCCTGGACGCGTGCGCGGGCCGGTTCACCTGTGACGCCCGCGGCGTCGGCACCGACTGGGAAGTGAAAGAGGTCACAGCCATCGCCTCGGCCCTGCTCGGCAGCGCCGACATCGTCGCCGACCCCGCAGGGCTCGCCGCCGACTTCACGCACATGATGGAGGCGGCCATGGGCAAGGAGGTCGCCGACGTCAGCCTGCGGCTGTGGACACCCATGGGCGTGGAGATCATGTTCGTCAAGCAAGTGGCTCCCACGGTGGAGGAGTTGACCGACCGCCGCACCGAGGCGGGCCCGCGCGCGGGTGACTACCCCACGGGGTCCTGGGGCGACGAGTCCCGCGACTACCACGTCTGCGTCCGCGTCCCCGGTGCCGAGCTGGGCCAGGAGATGCTCGCGGCCCGGGTCTCGCTGGTCGTACCGGCCGCGGACGGCACCGTACAGACCCTGTCCCAGGGCCTGGTCAGGGCGGTCTGGACGGATGACATGGCGTCCTCCACCTCCATCAATCCGCAGGTCGCGCACTACACAGGCCAGGCGGAACTGGCACAAGCCATCCAACAGGGTCTGGACGCCCGCAAATCGGGCGACTTCGACGGCGCAACCGCCAAGCTGGGCCGCGCCGTTCAGCTCGCGAGCGCCTCCGGCAACGAGGACACCGCCAAGCTCCTTTCCAAGGTGGTGGACGTGGTCGACGCCGCGACAGGTACTGTTCGATTGAAGGCGCGGGTCGCCGAGGCCGACGAGATGACGCTCGAGACGCGCTCGACGAAGACGGTCCGCGTGAAGAAGTAGTACGCCCTGCCAGTCCCGCGCAAGCAACGCAACGCAAGCAGTGCCTACGGCCCTCGGGCCGGAGAAGGAGAGGGGGAAGCGCCGACATGCCGACCTGCCCGAACGGACACCAGTCGGGTTCCGACGACTGGTGCGAGGTCTGCGGTCACCGCATGGCCGGTGCCGTACCGCCCCCGCCTCCCCCGCCGCCTCCGGCCGCCGCCGGGTACGGGTATCCGCCGCCTGCGGGGGGTCAGCACGGTGGGCCTGGGCAGCCGGGCGGTTCCGGTCAGCCGGGTGGGCCTGGTCAGCACGGTGGGCCCGGTCAGCCTGGTCAGCCGGGCGGTCCCGGTCAGCCCGCCGGGTACGGGTATCCGCCTGCGCCGGGGCAGTCCGGTGGGCCCGGGCAGCACGGTGGGCCCGGTGGGCCCGGTGGGCCGGGTGGTCCTGGTCAGCCTGGCGGTCCCGGGCAGCACGGCGGGCCTGGTCAGCCGGGTGGTCCCGGTCAGCCCGCCGGGTACGGGTATCCGCCTGCGCCGGGGCAGTCCGGTGGGCCGGGGCAGCACGGCGGCCCTGGCGGTCCCGGGCAGCGTGGTGGTTCTGGTGGGCCCGGCCAGCCTGGTGGGCCCGGCCAGCACGGAGGTCCGGGTGGCCCCGGCGGCCCTGGTCAGCCTGGTGGGCCCGGTCCGTACGGTGGGCCCGGTGGCCCTGGTCAGCACGGAGGCCCCGGTGGTCCCGGTGGTCCCGGCCCGCACGGAGGCCCCGGTGAGCCTGGTGGGCCCGGCCCGCACGGTGCCCCGGGCGGCCCCGGCCAGCCCGGCCGCCCACATCTGTCCGCTGTCCCGGACCGGGGCGGCGAGCCCGAGCTCTGCCCCCAGTGCCGTACGCCCCGCGAGGCCAACGCGCCGTTCTGCGAGGAGTGCCGGTGGAACTTCCTGACGGGTACGGCCACGTCGTACACGCCCGCCGCGCCTAACCCGCCGCTGCCCACGGGCGGACCCGGTGGCCCCGGTGGACCGGGCAGGTTCGGTCCCGGTGGCCCTGGCGGCCCCGGCAGCCCCGGCGGGCCCGGCTTTGGCGGTCCCGGTGGTCCGGGCGGACCCGGCGGTCCTGGTGGGCACAACCCCGGCCCCGGCGGCCCGGGAGGCCCCGGCTTCGGTGGTCCCGGGCCGGGTGGCCCCAGCGGGCACGGTGGTCCTGGCGGCCCCGGTCCGACCGGCCCCGGCGGACACGGCCCCGGCCCCGGCCCCGGCGGCCAGCCGTTCCACCAGAACCCGCCCGGCCCGGGTGGCCCCGGCGGCCCGGGCGGTCCGAACGCCCCCGGCACCCCCGGCACCCCTGCCGACAGCGGCCGGCCCGGCCCCGGCCAGGAAGGCCTGGACTACCAGGGCTCCCGCCCCTCACAGATGAACCGCCCGGCCGAGCCGCTCCCGCCGTTCGGCAACGGCGGCGGCAACACCGGCGGCCCCAACGGCCCCAACGGCCCCGGCGGTCCCAACGCCCCCGGCGGCCCGGGTGGCCCCGGTGGCCCCGGCTCGAACCCGCCCGGTGCCCCACAGGCCTTCCACCAGCAGGGCGGCCCCCCGGCACCCCCCGCGTACCCGCAGGAGACCACCGCGCCGCAGGGCCCGCCCCCGCCCGGCCAGGGCGGGCCCGGCGGCCGGTCCGCGCAGCCCTTCGGCGGGGGCGGCGGAGGCGGCGGTGACGACTGGATGATCTCGCCCCCGTCGTCCACGGCCCCCGGCCAGGGCGGTCCCGGTGGTCCGGGCGGTCCCGGCGGCCAGGGCGGCCAGGGCGGCCCCGGCCAAGGCGGCCCCGCGCAGCAGTCCCAGCAGGGCTACCCCGGCCAACAGCAGTCGCAGGCGCCGCCCTCGCAGCCGCAGGGCCCCGGTACCTGGACGGCGACCATCGGTCCTGACCGTGAGTACTTCATGGCGATGATGCAGCGCAGCGGCCCCGAGGCCGCGGGTCTGAACCTGCCCGCGTACTCCCCGGAGCAGCAGCGTCCGATGATCGGCAACCAGATCACGATCGGCCGCCGCCGCCACTCCACCGGCGACACCCCCGACATCGACCTGTCGGTGCCGCCGGAGGACCCGGGCGTCTCGCACCAGCACGCGGTCCTGGTCCAGCAGCCGGACGGCGGCTGGGCGGTCGTCGACCAGAGCTCGACCAACGGGACCACGGTCAACGGCGGCGAGGAGCCCATCCAGCCCTTCGTCCCTGTCCCCCTCCAGGACGGCGACCGGGTGCACGTGGGTGCCTGGACGACGATCACCGTACGCCGCGACTGAGAACCGACCCCTACGGGTCCCCGAAGGGCCGTACACCCGGCAACCGCCTCACAGCGGCCAGGCGTACGGCCCTTCGGGGTCGTCCAGCCACGCCCACTCGTACGCTCCGCTGATGGTGACCCCGAAGCGCTCCCGCGCCGGCCGCCGCTCCCGCTGCCACAGCGCCAGCGCCTCGTACGGATCGAGACTGCCCGCGGTGAGTTCGAGCAGGAACCGGAACAGCTCGTTCGCCAGCGCGCGCCGCGGCAGCCCGTCGACGGGCTGCTCGGGCCGCCTGCGGCCGCTGCCGCCGCGCAGCGGCACGAAGTACGCGGGCGTGTGCAGGAACCGCCCCTGGGCGTGCTCGGCGTCCGTGACCCGCAGGGCGATGAGCCCCGTCGCCAGCGGCGCGAGCACCCGCGCGCCCGGACGGCACTGCGCGAGCCAGGCCCGCGGCACCGCGTCGAGCGAGCAGGTGGCGATGATCCGGTCGAAGGGCGCCCGCTGGGGGCAGCCCGCGGCGCCGTCACCGGTGACGACGGCGGGGCGGTACCCGGCGGTCCTGAGGTGCTGCCGCGCGGACTCCGTGATGTCGGGGTCGAGGTCGACGGTCGTGACGTGCTCGTTCCCGAGCCGGTGGGCGAGCAGCGCCGCGTTGTAGCCCGTACCCGCGCCGATCTCCAGTACGTCGTACCCGGCCCCGTCGCCGACGGCCAGCTCCACCAGCATCCTGGCCATCAGCGAGGGCTGGCTGCTGGAGGAGACCAGCTCGCCGTCCCGTACCCGGGTGGCGAGCGGAGCGTCCGCGTACGCGCCGCGCAGCCACCGCTCCCGCCGTACCGGATCGGGGTCCTCGCCCCACAGCCGCTCGTACTTACCGGTCGTGCTCACGTAGTAGTACGGCACGAAGAGGTGGCGCGGCACCGCCTGGAACGCCTCCCGCCAGGCCGGGTCGTCGTCCCAGGCCCCGCCGGCCTCGATCTCCCGCACCAGTGCGGCCCGCGCCTCCGCGGCCTGCGCGGGGTCGGGTTCCCTGCCGAGCGGAGCGTGCGCACCCATACCCCTACTGTGCTGCCCGTGGCCGCCCGATGCGAGTGGTCCTAAGCCTTCCGTCCTCGTCCTGCGCGTCTGAGACCATGGAGGGGTGAATGAGATCCCGCGCGGCACGCTTCAGGAGCAGACCTTCTACGAACAGGTCGGCGGCGAGGAGACCTTCAGGCGCCTGGTGCACGTGTTCTACCAGGGAGTCGCGGAGGACCCGCTGCTCCGGCCGATGTACCCGGAGGAGGACCTCGGCCCGGCCGAGGAGCGCCTCGCCCTGTTCCTGATGCAGTACTGGGGCGGCCCCCGCACCTACAGCGACAACCGCGGCCACCCGCGCCTGCGCATGCGCCACGCGCCGTTCACGGTCGACAGGGCGGCACACGACGCCTGGCTCAAGCACATGCGCGCGGCCGTCGACACCCTGAACCTCTCCGAGGAACACGAACACACCCTCTGGAGCTACCTGACGTACGCGGCGGCCTCCATGCTGAACACCCCCGGCTGAGCGCCTCACCTGCACGGCTGTGCCCGCCCGTCCCGCAAGGCGGAACGGGGTAGGCACAGCCCCGGTCGACGGTGCCGCTATGTGGGCGTGACGGACAGCGCCCCGACGCCCGCCCGGCGCAGGGCGACGGACCCGTAGGGCGTACGCACCCGCAGCCAGGGCCCGGCCGACAGCAGGTCGACGACGTCGCCGCGCAGGAACCCCAGGGCCTGCGCGGCATGCGCGGCCCGCACGGGCACCTCGGTCCCGGCCAGTCGCCGGGACCAGATCTCCCGCCCCACCCGGTCCAACTCGGCCCGCACCCGCCGCTCGGGCGCCAACTCCTCGACCCGCGCCCGGAATTCGGCGACGGCCGCCTTCACCAGGGCCCGTACCTCCCCCATCGGGGGCAGCCCGGGCAGCTGCCGCCACCCGCCGCGGGGCGGCAGCACACCGGCCCACGGCGGCCCCGTGACGGCGGCGGGCACGACGACGGTCCCCGCCGTCTCCACGGACGTGTCCGCGTCCGCCACGCGCTCGAGGAACTCGCCCGCGGACACGGTGCTGTCGAGCGACGTGTCGAGTCCGTGCTCGTACGGTTTGGCAAGGCGCGCCGTACGGATGGCGAGCACCTCGAACGACGGCGGCCGTCCGAACACCGCGAGGGCGTCCCCCATGGCCTGGAGCCGCACCGCGGCCGCCTTGTCGTAATGGATCAGCCGGGCCAGGAAGGCGGCGACGTCCGCCGCCTCCCCGGCATCGACGAGGTGCAGTCGCACGGTCATGCGACGAGCGCCCCCGAACCGCCGGGGCCGCGCACCGCCGCGGAGCCCACGGCTCCGGCGGCGCTCTCGGGGCGGTACTCCTCGAGGACGGCCCGCTCCTCGGTGGTGATCCGCCGCGGACGCTGCGCCTTCAGGTCGAAGGGCACGACGACCGTCGAGGCCCGCACGTACACCTGCCCGTCCGGCTCGGGGTCCTTGATCTCGTACGAGACCGTCAGCGAGGCGGCACCGATCTTCGTGACCCACGACTCGATGGTCACCGGCTCGTGCCGGTGCACCAGGGGCCGTAGGTAGTCGATCTCGTGCCGCGCCACGACGGACCCGCCGGAGAACGAGGGCCCCTCGTCCTCGGTCGAGAGCCGGAACATGAAGTCGATCCGCGCCTCTTCCAAGTACCGCAGGAAGACGGCGTTGTTGACGTGCCCGAAGGCGTCCATGTCCGACCACCGCAGTGGGCAGCTGTAGAGGTGTCGGGCCATGTCAGCCCCGGGTCAGCTTCTTGTACGTGGCGCGGTGCGGCCGGGCCGCGTCCGGGCCGAGGCGCTCGATCTTGTTCTTCTCGTACGACTCGAAGTTGCCCTCGAACCAGAACCACTTGGAGTCGCCCTCGTAGGCGAGGATGTGCGTCGCCACCCGGTCCAGGAACCACCGGTCGTGGGAGACCACGACCGCGCAGCCCGGGAACTCCAGGAGCGCGTTCTCCAGCGACGACAGGGTCTCGACGTCGAGGTCGTTGGTGGGCTCGTCGAGGAGCAGGAGGTTGCCGCCCTGCTTGAGGGTCAGCGCCAGGTTCAGCCGGTTGCGCTCACCGCCGGAGAGCACGCCCGCGGGCTTCTGCTGGTCCGGGCCCTTGAAGCCGAACGCGGAGACGTAGGCGCGCGAGGGCATCTCGACCTGGCCCACGTTGATGTAGTCCAGCTCGTCCGACACGACCGCCCAGAGCGTCTTCTTGGGGTCGATGTTGGAGCGGTTCTGGTCGACGTAGGAGATCTTGACGGTGTCGCCGACCTTGATGTTCCCGGAGTCCGGGGTCTCCAGGCCCTGGATCATCTTGAACAGCGTGGTCTTGCCGGCGCCGTTCGGACCGATGACGCCCACGATGCCGTTGCGCGGCAGCGTGAACGACAGGTCGTCGATGAGCACCTTGTCGCCGAAGGCCTTGGAGAGGTTCTCGACCTCGACGACGATGTTGCCGAGGCGCGGGCCCGGCGGGATCTGGATCTCCTCGAAGTCCAGCTTCCGCATCTTGTCGGCCTCGGCGGCCATCTCCTCGTAGCGGGAGAGTCGCGCCTTGGACTTGGCCTGCCGCCCCTTGGCGTTGGAGCGGACCCAGTCGAGCTCTTCCTTCAGGCGCTTCGCACGCTTGGCGTCCTTCTGGCCCTCGACCTTGAGGCGGGTGGCCTTCTTGTCGAGGTACGTGGAGTAGTTGCCCTCGTACGGGTGCGCGCGGCCGCGGTCCAGCTCGAGGATCCACTCGGCGACGTTGTCCAGGAAGTACCGGTCGTGGGTGACGGCGACGACGGTGCCGGGGTACTTCGCGAGGTGCTGCTCCAGCCACTGCACGGACTCGGCGTCCAGGTGGTTGGTGGGCTCGTCGAGCAGCAGCAGGTCGGGCGCCTCGAGGAGCAGCTTGCACAGCGCGACGCGGCGGCGCTCACCACCGGAGAGGTTGGTGACGGCCCAGTCGCCGGGCGGGCAGCCGAGGGCGTCCATGGCCTGCTCGAGCTGGGTGTCCAGGTCCCACGCGTTCGCGTGGTCGAGGTCCTCCTGGAGCTTGCCCATCTCCTCCATGAGGGCGTCGGAGTAGTCCGTCGCCATCAGCTCGGCGACCTCGTTGAACCGCCTGAGCTTGCCCATGATCTCGGCGGCGCCGTCCTGCACGTTCTCCAGGACGGTCTTGGACTCGTCGAGCGGCGGCTCCTGGAGGAGCATGCCGACCGTGAAGCCCGGGGAGAGGAACGCGTCACCGTTCGACGGCTGCTCGATGCCCGCCATGATCTTGAGCACCGTGGACTTGCCGGCGCCGTTCGGACCCACGACACCGATCTTCGCGCCGGGCAGGAAGTTCAAGGTGACATCGTCGAGGATCACCTTGTCGCCGTGCGCCTTGCGCGCCTTGCGCATGGTGTAGATGTACTCAGCCAAGAGGAACCGTCCGGCAATCAGTGTGTGGGCAGATACACCCCATCTTGCCTGACAGCCACCTCCCGGAGGAAACCAGTAGGCCGTGGAGCCGCCTACCTGGACCTTCCCCGCACCAGGCCCGTGATCGACCTGTCACTGGCTGTCAGAGAGGCGGGGCCTTCCTCTCAGTCCTCGGACGAGGCCGCTCGCGCCGGGCCCGCCGTGTCGTTCTTCCTGCGCAGGAAGAACACCGCGCCGCCGCCGACCACGACCATGACGACCGCGATGCCCGCTATCAGCGGCGTCGCGTTCGACCCGCCGGTGTCGGCGAGGTCGCCGCCCCCGGAGGTACCGCCCGCCGAGGCGGGGCTCGGCTCGGACGCGGGCTGTGCCTTGCCGCCGACGTCCACCGCGCTGCCCTCGGTCCTACAGTCGAGGACCCCCGCGAACCGCTTCTGGAACCCGCCGGGCCCCGTGATCGTGAAGTCGTAGGCCTGGTCCTCCTGGAGCGGTATCGTCACCGTCCGCTTCGCACCGGCCCCGATGGTGTGCTCGACCCCCATCAGGCGGAAGGTGAACGGGGCGTCTCCCTTGTTGCTCGCCGCGATGTCCACGCCGCGCTCGGCGCAGTTCTTCTCCGCGGACAGCGCGGGTATCGCACCCTTCTGCGCCCAGTGCGCGGTCGCGACGGCGGACACCGTCGACTCGCTGGAGCCCGCGAGTATCTGTGTCTGGCTGCGGGTCTCGGAGGTGAAGGCCCGCCCGACGGGCACGGTCGTCGACGCCTGCACCTCGAGGGCGGCCATGCCGTCCGGGCTGCCCTTCGGCACGTCGAAGAAGAGCCTGCTGCCGTCGCGCGCCGCCTCGACCGGCTTGCCGTCCTTGCCGACGACCCGCACGCCGCTCGCCGAGTCCGCGGGCGGTGTGACGCTCACGCCCTCCGCGCCGGTCCGCACGGTCACCGGACCGATGCGCTCGCCCGCGCGCCCGGCGACGGCCGGTGGTTCCAGCGTCAGCGACGCCTTCGGCTCCGGGGTGTTGCGGGCGCTGCGCTGGAGGTAGTCCGCGAGCTTCTCCGCCTGCGGGTCGACGGCCCGCACGTCGGCCTTGTCGGAATACCGCCAGATCGCCACCTGCGTGCCGGCCGCGGCCGCCTCCGCGGTGAGCGACTTCGCTCCGGCCTTGCGGGCGAGCTGCGCGAGGTCGTTCACCCGGGGGTAGGAGTGCTGGAGGATCCAGCGGATCCTGCCCGCCCCGGCGTTGCCGTTCAGGGACGTGCCGCGCCAGGGCGTCTCCCGGTACTTCGCGTCCTTCTGCGTGGGGTTGTGGACATCGACGCAGTACGTCTGGAGGGTGCCGCCGTTGTCCACGGACATCTCGAAGAGGCCCGCGGGTATCCGGTGGCTGGCGCCGTCCTCCCGTACGACCGCCTGGCCGTGCGTCCTGAGGTCCGTGAGGGTCGCACTCGCCCCGCCCCGGTACTGCGGGGTGTCCGCCACCGTGGTCCCGGCCGCGGGGACCGTCAGGCCCGCCAGGGCGAGCCCGGACACGGCCGCGACGGCGGCGAGACGGCCCGCACTCCGACGGCACGGCGACGACTTGGCGAGCGCCTTGACCGCGGGGCGCTCCGAGAACGCAGAAAACACAGAATTCCCCTCCGGGCGGGACCCATTCACATGAGGGGGGACTGGTCCCGCCAGCAGATTCAACCGAGCAGAGTCATCTGCCGATCGCCCCGTCCAGGCCTCAACCGCCATACAGAGCCTCGCCCGGCATCCTAAGGACGTGGCGCATCGCGCTTCCCAGGAGTTCGGCCCCACAACCGATCCGAATCGGAATCGTTATCGACAACCCCCCTTCTGAGCTGGGTATATCGACAAATCGTTGGTTCCGTTTCGATCTTCGGCCGACCTCCGCACACCATGCTCACGCGGTCCGTGCGGGGCCCTCACCGGACCTGTGCGGCCTCTTCACCCGGCCGCCGCGGCGTCCAACTCCCGCTCGGTCCCTTCCGCGTCCGTATCCGAGTCCGCACCCGGATCCGCTTCCGGGTCCGGCCCCGCTCCCCCTTCCCCACCCGTCCTCCGCGGCGGAGGCAGCTCGAACTCCGGCTCGTCCGCGGCCTCCGGGGCGGCACTTCGGTCCTGCTGGAGGAAATGGGCCGGTTTGCCCGCGCGCCGGAACGCGGACGTACCCCGCGCGAGGTCGTGTCCGATCGCGTGGGCGTCGATGTCCGCGGATTGCCAGTGCTGTCCGCCCCGCTCCTCGTCCCGCACCCGCAAGCGCCCCCGCACGATCACTGGTTCACCCACGGAGAGCGAGCCCTGCGCGTTGACGCCGAGTGCGCGCCTTGCCCACACCGTGAAGAAGTTGGTGTGCCCGTCCGACCAGACGTTCCGTGTCCGGTCGAAGTGCCGTGCCGTCACCGCGATGCGGAAGCGCGTCACCGGTCCGGACGGCAGCTCGCGGAACACCGGCGTCGTCGCCACGTTCCCCACCACCGTCACCATCGTGTCGTTCATGCCGACCCCTCCCTCGTCCCCGGTCGTGCGGGCCTGTCCCGCACGGCTTCGGCGACCGCGGATCCAGATTGCCCCCCGGCGTACCGAGCCCGCTGAGACCTGTGCGCTACCGCCCGGTTGTGGACAACTCCGCCACCCGAAGGCGCACTTCCGCACCCGCCGTCCCCACCCCCGACTCCGCCTCCGCTCCCGCCCCCGCCAGGGCCCGCCCCGCCCAGGAACCCTCACCCCCGCTGAGCCACCCGCACGTACTGCTCCCGCACCTCCCGATACCGCAGCAGCTCCGCCGCCACCGGATCGAGGACCCGGGCCCGGCCGCACCCGGCGGCGGCCTCCCGCAGCCGCCGCTCGGCCTCGTAGCCGTACCGCCGTGCCGGACCGCGCGCCGCCATCCGGCTCGCCCACTCCACGAGGGGGCCGCCGACGATGCCCAGGACCATCAGGAGCACCGGCACACCCAGGTTCGGCTCCGAGATCCCGACGATCTGCCCCATCAGCCACAGCCCGCCGACGACCTGGAGCATCGTCATGGCGGCCTGCGCGAGCACCGCGACCGGCCACCACCCGGGCCGCGGTGGCCGTCCGCCCGGCAGTGCCGCGCGCAGGGCCAGCTCGTCGAGGGCTTCGGGCAACCCCTGGGCGCCGCGCGCGGCCGCTTCCCGTACGGCCTGTCCCCAGGGTGTGGGCAGTCCGGTCGCCGCCGCGTCGGCCACGGTGCGCACGGCGTGCTCCACGCGCGCGCGTGCCGTGGCCTCCTTGTCCACGGGCGGCGGCACCACGTGCTTGCCGGTGTGGTAGGGGAAACGCTTCGCCTCGTACCAGCGCCACAGCCGCAGCCAGGGCGCGGAGCAGGCCTTGTTCGCGTGTCTGCGCCAGGCACGCTCGGCGGCCTGGCCTGCGGCCGCCGCGCCCACCGCCTCTCCGAGCCGGTCGGCGAACTCGTCGCGCGCCTCCTCGCTGAGACCGATCGCGCCCCGCGCGGACGCGGATCCCACTCCCGAGGCGTACACGGGCCGCAGACGGGCCGCCGCGGCGTCCAGGTCCGCCTCGACACGCCGCGCGGCGGCACCCCGCTCGCGCGTGAACTGCCCGAGCGACTCTCGGAGTTCCCCGACGCCGTCACCGGTCAGGGCGGACAGCGCGAGCACGGTGGCGCCGGGTTCGCCGTGCTCTCCGAGGGCGATGCCGTCCTCGTCGAGGAGCCGCCGCAGATCGTCAAGGACCAGGTCGGCGGCGTCTCCCGGGAGCCGGTCCATCTGGTTGAGCACGATGAACATGACCTCGGCGTGGCCCGCCATGGGCCGCAGATAGCGCTCGTGCAGCATCGCGTCGGCGTACTTCTCGGGGTCGACGACCCAGATCACCGCGTCCACGAGCCCGAGGATCCGGTCGACGTGCTCGCGGTGGCCGTCGGCCGCCGAGTCGTGGTCGGGCAGATCGACCAGTACGAGGCCCTGCAACGCCTGCGCGTCGGGGCCCTGGAGGGGCCGTCTGCGCAGCCTCCCCGGGATGCCGAGCCGGTCGAGCAGCGGGGCCGCGCCATCCGTCCAGCTGCAACCGATCGGGGCGGCGGTCGTAGGCCTGCGGACGCCGGTCTCCGAGATCGTCACTCCCGCCAGGGCGTTGAACAGCGTCGACTTGCCGCTGCCGGTGGCACCCGCCAGGGCGATGACGGTGTGCCGGTCGGAAAGGCGCCGGCGCGCCGCGGCCTCGTCGAGCACCTGCCCCGCCTCCGCGAGCGTCGCGCCGTCGAGCCGCGCCCGGGACAGCCCGATGAGCTCGCGCAGGGCCTCCAGGCGGCCCCGCAAGGAGCCTTCGTAGGCGACGGTGGTGTGCGCCGAGGAGGTGGCGGCGCCGCTGTGCGAGGAGCTGTACGAAGTGGAACTGTTGTACGAGGAGGACGATCCCGTGGCGTACGGGGACGACGTCCCCACGTTGTACGGGGACGACGGCCCTGCGTCGTACGAGGTCGACGGTCCCGCGTCGTAAGAGGTCGACGTTCCCGCGTACGAGGACGCCGACCCGGCGGTGTACGACGCGGGCGCCGCCCCGACGGTGTACGTGGACGACGTGTCGGCGGCGTACGTGGACGATGTCCCCGTGGACGGCGGAAGGGCCGCCACCGGCCCGGCGGACGGTTCGAGGGCGCGGGCCGCCCTGGCTCCCATGGCCGCCCGCAGCTGCCCGTCCGCGTCCGCGGCAGCCGTGCCCGGCGTCACCCTCCGGGCGATGAGCCCGTCGTCCCAGACGACTCCGGCGGCCCGTTCGCGGTGCCCCGCGCGGGTGCCGTTCTCGCCGCCGTCCTGTCCGGCACGGGCGGCACGCGCCTCGCGGGCGACTGCGAGGTCGCCGGGACCTCCGGGCCCCTCGGGCCCCCCGGGCCCCCCAGAGTCGGCGGTACCGGTGGTGTCCGCGGAGGCACGGGCGGGCCGGGCGGTGGACCCGGCGGCGTCCCCAGCCCCACCAGGACGCCCCTCGGCGTGTTCCCCGCGTCCAGCGCGATCGGTGCACGAGAATTCATCCGAACGGTCCACTTGATCGGTGCGATCGGCCGGATCCGCGCGGTCGGTGTGACGCGTGCCGGCGGCGTGACACGTGCCATCGGCGTGGTCGGTGTGACCCGTGCGATCAGCGCGACCTGTGTAGTCCTTACGACCTGTGTGATCACTGGGACCTGTCTGGCCAGTGCGACCTGTCTGACCTGTCTGACCTGTCTGACCGCTGGGACTTTTCTGATCGCTAGGACTTGCCTGATTGCTGGGACTTGCCTGATCGGTGTGATCTGTCTGATCGGTGTGATCTGTCTGATCGGTGTGACCTGTCTGGTCGGTGTGGCCCGTGACGGCGGTCACCGCGGTCACCTCTCCTTCTGCAATAGGGACAGCGCGGCGATGAGCTCGGCCTGCGGCTCCGGGGTGACATCGAGGGCGTCGAGGGGGGCGAGGCGCCGCTCCCGCTCCGCGCCGAGGACCCTGTCCAGGTAGTCGGCGAGGAGCCGGCTGCCGCGGTCGCGCAGCCGCAGAGCACCGTGGGCGCCGATGCGCTCGGCCAGGGTCTCCCCCGCGGAGCGCGCCCGCCGCCCGCCGAGGACGGCGGTGGCGAGAAGCGCGGCGACGACGTCGGCGTCGGGCAGGGCGCCCTTGTCGATGCGGTCGAGGGCGCGCACCTCGTCCTCGGCGTGCTCCTCCAGTTCGCGCCGCCAGCGCCGTACGGCCACGCCGATGCGGTGTTCGGGTCTTTCGGCGTCTTCGTAGGGGGCACTTTCGTAGCGGCCGTCGCGGCGGGCGAGTCCGGGGGCGCGGGCTGCGGGCTCGCGCCGCCAGGCGTCGTCGATGCGTTCGTCGGCGGCGGTGACCGCGCACAGGAGCAGCGCTTCCAGGCTCTCGGAGATGGCGTCGAGGAGCTCGTCGGGACCGCAGTCCAGCGGGTAGGCGCGCCAGCGTTTCAGGGCGTCGCCGGCGAGCACGGCACCTGCCCCCAGCCGGTCACGTACGCGCGCGTGCTCCCGTTCGTAGGCGTCGTCGACGGCGGAGGTGAGTCGCAGGGCGGCGGCGTACTGGGCGGCGACGGCGCCGGCCAGTTCCGGCATGCGGGCGTTCAGCGAACCGATGACTCCGTAGGCAGTGCGTTCGATGGCTTGCCTACGGGAGGACGGGTCCTGCGCGCGGTGGGCGAGCCAGACCCGGAGGGGCTCCACGGCGCTGGCGGGCAGCAGTCCGCCGCCGCCCGCGGACTCGGGCAGTTCGGGGACGGTGAAGCGGGGCACTTCGCCGAGTCCGGCCTTGGTGAGCAGGGCGCCGTACTGGCGTGACACCTCGCCGACGACCTGGTGCGGGACGCGGTCGAGGACGGTGACGAGGGTGGCGTCGTACTCCTTGGCGGTGCGCAGCAGGTGCCAGGGCACGGCGTCGGCGTACCGGGAGGCCGTGGTGACCATGACCCACACGTCCGCGGCGCAGATCAGCTCGGCGGCAAGGACACGGTTGTCGGCGAGGAGGGAGTCGATGTCGGGGGCGTCGAGGAGGGCGAGGCCGCGGGGCAGCGTGTCGGCGGTCTCGACGCGCAGCGCCCGGTCGTTGTCGCCGCCCGCGGTCGCGGCGGCCCTGTGGTGTCCGTCACCGTCCTCCCGGGTCACCCACACGCGCGTGAGGTGGGGCAGGACGCGCACTCCGGAGAACCAGTGCTGGTCCTCCGGGTGACACACCAGGACGGGCGTACGGGTGGTGGGGCGGAGCACGCCCGCCTCACTGACCTGCCGCCCGACGAGGGAGTTCACGAGCGTCGACTTGCCGGCACCGGTGGAGCCCCCGACGACGGCCAGCAGGGGCGCTTCGGGGGCCCGTAGCCGGGGCACCAGATAGTCGTCGAGCTGTGCGAGCAGCTCGTCCCGGTTGGCCCGCGCGCGTGGCGCTCCCGGCAGGGGGAGCGGAAAGCGTGCGGCGGCGACACGCTCACGGAGGGCGGAGAGCGCGTCAAGCAGTTGAGGCCGTACGTCCAAGGTCGCCACATGCGAAGAATGCCCAATTTTGACGGCTTTCTGAAGCATATGGACACCCCTGCGCGCCGATCGGATCACCCGCGAGGGGAGGGGCGACTGGGGCGCAGGCATAACGAGTGCACAACACCCGGGGCGCCAGACGCCAAAAGCGATGCGCGATTCGCACCTGCCTGCGATTATCGGGATCGCTTCACCGAACCTCCACATCGCGCGGCGGAGGTGAAGCACCGGGGACAAGCCACCAGGAGCCCTATCCTTGACCCCGGCCCACGGTCCACGGCCCCGGCAGGCCACAGACCAGGCCACACCGGGCTCCAGGCCACCGGCCGCCACCCGGCCCCCGTAGCTCAGTGGATAGAGCAGGCGCCTTCTAAGCGCTTGGCCGCAGGTTCGAGTCCTGCCGGGGGCGCTTCAGCCCATCCTTGTTCGGCCCTCCACCTCGGAGGGCCTTATTGCTGGACGGCAACGTAGCGGGTTGTGGGTAGCGGACACGTAAGCGCCGGACCGCCCCCAGGTCAGGGCGGGGAGGGTCCGGCGCTGTCCGGCTGTCACCGGGTTTCTGAATACGCGGGGAAGTTCTCCGAGAGCACCGTGAGCCTCACAAGGGGATCTCCGGGAGGTCTCCCCTCGCTTCGATCCGCTTCTTGAGGTCCGTGAGCTGCCCCGAGACGCATCGGGTGTAGATGGCGAGCAGCACCGGAACACTGTTGCCCGCCCACTCCGCTACCTGCGCGGCCGGCACTCCGTCGTTGAGCCAGTTCGTGAGGCAGGTGTGCCGCAGGTCGTACACCCGCTTCCCGAGCGGCGAAGCGAACTCCTCGGGCGTGAGGACCTTGAGCCGTGCGGTTCGCCACGCACGGCGGATGACCGATCCGGCGAGCATCTCGCCCTTCTCGCCCGGAAACAGCAGGTCGCCCGGCTTGAGCTCTTGGGCCTTGATGTGCTCGCGAAGAACCTTCGTGAGGGAGGGGTGCCCCGGCACGATCCGGGTGTCGTCCGCGACCCGTCCCTTCAGGCCCCGCTTTTCGTGGATCGCTCCCGTGTCGGTCCAGTTCTTGCCGACCTCCGGCTGAGCGGTGTGGAACACAAGTTCACTCCACTGATCGTGTCTCGCCCGTCAGGTCGACATGGCGGGTTTCAGCGCACCACGACGGCGTGTACAGGTCGCAGGCCGGAAGCACCGGCCCAGTCGTCGAAGACGTCGAGCCGCCTTCGTCCCCGCTGAATGGCGGGAGCGCGGCCGTCCTCACAGGCGGGACCCGCGCGGGCCCCACTCAGACCGCTGCTCGAGCAATGCCCGGCCGAGCAGAAGGTCGATGATGAGATGGTTTGCCTAAGGAGAGTCCACTTCTTACTAGGAATGACCAACTGTGGCGCGCGGCCGATTCTCATACCGTTGTCGACCAGGCCCGGGATTTCCTGAGTGCCGCCTGTGGCGGGGTGGGAGGCCCTGAGGGGCATCTCCCAGCGCCCGAACACCACACTGCGCGTCATCACCATCCGCGCCGTCCATAAGGCCGCCCTCAGCCACACTCGGCACCGGGGTGCACTGCCACCGCCCATTGGCCTGCACCACCGAGGCCGCGCCCCTGCCCCCGGCCGGAAAGTCGTACCTCCAACTGGGCCTTGTGACTATCTAAGCGACCAACTGCCCTTGCAATGTGCGTGGTTGAGCCAATCAGACGGGCGGCGACTACCGTGCCACACAGCGGCGCCCAGGACTCACTGCATGAGCGACCACGCCCGCACGAAAAAAGCCAGGCCCGCAGCGCATTGCCATGAGTGCGGGCCCAGCTTGCCCCCATGCCATCAACTCGGAGGAGCACCCTTACGCTACGCCCGGTTAGGGCCACAGCCCACTCCACAGAGCCACCCTCCGCCTGGCACGGGCTGCTCGTCACCCTGCTGGCCAGCTGTCCCACTGCGCCTTCCTCCCTCACGCCCTTGGTATGGGGCGGAGTTGTTGTAGTTGTCGTGATCTTGATGCTGATGCGACCACTGCCGCATGGCCACCTCGCCCAACCCTCCTAAAGAGGTGAGGCCCGGCACCGTCGCGCGGACGGTGCCGGGCCTCAGCTTCGCTCTCATGAACTGGACCTCCTCGTACGTAACGAGGAGTCGCCACTACTGCCACCGCCGTGTCCGGCTCAAGCACCGGACCATCCCCGCAGCGATGACTTCTGCACAGAAGGCCATGCCATGCCCAACATGCCTGCGCTTCCATCTGAGTCCGTCAGAAAGGCGACGTTCTCCCAGCTGTCTGCCGCCGCACGCGCTGTGTGGGCGAAGCACGATCGCAAGACGGATGGCTGGTTGCCGCTCTGGCGGCACATGGCTGACAGTGCGGCAGTAGCCGGGAAGCTGTGGGACGACTGGCTGCCCCGCAGCATGAAGGGGCTCGTGGCCGAAGCTCTCCCTGAGGGGGAGGCGGATGCCCGGCGGCTCGCTGTCTTTCTTGGCGGTGTACATGACATCGGGAAGGCTTCTCCCGCCTTCGCCTGCCAAGTGGATCTTCTCGCTGAAGGCATGCGTACTGCCGGACTCGACATGCTCTCCCGCAAGGAGTACGGCACCGACCGCCGCCTGGCCCCACACGGGCTGGCTGGACAACTGCTCCTGCAGGAGTGGCTGGAATCGAGACATGGGCTGAACCCACGGGCGTCCGGGCAGTTCGCGGTCGTGGCGGGCGGGCATCACGGGACGCCTCCTGAGCATCAGCAGATCCATGATCTGCAGCTGCGATCGCGGCTGCTGCGGCATCCCGGGTCCAGTGAGGCCGAGTGGCGGCGTGTGCAGTATGAGCTGCTGGACGGGTGCGCCGAGATGGCTGACGTGGGGTCCCGGTGGGCGTCCTGGGGCGCGGCCCGGTTGCCGCAGCCGGTTCAAGTGGTGCTGACAGCTGTCGTAATTCTCTCCGACTGGATCGCCAGTGCTCCCGAGCTGTTCCCCTACGACCCCGCGTCCTGGCAGCCAGCAGGTCCACTCGGCGAGACACGTCGCCTTCACGCCGCGTGGCGGGGACTCGAGCTCCCCGGGCCCTGGTCTCCGAGGGAGCCGGAGCAGGCGGCAGAGACGCTCTTCGCGGAGCGGTTCACTCTGCCGGAGGGAGCACGGATCAGGCCCGTTCAGGAGGAAGCGGTTCGGGTGGCGCGGGCGATGCCTGCGGCCGGGTTGTTGATGATCGAGGCGCCAATGGGCGAGGGCAAGACCGAGGCCGCCTTCGCCGCTGCGGAGATTCTGGCGGCGCGGAGCGGAGCAGGCGGCTGTCTGGTGGCGCTGCCCACCCGGGCCACGGGAGATGCCATGTTCCCGCGCTTGCTGCGATGGCTGGACAAGCTCCCACTGGACGGACCGCAGTCCGTCGTCCTAGCGCATGCCAAGGCCGCGCTCAACGACGTGTGGGCGGGCATTATGCGACGGGACCGCCGGGCGATCGCCGCGGTGGAGCTGGACGGACGCCAACAGGTAGACGCGGAGCACGCCGCCGAGCGCACCGAGCCCGCTGGGCTGCACGCCCACCAGTGGCTGCGTGGTCGCAAGAAGGCGTTGCTGGCCTCATTCGCGGTCGGCACTGTTGATCAGGTGCTGTTCGCGGGACTCAAAAGTCGGCACCTGGCACTGCGTCATCTGGCGGTGGCGGGCAAGGTCGTCATTATCGATGAAGTACACGCGTACGACGCCTATATGAGTCGCTATCTCGACCGTGTCCTGGAGTGGCTCGCCGCCTACCGGGTGCCGGTCGTGCTGCTCTCGGCCACGTTGCCAGCTGATCGCAGACGTTCACTGGCTGCCGCGTACACAGGGCAGCCGACGGAGGCGGACGGGCTGGGGCCGGAATCGGTGCCTGATGACGCCTACCCGCTGATCACTGCGGTCGCCCCGGGCGCAACGACTCAAGTGGCACGGCCTGCGGCGGCCTCTGGGCGCCGTACAGACGTGTGCTTGGAACGGTTGAATGATGATCTCGACCGCCTTGCCGACCGGCTGGAGTCGGAGTTGGCGGGCGGGGGCTGTGCGTTGGTAGTGCGTAATACCGTCGACCGTGTACTGGCGGCGGCGGATGTGCTGCGGGAGCGGTTCGGGGACGGCGCGGTGACCGTGGCACACTCACGCTTTCTAGCCGCCGACCGTGCCGCGAGGGACATGGAGTTGCGGGAAAGGTTCGGTCCCGGCAGCGACCCGGTGACGGGGCCGCACGTTGTGGTAGCCAGCCAAGTGGTCGAACAGTCGCTCGATGTGAATTTCGACCTGCTGGTGACCGATCTCGCCCCCGTCGACCTGTTGTTGCAGCGTATGGGGCGTCTGCACCGCCATCCGCGTGAGCGGCCTCCACGCCTGGCGCAAGCCCGGTGTCTGGTGACGGGAGTGGCCGATTGGCCGTCCGCCACACCGCAGCCGGTCAAGGGCTCGGCCTCCATCTATGGGGAATACCTCCTACTGCGCACGCTGGCGGTCTTGGACACGCATCTGGAGGGAGAGCCGCTGGTACTGCCGGACCACATCAGCCCGCTGGTCCAAGAGGTGTACGGGTGCGCCGAAGTCGGCGCTCCCGAATGGGCCGAGAAACTGGCTGAGGCCCGCGCGGAGCATCTACAGATCCTTGCGAGAAAACGCGAGAAGGCCGGCGACTTCCTTCTGGGACCAGTGCGCCGGGCAGGGCGGCCGGTGATCGGCTGGCTGGAGGCCAACGCCGGGGACGCGGACGACAGCCGATCCGGACGGGCGCAGGTGCGCGACACTTCAGAGAGCTTGGAGGTCTTGGTCGTCCAGCGGCTGCGGGACGGCCGTCTGATCACCGTGCCGTGGCTGGACGGCGGGCGGGGCGGCCTGGATCTGCCGACCGATTTCCTGCCGAGCCGACGTGCCGCCGAGGCAGCCGCGGCGAGCGCCATCACGCTGCCCTGGCAATTCTGTAAACCCTGGGTGATCGACCGGACCATCGAGGAGCTGGAGCGCTTCTTGGTCGAAGCCTGGCAGGTGAAGGAATGCCCCTGGCTGGCTGGGGAGTTGCTTCTCGTTCTCGATGAGGATTGTCAGACCCGTCTGTCAGGCTTCGTTCTCAGCTACAGCAAGGACGACGGGCTACGGGTACTGCCTCCTACCGAACCCGCAAATGTGACGGGCCCGGAAAGGGCAGCGACTTCGCCTGAGGACGGAGACAATCATGGGCGTGCTGCGGACATCGGAGTTACGAGCCCTGAGCCGACAACAGAGCTGGTGGACCGGCCCGAGGAGCTCTCAGCCCAGACGGCGACAACTGGTACTCCGAGTCTGCACGAGGGTCCGCAGGAGGTGGGCCCGTTGACGCCCCGCACGACCCGCACCGACGCTGCTGGCCCGCCATCCTTCGATCTGGTCACCCGTCCGTGGCTGCCGGTACAGCGTCTGGACGGCAATACCGTGGATCTGTCGCTGCAAGCTCTCTTCGCGCAGACCCGTGAGCTGCGAAGGCTCGTAGGTGACGTGCCGACGCAGGAGTTGGCGCTGCTGCGGCTGCTCCTTGCTGTCGCGCACGACGCTTTCGACGGGCCGGTGGGTCTGGAGGACTGGGAGGAGCTGTGGCAGGCGAAGGAGCCCTTCGCTCCGGTGCTGGACTACCTTCGCCGATACAGTGATCACTTCGACCTACTGGACGCCGAGCGGCCGTTCTACCAGGTGAGCGGTCTGCGTACGGACAAGGACGAGGTCGCTTCGCTGAACCGGTTGGTCGCCGACGTCCCCAACGGTGACCCATTCTTCGCCATGCGCCGCCCCGGCGTGGACCGGCTCTCGTATGCCGAGGCGGCCCGGTGGCTGATCCACGCTCATGCCTACGACACCTCCGGCATCAAGTCCGCCATGGCCGGTGACGACCGTGCCAAGGCGGGCAAGGTCTACCCCCTCGGGGTGGGGTCGGCAGGCAATCTGGGCGGGATCTTCGCCGAAGGGGCGACCCTCCACGAGACTCTACTGCTGAACCTCATCGCTCTCGACGAAGGCATCGCCGAGGTGGCGGACCACGCGAGCTCGCCTGACGCTGACCGGCCCGCCTGGCGACGGGAGGAGCCGTTCGGCCCGGGGCCGCGCGGAACAGCCCCCGATATCATCCGGCCGGACGGGCTGCGGGACCTGTACACCTGGCAGTCCCGCCGGATCCGCCTACATGCCGAGGACGGCACCGTCACGGGTGTGGTCCTGGGCTACGGCGATCCGCTGACGATGTCCGCGCCGTGGAAGCTGGAGCCCATGTCGGGGTGGCGGCGCAGCCAGGCTCAGGAGAAGAAGCAGGGCCGCCTGCCGGTGTACATGCCGCAGCAGCACGATCCGAGCCGAGCTGCCTGGCGGGGCCTGGACAGCCTGCTGCGCACCCGACGCGCCGCCACGGACGACAGCGGGCGAGGGGTGCCCGAATCGCTGCCGTCCGGAGTCGTGCGCTGGTCTTCCATGCTCACCACCGAGCACATCCTCGATCCGCAGATGCTGATCCGGCTGCGGCTCATCGGCGCCCAGTACGGCACGCAACAATCCGTCGTGGACGAGATCGTGGACGACTCGGTAGTCCTCCCCGCAGTGCTGCTGCACCAGGAACGCGCGGATTTCCGTACGGCGGCGGTCGACGCTGTGGCCGACGCGGACGAAGCCGTACGTGCCCTGGGCCACCTCGCCGGGAATCTGGCGCGAGCCGCCGGAACCAACGCGGCACCCGCCACAGACACCGCCCGTGACCTCGGCTTCGGGACGCTGGATGGCCCCTACCGCCAGTGGCTGGCCACATTGGCCACGTACTCCGACCCGGAGGCGGCCCGCAAGCAGTGGCAGGCCACAGTGCGCCGCCACATGCTCCGGCTCGGCCGGGACCTGCTGAACTCCGCGGGCCCGGCCGCATCGGAAGGCCGCGTCATCGACCTCCCCGGGCACGGCCCGACCTGGGTCAACGACGCCCGCGCGCAGACGTGGTTCCACCGGCGGCTGAACAAGATCCTGCCCGACACCGTGAACCGGCCCGGCGGTACCCAGGCCACCAGCTGACGCTCCTCGCAACCCGAACCCGAACCTGACCCACCACCCCGGTGCCGGCACCTGCGTCCACGCATCGCGACGATCATACGGAGCACACCTCATGACCACTGACCCGCAGACGCGCACAGGTCGCCGAACGGGGAAATCCGAGCGGCCGGAGCGCCTGAGCGCGTACCCGCGCGGCGCCCCAGAGGTGGCCACCGCTCGCTGCATCGGACGGCTTCAGAGCCTCTACCACCAGGACGTGCCGTCCGCCGTCGCGGTCCTGGCGCGGCTGCGGCGAGCTGCTGGGCGGACCGTGCACGAGACCCCGGACATCTGGGGCATCGACGGGCTGGAGGACCTCGCACGGGTCTGGGACGAGCGCCGGGAAGCGAACCGGCCCGACCCGGCAGGAAGCGAAGCGGCACCAGAGCTGTACCACCAGGAAGCACGCGGCAAGCGGGAAATGAGTACGCGGGCTGAGGAGGACGCCGTTCACGTGGCGGTCACCCTGTGGGCGCTGCATCAGCAGTCCGTCAGGGATGCGGACATGCATGCGCCCGGCTGGAGCCTGGGACGTGCCGTCCGGACTCTTGCACAAGGTGACGGGGACCTCACCCGTACCGCCGACGACGGGTCCGGGGCGGACCGCCAAGAGAGCCCTTCGACTCCTCGGCTGGACAATGAACTCAACGAGACGCTGCGCAAGCGCTTCGTGCGCATCGGCACCTCCACCTCGTTCGACATGCTCACCGTGCGCTTGCGCGAAGTCGTACTGTTGCTGCGCACCGCACGCATCCCGCTCGACTACGCCCGGCTCGCCGATCAGTTGTACCGCTGGCAGCACGAGGATCTGCGTGCGGACGTCCGCCGCGCCTGGGGACGCGAGCTGTACCTGTCCTACGAACGGCAGGCCCGTCCTGGCGACGAAGACGAGGACAGCGCCGTGGACCCACCGCGCCTCGCCGAGACCGACGGGCCTGATCCCGGTCTGTGAACCACCATCAGCGATCGACGCATCGCGCCGCCGTGTCCCTCTGGCATACCGGCGCAGTCGTCACGGCATCCGGCACACAAAGGGCCCCTGCGGCCCACGCCCTGTCGCGAAAACCGCACCTGACCCACCCATCAGCGCCAGAACGGAAGCCCCCGATGAGCCGCACGATTCTCGACATTCACATCCTCCAGACCGTCCCGCCGAGCAACATCAACCGCGACGACACCGGAACCCCCAAAACCGCACTGTACGGAGGGGTGCGGAGGGCGCGAGTATCCAGCCAGGCGTGGAAGCGTGCCACCCGCAAAGCCTTCGATGACCTGTTGCCCCCTTCGGAGCTGGGCGTGCGCACGAAGAAGGTCGCCGAGGCACTGGCTGAGCGGATCACGGCCCTGGCCCCGACGACGGACCCGGCCCACGCCGTCGACCTGGCCACCGAGATCCTCTCGACCGCCACCGGCTCCAAGATCGAAGTACCCAAGCGCAAGTCGAAGAAGGAGGACCAGGAAAGTACGGAGGGATCAAACGGCGCGCTGCCGGAGTCCTCGTACCTGATGTTCCTCAGCGCGCGGCAGCTCGACGCCCTGGCGACCCTGGCCATCGAACTGGACACTGGCGATGGCCTCAAGAGCTTCCAGGCAGCCTTGAAGAACAAGGAGAACAAGGCTGCGGCACGACAAGCGGTCGATACTAGGCATTCGGTGGACATCGCCCTGTTCGGTCGGATGGTCGCCGACTCCACCGACCTGAACGTTGAGGCCGCCACCCAGGTCGCCCACGCGATCAGCGTCCACAAGTCCGAGATCGAATCGGACTACTACACCGCGGTCGATGACAGGAACACGGACGCCGAGGCGGGTGCCGGAATGATCGGCTCCATCGACTTCAACTCCGCTACCCTCTACCGCTACGCCGCTGTCGACGTCGACGCACTGCACCTCACTCTGGGCACCGGTCTCCGTACGGGCGAGACACCGTCCACTCCCGCCCAGAAGGCCGTGGCCGCCTTCCTCGAAGGGTTCATCTCCTCGCTGCCCACCGGGAAGATCAACACCTTCGGCAACCACACGCTGCCGTCCGCCGTGATCGTCAAGCTCCGCACCCGCCGACCCGTCAGTTTCGTCGGCGCTTTCGAGCAACCGGTCCGGCAGGGCCCGAACGGCGGTTTCCTGACGGAGGCGTGTGAACGCCTGGGCCGTTACGTGCCACAGCTGGAGAAGGCGTTCGGCGTACCGGACGGCGAGCAGAGCTGGGTCCTGCGTGTGGGCGAGGAAACGCAGGCCCTCAAGGACCTCGGCACCTGCGTGACATTGGAGGAACTGGTCAAGGACGTGAAACTGGCTGTCGCCGGGCGTCTGGAGTCCGGCGTATGAGCGTGCTGCTCCTGCGGCTCGCCGGCCCGCTGCAAGCCTGGGGCTCCGCAGCCCGATTCGCGCGCCGCAGCACGGAGAACGCCCCGACGAAGAGCGGCGTCCTCGGCCTGTTCGCCGCGGCTCAAGGCCGCCCGCGCCAGGCGGACCTCTCCGACCTGTCCGCGCTGCGCTTCGGCGTGCGCATCGACCAACCCGGCTCACGGCTACGCGACTTCCACACCGCCCATCACGCCGACTCCGGCAAGGCCATGCCGCTGTCCGAACGTTTCTACCTGGCCGACGCCATCTTCGTCGCCGGCGTCGAAGGCGACGCGCGGCTGCTGCAGCGGCTTTACGAAGCACTGATGCGCCCCCACTACCTGCCCTACCTCGGGCGCCGCTCGTGCCCCCCGTCCCAGCCTCTCTCCATGGGCCCACCGCAGGACACCACTTTGGAAGAGGCTCTGCGCCTCGCCGAGTGGCAGGCATCGCGATGGTACGTGCGAC
The DNA here is from genome assembly GCF_044328435.1 of Streptomyces sp. NPDC017940. Classification (NCBI taxonomy): domain Bacteria; kingdom Bacillati; phylum Actinomycetota; class Actinomycetes; order Kitasatosporales; family Streptomycetaceae; genus Streptomyces; species Streptomyces sp. NPDC017940. The sequence continues at coordinate 351,607 of NZ_JBIRHJ010000001.1, read as the reverse complement.
AGCTACAGCGCACCGCTGGACAACAGCCCCCAGCCGTGCCGGAACTCCTGGACGTACTCCTCGACAGTTCACCCGCAGAGACCCCCGACTTCTCTCTGCGTGACACTCCCGTGAGTTACGACCCCCATCACCGCCGATACGCGCTTCGCGGCGTACGCAGCACGCAGGTCACCGCCGTGCACCGGACTGCTACCGCCCCGGCCCACGATCCGACCGCCGGGCTCGTGCCCGCCCCCCTCGAGACACCGGCGACGTCCACTCCTCCGAGGACCTCCTGATGTACCTGACCCGCTTCCGCGTCAACACCGGCCGCACCGAGGCCCGCCGACTGCTCGGCTCCCCCCACTTGATGCATGGCGCCGTCAACATGGGCTTCCCCGACCGCCCGCCCCGCGATGGCCAAGGCCCACGCATCCTGTGGCGCGTCGACCGCACCACTGCCGCGGAAACCGCCCTGTTCATCGTCAGCCCCACCCGCCCGGACCTGACCCACCTCGTCGAACAAGCCGGCTGGCCCGCTCTGGAAAGGCCCGGGTGGACCACGTTCGCCTACGGACAGTTCCTCGACGCCCTGGCAGCCGGGGACATCTGGGGCTTCCGGCTGACCGCCAACCCCGTCCACCACATCCGCCTGCCCCAGGACGCCCCGGGTGCCCGGACCAAACGCGCTGCTCACGTCTCCCCGCGCTACCAGATGCAGTGGCTCCTCAAGCGCCAGGAGAAGGCAGGCTTCGAAGTGCTCCCCAAGCCCGCCGACCGACAACTGACGCAGTATGGAGACGCGTACGAGCTGATCGTGCGCGACCAGCAGCCGCTCCAGTTCCGCCGCCCCCCGGCCCAGCGGGCCGGGCAGGACGTCCGCTTCACCCGGGTCACCTTCGACGGCCGCCTGCGCATCACCGACACCGACGCCTTCCGCCGCACCCTCACCCACGGCCTGGGCAAATCCAAAGCGTACGGCTGCGGCCTCATGACGCTGGCCACGGCAGGCGGACAATGAGCACCGTCAGCCGCCGCAGTACCTCGACCCCCCGAGAGCTGGCCCGCGTCGGCGACCGGCTCTCTTTCATCTACCTGGAGCGGTGCACTGTACACCGCGACGACAACGCCATCACTGCAACCGACGCGGACGGCACCACGCACATCCCCGCCGCCACCATCGGCACCCTCCTGCTCGGCCCCGGCACCCGCATCACCCACCAGGCCATGTCCGTTCTGGGTGAGTGCGGCGCCGGCGTGGCCTGGGTAGGCGAGCACGGCGTGCGCTACTACGCAGGCGGCCGCGCCCTGACCCGCTCCTCCGCCCTGGCCGAAGCCCAGGCCAGCGCCTGGGCCAACCGACGCACCAGGCTGGAGGTGGCCCGGGCCATGTACCGCCTGCGCTTCCCCGACGAAGACCCCGCCGGACGCACCCGCCAGGACCTGCTGTCCATGGAAGGCCGCCGTCTCAAGGACTGCTACCGCCGCGAATCCGCCCGCACCGGCGTCCCCTGGAAGCGCCGCGACTACCACCGCGACAACTTCGCCGCAGGCGACGCCCCCAACCAGGCCGTCACCGCCGCCGCGCAGTGTATGTACGGCATCGCCCACGCCGTCGTGACCGCCCTGGGCTGCTCCCCAGCCCTGGGCTTCGTCCACTCCGGCCACGAACGCTCCTTCGTCCTGGACATCGCCGACCTCTACAAAACCGACATCGCCATCCCCGCAGCCTTCGACGCCGCCGCCGACGGCCCCGACGACGTGGCCTCCCGCACCCGCCGAGCCCTGCGCAATCGCATCAACGACACCAACCTCCTCGACCGCTGCGTCAACGACATCAAAACCCTCCTCCACCACGACGACACCAGCGACCACCAGGACCGCGTGACCCTGCAGTCCGACGGAGACGCCCACCTCGAAAGCGGTCGAAACTACAGTGACGAGGTGCTGTGGTGACCGTCATCATCCTCGCCAACTGCCCCGCCGGCCTGCGCGGATTCCTCACCCGCTGGCTCCTGGAAATCTCCCCCGGCGTCTTCCTCGGCTCCCCCAGCGCCCGCATCCGCGACCACCTGTGGGACGAAGTCCGCCAGTACGCCAACCAAGGCCGCGCCCTCCTCGTCCACCAAACCGACACCGAACAAGGCTTCACCTTCCGCACTCACAACCACGCCTGGCACCCCACCGACCACGAAGGACTCACCCTCCTCCACCGTCCAGCCCTTCAAACCGCCCAGCCGGGAACCGACCGCCAGCCCCAGCCTCCGAAACAGAACTGGAGCAAGGCCGCTCAACGCCGTAAATACGGCCGTCGCTAACCGATCAAGCCCACACCCGCACAGACAGATCGGCGCTATTCATGCGTGAAGAGATGCGAGTTATGTCGGAGTTTCGGGAAGTAAGTAAAAACCACCACCTCGCCTGACAAAGCCGCTGGTCACGGCCTGTCGTCCCCGCGCCTGCGGGGCTGTTCCCCCGCTGCGGCCGGTCAAGAACGGCGGGTACGGGTCGTCCCCGCGCCTGCGGGGCTGTTCCCGTCCAGTCGACGATCTCGTTCCCGTACCGGTCGTCGTCCCCGCGCCTGCGGGGCTGTTCCCAGGTCTGCGTTGTCGTTACCGAAGATTCCCATGTCGTCCCCGCGCCTGCGGGGCTGTTCCCCAGACCGTTCGGCGCTGGCTCGCCGAACAGGAGTCGTCCCCGCGCCTGCGGGGCTGTTCCCTGGATGTACCCGTACGTCGCCGTGCTGCCGATGTCGTCCCCGCGCCTGCGGGGCTGTTCCCCCGTACACAAGGCCGCGCATCCGAAGTGGACGGTCGTCCCCGCGCCTGCGGGGCTGTTCCCAACGCCACAGGCGCCCAGACCCGCTACACCAAGTCGTCCCCGCGCCTGCGGGGCTGTTCCCAGGCGTTTGTGCAGGTCAGGTGTACGTGTAGAGTCGTCCCCACGCCTGCGGGGCTGTTCCCCCAGCCCGGCACCCATCAGGTCGTCGTAGGCCGTCGTCCCCGCGCCTGCGGGGCTGTTCCCCTCACCGACGGATGGGCCGGGAAGCTCGACTAGTCGTCCCCGCGCCTGCGGGGCTGTTCCCCCGCGCGCGTACTGGCCGATGGAGGAGGACCGGTCGTCCCCGCGCCTGCGGGGCTGTTCCCTGGTCGATCGCGCAGAGCACTTTCCCGTTGGAGTCGTCCCCGCGCCTGCGGGGCTGTTCCCCCGACCCGTGCCGAGCGGCGTCCGGCGGGCGTGTCGTCCCCGCGCCTGCGGGGCTGTTCCCGGGTTGGTGAACCCGAAGTCGACCGCGCCCCAGTCGTCCCCGCGCCTGCGGGGCTGTTCCCACGTCGTGGGACTGGTTCGCGGCGTCGTTGAAGTCGTCCCCGCGCCTGCGGGGCTGTTCCCCGCGCGTCGACCCGGAGGAGAGTGCGGGGAGCGTCGTCCCCGCGCCTGCGGGGCTGTTCCCCATGGACGCCGAATCGCTGCAAGCCCGGGTCGGGTCGTCCCCGCGCCTGCGGGGCTGTTCCCCCGCCCCGCCAAGGTGCGGCGGGTGCGGCGAGGTCGTCCCCGCGCCTGCGGGGCTGTTCCCGGTGCCGATGCCGATCTGGTGGCCCGATGGAGGTCGTCCCCGCGCCTGCGGGGCTGTTCCCCTGACCGTCACCGGCAACTCGATCTCCGCCTCGTCGTCCCCGCGCCTGCGGGGCTGTTCCAGGGGCGGGCAGGTCGTCCAGGCTGATGCGTCCGTCGTCCCCGCGCCTGCGGGGCTGTTCCCTTGACGCCGCCGACCTGGACAACTTCACCGAAGTCGTCCCCGCGCCTGCGGGGCTGTTCCCCATGTCGTGGGACTCAGGCATGCAGCGCAGGGGTCGTCCCCGCGCCTGCGGGGCTGTTCCCACAAACTGGCGTGCCTGCCGCATCCATGCCCGGCCGTCCGTCGTCCCCGCGCCTGCGGGGCTGTTCCCGCACGCCACGCCACACGTGAAGCGTGCTGAGGTCGTCCCCGCGCCTGCGGGGCTGTTCCCGCGACCGCCGCCGGCACCGGATGGGTCTTCGGGTCGTCCCCGCGCCTGCGGGGCTGTTCCCGTAGGCGTGGGGGTCGGGGACGGAACAGTCACGTCGTCCCCGCGCCTGCGGGGCTGTTCCCACGATCGAGCCCACGGCCAGCCCCCCCCCATCACGTCGTCCCCGCGCCTGCGGGGCTGTTCCCCAGCCAGCCCCGCCCCGGCGCCGGACGCGTGGGTCGTCCCCGCGCCTGCGGGGCTGTTCCCGTGGAGGACGAAGAGGGCCGACCTGTCCCCGCGTCGTCCCCGCGCCTGCGGGGCTGTTCCCGACACGCCGTACTGGTGGCTCCTCATCCGCCGGTCGTCCCCGCGCCTGCGGGGCTGTTCCCGCGATCAGCTCGCCGTCGAGGTCACTGACGGTGTCGTCCCCGCGCCTGCGGGGCTGTTCCTCCTCGACGACTTCGGCGAGCGCGTACGAGACTGTCGTCCCCGCGCCTGCGGGGCTGTTCCCTTCGCACGACTCGGCGTTGAAGGAGAGGAGGTGTCGTCCCCGCGCCTGCGGGGCTGTTCCCGTCGGAGCGCTCCGAAATCGGGGACAAGCAGCGTCGTCCCCGCGCCTGCGGGGCTGTTCCCGGCATCGGCAGCCAGGGACGCGCCATCTTGAGGTCGTCCCCGCGCCTGCGGGGCTGTTCCCCCTGGAAGACCTGGCCCCGAAGACGCTGGACAGTCGTCCCCGCGCCTGCGGGGCTGTTCCCTGGATGACGCCGCGGGTCCCGGTGAACGGAATGTCGTCCCCGCGCCTGCGGGGCTGTTCCCTCGCCGGACTCGTCACCACCGCAACCGGATACGTCGTCCCCGCGCCTGCGGGGCTGTTCCATGGACCCCACCGTCGGCCGCGCCCTCGCCGACGTCGTCCCCGCGCCTGCGGGGCTGTTCCCTGGGATCCACTGGTGAGCCAGGGCGCGCCGATGTCGTCCCCGCGCCTGCGGGGCTGTTCCCGTTCAAGGCGGTGGCGACCCGTTGGACCTGCTGTCGTCCCCGCGCCTGCGGGGCTGTTCCCCGCCAGTGCGATTCCAGAGCGGGAAGGCCGACGTCGTCCCCGCGCCTGCGGGGCTGTTCCCACCAGCTCCGCAGGCGGCACCTGGTCCCAGGCGTCGTCCCCGCGCCTGCGGGGCTGTTCCCAGCACGCGGCCCGCTGTTTCCCGAGGGGGCCAGTCGTCCCCGCGCCTGCGGGGCTGTTCCCGAGGCTCTTGCTCGGCGACCATCCCGAGTCCGGTCGTCCCCGCGCCTGCGGGGCTGTTCCCGGCCGTGGCGCAGTCGACGACCGGTACCCCAGGTCGTCCCCGCGCCTGCGGGGCTGTTCCCCAGCCGGGGGCAGTGCGGATCTGCTTCGCCATGTCGTCCCCGCGCCTGCGGGGCTGTTCCCGCCCAGTACTTGGACTGGTCCACGACCAGGGTGTCGTCCCCGCGCCTGCGGGGCTGTTCCCGTCGAGAAGCTCACGTCCGCGTTGGGCAGGCTGTCGTCCCCGCGCCTACGGGGCTGTTCCCGGCCATGAAGGTCTTCGTGAGCCAGGTCTCGAGTCGTCCCCGCGCCTGCGGGGCTGTAGCGCCTGTCGCCCCTGCGTCTTTGAGGCTGTTCCAACTTGGGAGCCCGGGCCATCAGCAGTGCAGCGTGGTCCCGGCACATGTGCGGCTGTTATCTTCCTCCCTCAGCAGTTGAGTTGAAGGACGGTGTCCGCACAGGGGGGCCGCTCCCGGTTCCGGCCATGAGCATGATCTGCGTACTCTGATCCCAGCTCTTGAGCGGCTGTGCCATCGCCTTCGCTAGCTACCGTCCGCTTCGAGATGGTCCCCGCGCATGCGGGGGTGGCCCCTGGGCCTTGTGTCTAACCAAGCGGATAGCGCAGTGCTCCCCGCGCATGCAGGGATAGACGCAATTCGTGGCCGGCGGCGAGTTCCCGCTCGCGTGTGCCCTGGCTCCTCCCCGTGCCCAACGAAGAAAGCACTACCGCAGTGCTTCGCACATGCCGGTCTAGCTGGGCACGGCTACCGTACAGCGGCAAGCGACTGCAGGAATTTTGCACTCTCCGCCAGACACAGCAGTTTCAGTCTCGGCCCTCTCCTCTCCTCGGCTCGAAGCTTTGCGCAGGGCTTCTCACCCATACGGATGGTGCAGGAGATCCGTCGGAAGCCTTTGAGACGCCAAGGCTTCCCTCACTTCTAGGACTGGGAGCCCACATACGTCCCACAGCTTGAAGGGACACGGCCATGAGCTCCCGGGTTTGCGCAGGTCAGCTGCCGTAGCGCAGAAAGCAGAGCAAACGCCTTCTAAGCACTCGGCCGCAGTTTCGAGTCCTGCCGAGGGCGCACACAGCCTCTCACCTGCGGAAACGCGTGAGAGGCTTTTTTTGCCGGGATGCACACCGGCGTGACGCCAAGCGCCTCCGCCCGGCCGAGCCCAGCGGTGGCGCGGCGCGCATCCGTACCGCAGCGGTTCGCTCTCGACTTGGCGGCCCAGCACTCACATGAGCATGTCGCCCAGGCCCTCATCCGCCAAGACCGTCGCGCCGCGATCTCGGCGCGGGTGAAGAAGCCCTCCGGGCCACGGCGCGCCTCGGCATCACCTGCCGCGCCCGTAGGGCTGCCGATCAGCGGCGGTGGAGCCTCCCGATCAGCGGCGGTACAGCTCCTCAATCTCCCCCGCGAACACCTCCATCACAGCCCGGCGCTTAACCTTCATGGACGGGGTCAGCAGCCCGTTCTCCTCGGTGAAATCGCCCTCCACCACCACGAAGCGGCGGATGGACTCGGCCCGTGACACCGCCTGGTTCGTGTAGTCCACCGCCTTCTGCACCTCGGCGAGCAGTTCCGGGTCGCGGCACAGTGCGGACAGCGGGGTGTCCTTGGGGCGTTTGCGGACGGCCAGCCAGTGGGCGGCGGCCTCGGGGTCGAGGGTGACGACCGCCGCGACGTACGGTCGGTTGTCGCCGACGACGAGGCACTGGCCGATCAGCGGGCGACCGCGCAGCCTGTCCTCCAGGACGGCCGGTGAGACGTTCTTTCCGCCCGAGGTGACCAGGATGTCCTTCTTGCGCCCTGTGATGGTGAGGTAGCCGTCCTCGTCCAGTGAGCCGAGGTCTCCGGTGGCGAACCAGTCGCCGGTCAGTGCGGCGTCGGTGGCCTCCTTGTTGTTCCAGTACGAGGTGAAGACGATGCCGCCCTTGACGAGCACCTCGCCGTCGTCCGCGATGCGTACCGCCGTACCCGGTACGGGCACACCGACCGTGCCGGGGCGCGGTCCCAGCGGCGGCACGATGGTGGCGGCCGCGGTGGTCTCCGTGAGGCCGTAGCCTTCGTAGACGACGATTCCGGCGCCGTAGAAGAACAGGTTGAGGTGCTTGTCGAGCGGGGAGCCGCCGCTGATCGCGTAGCGCAGGCGGCCGCCGACCTCCTTGCGGATGCGGCGGTAGACGAGGACTTCGTAGAGCGCCCATGCCGCGTAGCCGCCGAGGGACGGGCCGGGGCCCCTTCCCAGGAACTTGTTCAGATACGCCTCCGCGAAGGACACGCCGATCCGGTCGGCGCGGTCGAAGGAGGCGCCGCGGCCGATCCTCTCGGCGGTCGCCCGTCCGGTGTCGTGGATGCGCTCGAAGAGGTACGGCACGCCCACGAGGAACGTCGGCCTGAAGGACCGCAGTTCGGGACGGAGCTCGTCCGGTCTGATGCTCGGGCAGTGGCCGAACTCGATGCGCGCCAGCATGCAGGCGATCTGGATGCTGCGGCCGAGGATGTGGGCGAGCGGCAGGAAGAGCAGGGTTGACGCGGTCTGCCCGGTGATCGCCTTGAAGACCGGGTGCATCAGGGCGACGGTGTTGGCCGCCTCCGCGTACAGGTTGCCGTGCGTCAGGACGCAGCCCTTGGGCCTGCCCGTGGTGCCGGAGGTGTAGCAGAGGGTGGCCACGGAGTCGGGCGTGAGGGCCGAGCGGCGCTCGGTGACCTCCCGGTCGCTCACCCCGTGGCCGCGCTCGGCCAGTTCCAGGACCGCGCCGTCGTCGATGACCGACACGGCGGGAGGCGCGTCGAGCCCGGCGACCGCGCGGCGCGCGGTGTCCGCGTTCTCCGCGCTCTCGGCGATCAGGAGCCGGGCACCGGAGTCCCGCACGATCCACTCGATCTGCTCGGCGGAGGACGTCGCGTAGACGGGTACGGTCTGGCCGCCCGCCGCCCATATCGCGAAGTCGATGACCGCCCATTCGTAGCGCGTACGGGACATCAGGGCGACCCGGCCGCCCGGTTCGAGGCCCGCCGCGATGAGGCCCTTGGCGGTCGCGGTGACCTCGCGGGCGAAGACGGTGGCCGTGACCGGGCGCCACCGGCCCGCCTCCTTGCGCCGCAGCACGACGGCGTCGGGGGCCTCGGCCGCGTTGGTGTACGGGATGTCCGCGGTGCTGCCGCGGACGGTTGGAGCCGCGAGCGCGGGGGTGCGGGCCTCCCGTACGACGCCGTGCTCGTCCCTGACGGTCTCGACCCGGGCACGGTCCGCCAGGTCGGTGCGGCGGCGCGCCTGCTCGAGGTCCTTGCGTACGCCCATGACGGCTCCCGGTTCGTCCACGTGACATGGGTACGGTGAACAACTCCTTACTCGGAAGTCAACTTACCGACGCGTAGGGGAAATTCAATGGTTCGAGCAGAAGTCGTACGGGCCGGTCGCCGGGCGTCCCGGCTGCCGCGCACCTCGCTCCCGTCCACCGTTCGCGGCTGCCGCGCACCTCCCTCCCGTCCACCGCTCACGGCAGTCGCGTACCGCGCTTCCGTCCACCGCTCACGGCAGCCGCCCGGGGCGCCGTTCAAGCCGTCGCCGGCCTGCGCCGAAGTACGGTGCATGACATTTACGCGTACCCCCGTACGATCCGCCCGCCCCGGTGGCGCTTCCGCAGGGGCGGACGCCGTGGGCCCGGGCGGCCGGTTCGACGCCGCCCGGGCGCCCTTGCGGTGGGCGCTCTGCCTCGCGCCCGCGGTGCTGGTCCTCATCGCCGGGTACCAGCGGCGCTGGATGTCCGACGACGGGCACATCTACGTCCGCACGGTCCGGCAGATCCTCGCGGGCAACGGGCCGGTGTTCAACGCGGGCGAGCGCGCCGAGTCGTCCACCGGCACGCTGTGGCAGTGGCTGCTCGTGCTCGCCGGGCTGCCGGGGGCCGACATCGCCACCGCGGCTGTGTACGGGGGGCTGCTGCTCACCGCTGCCGGGTTCGCGCTCGCCGCGTGGGGGGCGGTACGCCTGCACGTCGGCGGGGGTGTTCCCGGCGCCGGTGGTGCCGTACCCCGTGACCGCCGCGTCCTGCTGCCGCTCGGCGCCCTGGTCCCCCTCGCCCTGCCGCCCGTCTGGGACTTCGCCACCTCCGGTCTGGAGACGGGGCTCGCCACCTGCTGGATCGGCGGTGCCTGGCTGCTGCTCGTCGCCCGCCCCCGCTCCCTCGGCACCGCCTTCGTCCTCGGCCTCGGGCCGCTCGTCCGCCCCGATCTGGCTCTGGTCTCCGCCGTCTTCCTGGGCGCGCAGTGGCTGAGCGCGCGCCCCTCGCGGCGCGCCGCGCTGGCGGGTGCGGGGGCTGCGGGCGCGCTGCCCGTCGCGTACGAGATCTTCCGCATGGGCTACTACGGGCATCTCATGCCGTTGCCCGGCGTCACCAAGGAGGCCTCGCAGAGCCTGTGGGCGCGTGGTTTCGACTACCTGGACGACTTCACCGGGCCCTATCTGCTGTGGCTGCCCGCCCTGTTCATCACCGCGGCCCTGTTGCCGTCCCGCCGCGGGTGGCTCTCCGTACCGCTCGCCCCGGCGCTCGCGCCCGTCGTCGCCGGAGTGCTCTGCTGGGTGTACGTCATCAAGGTCGGCGGGGACTTCATGCACGGGCGGATGTTCCTGCCGGGGCTCTTCCTGCTGCTCCTGCCGGTGTTCCTCGTGCCCGCCACGCGCGCGTGGGCGACGGCCGCGGTCGGGGTCGGCGTGTGGGCCGCGGTGTGCGCGGCCGGGCTGCGGATCGGGTACGAGGGGCTCATCGGGCCCGGTGGCATCGCCGACGAACGCGGTGTGTACGTCCGGCAGAACGCCGCCGCGCACCCCGTGCACCACGGTTTCGGTGGCTACCGGGAGAACGCGGCGTACGCGCGTGAGGTGCGCGCTGCCGGGCGCGAGGGGGTGCCCGTGCTGTTCCTCGCCCGTAACCGGGTGGGCGGTGAAGCGCCCTCGGTGACCGCCTATTACGCCACCCTCGGCCTCAACGGCACCGTCGTTCCCCTCGACGGCGCCGCCCTCGACCCGATCGGCCTCGCCTACCCGCTGGCCGCGCATTCGGAGCGCATCCCCGAACGCCGCGTCGGCCACGACAAGTGGCTGCCCGACGAGTGGATCTTCGCCGACCGGGGGGCGGGGGCCCTGCCGGCCGGGTTCCGCCCGGAACGGGTGGCCGCCGCGCGGCGCGCCCTGCGGTGCGGGGCGCTCGCCGAACTTCGCGCTGCGACGCGGGCGCCGCTTACGCCGGGGCGTTTTCTCGACAATGTCACCGGTGCGGTTGAGCGGACTTCGTTTCGCTTTCCCAATGATCCGGTGCGGGCGGAGCGCCGTTTGTGCGGCGCTCCGTGAGGGTTTGGGATTGCGCGCTCCGCGCGCGACGGGCCGCGGACGCGTCTGCCCGGTGTCTCGGCAGACGCGACTGCGGCTTGTTCCTGGGCTGAGCGCGCCGTTCCCCGCGCCCCTCACGGGCCCCACCAACGCCCCCCAAGGGGCGCGGGGAACTGCGCGACCAGCCACAACAAAACCGCAGACGCATCCGCCCGCTACCTCCGCAGACGCGACTGCCGCTTGTTCCTGGGCTGAGCGCGCCGTTCCCCGCGCCCCTCACGGGGCGCCCCCCAACTCGTTCGCTCGGCGGACGGCGTCCGCCAGGGCGCGTACGTCGTCGTCCCGGGTGGCGGAGGCCAGGTTCTCGGTCCAGCCCTGGAGCTGGGCCGGAGGCGGGGCCCCGGGCAGCAGTCCCGTACCGCGGAGCGCCCCCGCGAAGTAGGCCGCGGCGGCCGCCACCTGGAGGCCGGCCCCGGCCCCGGCCTCGGCCAGGGGACGGTCGAGGGCACCCGCGGCCGCGCCCGCCGACTAGTGGTCTCACCGGTGTTGGCGAGGGCGTCCGAGAGAAGCACGACACGGTTGGTCGCGCCCTCGCGCCCTCGCGCAGTCCCCGGGCCGCGGTGTCGTAGCCGGTGGCGATCGGGCGATCGGCCTCCCGCATCGCGGAAGAGTCGGAAGGCTCGGAAGGGTCGGAAGGGTCGGAAGGGTCTCAGGTTGGTCAGGGCGCCCCGAAGGCGGCTAGGACACCACGTCCTTGCGTGCGAACCCCCGGAACGCCAGAGCGAACAGCACCAGCGCGTACGTGACCGAGATCGCCGAGCCCTGGATCATGCCGCCCCACTCGGGTGTCGGCTGGAACACGTCCGCCCACGCGAACTGCCAGTGCGCGGGCAGGAAGTCGCGCCAGCTGCCGAGGGCCGTGACCGCGTCGAGGACGTTCCCCGCGATGGTCAGGCCGACGGCGCCGCCGACCGCTCCGAGCGGGGCGTCGGTCCTGGTCGAGAGCCAGAAGGCGAGGCCCGCGGTGACCAGCTGGGACACGAAGACGTACGCCACGACGACCGCGAGGCGCCGTGCCGCCGTGCCCGCGTCCAGGGTGCCGCCGGTGGGGATCTCCAGCGGTCCCCAGCCGTAGGCGGCGGCGCCGACCGCGAGCGCGACCAGTGGCAGGAGCACCATCGCGGCGGCGCTCAGACCGAGCGCCACGGCGAGCTTGGACCACAGCAGGCGGGCCCGGGGCACGGGTGCGGCGAGCAGATAGCGCAGGCTGGACCAGCCCGCCTCGGAGGCGACGGTGTCCCCGCAGAACAGGGCGACGGGGATCACGAGCAGGAAGCCGGCCGACACGAACAGGCAGGTCGCGGCGAAGTTCGCGCCCGACGCGGTGGCCGTGTCCATCAGCGTGACCTCGTCGCCGCGCCCGTCGGGCGAACCCGCCACGGCGAACGCGACGAGCAGCACGAACGGCAGCAGCGCGAGCACGCCGCCCATCACGAGTGTGCGCCGCCGCTTGAGCTGGCGGACCGCCTCGACGCGCAGGGGCAGGGTGCGCCCCGCGCGGTACCCGGGCGCGGTGGCCCGCTCGCCGGGCGCGCGCCCCGGACCCGAGGGGCCCGCGGCTGTCGCGTCCGGCGCGTGCGGCGCGCCCGGCGTGCTCTCGGTCGCCGTCATGCGGTGCCTCCGATCAGGGTCAGGAACGCGTCCTCCAGGCGGCGGTGCGGTCCGGCGGACTCGACCGGGACGTCCAGCCGGACCAGCTCGACGAGCAGCCGGGACGCCGCGGAACCGGCCTGGCCGGTGTCGGCTGCGGGAGCGAGCCGTACGAGCAGCCCGCCCTCGGCCCGTACCGCCGACGCGATGCCCGGCAGGGACGCCACCTTCGCCACCAGCGGGTCGGGGACGTCGGCGGCGAGGCCCACCAGGAGGGTGTCCCCGGAGCCGACGATCTCGTCGACGGGGCCCGCCTGCACGAGCCTGCCGCGGTCCATGACGACCAGGTGCGTGCAGGACTGCTCGACCTCCGACAGGAGGTGGCTGGAGACGATGACGGTGCGCCCGGCCGCGGCGTACCGGATCATCACGCCGCGCATCTCGCGGATCTGCGGCGGGTCGAGGCCGTTGGTCGGCTCGTCCAGGATGAGCAGGTCGGGCAGGCCGAGCATGGCCTGGGCGATGGCGAGGCGCTGGCGCATGCCCTGGGAGTACGTGCGCACCGCGCGGGAGAGCGCGTCGCCGAGGCCCGCGATCTCCAGTGCCTCGTCGAGGTGGGCGTCCCCGGGCGGTCGTCCCGTGGCCTTCCAGTACAGCTCCAGGTTCTCCCGCCCGGAGAGGTGCGGCAGGAATCCAGCGCCCTCGACGAACGCGCCGACCCGCGACAGGACGGGCGCGCCCGGGCGGATCGCGCGACCGAAGACGCGGATCTCACCGGCGTCCGGGGTGATGAGGCCCATCAGCATGCGCAGGGTCGTCGTCTTGCCCGCGCCATTGGGGCCGAGCAGGCCGAGCACCTGACCCTTCTCGACGCGGAACGACAGGTCGCGGACCGCGTACCTGTCGGTGGACTTCGCGTACCGCTTGCTCAGGTCGGTGATGTGCAGGGGCACTTCGGCGAGCTCCGGGTCGGGTGCGGGCGCCGTGGTCCGCCTGCGGCCGAGGACGAGCAGGGCCGCCGCGAGCGCGGCGCCGGTGAGCGGCAGCCACCACACCCAGGCGGGCAGCGGCGCGGCCGCGGTGTCCACGCCGGGGGCCGTCGGCACCTTCAGGCCGCTCTTCAAGGACACGGTGTACGCGGCGGGTTCGGCCGGTGAGGCGTAGCCGAGGTCGGTCGAGGCGAGCACCAGGCGCAGCCGGTGGCCCTTCTTCAGCTCGTGGTCGACGGCGGGCAGCCGGAGGTCGACGTCCGTGCCGTCCACGGCGCCGCCGACGCGCACCGGGGCGACGAGCTGTGCGGGCAGCACCTTCTGCTCGCCGTCGGGGCCGACGTCGTAGACCTTCCCGAACAGGACCGTGTCCTCGCTGTCGGACTTCACATGGGCCCGCACGGTCGGCGCGCCGGTGACGCGCAGGTCCTTGCGGACGGGCTTCGACTCGAACGCGGCGTGCTGGCCGGGGAGGTCCAGGGAGACGCCGATGCCGAGCGACGAGAGCCGGGAGAGGCCGCCGCCGCCCGCCGCGCCGCCGATGCCGGGCAGCCCGGACACGGCGGGCGGTGCGGCGCCCGCGGGGTTGTCGAAGGTCTGCGGCCTGCCGGTGAGCGGCACCTCGCGCACGCCGCTCGCGAGGCCCGGATAGCGGTCGCCGGTGGCGCCGCGCAGGGTGGCGGCGCCGTCCGTGGAGTCGATGCCGCCGGTGCGGGTGACGCGGAAGGCGGGGCCGGTGTCGACGCCCTTGTCGTCCTTCAGATAGCGGTCGAACCAGGTCCCGACGCGGTCCGCGACCCGGTCGGTCTCCATGTCGCCGCCGTCGTGTCCACCGGCGATCCAGTCCACCGAGACCGGGGCGTGGTTGCCGCGGATCCGCTGCGCCATGGCGTCGGCCTGGTCGAGGGTGAACAGCGAGTCCGTCTGGCCCTGCACGATCAGGGCGGGCACCTCGATGCGGTCGCCGACGGCGGCGGGGCTGCGTCCGGACAGGAGCTCGCGTGCCCTCGCGTCCGGCTTGCCCGCCACCGCGACCCGCTCGTACATCGCGCACAGCTGCTTCTCGAACCGGTCGCAGCCGCCGCCCGCGCTGAGGAACATGCCGGCCCACTGCTTCTTGAACACGCCGTGCGGGAACAGCGCGTCCGCCAGGTCCCAGTACGTGATCAGTGGGGCGACGGCGTCGACCCGCCGGTCGTACCCGGCGGCGAGCAGGGAGACCGCGCCGCCGTAGCTGGCGCCGGTGAGGCCCACGCGCGGGTCGCCCGCCTTGTCGAGCCGCACCTCGGGGCGCTCGGCCAGCCAGTCGATGAGTCTGCGGACGTCGGCGACCTCGCCCTTCGGGTCGTTCAGGCCGATCCGGCCGGTCGACGCGCCGAAGCCGCGCGCGGACCAGGTCAGGACCGCGTACCCGGCGCGGGCCAGCTTCTCCGCCTGCTCGCGCACATCGTTCTTGCTGCCGCCGAAGCCGTGCCCGATGAGGACGGCGGGACGCCGCTCACCGGGGTCGCCCGCCGTGAAGTACGACGTGTCGATCCGGACCTCGCGGCCTTCGGAGGACGTGCCCATGTCGAGCCGCTGGTCCGAGCGGCGCACGCCCGGCGCGTCGTCGGACGCGAGCGCCGTCCACGTGCCCGCGCCGGCGAGCACCACGACCGCGGCCGCGGCGGCGAGCAGCCTGCGCGGTCCGCGCAGCGCGGTCTTCCAGGCTCCGGTCCTGGGCCGTCGTAGATCCATGGCGTCCACGGTACGGGGGGCCACCGACAAGCAATGCCCCCGCCGGTCGGAACCCGGCCGCCTCCCGGGGAAGTACGCGGCACGGCCCGCGTACCACCGCTGCGGTAGGCCCCGCCGCGCACCGTCCCACCGCGCCGGCCAACTGTCAGGGGCACCTACCCTCTTGACCCATGACGCCTTCGCCCGCGACCCCCACCGCATCGCTGGCCACCGGCCAGCGCTCGCTCGCCGATCCCGCCGTACGCTTCCCGCTGTGGCCGCCCCTCACCGAGGGCTGCCCGGTCACGAGCACGGACTGTGTCGCGTACCCGGTCGAGGTCGACTACGCCTACGACGAGCTGCCCGCCGACTTCTTCGCGACCGCCGCGTCCCGGCCGCGCGGGCACGAGCGGTGGGCGCCCCTCCTTCCGCCCCTGCACGCCCCCGGGCTCGCGGAGGGCGGCACTCCGCTCCTGCCCCTCGACGACGGGGTGTGGGTCAAGGACGAGTCCCGCAATCCCACGTGGAGCCACAAGGACCGCCTCAACCGCGTCACCGTGAGCGCGGCGGTCGGCGCGGGCGCGACGGGCGTCGTCGTCGCCTCGTCCGGCAACCACGGCGCGTCGGCGGCGGCGTACGCGGCGCGGGCGGGACTGCGGTGCGCCGTCGTCACCTCCGTGGACGTGCCGCCCGCCGTGGACGCGTTCCTGCGCGCCTACGGGGCCACCGTGCTGCCCGTGCCCACCCGGGCGCGATGGCCGCTCCTTCGCCGCGTCGTCGAGCGCGCCGGGTACCACCCCGTCAGCAACCTCACGCCCGCCGCGCACACCGGCCACGGGTTCGGCCCCGAGGGCTACAAGACCATCGCCTACGAGATCTTCGCGGAGCTGGGGGTCGCCCCGCGCGCGGTATTCGTGCCCACCGGCTACGGAGAGATGCTGTTCGGCGTGTGGAAGGGCTTCGCCGAGCTCGCCCGGTACGGCCTCGTGGACCGGGTGCCCCGCATGTACGCCTGCGAGCCCGCCGCCGGGGGCCCACTCGCCGCGGCCGTGCGCGCCGGGGTGCCCGCCGCGCACGTCTCCCCCGGGGCCACGGCCGCGTACGCCATCGACTGTGCCGTCGGTGGGTACCGCGGGGTGGTCGCGGTGCGGGAGAGCGGGGGGTCCGCGCTGCTCGTCTCCGACGAGGAGATGGTGGCTGCTCGGGACGAGCTTGCTCGGGGTGGGGTGTGGGCCGAGCTTTCCGCTGCCGCGGGGGTTGCGGGGGTGCGGCAGGTGGCCGGGGGCGGGCGGGGGGTCGGGGGGCCCGTGGTCTGTATCTCCACTTCCAGTGGGTTCAAGGACCGGGATCTGCTGGACTCCGGGGCGTCCGCGGCGGTGGACCCGGAGGACTGGGCGGGGGTGGAGCGGCGGCTGCGGGGGTGAGGCCGTCGCGGGGCGCCCCAGACCCGCCCCTTCTCCGATCCTGGGGCTCCGCCCCAGACCCCGTATCGGCCTTCGGCCTCGTCCTCAATCGCCGGACGGGCTCAGATGGTCGCCGGTGCGGCAGCGTCTTCCGGTGCGGCGAAGATTTTCAGCCCGTCCGGCGATTGAGGACGAGGCGCGGAGCGCCGATAAGCGGGGGTCCAGGGGGCGCAGCGCCCCTGGTTTCGGGAAGGGGCGGGACCGGGGCGCCCCGCTACGGCTACTCCCCCGGCACGCTCACCAGCCACCGGCTGTCCCTGCGCGGCCGCAGGTAGAACGCCCAGTACAGGGTCGCGAGGGCCACGATGCCCCCGGTCCACAGGAGGTACTCGCCCTCCTGCTCGCTCAGTACGTAGGCGAGGACCGCGACGAGCAGCACCGGCACCCCGGGCCACCACGGCATCCGCCAGGCGGGCGCGGCCCGGCGGGACCCCCGTCGGGCGAGCAGCGCGGCGACGGCGACCAGCAGGTACATCCCGGTCACGGACACTCCGGTCACCCCGTACAGGGTGTCGAGGTCGACGAAGCAGAGGACGGCGCCGGGCAGGCCCACCAGGAGGGTGGCGACCCAGGGGGAGCCGAAGCGGCCGAGGCGGGACAGGACGGTGTTCGCGGGCCCGGGCCAGGCCTTGTCGCGGGCGGAGGCGAACAGGACCCGGGAGTTCTGGATGACCATGACGATGCCGGCGTTGACGATGGCGAGGGCCACGCACAGGCTGATGAAGGTGCCGACCCCGGAGCTGGACCAGGCGGCGACCATCCCGCCGATGTCCCCGCTGGTGAGCGCCGCCAGGTCCGGCGCGCCCATGGTGATCGCGGCGACCGGCACCAGCAGGACGACCGCGGAGATGCCGAGGGTGAGGAGCACGGTGCGGGCGACGTTGCGCCGCGGGTTCTCCATCTCCTCGGAGAGGTAGACGGCCGTGGAGAAGCCCTGGGTGACGAAGAGCGCGACGGCGAGCCCGGAGACGATCAGCATGGCGGTGACGGCCTCGGTGCCGCCGCCGGAACCGGAACCGGCCGCGGGTCCTGAGGCCACCGTCAGGTCGACGAGGCTGCCCGCACCGCGCTCGGCGTGCGCGAACCCGAGCACCGCGACCACACCCGCGGCGACGACTTCGAGCACCAGGAAGATGCCGGTGATCCAGGCGTTGGCGCGCAGGTCGAGCAGGCCCGCGAGGGTGGCGAGGAGCATCACGCCGGCGCCCGCGAAGGACGGGTCGAGGTGGACGAGGGGCGCCAGGTAGTCGGCGGTGCCCATGGCGATCACGGGCGGCACGATCATCACGACGAGCAGGGAGAGGACGAAGACGAGCCAGCCCGCGAGCCTGCCCGCCATGGTCGACACCATGGCGTACTCGCCGCCCGCGCTGGGGATCAGGGTGCCGAGCTCGCAGTAGCAGAACGCGACGCCCACGCACAGCAGCGCGCCGATGGCGATGGTGAGGGCGGTGGCGGTGCCGAGCGAGGAGAACAGGTCGGGGACGACGACGAAGAGGGTGGACGCGGGGGTCACGCAGGACAGCGTGAGCAGGGTGCCGCCGACGACGCCGATGGACCGCTTCAGCTGCCGCGGCGCCCCGTCCGGCGCCTGATCCGCCTCCGGGGCGAGGGGCGCGGACGGAGGCGAGTGCAGCGTTTCGGTCATACGGCGGATCCGATCGGCTCGTACCAAAGGGGGACGCGGAGCCGCCAGGAAACCCCGGCGTCAACAAGACGTCAATGGCCGGTTACCTACGGAATCCGCAGCCCCGCAAGCAGCCAACTCGCCATCGAATCCCAGCCCTTCACGGCTATAGGCGAATTTCACCTGATCGATTCCATGCATGACCTTGGATGGCAAGGTTGAACACGCATGCAGCCTGCGGTACCCGATTCATCCCCTCTGCACGAGAACCGCAGCGCGGACCCCGAAAAAGAAACGAAGCCGTCCGGAATCCGGACGGCTTCGTGCCTTGCTGCGCGGTGCTCAGTGGTTGCGCGGGAACCCCAGGTCCACGCCCGCGGGCGCGTCGGAGGGGTCGGGCCAGCGGGTGGTGACGACCTTGCCGCGGGTGTAGAAGTGGATGCCGTCGTTGCCGTAGATGTGGTGGTCGCCGAAGAGCGAGTCCTTCCAGCCACCGAAGGAGTGGTAGCCGACGGGGACCGGGATCGGGACGTTCACGCCGACCATGCCCGCCTCGACCTCCAGCTGGAAGCGCCGGGCCGCGCCGCCGTCGCGGGTGAAGATCGCCGTGCCGTTGCCGAACGGCGAGGAGTTGATGAGGGCGAGGCCCTCCTCGTAGGTGTCGACGCGCAGCACGCACAGGACGGGGCCGAAGATCTCGTCCTTGTAGGCGTCGGCCGTCACCGGCACCCGGTCGAGCAGGGAGAGGCCGATCCAGTGGCCGTCAGCGCACTCGGGGTGGTCCTCGACGGTGTACCCGGTGCCGTCGAGGACGACCTCGCTGCCCTGGGCCGCCGCGCCCGCCACGTACGACGCCACCTTGTCGCGGTGGGCGGCCGTGATGAGCGGGCCCATCTCGGAGGACGGGTCGTCGCCGGGACCGATCTTGATCTTCTCGGCGCGTTCCTTGATCTTGGCGACCAGTTCGTCGCCCACCGCTCCCACCGCCACGACCGCCGAGATCGCCATGCAGCGCTCGCCCGCCGAGCCGTAGGCGGCCGAGACCGCGGCGTCGGCCGCCGCGTCCAGGTCGGCGTCGGGCAGGACCAGCATGTGGTTCTTGGCGCCGCCGAGCGCCTGTACGCGCTTGCCGTTGGCGGCGGCCGTGGTGTGGATGTGACGGGCGATCGGGGTGGATCCGACGAAGGACACGGCGGCCACGTCCGGGTGGGCGAGGAGGCGGTCCACGGCGACCTTGTCGCCGTGCACGACGTTGAAGACACCGTCCGGCAGACCGGCCTCGGCGAGCAGTTCCGCGACGCGCATCGACGCCGAGGGGTCCTTCTCGCTCGGCTTCAGGACGAAGGTGTTGCCGCACGCGATGGCGAGCGGGAACATCCACATGGGCACCATGGCGGGGAAGTTGAAGGGCGTGATGCCCGCGACGACGCCGAGCGGCTGGCGGATCGAGGAGACGTCCACGCGGCTGGCGACCTGCGTGGACAGCTCTCCCTTGAGCTGCACGTTGATGCCGCACGCCAGGTCGACGACCTCCAGGCCGCGGGCGACCTCGCCGAGGGCGTCGGAGTGCACCTTGCCGTGCTCGGCGGTGATCAGCGCGGCGATCTCGTCGCGGTGCGCGTCGAGCAGCGCCCGGAACCGGAACAGGATCGACGTGCGCTGGGCGAGCGAGGACTGGCCCCAGGTCGTGAACGCGGCCTTCGCGGCGGCCACGGCGGCGTCCACCTCGGCCGCGGACGCGAAGGCCACCCGGGTCGTCACGGCACCGGTGGCCGGGTCGGTGACGGGGCCGAACGTACCGGACGCGCCCTCGACACCCTTGCCGCCGATCCAGTGGCCGACGGTCTTGGTCGTGCTCGTCGTGCTCGTCGTGCTGGTCATGCTCGTCATGCCGAGTAGTCCCCTTTCACAGATGGCGGCGCCGGGCTGAGACGTGCCGGTCGTACTCCTCGCGTGCCGCGACCGCCGCCGTACGCGTCGCGGTCTCGGCCACGGGCACATCCCACCACGCCTGCGCCGGGGGCGGGCCCGACACTGTGTCTGCGGTTTCCGTCTCCACGTAGACACATGTGGGGCCGTCCGCTTCGCGCGCTTCGCGCAGCGCGGCGCGCAGCTCACGGACGGTCTTCGCGCGGGTCACCGGCAGTCCGAGGGAGGCCGCGTTGGCGGCGAGATCGACCGGCAGCGGGGTTCCGGTATACCCCCCGTCGGGGGCCCGGTGGCGGTAGGCGGTGCCGAAGCGCTCGCCGCCCACGGACTCCGACAGGCCCCCGATGGAGGCGTAGCCGTGGTTCTGGAGGATCACGACCTTGACGGGGATGTCCTCCTGCACGGCCGTGACGATCTCGGTGGGCATCATCAGATACGTGCCGTCGCCGACCAGGGCCCACACGGGCCGCTCGGGCGCGGCCAGGGACACCCCGATCGCGGCCGGGATCTCGTAGCCCATGCAGGAGTACCCGTACTCCACGTGGTACTGCTGCGGCGAGCGGGCCCGCCACAGCTTGTGCAGGTCGCCGGGGAGCGATCCGGCCGCGTTGACGAGGACGTCCGCGTCGGTGACGATCTCGTCGAGCAGGCCGAGCACCTGTGCCTGGGTCGGCCGTGCGTCCGGTTCGCCCGCTTCGTACGCGGCGTCGACCCGGTGCTCCCAGCGCTCCTTTCCGTCTCCGTACCCGGCCGCGTACGCGGTGTCGACGCGGTGGCCGGCCAGGGCCTCCCGCAGCCCGTCGAGCGCGGCGCGCGCGTCGGCGACGACGGTGGCGCCCGCCATCTTGTGCGCGTCGAACGCGGCGACGTTGATGTTGACGAAGCGCACCCCGGGCGCGGCGAAGAGGGTGCCGGACGCCGTGGTGAAGTCGGTGTAGCGGGTGCCGACGCCGATCACCAGGTCGGCGGTGCGGGCCAGTTCGTCGGCGGTCGAGGTGCCGGTGTGGCCGATGCCGCCGACGTCGGCGGGGTGGTCGTGGCGCAGGGAGCCCTTGCCCGCCTGGGTGGCGGCGACGGGGATGCCGGTGGCGTCGGCGAAGGCGGCGAGTGCCTGCTCGGCGGCGCTGTGGTGGACGCCGCCGCCCGCGACGACCAGGGGCCGGCCGGCGGCGCGCACCAGGCGTGCGGCGGCGGCGAGTTCGGCGGGGTCGGGGGCCTGGCGGCGCACGGTCCACACCCGCTCGGCGAAGAACTCCCGCGGCCAGTCGAAGCCTTCCGCCTGCACGTCCTGCGGCAGGGCGAGGGTCACCGCGCCCGTGTCGACGGGGTCGGTGAGCACCCGCATCGCCTGGAGCGCGGCCGGGATCAGCGCCTCGGGGCGGGTGATCCGGTCGAAGTACTTCGAGACGGGCCGCAGACAGTCGTTCACGGACACGTCGCCCGCGTACGGCACTTCGAGCTGCTGGAGCACCGGGTCGGCGGGACGGGTCGCGAAGGTGTCGCCGGGCAGGAGCAGGACCGGCAGGTGGTTGACGGTGGCGAGGGCCGCGCCGGTGACGAGGTTGGTGGCGCCGGGGCCGATGGACGTGGTCACGGCGTGGGTGGAGAGGCGGCCGCACTGGCGCGCGTACCCGACCGCCGCGTGCACCATGGCCTGTTCGTTGCGGCCCTGGTGGAAGGGCATCGTCTCGCCGTACTCGACGAGGGCCTGGCCGATGCCCGCCACGTTGCCGTGTCCGAAGATGCCCCAGGTGGCGTCGACGAGACGGCGCCGCTCGCCGTCCCGTTCGGTGTACTGCGCGGTCAGGAAGCGCACCAGGGCCTGGGCCGTGGTGAGCCGTACCGTGCCGGGCGCGCCGGCCGCGCCCCCCGTGCCGGTGTGGGTGCCGCTCATCGGTAGCCCTCCGTGTGGTCGGGGTGGAAGCAGATCTTCCACTCCCGTTCGTCCCCTGGTCCCGCCATCACGTTCAGGTAGTACATGGTGTGCCCCGGCTGGGCGACGGACGGGCCGTGCCAGCCGTCGGGCACGAGCACCGCGTCGCCGGAGCGCACCTCGGCGAGCGTGTCGGTGCCGCCCGCGCGCGAGGGGGAGACCCGCTGGTAGCCGAAGCCGTGCTCGCCCTCGATCTCGAAGTAGTAGATCTCCTCGAGGACCGACTCGACGCCGGGCCGGTGCTCGTCGTGCTTGTGCGGCGGGTACGAGGACCAGTTGCCGCCGGGTGTGACCACTTCGACGGCGATCAGGCGGTCGCAGTCGAAGGCGTCCGCCGCAGCGAAGTTGCGGACCTGCCGGGCGCAGCCGCCGCTGCCGCGCTCCTCGACGGGGACCTCCGGCGCGGGGCCGTAGCGGGCGGGGAGTCGGCGCTCGCACTTCGCTCCTGCCAGGGCGAAGCGGCCTCCCACGCCGGAGGCGATCTGGATGTGGGCGTCGCGGGGCACGTAAGCGAAGTCGGTGACTCCGCCGAACACGCTCTCGCGGCCCAGGAGTTCGATGATCTCGCCCTCCGCGTGCACCGTACAGCCGCCGGTGAGCGGGAGCACGATCCATTCGCTCTCTCCTGTGGCGAAGGAGTGCGTGCCGCCCGCCGGGATCTCCACGACGCGCAGCCCCGCGTACGTCCAGGCTGCGCTCTTCGGGTCGATGGCGACGGCGTAGGTGCCGTCGGCCGCGCTCCCTCTGGGTACGTACGTCATGCGGGCTCCTCCTGATCGCGTGGTGCACGGCGGGTACGACACGGTGCGTACGTCACGGCTACAGCAGGCCGGCGGCGGTGTCGACGGCGCCCGCGACGTCGCCGTCCGGCGGGTACAGCAGCGTCCGCCCCGCGACCAGGCCCTGCACGGTGGGCAGTCGCAGGGCCTCGCGCCACTTCTCGTACGCGGTGTCGGTGTCGCCGGGGTTCCCCGCGACGTCGCCCCCGAGGAGGACGGCGGGCAGCGTCGATGTCTCCATGACGCGCGCCATGTCGTCGGGGTTCTCGGTGACGGGGACCTTCAGCCAGGTGTACGCGGAGGTGCCGCCGAGCCCGGAGGCGATGGCGATGGAGCGGGTGACGGCGTCGGCGCCCAGGTCGTTGCGCAGCGCCCCGTCCGCGGTCCTGCGGCACAGGAACGGTTCGACGAACACCGGCAGCCTGCGGGCCGCCATGTCGTCGACGGCCCTTGCGGTGGCCTCCAGGGTCGTCAGGGAGCCCGGGTCGTCGTAGTCGACGCGCAGCAGCAGCTTGCCCGCGTCGAAGCCGAGCCGCTGGATGTCCTCGGGCCGGTGCCCCGTGAACCGGTCGTCCAGTTCGAAGGCGGCGCCCGCGAGTCCGCCCCGGTTCATGGACCCCATGACCACCCTGTCGTCGAGGGCCCCGAGCAGCAGCAGGTCGTCGAGGATGTCGGCGGTGGCGAGGACGCCGTCCACGCCGGGGCGCGCGAGGGCCTCGCAGAGGCGTGCCAGGAGGTCCGCGCGGTCGGCCATGGCCAACGGGTCGCCGCCCACGCCCAGGGCGCCGCGGGCCGGGTGGTCCGCGGCGACGATCAGCAGCCGTCCCGAGGGGCCGACGAGGTCCCGCCGCTTGCGGCGCGCGGCAGCCTCGGCGACGGCTTCCGGGTGCCGCACCCGGGTGCGTACGATCTCGCCGACATCGACGGGGGTCACGCCGTGGCCTCCGTACGTCCGCTGCCCGCGCGCCGGACGAACAGTGCCCGGAACCGTGGGCTGTGCCTGACCTTCCCCGAACTCTCGACTCCGCTCGGGCAGGGGGGACCCCAGTCGCTCACAGCACCGCCCCCGCCGCCAGCGCGGACTCCACCTCGGTGGGGTACGGCATCGCGGACGAGCACTCCAGGCGGGAGGCGACGATCGCCCCCGCCGCGTTCGCGTACCGGATCACCCGCTCCAGCTCCCATCCGGCGAGCAGCCCGTGGCACAGCGCCCCGCCGAACGCGTCCCCGGCCCCGAGCCCGTTCAGGACGGTCACGGGCAGCGGCGGCACCTCGGCGGACTCGCCCGCGCGGTTCATGGCGAGCACCCCCTTCGGCCCCTGCTTGACCACGGCGAGCTCGACCCCCGCGTCGAGGAGCAGGTGCGCCGCCTCCCGCGGCTCGCGCACCCCGGTGGCGATCTCCACCTCGTCCACGTTGCCCACGGCCACGTTCGCGTGCCGCAGCGCCGCCGCGTAGTGCGGCCGCGCCTCGTCGGGCTCGGCCCAGAACATCGGGCGCCAGTCGAGGTCGAAGACGGTGATGCCGCCCGTGCGGGCGCCGAGTGCCGCGATCGTCGCCGTCCGGCTCGGCTCCGCGCACAGGCCGGTCCCCGTCATCCAGAAGATCCGGGCCTCGGCGAGGGCGTCGAGGTCGAGGTCGGCCGCCACGATCTCCAGGTCGGGTGCCTTCGGCTGCCGGTAGAAGTACAGCGGGAAGTCGTCGGGCGGGAACACCTCGCAGAACGTCACGGGCGTCGGAAGACCGGCGACCGGGGCGACCCACCGGTCGTCGACCCCGAAGTCCCGGAGCTGCTCGCGCAGATACGTGCCGAAGGGGTCTTGTCCCGTCCGCGTGACAACGCCCACGCGCCGCCCGAGCCGCGCCGCCGCGACCGCCACGTTCGCGGCCGAGCCGCCGAGGAACTTCCCGAACGTCGTGACCTGCGAGAGCGGCACCCCGGTCTGTAGAGGGTAGAGGTCCACCCCGATCCGGCCCATCGTGATGACGTCGTACGGATCGGTGTACGGATCGGTCACCCTGCACATCCCTTCCTGGAGGCAGCATGGAGGCAGCCTGTCGCCACCCCCAGGTCTAATCCCGCGCCGGGAACCCTGTCAACATTTTGTCCTGACATTCGGACTACTCCTTGACACTGTTCTCGGCGGACGGCGACGCTTTCGGACATGACGACGCTGTCCCGCATCCGGATCGGTTCGGCCCCCGACTCGTGGGGCGTGTGGTTCCCCGACGACCCCCGACAGGTCCCCTGGAGCCGCTTCCTCGACGAGGTCGCCGCGTCCGGGTACGAGTGGATCGAGCTGGGACCGTACGGCTATCTGCCGACCGACCCCGCACGACTCGCCGAGGAGACGGGCCGCCGCGGCCTGAAGGTCTCCGCGGGCACGGTCTTCACGGGCCTGCACCACGGCCCCGCCGTCTGGGACAGGACCTGGGAGCACGTGTCGGCCATCGCCGCGCTCACCCGGGCGACGGGCGCGCGGCACCTCGTCGTGATCCCGTCCTTCTGGCGCGACGACAAGACCGGCGAGGTCATCGAGGACGCCGCGCTCACCGCCGAGCAGTGGCGCCACCTCGCCACCCAGACCGAGCGCCTGGGCCGCGAGGTGCGCGAGCGGTACGGCCTGACCGTCGTCGTCCACCCGCACGCCGACACCCACATCGACACCGAGGAGAACGTCGCCCGCTTTCTCGACGCGACGGACCCCGGCCTGGTCTCGCTCTGCCTCGACACCGGCCACTACGCCTACTGCGGCGGCGACAGCGTCAAGCTCATCGAGACCTACGGCGAGCGCGTCGGCTATCTCCACCTCAAGCAGGTCGACCCGGCCGTGCTCGCCGAGGTCCGCGCGCAGGACCTGCCGTTCGGGCCCGCCGTCGCGCGCGGCGTGATGTGCGAGCCGCCGGCCGGGGTGCCCGCCCTCGAACCGGTGCTGCGGGCGGCGCAGCGGCTGGGCGTGGACCTGTTCGCCATCGTCGAGCAGGACATGTACCCGTGCGACCCCGACAAGCCCCTGCCCATCGCCCGCCGCACCCGGTCGTACCTGCGCTCCTGCGGGACCTAGCCGGGTGCGCCCCGCAAGGGGCGCGGGGAACTGCGCGACCAGCCCCCACCGGCCCGCGGGATGAACACCGCCCATCCCGCGGAGCGATGCGGCACGCTGATCGTACGGCGACGCCACGCCGTGCCGACGACGAGCGGGAGGCTGCGTGGACGCGGACCGCCGGCACGAGGGACGTACGCGCACCGCGGTGCGCTCCCTGCACGGCCCCGACGGGCGCTGGGAGGTCGCGTTCGCCCGCCCCGACCCACGGCTGCGGCCAGGGGTGATCAGCTACCGCGGCTTCCGGCTCGACCTCGGCGCGCCCCGGCGCAGGCTGGAGGTCCCCATCGGCGCGGTGACGCTCATGCTCGGCTTCGGCCACGAGCTGCGCATCCGGGGCCTCGCGGACTCCGGGCGCCCACCGGTGTCGCTGGTCTCGGTGGTCTCCGGGCTCACCACGCGGCCGGTGCTCGGTGAGCACGACGGGCGGCTCGCGGGCATCGAGGTGCTGCTCACCCCTTGGGCCTCCTTCACCCTCCTCGGCACCGAGCAGCACGAACTGGCCGGGCGCGCCCTGGACCCGGACGCGCTCGGCAACAGGCGCTGCCACGGCTCCTGGGACCGCGTCGGCGACCTCGCGGCGGCCCTCGGCGCGCTCCCCCGCTGGTCCGACAGGTTCGGGCTGCTCGACGACGTCCTGATCCGCTGGGCGGGGTCCGGGCCGCCGAGTTCGCGGCGGACCGTGCGGGCCTGGGACGAGCTGGTGCGCACCCGCGGCAGCGCGCCGGTGACCAGGATCGCGGACGAGGTCGGCTGGAGCGTGCGGCAGCTGGAGAACCGCTTCCGGGAGCAGATCGGCATCGGCCCGAAGGCCGCAGGCCGGGTCCTGCGCCTGCAACACGCCCGCAGACTCCTCGCCGCCGGACGCGGCCAGGCGGAGACCGCGGCTCTCTGCGGCTTCTACGACCAGGCACACCTCAGCGGCGAGTTCAAGGCGATGACGGGCTGCACACCGCGCCAGTTCGCGCGGGCGAGCGGGGCCGTGCTGCCCGCGCACAGCGGGCCGCCGTCGGCCGCGCGGCTCGCCGGCGAACAGACGAGCCTGGTGCTCGCGTCCCCGGGCACCCCGGGCACCACCGGCACCCCGGGCACCCCGGGCACCCCGGAGCGGAGCGCACCCGGCGCCACCGGCCGGAGCGCGGGATTCTCCAAGACCGCGCCCGAACACTGAGGGCACCCTGACGCCTCCGGGCCACCGTCGAGGGAGCCCCCGCGTCTCGGGTCGGCGGGCTCCGGGGAGGGTGCGGGAACCCGGGGGCCGGGTCCGGCACAGCGGGCCCGGCCCTTCGCCCTCTTACCACCTCACGTCGCCGCGCGCCGCGGACGCGCCCGATCTTCACTCCTCGGTCCGGCGTCACTTCTGTCACGAAGACCGCCGTCATGTCACACATGTCCCGCCTCTGCGGATCTTGCGTCACAGCCGGTCCACAGTCACTCCTTCGTGGTCACTCTGCGTCGTTGACGGGGCACAGGTTGAGTGATCGCCAGTGCTGCCCCCAGCTCCCCCGTCGGCCGTTCCGGCCGCCTCTGGGCGCACGCAGTGAGGAGCCCCCATGACCGACCGAAGGCTGTGGTCGTACAAGGACATCGCGGCGCACATCCGGGTCCAGCCCGACACCGTGCGCTCCTACCGCAAGCACGGACTGCTGCCCGAACCCGACCTCGTCGAGAGCGGCAAGCCCTACTGGTACGCCGACACCATCCGCGCCTGGGTCGCCTCCCGCCCCGGCAACCGCATGCGCCGCAGCGATTGAGCGGGGCCGGTCCGGAGGATGGTCCACACCTCCTTGGAAAATACCCCCTAGGGGTATAGTGTGAAGCACAACGGGGTTCCCTGGAGCTACCGGAGCCCCGCAGGCACGCCGACGTCCATCGCGTCCACACCACCCCTGGAGGAGAACGACATGACCGCCAACGCCCAGACCTCGCAGCCCGGCTCCGTCACCACGGTGTTCGCGGTGACGGGAATGACGTGCGGCCACTGCGAGGGCGCCGTGGCCGGCGAGATCTCGGACCTCGGCGGCGTCAGCTCGGTCGAGGCCGAGGCCGCCACGGGCAAGGTGACCGTGGTGTCGGACGCCCCCCTCGACGAGGAGGCGGTCCGCGCCGCCGTCGACGAGGCCGGCTACGAGCTGGTCGGCAAGGCCTGACGCCCCGCAGCACCCCGTCCGCCGGGCCCCGCGGCACGCCACCCACGGCCGCGCGGCCCGGCCCTCCCCTTTTCCGCCCGGAGAGCCGAACCCCCCATGAACACCTCGCACACCTCCGAGGTCGAACTCGCCATCGGCGGAATGACCTGCGCCTCCTGTTCGGCCCGCATCGAGAGGAAGCTGAACCGCCTGGAGGGCGTGACCGCTTCCGTCAACCTCGCCACGGAGAAGGCGAAGGTGACCTTCCCCGACGACGTGGAGGTCGGCCGGCTCCTCGCCACGGTGGAACGGCTCGGCTACTCGGCCCATGAGATCCTCCCGCCCCCGCCGGACACCGGGCACGGCGCGGACGGCGCCGGCGCCGACCGCCCCGCCACCACCGACCTCACCGAGTCCGACAGGCTGCTGCGGCGCCTGCTCGTCTCGGCGGCCCTCGCGCTGCCCGTCGTCGTCCTCGCGATGGTGCCCGCGCTCCAGTTCACATACTGGCAGTGGCTGTCCCTGACCCTTGCCGCGCCGGTCGTCGTGTGGGGCGGGCTCCCCTTCCACCGGGCGGCGCTCCTCAACGCCCGGCACGGCGCGGCGACCATGGACACCCTGGTGTCCCTCGGCACCCTCGCCGCCTTCGGCTGGTCGCTGTGGGCGCTGTTCCTCGGCACGGCGGGCGAGCCGGGCATGCGGCACGGCTTCACATTCACCATCGCGCGCGGCGACAGCTCCTCGGCGCTCTACCTCGAAGTGGCCGCGGGCGTCGTCACGTTCATCCTGCTCGGCCGCTACCTGGAGGCCCGCTCCAAGCGGAAGGCGGGCGCAGCGCTGCGGGCACTGCTCGAACTCGGCGCCAAGGACGCGTCCGTACTGCGCCCCGACGGGAGCGAGGCCCGGGTGCCGATCGGCCGCCTGACCGTCGGGGACCGCTTCGTGGTCAGGCCCGGGGAGACCGTCGCCACCGACGGCACCGTCGTCGAGGGCGCGTCCGCCGTCGACGTCTCCCTGCTGACCGGCGAGTCCGTGCCCGCCGACGTCTCGGTGGGCGACGCGGTGACGGGCGCGACGGTGAACGCGGGCGGGCGCCTGGTCGTCGAGGCGACCCGTGTCGGCGCCGACACCCGGCTGGCCCGCATGGCCCGGCTCGTGGAGGACGCGCAGAGCGGCAAGGCGGAGGTGCAGCGCCTCGCCGACCGTGTCGCCGCCGTGTTCGTACCGGTCGTCATCGTGCTCGCCGTCGCCACGCTCGGCTTCTGGCTCGGCAACGGCGCGGGCGCCGCCGCCGCGTTCACGGCCGCCGTCGCCGTCCTGATCATCGCCTGCCCGTGCGCGCTCGGCCTCGCCACGCCCACCGCGCTGCTCGTCGGCACGGGCCGGGGCGCCCAGCTCGGCATCCTCATCAAGGGCCCCGAGGTCCTGGAGTCCACCCGCCGCGTCGACACGGTCGTCCTGGACAAGACCGGCACGGTGACGACGGGACGCATGACCCTCCAGGAGGTGTACGCGGCCGACAGCACCGACGAGAAGGAGCTGCTGCGGCTCGCGGCCGCCCTGGAGCACGCCTCCGAGCACCCGGTCGCCCGCGCCGTCACGGCGGGCGCGGCCAGGCGCCTCGGCCTCGCACCGGGTGCGCTGCCCGCGCCCCTGGACTTCGAGAACGTCCCCGGGTCCGGGGTGCGCGGCACGGTGGAGGGGCACGCGGTGCTCGCCGGGCACGCCCGGTTCCTCGCCGCCGCGGGTGTCACCGGCCTCGACGAGCTGACCGCGGCCGGGGAGCGCGGCCGGGCCGCGGGCCGCACCGCCGTCCTTGTCGCCTGGGACGGAGTGGCGCGCGGACTGCTCACCGTGGCCGACACGGTCAGGGCCGAGAGCCCCGAGGCGGTCCGCGGGCTGCGCGGACTCGGCCTCGCACCGGTCCTGCTCACCGGGGACAACCACGCGGTGGCGCAGTCGGTCGCCGAGGCCGTGGGCATCGCCCCCGACGCCGTGTACGCGGAGGTGCTGCCCGAGGACAAGGCCGACGTGGTGCGCCGGTTGCAATGCGAGGGCCGGGTGGTGGCCATGGTCGGGGACGGCGTGAACGACGCGGCCGCGCTGGCCACGGCCGACCTGGGACTCGCCATGGGCACGGGCACCGACGCCGCCATCGAGGCGGCCGATCTGACGCTCGTACGGGGCGATGTGCGGGCGGCGGCCGACGCGATCCGGCTCGCCCGCAGGACCCTCGCCACGATCAAGGGCAACCTCTGGTGGGCCTTCGGCTACAACGTCGCCGCGGTGCCGCTCGCGGCCGCCGGGCTGCTCAACCCGATGATCGCCGGAGCGGCCATGGCCTTCTCCTCCGTGTTCGTCGTCACCAACAGCCTCCGCTTGCGGTCTTTCACATAGCCCCGCGATCCTTCACACTGTCTTCGCGGGACTCTCACCTCAGGAGGGATATCCGCATATGAACCCTCTTGCGCGGGTTCGATGTCATATGCAAGAGACGTAGATCACAGCGATTGCAACGTAACCATCGAGGGGGCTCGCGAGTCTAAGAGGGCGACACCTGACGGATCTTGGGGGATCCGTTCGGCGTCGGGGGACATCTTGGGGGATGTCCCTGAAGGGGGTACCCCCGGCTCCTTGGAGCCAGGGGGAGCGTTGGCCGGGGCACGTGCACCGGGGAGCTTTGAGCGGCCCTCCCGTACGCGTCCCGGCAGACCGCACCACACACTCCCGGCCGGATCCCGTGGGGGGAATCCGCACCGGGGCACAGGAAAACACCCCGACCGTCGACCCGTGGGGGGATCGACGGCGGGGTGTTTTTCCCTTCTCACCGGCGCCCGCGCCCCCTGTCCGTGGACCTCGGCGCCGCTTCCCCAGGGGCGCGGGGAACCGCGCGCCCAGCGCGCGAAAAGCCGCGGCCGCGTCTGCCGAGTTACCGAGCAGACGCGACTGCGGCTTCGTTGTGGCTGGTCGCGCGGTTCCCCGCGCCCCTTGCGGGGCGCACCCCCAGGCGGGAGCCAGGTCAGCGGGACTCCACCGGGACGAAGTCCCGGATCACCTCGCCGGTGTAGATCTGGCGGGGACGACCGATCCGCGAGCCAGGCTCCTTGATCATCTCGTGCCACTGCGCGATCCAGCCCGGCAGCCGGCCGAGGGCGAACAGGACCGTGAACATCTCGGTCGGGAAGCCCATCGCGCGGTAGATCAGACCGGTGTAGAAGTCCACGTTGGGGTAGAGCTTGCGCTCGACGAAGTAGTCGTCGGCCAGCGCGTGCTCCTCCAGCTTCAGCGCGATGTCGAGCAGCTCGTCGGACTTGCCGAGCGCCGAGAGGACATCGTGCGCCGCCGCCTTGATGATCTTCGCCCGGGGGTCGAAGTTCTTGTAGACGCGGTGCCCGAAGCCCATGAGCTTCACGCCGTCTTCCTTGTTCTTCACCTTGCGGATGAAGGTGTCGACGTCGCCACCGGTCGCCTGGATGCCCTCCAGCATCTCCAGGACCGACTGGTTGGCGCCGCCGTGCAGCGGGCCCCACAGGGCCGAGATGCCCGCCGAGATCGAGGCGAACATGTTGGCCTGCGAGGAGCCGACCAGGCGCACCGTGGACGTCGAACAGTTCTGCTCGTGGTCCGCGTGCAGGATGAGCAGCTTGTCGAGCGCGGAGACGACGACCGGGTCCAGGTCGTACTCGGCGGCGGGCACCGAGAACGTCATGCGCAGGAAGTTCTCGACGTAGCCGAGGTCGTTGCGCGGGTAGACGACCGGGTGACCCTGCGACTTCTTGTACGCGTACGCCGCGATCGTCGGCAGCTTGGCGAGGAGCCGGATCGTGGAGAGGTGGCGCTGCTTCTCGTCGAACGGGTTGTGGCTGTCCTGGTAGAACGTGGACAGCGCGCTGACCACGGAGGACAGCATCGCCATCGGGTGGGCGTCGCGCGGGAAGCCGTCGTAGAACCGCTTGACGTCCTCGTGCAGCAGCGTGTGCTGGGTGATCTCGTTCTTGAAGGTGGCGAGCTCGTCGACCTTCGGCAGCTCACCGTTGATCAGCAGGTACGCCACCTCGGTGAAGGTGGAGCGCTCCGCGAGCTGCTCGATCGGATAGCCGCGGTAGCGCAGGATGCCCTGCTCACCGTCGAGATAGGTGATGGCGGATTTATAGGCGGCCGTGTTGCCGTAGCCGCTGTCCAGGGTCACCAGACCGGTCTGGGCGCGGAGCTTGCCGATATCGAAGCCCTTGTCGCCGACAGTGGACTCGATCACCGGGTAGGTGTACTCGTCGCCATCGCCGTACCGGAGTACTACAGCCTTGTTAGCGTTCTCGCTCACGTCATCCCTCACCGACGTTGTGCCTCTTCTTCGAGGTGCCCTGACTGTCTCTACCATCCCCCATTTGGCCCTGGAGAGTGCACTCGGGGTCGACCATTGGGCCTATTGGCGGCACTCAGTGCCGCCAACCTGCTCATCCTGCCCCCTGGATCCCGGTTCCGAAAGTGCTCTGTGACCTTTCCGACTCGTTTGATCGATCAGTTGGCGCCCGTGCTTGACGGCTGCCGTCAGCCGGTCCCGGGACCGGTGAGCCGGTGGTCCAGGGCCGTCCACCGGCGGCCCGCCGAAACGGTGCGGACCGCTTGTCCCAGAGCCTTGCGCGAACCGACGAGGACCACCAGCTTCTTGGCGCGTGTCACGGCGGTGTAGAGCAGATTCCGCTGGAGCATCATCCAGGCGCCGGTGGTGACGGGGATCACCACGGCTGGGTACTCACTTCCCTGGGAGCGGTGGATCGTCACCGCGTAGGCGTGGGCGAGTTCGTCGAGCTCGTCGAAGTCGTACCCCACCTCCTCGTCCTCGTCGGTGCGGACGGTCAGCCGCTGCTCGTCGGCGTCCAGGTCCCGCACCACGCCCACCGTGCCGTTGAAGACGCCGTTCGCGCCCTTCTCGTAGTTGTTGCGGATCTGCGTGACCTTGTCTCCGACGCGGAAGACCCGGCCGCCGAAGCGCTTCTCGGGCAGGTCGGGGCGGCCGGGGGTGATGGCCTGCTGGAGCAGGCCGTTCAGGTGACCCGCGCCCGCGGGGCCGCGGTGCATGGGGGCGAGGACCTGCACGTCACGGCGCGGGTCGAGGCCGAACTTCGCGGGCAGGCGCCGGGCGGCGACGTCCACGGCGAGCCGCCCCGCCGCCTCGGTGTCGTCCTCGACGAAGAGGAAGAAGTCGCTCAGGCCCTGCGTGAGCGGGGGCTGCCCGGAGTTGATGCGGTGGGCGTTGGTGACCACGCCGGACTGCTGCGCCTGGCGGAAGACACGGGTGAGCCGGACGGCGGGCACCGGGCTCTCCTCGCTGAGCAGGTCCCGCAGGACCTCGCCCGCGCCGACGCTCGGAAGCTGGTCGACGTCGCCCACGAAGAGCAGATGGGCGCCCCGCGGCACGGCCTTGACCAGCTTGTTGGCGAGGAGCAAGTCGAGCATGGAGGCCTCGTCGACGACCACGAGGTCGGCGTCGAGCGGCCGGTCCTTGTCGTACGCGGCGTCGCCTCCCGGCTTCAGCTCCAGGAGGCGGTGCACGGTCGAGGCCTCGGCCCCCGTCAGCTCGGCGAGGCGCTTGGCGGCGCGGCCCGTGGGCGCGGCGAGCAGCACCTTCGCCCTCTTGGCGCGGGCCAGCTCCACCACGGAGCGGACCGTGAAGGACTTGCCGCAGCCCGGCCCCCCGGTGAGGACGGCGACCTTGCTGGTCAGGGCGAGCTTGACCGCCTCCTGCTGCTCAGGGGCGAGGTCCGCCCCGGTGCGCCCGGCGAGCCAGCTGAGCGCCTTGTCCCAGGCCACGTCCCGGAAGCCGGGCATGCGGTCGTCGGGGGTGCGCAGCAATTCCTTGAGGCGGCCGGACAGGGAGAGCTCGGCGCGGTGGAAGGGGATCAGATAGACGGCCGTGACGTCCTCGCCGCCGTCGGGCCCCGGCACGGACTCGCGGACCACGCCCTCCGGGTCCTCGGCGAGCTCGGCCAGGCAGTCGATGACGAGGCCCGTGTCGACCTGGAGGAGCTTGACCGCGTCGGCGATCAGACGCTCCTCGGGCAGGAAGCAGTTGCCCTGGTCGGTGGACTGCGACAGGGCGTACTGCAATCCCGCCTTGACGCGCTCCGGGCTGTCGTGCGGAATGCCGACGGATTGGGCGATGCGGTCGGCGGTCAGGAAGCCGATGCCCCAGACGTCGGCGGCGAGGCGGTAGGGCTGGTTCCGGACCACGGAGATGGAGGCGTCCTCGTACTTCTTGTAGATGCGCACGGCGATGGACGTGGAGACGCCGACTCCCTGGAGGAAGACCATCACCTCCTTGATGGCCTTCTGCTCCTCCCAGGCGGCGGCGATCTTCTTGGTGCGCTTCGGGCCGAGTCCGGGGACCTCGACGAGGCGCTTCGGTTCGGTCTCGATGACGTCGAGGGTGTCCACGCCGAAGTGCGTGGTGATGCGGTCGGCCATCACGGGGCCGATGCCCTTGATCAGCCCCGAGCCGAGATAGCGCCGGATGCCCTGGATCGTGGCGGGCAGGACCGTCGTGTAGTTCTCCACCGTGAACTGCTTGCCGTACTGCGGGTGGGAGCCCCAACGGCCCTCCATGCGCAGGGACTCGCCGACCTGGGCGCCGAGCAGCGAGCCCACGACCGTGAGCAGATCGCCGCCGCCTCGGCCGGTGTCCACGCGCGCGACCGTGTACCCGTTCTCCTCGTTGGCGTACGTGATGCGCTCCAGGACGCCCTCGACCACGGCCATGCGGGGCGCGGGGGCGCCGTCGGCGGTCCCCCGCTGTGCGGCACTCGACATGGCCCGACGCTACCCCCGCCCACTGACAACACCCCCGCCAGGGGCGCGGGGAACTGCGCGACCAGCCAGGGAAAAGCCGCGGACGCGTCTGCTCGGTGATTCGGCAGACGCGTCTGCGCTTGTCGCGCACCGGGCGCGCGGTTCCCCGCGCCCCCGGCGGGGTGCAGCAGCCCCCGATGAAGGCGCCCACGCCAGTAACGATCGGGTTTCAGCCACGGGGCAGGGGGTTGCCAGATCACCGTGTAATCGATTCCAATCCCTCGTGTAATCGATTCCACGAGGAGGTGGCATCGGCAGTGGCAGGCATCGGCATCAAGGACGTGGCCGCCCGGGCGGGCGTCTCGGTCGCGACGGTCTCGCGGGTCCTGAACGCGCACACGTCCGTGAGCCCGGCGGCCCGCGAGCGCGTGCTCGCCGCGGTGGACGCGCTCGGCTACCGGCCCAACGCGCTCGCCCGGTCCCTCAGGACGGACCGGACGCGCACGCTCGGCCTGGTCATCAGCGACGTACTGAACCCCTACTTCACCGCGCTCGCCCGCTCCGTCGAGGAGGAGGCGCGCGCGCTCGGCTACAGCATCATCTTCGGCAACGCCGACGAGCGGCCCGAGATCCAGGACCACCACATCCGCACGCTCCTCGACCGCCGCATCGACGGTCTCCTCGTCTCTCCCGCCGACGGCGGCTCCCCGCTCGTCCTCGACGCGGCGCGCGCGGGCACCCCGATGGTGTTCGTGGACCGCTGGCTCCCCGGCGTCGACGTGCCCGTGGTGCGGTCCGACGGCCGGGCCGCGGTACGCGATCTGGTCGCCCATCTGCACGGGCTCGGCCACCGCAGGCTCGCCATCATCGCGGGCCCCGCGGCCACCACCACCGGCAGCGAGCGCGTGGCCGCGTTCCGGGAGGCGCTCGCCGCGTACGGGCTCGCGCTGCCGGACGCCTACATCGGCCAGGGCGACTTCCAGGCCGCGAGCGGACGGCGCGCGACCGAGCGCTTC
This sequence comes from Streptomyces sp. NPDC017940, assembly GCF_044328435.1. Taxonomy (NCBI): domain Bacteria; kingdom Bacillati; phylum Actinomycetota; class Actinomycetes; order Kitasatosporales; family Streptomycetaceae; genus Streptomyces; species Streptomyces sp. NPDC017940. The sequence goes on along the minus strand of NZ_JBIRHJ010000001.1, from coordinate 315,902 downwards.
CTCGCCCTGCCCGAGCCGCCCGAAGTGGTCTTCGCCGCCGACAACTTGATGGCGCTCGGCGCGCTCGACGCGATCCGCGCGCGCGGGCTGCGTGTCCCCCACGACATCGCGCTCGCCGCGTTCGACGACATCCCCTGGTTCGTGCACACCGATCCGCCCGTCACGGCCATCGCCCAGCCCACGGACGACCTCGGCCGGGCCGCCGTGCGGGCTCTCACCGACTGCATCGAGGGCCGCACCCCGCAGTCCGTGACACTGCCCGCCCGCCTCGTCGTACGCGCTTCGTGCGGCGAGCACCGCACGGCGGGCACGACCCGAAGGAGTGACGCATGACTGGCCACGCCCCGGTGCGCGACAGCGTGCGGGACGCGCCCGAACTGCTGCGCGTCGAGGGCGTCCGCAAGGCCTTCCCCGGCGTCGTGGCCCTGGACGGCGTGGACTTCGACCTGCGCGGCGGCGAGGTGCACGTCCTGCTCGGCGAGAACGGCGCGGGCAAGAGCACCCTCATCAAGATGTTCTCCGGCACCCATCAGCCCGACGCCGGGCGGATCCTCGTCGGCGGCGAGCAGGTGCGCATCCACGGCGCGCAGGACGCGGAGCGGCTCGGGATCGCCACCATCCACCAGGAGTTCAACCTCGTACCCGACCTCACGGTCGCCGAGAACATCTTCCTTGGCCGGCAGCCGCGCCGCTTCGGACTCATCGACCGGGGGCGGATGGAGGCCGACGCCGCCGAGCTGCTCGCGCGCGTGGGCGTCGACGTCTCTCCGCGCGTGCGCTGCCGCGACCTCGGCATCGCCCGGCTCCAGATGGTGGAGATCGCCAAGGCGCTCAGTCTGCACGCGCGCGTGCTCGTCATGGACGAGCCGACGGCCGTGCTCACCTCCGAGGAGGTGGAGAAGCTCTTCACCCTCGTGCGCGGCCTGCGCGCCGACGGCGTCGGCATCGTCTTCATCACCCACCACCTGGAGGAGATCGCCGCGCTCGGCGACCGCGTCAGCGTGCTGCGGGACGGCCGCAGCGTGGGCCGGGTGCCCGCTTCGGCGCCGGAGGACGAGCTGGTCCGTCTGATGGTGGGCCGCTCCATCGAGCAGCAGTACCCGCGCGAGCGCTCCGCAGGGGCACGCCGGGCCGAGGGGGAGGCGCCGTTGCTGCGTGTCCGGGGCCTGACCCGCGGTGGTGTCTTCCACGACGTCGGCTTCGAGGTGCGCGCTGGTGAGGTGGTCGGCGTCGCGGGCCTCGTGGGCGCGGGCCGCACCGAGGTGGCGCGGGCCGTGTTCGGCGCGGACCCCTATGACGCGGGCACGGTGGAGGTCGCGGGCCGGGCCCTGCCGCGGCACGACGTGTACGCCGCGATGCGGGCCGGCGTGGGCCTCGTACCGGAGGACCGCAAAGGTCAGGGCCTGGTCCTGGACGCGTCCGTGGCGGAGAACCTCGGCCTGGTGACGCTGCGGGCCGCGACGCGGGCGGGGCTCGTGGACCGGGGTGCGCAGCGGGCCGCGGCCGAGCGGATCGCCGGGCGGCTCGGGGTGCGGATGGCCGGGCTCGGCCAGCATGTGCGCACCCTCTCCGGCGGCAACCAGCAGAAGGTCGTCATCGGCAAGTGGCTGCTCGCCGAGGCCAGGGTCCTCATCCTCGACGAGCCGACGCGGGGCATCGACGTCGGCGCGAAGGTCGAGATCTACCAGCTCGTCAACGAACTCACGGCCGCGGGACACGCCGTCCTGATGATCTCCAGCGATCTGCCGGAGGTGCTCGGCATGAGCGACCGGGTCCTGGTCATGGCGCACGGCCGCCTCGTGGGCGAACTCGACGCGGCCGAGGCGACGCAGGACGCGGTGATGGCGCTGGCCGTCGGCACCGGTCCGGCGACCGCGCCCGCGGCGCCCGCGGCGATCGGCGCCGCCCCCGTGGACAACGACAACACCCCTGCGGGGGACGCGAAGGAGGACTCCCGTGGCAACCACTGACACCCGGCCGGGCAGGACGGGCACCGGCGGCACGGGAGGCGGCCCCGACCTGCGCCGCATCCTCCTGGACAACGGCGCGCTCAGCGCCCTCGTGGTCCTCGTGGTCGCGATGTCGCTGCTCTCCGGCGACTTCCTGACCACGCAGAACCTGCTGAACGTCGGGGTGCAGGCGGCCGTCACCGCGATCCTCGCGTTCGGCGTCACCTTCGTCATCGTGGCGGCGGGCATCGACCTGTCGGTCGGTTCGGTGGCGGCCCTGTCGGCGACGGTGCTCGCCTGGACGGCGACGAAGGAGGGCGTGCCCGTCTGGCTCGCCGTGCTCCTCGCGGTCGCCACGGGCATCGCGTGCGGCCTGGTCAACGGCGCCCTCGTCGCGTACGGCAAGCTGCCGCCGTTCATCGCGACGCTCGCGATGCTGTCGATCGGCCGGGGCCTGTCCCTGGTGATCTCGCAGGGCAGCCCGATCCCGTTCCCCGACTCGGTCTCCCGGGTCGGTGACACGCTCGGCGGGTGGCTGCCGGTGCCGGTCGTCGTGATGGTGGTCATGGGTGTGGTCACCGCGGTGATCCTGTCCCGTACGTACATCGGCCGCTCCATGTACGCGATCGGCGGCAACGAGGAGGCCGCGCGCCTCTCGGGACTGCGGGTCCAGCGGCAGAAGGTCGTCATCTACGCGCTCTCCGGCCTGTTCGCGGCCGTCGCGGGCATCGTCCTTGCCTCCCGGCTCGTCTCGGCGCAGCCGCAGGCCGCGCAGGGCTACGAGCTGGACGCCATCGCGGCGGTCGTCATCGGCGGCGCGAGCCTCGCGGGCGGTGTCGGCAAGGCCTCGGGCACGCTGATCGGCGCGCTGATCCTCGCGGTCCTGCGCAACGGTCTCAACCTCCTGTCGGTGTCGGCGTTCTGGCAGCAGGTCGTCATCGGCGTCGTGATCGCCCTCGCCGTGCTCCTGGACACGCTGCGCAGGAAGGCCGGTGCGGGCGGCGGTGCCGTGGGCGGTACGTCGTCGGGGTCGGGCCGCAAGGGCCCGCAGGCGCTCAAGTACACGGTCGCGGCCGTGGTCGCCGCCGCCGTGGTCGCCGCGGTGTCCGTGTTCCACTCGGGCTCGTCGGGGGCGTCGACGAAGATCGGCCTGTCCCTGTCCACCCTCAACAACCCCTTCTTCGTACAGATGAAGCAGGGCGCGCGGGCGGAGGCGGAGAAGGCGGGGGTCGACCTGACCGTCACGGACGCCCAGAACGACGCCTCCCAGCAGGCCAACCAGTTGCAGAACTTCACCAGCGGGGGCATGAGGGCGGTCATCGTCAACCCGGTGGACTCCGACGCGGCGGGCCCGGCGGCGCGGGCCGCGAACAAGGCCGGCATCCCCGTCGTCGCCGCGGACCGCGGGGTGACCAAGGCGGACGTGGCGACCCTGGTGGCCTCCGACAACGTCGCGGGCGGCAGGCAGGCGGCGAAGGCACTCGCCGACAAGCTCGGCGGCAGGGGCGAGGTGGTCGTGCTCCAGGGCACGGCGGGCACCTCCGCGAGCCGCGAGCGCGGCCAGGGCTTCGCCGAGGGCATCAAGGCCTACCCCGGCATCGAGGTCGTCGCCAGGCAGCCCGCGGACTTCGACCGCACCAAGGGCCTGGACGTCATGACCAATCTGCTCCAGGGCAACCGGGGCGTCGACGGCGTGTTCGCGGAGAACGACGAGATGGCGCTCGGGGCGGTCAAGGCCCTCGGTGACAAGGCGGGCAAGTCGGTGTCGGTGGTCGGCTTCGACGGCACCCCCGACGGCCTCAAGGCGGTCGAGGCGGGCACGCTGTACGCGTCGGTGGCGCAGCAGCCCGCCGAGCTCGGCCGGATCGCGGTGCGCAACGCGATGGCCGCGGCGGACGGCGAGAAGGTCGACGCGGTGGTGAAGGTGCCGGTGAAGGTGGTCACGGCGCGGAACGTGGCACGGTTCAGGTGAGGCTCCCCGCGCGCGGCGCGTGCCGCGCGCGGGGGCACACGCTCTCGGAGCCCCCGGGGTCCCGTCCGACGGGTTCCCGCGGGGGTCCTTCCCACGGGGAAAGAACGGAAAGGCAGAACCACGATGCATGACTACGACCTGCTGGTCGTGGGCTCGGCCAACGCCGACCTGGTGACGGCCGTCGAGCGGCGGCCCGGCGCCGGTGAGACGGTGCTCGGCTCGGACCTAGCCGTCCATCCGGGTGGCAAGGGCGCGAACCAGGCGGTGGCCGCGGGCCGTCTCGGGGCGCGCACGGCGCTGCTCGCCCGGGTCGGCGACGACGCGTACGGCAGGCTGCTGCTCGACTCGCAGCGCTCGGCCGGCGTGGACACGGTGGGGGTCCTGGTGGGTGGCGCGCCGACCGGGGTCGCCCTGATCACGGTGGACCCCTCGGGCGACAACAGCATCGTGGTGGCGCCGGGCGCCAACGCACGGCTGACGCCGCAGGACGTACGGGCCGCGGCGCACCTCTTCGAGGCGGCCCGGGTGGTGTCGGTGCAGTTGGAGATTCCGCTGGAGACGGTCGCCGAGGTGGCGCGGACGCTGCCCGCGGGGACCCGGCTCGTCCTGAACCCGTCGCCGCCCGCCCCGCTGCCGGACGAGGTGCTCGGCGCCTGTGATCCGCTGGTGGTGAACGAGCACGAGGCGCGGGTGATCCTGCGCGGGGCCGGCGCCGAGGTGCCGGACGAGCCCGAGGACTGGGCGCGCCGGCTCCTCGATCTCGGCCCGCGGTCGGTGGTGGTGACCCTCGGCGGTGCGGGCGCCCTCGTCGCGGGCCCGGACGGGACGGCGCGGGTCCCTTCGGTGCAGGTCGACGCCGTGGACACGACGGGTGCCGGGGACGCGTTCACGGCGGCCCTCGCGTGGCGTCTCGGCGTGGGCGAGGACCTGGAGACCGCGGCGCGATACGCGGCGCAGGTGGGGGCGCTCGCGGTGACGCGGGCCGGGGCGCAGGTGTCGTACCCGTCGGGTGACGAGGTGGCGGCGCTCGGCGCGGCGGGCGGGTCGGCGGGCGGACCCGTGGACGGGTCGGCGGCTCGGTGAAGAAGGCGGGGATACTCAACCGCCGTCTCGCGGGCGCGGTGGCGGAGCTGGGGCACGGTGACCGGGTCCTGGTGTGTGACGCGGGGATGCCGGTTCCCGCGGGGCCGCGGGTGGTGGATCTGGCGTTCGTCGCCGGGGTGCCGTCGTTCGCGCAGGTCCTCGACGGGCTGCTCGCGGAGCTCGTGGTGGAGGGCGCGGTGGCGGCGCGTGAGGTGCGGCAGGCCGGTCCGGGGACGGCGGCGCTGCTGGAGCGGCGGTTCCCCGGGGCGGCGCTGCGCCTGGTGTCGCACGAGGAGCTGAAGGAGCGCACGGCGGGGGCGCGGCTCGTCGTCCGTACCGGGGAGGCGACTCCGTACGCGAATGTGTTGCTGACGTGCGGGGTCTTTTTCTGAGGTGACGGGGGTGACGGGGCGGCCGGGGTGACGGCGGCGGCTGAGCCGGCCGGGGTGACGGCGGCGGCAGACCGCGGGTATTTCGAGGGGGCCCTGTCCGTCGACCGGGCCCCCTCGGTTTCCCTCCCCTTGTCAGTGCTCCGCGGATCCCCCCGGATCCCCCTCCAGAGCTTCTGACACCCAGTACGACCCGCGTGGTGGGGGAAGGGTTGCACGGCTTCGGCAAGTTCCCCCGGAAGATTTCGGCGTGCCGACGAACCACCCCGGACGTAGCGTTTCGCCCATGAGCGAGCAAACCTCATTCGAGCAGGACGTACTCACCGAGCTGGGCGACGACCGGCTGCGCGAGATCGCCGATGTCATCGGCACGGACCCGGCGGGTGCCAAGGACGTCGTGGGCACCACGGTCTCGACGCTCTCGGGCAGTCTGCGGGACAAGGCGGAGACGGCGGATCCGGCGGAGGCCGACGAGGTGCGGCAGGCGTTCGCGCAGGAGGCCCCGCTCCAGGGCGTGGCCACGCTGGGGGGTGGGCTCGGCGGTCTCCTCGGGGGCGGCATGATGGCGGGGATGCTCAGCAGGCTGAGCAAGCCGGTGGCGCAGGCGGTCGCCAAGAAGACGGGGCTGCCCGCCGGCACCGTGGTGCGGGTCGTGGAGCTGCTGATTCCCGTGGTGCTCACGGTGCTCACCAAGCGCGCCCAGAAGGCGAAGCCCCCGGGGACGGCCTCCGGCGCGCCCGGGGCCGGGAGTGGCCCCGCGGGTGGCGGGCTCGGGGATCTGCTGGGGCGGATTCTGGGGGGCGGGGGCCGGTAAGTAGGCGGGGGCCGGTAAGTAGGCGGGGGCCGGTAAGTAGGCGGGGGCCGGAAGTAGGCGGGGACCTTCGCGGGGCGCCCCAGGCCCGCCCCTTCACCGTGGCCAGGGGCGCTGCGTTCCCTGGATCCCAGCCTTCTCTCGGCGCTGCGCGCCTCGTCCTCGAACGCCGGACGGGCTGAGTGACCGGCGCCGTCAGCAGGCGTGGGCCACGAAGCGTCGTACCGTGTCCGCAAGGACCTCGCGTCCGTCACCCGCCCACAGCGCGTCGTTGAACAGCTCGACCTCGACGGGCCCCCGGTACCCGGCGGACCGGGCGAGGGCGCGCCACGCGCGGAAGTCGATCGTCCCGTCACCGAGCGGCCCGCGCCCGGTGAGGACGCCGTACGGCAGGGGCGTGGTCCAGTCGGCGAGCTGGAAGGCGTGCAGCCGCCCCGCGGCCCCGGCGCGGGTGAGGGCGGCGGGCGCCTGGTCGTCCCACCAGACGTGGTAGGTGTCGACGCACACGCCGACCTGCTCGGCGGGGAAGCGTTCGGCCAGGTCGAGCGCCTGACCGAGGGTGGAGACGACGCAGCGGTCGGCGGCGAACATGGGGTGCAGGGGTTCCACGGCGAGGCGGACGGCGCGGTCGGCCGCGTAGGGGGCGAGGTCGGCGAGGGCGTCGGCGACGCGTTCCCGGGCGGCGGGCAGCGAGCGCTCACCGGCCGGGAGACCGCCGCAGACCAGGACCAGCGTGTCGGTGCCGAGGGCGGCGGCCTCGTCGACGGCGGCCCGGTTGTCGGCGAGGGCGCGGGCGCGTTCGCCGGGGTCGACGGCGGTGAGGAAGCCGCCCCGGCACAGGGTGCTGACGTGCAGCCCGGCCGCCCGCACGAGCTTCGCGGCCGCCTCGACCCCGTACTCCCCGACGGGCTCGCGCCACAGCCCCACCCCGCGGACGCCCAGGTCGGCGCAGGCGGCGACCAGGTCGGGCAGGGAGAGCTGCCTGACCGTCATCTGGTTGATGCTGAAGTCGGCGGGCGCGCGGGGCGCGGGGGGTGTCATGGGGTGGCTCCGTAGACCTTGAGGAGCGAGCGCATGCGGTACGCCGCGAGGTCCGGGTCGGGGAACAGGGACAGGGCGTCGGCGAGTTCGTGGGCCCGGACGAGGTGCGGCAGGGAGCGGGCGGACTGAAGGCCGCCGACCATCGTGAAGTGCTCCTGGTGGCCCGCGAGCCAAGCCAGGAGGACCACGCCCGTCTTGTAGTAGCGGGTGGGGGGTGCGAAGAGGTGGCGGGCCAGTTCGACGGTGGGGTCGAGCAGGTCGCGGAACGCCTCCGTGTCGCCGCCGTCCAGGGCGCGCACCGCCTGCGCCGCCACGGGCGCCAGCGGGTCGAAGACGCCGAGGAGCGCGTGGCTGAAGCCGTGGTCGTCGCCCCCGACGAGCTCGGGGTAGTGGAAGTCGTCGCCGGTGTAGCAGCGCACCCCGTCCGGCAGGCGGCGGCGCAGCCCGACCTCGCGGTCCGCGTCCAGGAGCGAGATCTTCACGCCGTCCACCTTGCCGGGGTGGGCGGCGACGACCTCGAGGAAGGTGTCGGTGGCCGCGTCGAGGTCGTCCGTGCCCCAGTAGCCCGCGAGTGCCGGGTCGAACATCGGGCCGAGCCAGTGCAGGATCACGGGGGCGCTCGCCTGCCGGAGCAGATCGGCGTACGTCGTCAGATAGTCGTCGGGGCCTTGGGCCGTGGCGGCGAGGGCGCGCGAGGCCATCAGGATCGCCTGCGCGCCGGTGTCCTCCACCAGCGCGAGCTGTTCCTCGTAGGCGCGGCGCACGTCGGCGAGCCCGGGCGCGGGCGCGGTCAGCTGGTCGGTGCCCACACCGCAGGCGATCCTGCCGCCCACCGCCCGCGCCTCCGCGGCCGAGCGCCGGATCAGTTCGGCGGCGCCCCGCCAGTCCAGGCCCATGCCGCGCTGGGCGGTGTCCATCGCCTCGGCGACGCCCAGGCCGTGCCGCCACAGGTGCCTGCGGAAGGCGAGCGTCGCGTCCCAGTCGAGGGCGGCGGGCCCGTCCGGGGACACGTCGGCGCGCGGGTCCGCCACCACGTGGGCGGCGGCGAGGACGGTGCGTGAGCGCAGCGGCGCCGCGGACACCGGGCGCGGCAGGGAGACGGCCGGGTTCGCGGGGTTCTCCGGGGCGAAGGCCGCGGGGTGCACCGGACCCTGCGGACCGAAGACCGCCGGGTTCGCGGGACCCTCCGGACCGAAGACCGCCGGGTGCACGGGAGCCTTTGGCCCCTCGCGGTGCGGGGCGCGGCCCCCGGTGGGCTCCGCGCCGTACGGGTTTCGTGCGTTCACAGGATGATCTCCGGTACGTCGATCCTGCGCCCCTGCGCCGACGAGCGCAGGCCGAGCTCCGCGAGCTGCACGCCGCGGGCGCCCGCGAGCAGGTCCCAGTGGTAGGGCGCGTCGGCGTACACGTGCCGCAGGAACAGCTCCCACTGCGCCTTGAAGCCGTTGACGGGCCCACCGGGGTTGCTGAAGTTGATGGTGTTGTTGGAGTTGTTGGAGTTGTTGGAGTTGTTGGAGTTGATGGTGTCGTTGGCGTCGCCGGGGTTGTCGGGGACCTCCTGCCACTGGTCGCGGAAGGAGTGCGTGCCGGGTTGGTCGGGGTTCCAGACCGGTCGCGGCGTGCCCGCCCGGTGCTGGAAGCGGCAGTGGTGCAGGCCCGCGACGGCGGAGCCCTCGGTGCCGTCCACCTGGAACTCCACCAGCTCGTCGCGGTGCACCCGCACCCCCCAGGACGAGTTGATCTGCGCGACCACGCCGCCCTCCAGCTCGAAGATGCCGTACGCCGCGTCGTCCGCCGTCGCCGCGTAGGGCTTGCCGCGCTCGTCCCAGCGCTGCGGCAGATGCGTCACGGCGAGCGCCTGCACGGAGCGCACCCGGCCGAACAGCTCGTGCAGGACGTAGTCCCAGTGCGGGAACATGTCCACGACGATGCCGCCGCCGTCCTGCGCCCGGTAGTTCCAGGACGGGCGCTGCGCCTGCTGCCAGTCGCCCTCGAAGACCCAGTAGCCGAACTCGCCCCGCACCGACAGGATCCGCCCGAAGAAGCCGCCGTCGATCAGGCGCGCCAGCTTGCGCAGGCCCGGCAGGAAGAGCTTGTCCTGGACCACGCCGTGCCTCACGCCCGCGTCCCTGGCGCGCCGGGCCAGGTCGAGCGCGGCGTCGAAGGAGGTGGCGGAGGGCTTCTCGGTGTACACGTGCTTGCCCGCGGCCAGGGCCTTACTGACGGCTTCCTCGCGGGCCGACGTGACCTGCGCGTCGAAGTAGATGTCGATCGCGGGGTCGGCGAGTACGGCGTCGAGGTCGGTCGAGAAGTGCTCGATGCCGTGGCGTCCCGCGAGCTCGCGCAGCGCCCGCTCCCTGCGGCCCACGAGCACCGGCTCCGGCCAGAGCCGGGTGCCGTCGCCCAGGTCGAGGCCGCCCTCCTCGCGCAGCGCGAGGATCGAGCGGACCAGGTGCTGGCGGTGGCCCATGCGTCCGGTCACGCCGTTCATGGCGATGCGGACCGGTCTGCGTGTCACGTTCGTTCCTCCGTGGGCGCGGGGCGTGCGGGCGGTGGGACGGTGCCGTCCGGGGGGTGGGGCCTGTGGGCGTTCCGTGGGGCACTCGACGCCTACCGGGGCAGCATGCGTAGCAAGCGCTTTCTATTGGGGAGAAGCTAGCCTGCCGGACAAGGTTCGTACAAGACCGGAGGCCAACAGATGACCGTGACCCTGGCGGACGTGGCGGCTCGCGCCCAGGTGTCCCCCGCCACCGTGTCCCGCGTGCTGAACGGCAACTACCCCGTGGCCGCCGCCACGCGTGAGCGCGTGCTGCGGGCGGTGGACGATCTGGACTACGTCCTGAACGGGCCCGCCAGCTCGCTGGCCGCCGCGACGTCGGACCTGGTGGGCATCCTGGTGAACGACATCGCCGACCCCTTCTTCGGGATCATGGCGAGCGCGGTCCAGTCGGAGATCACCGGGCCCGGTGGCCGGGCGGGCGGCGAGCGGATGGCGGTGGTGTGCAACACCGGCGGCTCGCCGGAGCGCGAGCTCACCTACCTCACGCTGCTCCAGCGCCAGCGGGCCGCGGCCGTCGTGGTCACCGGCGGCGCCATCGAGGACGCCACGCACGCCGCGGCGATCGGCGGGAAGCTGCGGCGGCTCGGCGACGCGGGCTCCCGGGTGGTGCTGTGCGGCAGACCGCCGACCGGTGCCGCCCCCGACGCGGTGGCGCTCACCTTCGACAACCGGGGCGGCGGGCGCCGCCTCACGGACCACCTCGTCGGCCTCGGCCACCGCCGCATCGGCTACGTCGCGGGCCCCCCGGAGCGCACCACCACCCGCCACCGCCTGGAGGGCCACCAGGAGGCCCTGGCCGCGGCGGGCGTCGCGGACGACCCCCTGCTGACCCTGCACGGCCCCTACGACCGCCGCTCCGGCTACGACGCCACCCTGGAACTCCTGCGCCGCGAACCGCGGTTGACGGCGATAGTCGCCGCCAACGACACGGTGGCCCTCGGCGCCTGCGCGGCCCTGCGGGACCGGAGCCTCTCGATCCCCGGGGACGTGTCGGTGGCGGGCTTCGACGACCTGCCGTTCAGCATCGACGCGGTACCGGCGCTGACCACCGTGCGGCTTCCGCTGTACGAGGCGGGGGCGCGGGCGGGGCGGATCGCGACGGGCCGCGAGGAGGAGCCCCCGGGGGGGATCGCTACGGTGCACGGGGAGCTGATGGTGCGGGGGTCGACGGGGGTGCCCCGGCGGCACTGAGGTTCCCGGGGCAGGCGGCTCCCGGGGCTTCCCGGGCGCAGGCTGCCCCTCCGGGCACCGAGGGCGTCAGGCCTCCGTGCACCTCCAGTTGCCGACCTCCCGGTGCCCGGAGTCGTACACGGCCTCGCCCGTGCCCGGCTCCAGCGTGTAGTGCCGGAGGTTGCCTGCCCAGTAGCGAAGGACGCGCTCCAGTTCGCGGGCGGAGTCCTCCGGCGTCGCCGCGTCGTCCACGTCGACTTCGAGAACGAACTTCACTCCCGGCCTCCCGTCATGTCGTACGGCGCCATCGGCTGCGGGGCGGCGCCGGTCCATGACCTCGATCGTTCCATTGAAGGTGCTGTAGAGACTTTTCCGCGGAACTTCCTGATCAGCGGGGTCGCGCGGGCGGGTAAGCCTCAAAGCACGCCTCTGGACCGGGCCCGGTTCTATGCTCGACGAGATATCTCTGACTGAGTCAACGAAAATGACATGGGTCGGCTGGGGTCGGGGCCGGGACCGTCGGGTCGGCGCACGGTTGCCCGGGGGTCGTCTCGGGGCCGCTGACGTCCGGCCCGACCGGGTGAGGTGCCGCATGAGCGTCCAGGAGATCCGCGCTTTCAACCGCTTCTACACCAACCTCATCGGCGCGCTGGACTACAGCCGCCGGCTGTACGCGCCCTACACGCTCACCGAGTCCCGCGTCCTGTACGAACTGGCCCATTCGCCGCGCACGGACGCCGCCGACCTGCGCGGGGAACTCTCCCTCGACGCGGGGTACCTGAGCCGCATCCTCGCCAGGTTCGAGGCGGACGGCCTGGTCGAGCGGACGCCGTCCGAGCGGGACCCCCGGCGGCGGCGCGTGACGCTCACCGCGCGCGGGCGGACCACCGCGGAGCTGCTCGACGAGCGGTCGCGGGAGGCCGTGGGCGCGCTGCTCGCCACGGTTCCCGCCGCCGGGCGCGAGCGCCTCACGGCGGCGCTCGCCACCGTGCGGGACCTCCTCGCGGACGGCGCACGGCGTCCGCCGCGCGCCGAGGACGTGGTGCTGCGCGGGCCCGGCGCCGGGGATCTCGGCTGGATCGTGCAGCGCAACGGCGCGCTGTACGCCGCGCAGTTCGGGTGGAACGCGGACTACGAGGGCCTGGTGGCGCGTATCGTCGCCGACTTCGCCCAGGACCACGACCCGCACCGGGAGCGCGTCTGGATCGCCGAGCTGGACGGCAGGGCCGTCGGGTGCGTGATGTGCGTACGGGACGAGGCGCCCGGCACCGCACGGCTTCGGCTCCTGCTCGTCGAGCCCGAGGCGCGCGGGCTCGGCATCGGGGACCGGCTCGTCTCCGCCGTGGTCTCCTTCGCTCGCGAAGTCGGCTACCGGGAGCTGGTCCTGTGGACCAACGAGGTGCTGGCGGCTGCCCGCGCGATCTATCTCCGGCACGGTTTCTCCCTGGTGGCGGAGGCGCCCCACCGCTCCTTCGGCGTGAGCCTGCTCGGCCAGGACTGGCGACTTGCCCTCGCCGGGCCCCTGGGCGCCCCGTAAGGGGCGCGGGGAACTCCGCGCCCAGCGCGCGACAAGCCGCAGACGCATCTGCGGGCTTTCCGCCCCCGGGCCACGACACCGGGCCCCGTTAGGGGCGCGGGGAACTGCGCGCTCAGCACGCGTCAAGTCGCAGACGCGTCTGCCGAGCAACCGTGCACACGCGCCTGCGGCCTCATCGTGGCTGGCCGCGCCGTTCCCCGCGCCCCTGACGGGGCACCCCGCAGCGGGCGATGAGGTGCCCTCCCTGGGGGCGCGGGGAACTGCGCGCTCAGCGCGCGTCAAGCCGCAGACGCGTCTGCCGAGCAACCGTGCAGACGCGTCTGCGGCTTCTTCGTGGCTGGCCGCGCAGTTCCCCGCGCCCCTGACGGGGCACCCCCCAGCCGCCGGTACGGCGGAAGTCGGGCCGTGCCCCTGGCGGGGGCACGTTTCCCGCGCCGCCCGGCGGAAAGATGTCCGGCCATGAAACTCGCCTTCTCCACGCTCGGGGTACCGAGCATGCCGATCCAGGACGTCCTGGAGCTGGCCCGCACGCACGGCTACCACGGCGTCGAGCTGCGCGCACACCCCGAGGAGCCGGTGCACACGGGCCTCGGGGCCGCCGCACGGGCCGAGGTGGCGGGCCGGTTCAAGGAGGCGGGCGTCGAGGTGCTCGGCGTCGCCGGGTACGCGCGCGTCGCGGCGCCGGGCGCCGACGAACCCGTCCTGGACGAGATCCGGGAGCTCCTGGCCCTGGCCCGCGACCTCGGCGCCCCCTACGTCCGCGTCTTCCCCGGCGGATCCCCGGACGACAGCACCGAACCGGACCCCGGCGACCTCGCGGCGGCCGACGAGATCGCCGCCAGGCGGCTCGGCACCGCCGCGGAGTACGGCGCCGACGCGGGCGTCCGCATCCTCCTGGAGACCCACGACTCGCACCGCACCGGTGCGGCCGCCGCCCGCGTGCTCGGCCCCGTCGGTCACCGGCACGCCGGCGCCCTGTGGGACGTCATGCACACCTGGCTCGGCGGCGAGCAGATCGCCGACAGCTACGCCGCGCTCGCCCCCTTCCTCGGGTACGTCCAGGTCAAGGACATCGCGAGCGCCGACGACACCACCCCGCGCGCCCTCGGTACGGGCGTCCTGCCGCTCGCCGAGTGCGTGGAGCTCCTGACCCGCAACGGCTATGACGGCTGGCTGTGCTGGGAGTACGAGAAGCGGTGGTACGAGGAGGCGGCGCCGCTGCCGGAACTCCTCGGCCAGGGACGCGAGCTGCTGACAAGGCTCATGACGGAGTCGGCCTGAACGACCCGGCCGCGGCCGGGGCCTGCGGAGCGGCCGGGGCCGCCGGAGCGCCCGTCGCCGCGGCCCCGGGGACCGGCTTCCGCCGCGTACCCGGCATACCGGGCAGCGACGTCAACGCCACCCCGCCCACCAGGAGCGCCGCCGCGCACCACTGGAGGCCGCCCACCGACTCGTCCAGGAACAGGGCGGCCGACGACATGCCGAAGACCGGTACCAGGAGGGAGAACGGCGCCACCGTCGAGGCCGGGTGGCGGCGCAGCAGGAAGCCCCAGGCCCCGAAGCCGAACACCGTCGTGATCCACGCGACGTAGACGATGATCCCGACGCCCTGCCAGTCGAGGCCGCGCAGTGCGTCGAGGTCGCGCGAGGGGCCTTCGAAGAGCAGCGAGAGGGCGAGCAGCGGCAGGACCGGGACCGTGCTCACCCACACCATGAAGTTCAGGGCGTCGGGCGGAGCCGCCTTGCGGGTGAGGACGTTGGACACGCCCCAGCAGGCGGCGGCCGCGACGGTCAGGCCGAAGGCCGTGAGGGGTCCCGAGGCGCCCTCGTGGACGGCCGCGACGCCGATCCCGGCGAGCGCGACGGCCATGCCCACCACCCGCACCCGCGCCGGGCGTTCACCGAGGGCGACGAAGGCGATGAGCGCCGTGAAGACCGCCTGGATCTGGAGCACCAGCGAGGACAGGCCGGCCGGCATGCCCGCGTCCATGCCGATGAACAGCAGCCCGAACTTGGCCACGCCGAGCACGAGGCCCACACCCACGAGCCATTTCCAGGCGACCTTGGGGCGCCCGACGAAGAACACGGCGGGCAGGGCCGCGACGAGGAAGCGCAGCGCGGAGAACAGGAGCGGCGGGAAGTGGCCGAGGCCGACCTCGATGACGACGAAGTTCACCCCCCAGACGGCGGCGACGAGGACGGCGAGGCAGAGGTGTGAGGGGCGCATGCGTCGAGGATCACGCGACCCGAGTGTTCAGCACCAGCACGAATTTCTTCATGATTGTTTGAAGCGTTGCTTAGCAATGCCGTAACGGGGTCGTACGAGATGTTGTACGGCATGCCGTTCCCGGACCGTCCTCAGGTCCCGCCCTCCACCGCCCGAAGGGCCGAAACTTTTCGGCACACCCTCCCCAGTGGCCCCAACTTCCCTTGGCCCGCGCCGTTTCGGGAACCTTGGCGAGGGCCCCGTCGTCAAACTTGCACGCTGTCGGAGAGTCTCCGCGAGGCGGTGTCGGCATCGCTGCTGGCTGCGAACGCTGACCACCCTTCAGCCGCCCGCGGCCGACAGCGCGCCGTCACCGGTGCGCCCCTCCCTTGCGCCGGTGGCGGCCCCCCGCCCGGGGCGGCCGCGCCGCACCGCTGGACCTTGACCCGCCGTACCCCACGGGATATCCGTGGCAGGTGCCTCACGACTCCCACAGCGCCCAGGAAGAGACCGGCGTACCCGGTCACCGCGACGACCAGTACCAGCAGCTGCTCTCCCGCATGACCCTCGAGGAGAAGGTCGGCCAGCTCCTCGTCCTGCACGTGTACGGCCACCACGCCACCGAGCCGGACGCGGCCGACATCGAGCTGAACCAGCGCGAACTCGGTGTGCGTACCGCCGCGGACGCCGTCGCCGAGTACCGGCCCGGCGGGCTGATCTACTTCGGCTGGGCCCACAACACCCGCGACCCGCAGCAGCTCGCCGCGCTCTCCAACGACGTGCAGCGCGCGGCCCTTGACGGGACGCCGGGCATCCCACTGCTGCTCTCCGTGGACCAGGAGCACGGCGTCGTGGCCCGCGTTGGCGCGCCCGCCACCCTGCTGCCCGGCGCGATGGCGCTCGGCGCCGGCGGCTCGGCCGACGACGCCCGCGAGGCGGCCCGCACAGCCGGCGTCGAACTGCGCGCGCTCGGCATCCGCCAGAACTACGCGCCGTCCGCCGACGTCAACGTGAACCCGGCCAACCCCGTCATCGGCGTACGGTCCTTCGGCGCGGACCCGCAGGCGGTGTCGGTGTTGGTGACCGCGCAGATCGAGGGCTACCGGGACGCGGGCGTCGCGCCCGCCGTCAAGCACTTCCCCGGCCACGGCGACACCGCGACCGACAGCCACTCCGCGCTGCCGTACATCCACCACACCCGTGCGCGGTGGGAGGAGCTGGACGCCCCGCCGTTCCGTGCCGCGCTCGCGACCGGCGTCGACGTGGTGATGACCGCGCACATCGTGGTGCCCGCCCTCGACCCGGCGCTCGACCCCGCGACCCTCTCGTACCCCGTCGTCACCGGCATCCTGCGCGAGCAGCTCGGCCACGACGGGGTCGTGGTCACCGACTCGCTGTCCATGCGGGGCGTGCGCACCAAGTACGGCGACGACCGGGTGGCCGTGCTCGCGCTCAAGGCGGGCGTCGACCAGCTGCTGCATCCGCCGCAGCCCGAACTCGCCAGGGACGCCGTCCTGCGGGCCGTCCGCGAGGGCGAGCTGACCGAGGCCCGCATCGACGAGTCCGTCCTGCGGATCCTGCGGCTCAAGGGGAAACTGGGCCTGTTCGAGCAGGCGTACACGACTGCCGACGCCGTCACGGCGACCGTCGGCAGCGAGGCGCACCGGGCCGCCGCCGACCGCATCGCCGAGCGCACCACGACCCTCCTGCGCAACGAGGGCGGCCTGCTGCCGCTGTCCCCCGGAACCCACGGCCGCGTCCTGGTCCTCGGCGCCGACCCGGTCTCGCCCTCGGGCACCACCGGGCCGCCGACCGCCGTGCTCGCCGCGGCCCTCACCGAACTCGGTCTCACCGCCACGGCGTTCGGCACCGGCACCGAGCCGGCACCGGAAACCGTCGAGAAGGCCCTCGCCGAGGCGGCCTCCGGCCACGACGCCGTGCTCGTCACCACGTACGACGTCACCCCGGGCGACCCGCAGCACTCCCTGGTCACGGCCCTGGCCGCGGTCCCGGACGGCCCGCCCGTCGTCATCGTCTCGATACGCACCCCGAACGACGTGGCCCTGCTGCCCGGCGCGGCCGCCGCGCTCGCCACGTACTCCTGGACGGACGTCGAACTGCGCGCCGCCGCCCGGGTCGTCGCCGGACGGGTCCGCCCGGCAGGGCGGTTGCCGGTGCCCGTACCGTGCCCGGACGACCCGGACACGGTGCGGTACCCCGTCGGGCACGGCCTCTCGTACCCGCCGGACGGGGTGTGAACAGCCCGTCCGGCGGGTGAGGACGAGGCGCGGAGCGCCGGTACGGGGCCGGGGCAGAGCCCCGGCCCCGGAGCAGGGGCGGACCCGGGGCGCCCCGCCAGGGACTACGGGCGCAGCGAGTCGCGGCGGTCGCGGTCCTTGCGGTCGAGCTTCGCGTCGTACGGCGCGAGCGGCTTCGCGGCCTCGGCCTGGGCGGCGGGCACCCCGGCCCACGCCAGGATCCGCTGCGTGGCCCTCGCCTTGTCGTCACCGACGAGCTGGGCCACGTTGGCGCCGTGGTTGGCGCCGGGCGCGGTCATGACGTACGAGTCGTGCTTGGCGCCCCGCGCGGGCCGGAACGGCTCGGCTCCCCACGGGTCGTTCCCGCCGTAGACGAACAGCATCCGGTGGGAGTTGTGGCGCACCCAGCGGTCGACGTCCTTCATGGCGTTCTTCTGGAACTTCATCGGGATCTCGTGCGGCACGAAGTTCCGCGGCGGCTGGTACCCGTACCGGCTCAGGCCGGCGAGCCAGGGCTGGGTGATGTCGGGCGAGCCGAGCTGGGTGCCGGCCTGGTAGTAGTAGGGCGTGTAGTACTCGAGGCCCTGGTCGGTGTAGCCGTTCCAGCCGCCGACCTCGTCGATCCAGTCGAACAGCTCCTGGTCGGTGACGGTCTTGGCGTCGGGCACCTTGGCGCAGGCACTCGCCGAGTCCTGGTACTGCCAGAAGCCCCAGTTCACATCGAGCACGACGGCCTCGAAGGCCTTGTCGAAGCTGCGGATGATCTTGAAGGTCCTGCCGTTGTCGGCGGCGTACCGCGCGTACAGCTTCTTCAACGGCGCGCGCCGCACCAGGGCCTCGCGCTGTGCCGCCTCGACCTTGCTGCGGCACTCCTTGGTGCCGACGTTCTCGAAGAACCGGTCGTACGCGGAGTCCTCGCGGTTGTTCACGTCGTTCGGCGCGACGTAGGCGACGACGCCGTCCATGTCACGCGGGTAGAAGCGCTCGAAGTAGGTGGCGGTCATGCCGCCCTTGGAGGCGCCCGTGGACAGCCACTTCTTGCCGTAGATCGGCTTGAGGGCCTTGAAGATGCGGTGCTGGTCGCTCGCGGCCTGCCAGATGTCGAGCTTGGACCAGTCGGCGGGCGCGGGGCGCGAGGGAGTGAAGAAGCGGTACTCCATGGCGACCTGGTTGCCGTCGATGATGCGGGTGGGTTCCGCGCGGCCCGGGTTGGTGTTCAGGCCGTAGCCCGAGGTGGAGAAGACGGTGGGCCGGGCGGTGTCCTTGTGCAGCACGGTGATGCGCTGCTGGAAGGTGCCCTTGGAGGGGCGCCGGTGGTCGACCGGCTGGGTGTAGTTGAGGACGAAGAAGCGGTAACCGTCGTACGGCTTCTCCTCGATGAGGCTCATGCCCTTGACGGCGAGGAGCCGGTCCTTGATGTCCTTGGCGGCGGCCTCCTTGGCGGCGGCGTCCCCGTCGGCGCTGGTGGCGCCCCGTTCGGCGTCGGGTGACGCCGTGGCCGTGGTCTCGGCCAGGCCCACGGTGCCTATGAGCACCGTGAGTGAAAGCACCCATCTGAGGGTCTTACGCATGCATCCTCCCCTGTCGGCGCAGCGATTGACCGGAACCTAACCGAGCAACAGCGCGCACACCAGGGCACATTGAGGACATACAGGACGCATCAGGGACTCAGGGAATTTCACTGAGAGGACGAGCGCGTCCGCTGACCGGACATCAGCACAGGATCCAGCCCGAGCTGACCTTCGCCCGGCCCACCGATCCCTTGACCCATACGCACCGGTGCCCCGCGTGCACCTTGACGGGACCCGCGAGCCGGGAGAAGCGGCCCTTCTCCTGTACGGGGCGGCTGCCGCGCGCCTGCACGCTGACCGACATCGCCTTGCGGGCGCCGGGCCGCTTCGCGTACGTGACGGCGCAGACGTAGCCGCGCTTCTTGTAGAGCACGACCTTGCCGGTGCTGAAGGGCAGGGTGCGGACCTTGTGGCCGGGGCAGGGCGCCGCGGCCTGGGCGGCGTCGACGCCGGGGCCCGCGAGCGCGAGCAGGAGGGCAGCCGCGAGTGCGGCGGCGCCCGTGGACAGACCCCGCCCTATCCGACCACTGTGCACGTCTTCCCCTCCCGTCTCACCCCCGTACCAGCGTACTGACGTACGGACGCCGACCAGCCGCTCGATGGTTGCGGAACCCGGCCTCTCAATTCTCCGTCCCACTATTCGGGACGCGTACCTGAGACGGTGTCCGGGTCAAGTGGCTGAGACGGTGTCCGGGACAAGCGCCCGAGACGAGTGTCCGGGACGAGCAGCCGGGATCAGCAGCCGGGGCGGCCCTGCTACGCCCCCACCGGCTGCCCGACGAACGTCTGCCACAGCTGCGCGTACCGGCCGCCGCGCGCGAGCAGCTCCTCGTGCGTGCCGTCCTCGGCCACCCGGCCGTGGTCCATCACGATCACCCGGTCCGCGCGGGCCGCGGTGGTGAGGCGGTGGGCCACGACCAGCGTGGTCCGCCTGCCCGCTATGCGGTCGGTGGCCTGGTTGACCTGCGCCTCCGTGGCGAGGTCGAGGGCAGCGGTGGCCTCGTCGAGGAGCAGGATGTCGGGGTCGACCAGCTCGGCGCGGGCGAGCGCGATGAGCTGGCGCTGCCCGGCCGACAGATTGCGGCCGCGCTCGGAGACCTCGTGCAGATAGCCACCGTCCAGTGTCGCGATCATGTCGTGCGCGCCGACGGCCCGCGCCGCCGCCTCGACCTGCGCGTCGGTGGCGTCGGGGCGGCCGTAGGCGATGGCGTCACGGACGGTGCCCGCGAACAGGTACGCCTCCTGCGGTACGACCCCGAGCCGGTGCCGGTACGAGGTGAGGTCGAGGGAGCGCAGGTCGGTGCCGTCGACGGTCACCCGGCCCGACGTCGGGTCGTAGAACCGGGCCACCAGCTTGACCAGGGTGGACTTGCCCGCGCCGGTCTCACCGACGAAGGCGACGGTCTGCCCGGCGGGGATCGTCAGACGCACCCCGGTCAGCGCGGTCTCGTCGCCACCGGCGGGCGCCTCGGGCCCGCCCGCGGTGCCGGCGGTGCCGTACGCGAAGGCCACGTCCTCGAAGGCGATCTCGCCGCGCAGGGAGAGGACGTCGAGCGGCTCGTCCGCGGTCTTGGTGGACGCGGGTTCCTGGAGCAGTTCCTGGATGCGGCCGAGCGACACGGACGCCTGCTGGTAGCCGTCGAAGACCTGGGAGAGCTGCTGCACGGGCGCGAAGAACAGGTCGATGTAGAGGAGGTAGGCGACCAGGGCGCCGGTGGTGAGGGTGCCCGCGTCGACCCGGTGCGCGCCCACCACGAGCACCGCGACCACGGCCACGGACGACAGGAACTGCACGAACGGGAAGTACACCGAGATCAGCCACTGGCCGCGGATGCGGGCCGCGCGGTAGTCGGCGCTGCGGGCGGCGAACTGCTCGCTGCCCGAGCGCTCGCGCCGGAAGGCCTGCACGACGCGCAGCCCGGACACCATCTCCTGGAGGTCTGCGTTGACCACCGAGACGCGCTCCCGCGCCAGCTCGTACGCCTTGACGCTGGAGCGGCGGAAGAAGAACGTACCGACGACGAGCAGCGGCAGGGTGGCGAAGACGACCAGGGCGAGCTGTACGTCGATGACGACGAGCGCGACCATGATGCCGAGGAAGGTGACGACGGAGACGAACGCGGTGACCAGGCCGGTCTGGAGGAACGTGGACAGGGCGTCCACGTCCGTGGTCATCCGGGTCATGATGCGCCCGGTCAGCTCCCGCTCGTAGTAGTCGAGCCCGAGCCGCTGGAGCTGCGCGAAGATCTTCAGGCGCAGCGCGTACAGGACCCGCTCACCCGTGCGTCCCGTCATCCGGATCTCACCGGTCTGTGCCGCCCACTGCACGACGACGGCGCCGAGCGCGAGGGCGGACGCGGTCCACACCGCGCCGAGCGCGAGCTGGGAGACGCCCTCGTCGATGCCGTGCCTGATGAGGACCGGGAGGAGCAGGCCGACGCCCGCGTCGACGGCGACGAGCAGCAGGCTCACCAGGAGCGGCGCGCCGAAGCCGCGGAGCAGCCTGCGCAGGCCGTAGGACTCCTCGGCGGCGACGGCCCGCGCCTCGTCGATCGCCGGGGTGTCGGTCGCCGGGGGCAGCGCGTCGACCTGGGCGAGCAGTTCGGGTGTGGCCGGGGTCCCGGAGAGGGACATGTCCTTCGGTTCGCGGTCGCCGGACCACAGGCGCGGGGTGATGCCACGCTCGGCGTCGAACTCGGCGTCCAGCTCGGCGCGCACCGAGGTGTCCACGACGGCTTCGGCGGGCGCGGCGGGCGGCACGTGACCGGGCGAGACGCCGCCCAGCTCGTCGGGGTCGGTGAGCAGGCGCCGGTACAGCGGTGAGCGGCGCTCGAGGTCCGCGTGGGTGCCGATGTCGGCGAGGCGGCCGTTCTCGAGCACGGCGATGCGGTCGGCGAGGTTGAGGGTGGAGCGGCGGTGCGCGATGAGGAGGGTGGTGCGTCCCCGCATGACCCCCTTCAGGGCCTCGTGGATCTCGTGCTCGACGCGGGCGTCCACGGCGGAGGTGGCGTCGTCGAGGACGAGCAGGCGCGGGTCGGTGAGGATGGCGCGGGCCAGGGCCAGGCGCTGGCGCTGGCCGCCGGAGAGGGTCAGGCCGTGTTCGCCGACCTTGGTGTCGTAGCCGTGGGGCAGCTCGGCGATGAAGCGGTCGGCCTGCGCGGCGCGGGCGGCCCGTGCGATGTCCTCGTCGGTGGCGCCCGGGTGGCCGTAGGCGATGTTGGCGCGGACGGTGTCGGAGAAGAGGAAGGAGTCCTCGGGGACGAGGCCGATGGCGGCGCGCAGCGAGTCCTGGGTCAGCTCGCGCACGTCGTGGCCGCCGATGAGGACGGCGCCGCGCGACACGTCGTAGAACCGGGGAAGGAGCAGCGACACGGTCGACTTGCCGCTGCCGGACGAGCCGACGACGGCGAGGGTCTCACCGGGGCGGATGGCGAAGCTGAGCCCGTCGAGGACGGGCCGCCCCTCGTCGTAGGCGAACGACACGTCGTCGAACTCGACGGTGGCCGGGGCGTCGTCCGGCAGCTCCTTGGTGCCGTCGGTCATGGTCGGCTCGGTGTCGATCAGCTCCAGGACGCGCTCCACACCGGCGCGGGCCTGCTGGGCGACGGTGAGGACCATGGCGAGCATGCGTACGGGGCCGACGAGCTGGGCGAGATAGGTGGAGAACGCCACGAACGTGCCGAGCGTGATGTCGCCCTGCACGGCGAGCCAGCCGCCGAGGGCGAGCATCGCGACCTGCCCGAGCATGGGCACGGACTGGAGGGCCGGGGTGTAGCGGGAGTTCAGGCGGACGGTGCGCAGGCGCCCCGCGAAGAGCCGCCGCCCGACCTCCCTGAGCTTCCCGGTCTCCTGCTCCTCCTGCCCGAAGCCCTTCACCACGCGTACGCCGCCGACGGCGCCGTCCACGACACCGGCGACCGCGGCCGCCTGGGCCTGGGCGTACCAGGTGGCGGGGTGCAGCTTGGAGCGGCTGCGGCGGGCGATCCAGAGCAGGGCGGGGGCGACGGCGAGCGCGACCAGGGTCAGGGGCAGCGAGAGCCACGCCATGATGACCAGGGACATCACGAACAGCAGGATGTTGCCGATGGTCATCGGCAGCATGAAGAGCAGGCCCTGGATGAGCTGGAGGTCACTGGTGGCCCGGCCGACGACCTGTCCGGTGGACAGCTCGTCCTGGCGCCGGCCGTCGAGGCGGGTGACCGTGTCGTACATCTCGGTGCGCAGGTCGTGCTGCACGTCGAGGGCGAGGCGGCCGCCGTAGTAGCGGCGGATGTACGTGAACACGTACACGAGGACGGCGGCCCCGATGAGGGCGGCGGCCCAGGGCCCCATGGACCGACTGTGGTCACCGATCACATCATCGATAATGATCTTGGTGATCAGCGGTACGAGGGCCATGACGGCCATGCCGCCGAGGGAGGAGCCGAGCGCGAGCACGACGTCCTTGGGGTAGCGCCAGGCGTACCCCCAGAGCCGTTTCCCCCAGCCCCGCTGTTCCGGCCGCTCCGGCTGCCTCGTCACTGTCGTCCGCCTCCCGATCACCCTGACCTGCCGAGAGGCCCAACGCGGTGAGGTGCGGTTTTCATCCCGCCGCAACAAACGAGACCGCGCCAGGGGGCGACGACCGAGGCCCTCGCCCCCTGGCGCGGTTCGTGCAGGCGGTCCGTCAGGCGGGCGGTGCCGGGACCGACGCCTCCTTCGGGGTGTCCGTCGGGGCGAAGCGGGCGGGGGCCTGGGTGAGGGGGGTCAGGTCCTTGTGGATGGCCTTGGAGACCCGCTGGATGGTGTCGACGCCGTAGTTCATGTTGCTGTTGCCGTGGGTGAGCACGGAGATGGTGTAGTCGTGCCCACGGCCCTTGAAGGCGCCGAGACTGTGGACGCGCCACCCGTGCGTGGCCCGCGGCAGCCAGCCGTTCTTGACGTGGATGTCCGTGCCGGAGGGCGCGCCCGCCGGGGTGCCCCAGCGCTGGTCGCGGACGACCTTGCCCATCAGCTTGAGGATGTACGCGCGGGAGTTGTCACTGAGGACGTCGTTCTTACCGGTGACCAGCCTCAGCAGTTTCTGCTCGTCGGTGGCGTTGATCCGGGTCAGGCCCCAGTAGCCGTCCGCCCCCGGCACGGTCTTGGTCATCTTGGCCGCGGTCAGGAACTTCTTGATCTTGGTGACACCGAGCTGCCGCCACAGCGTGCTGGTGGAGTCGTTGTCCGACTTGGTGATCATGGCGGTGGCGAGCCTGGTCTCGCGGTCCGTCAGATACCGGTCGGTCTTCTTCGCGTCCCACAGCAGCGTCGCGAGGACGGTCACCTTGACGACGCTGGCCGAGTCGAACGACGTCGAGCCGCGCAGGGTGCAGCTCGTCTTCGTGGCCCTGTCGTAGAAGCCGACGGCGATGGTGCCCTTGCGGTTCTTCAGGGCGGCGGTGATGTCCTTGGTCAGCTTCTTGGCCAGCGCGGGCTGGGCCGAGGACGTGCACGTGACCGTGGCGGCCGCGGCGGCGGCCGGAGTCGCGACGGCGGTCGCGGCGACCGGGACGAGCACGGCGGCGGCCACGCCGGCGCTCAGCACGCGGGCACGCGTGGGCAGCCCGGATATCCGGTGAGTCATGGAGATTCCCCTCGAAGTGGTACGAGCGCGCCCCCAGCGCACTCGCAACACATGACTCACGGGGGCCGACGGTGGTTGCACTGATGTGCGGTTTTCGTCAGATCCGCTGCCTCCGGACCCCGCCGCCCCGGACACCGCACCACGCGCGAGCCGCCGTCACGTTCACGCCTCGAACCCGTACTCCAAGACGTACGCGGACGCGTCCAGCACCATCTCGTTGACTTCGACTGCACGCCCCTGGTCGTCGAACGCCGTGCGGCCGATGAGCATGACCGGGGTCCCGGGCGAGATGGACAGTTGAGCGGACTCATCACTGTTGGGCATGCGTGAGCGAATTTCCTCCCGGAACCGGACCGGCCTGTGACCGAGTTCTTCGAGCCGCGCGTAGGTACCGCCCGGTCCGGTGTCCGGTTGCGTGATCGGCGTTTCGGCAACCAGATACGCCGGAAGATAGGAGGCTGAGAGCAGTACGGGTTTACCGTCAAGCACGAACCGGCGCCGACGTACGCAGACTCGGTCCTCATCACCGAGCGCCAGGACTCCCGCGATCGCAGCGGGAGCGTCCTCTTCCGCCACTTCGACGGAGTCGACTACCAAGTTGCGTTCTCCGACGTCAGCGGTCCAGACCGAACGTCCGGACCCCCACTGTGCGTGCGCGAGACGCTCGATGCCGTGCCGTCGGATCGGCCTGAAGTCTCTGACGAACACCCCCGCACCTTTGCGCGCCTCCACGATCCCTTCCGCTTGCAGGACGGCGAGTGCCTGCCGAGCCGTCATGCGTGCGACGCCGTGCGCGGCCATGAGGTCGTTCTCACCAGGCAACCTCTGCCCGGGCCCGTACTCCCCGGCCTCAATGCCTGCACGCAGCTGTGTGGCGATACGCATGTATTTGGGCTGACGTCCCACACCCCGGCCGCTCATCAAGACCCTCCTCCTGTCATCTCTAGACACCTTAAGCACCGCGCCTCGCAAGCCACGCCCGCGCGCTGCTGCGCAAGCAGGTCACCGCATGGAAGATCGACGGCGAAACAGCCCACACCGCGGAACTGCTGCTCTCCGAACTGATCACCAACTCCATCCAGCACGCGTGCGCTCCGGCAGGCCGGGAGATCGGTGTACGGGTCGTCCGCTACGAGGGGCGGTTGCGGATCGAGGTCGCCGATGCGAACACGGATCAGCCCGCGCCACGTGAGGCGCGGGCTGATGACGAGGACGGGCGGGGTCTGGCCCTCGTGCTCGCCCTGTCGGAGCGGTGGGGTTGCCGACCGCGCGCGTACGGAATCGGCAAGGCAGTATGGGCGGACCTCAAGCTGCCGCCGCCGGGGCCGTGACCTCCACGGAGAGAAGATCCAGCACGCTCCCCGGCACTGTGTCCTCGGACGGACATCGTCGGCAGCCAAACGGTTGATCAGCTCGTGCCCAGGTGCGTAGGCGCGAACATCCTCAGGACCGCGGGCAGCACGACCACGCTCGGCCCCGGCGTGGTGAGGGCCTCGGTGAGGTCGGCTCGGAGGTGTTCCGGGGACGTCCGGACGCCTCGTACGCCGAAGGACTCGGCGAGGGCCACGAAGTCGGGCCGCGCGAGTTCCGTGCCGGTCGCCTCGCCGAAGGCGTCCGCCATGTACTCGCGCAGGATGCCGTAGCCGCCGTCGTCGACGATCAGCCAGGTCACGTCCAGGTCGTACTGCTTGGCGGTGGCCAGCTCGGCGATGGAGTACATCGCGCCGCCGTCGCCGGAGACCGCGAGGACCGGCCGGGTGGGGTCGGCGGCTGCCGCCCCGAGGGCCGCGGGGAAGCCGTAGCCGAGGCCGCCCGCGCCCTGTGCGGAGTGCATGGTGCCGGGACGCCGCGCGTCGAAGGCCGACCAGGCCCAGTAGGCGAGGATCGTCATGTCCCAGAAGGACGGGGAGTCGTCGGGAAGGGCCGCGCGCACGGACGCGAGGACGTCCTGCTCCAGGGCCAGGTCCTGCGCCTCGATCCGCTCGCGCACGGCGGCAAGGACCTGGCGCACCCGTTCGGGGGCCGCCGGGTCGTCCCGCTCCCCCACCGTCTCCAGGAGCGCCGACAGAGCGAGGCGGGCGTCCGCGTGGATGCCGAGCGCCGGGTGGTTCGACTCCAGTTTTCCGAGGTCCGCCTCGATCTGGACGATCCTGCCGTTCGGCGCGAACGTGTGGTAGTTGGAGGAGAGTTCGCCGAGGCCGGAGCCGACCACGAGGAGGACGTCGGCCTCCTCCAGGAAGTCCGTGGTGTGGCGGTCCTCCAGCCACGACCGGAGCGAGAGCGGGTGCTCCCAGGGGAAGGCGCCCTTGCCGCCGAAGGTGGTGACGACCGGTGCGGACAGCTTCTCGGCGAGCGCGCGGAGCTTGCCCGCGGCGTCGGCGCGGACCACGCCGCCGCCCGCGATGATCACCGGGCGTTCGGCCCGCGTCAGCAGGTCGGCGGCCACGGCGGTCAGCTCCGGGCGCGGCACGAGGTCGTGCGGGGTCGCGTCCACGCCGGTCACCTGGGGGAGCAGGGTCTCAGCCAGCAGCACGTCCTGGGGGATCTCCACCCACACCGGGCCGTGCGGGGCGGTGAGCGCCGACTCCCAGGCCGCCGCGATCACCGAGGGGATCTGCGACTGCGTACGGACGGTGTGGACGGACTTGACCACGTCCCGGAACGAGGCCCGCTGGTCGCGGAGTTCGTGCAGATAGCCGTGGCGGCCGCCGCCGAGCCCGGCGACGGGCACCTGACTGCCGATGGCGAGCACCGGGGCGCTGGCCGCCGCCGCCTCCTGGAGGGCGGCGAGGGACATCAGCGCGCCCGGCCCCGTCGACAGGAGCAGCGGCGCGACCTCCCCCGTGATCCGCCCGTACGCGTCCGCGGCGAACCCCGCGTTGTTCTCCACCCGGAGGCCGACGTACCGCAGCCGGGAGCGGCGCAGCGCGTCGAACATGCCGAGGGCGTGCTGCCCGGGCAGCCCGAACACGGTGGACGCGCCGAGCCCGCACAGGGTCTCGACGACCAGGTCGCCGCCGGTCCGCCCGGCGGGCGGGTGGAGCGCGGCCTCGGTCTGCGCGGCCGTGGGCCTCAGTTCCAGGTCGTGGTCGTGCGTCACTTGGCCCGCGCCTCCGCGATCTGCCGGGACATGATCGTCGTCAGTTCGTACGCGGTGTGGGACGCGGCCACGGCCGTGATCTCGGCGTGGTCGTAGGCGGGGGCGACCTCCACGACGTCGGCGGAGACGAGGTTGCAGGAGGCGAGGCCGCGCAGGATCTCCAGGAGCTCCCGCGACGTCATGCCGCCCGCCTCCGGCGTGCCGGTGCCCGGGGCGTGCGCCGGGTCCAGGCAGTCGATGTCGATGGAGATGTACAGCGGCCGGTCGCCGATGCGCTGGCGCAGCTGGTCGGCGACCTCGTCGGCGCCGCGCCGGTATATGTCCGCCGACGTGACGATGCCGAAGCCCATCTTCTCGTCGTCGGTGAGGTCCTTCTTGCCGTACAGCGGACCGCGCGTGCCGACGTGGCTGAGGGCCTCGGTGTCGAGGATGCCCTCCTCCACGGCCCGCCGGAACGGGGTGCCGTGCGTGTACTCGGCGCCGAAGTAGGTGTCCCACGTGTCCAGGTGCGCGTCGAAGTGGAGGAGCGCGACCGGGCCGTGCTTCTTCGCCATGGACCGCAGCAGCGGCAGCGCGATGGTGTGGTCGCCGCCGAGCGTCATCATGCGGGCGCCGGTGGCGAGCAGGTCGTCCGCCGCCGCCTCGATCGTCTCCACGGCCTCGTTGATGTTGAACGGGTTCGCGGCTATGTCGCCCGCGTCCGCGACCTGGGCGAGCGCGAACGGGGACGCGTCCTGGGCCGGGTTGTACGGGCGGAGCAGGCGGGAGGCCTCGCGGATCGCGTTGCCGCCGAAGCGGGCGCCCGGGCGGTACGACACGCCCGCGTCGAAGGGGACACCGACGACGGCTATGTCCGTCGTGCCGACCTCGTCGAGGCGGGGGAGGCGGGCGTAGGTGGCGGGGCCCGCGTAGCGGGGGGTGCGCGAGGAGTCGATGGGGCCGCGGGGCTCGCGGGGCGCGTTCTGCGGGGCGGTCATGCTGGGGGTTCCTCCTGGTGAAGCGGTGGTGCTGGTCGTAAAGGGACAAGTGTGGGGCCTGTAGGGCCTCGCGGGGGCGCCCCGGTCCCGCCCCCTCCCGAAACCGGGGCTCCGCCCCGGACCCGGCTCGTCAAACGCCGGAGGGGCCGGATCTCACGGGCCCGGGGGGGAAACTCAAGCGTGCGCCGAAGCCTCCGGTGCGCTCGGGTCCGGGCCGCGCCCGGCGAGCCGCTCCCGCCAAGCGGCCAGCGTCACCGCGTCGGTGGGCGGGGTGCCGAGGGACACGGCCACGTACACGGCGAGGGAGGCGAGCAGCCCGTAGTAGACGGGTTCGTTGGCGAGGATGCCGTAGTGCCACATCAGGCCGACGACGGAGAGCCCGCCGACGACGACGGCGCAGAGCGCTCCGGCGGCAGTGCCGCGCCGCCACAGCAACCCCCCGAGGATCGGCACGAGCAGCCCCCCGACGAGCAGGTTGTAGGCGACGGTCAGCGCCTCGACGACGTCGTTGAGGACGATGGAGACACCGATGACGAGGACACCCATGACGAGGATGAAGAGGCGGTTGCCCTTCACCTCGTCCATCTCGTCCATCTCGTCCACCTCCTCGTGCTCCCCGTGTTCCCCGTGTTCCCCGTGTTCCCCATGTCCCCCGGGCGCCCCCCGCCGCGCGGCGGCGCCCCGCGCCCGCGCCCAGATGTCGTTGTTGGCGACGGTCGCGCAGGCGATGAGCGCCCCGGAGGAGGTGGACATCACCGCGGCGAGCGCGGCGGCGAGCACGAGACCCCGTACGCCGACGGGCAGTTCGTCCTTGACGATGGTGGCGAAGGCGGCGTCGGCGCTGGGCAGCTTGGGGTACATGACCTTCGCCGCGGTGCCGATGACGGCGCCCGCGAGGGCGTAGACGAGGCAGTAGGTACCGGCGACGGTCCCGCCCCAGCGGGCCACCTTGTCGCTGCGGGCGGTGAACACGCGCTGCCAGATGTCCTGCCCGATGAGCATGCCGAAGGTGTAGATCAGTACGTAGGTGAAGATCGTCTGACCGCCGACGCCCAGCGGCTCGAAGTAGTCGTCCGGCAGCTCGTCCCGCATCTCGCCGAAGCCACCGGCCTTGACGACGGCGATCGGGAGCAGCAGGAGCAGCACGCCCACCGTCTTGACGACGAACTGCACCATGTCGGTCAGTGTGATGGACCACATGCCGCCGAGGGTCGAGTACGCGACGACGATGGAGCCGCCGATGACGATCGCGAGGGTGCGGTTCAGGTCGAACAGGACGTCGAAGATGGTGGCGTACGCGATGGTGGAGGTGACGGCGAGCATCAGGGTGTAGGCCCACATGACGACGCCGGACAGGACACCGGCCCGGCCGCCGTAGCGCAGGTCGAGCATCTCCGAGACGGTGTACACCTTCAGGCGGGCGATGCGGGCGGAGAAGAACACCGACAGGGCGAGCAGGCCGAGGCCGATGGTGAACACCATCCAGGCGCCGGACAGGCCGTGGGTGTAGCCGAGGCCGACACCGCCGATGGTGGAGGCGCCGCCGAGGACGATCGCGGCCATGGTGCCGGAGTACATCCACGGCCCGAGGCGGCGGCCCGCGACGAGGAACTCGCTCTTCGACCTGGCGCGGCGCATGCCCCACCAGCCCATGGCCAGCATGCCGGCCAGATAGACGACGATCACGGTGTAGTCGACGGCCATGGTGCGGGCCTCCTTGCGCGCTCGATCGGTGGCGTGTCGTGCGGGTGGGGTGCGGTGGTGACCGGCCGCGGGGACATCCGCCCGTACCCGCGGCCCTGATCGGCACGACCCTAGGTGGCCGGAAAGAGACGCTGAAGTGTACGTTTCCTCCACTCCCGGAGCTGGAAGTGGAGGAAACGTCCACCATGTCGAGCAAGTCGAACACACCGGGCGCGGCCGGAGCTCCGGCGGGGGTCGCGCCACCGCCCACCCCCGCCGTGCCGCTCGCCGCCCTGCTCGCCCACGAGGGCCTCGGCCTGCGCCAGATCGCGGGCCCCGACGCGGCCGCGACCGGCGCCGTCGTGCACTGGGTGCACACCTCGGAGATGGCCGACCCGTACCCGTACCTGCTCGGCGGCGAGCTGCTGCTCACGGCGGGAGTCCACATCCCCGGCGCGGACGCCCACCCGGACACCGGCACGCATCAGGACACCGGCCCCGGCACCCGGCCGGACACAGGCACGCACCCGGACACCGGCACCCGCCCGGGCACGGGCACGAGCACGGGCGCCAACGCGGACACCGCCGCCCACCCGGACACCGCCGCCCGCCTGGACACCTACGCGGCCCGCATCGTGGCCGCCGGCGGCGCCGCCCTCGGCTTCGGCGTGGCCCCCGTGCACGACACGGTGCCCCGAGCGCTCCTCGCCGCCTGTGACCGGCACGGACTGCCGCTCCTCGAAGTGCCGCCGCGCACCACGTTCAGCGGCATCGCCCGCGCGGTCTGGCAGCTCATGGCCGAGGCCCGGCACGCCGAACTGCGCCGCGTCACCCAGGCCCAGCAGGGCCTCGCCGCGGCGGCGGCCCGCCCGGACGCGGTCCCGGCCCTGCTGCGCCAACTGGCGGTGCGCCTCGGCGGGTACGCGGCGCTGTACGGGCCGGACGGCACCCCCACGCGGGCGGCGGGAGCGCCACCCGGGGCGGAGGCGGCGGGAGCGCTGGTGCGGCTTGCGGGGGTGGTGAACCCCGGCCGGGCCGCGGCAGCCGCCACCGCCCGCGGCACCGCGAAGAGCCCGCCCACGAAGAGCACGCCCACGGAGGGACCGCCCACGAAGAGCCCGCCCGCGGAGGGACCTCCCGCGCAGGCCCCGCGCCCGGTACCCGCCGCCGCCTCCGACACGGTCGCCGGGGTCCACCTCGCGGCCTATCCCCTAGCCGGGGCGCACGGGCTCGCGCTCGGGGTCGCGACACCGCGGCGGGAGCCGGGCGACCACACGCTGGCCGGGGTCGCCGCCGTACTGCTCTCGCTCCTGACCGCCCCGCACCAGGGCGCCGCCGAGTCGGCCCGCTCGGCGGCCCTGGTGCGGCTGCTCCTCGGCGCCCGCCCCGAGGACGTGCTGCCGCTGCTCGGCGCCGAGCGGTGGACGGTCGTGCACGCGCGCGTGCGGCACGAAGGCCCGGGCCAGGGCCCACCGGACCCAGTGGCGCTCGCGGCGGCCCTGGGCAGCACGCTGGTCGACGGCGCCGCGCCCGTCGTACGCCTTCTCCTGCCCGCCGACCGGCGCCCCGCCCCGCAGGACGGCTGGGCCCTCGGCGTCTCCGCGCCCGCCGGCGCGGGGTCCCTGCCCGCCGCCGACGCGCAGGCCGCGCGGGCCCTGCGCCGGGCGGAGGCGACCCGGGCCGCCCTGGTGCGGCACCGCGAGAGCGGGCTCGCCGGGCTCGTCGCGCCCGCGGAGGCCGAAGCGCACGCGCGGGCGCTGCTCGCCCCGCTCGGCGGCAGCGCCCCGCTCACCGAGACGCTGCGCACCTGGCTTTCCCTGCACGGGAGTTGGGACCGCACCGCGGCCGCGCTGTCCGTGCACCGCAACACCGTGCGCCAGCGCGTCACCCGCTGCGCGACACTGCTCGCCGCGGACCTCGACGACCCGGACGTCCGCATGGACCTGTGGTTCGCCCTCGGCACCCTCGGCCACCCGGACGCCCCGGCCCGGACCGAGCGGGGCCCTGCCGGGCCGCGGCCCCGCGCCGAGAGGAACGTACCGCCCGGAACGTGAGTCGCCGCACAGTCCGGGGTGCGGGACGGCACGCCCGGGCGCCGTCGCCGACGGCACAATGGGTCGCATGCCGATACCCAGCCGTGCCGCGCTCGTCGACCACCTCGTCCGTACCCGTATCGCCGGTGACGTCGCCACGCCCCGCGAGAACAACCTCTCCCACTACCGCAAGCTCGCGAACGGCGACCGGCACTACTGGCTCGGTCTGGAACTCGGCGACCGCTGGCGGGACGAGCAGGACGTGCTCGCCGTGATGGCCGAGCGCTGCGGCGTCATTGACGACCCGGGGCACCGCCAGGGCCAGGACACCATCGACCCGGAGCTGACGGTCGACGCCTTGGAGCGGATGGCGGCCCGGCTGCGCAAGGCCGCCGCGGGCAAGGAGCGCGTCCTGTTCGCGACCGGCCACCCCGGCGGGCTGCTCGACGTGCACCGCGCGACGGCCGCCGCGCTGCGCGCCGCGGGCTGCGAGATCGTCGTCGTCCCCGACGGCCTCACGGCCGACGAGGGCTACGTCTTCCAGTTCGCCGACGTCGCCGTCCTGGAGCGCGGCGCCACCCTGTGGCACACCCATTCGCCGGAGCCGATGAACGCGGTCCTGGACGGCCTGCTCCGCGAGGAGCGGCCGCTGCCCGACCTCGTCGTCGCCGACCACGGCTGGGCCGGGCGCGCGGGCCAGCGCGGCATCGACTCCCTCGGGTACGCGGACTGCAACGACCCGGCCCTGTTCATCGGCGAGGCGGAGGGCACCGTGCAGGTCACGGTCCCCCTCGACGACCACGTGACCAGCCCCCGGTTCTACGACCCCCTGACGGCCTACCTCCTCGACGCCGCCGACCTGGGAGCGTCGAGCCCGTCCGGCGCCTGAGGACGAGGAAGGCCGGAGGCCGCGATCAACGGCTCCCGGGCGTGGGGTCCAGGTACACGCGCCGCACGGCGGGAAAGCGGGCCCGGATGCGCCGGGTGACCCGGTCGCAGGCAGCCTCGATCTCCGCGGCGCTCGACACGTCCCGGAAGTCCACCTTCGCGGCCACGAGTGCCTCGTCCGGCCCCTGGAGCAGGGTGGTCAGCTCCAGTACGGCCACCACGTGCGGGTCCGCGAGGAGTTCGGCCCGCACCCCCTCCCGGACGGGCCCGGGCAGCGGCCGCCCGATGAGCAGTTCCGCGTTGGCGTGCCCGAGGACCCACGCGACGTACACGAGCAGCACGCCGATGCACAGCGACGCCACGCCGTCCCACACGCCGGAGCCGGTGAGCTGCCCGCCGAGGAGGCCGCCCGCGGCGAGCACGAGTCCCACGAGCGCGGCGGAGTCCTCCATCACGACGGCCTTCACGGCGGTGTCGGGCGTCCGCCGGAGGTAGTGCCCGAGGGGTACGCCGAACCGTGTCGCCTCGCCCCGCGCCTGTTTCAGGCCGGTGCGCAGGGAGAAGCCCTCCAGGACGAAGGCGATGCCGAGGACGACGTACGAGAGGAGCGGGTCGCCGGGTTCCTCGCCGTGCGTGAGGGTGTGCACGCCGTCGTACACGGCGAAGACGCCGCCGCCGACGAACGTGGCCACGGAGGCCAGCAGCGCCCAGATGTAGCGCGCGCCGCCGTAGCCGAGCGGATGCTCCTCGTCGGCGGGCCGCTCGGCGCTTCGCAGCGAGACGAGCAGCATCAGCTCCGTGACGGTGTCGGCCACGGAGTGCGCGGCCTCGGAGAGCATCGCGCTGGACCCGCTGACGACTCCGGCCACGGCCTTGGCGACGGCGATCCCCAGGTTGGCGGCCGCGGCGACGACCACGGTGAAGGTGCTCTCACCGCCCGCGCCGCCTGCCGCGCCCGTCCCGCCTTCGGAGGTATCCACCACGGTTTCACCCATGTTCGGCGAGTATGCCGGATAGATCCTGGTCCGCTAATGCCGCGGCACCCTGACGACACCCTCCTGGATGACGGTGACGGCGAGGCGCCCGTCGCGCGTCCAGATCCGCCCCTGCCCGAGGCCGCGGCCGCCGCCCGCGGTGGGTGACTC
Source organism: Streptomyces sp. NPDC017940 (assembly GCF_044328435.1). Classification (NCBI taxonomy): domain Bacteria; kingdom Bacillati; phylum Actinomycetota; class Actinomycetes; order Kitasatosporales; family Streptomycetaceae; genus Streptomyces; species Streptomyces sp. NPDC017940. The sequence goes on along the minus strand of NZ_JBIRHJ010000001.1, from coordinate 281,924 downwards.
CTGGTCGTACAGGAGCCACTCGTCCGCGCGGAGAGGCCGGTGGAACCACATGGCGTGGTCCAGGGAGGCCCCGACCACGTCACCGACGGCCCAGCCGCCGCGCCCGTGGGCGAGCAGCACGGAGTCGAGCAGCGTCATGTCGGAGACGTACGTGGCCAGGCAGACGTGCAGGAGCGAGCCCGCGTCCGCGCCGCCGAGCTTGCCGTTGGTGCGGAACCAGACCTGGGAGCGGGGTTCGCGGGGGTGGCCGACGGTGCCCCAGGGAGGGGTGTCGGCGTAGCGCAGGTCGACGGCGGCGCGCGCTTCGATCAGCCGGGCCGCGACGTCGGGGGGCAGGTCGCGCGAGAGGGTCTCGGCGGCCGTGGGCAGCGTCTCCGGGTCGGGCGCTGCCGGCATCGGGGCCTGGTGGTCGAGGCCCTCCTCGTACGCCTGGAAGGACGCCGAGAGATGGAAGATCGGCTGGCCGTGCTGCACGGCGACGACGCGGCGCGTGGTGAAGGAGCGGCCGTCGCGGATGCGGTCGACGGTGTAGACGATGGGCGCGCCGGGGTCGCCGGGGCGCAGGAAGTAGGCGTGCAGGGAGTGGGCGGGGCGGTCGTCGGGGACGGTGCGGCCCGCGGCCACCAGGGCCTGGGCCGCGACCTGTCCGCCGAAGACGCGGGGGACCAGGGCCGAGCGGCTCCGTCCCCGGAAGATGTCCTCCTCGACCCGCTCCAGGTCGAGGAGGTCCAGGAGTTCATGGAGGGGATCGTGGGGATCGGGTTCCCTGCTCATGGGCTCGGTCACGGACGCCTCGGTCACAGGCCCATCGACTTGGCGATGATCATCTTCATGACCTCGCTGGTGCCGCCGTAGATGCGGTTGACGCGGTTGTCGGCGTACAGACGCGCGATCGGGTACTCGTTCATGAAGCCGTAGCCGCCGTGCAGCTGGAGGCAGCGGTCGATGACGCGGTGGGCGACCTCGGTGCAGAAGAGCTTGGCGGACGCGGCCTCGGCCGGGGTCAGCTCGCCCGCGTCCAGGGCTTCGAGGGCGCGGTCGGCGACGGCCTCGGCGGCGTCCACCTCGGCCTGGCAGGCGGCCAGTTCGAACTTGGTGTTCTGGAAGTGGGCGACGGACTTGCCGAAGACCGTGCGCTCCTGGACGTACTCCTTGGCGAACCGGACGGCCGCCTTGGCCTGCGCGTAGGCGCCGAAGGCGATGCCCCAGCGCTCGGACGCGAGGTTGTGGCCGAGGTAGGCGAAGCCCTTGTTCTCCTCGCCGAGCAGGTCCTCGACCGGGACCTCGACGTCGACGAAGGCCAGTTCGGCGGTGTCGGAGACCTTCAGGCCGAGCTTGTCGAGCTTGCGGCCCACCGAGTAGCCCGCGGACGTGGTGTCCACGGCGAACAGCGAGATGCCGAAGCGGCGGTCGTCCTCGCGCGGGGCGGAGGTGCGGGCGCAGACGATCACGCGGTCGGCGTGCACGCCGCCGGTGATGAAGGTCTTGGCGCCGTTGAGGACGTAGTGCGTGCCGTCCGCGGAGAGCTTGGCGGTGGTCTTCATGCCGGCGACGTCGGAGCCGGTGCCCGGCTCGGTCATGGCGAGCGCCCACATCTGTTCGCCGGAGACGAACTTCGGCAGGAAGCGCTTCTTCTGCTCGTCGGTGGCGAGCATCTGGATATAGGGCAGGCCGAGCAGCACGTGCACGCCGGAGCCGCCGAAGGAGACGCCCGCGCGGGCGGTCTCCTCGTACATGACCGCCTCGAACTTGTGCGAGTCGATGCCCGCGCCGCCGAACTCCTCGTCGACGCGGATGCCGAAGACGCCGAGGTCGGCGAGCTTGTAGTAGAAGTCCCTGGGCGCCTGGCCCGCGGCGAACCACTCGTCGTACACGGGGACGACCTCGGCCTCGATGAAGGCCCGGACGGTGTCCCGGAACGCCTCGTGGTCCTCGTTGAAGACGGTACGCCGCACGAGTTTCTCTCCCTCTTGGCCGGAGGCGCCTTTGCTAAGCGCTTGCTCAGGTCGAGGTTACCCGTGGGTCACGGTGACCGTCCAGGGCGGAAACTGTGACCGGGGTCGCGCGCCGCCGATCGCGGCCCTCGGCCTACTCGTCCGCACTCGCCGGACGGGCCCGATCGCCTCCGGCCGGGCCCGGAGGACCGCCCGCCGCCGCCAGCGCCCCGTGCGCCAGACGGCGCAGCAGGTCCGCCATCCCCTCCCGGTCCGGCAGCGAGCCCGCCCGCCCGAGGTGCGGGGTGGAGTTCAGGAGGCCGAACACCGCGTGCACGGACGCCCGGGCCTCCGCCTCCGCGAGGGCCGGGTACACCCCCCGCACCGCGGTCACCCACAGTTCCACGTACCGCCGCTGGAGCGAGCGGACCAGCTTGCGGTCGCTGTCCCGGAGGCGGTCAAGCTCGCGGTCGTGGAGCGTGATCAGGGGGCGGTCGTCGAGCGCGAAGTCGATGTGGCCCTCGATGAGCGAGTCGAGCGCGGCACCGGGCGAGCCCGCGGCCTCGGCGGCCCGCCGCTCGCCACCCCGCAGGAGCTGCTCGCTGATCCCCACCAGGAGCTCGGCGAGCATCGCGTCCTTGCCGGCGAAGTGCCGGTAGAGGCCGGGGCCGCTGATGCCGACGGCGGCCCCTATCTCGTCGACGCCGACGCCGTGGAAGCCGCGCTCGGCGAAGAGCCGGGCGGCTTCCTTGAGGATCTGTTCGCGGCGGGTGGGGGCGTCGGTCCTGGTGGCCATGGAAACAATTCTAGACAGCGCCGTTAGCGGTCGTTAACCTGAACGCGGACGTTAACGCTCACTAACAGTGGGAGACCGGCGGATGCAACAGGCACCAGTCCTCGCGAGCGCGGCGGATCCCGCCTCGGACGCCTGGCGGTCGAACGAGGCGGCGCACCGCGCCCTCGCCGAGGAGTTGCGCGGCAAGCTCGCCGCGGCCCGCCTCGGCGGCGGCGAGCGCGCCCGGCAGCGGCACGTGGCGCGCGGCAAGCTCCTTCCGCGCGAGCGCGTGGACGCCCTCCTCGACCCCGGCTCGCCGTTCCTGGAGATCGCGCCCCTCGCGGCCGACGGCCTGTACGGCGGCGACGCCCCCGCCGCCGGGGTGATCGCGGGCATCGGCAGGGTCAGCGGGCGCGAGTGCGTGATCGTCGCCAACGACGCCACCGTCAAGGGCGGTACGTACTACCCGATGACGGTGAAGAAGCACCTGCGCGCGCAGGAGGTGGCCCTGGAGAACCGCCTCCCCTGCCTGTACCTGGTGGACTCGGGCGGTGCCTTCCTGCCGATGCAGGACGAGGTCTTCCCCGACCGGGAGCACTTCGGACGGATCTTCTACAACCAGGCGCGGCTCTCCGGCGCCGGCATCCCGCAGATCGCGGCGGTCCTCGGCTCCTGCACGGCGGGCGGCGCCTACGTCCCCGCGATGAGCGACGAGGCCGTGATCGTCCGGAACCAGGGCACGATCTTCCTCGGCGGCCCGCCCCTGGTGAAGGCGGCGACCGGCGAGGTCGTCACGGCCGAGGAGCTGGGCGGCGGCGAGGTCCACTCCCGGGTCTCCGGCGTCACCGACCACCTCGCGGAGGACGACCCGCACGCCCTGCGCATCGTCCGCACGATCGTCTCCACGCTCCCGGCCCGCGGCGCCGCGCCCTGGGAGGTCCGCCCGGTCGACGAGCCCGAGGTCGACCCGCTCGGTCTGTACGGCGCCGTCCCCGTGGACTCCCGTACGCCCTACGACGTGCGCGAGGTCATCGCCCGCGTCGTCGACGGCTCCCGCTTCGCCGAGTTCAAGTCCGAGTACGGCCAGACCCTGGTCACGGGCTTCGCACACCTCCACGGCCACCCGGTCGGCGTCGTCGCGAACAACGGCATCCTGTTCTCGGAGTCCGCCCAGAAGGGCGCCCACTTCATCGAGCTGTGCGACCAGCGCGGCATCCCGCTGGTCTTCCTCCAGAACATCTCCGGCTTCATGGTCGGCCGTGACTACGAGGCGGGGGGCATCGCCAAGCACGGCGCGAAGATGGTCACCGCCGTGGCCTGCACGCGCGTACCGAAGCTGACCGTCGTGGTGGGCGGCTCCTACGGAGCGGGCAACTACTCCATGTGCGGCCGGGCCTATTCGCCGCGCTTCCTGTGGATGTGGCCCAACGCCAAGATCTCGGTGATGGGCGGCGAGCAGGCCGCGTCCGTGCTCGCGACCGTCAAGCGCGACCAGCTCGAAGGCCGCGGCGAACAGTGGTCGCAGGAGGACGAGGAGGCCTTCAGGGCCCCGGTCCGCGCGCAGTACGAGGAGCAGGGCAGCGCCTACTACGCCACGGCCCGGCTGTGGGACGACGGCGTCATCGACCCGTTGGAGACCCGCCAGGTCCTCGGCCTCGCGCTGACCGCGTGTGCCGGGGCGCCGCTCGGCGAACGCGGCTTCGGCGTCTTCCGGATGTGAGGGGCAGACACGTGATGAGCATGTTCGAGACAGTCCTGGTGGCCAACCGCGGCGAGATCGCCGTACGCGTCATCCGTACGCTGCGGGCCCTCGGCGTCCGTTCGGTGGCCGTCTTCTCCGACGCCGACGCCGACGCCCGGCACGTGCGCGAGGCCGACACCGCGGTGCGCATCGGGCCCGCCCCCGCCGCCGAGAGCTACCTCTCCGTGGAGCGCCTGCTCACGGCCGCCGCGGCCTCGGGCGCGCAGGCCGTCCACCCCGGCTACGGCTTCCTCGCCGAGAACGCCGCCTTCGCCCGGGCGTGCGCCGACGCGGGCCTCGCCTTCATCGGGCCGCCCGCGTCCGCGATCGACCTGATGGGCGACAAGATCCGCGCCAAGGAGACGGTCCGCGCGGCCGGGGTGCCGGTGGTGCCCGGCTCCTCCGGCAGCGGTCTGACCGACGAACAACTGGTCGCCGCCTCGCTGGAGATCGGCACCCCGGTCCTCCTCAAGCCGTCCGCGGGCGGTGGCGGCAAGGGCATGCGCCTGGTCCGGGACGAGGCGCTCCTCGGCGAGGAGATCGCCGCCGCCCGGCGCGAGGCCCGTGCCTCCTTCGGCGACGACACCCTGCTCGTCGAGCGCTGGGTGGACCGGCCCCGGCACATCGAGATCCAGGTGCTCGCCGACGGGCACGGCACCGTCCTGCACCTCGGCGAGCGCGAGTGCTCCCTCCAGCGCCGCCACCAGAAGATCATCGAGGAGGCGCCGAGCGTCCTCCTGGACGAGGCGACGCGCGCCGCGATGGGCGCCGCCGCCGTGGAGGCCGCGCGCTCCTGCGGGTACGTCGGCGCGGGCACGGTCGAGTTCATCGTGCCCGGCGACGACCCGGCCTCGTACTACTTCATGGAGATGAACACCCGCCTCCAGGTCGAGCATCCGGTGACGGAGCTGGTCACCGGCGTCGACCTGGTGGAGTGGCAGCTGCGGGTGGCGGCCGGGGAGCCGCTGCCCTTCACCCAGGACGACGTCACCCTCACCGGTCACGCGGTGGAGGCCCGCCTGTGCGCCGAGGACCCCGCCCGCGGGTTCCTGCCCTCGGGCGGCACCGTCCTCGCCCTGCACGAGCCCTCCGGCGACGGAGTGCGCACCGACTCCGGGCTCAGCGAGGGCACGGAGGTCGGCAGCCTGTACGACCCGATGCTGTCGAAGGTCATCGCGTACGGGCCCGACCGGGCGACCGCCCTGCGCAAGCTGCGGGCCGCGCTCGCGGGAACGGTGACCCTCGGGGTGCAGACGAACGCCGGGTTCCTGCGGCGGTTGCTCGCGCACCCGGCGGTGGTGGCCGGGGAGCTCGACACCGGGCTGGTGGAGCGGGACGCCGGGAGCCTGGTCGACGCGGAAGTCCCGGCCGAGGTCTATCTGGCCGCCGCGCTGGTGCGGGTCGGCGCGCGGCCGGTGGCGGCGGCCGGGAGCTGGGTGGACCCGTTCTCGGTGGACAGCGGGTGGCGGCTCGGCGGCGAGGCCGCGTGGACCGTGCACCATCTGCGCGTACCGGGTCACGAGCCGGTGTCCGTCAGGTCACGTCGCACGGCCGGCGGAGACGTCGAGGTCGAGCTCGCGGGGGCCGGGGAGCACAGCGGCCCGGTCACCGGACGGGGCGCCCGCGCGCGGAGCGCGCCGAACGGGCACAGCGGGGAGCGCCCGGCGGAGCACGCCACCGTCACCCTCCACCTCCAGGACCGGGTCCACACCTTCCAGCACGCGGCGGACTGGCTCGGCCGGGACGGCGACGCCTGGCACGTCCAGGACCACGACCCCGTGGAGGCGGCCCTGACCGGCGCGGCCCACGCGGGCGCGGACGCCCTGACGGCCCCCATGCCCGGCACCGTCACGGTGGTCAAGGTCGCTCCCGGCGACACGGTGACGGCGGGCCAGAGCCTGCTCGTCGTCGAGGCGATGAAGATGGAGCACGTCATCTCCGCACCACACGCGGGCACCGTCACGGAACTGGACGTCACCCCCGGCTCCACGGTCGCGATGGACCAGGTCCTGGCCGTGGTGGTCCCGGCGGAGGAGGAGCCGTCATGACCGCCGCACGGACGGACGACATCGGCCCCCTGCCCATGGTCGTCCCGGCCGAGGGCCTCCCGGCCAGGGTCCGCATCCACGAGGTGGGCGCCCGCGACGGCCTCCAGAACGAGCAGGCCACGGTCCCCACCGCCACGAAGGCCGAGTTCATCCACCGGCTGGCCGAGGCGGGTCTGACCACGATCGAGGCGACGAGCTTCGTGCACCCCAAGTGGGTGCCGCAGCTCGCGGACGCGGAGCAGCTGTACCCCCGGGTCGAGGGCATCGCGGGGGTCCACCTCCCCGTCCTGGTCCCGAACGCCCGCGGCCTGGACCGGGCCCTCGCGCTCGGCGCCCGCCGGGTCGCCGTCTTCGCCAGCGCCACCGAGTCCTTCGCCAGGGCCAACCTGAACCGCACGGTGGACGAGGCGCTCGCCATGTTCGAGCCGGTGGTGGCGCGGGCCAAGGAGTCCGCCGCGCCGGACGACCTGGTCCACGTACGCGGCTATCTCTCGATGTGCTTCGGGGACCCGTGGGAGGGCGCGGTCCCGGTCCCGCAGGTGGTCCGGGTCTGCAAGGCCCTGCTCGACATGGGCTGCGACGAGCTGAGCCTCGGCGACACCATCGGGGTGGCCACGCCGGGCCACGTGCAGGCACTCCTGACCGCCCTGAACGACGCCGGCGTTCCCACGGACCTCGTCGCCGTGCACTTCCACGACACGTACGGCCAGGCCCTCGCCAACACCCTGGCCGCCCTGCGGCACGGGGTGAGCACCGTGGACGCCTCCGCGGGCGGCCTCGGCGGCTGCCCGTACGCCAAGAGCGCCACCGGCAACCTCGCCACCGAAGACCTCGTGTGGATGCTTCACGGCCTCGGCATCGAGACCGGGGTCGACCTCGGCCGTCTCACCGCCACCAGCGTGTGGATGGCCGACCGGCTCGGCCGCCCGAGCCCCTCCCGCACCGTGCGTGCCCTCTCCCACCAGGAGCAGTGAAAACCATGGACCACCGTCTCTCCCCCGAGCACGAGGAACTCCGGCGCACCGTCGAGGAGTTCGCGCACGACGTCGTCGCCCCGAAGATCGGCGACCTCTACGAGCGGCACGAGTTCCCGTACGAGATCGTGCGCGAGATGGGCCGCATGGGGCTCTTCGGGCTGCCGTTCCCCGAGGAGTACGGCGGCATGGGCGGCGACTACCTGGCCCTCGGCATCGCCCTGGAGGAACTGGCGCGCGTCGACTCCTCGGTGGCCATCACCCTCGAGGCGGGCGTGTCGCTCGGCGCCATGCCCCTGCACCTCTACGGCACCGAGGAGCAGAAGCGGGAGTGGCTGCCGCGGCTGTGCGCGGGCGAGGTGCTCGGCGCGTTCGGCCTGACCGAGCCGGACGGCGGCTCGGACGCGGGCGGCACGCGGACCACCGCGCGCCTGGACGAGGCGACGGACGAGTGGGTCGTCAACGGCACCAAGTGCTTCATCACCAACTCCGGTACGGACATCACGGGCTTGGTGACGGTGACGGCGGTGACGGGCCGCACGGACGCGGGCAAGCCCCTCATCTCCTCGATCATCGTGCCCTCCGGCACCCCGGGCTTCACCGTCGCCGCGCCGTACTCGAAGGTGGGCTGGAACGCCTCCGACACCCGGGAGCTGTCGTTCGCCGACGTACGGGTGCCGCGGGCGAACCTCCTCGGTGAGATCGGGCGCGGCTACGCGCAGTTCCTCCGCATCCTGGACGAGGGCCGGATCGCGATCGCGGCGCTCGCCACGGGTCTCGCGCAGGGCTGCGTCGACGAGTCGGTGAAGTACGCCAAGGAGCGGCACGCCTTCGGCCGGCCGATCGGCGCGAACCAGGCCATCCAGTTCAAGATCGCCGACATGGAGACGAAGGCGTACACGGCCCGCCTGGCCTGGCGGGACGCGGCGTCGCGCCTGGTCTCCGGCGAGCCCTTCAAGAAGGAGGCCGCCCTCGCGAAGCTGCACTCCTCGACGATCGCCGTCGACAACGCGCGCGAGGCCACGCAGATCCACGGCGGCTACGGCTTCATGAACGAGTATCCGGTGGCGCGGATGTGGCGGGACTCCAAGATCTTGGAGATCGGGGAGGGGACGAGTGAGGTGCAGCGGATGCTGATCGCCCGCGAACTGGGCCTCACGGGCTGAGGCCGCGCGACTCCCTTTTCTTTCCCCCCACCCACCCGCCCTTTCATCGCGCTGCGCGCTCGTCCTCGGACGCCGGACGGGCTGGATAGGCCCAGCTCATCCGGCGCTCAGCTCGAGGGCCCGGCCCCGCGCTCCGACTCCTCAGCGCAGCGCCTCGCGTACCCGGCGGCGCAGCGTCCCGTCCTCGATGGCGTCGGTGTCGCGCCAGGCCGCGGCCGTGACCTCTGAGGTTTGCAGTTGCACGACGTAGGCCGAAGTGCGGAAGAGGAACCGGAAGTCGAAGTGTCGGTGCGCGGGCTCGTCCTTGACGGGGTTGGCGGGGATGGCGTGAGCGTCGATGTGTACGGGGCGGTGTCCGGCAGGGATGACGACCGAGGCCGTGATGCCGGTCTCCTCGGCCAGTTCGCGCTGCGCGGCGGCGAGGAGGCCGGAGTCGTCGGCTTCGACATGTCCGCCGGGCAGGAGCCAGCGGTTCAGGGTGAGGTGCTTGATGTGGAGAACCCGGCCCGTGGGGTCGGCGAGGACCGCCCCGGCGGTGACGTGACCGCGGAACTCCTTGCGGCTGGCGAGGTCGGCCCCGGCGTGGAGAAGTTCTTCGAGACGGGCGAGCAGGCCCTTGTCGTCGGGGTGGGCGGCGAGGTAGTCGTCGAGGGTCTCGCGGATGTGGTCGGCAGTGACGGGCACGGTGGGCTTCCTTACCGAGGGCAGTGGTCAGCGATTGAAGTAGTCGAGCCAGGTGGTGGCGATGGCGGCGCGATCGGCCGGACCGGCCTCGTGCATTCCGGGATCGAGAGCGCCACGGGCGAGGGCGGCGATGGCGGCAAGTATTTCCGCTTGCACGAGGTGGATGAACGGGCCCACGCTTGCGCCGTGCAGGAAGTTGACGGCGTTGCCGCCGTTGAGCAGGTAGAAGTAGTGGCCCGTCGTCAGGTAACGAGTGACGTGCTCATCGATCGTGGTGCGCTCGTACACGTCGGGCAGGCCCGCGAGTTCGAGTTCGTCTTCGCTGCTGGTCACCGTGGCGACGTACGCGCCGTTGCGCAGTCTGGGGAAGTCCTCGGCGCTCAGCGACAGCGCCCCCGTCGCACACAGCACGAGTCCGGCGTCGCCGAGCCCGGCTGCGCGGTCGTGGGCGACCGTGAAGCCCTGGGAGAGCGCCTGGGTACGGCGTACGGGGTCGATGTCGTACACCGTGACTCTGACACCTTTGGCATGCAGCAGACGGGCGATGCTGGACCCCAGCTTGCCGAAGCCGATCACGAGGGCGGCGCGGCCGTTCAGGATGTCACCGCGGCCGCGCATGAGTGCCTCGGTCGAGAACACGACCGACTGCCCGACGAGAAAGTCCTCGGGGTCCTTCAGGGGCGAACGGGCCACCGAGACGACCGGACAGGGCAGCTTGTCGAGGTCGGCGTAGCGGCGGTGTCCATTCTCGGTGTCCTCGACGACACCGAGGATGCGGCCCGTGAAGCGGGTGCAAAGTGCCTCGATCGAGGGAGCGAAGTAGCCGCCGACGTCGAGCAGGACGACGGGGCGGCCGGCGGCCCGCATGTCGAGATACCGCACGGCCCGGTCGGGGTCGCCGAACAGCTCACGCGTCAGCCTGTCGCACGCGTACCCGTCGCTCTCGACCTGCCGCAGCGCTTCGGCGTGTACGGACTTCGGTTTGGGCAGTAGGGCGCGCAGTTCGGTGACGCGTGCTACGCCCCGGACGAAGGCCGGGCGCTCCGGCAGCAGATGCGTGATCAGGAATGAGGTGGGACGTTCGGCGGGCGTGAAGCGGGCGGCGATTCGGCAGAAATAGGCGTCGAGCCGAGCGCGCTCAAAGGGTTCCATGGCGTGGCTCCGTCGTCGCGGTGGTTTCGGGGCGTGTGGGTTCGTCGGCGCTCTGCTCCTCCAGGGCACGGCGTAGTGCCTCGGCGTCGGTGAGGGTGCTGTCGTCCGGCAGCTCGCACCAGCCTCCGAACCAGTCGTCGGCACGGTGCGGGCCGGGGCGACCAGCCGGCTCGATGAAGTGGCCGATGCTGCGCCTCGGTGCGGCGGAACGGATCACGAGGAGATGTGAGCTCACCGCCGCTGTCCGCCGCTCGCGCTCCGCGGCGAAATGTCTCGGTCCGAGGTGGCTGCGGAAAGGCAAGAAGCCGTAGACATACGGACCGTTGACTTCGCGGCACTCCGTGCTGGGTTGCATGTCTGAAGCTTCTCGATGGCTCACCGGACATGAAATGACCACTTGCTGCACTTCCGTTGCACTTCTGCTCCGCCGCCTTCGCCTGCCGTGCTTCGATAGGTTCCGAGGGAGGCAGCCCGTGGCCAGCGTGCAGCACTGGACCGGCCGAGAAGCCAGAGCCTTGCGCTCCGCTCTACGGATGAGCACCCGTGCGTTCGCCGACCATCTCGGTGTCGCGCTGCGTACGGTCTCCAAGTGGGAGAAGCTGAGCGATGCCACACAACCGCGGCCCGACACCCAGGCCATTCTCGATACCGCGCTCGCTCGCGCCGACGCAGCCGTGCACGCCCGGTTCGAGACGATGCGCTCAGGGGCCGGGCAGCACACGGGCACGCACGCCCGCTACGAGACGTGGTCCGAGGACATCGACCGCGTCATCGTCTCCCTCAGCCATCAGAACTTCACGTTCGCCTCCAGTCTTCTGAACCGGTGGCTCGGCCCCGCCGACCCTCACGGACTGGATGACAAGGGCCTGTATCTCTACGGGCGCTCGCTCGTACTCCTCGGCGACCTGCATCGCGACCAGGGGGCGGTTCTCGGCCCGTTGTCCGCTCGCCAGTCGTACGCCGCCGCGCACCGCCTCTTCACCGCGCTCGACATCCCGCGCCGCACGGCACAGATCGAACTCTCGCTCGCAGTCGTCGCCGAGATGTCCGGTCGCCTTGAAGCGTCCGCCCGCCAGTACGAGCAGCTCGCCGACGACGAACGCCTGAGTCTCCGTGACCGGGCTCGGGCCCGGTTGTGGATCGGTACGGCGCTCAGCAAAGAAGGCGAACACGAGCACGCCGCTCGGGTCATGACGGTCGCCATCCGTGCGTTCGAGGATCTTGGAGAGCCCGAGGAATGGTCGGTGGCCCACCAGAAACTTGCCCTGTCGTACCGTGGCTCCGGGGCGCTCTCGAAGGCCGTCCGCTGCATCGGCATCGCTCGGCAGAGCGGCGCAGTCGACTCCCCCATGCAGCGCGTACGACTGGACACCGCGCACGGGCACATCCTTCTGTCGGACCCGGCCACGCGGAATGATGGGCTGACCGTCCTCGATCACGCGGCGCGTCTGGCCACGCAGTACGGCCTGAGCCATCAACTGCGCAGCATCGAGGGCATCCGGCGGCGGTACGACGGCCCGTCGGGCGCCCTGTCGAGGTAAGTGGCCAGCAACGATGACCTGGGAGCCCCTGTGCCCGACCACGGAGAGCACACCATCACCGACGCGCAGTGGAGCGACGCCAACCTCGTATGGCAGTACCACCAACTGCGTCACGAGCCTCGCCCCTGCTCAGCGGCCATCGGCCTCGGCAGCCACGACCTGGGCGTGGCCACAACCGCGGCCGAGCTGTACCGTGACGGCCTCTTCCCCGTGATCGTCTTCAGTGGCGGCAACAGCCCGACCACGGCGGACCGCTTCCCGCGGGGTGAAGCGGTCCACTACCGCGAGCACGCGCTCGATCTGGGCGTACCCGACGAGGCCATCCTCCTGGAGACCGCGGCGGGCAACACCGGAGAGAACATCACCCTGTCGCGTGCGGTGCTGCGCGCGGCGGGGGTCGACGTCTCCTCACTGCTCCTGGTCTCCAAGCCGTACATGGAGCGCCGCTCGTACGCCACCTGCCGCAAGTTGTGGCCCGAGGCCGATGTCGTCTGCGCTTCCGAGCCGCTCGCGTTCGACGACTACGTCAAATCCATCGGCGACGAGAAGCTGGTCGTGGACATGTTGGTCGGTGACCTCCAACGGGTGATCGAGTACCCGAAGCTGGGATTCGCCCTCGAACAAGAGGTCCCGACAGAGGTCCGCGCCGCCTACCACCGCCTCCTGCGTTCCGGGTTCGACAGCCGTCTCATCGGGACGCCCTGAGGTACGGGCGGCGAGAACGGTGATGCCAGCCCACCAGCAAGGTTAGGTTAGCCTAAGCAAAACTTCCGGCCAGGACCCCGTACGAAAGCAGAGACCCGCCATGCCCCAGACCCCCCGCAAGCCCTCGCGCCGCGGCATCCTCGCCGCCGGTGGCGCCCTCGGCCTCACCGCCGTTCTCGCAGCCTGCGGGGACGACAAGGGGGACAAGGGGGGCAAGGGCGGCACCAAGGACGGCGGTGCCTGGTCGTTCACGGATGACCGGGGGAAGAAGGCCGAGACCGGTTCGACGCCCAAGAACATCGTCGCGTTCACGGGCGTCGCCGCAGCACTGTTCGACTACGGCATCGAGGTCAAGGGCGTCTTCGGCCCGACGAGGACCAAGGACGGCAAGCCGGACGTCCAGGCCGGTGACATGGACATCAGCAAGGTGACCGTCCTCGGCAACGCCTGGGACCAGTTCAACATCGAGAAGTACGTCGGCCTCGATCCCGATCTGCTGATCTCCACGATGTTCGACGACAAGGGCACCCTCTGGTACGTGCCCGAGGCCTCCAAGGACAAGATCCTCAAGCTGGCCCCGAGCGTCGGCGTCTCGGTCTACGACCGGCAGATGACCAAGCCCCTGGAGCGCCTGCTCGCCCTCGCCGAGTCCCTCGGCGCCGACGTCGGGGCCGACAAGGTCGTCAAGGCGAAGAAGCGCTTCGAGGCCGCCGCCGAGCGGCTGCGCAAGGCCGCGAAGTCCCGGCCGGAGATCAAGGTGCTCGTCGGCTCCGCCAGCCAGGACATCTTCTACGTCTCCGGGTCCAACCTCTCCGCCGACCTCGAGTACTTCAAGTCCCTCGGCGTGAACCTCGTCGAGCCGCCCGCGAAGACCCTGGAGGAGAGCGGGGGCTGGTTCGAGAACCTGTCCTGGGAGAACGTCGACAAGTACGGGGCCGACGTCATCATGATGGACAACCGCACCTCCGCCTTGCAGCCCGCGGGCCTCGCCGACCAGAAGCCGACCTGGGCGAAGCTCCCCGCCGTCAAGGCCGGGCAGGTCATCCCTCGCGTGACCGAGCCGATCTACTCGTACGACAAGTGCGCGCCGATCCTGGAGGACCTGGCGGAGGCCATCGAGAAGGCGAAGAAGGTCGCCTGACGGGACTGGCGCTAGGCCCTGGGCGGTCAACCGCGTCGCGGCCTTCGGCCTGCTCGTCCTCGATCGCCGGACGGGCTCAGACCCCCCGCCGGTCACCTGCGAACCCCCCTCCCGGCCCCATCGACAGGGCCCAAGAAAGTACCCTCCCAGCGCCGCCCGGCTGCCTCCCCGCAGCCGGGCGGCGCTGTCGTACCCCCCGAGCGGAGACCAAAGATATTTAGGTTAGGCAACCTAAGTTCCACGTCGCGCCCCCGGGCCCTCCCTGCTGTGCCCTAACCCGGGGGCGCGACCGAGTCCCCTCACCTGGAGGACAGTTCATGCGCTCGCACCTGCTCAACGACACCACCACGGAGCGGTACCGCGCCTCCGTGACCGGCAGTGGTGGAACAAGCTGTCCGTCACCTTCGCCGCGGAGGTCGCCGACCGGCGCCTGGTGTGTCTGGGCGAGGGCGACGACGAGTATCTGGCACAGCAGTCCATCCGGACGTTCTTCAACGCCTCCGACCCCGCCAAGCACTATGTGAAGACGGCGCTCTCCGTCGTCAACATGGGCTTCATGCGCAGGCTCTCGGCGGCGTACATGAAGGCGACCCCGGCCATCAACGACTGGCTCGCGAACCTCGTGGCCTCCGACGAGGTGCTGAGGTCCACCGGCCTCGGCATCATCCGTGAGCGCGCCGCCGTCGGCTACCGGCACCTGGAGTACGAGGCCGCCACCGACCGCTACTCGCCCTACCGGAAGATGCTCGCCGCGCTGTGGCGCGAGAGCCCGGTGCCCTCCCTCGGCGAGGGCGAGCAGCTCGCCACCATGGCGTCGCTGCTGCACACCGACCGCGACGGCGCGTCCTTCGCGGGCGCCCTCATCGCACGCTCGGGCCTCGCCCCCACCGCGTGGCTGCGCCGCTATCTGCGCGCCTACCTGACGCCGCTCCTGCACAGCTTCTACGCGTACGACCTGGTGTTCATGCCGCACGGCGAGAACGTGATCCTCGTCCTGAAGGACGGCGTGGTGCAGCGCGCCCTGTTCAAGGACATCGCCGAGGAGATCGCGGTACTGGACCCGACGGCGGTCCTGCCGCCCGAGGTGGAGCGCATCCGCGTCGAGGTGCCCGATGACCGCAAACTCCTGTCCATCTTCACCGACGTCTTCGACTGCTTCTTCCGCTTCCTCGCGGCGGACCTCGTCTCGGAGGGGCTCGTCGAGGAGGACGCCTTCTGGCGCACGGTCGGCGAGTGCGTACGCGACTACCAGCACTCCATGCCCGAACTGGCCGACAAGTTCCGCCAGTACGACATGTTCGCCCCGGAGTTCGCGCTGTCCTGCCTGAACCGGCTCCAGCTGCGCGACAACGAGCAGATGCTGGACCTCGCCGACCCCGCGGGCGCCCTCCAGCTGATCGGGACCCTGAAGAACCCGATCGCCTAGGGGCGGTCCACGGACCGGGCGGGGCTCGGGAGACGGTCCTCCCGAGCCCCGCCCTTCGGCTACCGGGACGGCCAGGGCACCTGCGGCGACCTGTAGTAGCCGATGCCGAGGGCGTCCCAGCGCGGCGCCTGCTCCGCGAGGCGGGTGCGGTACCCGCCCCAGTCGTGCGCGGCAGCGGGCGACCAGCCGAGCTCGGCGATGCCGGGAAGCCGCGGGAACGCCATGTAGTCGAGCTGCGCGGGCGTCGACAGGGTCTCCGTCCACAGCGGCGCCTCGACTCCGATGACCGCGTCGGCGGGCGCGCCCTCCAGATACGTTCCCGGGTCCCAGTCGTAGGACCGCTGCACCTCCACATAGCCCGCCCACGACAGGCCGAGCGGGGTGTCCTTGTCGTACTTGTGGTCGAGGTAGGAGCGGTCGGCCGGGGAGAGGACCAGCTTGGTGCCGTTCCTCGCCGCGTTCACGACCCGGTCGCGCTCGGCCTGGCCGGTGCGGTCGTAGCCCCAGTACTGCGCGACGGCGCCCGGCACCGGGTGCGCGCCCGCCAGCTGGTGCCAGCCCATCACGGACTTGCCGTACTTGGTGACCAGGGGCTGCACCCTGCCCATGAACGTCACGAAGTCCTCGTGGCTCGTGGAGTGCGCCTCGTCGCCGCCGATGTGCACGCTCCCGCCGGGTGTGAGCGCGGCCAGCTCCCTGACGACGTCGTCCACGAAGTCGTACGTGACGTCCTTGCCGACGCACAGGGAGCTGAAGCCGACCTCGATGCCGGTGTACAGCGGCGGCGCGACGCCGTCGCAGTTCAGCTCCGCGTACGAGGCGAGCGCGGCGTTGGTGTGGCCCGGCATGTCGATCTCGGGGATCACCTGGAGGCCGCGGGACGCCGCGTAGGCGACGATGTCCTTGTACTGGTCCTTGGTGTAGTACCCGCCGGGGCCGCCGCCGACCTGCGTGGACCCGCCGTACGTGGCGAGCCGGGGCCAGGAGTCGATCGCGATCCGCCAGCCCTGGTCGTCGCTCAGGTGCAGATGCAGCTTGTTCATCTTGTACAGCGCCAGCTGGTCGATGTAGCGCTTGACATGGGCGACGGGGAAGAAGTGCCGGGACACGTCCAGCATCGAACCGCGGTAGGCGTAACGCGGCATGTCCCTGATGGTGCCGCCCGCGATCCGCCACGGGCCGCGCTGCGGCGTCCTCCTCTCCACGGCGGCGGGCAGCTGCTGGCGCACCGTCTGCACGCCGTGGAACAGGCCCGTGGACGTCCAGGACGTGATGGTGAGGGAATCGCGCGCGGAGATGACGCGGTAGCCCTCGTTGCCGAGCACCTTGTTCGCCGGCTCGGCGCTGATGCGCAGCCGGATGCCGCCCTCGCCGTCGCGGTCGGTGACCGGGAGCCGGTAGCCCGTCGAGGGGCGCAGGATGTCCGCGAGGTACTCGCCGACGCGGCGCTCGTCGGCGTTGCCGCTGCCGACGCGGATGCGGGTCTTGGCAGTGATCTCGAAACCGGGGCCGCCCGGCTCGACGGCCAGCGGCGCGGGCACGACCCGGCCGAGCGGTACGGGCGCGGTCCGCGCGGCGGCGGGGGCGGATCCCGCGGTGGCCGACGACGACGTGCCGGCGGCGGCCATGAGCAGGAGTGAACCGAGGACACAGGCCGTTCCGTGGTGCTGTCTCACAAGCGGGTCCCTTCACCGGGCGACGCGGATGTGACGCGGACGAACCGTCATCATGCGTACCGCGCACCCCAGACCGGGTCAAGGTGTAGACCACCTGGTCCGGCCGCGGTGCGAGAATCCCCCCATGGCGGAAATCATCCAGCGCGACGGGACCTGGACCTTCGACGGAGTGACGCTGCGCATCGTGCCGGGCCACGACAAGAGCGTCTCCCTGCTGCGCAAGACCCTCGGCGAACTCACCCTGCCGCTCGCGGCGTTGACCGGTATCGCCTTCGAGCACGGCAAGAAGAGCGGCCGCCTGCGGCTGCGGCTGCGGGACGGCGCGGACCCCCTGCTCCAGGCGACGGGCGGCAAGCTCGCCGACTCCTGCGACCCGTACCAGCTCCTGGTCGAGGCCGACCGCCACGGCGTCGCGGAGTACATGGTCGACGAGGTCCGCAACGCGCTGCACCTGGAGCAGGTGCCCGCACAGAGCTGCGACAGCTATCTGTTGCCGGGCCCCTCCGTGCCGCTCCAGGTCGCCGCCGGTGACGCAACGGTGAGCTTCGACGGGGAGCGCGTCCGCCTGGAGTGGAACTGGAAGACCGAGGAGGCGAAGGCCGCGGCGGGCGCCCGCACCATAGCCCTCGCCGATGTCGCCGCGGTGGAGTGGCAGCCAGCCATAGGCCTGGAGAACGGTTATCTGCGCTTCGCCGTGCGCCACTCCCCCACCAAGGCGCCGCCGAAGTACGACCCGAACTCCGTGGAGCTGTGGGGCTTCAAGAAGGACCCACTGATGGCGCTCGTCGCGGCGGCCGTGCAGGCCCGGCTTCCGCACCCGGCCGCGAAGGCCCTGCCCGCGCCGGCGGACGCACCGGCGAGCGCCCCGGCCGCGCCGCCCGCCGCCGGGGCCGAGGACGACCACGACGCGCTCCTTCGCCGCCTGCGCGAGCTCGGCGAGCTGCACCGGAGCGGTGTCCTGACCGACGAGGAGTTCACCGTGGCCAAGCAGGCGGTGCTCAAGCGGATGTGAGCCACGCGGCGCCGGCGCGTGCGGGCCGCCACCGCGGCGCTGGCGCGTGCGGGCCGCCACCGCGGCGCCGGCGCATGTGGGTCCCTGTGGCTCCGGCACGTATGGACCAACCCGACTACCGCGGATGCGCGCCACCCTGCCCGATATCGGGCAGGATTCTTGCGCAAGCCCCTTCGGTGTTCCAGGATCAACGGGTGCACGAGGAACTTGTCGATCATCTGACCCGCTCCACCCCGCTCCAGCGGGGCGAGGCGCTCCGGGTGGTCCAGGACGTGCTCGCCTACTTCGACGAGACCGCCGAGAGCTACGTCCGCCGCCGCCACCGCGAACTCCAGGGTCAGGGCCTGGTGAACGCGGAGATCTTCGAGCGGATCGCGGCGGACCTGCGGTACCGCGCCGTGGCGCCGCCCGAGCTCACGCTCAGGCAGCTGCGGCGCATCGTCTACGGCTAGACCCATCCCCACCTCACCCAAGGGACCCTTATGTGCGGAATTGTCGGATACATCGGCAAGCGTGACGTCGCCCCGCTGCTCCTGGAGGGCCTCCAGCGCCTGGAGTACCGCGGCTACGACTCCGCGGGCGTCGTGATCACCGGCCCCAAGGCCACCGGCCTGAAGATGGTCAAGGCCAAGGGCCGCGTCCGCGACCTGGAGGCCCGCGTCCCCAAGCGCTTCGCCGGCACCACCGGCATCGCCCACACCCGATGGGCCACGCACGGCGCCCCGTCCGACGAGAACGCCCACCCCCACCTGGACGCCGCGGGCAAGGTCGCCGTCGTCCACAACGGCATCATCGACAACGCCTCCGAACTGCGCGCCAAGCTGATCGCCGACGGCGTCGAGTTCCTCTCCGAGACCGACACCGAGGTCCTCACCCACCTCATCGCGCGCTCCGAGGCCGAGAAGCTGGAGGACCGGGTCCGCGAGGCCCTGCGGTACATCGAGGGCACGTACGGCATCGCCGTCCTGCACGCCGACTTCACCGACCGCATCGTGGTCGCCCGCAACGGCTCGCCCGTCGTCCTCGGCATCGGCGAGAAGGAGATGTTCGTCGCCTCCGACGTCGCCGCGCTCGTCTCGCACACCCGCCAGGTCGTCACCCTCGACGACGGCGAGATGGCCACCATCAAGGCCGACGACTACCGCACGTACACCACCGAGGGTTCGCGCACCTCGGCCGAGCCGACCACCGTGGAGTGGGAGGCCGAGTCGTACGACATGGGCGGCCACGACACGTACATGCACAAGGAGATCTTCGAGCAGGCCGAGGCCGTGGACCGCGTCCTGCGCGGGCGCATCGACGACCGGTTCTCCACCGTGCACCTCGGCGGCCTGAACCTGGACGCGCACGACGCCCGCAAGGTGCGCCGCGTCAAGATCCTCGGCTGCGGCACCTCCTACCACGCGGGCCTGATCGGCGCCCAGATGATCGAGGAGCTGGCCCGCATCCCCGCCGACGCCGAGCCCGCGTCCGAGTTCCGCTACCGCAACGCGGTCGTCGACCCCGACACCCTGTACGTCGCCGTCTCCCAGTCCGGCGAGACCTACGACGTGCTCGCCGCCGTGCAGGAGCTCAAGCGCAAGGGCGCCCGGGTCTTCGGCATCGTCAACGTCGTCGGTTCCGCCATCGCCCGCGAGGCGGACGCGGGCGTGTACGTGCACGCGGGCCCGGAGGTCTGCGTCGTCTCCACCAAGTGCTTCACCAACACCACCGTCGCCTTCGCGCTGCTCGCCCTGCACCTCGGCCGCATCCGTGACCTGTCGGTCTCCGACGGCAAGCGGATCATCGCGGGGCTGCGCCGGCTGCCCGCGCAGATCGAGGAGATGCTGGCGCGCGAGGACGAGGTCAAGAAGCTCGCGCAGGAGTTCGCCGAGGCCAAGTCGATGCTGTTCATCGGGCGCGTACGCGGCTACCCGGTGGCCCGCGAGGCCTCCCTGAAGCTCAAGGAGGTCTCCTACATCCACGCCGAGGCCTACCCCGCCTCCGAGCTGAAGCACGGCCCGCTCGCCCTGATCGAGCCCGCCCTGCCGACGGTCGCGATCGTCCCCGACGACGACCTCCTGGAGAAGAACCGCGCCGCCCTGGAGGAGATCAAGGCCCGCAGCGGCCGGATCCTCGCGGTCGCCCACCGGGAGCAGGAGAAGGCCGACCACACGATCGTCGTCCCGAAGAACGAGGACGAGCTCGACCCGATCCTGATGGGGATCCCGTTGCAGCTCCTCGCCTACCACACGGCCCTGGCCCTCGGCCGGGACATCGACAAGCCGCGCAACCTGGCGAAGTCCGTCACCGTGGAGTAGGGACCCGCCCGGGCCGCGACAGCCGCCCATGAGTGATCCCCCGTACGTGCCACCAGGCGTACGGGGGATCACTCTTCGAGGGACCGGGGTCGCCCATTACCTCGGCCCGCGCTCCACGTGCCGGAGGCCGTCACCGACCGGCGCACGATACGTACCCTTCACAAGGGCACAAACCACCTCTACGCGCGGGTAGATTTATGCGTCGGCGCACCGGTACCGCCGCCGCGAAACCCTTGTCCCACCTGGCACGGGCGATATCGGAGAAGCCTCGGACGACCGCCGGGAGCCCGGGTGCGGACGGCATCGGGAAATGCCCGGCACCCAGGGAACTCGGAGAACTCAGGGGATGACGACGACGGGGCGTTGCGCGCGGCGCGCGAGGCGGCCCGCGACGGAGCCGAAGATGCGCCCCACGATGCCGTGGGTCGAGCCGACGACGATGGCGTCCGCGGAGTACTCGCGACCCACCTCCTCCAGCTCGTGGCAGATGTCGCCGCCGCGCTCCACCAGGATCCAGGGGACCTCCGCCAGATACTCCGCGCAGGCCAGTTCGAGGCCGAGGACCTCGGTGCGGTGGTCCGGCACGTCGACGAACACCGGGGGCTCGCAGCCCGCCCAGACGGTGGTGGGCAGCCGGTTGGCGACATGCACGATGATCAGACCGGAGCCGGAGCGATGGGCCATCCCGATCGCGTAGGCGAGGGCCCGCTCACTGGACGTCGAGCCGTCGAAGCCGACGACGACACCGTGCCGGAAGGCGGGATCGCAGGAATGACGTGGTTGTTCCGCCGCTCGGGGGGTCGCGCTCGGATCGGCGACCTGCCGTTTGCGGTCCGCGGGTTCGGAGTATTCGTGACCGGCCATCGGTGTCTCGGCGAAGGAGTCCTCTGTGGGAGGGTCGGCTTTCTTCGGATGCGCGGTGGGCTGGGCGGGGGTGCGGTGCCGGGTGGGTGCCAGGTAGGGAGCGGCTGAGCAGGTCGGGCACCGCGGCTGCACAGGCACGGGCACGGGCACAAGCACAAGCAGTACGTCGCGGCTGGGACGAAGCGGAAAACCGGACGCTTGTCCGGGAATCATCTTCCCAACCACTTACCCCCAAGGGTACGGCGGCACTCCTCCCTTGCCCAGATCCTGCCCCGGCACCCCCGGGGCCCGCCCGGGGCGGTCCCGGGCACCGCCCGGTCCCGTACGGGCCCGGATGAGGCCTCAGCGCGGCCTCGCGGCATTCACCGGAGCATGCATGAGGCGGGCCCGGATCGCAATGGCGGCTGCCCCGTACAGGCGGTTTGCGACCGGTTCGCGCGCGCGGTCCCTCCCGGCCAGTGACCGGCGGGTCGGCCACGCGTTGAACCCCGGGAGACCACTCTTTCGGAGACATCGGGCAGTCCCTCCACCACCGCCGCAGGGAGCATTCCGTGCCAGGACCGTCCAGCGCCGCCCCGGCCACAGGCCGCCGCCGGGCCCCCGACAGGGCGCGCGAAGGAGCGCGCGAAGGGGCGCGTCAGGGGGCGCGCAAAGAGGCCCGCGAAAGGGCGCGTGACGAGGCCCGCAAGGGGGCGCGCGCACGCCGGGGCGCCGAGGGGGCCGGGGGCGCCGGGGACACGGGGTTTCCCGCTCCCCGGCACGGCAGGGCGGCGTCTCCCGCTCCGCAGGACTCGGCGAGCGACGTGGTCCGCTGGGCCGCTTTCTCGTGCGTTCTGGTTCCCGTCGTCCTGGTGGGGTACGGGACCTCCTTGGCCGGTGCGGGCGGGGCGGCCCTGGGCCTCGCGGCCGTGACCGGGGTGTGCCGGGTGCTGCTCCAGCAGTCCGAGCGCGGGGCGGCGCGGGCCCGGGCGCAGCGGTCCGCGGGCGGCGGGGCGCGGCGCCGGCGGCCCGCGTCGGGGGCGCATCGGGGCGGTCGCAGGACGGGATCGGGTGCGCCGGTGGACTGACTGATTCCCACGCACTTCTCCGAATGTTTTCAGCCAACTTCCCGGCCGTCGGCAATCCGTGGCCGAACAGGGGGTCAACCCACGTCCCACCAGGGGTGAAAGGAGCACGAAAGGGCTCTGCACCCTACGTTGACCGGCCACGGGCCCGAGGCGCACTTCCCTGGGCGCTCCACGAGTGCGACGCTTCGTGATCGAATGCTTCACGCCAAGTTGCCATGTCGACAATGCGCCGGGTGCTGAACTGGTCACAGCGGCGTCACGTGACGCAGTAGATTCGATCTTGACTGTAGTACGGCGGGGGACTGGTGGAGGACCGAGGGGAAACGTGCAGGAGCGACAGGCCCAGGAAGCACGTAAAGAACAGGGAGCCGCGACCACCGAGGGGGGCTTAGCGCCATGAGCCACGACTCCACTGCCGTGCAGGAAGCCGCGGCGCGCAAACTCTCCGGGCGGCGCCGCCGGGAAATCGTCGCGGTGCTGCTCTTCAGCGGTGGTCCCATCTTCGAGAGTTCCATACCACTCTCCGTGTTCGGTATTGACCGACAGGACGCGGGAGTGCCTCGTTACCGGCTGCTGGTGTGTGCCGGCGAGGAGGGGCCGCTGCGGACCACCGGCGGCCTCGAACTGACCGCGCCCCACGGGTTGGAGGCGATCTCGCGGGCGGGCACCGTCGTGGTGCCGGCCTGGCGTTCGATCACATCGCCGCCGCCCCTTGAGGCACTGGACGCGCTGCGCCGCGCGCACGAGGAGGGCGCACGCATCGTGGGCCTGTGCACCGGCGCGTTCGTCCTGGCCGCGGCCGGTTTACTGGACGGCCGCCCGGCGACGACGCACTGGATGTACGCGCCGACGCTCGCCAAGCGCTACCCGTCCGTGCACGTCGATCCGCGGGAGCTGTTCGTCGACGACGGCGATGTGCTGACGTCCGCCGGCACCGCGGCCGGCATCGATCTCTGTCTGCACATCGTGCGCACCGACCACGGCAACGAGGCGGCGGGCGCGCTCGCGCGCAGGCTCGTCGTGCCGCCGCGCAGGGCGGGCGGCCAGGAGCGCTACCTGGACAGGTCGCTCCCGGAGGAGATCGGTGCCGACCCGCTGGCCGAGGTCGTCGCCTGGGCCCTGGAGCACCTCCACGAGCAGTTCGACGTGGAGACTCTGGCCGCCCGCGCCTATATGAGCCGCCGCACGTTCGACCGGCGCTTCCGCTCGCTGACGGGGAGCGCTCCCCTGCAATGGCTGATCACCCAGCGGGTGCTTCAGGCGCAGCGGCTCCTGGAGACCTCCGACTACTCCGTCGATGAGGTCGCCGGGCGCTGCGGCTTCCGCTCGCCCGTCGCGCTGCGCGGCCACTTCCGGCGCCAGCTCGGCTCCTCGCCCGCCGCTTACCGCGCCGCCTACCGGGCGCGCAGGCCGCAGAGCGAGCGTGCCCTGGAGTCGGCGGCGGCCGCCATGGCGGTCGCGCCGTCCATGGTCACGGCGGACGGCCCCGGTCCTGGCCCGGGCGGGAACCCCGGTCTGTCGCCGGGTCCCGTTCCGTCCCAGACCCGGCGCACCGCGGCCGCGAGCTCGCTCGGCGCCACGGCGTCCATGCCGATGGATCCGGGCAGGCAGCACTCCGAGGCCTACGCGTCGAGCCGCACTCCCCTGCCCGGCCAGAGGAGCGCGCCGTAGGGTTGGGCGCATGAACGATCGCATGGTGTGGATCGACTGCGAGATGACCGGGCTCTCGTTGACGGATGACGCACTTATCGAGGTGGCCGCACTGGTCACCGACTCGGAACTGAACGTGCTCGGCGACGGTGTGGACATCGTGATCCGCCCGCCGGACGCGGCCCTGGAGACCATGCCCGAGGTGGTGCGGCAGATGCACACCACCTCGGGGCTCCTCGACGAGCTGGCCGGCGGCACCACGCTGGCGGACGCCGAGGAGCAGGTCCTCACCTACATCCGGCAGCACGTGAAGGAGCCCCGCAGGGCCCCGCTGTGCGGCAACTCGGTCGGCACGGACCGCGGCTTCCTGCTGCGGGACATGCCGACCCTGGAGGACTTCCTGCACTACCGCATCGTGGACGTCTCCTCCGTCAAGGAGCTGGCCCGGCGCTGGTACCCCCGGGCGTACTTCAACAGCCCGGACAAGAACGGCAACCACCGGGCCCTGGCCGACATCCGCGAATCCATCGCGGAGCTGCGCTACTACCGCGAGGCGATCTTCGTCCCGCAGCCAGGACCCGACTCCGACACCGCCAAGTCGATCGCGTCCAAGCACGTCCTGCCTGCGGATTGACCCTCCCGGGCGCCCTCGGTACGGGGTCCGGAAAACGCGTGCGCGAGCACCCCTTCGGACCCTGTACACTTTTTCTCGGCCGGTCGGAAGAACGACAAGACCGGCCCGCGGTGGGTGTAGCTCAGTTGGTAGAGCACCTGGTTGTGGTCCAGGTGGCCGCGGGTTCAAGTCCCGTCACTCACCCTGAAGGATCAGCCCCTGACCTGGGAATACGGGTCAGGGGCTGATCTGTGCCCGGGGCGCGGCCACACCGTGGCCAAACGCGATCTTGGAAACTGCCCTACTGTCCCCGCTCACCCGTCTCACCCATGGCTGCGCGGAGCCAGTCCAGAGGTCCCTGCGCCAGCAGCTCATCGGCCAGCCGCCGCCCCGAGTCCGTGGTGATGCGCGCGCGGCTGTTGTCGATCCACCGCTGCGCGCCGACGTACCCCCGGGCCTTGTACTCCAGGCCCTGGAGCATGCACTCCAGTTTGTCGGCATCCCGCGCACAGACGGCCTCGGGCGTCTCACGGGCCTCGTACTCGGCGACGACGGCACGCACCGCGGTACGCAGGACCTCGGGCATACCGGCGGTCTGGTCCTCGGTCACGTCCTCGGGGTCGGCCGCGCCGCCGTACTTCTTGCCCAGGTGATTCACGTCGCCCGTCCGCGATTCCTGGCTGTCGTGCCAGACCGCCAGGTGTGCGGCGCGGGCGGGGTCCGCGCCCTCGAGGGTCGCGATGACCGAAGCGATGACGGACGTGCGCCACGCGTGCTCGGCCACGCTCTCCGGGTCACGGACACCAGCCCTCCACCAACCCGTCCGACGCGCGGACTTCAGCGTGCCCGCCTCCCACAAGAAGTGGGCTACCTCTTTCAGGTTCTGGTCAGCCACGGTGTCCCCTTTCACGCCTCTTCCAGGCGGATCGCGTACTGAATACCCTCCAGCTCGCGCCGGGCCTGCGGGGAGAGCTCCACGTCATCCAACATCACGACCTTGAAGGCTTCGGCAAAGTCTTCCTGGGTGTGGCCCAACTGCTCGCGCAGCACGCGGAGGACGTACCCCGAGGTGATGCCGGTCCGGCCTCGTCCGGACGTTCCCTGACCCCCGGCCAGCTGTGCGACCCCGCCCGCCTCGCCGCGCTGCTGTCCACGGCCGAGCCACTGGAGGCGATGGAGTCGTGATCGCCACCGCCCGGGCCAAGGCCCGCGCCGACGAGCTGGACCGGATCTACCGCGCCCGCCTCGGCACCTGCCCTCGCCAGCACGTCGGCATCCTCGCCAATCGCGGCGAGGGCACCTGCCTACGCCGCGCCGTCAGCATCGCCCGGCGTGGCGCCGATGGGAGGCCGCCACGATACGGAACGTGACCGCAACCGCCTCGCTGCGGGCCGGACGTGCAGGGCAGGCTCGGCCATCCGTGTGACCGCGGACGAGAACTTTCCCCAACGATCGAGGGGCAAGGGTCGAGGAGCCCTAAGACGACTCCCTGCACACCAACTCCGTAGGCAACACGATCTGCTGCCGCGCAAGGCCCCCCGCCGCCGGCCGCGCATCCGCGATCTCCGCCAGGAGGACGTTCGTCATGGTGCGGCCCATCTCCGCTATGGGCTGGCGGACGCTGGTGAGGGGCGGGTCCATGTGGCGGGCGATGGCCGAGTCGTCGAAGCCGACCAGGGCCACGTCGTCCGGTATGCGGCGGCCTGCCTCGCGCAGGACCTGGCGGGCGCCCGCGGCCATGACGTCCGATCCCGCGAAGACCGCGTCCAGGTCCGGGCGGCGGGCCAGGAGGGCGGTCATCGCGCGGCGGCCGCCGTCCTCGGTGAAGTCGCCGTGGGCCGTCAGGTCCGCGGCGGGCGGGTGACCCGCCTCCGTGAGCGCGTCGACGTAGCCGTCCAGGCGGCGCTGGGCGCCGTACACATCGAGGCGGCCCGTGATCGTGGCGATCGTGCGGCGGCCCCGCGCGAGCAGATGGCCGACAGCCTCCCGCGCGCCCTCGAAGTTGTCGGAGTCCACCGAGGCGAGGCGTTCCTCTGCGGAGCGGCGCCCGCTGATCACGGCCGGGATCGCCAGCTGTTCCAGCAGGTCCGGGAGGGGGTCGTCGGCGTGCACGGAGACGAGCAGGACGCCGTCCACGCGGTGCGCCGACAGGTACTGCGCGAGGCTGCGGCGCTCCCTGTCACCCCCCGCGAACGTCAGGAGGAGCTGCATGTCCGTGTCCGCGAGCGCCGCGCCGACGCCGTGGATGATGTCCGAGAAGTACGGCTCGGAGAAGAAGCGGGACTCCGGCTCGGGGACCACCACCGCGATGGAGTCCGTGCGGTTGGCGGCGAGCGCGCGGGCCGCCGTGTTCGGGACGTAGCCGAGCTCCGCCACCGCCTCCTCGACGGCCGCGCGCGTGTGCTCACTGACCCGGGGCGATCCGTTGATCACCCGGGACACGGTGCCGCGTCCGACACCCGCCCGCACCGCCACTTCCTCCAGCGTGGGCCGTCCCCCGCTGCGCCCCCTGGGCTGACCACTCCCCATTCAGTGCCTCCCCACGACGCGAATCTAACAGCAGGGCCACGACCACCAGCGGCGGCACGGTCGGCCCGCAACTACCGGCGTCCGGTGCCTTGACACCCCCCGGACGACCCGCGAACCTTCAAGGCATCACACATGGGAGCGCTCCCACTCTACCCGGCTCTTACCCGACCCACACGTCCCGACGAGCCGAATTCCGGCATTTCACGCATGCTGGGCCGGAGTTCCGCCACGGTCGGCACGTCCGGGCACCAGGAGGACGCAATGCGCTACAGGACTCGAACGCCCCGCCGAGCGGCGACCCTCGCGGCCGCCGCCGCCCTCGCCACCGGGCTGCTCGCCGGCTGCGCCGAGGACTCCGACGAGCCCGGCGGGTCCTCGGGGGGCGGCGACGGCGGTGGCGGCAAGGGGAAGACGACGCTGACCGTCGGGGTCTTCGGTGCTTTCGGGATGCAGGAGGCAGGGCTCTACGACGAGTACGAGAAGCTCAACCCCGACATCGACATCAAGCAGAACTCCGTACAGCGCAACGAGAACTACTGGCCCGCCCTCCTCACCCACCTCAGCAGCGGCAGCGGCCTCTCCGACGTCCAGGCCGTGGAGGTCGGCAACATAGCCGAACTGACCGGCACCCACTCGGCCAAACTGGTGGACCTCGGCAGGACGGCGGGCGTGGACAAGGGCGCCTATCTGGGCTGGAAGTGGCAGCAGGGCACCACCAAGGACGGCAGGACCGTCGGCCTCGGCACCGACATCGGGCCGACCGGCATCTGCTACCGCAAGGACCTGTTCGAGAAGGCGGGGCTGCCGACGGACCGCGAGGAGGTCGGCAGGCTCTGGGCCGGGGATTGGAACAAGTACCTGGAGGCGGGCAAGCGGTACAAGGAGAAGGGGCCGAAGGGCACCTCCTTCGTGGACGGCGCCACCGGCGTCATGGCCGCCGTGCACGCCTCCGGCAAGGAGAAGTTCTACGACGCCGATGGCGAGCTGGTCTACAAGGACAGCGCGGGGGTCCGCGAGGGCTGGGAGCTCGGGGCGCGGTTCGCGAAGGAGGGGCTCACCGCCAAGCTCCAGCAGTTCCAGCCCAGCTGGGACCAGGCCTTCGCCAACGGCTCCTTCGCCACCGTGACCTGCCCGCCCTGGATGCTCGGCTACATCAAGGACAAGGCGGGCGACAAGGGCGAGGACCGGTGGGACGTCGCCGCCGCCCCCAGGCCCGGCAACTGGGGCGGCTCCTTCCTGACCGTGCCCGAGGCGGGCGGGAACAAGGAGGAGGCCGCCAAGCTCGTCGCCTGGCTGACCGCCCCGAAGCAGCAGGCCAAGCTGTTCGACGAGCGCGCCAGCTTCCCGAGCGCCGAGGCCGCCTACGACCTGCCCGAAGTGAAGGACGCCAAGAACCCCTTCTTCGGTGACACCCCCGTCGGAAAGATCTTCGCCGAGGCCGCCGAGGGCGTGCCGGTCCAGCCGATCGGCCCCAAGGACGGGATCATCTCCCAGTACCTGGCCGACACCGGGATGCTCGGCGTCGACCAGAAGGGGACGTCGCCCGACAAGGCCTGGGACAAAGCCATGAAGACGATCGACAACGCGCTGGACCAGTGATCACCCGGTGACCGACATCCCGAGTGACACCCGTGCCGCCGCGCCCTCCACGGGAGAGGAGGGCGCGGTCCCCCGCGCGCGGCCCGCGAGAGCGCTCGCGGACCCGGCCGCCGAACGCCGCCGCGCCCGCCGCAGCCGCCGCTACCGCCGGGACGTGAAGTGGAGTCCCTACGCCCTGGTCGCGCCGTTCTTCCTCTTCTTCCTCGCCTTCGGACTCTTCCCGCTGCTCTATACGGGGTGGGCCTCCCTGCACCGTGTGGAGCTCGGGACGCCCACCGACATGGAGTGGGTGGGCCTGCGCAACTTCTCGCGGCTCCTGGAGGACGACTTCTTCTGGAACGCGCTGCGCAACACCTTCACCATCGGCGTCCTCTCGACCGTGCCGCAGCTCCTGATGGCACTGGGCCTGGCCCACCTCCTCAACTACCGCCTCCGCGGCTCGATGTTCTTCCGCGTCGCGATCCTCACCCCGTACGCCACCTCGGTGGCGGCGGCGACACTCGTCTTCGTACTGATGTTCAGCCGCACCGACCACGGAATGATCAACTGGGGTCTCGGTCTGGTCGGCGTCGACGCCGTGGACTGGCAGAACGGCGACTGGAGCGCGCAGTTCGCCGTCTCCGCGATCGTCATCTGGCGCTGGACGGGCTACAACGCGCTGATCTACCTCGCCGCCATGCAGGCCATCCCGAAGGACCTGTACGAGTCGGCGGCCCTGGACGGCGCGAGCCGCTGGCAGCAGTTCCGGCACGTGACGGTGCCTTCGCTGCGGCCGACGATCCTGTTCACCTGCGTGGTGTCGACGATCGGGGCGACCCAGCTCTTCGGCGAGCCGCTCCTGTTCAGTCAGGGCGCGAGCCCGACCGGCGGCTCCGACCACCAGTTCCAGACGCTCGGGCTCTATCTGTACGAGCAGGGCTGGTTCAACCAACACCTGGGCCGGGCCTCGGCGATCGCCTGGACCATGTTCCTCATTCTCGTCCTGATCGGCCTGCTCAACTGGGCGATCAGCCGGTGGATCCGCAGAGACGCGTGAGGGGATGACGTGACAAGCCTGAGGAAACGCGGCGCCGGGCGCCAACTGCGGGGCGGCAGGCTGACGTACGCCGTGCTCGTCCTGTTCACCGTCGGCTCCCTCTTCCCGCTCGTGTGGACCGCGATCGCCGCGTCCCGCAACAACACGCGGCTCGCCCAGACGCCGCCTCCCTTCTGGTTCGGCGGCAACCTCTTCAAGAACCTGGAGATCGCCTGGACCGACGCCAACATGGGCACGGCACTGATCAACACCCTGGTGGTGGCGGGCAGCGTCACCGTGGGCACCGTGCTCTTCTCCACCCTCGCCGGATTCGCCTTCGCCAAGCTGCGCTTCCGCTTCCGGGGGGTGCTCCTGCTGCTCGTGATCGGCACGATGATGGTGCCGCCGCAGCTGAGCGTCGTACCGCTGTTCATGATGGTCGCGGAGTTCGGCTGGACCGATCAGCTCCAGTCCGTGGTCCTGCCGACGCTGGTGAGCGCCTTCGGGGTGTTCTTCATGCGGCAGTACCTCATCGAGGCGCTGCCGACCGAGCTGATAGAGGCCGCCCGGATGGACGGCGCCAGCAGCTTCCGGCTGATCTGGCACGTCGTCCTGCCCGCGGCGAGGCCCGCGATGGCCGTCCTCGGCATGCTGACCTTCGTCATGGCCTGGAACGACTTCTTCTGGCCCATCATCGCGCTGACCCAGGGCGGCGAGCCCACCGTGCAGGTGGCCCTCGCCGGGCTCGGGCGCGGCCAGATCCCCGACCAGTCCGTGATCATGGCGGGCGCGCTGCTCGGCACGCTGCCGCTGCTCGTCGCCTTCGTCCTCTTCGGCAAGCAGATCGTGGGCGGCATCATGCAGGGCGCCGTCAAGGGCTGAACCACCCCGTGCAGTCCGTTGCCCGGCCGCAGTCGGCCGACCCGATCCTTCCGTACAACCTCTTGGGAGCGCTTCCATGACCGACGCGAACCTGCGGTTCCCGCCCGACTTCCTGTGGGGGGCCGCGACCGCCGCGTACCAGATCGAAGGGGCGGTGCGCGAGGACGGCAGGACGCCGTCCATCTGGGACACCTTCAGCCATACGCCGGGCAAGGTGCTCGGCGGGGACACCGGGGACGTGGCCTGCGACCACTACCACCGGTGGCGCGACGACGTACGCCTGATGGCGGACCTGGGCATCGGCGCCTACCGCTTCTCCGTGTCCTGGCCGCGGGTGCAGCCCACCGGGCGCGGACCCGCCGTGCAGCGCGGGCTCGACTTCTACCGCGCGCTCGTCGACGAGCTGCTCACGCACGGCATCACGCCGATGGTCACGCTCTACCACTGGGACCTGCCGCAGGAGCTGGAGTCGGCGTCCCCCAGCGGCTCTCCGGCCGGTGGCGGCTGGCCGGAGCGGGACACCGCGTTCCGCTTCGAGGAGTACGCAGGGATCGTCGCCGGGGCGCTCGGGGACCGCGTGCAGTGGTGGGCGACCCTCAACGAGCCCTGGTGCAGCGCGTTCCTCGGCTACGGCTCGGGCGTGCACGCGCCGGGCCGCACCGACCCCGCCGCCGCCCTGCGCGCGGCCCACCACCTCAACCTCGCCCACGGCCTGGGCGCGCGGGCGCTGCGCTCGGCCCTCCCCGGCCGCGCCCGGGTCGGCGTCTGCCTCAACCCGAGCGCCGTGCGCCCCCTGACCTCCGCGCCCGCCGACCTGGACGCGCGCCGCCGCATCGACGCGCTCGCCAACCGGGTCTTCACCGGGCCGATGCTGCGCGGGACGTACGACGCCGACCTGCTCGCGGACACCGCCGGGATCACGGACTGGTCCTTCGTGCTCGACGGCGACCTGGGCGTCGTCCGGCAGCCACTCGACTTCATCGGCCTCAACTACTACTCCCCCGCCGTCGTGTCGGCCGCCGCGGACACCGCCGCGAACGGTCCGCGCCTCGACGGGCACGGCGACGCCGAGCACTCTCCCTGGCCGGGCGCCGACGGGGTCTCCTTCCATCGCGCCCCGGGCGAACTCACCGCCATGGGCTGGCCCGTGGACCCCACCGGCCTGACCGACCTCCTCCTCGAGTACACCGCTCAGGCCCCCGGGGTCCCCCTGTTCGTGACCGAGAACGGCGCGGCCTACGACGACAAGCCCGGCGCGGCGGGGCAGGTCCACGACCCCCACCGCATCCGCTATCTGCACGGCCATCTGACCGCCGTGCACCAGGCACTCCTGTCCGGCGCGGACGTACGCGGCTACTTCCTGTGGTCGCTGATGGACAACTTCGAGTGGGCGTACGGCTACGGCAAGCGGTTCGGGGCGGTGTACGTCGACTACGACACGCAGGCGCGGACGCCCAAGTCGAGCGCCCACTGGTACGCGAAGGTGGCCGCGAGCGGTGAGCTGGCAGCGCCGGGCCAGGAGGGCGAGGGCTGAATGAGGGGTACGAGGGTGCGTCCCGCACGGAGGGCCGGCGCGGCCCTCGGGTCGGCGATGCCGCCGCCGGCGTGGGTCGATGAACAGGTCCATGGTCGACAGCAGGGGGAGAATCCGGCCCCTACTGACGACTGACGACTCGGGCCCGCCGGGCGGCGGCCTCAGCGGAACACGGAGGGCGGCGGGGCGGGGGACGCCACGGCGCGCTCGTCGGTGACCGCGGTGGCGCCACCGCCGAAGTCGGCGAGGGCGCGCCCGTGTTCGACCCGGGCCGGGTGCGGGTCGCTCGCGCTGCGCCGGGTGAGTTCGGCGACGGGCAGCGGCTGCGCGGCGGCGAGGAGGACGGCGTTGCCGAAGCGTCTGCCGCGCAGGACCGCGGGGTCGGCGACGAGGGCGAGCTCGGGGAAGACTCCGGCGGCGGTGGCGAGTTGGCCGCGCAGATAGGCGAGCGGGGGTCCGTCGGCGAGGTTGGCGGCGTACCAGCCGGTGGGCTTGAGTGCCCTGCGGACGTCGGTGAGGAACTCCGTGGTGGTCAGGTGGGCGGGGGTGCGGGCGCCGCTGAACACATCGGCTATCACGAGGTCGGCCCACCCGTCCGGGACCTTCGCGAGCCCTTCCCTGGCGTCGGTGTTGCGTACCCGGACGCGGGCCGCGGGGTCGAGCGGCAGGGCGCGGCGGACGAGTTGGACGAGGGCGGTGTCGCGCTCGACGACCTGCTGGGTGGAGCGGGGGCGGGTCGCGGCGACGTAGCGGGCGAGGGTGAGGGCGCCGCCGCCGAGGTGCACGGCGTGCACGGGCCTGCCGGGCAGGGCGACGAGGTCGGCGATGTGGCCGAGCCTGCGCTGGTACTCGAAGTCGAGGTACGTGGGGTCGTCGAGGTCGACGTGGGACTGCGGGGCCCCGTCGACGAGCAGGGTCCAGGCCCCGCCCCGCTCCCGGTCCGGCATCAACTCGGCAAGCCCCCCGTCGACCTCCTCGACCAGAGCCTCCCGCACCTGCCGCCCCCGCCTGTTCCGCGCCATCACCCCATTATCGCCGCTATCGCCGCCATCGCCGGACGAGCACGTTCCAGCCCACCCGGCCCCTACACATAGAGGGCGAGCCCGAGATCCCGACCCGCCCAGCGTGCAGGACGAGCGGCAACCTTTCGGCCCGCCCCGCGTTCGGGACGGGCGGCAAGAATCAAGGCGAGCGGCAAAATGCAGCCCGTCCGGCGCTTGAGG
The DNA here is from genome assembly GCF_044328435.1 of Streptomyces sp. NPDC017940. NCBI lineage: Bacteria > Bacillati > Actinomycetota > Actinomycetes > Kitasatosporales > Streptomycetaceae > Streptomyces > Streptomyces sp. NPDC017940. The sequence goes on along the minus strand of NZ_JBIRHJ010000001.1, from coordinate 248,673 downwards.
ACGAGCCGCGGAGCGGCGAGCTTCCAGCCCGTCCGGCGCTTGAGGACGAGCCGCGGAGCGGCGACAAGCGGGGCAAGGGGCGCAGCCCCATATACAGCCCCGACGGCCACCTACCGACAACGGTCGGCGGCCTCGAGCGTCCGCGCGGCCTCCCCGAGCGCAGCCCGCAGCACAGCGGGATCAGTCCCGGGCTCAGCGGCCCCCCCGACCACCCCGGGCGGCACCAACCACCCACCCCCCACGCCGGACGGCGAAGCCCCCGGCCCCGGACACCACCCCGCCCCGGGCGGAAGGAGGGCGCCATGACCGAAGGTCTGGGTACACGCGCTGCCGGGAAGATCCCACCCGTCCGCCGTGCCCGGCGGCACGAGAAAGCCGAGGGTCCCGCAGTCCCCGTCGTGCAGCACGGGCCCCACGGCCTCGTCCCCGCCCCCCCGGCGCAGGATGTCCACGGCCTCCAGGCCCTGACGCGCGGGCACGGTCACGAGATCGCAGCCCTCGTGGCCCTCGTGGCCCCGGGCGCCGACCGGACCCCACGGCCCGACGCAGCCGGGCCCCGCACTGCGGTCCTGGCCAGGCCGATGCCGCGCCGTCGTCAGCGCGCCCCCGGATCCACCGCTCTCCGTGCCGAATTGCAACAAGGAATCCTCCTCGACGGGGCGGAAGCCGCATCGCTCCCTCTCCGCATGGTTCAACGCGCGGGGAGGCGAACGGCTACGGCGCCACGCCGCCGCAAAGGATGGCAGATCATGGCGGATCACGGGTGAGATATCCGGTTTGTAGCCAAAGTGCGCGTGCCGACGGATTCCCATTGGGTACGTTCGTGCCCCGCCGGGCAGGCCCGCAGCACGCACGCCGACCGGTCGGCGCCGGACTGTGGGCGGTCGGCGCCGCGGCGGGGCGCGCGGCGCCCCCGGCACGGTCCCCAGCGAGAGGATCCGGTATGGCGTCGTCGGCATCGTCAACTCCGCCTCCGCGACCGAACCTCACGTTCCGGCAACTGCGCGGGCACCGCTCACCGAGCGAGTTCGCGGCGGCGGTGCGGCGGGCCGCGCGTGAGATCGGCGAGCGGGTCAGCTGTGACGCGCGGTACGTCGGCCGCGTGGAGGCGGGCGAGATCCGCTGCCCCAACTACGCCTACGAGCGGGTGTTCCTGCACATGTTCCCCGGCCGGACACTGACGGACCTGGGCTTCGCGCCGCGTGCGGTGGTACGGGGCCGGGGGGCGCGCGGCGCCCTGGACGCGCGCGGGGCGGATCCCACGTACCGGCATGACGGGCCGCGAGGCAGGTACACGGATGACGGGCCCACCGGAAACACCGGCGCCAGGCCCACCGAAGGCGTCGACGCCCCGGGCGCCACCGGGCGCCCGGGCAGCAACGGCGGCACCGGCGCCCACGACGGCGACCCCGGCGGCCACGGCGGCCCCGGCGGCCCCAGCGACCAGGAGGAGAGCGACGTGCGGCGTCGCGCGTTCATGACCAGCGGCACGGTCACCGTGGCCGCCGCGTCCCTGCGGGCCGTCGGCCTTCCGGCGGGCGGCGTCGCCGCGGCCCGCGCGCCCGGGGGGCGCGGGTTCCGCACGGCGGGCGACAGCGAGGTGCGCGCGGTCGAGGACGCGGTCCGTGAGATCCGGCTGCTCGACGACCGGCACGGCGCCGACGGCCTCTACCGGCGCGCCGCCCAACCGCTGCGCACCGCGTACGCCCTCCTCGACGCGGGCACCTCGATGCGGGCCGGACGCAGGGTCGCCGACCGGCTGTACTCGGGGGCAGGCGAACTCGCGATCTCGGTGGGCTGGCTCGCGCACGACTCGGGGCGGTTCGACGAAGCCCGCTCGCGCTACGCGGAGGCCCTCGCCACGGCCCGCCTCGCCGACGACCCGGCCCTGGAGGCGCACGCGTTCTGCAACACCGCGTTCCTGGCCAGGGACACGGGGCGGCCCCGGGAGGCGGTGCGGGCGGCGCAGGCGGCGGCACGGATCGCACGCGACCTCGCGTCGCCCCGGTTCCTTTCCCTGCTCGCGCTGCGCGAGGCGGGCGGCTGGGCCGGGCTCGGCGACCACACGGGCTGCCGGCAGGCGCTCGGCCGCGCGCACGCGCTGTTCGACCGGGGCGCCTCCGACACCGACCCGGAGTGGATGACCTTCTACGGGCCCGCGGAGCTCGCGGGCCTCGAGGCGCAGTGCTGGTCGGCGCTCGGCCAGTGGGACCGCGCGGCACGGCACGCCCGGCGGGCGGCGGGCGTGGCGGCGGCGCTGACCCCCGAGTTCACCCGGAACATCGCGCTGTACACCGCGGAGCTCGCCGACGACCTGGCCCGCGCGGGCCGCCCGGACGAGGCCGCGGACGCCGGGCTGCGGGTGCTCGCGCTGCTCGACGAGGTCCAGTCGTCACGGATCGCGTGCATGCTGGCGACGACCGCGCGGCTGCTTCTCCCGCACCGGCTCGCCTCCGGAGTGACGGACTTCCTGGAGCAGCACGCCGCCCGCGCTCGCCCTCGGGCGTGAGGCTCCGGCAAGGCACGGCCCCCGCGCGGACAGCGGCCCCGAACGCTCAGCCCGTCAGGTGCCCGGTCTCGTTCCAGGACTCCAGAGCGGGCTCTCCGTAGGCCCAGCCGAGGATCGACAGGGACGTGGGGCTGAGGCGGATACGGGACGCGAAGTCGATGTCGTAGCCGAGCCAGCGGGCGCCGATGGCGCGCAGGATGTGGCCGTGGGCGAAGACCAGTACGTCGCGGTCCGCCGCGCGCGCCCAGGCGACGACCTCGTCGGCCCGCGCCGACACCTGCCCCAGCGTCTCGCCGTCCGGCACGCCGTCGCGCCAGATGAACCACCCGGGGCGCAGCGCCTGGATGTCGGCGGGGGTCAGACCGTCGTACGCGCCGTAGTCGAACTCCATGAGCACGTCCCACTCGGCGGCCCGGTCGCCGAAACCGGCGAGCTCGCACGTCTCCCGCGCGCGGGACAGGGGGCTGGTGCGCACCTCCACTCCAGGGAGGCCGTCGAAGGGTGCCCGGTGCAGCCGCTCGCCGAGGAGCTTCGCGCCGCGCCGGCCCTCTTCCAGAAGGGGGATGTCGGTCCTGCCGGTGTGCTTTCCGGACAGTGACCACTCGGTCTGTCCATGCCGGGCCAGCAGGATGCGCGGTGCCATGAGAAGAAGCCTTTCCCTTGTCTGTTCCCTCCATCATCACTCACACGGCGAAGGAGCAACCCGAGTCGCGATCTCTGCGTCTATGACGACCAGGGGATGGCTGGTCGGCCTCCGGGCGGGCCGTAAAGTGGCCCATCGGTCGTACGCCGAGAGAACCGAGCGGGAACAGCGCGCAATGAGATGGGGGACCCACCGGATGCCGCGATTCAAGGCACTAGGCGCCGGCGACGGCGGCATATCCGGGAACGGAACGTCCCGCATCCGGCTGCGCTGGTGGACGGAGCTGCCGCTGATCCTGCTGGTGTACGGGGCCTACTCGGCAGGGCGGTTGCTCGCGCGCGGGGACGTCACGACCGCCGTGGACCACGGCCTCTCCCTGCTGCGCGTCGAGAAGGCGGTGCACCTCAACCTGGAGCACCCGCTCAACCGGCTCTTCACGGCGCACGCGTCGCTCGGCGTCCCCGCCGACTTCTGGTACGCCTCGCTGCACTACCTGGTCACACCGCTGATCCTGATCTGGATGTTCCGCAGCAGGGCGGTCCACTACGCCGCGGCCCGCACCTGGCTGATGGTCTCCACGCTCATCGGCCTGGTCGGCTTCACGCTCATGCCGACCTGCCCGCCGCGCCTCCTCGACGCCAAGTACGGCTTCGTCGACACGATGGCGCAGTACAGCGACTGGGGCTGGTGGGGCGGTCAGGCCAGCGCGCCGCGCGGCCTCGGCGGCATGACCAACCAGTACGCGGCCATGCCGAGCCTGCACGTGGGCTGGTCGCTGTGGTGCGGTGTGATGCTGTGGCGGTACGGCCGCACGCCGCTGGCGAAGGCGGCCGGAGTGATCTACCCGCTGTTCACCACCGTCGTGGTCATGGGCACCGCCAACCACTACTTCCTCGACGCGGTCGCCGGGGCGGCCGTGATGGGTGTGGGCCTGCTCCTGGTGAAGCCCGTGCGGCGGGCCGCCGACCGGGTCAAGGGCAAACTGCGGCCGGTCGTCGCCACCGCGGTCGGCGGGCGCTCCGCCGCCACCGGGCAGCGTTCCGCGAACGTCCCGGCGGCCTCTTCCGCCACGGAGTCCTCGATTGTCAGTGCCGGATGCCAGACTTCGGCGGGTGAGCGAATTCCCCACCAGCGCAGGCTCGGCGCCGACCCGGGCGACGGCAGGTCCGCGGGCAACGCGGGCGGCAGACCCCGCGGGAGCGAGGGCGCCGGACCAGCGGGCCGCCCCGCGGGCGTCGGGGACGGCGCTGCGGCAGCGGCTCGCGGAGCTGCGCGGACCTGACGTACCGCCGCAGCCCCTGGACGCCCGCGCCCTCGCGGCCCTCGCGGCGAACCCGGGCTGTCGGCGGCGCGCCGTCCTGGACGGCGCGGGCGTGCCGAAGGCGGCGCTCGCGCAGTCCCTCGGCTCCCCCTCGGGCTTCGGCCAGTCGCAGTTCGCCTTCATGCGCGGGCACGCCTTCGAGGCGCGGGTCAAGTCCGACGGCGGCGCCGAGCTGCTGCGCCTGACGCACGCCTGCCTGGGCGGCGGCCCCGAGCCCGAGCCGGGCTCCGCGCGGGTGCCCGACCTCTCGGCGGCAGGACCCCAGGGCCGCGCGGGCCGCACGGAGATCGCCCTGCGCGAGGCCACGGCCGCCGGTGCCTGGACGCTCCTCGACCACCCGATGCTGTCCCTGGACGTCGCGGGCACGCCCGCCTTCCTGGAGCCGGACGCGGTGGTCGTCGCGCCGGACGGGACCTGGACGGTCGTCGAGATCAAGTCCTTCCCCATGATCGACGGCGCGGCGGACGCGGCGAAGGTGGGCGCGGCGGCCCGCCAGTCGGCGGTGTACGTCCTCGCGCTCGAGGACGTCGCCGCCCGGACGGCGGCAGGCGGCGGGCGCGCTCCCGAGGTCCGCACGCACGCGCTGCTCGTCTGCCCCAAGGACTTCTCGAACCTGCCGGCCGCGTCCGCCGTGGACGTCCGCAAGCAGCGCGCGGTCACCCGCCGCCAACTGTCCCGGCTGACCCGCGTCGAGGACATCGCGGCCGCGCTGCCGCCCGGTCTGAGTTTCGACGTGGCCCGCCCCGCCGACGAGCTGTCCGCCGCGGTCGACGCGGTCCCCGCGACCTACGCACCGGAGTGCCTGGCCGCCTGCGAGCTCGCCTTCCACTGCCGCGAGCGGGCCCGCGCGCGGGGCGAGCTGACCTCCCTGGGGCGCTCGCTCCGGGCCGACCTCGGGTCCCTCACCACCGTCGAGGAGACCCTCGCGGCGGCGCGCGGCGACGCGGGCGACCCCGACGACCCCGCGGTGGCGGCACTGCGCCGGGCCGGCGCGCTGCGCGCGGAGGCGCTCGCGGGAGGTGCCCGTTGTCCCTGATCGACGATCTGGCCAGGCTGGAAGCGGCGGCGTCGGGCCGCGCGCGCCCGCGGGCCACCGTGCGCCACCGCCATCTCTCCGAGCGCCCCCTGGTCTTCGTACCGCTCACCACGGCGGGTGAGGCGGGCGCGCCGCTCGGGGCCCTGATCGGCACCGAGCGCACCGCGCCGCGGCTGCTCACGGTCGCCCAGCCCCGCGACCGCGACCTGCGCTTCGCCTTCCTCGCCAAGATCGCCGAGATCCTGCTGCCGTACGTGGAGTCGTTCGCGGACGACGTCGAGGCGGCCGAGCGCACGGAGACCGACCCGGAGACGGGCAAACGCGTCAAGGTCGAGACGGAGCTGTGCGCGGACGCGCCGCAGCTGATCGTGCCGAGCCGGGCGGGCGTCGAGTTCGTGCGGCTGCTCGGCCGCTCCATGCGGTTCCGACGGACGGCCGAGCAGGACCCCGACGCGCCGTACCCCGCGCCCCCGCGCGTGCCGCTGCTCGGGCGCTGGCTGACGCACTACGGCGAGCGCTCCCGCGTGCCCGGCTCCGCGCTCCTGCTCGCCATGACCGACCTGCTCTCCCGGCACTGGGCCACCGGCCAGTCCTCCCTGGAGGAGCAGCACCTGGGGGCGCTGCTCGCGTGGATCGAGGCGCCCGACGGCACGTCGGGCGAGGCGGCGGCGCTCCGCGCGGAGCTGGGGCGGGACGCCGACGGGCAGTTGCTGTGCCCGCCCGCCGGGCCCGCCACCGACCCGGCGTTCGACAACGACCTGCTCGCCCCCGCCATCGAGCGCCACGACCGGGCGCGCTCCGCCCTGGCCGCGGCGGCGGACGGCGTCGAGGCGGACGCGCTGCTCGCCTCGCTGGCCGCCGCCGAGCGGGAGATCGACGCCCTGGTGGCGAGCCGCACCCGCCCCACCTGGGACGCGGTGTGGCGGGGCCTGGACGCGCTGTGCGCGCTGCCCGAGGCGCCGAGCGCCGTCGACCGGTGGCGCGGCGACCGCTGGTCGTTCACCGGGCACCGCGACCGGGTGGCGGCGGGCGAGCCCCCGCAGCCCCGGGTGGACGACGCGGTCACGGCGGCCAACAAGCTCGCCACGCGCGAGCGCGAGCAGGCCAGGCTCGACGCCCAGGAGGCTCTGGACGACCCGCTGGTGATGGCGGGGCGCAGGCTCGCGGGCGAGGCCTTCGCCGGTGTGGTGACGGATGTCGTCATGGCCTACAGCGAGGGCCGCTCGCCCCGCCCCCGCCCGCTGGTCACCGTGCGCACGGCCGACCGGCCGCATCTGGACTCCGGCGTGAAGGTGTACCGCTCCCTGGACGGCAAGGCCCAGAGCGCGCAGTTCGTGACGTACGCCGTCGAGGGCGAGGGCGGCGACGACGGCGGGGCCGACGGGGCCGCCGAGGGCACCGGCGGCGGTGGTCTCGTGGTGCTGCGCGTCCTGGACAAGATGGGGCGCGGCAAGGAACCCGACGCCGGGTCCGTGCCGGAAGTGGGCGACCGGCTGTGCTGGACGCTCTTCGAGCACGAGCAGCGGGGCGGCCCCAGGCTGCCCGATCCGGAGGACACGCCCTGGACCCACGGCGGGCCCCCGCAGTCCGCGGCGACGGCGTCCGGCGTGCCCGTCCCCGGCGAGAGCCCGGACCCCGTGACCGCGGAGGATGTCCTGTGACCACGCCCACCCCCTCCTCACCCCTCACGCCCCTCACGCCCCTTTTCGATCCCGGGGCGGAGGCGGGCCGTGCCACCGACGCGATCCTGCACGACACGCTGCACGGCACGCACCGCGGCGTCGTCGTGGACTCCCCGCCGGGCGCGGGCAAGTCCACGCTCGTGGTGCGGGCCGCCCGGGAACTGGCCGCGGCGGGGCGGCCCCTGATGGTCGTCGCCCAGACGAACGCCCAGGTCGACGACCTCGTCCTGCGTCTCGCCGAGAAGGACCCCGAGCTGCCGGTCGGGCGCCTGCACAGCAGTGACGCCGACGCGTACGACAAGGCGCTCGACGCGCTGCCGAACGTGCGCAAGTCCGCCAGGGCCGCCGACCTCGCGGGGCTCGACGTGGTCGTGTCCACCGCCGCGAAGTGGGGGCACGTCAAGGATGTCGAGCCCTGGGGGCACGCCATCGTGGACGAGGCGTACCAGATGCGGTCGGACGCGCTGCTCGCCGTCGCCGGGCTCTTCGAGCGCGCCCTGTTCGTGGGCGACCCGGGGCAGCTCGACCCGTTCGCGATCGCCGAGGCGGACCAGTGGGCCGGGCTCGCCTACGACCCCTCGGCCAGCGCCGTGAGCACGCTGCTCGCGCACAACCCGACGCTGCCGCAGCACCGCCTCCCCGTCTCGTGGCGGCTTCCGGCCTCCGCGGCGCCGCTGGTGTCCGACGCGTTCTATCCCTATACGCCCTTCCGCAGCGGTACGGGCCACGAGGACCGGACGCTGCGCTTCGCCGTGCCGTCCGACGGCTCGGGACCCGACCGGGTGATCGACGAGGCCGCCGTCTCCGGCTGGGGCCTGCTCGAACTGCCCGCCCGGCACACCCCGCGCACGGACCCGGAGGCGGTGCGGGCCGTGGCCCTCGTGGTGCGGCGGCTGCTCGACCGGGGTGGGGCGGCGACGTCCGAGCGGTCGCCCGACCCCGTGCCGGTCACCGCCGACCGGGTCGCGGTGGGGACCGCGCACCGCGACCAGGCCGCCGCTGTGCGGGGGGCGCTCGCCGCCCTCGGTGTGGTGGACGTGACGGTCGACACCGCCAACCGTCTCCAGGGCCGGGAGTACGACGTGACCGTCGTGCTGCACCCCCTGTCGGGGCGCCCCGACGCCACCGCCTTCCACCTGGAGACGGGCCGCCTGTGCGTGCTCGCGTCCCGGCACCGGCACGCGTGCATCGTGGTGTGCCGGGCGGGCGTGGAGTCCCTCCTCGACGACCACCCGTCCACGGATCCGGTCCGCCTCGGGGTGACGGTCAAGTTCCCGGACGGCTGGGAGGCCAACCACGCCGTCCTCGCCCGGCTGCGCGAACATCGGGTGCCTTGGCGTCCGTGACCTCCCCTGGCCGGGGCGGCTCGGCCCCCCTGCCTGGGGTACGGCGACCTGCGTGCCCGGCGTATCCACCACCGCGGACGCGTCTGCCTGGCGGCCGACCGCGTGCGACTGCGGCCCCTCCGTGGCCGCTCGCGCAGTTCCCCGCGCCCCTGACGGGGCGCCCAGACCACCCCCCAAGGGGCGCGAGGAACTGCGCGCTCAGCCCAAGAAAAGCCGCAGACGCCACTGCCAGACCACCGAGCACCCGCGACCGCGGCTCCTCCGTGGTTGCTCGCGCAGTTCCCCGCGCCCCTGACGGGGCACCCAGACCACCCCCCCAAGGGGCGCGGGGAACTGCGCGCGCAACCCACCAAAAGCCGCAGACGCCACTGCCGGACCACTGAACGCCCGCGACCGCGGCTCCTCCGTGGTTGCTCGCGCAGTTCCCCGCGCCCCTGACGGGGCACCCCCCGAGCGCAGGGCCCCGCCCTTGCGTGGGGAGGGACAATATGTTGGCCACGCGGCGTACGACGAAAGGACAACGACATGGCGGAGCCCCCACAGCCCCGGTCCAGCCAGCGCATGCGCCCCGCTCCGCTCCTCTTCGAGCCCGCGGAAGCCATGTCCGACCCCGAGCACTTCTTCGACCTGGAGTCGCTCGACGACCCGCGCGAGCTGCTCGCTCGGGCCACCGAGCTGACCCTCGCCTTCCGCGCCGCGATCGACCGCTCCGTCGAGTTCCAGGCCATCGCCGCCGCCCAGCTCGCCGACCCGCGCCGCTTCGACCGGCTCACCACGGCCGACATCGCCGAGCGCGCCCAGTGGACCGAGGACTACGCGAAGAAGATGATCGAGTTCGGCCGCGAGCTCCTGCGGGGCGAGCCGGGCGCACCGGGCTCCGCAGGACCGGCGGCGGGCGCGGGACCTCGCTGACCCCCCGCCGGCTCGTCGCCCCCGACACCTGCTCGCCCCGGCTCCCTGGCTCCCCGGACCGAAATGGCCCTCTGGGCCTGCGTCCGCGCCGCCCGTGCCGCGACCGCGTCCGCGGTGCGTATATCGATTTTTCCCCACGCCGATCAGGGTGCTAAGGTCTACGACGTCAGCAGGCGCCGCTAGCTCAGTTGGTTAGAGCAGCTGACTCTTAATCAGCGGGTCCGGGGTTCGAGTCCCTGGCGGCGCACGACAGCGATGGCGAGGCATGTCCACAGAACGCGTGGATTGTCTCGCCATCGTTTTTTGCGCGGCTTCGCCGCGCGTTGTGGGGGCTTCGCCACCCACACCCCCATCCGGTCAGCCCTGGTCCCCCCGCGCGTCGGCTTCGGGGCGGGCCGGTGCTCGCCCGTCACGTCGGGGTGATGGTGAATGTCCAGGAACCCGACGGGGTTCTCGGTTCCACCCTCAGGGTGACATCCGTGCCGGGCACGGTGAAGGTCTCGCCCGCCCGTACGGGGGCGTCCGCCAGGGGCGGGTAGACCGAGTCGTCGCCGCACGCCTCCGACCGGGGGTGGGCGTCGATCACCTCCACGGGACCCCTGCCCGACGCCGTCTCGCTGCGCACGCGGTACACGAGCAGCCCCTCACTGCACGTGGCACGGTCGTTGCCGACGGCACCCCGCGCCTCCACGGCCACCACACTGCCCCGGCCCGTGCGGACCACCGCCAGCCTCGCGGCGCCCGCCCCACCGCGCCGGGGCGGCGCCGACAGCGGGTCGAGGGTCACCCGCTGCGGGCCGTCCGCCACACACACCACCTGCCGCTGACGCAGCCAGCCCAGCTTCCACTTGTGCCAGCCGAACAGGTCGGGCGCCAGACCGAACTGGCTGCCCATGACGTCCCAGTCCCCCACATGCGTGTCCCAGTCGCCCTCGCCGTCCGTCGGGCGGTGATAGAGATCCGGCAGATCGAAGACGTGGCCCGTCTCGTGGGCGAGGACGTTGCGGTCCGGGGGATGCCGCTCGAAGAGCGTGACGATGCGGCGGATGTCCGTACCGTCCGCCCGCATCGGCCGGTCGAAGTTGACGACCTTCGTGGCGTCCGAATCCACGCCCGGCGCGTCCGGATCGGCCACGAAGTACACGATGTCGTACGCCGAGAAGTCCACCCGCGGATCCGCCGCCGCCACCGCGTCCCGCAGATAGGCGGCACGATTCTGCGGATCCCAGTCCCGCTCTATGGCGTACGCGGACGACTGCTCCGGCATCTCCACCCATTCGGGTTGCGGATGCGGACGCAGCCGGAACCGCCCGTACGAGGCCCGCTCGAAGAACTCGCTCGTGGCCGGGAAGTAGTCGGCCGTCAGCTCGTCCGGCGTCGTCAGCGGCGGGGAGTCCGGGAAGGACAGGAAGACCATGACGGCGTCGAGCTCCCGCGAGGGGCGCGGATAGCCGGAGTGCCAGGTGTCCAGGCCCTCGGAGTGGTGCGCGGTCGTGCGGCGCAGCGCGCAGGGGCCCGCCTCGCCATGGGCGATCGCCGGTCCTGCCACCAGCGATGTGGCGGCGAGCGCGGTCAGGCAGGTGGCCAGGATCCCCACCGTGCGCAGGCGCCGCCGCTCCCCTTCACGGGTGAGCATCCACCAGGGGAGCTGACGCTCCACGTCGACCTCCGGGTGCGGAATGCGGGACACCCCACCCACCCTGTGGTGATTTATTGAAGATCGCCCAGTTTGTCTGACCCGGTCGAGTGAGGATCGGCCAGGTTGCGACACTCCGACCGCTCACCGAACGTCACAACTGATCGTCCTGCGAAGAAGCCCGTGCACGACCGAGCAGAAACGATCAGTCGGGGGCTTCGGCGGGCCTCGCCCGGCGTACGACGGCTGGAACGGTCCGACGGCGTGCCTCTATGATCGGCACACTTTCCCGGCCCCGTCGGCCGCCCGCCAACCGGGCGACCGCCTCCCCGGACCCGCCAGGACGCGGGGCCCCATCGACCTGCTCGACAACGATTGCACTGCGGGAGCAAGCGGTGAACGGAACCCCTCAAGGGCCGACCGCCACAGCGGTCGCAGCACCCGGCCGCGCCTGGCCTGTCGTCACAGAGCGTGATCATTTGGGCCCGTGCGGCCCCCTCGCCCCGTACGCGGCCGACCATCGCGACGCAGTCGACCGTCGCGACACAGTCGACTACCGCCACGCGTCAGGCGGTCGCGACGCAGTCGACTACTGCGGTGTGGTCGGCGGACGCGACCCAGCCGACCACGGCGGCACAGGCGACCCCCGCGACACGGGCGCCCCCCACGGCACGGGCGCCCCCCACGGCACAGGCGACTGTCACGACACAGTCCACCCCCGCGACACGGCCGACCCCCGCGGCACAGGGACCCCCCGCGGCACAGGCGACCGTCGCGACACAGCCGACCCCCGCGACCGCGGCACGGCCGACTGCCACGGCGCGGTCGACTACCGCGCCGCCTTCGCCGCGGCCCCCCTGGCCCTCGCCGTCGTCGACCGCGAGGGCCTGGTGGTCGGCGCCAACGACGCGCTGGCCGATCTGCTCGGCGTGGACGCCGCCGACCTCACCGGACGGATCGCCGCCGACCTCGTCGACCTGGCGTCCGACGCCCGCACCTGGCACGCGTACCGCGAGGTGCTCCGCGGCAGGCAGGCCAGACTCCGCTGTGCCCGCCGTCTCAAACACCCCGACGGGCACTCCCTGTGGACCCAGATCACCGTCTCGCCGCTGCCCGGCGGCAGTGAGCGGTGCGGCGCGGGCACCGTCCTGCTCGCCGCCGCCGACATCAGCGCCCGCCGCGACCTCCAGGCCAGGCTGCGGCACTTGCAGATGCACGACCCGGTGACCCGGCTGCCCAACCGCGCGCTGTTCTTCGAGCGCCTCGCCTCCGCCCTGGAGGCGGGCGCGTACGACGACACGAGCACCGGCCGCGTCGGCCTGTGCTATCTGGACCTCGACGGCTTCAAGGCCGTCAACGACACGCTCGGGCACCGTGTCGGCGACCGGCTGCTGGCCGCCGTCGCCGACCGCCTCACCGCCCTCGCCGACGAGGCCGGGTACGGCAGGGCGTCGGTGCCCCTCGTCGCACGGCTCGGCGGGGACGAGTTCGCGCTGCTCGTGGAGGACTCCACGGGCACCGACCAGTTGACCGAACTCGCCGAGACGGCCCTGCGCGCGCTCCAGGAGCCCTTCGACCTGTCCGGGCAGCGCCTCTCCGTGTCCGCCTCCATCGGCGTCGTCGAGCGGCGCGCCGCGGGCACCACGACCACCGGTCTGATGCAGGCCGCCGACACCACGCTGTACTGGGCGAAGACCGACGGCAAGGCCCGCTGGACGCTGTTCGACCCCGAGCGCAACGCCCACCGCATGACCCGTCAGGCGCTGGCCAGTTCGCTGCGCCCGGCCGTCGAGCGCGGCGAGTTCGTCCTCGACTACCAGCCGCTCGTGGGTCTGGAGGGCGGCGGGGTGAGCGGGGTCGAGGCGCTGGTGCGGTGGCAGCACCCGCAGTTCGGACTGCTGACGCCGAATCGGTTCATCGGACTTGCTGAAGAAGACGGCTCGATCGTCCAGCTCGGCCGCTGGGTGCTGCGCACGGCCTGCCGACAGGCCCGCCGCTGGCAGCTGGACCACCCCGGCAGGGAGCCGCTGTTCGTGAGCGTGAACGTCGCCGTGCGCCAGGTCTGGGACTCCGACCTGGTCGCCGACGTCGCCGACATCCTGGCCGAGACGGGCCTCGCACCCGAGCTGCTCCAGCTCGAGCTGACCGAGTCCGCCGTCATGGGTTCCGCGGGCCGCCCGCTCCAGGCCTTGCAGGCACTCAGCGACATGGGGGTGCGCATCGCCATCGACGACTTCGGCACCGGGTACTCCAACCTGGCCTACCTCAGCCGCCTCCCCGTCTCCGTCCTGAAGCTCGACGGCTCCTTCGTACGGGGCTTCCAGTACGAGCAGGGGGCGTACGAGGAGGCCACCGGCCACATCAACCCCGCCGACGAGGTGATCGTCGAAGCCCTCGTGCAGCTCGCCCACCGGCTCGGGCTCACCGTCACCGCCGAGTGCGTGGAGACGTCGGGGCAGGCGGAGCGGCTGCGCAAGATCGGGTGCGACACCGGGCAGGGGTGGCTGTACTCGCGGCCGGTGGCGGCGGACCGCATCTCCGTGCTGCTCGGTTCGTGCGAGGCATAGCCCGGCGCGCGCTCCGGGGCACGACGTGCGGTTCGGGGCACGACGTGCGTTGCGGGAGCCGGGCGGCCGCCGCCGGGGGTGCTGGACGGTGAGTGCGGGTGCCGCCCCCACCCCCGTCGGGGGCGGCACCCTCGGTGGGCGGATCAGGACGGGCGCGGCAGCCCGTAGGCGTCGGCAATGAGTTCGTAGCTGCGCAGGCGCACCTCGCCGCTGTGCGCGTTGGCCGTGAGCATCAGCTCGTCGGCGCCGGTGCGCTTGGCGAGGTCGTCGAGGCCGGTGCGGACCTGGTCGGGGGTGCCGTGCACGACGTTGGCGTTCCAGCCGGTGACGAAGTCCCGCTCCATCTCGCTGAACGCGTACGCCTCGGCCTCCTCGGGGGTGGGCACGAGACCGGGGCGGCCCGTGCGCAGCCGGACCATGTTCAGGGCGGCGGCGAGGACCTGGCGGCGGGCCTCCTTCTCGTCGTCGGTGGCGAGCGCGGAGACGCCGATGAGGGCGTACGGGGCGTCGAGGACGGCGGAGGGGCGGAACGACTCCCGGTACAGGTCGAGGGCCGGGATCGTGTTCTGCGCGGAGAAGTGGTGGGCGAAGGCGAAGGGCAGACCGAGCACCCCGGCGAGCCGGGCGCTGAAGCCGGAGGAGCCCAGCAGCCAGATGGGCGGGCGGTGCGGGGACTGCACGCCGCCGGGGGACGTGGCCTGCACGGGCCCGGGGACCGCGTGGATGCGGGCGTAGGGGTGGCCGTCGGGGAAGTCGTCGTCGAGGAAGCGGGTCAGCTCGGCGAGTTCCTTGGGGAAGTCGTCGGCGCCCTCGCGCAGGTTCTCGGTGCGGCGCAGGGCCGCGGCGGTGGCGCCGTCCGTGCCCGGGGCGCGGCCGAGCCCGAGGTCGACGCGGCCCGGGGCGAGCGCCTCCAGGGTGCCGAACTGTTCCGCGACGACGAGCGGGGCGTGGTTGGGCAGCATCACGCCGCCGGAGCCGAGCCGGATGCGGCTCGTGTGGGCGGCGAGGTGGGCGAGGATCACGGCGGGCGACGAGGAGGCCACGCCCGGCATGGAGTGGTGCTCGGCCACCCAGTGCCGGTGGAACCCGCGGGACTCGGCCAGCTTGGCGAGGTCGACGCTGGTGCGCAGCGCGTCACTGGCGGTGCGCCCGGCGCCGACGGTCACGAGGTCGAGCACGGACAGCGGCGCGGGCGCGTCCCCGAGCCGCTCGGCGCGGATGCCCTCGCGGACGGCCGCGTCCCGCGCCGCCCCGGCGGTGCCCCGGGTGTCGTCGGCCCCGCCGGTCCCGCCTTGGTCGGTCTGCTCCACTGCCACCGGGGTCCTCCTGCTGTTCCGTCTGTTCCGTGTGATCCGCCGCCGACGCGTACGGGGACAGGAACGGGTCCGCCCGCCGCGCGCGTCGCGTACGGGGACTGGAACAGGAGGGGGGCTCCGCTTATTCCCCGCAGGTGAGCGACGTCCCCGCAGGTGAGCGGGGTCCCGGCAGGCGGGGTGGAGTCCCGGCAGGCGGCGTGAGGTCCCGGCAGAGGGAAGGGGAACCGGTCGTCCTGCCGGGCGGCGGGCGGCTACCCGGCCGGTGCCTGGACCACCGGCTCCCTGCGGAAGAGGGCGCCGAGCGCGGGAGCGTTCACCCGGCGGGTCGCGAGGCGCAGGCCCTCCCAGACGGTGACCTGGTTGGCGGTGAGGACCGGCTTGCCGAGCTCGGCCTCCAGGTCGGGGATGTGGGCGGCGGTGTGCAGCGCGGTGTCGGGCAGGAGCACGGCCTGGGCGTCCGGGTGGTCGCCCGCGCGGGCGAGGGCGACCACCTCGTCCCTGCCCCAGGTGCCGACCTCGGCCGCGGTGACGATCCCGCTCCCCCGTGCGGCCACGACCTCGACGCCAGCCGACTTGAGGAAGGACACGAAGTGGGCCGTGACGTCCTCGGGGTAGGTCGCCGCGACGGCGACGCGCGCCACCCCCAGTTCGCGTACCGCGTGGGTGAACGCGAACGACGTCGAGGACGCGGGCAGCCCGGCCGCCCGCGCCAGCTGCCGGACCTGGTCGTGCGCGCCCTCCCAGCCGAACACGAAGCTCCCGCTGGTGCAGGCCCACACCACGGCTTCGGCGCCGGTGCGGCGCAGCTCCTCGACGCCGGCGGCGAGCCGCGCCGGCGAGCCCGTCTCCAGGAGCGCGTCGACGCGGTGCGCGTCCTCGCCGATGTCCGTGTGGACGACCTGGAGCCGGACGTCGGAGCCGAGCAGCTGTTCCGTGCGTGGGTAGTCGTCCTCGGCGGAGTGGCCCGGATAGAGGAATCCCAGTGCGGTCAAGTCCAGCCTCCTTCTGTCGTCGGTCCTGCGGGCCCCGGTGGTTCCGCGGGTCCCACCGGCCCGCCGGGCGGGTCGGCGAGGCCCTCCCCCGCCGGCGCCGAGGCGGCGACGCGGGCGCCGCCGACGGACGCTCACGGGCCGGTGCCGGCAGCGCGTCGAGGGTGCCGAACTCCGCGGTGCCCGGCCGTGCGCCCGCGTCGACCAGTGCTTGGTAGGGCCCCACCGCACGCGTACCCAGCTTCCGCAGGGCCGACCACATCGTCACCTGGTTCGCCGAGATCACCGGCATCCGCAGCTCCGCCTTCAGCTGCGGGATGACGTCGTACGTGGGCAGGTTCGTACAGCTGATGAACAGGGCGTCGACGGGTCCTCGTACCGCGCGCCTCGCCCTCGGGTTCGGCGGCCGTCAGCGCCCGTACCGCCTCCGCCAGGGTCTCGTGCTCGCTGACCAGGCGTGCCAGGTCGAGGCTGACTTCGACGGGTACGTAGGGCGTGCGGGTCAGGTGCAGGGAGATCTCGTCCGGGACCCAGCGCCACAACTCGCGGTCCAGGGCGAAGTCGAAGGGGGCGACGACACCGACACCGCGCTGCGGGTGCGGCCCCGAGGGTGGGAAGGGAGGAGAAGGAGGTGACGTCCATGAGCTGGCCCCAAGTTCTGCGTGCGGTGCGGTGACAGGGCCGGCCGAGGGCCGGGAGTGATGCGGTCGGCGCGACGCGCCGGGACGTCGGGACGTCGGGACGTCGGGACGTCGGGACGTCGGGACGAGGGTGCGTGTGCGGCGAGCACACCGTGCGCGCGACGGGGCAGCACGCTGTGCGCCCGCCCCCGTGGTGCCGGCGGGGACTGCCTCTGTTGACGAAGGTAGGTTCGGGTGCCAGCGTGGTCAATCCGCACATCTCAGACGGTGGGGAACGCCGGCCGCCGAAGGTCGCGGCAGTCGTCCCGACGCTCTCCCAGGGAAGCGGGCTCTCGTTGCGAAAAGCTTTCTCCGCCATGTCCGCCGTGTCCGAAGGCCCCGTCTCCGGTGCCGCTTCCGGTGCCGTCCCCGGAGCCGGGGCGTCCGGAAGCACGGCTTCGCCGGGGGGCGCGCCCCGGGGCGCCAAGGCCCCGGGTACGGCGTCCGACGAGCCCCCCGCACGCCCCGGCACCCCCGCCGTGCCCACGGTCCTGATCCTCGACGCCCCCGCCCCCGCGCCCCCGCCCCGCCTCGGCTCGCTGACGGGCCGCGCCCGGGTGCTGCACGCCGACGAGGAGACCCTCGCGGACCGGCTGCCGGAGGCGGACGTGCTGCTCGTGTGGGACTTCCTGTCGCACGCGGTCCGGCACGCCTGGCCGGGCGCGGGGCCGCGCCCCTCCTGGGTGCACACCGCGAGCGCGGGCGTCGACCATCTGCTGTGCCCCGAACTCGCCGCGTCCGAGGCCGTGGTGACCAACGCCCGCGGCATCTTCGACGAGCCGATCGCCGAGTACGTCGCCGCCCTGGTGCTCGCCCTGGCCAAGGACCTGCCGCGCACCCTCGACCTCCAGCGGGAGCGGACCTGGCGGCACCGCGAGAGCCGCCGGGTGACGGGCACGCGCGCGTGCGTCGTGGGCTCGGGCCCGATCGGCCGTGCCATCGTGCGCACCCTGAAGGCACTCGGCATCGCGGCCGTCCTCGTCGGGCGCACCGCGCGGACCGGTGTGTACGGGCCCGACGACCTGGACCGGCTGCTGGCGCGGGCCGACTGGGTGGTGTGCGCGGCGCCGCTGACGGACGACACCCGCGCCATGTTCGACGAGCGCCGGTTCGGTGTCATGCAGCCTTCGGCGTGCTTCGTCAACGTGGGCCGCGGGCAGCTCGTCGTCGAGGACGACCTGGCGGCGGCCCTGTCGAAGCGGTGGATCGCGGGGGCCGCGCTCGACGTCTTCGAGCGGGAGCCGCTGCCTGCGGACAGCCCGCTGTGGAGCGCCCCGGGGCTGATCGTCTCGCCGCACATGAGCGGTGACACGGTCGGCTGGCGGGACGAGCTCGGGGCGCAGTTCGTGTCCTTGTTCGGCCAGTGGGAGGAGGGCCGGCCGCTGACGAACGTGGTCGACAAGAAACGTGGGTATGTCCCAGGGCACTGATCGCCGCCGCCCTCCTTCGCCCTCGCACCCCATCGCCCTCGCACCCCTTCGCCCTCGCCTTCGCACCCCATCGCCCTCGCCTTCGCACCCCCTCGTCTTCGCACCACCTCGTCTCCGCACCCCTTCGCCTCCGCACCCCTTCGCCTTCGCCCCGCCTCGCTGAGGAGCACGCATGACCGAGCTCACGGACCTCACCGCCGTCCAACTCGTCGACGGCTACCGCAAGGGCGAATTCAGCCCCGTCGACGTCACCCGTGCGGTGCTGCGCAGGGCCGAGGAGATCCAGCCGGTCGTGAACGCGTTCGTACGCCTCGACCACGAGGGCGCCCTCGCCCGGGCCGAGGAGAGCACGGCGCGCTGGCGGCGCGGGGAGCCGGCGGGCCTCGTCGACGGGGTGCCGGTCACCGTGAAGGACATCCTGTTGCAGCGCGGCGCGCCCACCTTCCGTGGTTCCCGGTGCGTGTCGGAGCAGGGGACGTGGGACGAGGACGCGCCGTCGGTGGCGCGGCTGCGCGAGCACGGCGCGGTGTTCGTCGGCAAGACGACGACGCCGGAGTTCGGCTGGAAGGCCGTGACGGACAGCCCCCGGCACGGCATCACCCGCAACCCGTACGACGCGACGCGCACCACCGGCGGGTCGAGCGGCGGCAGCGCGGCGGCGGTGGCGCTCGGGGCGGGTCCGCTGTCGCTCGGCACGGACGGCGGCGGCTCGGTGCGCATCCCGGCGGCGTTCTGCGGGATCTTCGGGTTCAAGCCGACGTACGGCAGGGTGCCGCTGTATCCGCCGTCGGCGTTCGGCACCCTCTCCCATGTCGGCCCCATGACGCGGGACGCGGCCGACGCCGCCCTGCTGATGGACGTGATCGCGGCTCCGGACGCGCGGGACTGGTCGCAGCTCGCCCCGGCCGCGGGCAGTTTCCGCCAGGGAGCGGGAGGCGGTGTGCGGGGGCTGCGGGTCGCCTATTCGCCCTCGCTCGGCGGGCAGGTCGCGGTGCGGCCCGCCGTCGCCGCCGCGGTGCGCGGCGCGGTGCAGCGGCTCGCCGCGCTCGGCGCGTACGTGGAGGAGGCGGACCCCGACTTCGCCGACCCGGTGGCGGCCTTCCAGACCCTGTGGTTCAGCGGCGCCGCGCGGGTCGCGCAGCGGCTGCCGCCCGACCGCGGGGCGCTGCTCGACCCAGGGTTCCGTGAGGTGTGCGGGCAGGGCGCCCGCTACGGCGCCCTGGACTATCTGGCCGCGGTGGACGTGCGTACGGAGCTGGGCCGCCGCATGGGGCGCTTCCACGAGCGGTACGACGTCCTGGTGACGCCGACGCTGCCGGTCACCGCGTTCGAGGCGGGCGTCGAGGTGCCCGCGCGGTCGGGCCTGCGGCGGTGGACGGGCTGGACCCCGTTCACGTACCCCTTCAACATGACGCAGCAGCCCGCGGCCAGCGTGCCCTGCGGGGCGGACGCGGAGGGGCTGCCCGCCGGGGTGCAGATCGTGGCGGCGCGGCACGCGGACGCGCTGGTCCTGCGGGTGGCGCAGGCGCTGTACGAGGGGGGCGGCGTGCCGGGTGTGCGGCCGGTGCCCCTGCCGCGCGCGGTGGCCTCCTGAGCGGAGGGCGGGACTGAAGGGGGCTAGGCGCGGCGGAAGTTCAGGGTCTCGCCGAGTGCGCCGGTGCGCCACAGGTCGTTGCAGGCCTCGGCCATCGCGTCGAGGCCGTCGACGAGTTGGCCCCAGACGATGCCGGGGACCCAGCCCGCATCGCCGTTGAGCAGCAGGTTGTTGCGCTCGTAGAACAGCGCGAGGTCGACGATGGTGCCCCGCTGTTCCTGGTCGTAGCCGTGGGACCCGGTGCCGAGCTCGGTCCCGGTGAAGGTGAAGTAGCACAGATCGCCGGGGACGGGGGTGACGGTCGGGTTCTCCAGGGGCGGCTCCTCAGCGGCGAAGGCCGGGAACAGGGCGTAGATCTCGTTGCGGGCGTACTTCGCGTGGTACACGTCCCCGCCCAGCGGCAGCGCGTCCCAGACGGCCGCGCAGGTGACCGGGGCCCGGTCGTCGAGGAGCTTGGCCGTGGCCCGAACACCCCGCTCGGCGAAGGCGACTTCGATGTATCGGTCTGCCATGTGCCCCATGGTCCTCCCCCGCGGGCCGCGGGCGTCAAGTGCGCAACGATCGGATCAGGGGCCGGAATTCACCGGCATACCTCGCTGCGAGTCGGGTAGCCGCGCGCCCATGGCTCCACCATCGAGCAACCCACACAAGGCCACGAACAAGACACAGAGCGCTTCGGAACCCGACGGCGGCGGCAGACGGACAGCGGACGGCGGTGGTCCGCGCGCCCCCGGGGTGCGGCGCAGATCCGTGCTGGCGTCGGCCGCCGTCCTCGGCACGGCCGGCGCACTCGGCGCGTCGGCGTGCAGCCGGGTGCCCACGGGCGACACCCTGGCCCGGCTGAAGTCGCAGGGCACGGTGCGGCTCGGCATCGCGGGCGAGGCGCCGTACGGGTACATCGACGACAAGGGCGACTTCACCGGCGAGGCGGTGGAACTCGCCCGGATCATCTGCAAGCGCCTCGGCGTCGACAAGGTGCAGCCCGTCGCCACTGACTTCTCTTCCCTGATCCCCGGGCTCAAGACACAGCAGTTCGACGTGGTGTCCGCCGGGATGTACATCAACAAAGAGCGCTGCCGGCAGGTGATCTTCTCGGATCCCGAGTACCAGATGCTGGACTCCTTCATCGTCCGCAAGGGCAACCCGAAGGGCCTGCACACCTACGCGGACGTCGTGCGCGAGAAGGCCAGGTTCGGCACCGGCACCGGCTACGCGGAGATCGCCTACGCCGTCGAGGCCGGGTACAAGGAGAGCGACATCGTGATCCTCCAGGACCCGGTGGCCGGTCTCAACGCCGTCGAGGCGGGCCGCATCGACGTCTTCGGCGGCACCGCGCTCACCGCCCGCGGCGTGGTGCGCAAGAGCCGCAAGGCCGAGGCCACCGAGGCCTTCGCGCCCCTGGTCGACGGCAAGAAGCACATCGACGGCGGCGGCTTCACGTTCCGTCCGAACGACACCGGGCTCCGGGACGCCTTCAACGTGGAGATCCACAAGATGAAGAGGAGCGGCGAGCTCTTCCGCGTCCTCAAGCGGTTCGGCTTCACCGAGGACGAGATGACGGACCTGACCGCAGAGGAGCTGTGCGGATGACAGCGGGACTGTGGGAACACTGGGTTCTCCCCGGCATCTGGATCACCGTCCAGCTCACCCTCTACAGCGCGGCCCTCGCGACCGCGGTGGCGTTCGGCGTCGGCATGGCGCGCACGCACCGGCTGCGCGTGGTGCGGTTCCTCGCCGGGTTCTACACCGAGATCTTCCGCGGCACGTCGGCGCTCGTCCTGATGTTCTGGATCTTCTTCGTCCTGCCGCAGCTCGCGGGCTGGGCACTGGTCCCGATGTGGGCCGCGGTGCTCGCACTCGGTCTCTCGTACGGGGCCTACGGCGCCGAGGTCGTCCGCGGCGCCCTGAACGCGGTGGCTCCCGCGCAGCGCGAAGCGGGGGTCGCGCTGAGCTTCACGCCCTGGCAGCGGATGCGGCTCATCCTGCTGCCGCAGGCCGTGCCCGAGATGATCCCGCCGTTCTCCAACCTGCTCGTCGAACTGCTCAAGGGCACCGCCCTGGTGTCGCTGCTCGGCATCGGTGACGTGTCCTTCGCCGCCTATCTGGTGCGGCTCGCGACCACCGAGAGCGCGGAGATCTACTCGATCACGCTCGTCGTCTACTTCGTCATCGCCTTCCTCCTCACACGTGGCATGCGCGTCCTGGAGCGCAGGGCCAAGGCGGGCATCGGGCAGCGGCCCGAACCCGGCGCCGGCATCATGCGCGGGATCAACCTCCGGAAGACGACCGCGGAGCCGAACAAGGTCGTCGCCGGCGGGGGTGGAGGGTCATGAACAACGGCACCGACACATGGGACTGGGGCGCCGTCTCCGACTTCATGCCGCACTTCTGGGACGGGCTGCTCATCACCCTCCAGGTGCTCGCCCTCGGATCGCTCATCTCCTTCTCGGTCGGACTGCTCTGGGCCCTGGCCCTCCGGGCGCCGACCCGGTTCGTCCGCTGGCCGGTCGGGATCCTCACCGAGTTCATCCGCAACACCCCGCTGCTCGTGCAGCTCTTCTTCCTGTACTTCGTGCTCCCCAAGTGGGACATCCAGTACTCCGCGATGACGACCGGCACCCTCGCGATCGGCCTGCACTACTCGACGTACACCGCGCAGGTCTACCGCGCGGGCATCGAGGCGGTGCCCGTCGGGCAGTGGGAGGCGGCGAAGGCGCTGAGCCTGTCCCCCACCCGCACCTGGACCGCGGTGATCCTGCCGCAGGCCGTGCGCCGGGTGATCCCCGCGCTCGGCAACTACGTCATCGCGATGCTCAAGGACACCCCGCTGCTCGCCGGCATCGGCGTGCTCGAACTGTTGCAGCGCTCGCGCCTGGAGGCCGCGCAGACCTTCCAGTACACGGAGGCACTGACCGTGGTCGGCGTCGCCTTCATCCTCATCGCCTATCCGTCCTCCCTCCTCCTGCGAGCCCTGGAGCGCCGTCTTGTCCGCTGACACGAACCCCAC
This sequence comes from Streptomyces sp. NPDC017940, assembly GCF_044328435.1. Taxonomy (NCBI): domain Bacteria; kingdom Bacillati; phylum Actinomycetota; class Actinomycetes; order Kitasatosporales; family Streptomycetaceae; genus Streptomyces; species Streptomyces sp. NPDC017940. The sequence continues at coordinate 226,005 of NZ_JBIRHJ010000001.1, read as the reverse complement.
CAAGGAACAGCCGAACCCGGCCGTGGACGGCAGCGAGCTGATCCGCTTCGACAAGGTCGTCAAGCGCTTCGGGTCGAACACGGTCCTGGACGAGCTGGACTTCTCGGTCGCCTCCGGCAAGCACGTGACCCTGATCGGCCCCTCGGGATCCGGCAAGACGACGATCCTGCGCCTGCTGATGACGCTGCTCAAACCGGACGAGGGCACGATCAGGGTCGGCGGCGAGTACCTGACGCACGAGGAGAAGAACGGCAAGCTGGTCCCGGCGGGCGAGAAGCACGTACGCGAGGTCCGCAAGAACATCGGGATGGTCTTCCAGCAGTTCAACCTCTTCCCGAACATGAAGGTGCTCCGCAACATCACCGAGGCGCCGGTCACCGTCCTCGGCCTGTCCAAGGACGAGGCGGAGCAGCGGGCCCGCGACCTCCTCGACCTCGTCGGGCTCGGCGACCGCGCCGACGCCTACCCGACACAGCTGTCCGGCGGGCAGCAGCAGCGGGTGGCGATCGCGCGGGCCCTGGCGATGCGGCCGCAGGTGCTGCTCCTGGACGAGGTGACGTCCGCCCTCGACCCGGAGCTGGTCGCGGGCGTCCTCGACGTGCTGCGGGACATCGCGCACACCACGGACATCACGATGCTCTGCGTCACCCACGAGATGAACTTCGCCCGGGACATCTCCGACCAGGTGCTGATGTTCGACTCGGGCCGGGTGATCGAGTCCGGGCCGCCGGAGAAGATCTTCACGGCACCCGAGCGCGGCCGGACCAGGGAGTTCCTGTCGGCGGTGCTCTGACCCCGTAGGGGGCGCGGCGGGCGGCGGCAGGCCCGAGGAAGGACCCGATGCCCCCTACCCAGGGTCGATTTGACAGATATCGTGGAAGAGTCCGACCGGGCGGAGGCCGGGCCGGGGTCGGGCCGAGGCCGGACCAAGACCGGACGGAAGCCGGACCGAGGCCGGACCTGGGCCGGACCGAGGCCGTGACGAGGGGGGAGACCGTGGCGCTGCCGCACCAGCCGACCGACGCGCACCGATCGGTGCAGCACGCCCTGCGGGTCCTGGAGATCGTCGCCCGCCGCGGCACGGGCGTCGGCGAGGCCGACCTGGCCCGGCAGAGCGGAATGCACCCCGCCGAGCTGACGCCCCTCCTGCGCATGCTGCGCCGGGAGGGGTACGTCGGGCAGGTCGCCGACGGCGCGTACGTCACGGGCGCCTCGCTCACCCGCCTCGGCTCCGCCCACGACCGCGCCCGGGCGCTGCGGGAGAAGCTCCGGCACACCCTCGGCGGCCTGCGGGACACCCTGGGTGCCGCGGTCTACGTCAGCCGGTACGTGGACGGTGAGATCCGGGTCACGGACTTCGCGGACGGCCCGCGGGCGCCGAAGGTCAACGAATGGGTGGACTTCCGGGTCTCCGCCCACGCCAGTGCCGTCGGCAAGAGCCTGCTCGGCCAGCTCGACCTCGACGCCCGCCGGGACCACCTGTCGCGCCACAAGATGGCCCGCCTCACCTCGCGCACCATCACGAACGAACGCGTCCTGCTGAGCAACCTCGACGCCCAGGCCCCCACGGTCCCGGTCCTCGACCTCCAGGAGTACGCCGTCGGCACGGTCTGCGCCGCCGTCCCGATCACCGCGGGCGCCACGGTCGGCTCCCTGGCCCTCTCCCTGCCGGTCGCGAACGCCCACCGCCTGCACGCGGCCGCGGAGACCCTGAACAGGAAGGCGGCGCCGGTCCTGCTCTCCCTGGCGATCTAGCGGCGGGCGGCGTCCGGTTTTGAGCACCCCTCGGGACCAGGTATTATTTTCGAGTCAGCAGGCGCCGCTAGCTCAGTTGGTTAGAGCAGCTGACTCTTAATCAGCGGGTCCGGGGTTCGAGTCCCTGGCGGCGCACGAACGAGCAGGTCATCGACCTGTGACTGACATCGAAGGGCGCTCCCGATCACCGGGAGCGCCCTTCGCGTTTCCCCCGCGGGCGGCCCCCTGTGAAATCATGAACGGACAGAGCAGACATGCGTTCGCACACCGGCCGCGGTGCCGGTTCCGGGGGGAGTAACAGCATGGAGTGGACGGAGATCGTCGAGCCGCGGCCCTTCGCCGCGGCGCGGCTCGTGTGCTTTCCGCACGCGGGGGGCTCGCCCTACTTCTTCCGGTCGTGGAGCAAGGCGCTCCCGGACATCGAGGTGCACTCCGTGTGCTATCCGGGGCGCGCGCACCGCATCGGCGAGCCGCTCGCCACCGACCTGCCGCGGCTGGCCGGGGACATCGCACGGGAACTGCGGCCGCTGCCGGACGGGCGGCCCACGATGTTCTTCGGGCACAGCATGGGGGCCGCCGTCGCGTACGAGGCCGCGCGGGTCTGGCAGGCCGAGGGCGCGGGCGTGAGCCATCTCTTCGCCTCCGCCGCCCGTGCCCCGCACCTCGCGCAGGGCTCCCCCGAGCGGGTCGCCGAGATCGACGACGAGGCCGTCCTCACCCTGCTGTCCCGCCTCGGCGGCACCGACGCCGAACTGCTCGACAACCCGGCGTTCCTCGAGCTGGTCCTTCCCTATGTACGGGCCGACTTCCGCATGGTCGCGGGGTACGCGGGCCCGCGGGACGCTCCGCTCGACTGCCCCGTCACCGCCCTCGTCGGCGTGGAGGACGTGCGCGTCACCACCGAGCAGGCCACCGCCTGGCGGGAGGCGACCCGGGGCGCCTTCACGTTCCTGTCCCGTCCCGGCGGGCACTTCTACCTCGCCGAGGACCCGCCGTTCGCCGCCATCGAGGAGGCCCTGCGGGCGGGCTGACGGTACAGGGCGGGGCACACTGGAGCAGGCGTCGCACCACAGCGCAAAAGGCACGGAACGACAGGACGGCCAGATGCTCACCCACAGCCCCACCCGCTCCATAAGCTCCACCAGCTCCACCAGCTCCATGGGCTCCATCGGCTCCATCGGCTCCATCGGCGCCTCAGGCTCCACCAGCCCCTCGCGCTCCTCACGTGTCTCACGCGCCGCACGTACCTCCCGCGCCTCCCGCCCGGTGACCCGCACGGCCGCCCGTACCGTCCTCGTGCTCGCCGCCGCCCTCGTGGTGCTCACCGGCTGCTCGTCCGGCACGGAGTCCGACAGGCAGCCCGACAAGGAGCCCGGCAAGCGCTCCGGCGCGGCCGAGGACACCGGCGCCCCCCGCCTGCCCCGCCCCGCCATGGCCTTCGACTACCAGCTGGGCGGCGCCTACGCGCCCCCCGGCGGTGTGCGCGCGGTCTCCCGCGACCGTGCCGCGAAGCCCGCGCCCGGCCGCTACAACATCTGCTACGTCAACGCCTTCCAGGCCCAGCCCGGCAAGAAGGCCGCCGCCTGGTGGAACGACAAGCACCCCGAGCTGGTCCTGCGCGACGACGACGGCGACCCGGTGATCGACGAGGACTGGAACGAGCCGCTGCTCGACATCTCCACCGCCGCCAAGCGCGAGGAACTCCTCGGCGTCGTCGGCCCCTGGATCGACGGCTGCGCGCGCGCCGGCTTCGACGCCGTCGAGCCCGACAACCTCGACTCCTACGCCCGCTCCGAGAAGCTGCTCGACACCGACGACGCGGCGGCCTTCGCGCGGCTCCTCGTCCGCAGGGCCCACGACCAGGGGCTCGCCATCGCGCAGAAGAACACCGCCGAACTCCTGGACGAGCGGGTCGGGTTCGACTTCGCGGTCGTCGAGGAGTGCGGACAGTACGACGAGTGCGGGGACTTCGCGTCGGCGTACGACCGCAGGGTCTTCGACATCGAGTACGAGCACAAGGGCCATGAGGCGGCGTGCCGCGACTGGGGCGGGAAGCTGTCCGTGGTGCTGCGCGACCGCGATGTGCGGCCCGCCGGGGAGGAGAGGTACGTGTACCGGCGCTGCTGAGGCACGTCGGGGGCGGGCCGGATGCCTCGACGCCCTGTCATGTCCTTGGCGTATCTCCGGGGGAAGCGGCCGCCGCCCCCTCGCCGCGACCGCCAGGATGCTGTTCGCCCTGCACGACGCCCCTTCCGCTCAAGGAGTGACCTGTGCGCGTACGAACCCTGCGTACCCTGTCGGCCACCGGCCTCGGCACCCTGCTGGTGGCGTCCGCCCTGGCAGTCGCGGCCCCCGCGGCCCGGTCGGCCACCGCCACGCACTGCGCGAACGCCAACCGCATCGACTACGCCGCGGTGCCCAACCCGGTCTTCCTCACCCACCGCGACGAGTGCCCGGGGTACGCGGACGGCGGCGCGCCCTACGTCTTCGTCATCGACACGGTGCGCATCCTGCGCATCGGCTTCCCCACTCCGGGGCAGAACACGTCCCATATCCAGTACGACATGAAGGCGACCTGCGGCAGCGTCCAGGAGGGTTCTTCAGGATCGCTGCGGGTCGACTCCTGCGTCTGGACCAAGGCCTGACGTACGGGGACCGAGGCTCCCTCAGGACAGGTAGCCGCCGGGCCCGGCGCGGGGTCGGGCCCGCGCCCGGCCTCGGGCTCATGCCCGGAGGAAGGCGAGGACGGCGAGGACCCTGCGGTGGGTGCCGTCGGCGGGTAACAGATCGAGTTTGGCGAGGATGTTGCCGACGTGTTTGCCCACCGCGGCCTCCGTGACGACGAGTTCGGCGGCGACGGCGGCGTTCGACCGGCCCTCGGCGACGAGCGCGAGCACCTCGCGCTCGCGGGGTGTGAGGCGCTCCAGGGGATCGCGCCGGTGCCGGAGGAGTTGGCGTACGACCTCGGGGTCCACGACCGTGCCGCCCTCCGCGACCCGGGTGAACGCGTCGACGAACTGCTCGACCTGCCCGACGCGGTCCTTCAGGAGGTAGCCGACGCCGCCGCCGTCCCCGGTGTCCAGCAACTCGGCGGCGTACGACCGCTGGACGTACTGGCTGAGCACGAGCACCGGCAGGCCGGGGCGCTCCTCGCGCAGGGCGATCGCGGCGCGCAGCCCCTCGTCCTGGAAGCCGGGCGGCATCCGCACGTCGGTGACGACGACGTCCGGCGCGTACGTGGCCACGGCCTCCCGCAGCGCCCGCGCGTCGCCGACGGCCGCGACCACCTCGTGGCCGAAGCGGCCGAGCACGCCGACGAGCCCTTCGCGCAGCAGCACGCTGTCCTCGGCGAGGACTACACGGTGGGCGCGGGGCCGCTCGACGGGCGCGGGAGGCACGGGATCTCCAGGGTCAGGACGGTGGGGCCACCGGGCGGGCTGGTGACGGTCAGTGTGCCATCGAGGACGGCGAGGCGGTCGGCGAGGCCGGTGAGGCCGGTGCCGCGCGCCGGGTCCGCGCCACCGGTGCCGTTGTCGCGGACGGTGATCCGCAGGCGGTCGCCGGTGTGCCGGGCGCGCACGGCGGCGCGGGTCGCCCCGCTGTGCCGGGCGACGTTGGCGAGGGCCTCGCGGACCGCGAAGTACCCCGCGGACTCCACGGGTTCGGGCAGCCTCGGCAGTTCGGCGTCGGTGTCCACGGGCACCGGGGAGCGGTCCGCCGCGTCCTCGACGGCGGCGGGCAGGCCGTAGTCGGCAAGCACCTGGGGGTGGATGCCGCGGATAAGTTCGCGCAGCTCGGCGAGGACGGCGTCGGCCTCGCCGTGCGCGGCGGCGAGGCGGCGCGCGAGCGGGCCGCCCGGCTCGGCGTCCAGGCGGGCGAGGCCGAGGCTCATGCTCAGGGCGACGAGGCGCTGCTGCGCGCCGTCGTGCAGGTCCCGCTCGATGCGGCGGCGTTCGGCTTCGAAGGCGGTGACGAGACGGGCCCGCGAGCGGGTCACCTCGGCGAGCCGGGCCCGGGTCTCGCTCTCGCGCGGGGCGAGCAGGAGCCGGGCGAGGGCGGCGCGTGCGGTGGCGTACGCGCCGAGTGGGTACAGGAGTACGAGGAGCAGGACCAGGCCGAGTGCCGCGGTGCCGCAGGCGGCCGGGTAGCTGTCGACCAGCCACACCTTGGCAGGCCGTACGCCGCCGGAGTCCGGGCCGCCCGCGAGCGCGAGGTGCGCGGGGGCGGCGGTGAGGAGGGCGGGCAGGGCCAGGGTGCAGGCGGCCACGGCGAGGTCCAGGGGCCACAGGACGAACGCCATCAGAACGGTGTACGCGAGTTCGCGCCAGGTCGCCTGTTCACCCAGGCGCAGCCGGAGCCAGGCAGTGAGGCCGGGGGTGTCCGGGGCGGGGTGGGGGCTCGGTGCGGGGGCCGGGTCCACCGGGCGCAGGCGCCGGCGCTCCAGGGCGGCGACGGGGAGGCCCGTCAGGGCGAGGAGCAGCAGGAGGGGGAGGCCTACGGCCACGACGGTGAGGGTGATGCCCGTGGCCAGGCCGGTCACGAGGAACGCGAGCAGCAGGGCGCCCAGGGGGGCGCCCGCCGTCACGTAGCCCGCCGCCCGCCACGGGGCGGAGCCCGTCAGGTACCCGCGGGTCCGCAGAGCTGCCCATACGCTGGTGCGTTCCGCGTTGCGTTCCACGCGGGCACGGTAGTCGCCGCCCGTCACCGGGCGTGGCGCCCCCCACCGGCTCCGCGGCGGTCACCCGGCCTCCCGCCCGTCACCGGAACGCCCTGCGCACGCCGTCGCTCTCGCGTACGGCGTGCGCAGAACCTACCCGTGGGGGGTGGCTGGACTCCCACTCACTCGATCAGCCGGTTGGCCGCTGGACCGCGCTCGGAGCCGGATGTCCGAGCAGGGCTCAGTACTGGACGTCCGAGCAGGCGTAGAACGCGTTCGCCGTGTCGTGGACGTTCCACACCGCCACGATCACGTGGTGGCCGCTGCGGCCGCCCGGGATCGTGCCGCTGTGCGACAGCGTCGCCGGCGGCTGCTGACCGCCGTAGGGGACGTTGAAGAACGGCTGGGGCTCGAGCGACGCCCGCGTGATCGGCTGGCTCTCGTTCCACCCCGGCTTGGTGATGTAGTACGCGAAGTTGGTGGTGCGGTGCCGGGCCGTGAACTGCCAGCGGAAGCTGTAGTTCTGGCCTCCCGAGACCTTCGTCGTGGGCCACGCGCCGCCGTTCGGTGCCTTCGCACCGTTCAGCGCGTTGAAGCCCGCGACACCGGCGGAACATATCTTTCCGTCGGCCGGTCCTGAAGCCGGGAAGCCCTTGGGGCCCTCGACGCTCTGCGGTTCGTACTGGATCGAACCACAGCCCTGCACCACGCCCTTGGCGCAGTTGATCTGTCGGCTTGCGGGCAGGTCGGTGTAGCCATGGCTGCTGGCGCCGCCGGTCGAGAGCACGAACGCTCCCACCGTCGCCATCCCGAGCATGGCTGCGGAGATCTTCTTACGCATGCTGCTGCTCCTGAAGAACGTGGGGGTGTTCCTGGGCCGTGCGCGCGCTCACGGTCGTGCGTCACCCTTCGAGGCACCGTCGGTTCCCGAGACTGCTGCGTACCTCTGGGGCGATGTATGGGGAAGTGCTGGACGTGCAAGACGTGCTGGACGTGCAAGACGTGCTGGACGTGCAAGACGTGCAGGTGGTGCGTGGTGTGCAGGGGGTGCCACCACTGCGTGCCGTACGGGACGTGCGGTCTAGACCAAGTCTCAGATTATTGTCCGCAGTTGAACATGTCCAGACCAATCGTGGAGACGATCCTGACACGAGGCCCCCGCCAGGTCCCCGCGAGGACCCCGCGACGCCGCCACGAGTTCACCGTCCGGCTCCCGGTCCAGAAGCGGCCAGGGCGGAGCCTCCGAGCGCGTCCGGGTGGTCACGACCACCTCCCGCCGTCCGGTAGAGTTCTCCAGGTCAGCAGGCGCCGCTAGCTCAGTTGGTTAGAGCAGCTGACTCTTAATCAGCGGGTCCGGGGTTCGAGTCCCTGGCGGCGCACGACAGCGATGGCGAGATGCGTCCACGGAAAAGCGTGGACACATCTCGCCATCGTCCTCTTCCGCGCGGCTCCACCCACACCCCCTGCCCCGGTCAGGGCCCACCGCCCCCGCACCCTGGGTCCCCGCGGGCCCGGCCGCTACGGTTGCGCCATGCCACGCGACCTCCAGGAGCGGATCAAGAAGCTCATCATCGACCAGCGGCTGCCCTCCGGCGCCGTGCTGCCCACCGAGCCGGAACTGATGGGACGGCTCGGCGCCAGCAGGAACTCGGTGCGTGAAGCGCTGAAGGCACTCCAGGCGATGGGCATCGTCGAGATCCGGCACGGCTTCGGCACCTACGTCGGGCCGATGTCGATGGCCCCGATGATCGAGGGCCTGACCTTCCGCACGGTCGCGGGCCACTACCGGGGCGAGGACAGCCTCCTCCAGCTGCTCGAACTGCGCGAGGCCGTCGAGACCGGCCTGATCGCCCGCCTCGCGGGCTCCCTGCCCGCCGCCGACCTCGCGGACCTCGACGCCCTGGTGGACCGCATGGACGCCGAGGCCGCGGGCCCCGACGGCACCGTGCGCGCCGAGACGGACCGCGCCTTCCACGCCACCCTCTACCGCTGCCTGGGCAATCCCCTGCTCGGCGAGGTGCTGGAGGCGTTCTGGGACGCCTTCCACCGCGTGCGCACCGACCTGGTGGGCGTGCCCCAGGACCCCAAGGTCACCTGCCGCCAGCACCGGGAGATCCTGGCCGCGGTGCGCTCGTCCGACGTACCCCGGGCCGAACGGGCGATACGGGAACACTTCGGCAACATCCGCACCCGCCTGAGCGCTCCCGTCCCGCAAGGCGTCCCCCACGCCGCATATGACCGGTAAACCGCCCGTATCACCCTTGCGATCACGCGTGAGCGCGTAGAACCCTGACGGGAGGCCCGGGCCTGTCCCGGCTCTCTTGAGGCGCACGGCGGGGGCTCGGGCGGGGGCTCGTACACCGACCGCAAGAGGGGCCGTGTGAACGTCTGGACGGGGGTCCTCACGTTCATGAACGGGTGCCCGAGGGGGCAGTCTGCAACCGGACGGTCACCGCTCGCTGTCTTAGGGCGCGGTGGCAGTCCACAGACGCGCCCGGGCGATTCCGAGGGGATCCGAGCGGGCGGACGGACCGACGGACATACGGACGACCGTGTGCGGGGGGATGGCTCATGACGTCGACGCCGGGGGGCGGACCGCACAGCGACCCGTCCCGGACGACCCAGCTGCGGGCGCTCTCGCACCGGACGGGCGGCTTCAGACGGATCAAGAAGTCCCTGCCCCGCTACGACTACGAGCACTACAGCCGGCTCGCGGGCCCCCTCACCGAGCCGGATCCCACGCGGCCGTACCGGGTTCAGTACCGCTCACTGCTCTCCCAGGAGCCGCACCGCGTCCGCGCGGCGCTGATGCTCGGCGCGGCGCCACTGCTCTCCCTCGTCCTGCTCGCCTGGCTCCTCCAGCCCGAGCACTGGACGGAGCGCGACCACGTCGCGAACGACTGGCTCCCCGCGCTCGACATCGTCATGCTCGTCTCGATCGGACTGATCGAGTTCTTCCGCTGCATGAACGTCCTGTCCAACGCGCACGCCACCCTCGTCGCCCGGGACCCGGTCCCCGTGGTGCCCGAGGACGGCACCCGGGTCGCCTTCCTCACCTCGTTCGTGCCCGGCAAGGAGCCGATCGGGATGGTGACGAAGACCCTGGAGGCGGCGGTCCGACTGCGCCACCGCGGCCTCCTGCACGTGTGGCTGCTCGACGAGGGCGACGACCCCGAGGTCAAGGCGGTCTGCGCGCGCCTCGGCGTGCACCACTTCTCCCGCAAGGGCGTCGCCCACTGGAACCGGGCGAAGGGCCCGCACCGCGCCAGGACCAAGCACGGCAACTACAACGCCTGGCTCGACGCGCACGGCGACCACTACGACTACTTCGCCTCCGTGGACACCGACCACGTGCCGATGCCCAACTACCTGGAGCGGATGCTCGGCTTCTTCCGCGACCCGGACGTCGGCTTCGTCATCGGCCCGCAGGTGTACGGCAACTACGACACGTTCGTCACCAAGGCCGCCGAGTCCCAGCAGTTCCTCTTCCACGCCCTGATCCAGCGCGCGGGCAACGCCTACGGCTCGCCGATGTTCGTCGGCACGTCCAACGCTGTACGCATCAGCGCGCTGAAGCAGATCGGCGGGCTCTACGACTCGATCACCGAGGACATGGCGACCGGCTTCGAGATCCACCGCCACCGGAACCCGGTGACGGGCCGGAAGTGGAAGTCGGTCTACACCCCGGACGTGCTCGCGGTCGGCGAGGGCCCGAACGCCTGGACGGACTTCTTCACGCAGCAGCTGCGCTGGTCGCGGGGTACGTACGAGACCATCGTCAAGCAGTTCTGGAAGGCACCGTTCACGCTGCCTCCCGGCCGCTTCTTCAACTACACGATGATGGTCATCTTCTATCCGATGTCCGCGCTGAACTGGATCCTCGCGGCGCTCAGCTGCGCCCTGTTCCTCGGCCTCGGCGCGTCCGGCGTGAACATCGACCCGACCATCTGGCTGATGCTGTACGGCAACGCCTCCGCGCTCCAGATCGGCCTGTACGTCTGGAACCGCCGCCACAACGTGTCCCCGCACGAGCCCGAGGGCTCCGGCGGCGTCGCCGGCATGGTGATGTCGGCGCTGTCCGCGCCCGTCTACGCGCGCTCCCTGATGGACGCCGCGCTGCGCCGCAAGTCCTCGTTCGTGGTGACCCCCAAGGGAGAATCGGCGAGCCCGGACACCCTCTTCGGCACCTTCCGCATCCACCTGTTCTTCATCCTGGTCTTCGCGGGGTCGATCGCGGCGGCGTACGTGTACGACCACGCGCATCCGGCGATGATCGTCTGGGCCGCGTTCGCGCTCCTCGTCACGGCGGCGCCCGTCTTCGCCTGGCGGTACGGCATGTGGCAGGAGCGGAAGAAGTCCGCGGGACCGCCCGCGCGGCCCGGGTTCGGGAGCCACGTACCGCAGCCCTACTACGCCCCGCCGACCGCACGGCAGCCCGCGCCGCCGCACCAGGCCGTGCCGCAGCAGTACCCGCCGCATGTGCGGCCCGCGCCCCATCCCCCGCAGCGCAGGCCCAGTTGGGCCGCGCATGACGACACCGTGCAGATCGCCCTCGGGAGCCACGAACGATGAAGGACCCGTCTCGCCGCCGCCGCGCACGCCGCATCGCGATGGGCGCGGTGGTGGTGCTGGCCCTGGCCGGGATGAACGGCCCCTGGCTGTGGCGCGTGGGCTCCGAGAAGTACCACGACTACAAGATCGACCAGCCGGAGTACAAGGCGGACAACGGTCACTGGAAGGTGATCGACTTCCCCGAGGAGTACCGGCAGAACACGATCCACGCGTCGCTCCTGCACACCGGCAAGATCCTGATGGTGGCCGGCTCGGGCAACGTCCAGAAGAACTTCGACGCCAAGAAGTTCGACACCCGCCTGTGGGACCCGGTCAGGAACACCGTCAAGAAGGTGCCGACGCCCGTCGACCTGTTCTGCACCGGCCACACCCAGCTCGCCGACGGCAAGCTGCTCATCGCGGGCGGCACCAAGCGCTACGAGAAGCTCAAGGGCGACGTCACCAAGGCCGGCGGCCTGATGATCGTGCACAACGAGAACCCGGACAAGCCCGTCACGCTGCCCGCGGGCACCGAGTTCACCGGCAGGAAGAACGGCAGGACGTTCGTGTCCAAGGACCCGGTCGTCGTCGAGCGCGCCGAGAAGATCTTCGACAAGGACACGGGCGCGTTCCTGCGCAACGAGCCGGGCCTCGGCCGCATCTACGTCGAGGCGCAGCGCAGCGGCGCCGAGTACGAGACCGGCACCCAGGACAACTACCGCGTCCAGGGGCTCACCGGCGCCGACTCCCGCAACACCTACGGCATCGCGCAGAAACTCGCCCTGGACAAGAAGGACTTCCAAGGCATCAAGGACACCTTCGAGTTCGATCCGGTCGCCGAGAAGTACATCGAGGTCGACCCGATGAACGAGGCCCGCTGGTACCCCACGCTGACCACGCTCACCGACGGCAGGGTGCTCAGCCTCTCCGGCCTCGACGAGATCGGCCAGCTGGTGCCGGGCAAGAACGAGGTGTACGACCCGCGGACGAAGAAGTGGACGTACACCAAGGGCGTCCGGCAGTTCCCGACCTACCCGGCGATCTTCCAGATGGCCGACGGCAGGCTGTTCTACTCCGGTTCCAACGCCGGGTACGGGCCCGACGACGTCGGCCGTGACCCGGGCGTCTGGGACCTTAGGACCAACAGGTTCCAGAAGATCCCGGGCATGAGCGACCCGGACCTCCTGGAGACCTCCAACACCGTGGAGCTGCCGCCCGCGCAGGACCAGCGGTACATGGTCGTCGGCGGCGGTGGTGTCGGCGAGTCCAAGGAGTCCTCCGCCAAGTCCCGGATCGTGGACCTGAAGGAGGCCGCCCCCAGGTTCAGGGACGGTCCGGAGCTGGGCAGGGGCACCCGCTATCCGCAGGCCTCGGTCCTGCCGGACGACTCCGTGCTCGTGTCCGGCGGCTCCGAGGACTACCGCGGCCGCGGCGACTCCGACGTCCGCGAGGCCCGGCTGTACGACCCGAGGTCCCATACCTTCGACAGGGTCGCCGACCCGCTCGTGGGCCGCAACTACCACGCGGGCTCGATCCTGCTGCCCGACGGCCGCGTGATGTTCTTCGGCTCCGACCCGCTGTACTCCGACGAGGGCAACAGCAAACCGGGCGTGTTCGAGCAGCGCGTGGAGATCTACACGCCGCCGTACCTCCACCACGGCGAACGGCCCGCCCTCGGCGCGGGCCCGAAGACCATCGAGCGGGGCGGCTCCGGCACGTTCGCGGCGCCCGGGGCCGCCGCCCTCGAGAAGGCGCGCCTCATCCGCCCTTCGGCGAGCACCCATGTCACGGACGTCGACCAGACGTCGATCGCCCTCGCCATGAAGAAGTCCGGCGACCGGATCACCGTCTCCGTACCGGAGAACCGCAGCCTGGTGGAGTCCGGCTGGTACATGCTCTTCGTGACCGACGGCGAGGGCACCCCGAGCAGGGCCCGCTGGGTCCACGTGCCGTGAGCCGTGCCCCGTCAGGGGCGCGAGGTACCGTGCCCCGTCAGGGGCGCGGGGAACTGCGCGACCGGCCACGAAAAGGCCGCGGACGCGTCTGCACAGTTGCCCGGCAGACGCGTCTGCGGCTCGTCGCGCGCTGAGCGCGCAGTTCCCCGCGCCCCTGGCGGGGCGCTAGTTGCCGCCCTCGGCAAGGGCGAGGGCGTACTCGGGCCACCACTGCCCGGCCCGCGGGCCACCGCGACACGTCCCGTCGGACTCCCCGGGACGCTTGACCCAGACGAAGGCGTCGACCAGGTCGTCACCCGTCTCGGTGCTCGGAACCTCCCCCAGGGCCCGCCCGGGAGGGTTGCACCAGGGGTCCTTACCCTCGGTGTAGGGCCCGTTCCCGTTGCGGCTGGTGTCGATGACGAACGGCTTGTCGCCGACCTTGGCGGAGAGCGCCTTGCCGTACGCCTTGCTGGCCTCGGTGGTCTGGAAGTTGGAGACGTTCACCGAGAAGCCGTCGGCCTGCTCGACGCCCGACCGCTTCAGGGGCTCCCAGAGCGAGTCGGGCTTCGACCAGCCCGCGTTGCCCGCGTCCAGGTAGACCTTGGTGTTCCTCAGGGACTTGAGCCTCGCGACGGCACCCTTCAGGAGGTCGTACCGCTCCTCGTGGAACTCCCCGGGCGTGCACCGGTCGACGATGTGCAGGACCGCGTCCGGCTCCAGGACGACCGTGGCGTGCCGGTCTCCGATGCCCTTGGCCACGCCGTCGATCCAGCCGCGGTAGGCGTTGCCGTCGGCGGCGCCGCCCTTGGAGAACCGGCCGCAGTCGCGGTGCGGGATGTTGTAGAGGACGAGCAGCGCGTCGCGGTCGGCCTTCTCGGCGGCCTCCGTGAACCCGCGCGCCTCCTCCTCGGGCTTCTCGGGGCCGATCCACTCGCCGACGGGCTGCTCGGCGATCCTGCGGATCCGGGCGGCCTCGTCCTTCCTGCCGTCCTTCTCGTACGCGGCGACCTGCTCGGCCGCGTTCCCCTGCGGATTCACCCAGAACGGGGCCTTGCCCGCGGGACGTTGGCTGACACCGGTGCCGGAACCCGCCCCGTGCCTGTCGCCCCCGTCGTCGGACGACGAGCACCCGGACAGCAGCAGCGCGGCCCCCGCGAGCGCCACCGTCGCCGCCGCCCCCCGGGACGCGAGGCCATGTCCGCGACCTGTGTTCCTGCGGTACATCCACTCCCCCTCGGGCGCACTGTCCGGTGCCCAATCCTGGCACAGCGGGGTGCGGCCCACGAGGTGCCGCCGCCCCGGCGGAGCACCCTGTCGAACACCTGTTACAGCCCCCCGAACGGGGGTAGGGGCAGGGACATGGGGGGCTGCGGCGAATCAGGGAGGTCCATGCGCGGCCGTACCTCTGCGTTGAAGCTCGCGGCGGTTCTCATGGAGTCCGTGGACACGGTCTGCGACGACTTCGACGCCGAGCGCCACCTGTGCCGCGTGTCCCAGAACTGCGCCGAACTCCTCGACGCTCTCGCCGTCGGCGTGATGTACACCGACAAGAGCAGCACCGTCAGGATCGCCGCCGGCAGCCGGGGCGCCGAACTGGCCCGCGACCTCCTGGAGAACCAGCACCTCGGCGGGCCCTGCCTGGACTCCTACGGCACCGGCCACGCCGTGCCGCCCGTCCGCCTCGCCTCGGCCGACGCGCTCGCCCGCTGGCCCGACTTCACCGGGCGGGCCCGCGAGCGGGGCGTCGGCATGACCTTCGCGGTGCCGCTGCGCGCACGGGACCGGGTGCTAGGCGTCCTCAACGTCTTCTCCGCGGACCCGCTGAGCCCGCTGCCCGCCGCGGGCTGCCCGCACGAGAGCGAGGACGCGGACGCCCTTCAGGTCGCGCGGGCACTCGCCGACGCGGCCGCCGTCGGGCTGCACAACCACCGTGCGTACACCGGGTACCGCGACCTGTCCCGGCAGTTGCAGTCCGCGCTGACCAGCCGTGTCCGCATCGAGCAGGCCAAGGGCATGCTGGCCGAGCGCTGGCGGACCGGCCTCGACGACGCCTTCGAGGCGCTGCGGCGGTACGCGCGGCGGCACCGCCTCGCCATGGACACGGCCGCGACAATGGTGATCGACGGGAGCCTCGACGACACGGCCCTGCGCGGCGGCGCCCCCGAACGGCTCGGGCAGCCGGACCGGCCCCCCTCGGAGGCCCTCTAGGCCAGGGGCGGCTCGCGCTCTAGAGTCTGTGCCACGGCCCCGGCCCCCGACCCGAGTTCAGTGTTCCGACACCAGGGAAGCACCCGAGGCCTCCCGTGCCGACGCCGGGTTCCTCCCGCAGCCCGAGCGCGCGCGGTCGAGGACCGGCCCGGTCGACGACTCCGGGGGGAGCGGATCGCCGGCCGGGCCAGGTCTCGCCCTGGCCCCAGTGCTCCTAGGACGCCTGGTACGCGTAGGACACCTGGTACGCGTACGACACCTAGTACGCCTGGTACTCCTCCACGCCGGTGAGGTAGGCGGAGACGACGACGTTCGCCGAGTAGGTGCGGTTCACCCGGTCGAAGGCGCCGCCGCAGGTGATCAGGCGCAGCTCGGCCCGGCCCCGCTCCCGGGGCCCGTACGCCGCCCGCGCGTTGAAGCCGTCCCGTCCGATGACCCGGACGTCGTCCACCGTGAACTCGGCGACCGAGCCGTCGTCCCTGCTCACGCGCACCTTCGCGCCGGGGCGCAGGGTGCTGAGGCGGTAGAAGACGGCGGGCTCGCGCTCGGTGTCCACATGCCCGACGAACAGGGATGTGCCCACGGCGCCGGGCCGTACCCCGCCGCCGTACCAGCCGACGGTGCCCGCCGTGGTGTACGCGGGCGGGGCGATGGACCCGTCGGCGTCCAGGCCCTGCGCGACGACGGGCGCCCGTACGCCGAGCGTGGGGACCTCGACGTGCTCCGGGCGTGCGGCGGCGAGCGGCTCGCGCGGGGGCGGCAGCTCGACGCCGCCGGGGCGGCCCACCGCCGCGACGTCGCCGGTGGTCGGGCCGGACAGGCCGCCGCGTACGTCGGTGATGTCGTCGCCCCACAGCCACATGCCGACGAGCAGCAGGGCCCAGACGACGCCCATGGCGAGGCGGCCGTGGCCGCCGGAGCCGCGCGGGCGCGGAGTGGTCCCCCGATCCGGGCTCGTCACGGTGTCACTCCGGGCGTCGCCGGCGGATGCTGCGCAGGGCCACGGCGACGGCCGCGGCACCGGCGAGCACCAGGCCGACGACGGCGTGCCGGGTGCCGGGTCCCGCCTCGTCGGCGACGGCCGCCGTCGGGGTGAGCGGGACGGCGCCACCGCCGCCCGCGCGCACCGGTGCGGTGGGGGTCGGCCGGGCGGTGGTCACCCGCACCGTGCCGACGCCCTGGTGCGGGTGGCCGTCGCAGGTCACCGTGATCTCGTACGTGCCCGTGACGCCCTCGCGGACGCGGGTCGTCCCCGACAGGGTCCTGCCGCCCTGTCCGGTCAGCTCCGCGTCCTTGGCGAAGGCCCCGGAACCGGCCGCACCGGTGCTGCCCGCGCAGCCCGTGACCCGCACCTCGACCCGTGCGCCCGGGGCGGTGCTCGCCGGTGTGACGCGGGCCTCGACCTGGTCCTGGTCGTGGGCTCCCGCCGGAGCGGGGGTCCCGGCCAGCACGGCCGCGAGGACTGCGGCTCCCGCGCTACGCACGGCGAGCAAACGTATGCACATCGTGAACCTCCTGTACCCAGGTTCACGCCCCGCCGCGCATTCCGCATCCCGGCCAGAGGGGCGCCCCGTCGGGGCCGCGTCAGACGCGATCGACGAGGTCCGCGATGGAGTCGACGACGTTGGAGGGGCGGAACGGGTAGCGGTCGATGTCGGCGCGGGTGGTGAGCCCGGTGAGGACGAGGAAGGTCTCCATCCCGGCTTCCAGTCCGGCGAGGACATCCGTGTCCATGCGGTCACCGATCATCGCGCTGCTCTCCGAGTGCGCCCCGATCGCGTTCAGACCCGTCCGCATCATCAGCGGGTTCGGCTTGCCCGCGAAGTAGGGCTGCTTGCCGGTGGCCTTGGTGATCAGGGCGGCGACGGCCCCGGTCGCGGGCAGCGGGCCCTCCGTGGAGGGTCCGGTCTCGTCGGGGTTGGTGCAGATGAAGCGGGCGCCGCCGTTGATGAGCCGGACGGCCTTGGTCATGGCTTCGAAGCTGTAGGTGCGGGTCTCGCCGAGGACCACGTAGTCCGGCGCGTGGTCGGTCAGGACGTAGCCGATGTCGTGCAGCGCCGTGGTCAGGCCCGCCTCGCCGATGACGTACGCGGTGCCGCCCGGACGCTGGTCGTCGAGGAACTTGGCGGTGGCGAGCGCCGAGGTCCAGATGTTGTCCACGGGCACTTCGAGGCCCATGCGGGTCAGCCGGGCCTGGAGGTCACGGGCGGTGTAGATGGAGTTGTTCGTCAGGACCAGGAACGGCTTGCCGGACTCGCGCAGCTTCTTGATGAACGCGTCGGCGCCGGGGATCGGGACGCCTTCGTGGATGAGTACGCCGTCCATGTCGGTGAGCCACGATTCGATGGGCTTGCGCTCTGCCATGGGGTGCACTCCTGCGGTCTGCGCGAACTGGGGCTGGGGGCGCCGGGACGACGCTGTGCCGACGCCCCCAGAGTAATCATGAAGCGGTGATCTTCACCCCGTCCGCTCAGCTGCCGGTGGCCGCCTTCCAGTCCTCGACGTACGAGGTGAGGTTCTCGGAGATGTCGGCCCAGTCGGGTTCGAAGACCTCGACGCCGTCCATGAGCTTGTCGAGGGCGATGGCGTTGGCGTCGGTGGCCTTGATGTCCTTGCGCGCGGCGAAGCCCCCGCCGACCTCGCTGACCTGCTGCTGGGCCTTCCGGCTGAGCAGGAAGTCGAGGAACTTCCTGGCGTTGGCGTCGTGCGGTGCCTTGGCGAGAAGGCCGGCGGCGTAGGGCAGCGCGAAGGTGGTGGGCTTCTTGCCCTGCTTCGCCGGGAACCAGATGCCGAGGTTCGGCATGTCCTTGGACTGGGCGTAGTTCATCTGCACGTCGCCGTTGGCGACGAGCAGTTCGCCCTTGTCGACCTTGGGGGCCAGTTTGCCGGTGGACGCGGACGGGCCGACGTTGTTGGACTGGAGCTTCTCCAGGTACTTCATGGCGGGCTCCTTGCCGCCGAAGTCGTGCATCGCCTTGATGAGGACGGCGGTGCCGTCGCCCGCGACACCGGGCGTGGAGTACTGGAGCTTGTTCTTGTACGAGCCCTCCGTCAGCTCGTCCCAGGTCCTCGGCGCCTTGTCGCCGCCCAGTTCCTTCTTGTTGTAGATGAACCCGAAGTAGTTGTTCACCACCGAGGTCCACTTGCCGTCGGGGGCCTTGTTCGCGCCGTCGACGTGCTGGGAGCCCTCGGGCTCGTACGCCTTGAGCAGGCCCTTCTCGTCGGCCTGCTGGATGAACGGCGGGAGCGTGACGATGACGTCGGCCTGGGTGTTGGACTTCTCGCGGACGGCGCGCTGCACCATCTCGCCGGAGCCGCCCTCGACGTACTTGACCTTGATGCCGGTCTTCTTCTCGAAGTCCTCGAAGACCTTGTCGTACCAGCCGTCGCCGTTCTCGCCCTTGAGGCCGTCGGCGCTGTAGACGGTGACGACCTTGGCGTCGGACGCGGCGGAGTCGCCGCCGCAGGCGGTGAGGGTCGTGGTCAGGAGGGCGCAGCCGCCGACGGCGGCGAGCGTGCGGACGGGGATGACGGTGCGCATGACGTGTCGTACTCCTTGCGGTGATGTACGGGATTCGGGGGGGACGGCGGTCGGGACGGTCAGCGGTAGGAGGCGCGGGTGCGGATGCGGGACACCGCGAACAGGACGAGCAGGGTCGCGCCCATGAGGACCACCGCGAGGGCGGCGCCGGTGAAGGTGGCCCCGCGGTCGGTGGCCGCGTAGATGCGGACGGGCAGCGGGGTCCAGTCCGGCGGGTAGAGCATCATGGTGGCGCTCAGCTCGCCCATGGACAGGGCGAAGCAGAGCCCGGCGGCGGCGGTGAGCGACGGCAGCAGCAGCGGCAGCTTCACCCGCCACAGGACGTACGCGGGCCGGGCGCCGAGGGACGCCGCGGCCTGCTCGTACGCCGGGTCGAGACGCAGGATGGCGGCGGAGACCGACTGGTAGGCGAACGCCGTGACAAGAATGGCGTGCGCGAGGACGACGATCGTGGACGTGCCGTTGAGGATCACCGGTGGCTTGCTGAAGGCGACGAGGACCGCGAGGCCCACCACCACCGACGGTACGGCGACGGGCATGATGAACAGGGCGTCCAGGACCCGCCCGCACCCCCGCGAGAGCCGTGAGGTGCCCTCCCCGCGCCGCTTCAGGGCGGCGGCGCCGAGGGCGGCCCAGGTGCCCGCGGCCAGCGCGATCAGGCTGGCGCCGAGCGCGGTGAGCAGGCTGGTGGTGAGGGCCTGGAGGGATTCGCCGCGGGTGGCGGCGGAGTAGTGCTCGGCGGTGAGGTCGGAGGGGAACGCCCCCGACCAGTGCCCGGCGAACGACGCCGCGACGATCACGAGCAGCGGCAGCGCGAACAGCGGCAGGAACAGGACGAAGAAGACCGCCCAGGTCGCCCACTTGCCCTTGCGGCTATGCACCAGCACGGCGGCTCACCACCCGGTAGAGGCCGTAGAGGCCCACGGAGATCACGATGTTGACGACGGCGACGACGCAGGCCGCTGGGTAGTCGGACTCCAGCATCGCCTTGCTGTAGACGAGCATCGGCAGGGTCGTGACGTCCTTGGCGCCGGTGAACAGGACGATCCCGAACTCGTTCAGGCACATCACCAGGACCAGGCTGCCGCCGGCGGCGAGCGCGGGCAGCGCCTCGGGCAGGATGACCTTCCGCACGACCCGCAGGGGCCGCGCCCCCAAGGAGGAGGCGACCTCCAGCTGGGCCGTGTCGATCTGGGAGAACGCGGCGAGCAGCGGCCGCATCACGAACGGCGTGAAGTACGTGACCTCGGCGAGCAGCACCCCCCAGGGCGTGGTCAGGAACTGGAAGGGACCGTCACCGGACGTCCCCGTGGCATCCGTCCACAGCCCGTTGGCCATGCCCTTGGTGCCGTAGACGAACAGCAGCGCGAGGGTGATCAGGAACGAGGGGAAGGACAGGAACACGTCGATGAACCGGGCCACGGCCTTCCCGCCGGGGAACGGCACGAACGCGATGATCAGCGCCAGCGCGAACCCGAGCACCAGACAGCCCACGGTCGCCCCGACGGCCAGCCACACCGTCGTCCCGAGCGCTTCCCGGAACGAGGCGGACCCGAAGACGTCGGCGTACGGCTGGAGCGAGGTCCCGCCCTCATCGGGCCGCACGGACTGCTGCACGACGAGGGCGAGGGGGTAGAGGAACACGAGCCCGAGGAGGGCGACCGGGGGCAGGGCCCACACGAACGCGGGCACAGCACCACGCGGGCCCCCGGACCGCGGCCCCGGCTCCCGCTCCCGCGACCGCGGCCCCGGCTGCGGCTCGCGCCGCTCCTCCTGGGGGCAGTCGTCCCGCAGGGCGGGTTCCCGATCCTGAACCGCGGCCGAAGCCACCGGCCCGCCGTCACGCGGGCGCTCGGAAGGCTCACCCATCGGTCACTCCTGCGGCCAGCAGCACGGCGTCCTCCGGAGCGAAGTGCACCGTGACCCCACTGCCCAGCGCGGGCGGCTCCCGCAATTCCCGGACGTCGGCCTTCACGGAGTGCCCCGCGACATCGACGTACACCCGGTGCGTGGCACCACGCCACTGCACCTCGGTGACCGTCCCGTCGAGGGCGTTGGGCCCGGCCCCGAGCCCGACGAGATGCGGCCGCACGCACAGCGTGGCGGACACCCCGGCGGCCACGTCCCCGGTGTCCACCTTCACCTCGGCCCCGCCGAGGGACACCGACCCGGCCCCCACCGAGACCGGCAGGAGGTTGGCGTTGCCGACGAACGAGGCGGTGAAGGCGTTGCGGGGCGCCCGGTACAGCTCCTGCGGGGTCCCGCAGTCCTGCAACCGCGCCCGGTCCATCACGGCGATGCGGTCGGCGAGGGTGAGCGCCTCCACCTGGTCGTGGGTGACGTACAGGATCGACACCTCGGGCAACTCGCGGTGCAAGCGGGCGAGTTCGGCCAGCATCCCGGACCGCAGCTGCGCGTCGAGCGCGGACAGCGGCTCGTCGAGCAGCAGCACACCGGGCCGGATGGCCAGGGCGCGCGCGATGGCGACGCGCTGCTGCTGGCCGCCGGACAGCTCGCGCGGGTAGCGCTTGGCGTAGCCGCCCATGCCGGTCATCTCCAGGGCGTCGGCGACCCGCCCGGGGATCTCCGCCCTTCGGGCCTTCTGCGCCTTCAGGCCGAAGGCGACGTTCTCCTCGACCCGCAGGTGCGGGAACAGCGCGTACTGCTGGACGACCATGCCGATGCCGCGCCGGTGCGGCGGCAGCGCGGTGACGTCGCGGTCGCCGATGAACACCCGCCCGGAGGCGGGGCGCACGAACCCGGCGACGGTCCGCAGCGCGGTGGTCTTCCCGGACCCGGAGGGCCCGAGGAGCGCCATGACCTCACCGGGCTCGACGGTCAGGTCGAAGCGGTCGAGGACGGTGTTCTCGCCGTGCCTGCCGTACGCGACCGACACCGAGTCGAAGCGTATGCCGCTGCTCATCGCGCGGAGCCCCGAAGGAGCGCGGGCAGTTCGGCCACCGAGCCGAGGACGTGGGTGGCCCCGGCGTCCGCGAGCGCGGCCGCGTCGTGGGCGCCGGTGAGGACACCGGCGACGACTCCGGCCCCGGCGCGCACCCCGCTGAGCATGTCGTACGCGGTGTCACCGGCCACGGCGATCTCGTGCACGGAGTCCGCGGCGCCGGTGCGCAGGAACGCGGCGAGGACCATGTCGGGGTGGGGCCGCCCGCGGCCGCCCGCGTCGGCGGGGCACAGGGTGAGGGCGACGAGGTCGCGCCAGCCGAGGGCGTCGAGGATGGCGTCCTGGGTGACGCGGGCGAAGCCGGTGCTCAGGACGACGGTCAGGCCGTCCGCCGTCAGCTCCTCGACGGCTTCCCGCGCTCCGGGTATCGGCGCGATCCGGCCGCCGTCCACCAGCTCCCCGTACGCCTTCTCGAAGGCCACGTTCGCCTGCTGGGCCCGCGCCTCGTCGCCGAACAGGTGCCGGAAGACGGAGATCTTCGACTCGCCCATGGTGGCGCGGACGTAGTCCAGCTTCTCGGCGTGGTCGGCGGAGCCCTCCTCGACGCCGAGTTCCCGCGCGGCGGCGGCGAAGGCCTGCTCGACCAGGCCGCCGTCGGCGACGGTGGTCCCGGCCATGTCGAGCACCACGAGGCGTGTGCTCCTGTGGGTGTTCCCGGTCAATTCCCTCACCATCCCAGCTCGTCGGCGGTCTTCTCGGCGATCGCGGGCGAGCACGTCATGCCGCGCCCGCCGGGCCCGGTGACCAGCCAGACCCCGTCGCGCACCTGCTCGCGGTGGACGACCCGGGCGGTGTCGACGCACTGCGCGTACACCCCGGCCCAGCGCCGCCTGATCTTCGGCAGCGGCCGCCCCAGGAAGCCCTCGACGACCTCGGTGAGGTGGTCGTAGGGGTCTTCGAGGGTGTCGAAGGCGAAGGGGTGCTCGTACTCGTGGGTGTCGCCGATGGTCAGTCCGCCGTCGGCGCGCTGCACCATGAGGAGCTGCATCCTGTGCGCGGCGGCGGTCGGTTCCTGCGCCTGACCGGCGTTGAGGTCGTCGAGCGCGGGCGACCTGTACGCCGGGTAGTAGCGGAAGCTGTCGGCGTCGGCGACGGAGGTGGTCAGCGGCTCGCCGAGCGGGGCGGTCTGCATCATCTGGAGCCGTACGCGGCGCACGGGCAGCTCGGGGGCCAGCTCGCGGACGAGTCCGCCGAGCCAGGCGCCGGTGCACAGGACGACGGCGTCGCCGGTGTGCACGTCGCCGTGGTCGTCGCGCACCGAGCCGGGCCCGACGACGTCGCGGACCTCGCGGCCGGGCAGGAAGGTGTAGCGCGGCGACCTCATCAGCTCCTCGCGCAGGTGCAGCTGTGCGGTGCGCGGTTCGACCGCGGCGTCCCGCTCGCACCACAGGGCGCCGGTGAACTCGCCGCGCAGCGCCGGGTTGAGGCCGCGGGCCTCGGCGGGGTCGAGCAGCTTGTAGCCGCGGGCCGCGGCGTCCGGGCGGGCGAGGGCGGCCTCGGCGACGGCCCGCTCGCGCTCGTTGCGTACGAGGGTCAGGGAGCCGTTGGCACGGAAGCCGAGCCCCGGTACGCGGGCACCGATCTCCTCCCACAGCTCGCGGGCCCGCAGCGCGGTGTCCAGCTCTTCGCCGCCCGCGCGGCCGCTGACCCATATCTGCCCGAAGTTGCGCAGCGACGCCCCGCGGGCCTCGCTCTCGCGCTCGATCTGTACGACCTCATGGCCGCGCTCCACTGCGTGCCAGGCGTGCATGGTTCCCACCACGCCGGCTCCTACGACGATGACTCTCACGTCGGCAACGCTCCTTTCGACGGATGACCCCGCGGGGCCCGGTCGGCAACGGGACGGTGAACGGACCGTCAAGCTTGGACTAGACCCGTTACCATTCCTTAATCATGCGGGGGCGCTCCGGGTGCCGTGCGGGGGGGGGGGTCAGCTCTCGCCCGAGAGGTGCGCGGTGAAGGAGAACCGGTCGCCGCGGTAGAGGGTGCGCACGCGCTCGAGGGGCCGCCCCCCGGTGTCCCGCGACAGGCGGTGGATCAGGAGCATGGGCAGCGCGGGAGGCGTCCCGATGAGCAGCGCCTCGCGGGGCGTCGCGAGCACGGTCTCGATGCGTTCGTCGGCGTCGCCGAAGGGGATGCCGAGGCGGTCGCGCAGATAGGCGTAGAAGGACGAGTCGGGCTCGAAGTCCCGGTCGAGGCGCGGCACCCGGGCCACGGCCACGTAGGTGGACTCCAGGCCCACGCGCTCGTCGTCGGCGAGCAGGACGCGCTCCATGTGCCACACCGGTTCGCCGAGCGGTGTCCCTATGTCGGCCGCGAGCGCGGCCGGGCACGGGAAGCGGTCGAGGGAGATCAGGTTGCGGCCCGGGGTGCGGCCCTGCCTGCGGACGCCCTCGGTGTAGCTGGCGAGGGACAGGGGCTGCTCCAGCTTGGGCCCGGCGACCACGGTGCCGCGGCCCTGCCGGCGCAGCCGCCCTTCGAGCAGCAGCTCGCGCAGCGCCTGCCGGACGGTCTCCCGCGCGACCTCGTGGCGCTCGGCGAGATCGCGTTCGGTGGGCAGGGTCTGTCCGTCGCCGAGTTCGTCGATCAGCCCCGCGATGCGGGCCTTGACGGCGTAGTACTTCGGGATGCGCCCGTGCTCGGGGATGCCGGAGCGGATCGGGGCTCCCGGGGCCTGGTCGCGCAGGTGCTCGGGCGGGGCCGCGTGGGAGGTGTCGGGGTTGTCCACGGGCAGATGTTCGCACGTCGCGACAGCCGGAAGGCCGGGCCCGTACCGCCGGACTTGCTTCGGCTGGGGCGGCACGGGCACGGCCTTCGGGGGCGGCGGAACCGGCTGATCAGCGCCTTCTGGCCCGAAGGCGCCGAGATCCCACCACTAGGGCCACACCACCGAGGAGGACGGTGGCGGCCCCGAGCCCGGGCAGGTGGCCCGGGCCGGTCTTCGCGAGTTCGCCGGGGCCCCGGCCGGGTGGCCCGGCCGCCTCGACGATGTCGAACGCGTAGTCGTTGGACGTCCCCACCCAGTCGGAGTCGTCGGCGTGGCCGTCGTGCTCCGTGTGCCTGCGCACCACGGCGGCGCTCGCCACGACCCGGTCGGGCGCGGCGTCGGAGGTGAAGGCGAGGCGGACGTGGACGGTGACGGTGTGCCCGGGGCCGATGGTGAAGCCGGGGAACCCGCCGTCGGGCACGTCGGGGGTGCCGGGCGCGTCGGTGGCGCCCTGGGCGCCTGGGGCACCGGCCGCGCCACCGAGCACCCCGACGTTCTCGTCCCGGTCCGTCCGCACGAACCGCACCGGCCGCCTGCGCGACCCGTCGTCGAACTCCAGCTGGATCTGCCGGGGCCGCAGTTCCTTGCCCCGGTCCACGAGGACGATGACCGGGTGGACGTTCCCGCAGGTGTCGTCCGTGGCGTTGGTCAGCTCCACCGACCAGTCGCGGAAGCCGCCGCCGGGTTCGTAGGTGGCGGGCCCGCCGGTGATGCGGGTCGCGATCGGGAAGTCGTCCCCGGCCGCGGTGGCGCAGGTGGGCCGCAGGACGGCGGTCGCTCCGCTCTCCCCCGGCTGGTCGCCCGCGGCCGCCGCCACCCCGGCCGCGGCGGGCGCGAGGGTGACGGCGGCGACGGCGACGCCTGCCGCGAGAGAACTGCGAAGTCGCATGGGGAGCCCTTGCTGGCGACCGGACGCGCGAAGCCTCCGGAACGGCCGAACTGACGGCGGGGTATCGCCCGTTGAGGGGTCCGGCACACGGCCAGGAGCAACGGGGCGCGGCCCAGACCCTGCCACGCGTCCGCCGCCCGGCACAGGCCTCACCGCGCCCGGGAACCCGTTCGGCTTGCCGAATCCCCCCTAACAGCCGATTCGTCGTCAAGTCCGATTCGTCGTCAAGTCCGATTGGCGGGAAAAGGCGGGGAAGGCGACGCGCGCCCGGCCGAACAGCGGGGCGAGCACCAGCTGCGCCGCGCCCTCCGCGACCCCCCGGTCGCCGCCCGGGGCACCGAGCACCCCGACCGGCGTACGGGAGCCCTCGCGCCGGGTACGGCCGGAGACGACGGCGCCGACTCCGCGTACGAACAGGTCCTCGGCGGCGAAGACGGTGCGGCCGCCCAGCAGGACGAGGTCGATGTCGAGCAGCGCGACGAGGTTCCCCGCGGCGGTGCCGAGGACCCGCGCGGCCTCGTCGAGGTCGCCGCGCGCGACCGCCGCCAGGCACAGGGCCTCCACGCACCCGCGGTCGCCGCACCCGCACGGCGGCCCGTCGAGGCTGAGGACCTGGTGCCCGAACTCCCCGGCCCCCGTGCGGGCCCCCCGGTGCAGGTCGCCGCCGAGGACCAGGCCCGCGCCGAGGCCGGTCCCCAGGTGCAGATACGCGAACGACTCCGCGGCCCCGCCGAGGGCGAGCCCGAGCGCGGCGGCATTGGTGTCCTTGTCCACGGCCACCGGCAGCCCGAGCCGCGCGGCGAGCGCGTCCCGCAGCGGGTAGCCGTCCCACTCCGGGAACCCGGTGACCCGGTGCAGGACCCCGGCCTCGTGGTCGAGCGGCCCCGGCAGGGCCACTCCCACGCCGAGGACTGCCGGGGGCGCCGCTTCCGGGGCGGGCCCGTAGGGGCCGGTGGACCCGCCGCCCCCGGCCAACGCGCGCACCTCGTCCACGGCGGCCGCCACCACGGCGTCCGCGCCCGCCCCGAAGTCGAGTGGCGCCCGCCGCTCGGCGACCACCGCGCCGGTCAGGTCGGCGAGCACGGCGGTCAGCGCGTCCCGGTCCAGGTGCAGTCCGACCGCGTACCCGGCACCGGGCACGAGCCGCAGCACGGTCGCCGGTTTGCCGCCGGTGGACGCGCGCCGTCCGGCGTCGGCCACCAGGCCGTCCCCGCGAAGGCGCGCGACGATCTTGCTGACGGCCTGCGGGGTGAGCCCCGTACGCGCGGCAAGCTCCGGGCGGCTCACGCCTTCGGCGCCGCCGACCGCGGCACGGCGCAGCAGATCGAGCACGAGCGCCGCGTTGTGCCCGCGCAGCGCCCGGAGGTTCGCGCCGGTGCCCATGGAGGTGGCGGCACCGGAGGCGGTGCTGGCGCCGGAGGCGGTGCTCGCTGCGGAGGCGGTGCTGGCGCCGGTGGCGGTGGTGCTCGTGGCGGTAGCGGTGCTGGCGCCAGTGGCGGTGCTCGTGGCGGTGGCGGTGGCGGTCTCTGTGTGTCCGGTGGCCTCGCTGTTCACACCCCCATTGTCAGCACCGCTTGCACTTTGGCAACACCGTTGCCAAAGTGGAGGGCATGACTGAAGGCGACATGACCGAAGGCAAGAACGACCTCCGCGTGGGCCTGATCGGCTACGGCCTCGCGGGCTCCGTCTTCCACGCCCCCCTGATCGCCGCGACCGAGGGCCTCACCCTGGACACGGTCGTCACCTCGAACCCCGAGCGGCAGGCGCGGGCCAGGGCCGAGTTCGGCGCGGGGCTGCGCTGCGTGGCGGACGCCGACGAGCTGTGGGGCCGCGCGGACCAGCTCGACCTGATCGTCGTGGCGTCCCCGAACAAGACGCACGTGGCGCTCGCGACGGCCGCGCTCAAGGCGGGCCTGCCGGTCGTCGTGGACAAGCCCCTCGCGGGCACCGCCGCGGAGGCCCGCGAGCTCGCCGCCCTCGCGGACGAGCGCGGACTGCTCCTCTCGGTCTTCCAGAACCGCCGCTGGGACAACGACTTCCGTACGCTGCGCAAGCTCATCGGTGACGGCGGGCTCGGCGACGTGTGGCGCTTCGAGTCCCGCTTCGAGCGCTGGCGCCCTGAGCCCAAGGGCGGCTGGCGCGAGTCCGGCGACCCCGAGGAGATCGGCGGTCTGCTGTACGACCTGGGCAGCCACGTCGTCGACCAGGCCCTGGTCCTCTTCGGCCCCGCGGTCCGCGTGTACGCCGAGACGGACGTCCGCAGGGCGGGCGCGCAGGCCGACGACGACACGTTCGTCGCGATCACCCACGCCGGGGGCGTCCGCTCGCACCTGTACGTCAGCGCGACCACCGCGCAGCTCGGCCCCAGGTTCCGCGCCCTCGGCTCGTCGGCGGGCTATGTGAAGTACGGCCTCGACCCGCAGGAGGCCGCCCTGCGCGGCGGCGAGCGGCCCACCGCCGACGGCCCGTGGGGCGTGGAGCCCGAGTCGATGTGGGGCCGCGTCGGCGCCGGCGAGTCCCCGCTCACCGGCGGCGGCCGCCCCGAGCCCACCCTGCCGGGTGACTATCCCGCGTACTACGCCGCCGTGGCCGCCGCCCTGCGCGGCGAGGGCAACAACCCGGTCACCGCGCACGAGGCCGCCGCGGCGCTCGACGTCCTCGAAGCCGCGCGCCGCTCGGCGCGCGAGGGTGTGGCGGTGACGCTGTGAGCACCGGACCGATCTACCGGGCGTCCTCGGACACCCCCGCCGCCCCCTCCCCCACCGCGTCGGCCTCCGCCTCGGCGGCCGCGCCCTCCGTGGCCGAACTGGAGGAGCAGGAGCGGCGCCTGACGCTGCCCCGGTTCACCCACGACGACGCGTGGGCGCTCGGCTGCCTCCTCGTGGACATGGCGCGGGCGCGTCGGGCCCCGGTCGCCGTGGACATCCGGCGCGGTGGGCAGCGGCTCTTCCACGCCGCGCTGCCGGGGTCGGCCCCCGACAACGACGCCTGGATCGACCGCAAGCGCCGCGTCGTCGAGCGGTACGGTTGCTCCTCGTACCTGGTGGGCAGCAGGTTCCGGGCCAAGGGTTCGACGTTCGAGGAGTCCTCGCGCCTCGACCCCGACCGGTACGCGGCGCACGGCGGCGCGTTCCCGATCGCGGTCGAGGGCGTGGGCGTCATCGGCACCGTGGTCGTCTCGGGCCTCCCCCAGGTCGAGGACCACGCCCTGGTGGTGGCCGCCCTGGAGCGCTTCACCGCGTCCTGACGCCTTGCCGTCCGGGGCCGGGCGGGGCGGGCCGCAGCCCGGACCCGCCCGGTTCCTTCCGGTCCCTTCAGGTCCCTTCCGGGTCCTTCCGGGTCTGCCTCAGTCCGCCTGGTCCTGGGCGCGGCGGCGCACCATCACCACGAACCCGACGCCAGTACCGACCAGCGCCGCGGCGATCGCCCCTACCAGGGCGAGCTCACCCGACGAGGTGCCCGTGTGGGCCATCTCGTGGTGGCTCTTCGACGGGTGGGGGTGCGGATGCGGGTGTGGGTGCGGGTGCGGATGCGGGTGCGGGTGCGGGTGTGCCGATGACTTGGACGGGTCCGGGGTGGGCCGGGGGTCGTCGGTTTCCGAGGGGTCGGGGTCCGGGTCGGGGTCCGGGTCCGGGTCCGGCCAGTCGCTGTCCGAGGGGTCAGGATCCGGGTCGGGATCCGGGTCGGGGTCAGGGTCGTCACTGTCCGACGGGTCGGGGTCAGGGTCCGGGTCCGGGTCCGGGTCATCGCTGTCCGACGGATCCGGGCTCGGGTCGGGGTCCGGGTCATCGCTGTCCGACGGATCCGGGTCCGGGTCGTCACTGTCCGACGGATCGGGGTCCGGGTCGTCACTGTCCGACGGATCGGGGTCCGGGTCGTCACTGTCCGACGGATCGGGGTCCGGGTCGTCACTGTCCGACGGGTCCGGGCTCGGGTCCGGATCCGGATCGTCGCTGTCCGACGGATCCGGGCTCGGGTCCGGATCCGGGTCGTCGCTGTCCGACGGGTCCGGCGACGGCGAGGTGCACGACGGCAGGTCGCCGTTGAACGGGTACGCGTGGATCTCCTGGCCCCCGCCGCCATCGGTCCGCGAGGTGTGGGTCATCGAGCCCACCGTGAAGAAGCGCCCGTTCATCCCCGGCAGCGTCACCGTGGTCGCACTGCCCGGGGACCCCACGAGCACGCTGCCCTGGAACTGCCCGCTGCCCGCGAAGTTCATCGTCGTCGCGTCCGGCACGTTCCACAGCAGCCGCTCGCGCAGACCGTCCGGCAGGGCGCCGCTGTAGGTGCGGATCGTGCGCTCGGACCCCATGAGGTTGACGAGCACGGTGGCACCGGCGGGAATGTTCCTGAACGTGATGCCCTGGTCGCCGCCGCTCCTGCTGACCAGGTCGAAGTCGACGTTGAAGACCTGGAGATCGGACGTGCCGTCGCCGGTGAAGACGGTCTCGTAGCCGTTGTTGACCGCGGAGCCCGTGACCTCGCGGGGCTCGTCGCCGTCGTACGCGTAGCACTGGCTGGCAGCCGTGAGGCGGCCGGGCAGGGCGGCGTACTGGTCGCCCGCGTCCGGGTCCCTGACGGGCGTGGGGAACACCCGGCCGCTGAGCGTGCCCCCGTACCGGACGACGCCGTTGACGGAGCCCTCCTCCGCGAGCAGGCGCTGGCCGGGCGCGACCGTGAGGTCCCCGCCCGCGGTCAGGAAGTCCGAGCCGTTGGGCGGCGGCACCCGGGAGCCCACGCCCGCCACGCCCACGTTGTAGACCTGGGAGACCCCGGCGCGCTTGTTCATGTCGAAGTCGCCGAGCACGACGACCTTGCCCTCGGCCTCCGCGGCGGCCTCGCGCACGCGCATGGTCCCGCCGACGAAGATGTTGATGTTCTCGTCCCGGCCCGTCACGGGGCCGTTGTTCGCTTCCGGGTACGTGCCCGGGCAGGCCGCGCCCTTGCAGGGGCCGAGGCCGCCGGGCAGGGGGTCGGCGACTCCCTGCCCGGCCAGGCCGCCGACCACGGCGGCGGCCGCGACGGTGACGGCCGCCGCCACATACGCTGATCGTTTTCTTCGCATACACGGAAATATGCGTAATTAAGACAAAACTCATGGGAGACACGCTCACGGCTTCCCCCATTGGCCCGAAGAGGACTGCTCCCTGAGGGCGTGTCAGGCCCGCCACCGGCGCGCCGGCGCCCGGGAGGTGTCAGGCCCCCTTCAGCTCCTGCCGCTGTCGTCCGAGGCCGTCGATCTCCAGCTCCACCACGTCCCCGGCGCGCAGGAACGGCTTCGGCTCCGGCTGCCCGAGCGCGACCCCGGCCGGGGTGCCGGTGTTGATCACGTCGCCCGGGTACAGCGTCATGAACTGGCTGACGTACCGCACCACTTCCGCGACCGGGAAGATCTGCCGTGCCGTGGTCCCGTTCTGCTTCAGCTCGCCGTTGACCCACAGCCGCAGGCCGAGCGCCTGCGGGTCCGGCACCTCGTCGGCCGTGACCAGCCAGGGGCCGAGCGGGTTGAAGGTCTCGCAGTTCTTGCCCTTGTCCCAGGTGCCGCCGCGCTCGATCTGGAACTCGCGCTCGGACACGTCGTGCGCGACCGCGTACCCCGCCACGTGCGCGAGCGCCTGCTCGGCCGACTCCAGACAGCGCGCGGTGCGCCCGATGACGACGGCGAGCTCCACCTCCCAGTCGGTCTTCACCGAGCCGCGCGGCACCAGGACGGTGTCGTTCGGCCCGACGACGGTGTCGGCCGCCTTGAGGAAGACGACGGGCTCGGCGGGCGCCTCGGCGCCGGTCTCGGCGGCGTGGTCGTGGTAGTTCAGGCCGATGCACACGACCTTGCCCACGCGGGCGACCGGCGGCCCGATCCGCAGCCCGGCCGGGTCGAGCGCGGGCAGGGCGCCCCCGCCCCCGTCCCCGCCCGCGGCCGCGCGGACGCGGGCGAGCGCGGCGTCGTCGGCGAGCAGCGCCCCGTCGATGTCCGCGACCGTGCCGGACAGGTCGCGCAGGGTGCCCCCGGCGTC
Source organism: Streptomyces sp. NPDC017940 (assembly GCF_044328435.1). Lineage (NCBI taxonomy): Bacteria > Bacillati > Actinomycetota > Actinomycetes > Kitasatosporales > Streptomycetaceae > Streptomyces > Streptomyces sp. NPDC017940. The sequence goes on along the minus strand of NZ_JBIRHJ010000001.1, from coordinate 194,724 downwards.
GAGCAGGGCCGGGCGCTCGGCGCCCGCCGTACCGACTCGCAGCAGCTTCATGGTGTGACTCCCTTGGTCGAGCTTGGCCCGGCCGATGGGTGCGGCCATCGGAGCTGAGGTTGGTCGATCCTCCAAGCTCGCAGTCCGCTCCACAAGACCCCGTTCACGTACTGGACCGTCACAAGCCCCGGGCACCGCCGCCTCGCGAGGTCCGTCACAGCACGGCCGCGGCCCCCATCGCCCCCGAACCCGTCGGCATGTCGCGGTAGAGGAAGGCCCGCTCGACCGCGCTCCAGGTCGTGCTGGTCACGACGTACAGCGCGGCGGCGAGAGGCACCACGGCGACAGTGAACAGGGTCATGAAGGACAGGAACGGCATGAACTTCGTCATCGCGGTCATCGCGGTCATCGCGGCCATGGCGCCCGCGCCGGGTGCCTGCTCGCCGCCGGGCGCGGCCGGCGGGTTCGCGGCCAGCTGTCGCTTCGTACGCCGGTAGTTGAAGGTCGCGACGGCGGTGACGAGGGCGAACAGCGCGAGATAGACGAGGCCCGGGGCGCCGAGGAGGCCGCCGTCGCCCAGTGCGTCCGCCCAGCGCCCGCCGAGCGGCGCCGTGAACAGCTTGTGGTCGAGCAGCTCGTTGGCCCTCCCGCCGATGTCGGAGCTGGAGAACAGGTGGTAGAGCAGGAAGAAGGCGGGCAGCTGGACGAGTCCCGGAAGGCATCCCGCCAGCGGTGACACCTGCTCCTTGCGGTGCAGTTCGAGGAGCGCCCGCTGGAACTTCTCCGGGTTCCTGGCGTGCTTGGCGCGCAGCGCGGCGATCTGCGGGGAGAGCATGGCGCGGGCCTTCTGGCCGCGGGCTGCGGCGCGGGACAGGGGGTGGACGAGCAGGCGTACGCAGGCGGTGACCAGGACGATGGCGGCGGCCGTCGCCCCGGTGGCGAAGAACGGTTCGAGCAGGTCCGCGAGGTCGGCGACCAGGCTGGCGAAGACGTACATGGGTGAGCCCTCCGGGGGTCTCGTCGTGCCGGAATGCCGCTGGGGCATGGGTGCGTCGGCATGACGACCCGCGTGGGGCCGGGCGCTCGGAAGAAGGGTGCTTCGAGGGTCGAGGGTCCGGGAGTCCTACGCGGCCGTCAGGAGGGGACGGCCGGGTGCTCGGGGACGGGTCCGCCCGCGGGCGTCGGGATCACGCTGCGGCAGGAACGCGGTGCGTTGCTCGCGGTCGCGGATGGCCGTGCGCACCCTGGTGCGGGGCACGGCGGGCGCGCACCGCGCGGCGAGCAGCGAGCACAGGGCGAGGGCGGAGCCCGCGGCGGCGGTCGCGGCGAGGGCGACGGCGGCGGAGAGGCTGCCCGCGTCGGCGAGGACGGTCTCCACCAGGAGGAACAGCATCAGGAGTGCGGGGCGCAGGGCGGCGGCCCACTCGCGCAGCACGCTCTCGACCGTATTCCTGCCCACGTAGTCACCCCCCGCCGTTCTGCTCTGCGTACGCGTACAGATGTACTACCGCCGTTTATACAGGATCCGCCGTGTGCGCCGCAGCGCCGCGGACCGGGGCGCCGGCGCCGGTGGTGTCGCCCGGGTCCCTGGCGAGCACCTCGGCGTCCGCCCGCGCGTCCCGGTCGGCCGGGCCGGCGTACGAGACGGCGAGCGCCACCGCCAGATTGGCGGCCAGCGCGAGGATCCCGGCGTTCACGCCGAGCACCGGATCGTGCTCGGTGAACACGAGCCCGCACACGATCGTCACCCCCACCGCGAGTCCGCTCACCGCGCCCGCCAGGCTCAGCCGCCGCCACACCAGACCGATCAGGAGCATCGGCACGAGCTGCGCCATTCCCTCGTACGAGATGAGTGAGAGCCGCACCAAGGTGTGGGGGACGGTGTACGTCATGACGAGCGCGATGCCGCCCGCGAGCACCACCACCAGCTGCGACGCGAGCTTCTGGCGCCCGGGGGCGCGCCACCCCGGCAGCAGGGACAGCACGCTGCGACCCCACATCGTCCCGATGACCAGCATGAACACCGCCATCGGAACGATCGAGGAGAGCGCGGCCGCGACCCCGACGAACCCCACGACCCAGGCCGGGAGGGAATCCACGACCAGCTTGAACAGCGCCAGGTTCGACCCGGCGCCGGTCAGTCCCGGCACCACGAACAGGGCCGCGATGCCGAGGAGCATCGGTACGAAGAGCAGCACGTTGTAGGCGGGCAGCAGGACCGCGTTGCGGCGCAGGGCGTCGGCGTCGCGGGCGCCCAGATAGCCCGCGACGGTGGTCGGGAAGATGACGACGGTCAGGGCGTTCAGGACCGTCGTCGTGGCGAACCAGGCCTGCCCGTAGGGGCTGTCGCCGCTCCCCGGCAGCGTCAGCCACTCCCCCTTCTCCCGTACGACCCGGTCGAGGAAGTCCCCGTACCCGTCGAAGTAGTGCAGGGGTACGTAGCACATGAGGAACGCGAGCGTGGCGACGACCAGGACGTCCTTGAGGACCGACACCCAGGCGCTGCCGCGCAGCCCGCTCACGACCACGAACCCCGTGGTGACGGCGAAGCCGATGAAGTAGGCCCAGTCGAGGCTGATGGCACCGTACGAGATCGTCGAGACGACCACGCCCATGCCCGTGATCTGCAACTGGATGTAGGGCAGCAGGAAGACGGTCACCAGGAGCGCGAGGGCGGCACCCAGCCAGGGCCGTCCGTAGCGGTGGGCCACCATGTCCGTGATGGACACGAGGCCGTGCTGCCGGGCGTACGACCAGAGCATCGGGCCGACGACGTACCCGACGGCGTAGCCGCACGACATGTAGGCGACGACGTACAGGACGGGCGCGCCGTAGTTGTACCCCCAGCCCGCGGCGCCCAGATAGCTGAAGCTGGTGTACCCCTCGCCCGCCATGAGGACCCAGATGAACACGGTCCCGAGCGAGCGCCCGCCCACGGACCACTCGGCGAGCCCGCCGCCCCGGTCGCCGCGCCCGCGCACCGCGAGCAGCCCGAGGCCGACGGTCGCGACCATGAAGAGCCCGAAGATGCTGGTGGCGACGGCGGCGTTCACGAGGCCCGCTTCCTCTTGTCCCCGCGGTACGCGAGCCCTACGGCGACCGGTGTGAGCAGCGTGGCAAGGAGCAGCCAGGCGGACAGGAACGGCAGCCCGAGGACCAGCGGCCGTACGCGGTTCACGAACGGCAGCGCGCCCACGTACAGCAGGAAGGGCACGAGGAGCCAGAGCAGATGGGGGCGGCGCTTGATCACGGGTCAGCAGCCTAACCGGCTCCCGGGCGCTCAGCGGGGTCGCACGGACGTCAGCTGCCGGTCGAACCCGCGGCCCGCCTACCGGAACGGCTCGCCGTACGTCTTCCGGTGCCCGGCGTACCCCTTGCCGACGCCTTCGGCTACGGAGACGCGGAGGCCGAGGCGGGGGATGCGGAGTACTGCGTAGGCGTGGTTGTCAGAGGCGCGCGTGGGGGCGCGTTGGGGGGTGCGTGCGCCGGGGGCTTGGGGGTGTGTCGCGGGTCTTCGGGGCTGGCGGGGCTGGCAGGGCTGGCGGGCCTGTTGGGGCCGCCGGGGTCGCCTGGGGCGCGGGAGGGGTCGCCGGAGCTGCCGGTGGCTTCGCCACCGGGGCCCGGGCCCCCGCCTTCCGCCCACTGCTCCTCCAGGGACTCGACCGTGTTCTCGGCGGCGGCGCGGGCCTGGCGGTTGGTCCACCAGAGTTGGTGGACGACGAGGAGGAGCAGGACGAGGCCGAGGGTGAGGAGGGCTTCGCCGGAGTACCAGAGGGCGCGGGGGAGCGGCCCGTGCGGGGGGTGCGGGCCGGGGCGGGGCGCCCGGTGGCCGGGGCGGGGCGCCCGGTGGCCGGGGTGGCATCCCCGGTGGCCGGGTCGGCGCCAGCGGCGGCCGGGACCGCGCTGCACGACGACGCGCGCCCCCGTCGCACGACCGCCGTCGCGTACCACCCCGTGTCCGCCGTGTCCCGGTGCCGGACGCACAGCCGTACCCCGGCGCCCGGTGCCCGGCGCGTACCGCGGGGCAGCGGGGGCGTGGGGTCGGGGAAGCCCCGGCGAGCCGCAAGATAGGGGGAGCGGGCGCAAGTCACCAGACCCACGGGCCACGGACCGAAACGGCCCGGGGCCGCGCCCCCGCTCCGGGCCCGGGGCATCGCGCAGACCGCCGTACCGGCTGACGCGCAGACCGGTGCATTGGGCGCCGTACCGACCGACACACCGGCTGACGCACAGACCGGCGCACGGGCTGACTCACCACCGGCGTACCAACCCCGCACAGACCGGCGCACCGGCCGCCGTACCGAGCGACACACCGGCTGACGCACAGCTGCCGTACCGCCCGACCTACCGACCGACACACGGGCCGACCCACCAACCGACCCATCAACCGACCCACAACCGACGCACCGACCGACGCACAGACCGGCGCATCGTCGGACGGACCGACGGACGGACCGATGGACGGACGGACGGACCGACAAACGCACCGACGGACGCACCACCCCACCCCATACACCCCGCCCGGGGAACGGCAGTACGGTGTCACTCATGCGCCCCGACACGCCTGCCGACCACGTCGACCACGTCGACCACATCGCCGAAGCGGAGCGCCTGGAGCGCACCGCGGGCCTCTACCCGGAGGACGCGGAGCAACTGCTGCTACAGGCCGCGGCCCACCTGGAGCTGGCCGAAGCGCGCGCCCGCGCGACGACGCTCTACGACAACCTCCTCTCCCCCTCGGCCCCGCACCCGCCGGAGAACCCGACGCTGATCAGGGCGCTCAAGGCGGCGAACCTGTGGGAGTACGGCCATGAGGCCGAGGCGAGGGCGATCATCGAGGGCGTGCGCGGCACGGCACCCGGGGACGCGGCGCCCTGGGTGATCGTGGCGGAGGCCCTGGAGGCCCACGACGAGCTGGACCAGGCGCACGAGGCGTTCACGGAGGGTTTGGGGAGGCTGCTCCCGACTTCGGGCTCGGCGACCCCCGGGGACGCTGCGGAGGCGGAACTCCCGTACCCCACGCACCCTCTCCTGTTCGGCCGGCACCGGGTACGCCGCCTCCTGGGCGAGGCACACGACGCGTGGGACGGCCTGGCGGACCGGGTGCACCGGGCACGCGCCGCGGCGGCGGGCCGCACGCCGGTCCCGCTGGACGAACTGCACGACCCCAAGCGGATCTGGGCGCTCGGCTCGGAGAACCCCGAGGACCTGCGCGCCGAGATCACCCGCCTCCAGGCGGAACTGGGCTCCTACCGGGACGCACTGTCCCGCCCGTTCCCGGTGGCGGTCCTGCACTGGCCCTCGGCCGAACTGACGGAACTCCTGACGGCGTACCCGTCCCTCACCGCCGAATACCCCTCCCACGAGGCCCACTTGGCGACCATAGAGTCCTCCCTGCGAGAACTCTCCACCTCGGGCACCCCGAACCTGGGCATCGTCACAGGCACAGTCCCCTCCTATGAGGCCTTCGCCGCCTCGGAGGGCACGTCGCCGGGCGACCCCTCGCTGCTACCGCAGTACGCGACGACGCTGGCCGCACGGGGGCGGGCGGCGGGGTGGCCGCCGGAGCGGGGCGGGGGTTGTTGGTGCGGGTCTGGGCGGGGCTATGGCGAGTGCCACGGGGCAAGCGCATAGTCGCTTCGCCTATCGCGCCCTGCTACTGACGGCCCTCTGACTCGAAAGTGAAATCCCAGGATGGCACGGCTAATACTCCAAGGCCCTGGTGAGCCATGTAGCAACACGGAGTCTGGAGAGCACGAACTACTTGCGTCCGCCGATGACGTCGAACTTCAGTCCGTCGCTTCCTGGCTGAGCAGCCATTCAGTACCGGTAGCAGATGCCTACACGGAAGCGATTCGGAACTCGATCGACTACGTTCTCGACGGCGGGAGGACGGGCAGGTTTGACCTGATGTCGCCCGAGGTACACCCAGGCGAACGCGCCTCCGTCGGGGCCAAGCTTGAGTACGAGATCCTCCGCATACTCGGACTGCCGAAGACCAGGCCACTAGACACCCTCATAGCCGACGTGCCCGTAGACATCAAGGTCACTGTGGGCGACAACTGGGCTATCCCCACTGAGGCACACTGCCAGCTTTGCATCTGCACTCAGATCCAGCTGAAGAATAACCGGCACAGGTCATGGCTCGTCCGGGCTCACAGATCTTGGCTCTACCGCGGCAAGGGAAACAAGGACCAGAAACGTGGTCTGGCGATTCAGGCACGCGAACAGTGGAGCCTTCCGCTTTACGACTGGACGGAACTTCCAGTTAATCCCCTGCGCTACCTGACGGAGGAGCAAGTAGCGCAGGTGTTGGCCAAGAAACCTGGCCAGGTTCGGCGCATGCTCAAGATGTTCCATTTCCTTGAAGGGCACATCATCCCGAGGAATGTCTTCTTGACGGTGGGATCGGGCAAACAAGACCCTATGCGTCGCGCTCGGCAGCTGCGAGATCTCGCGGCGAAAGAGGGACTCACCGTTCTCTGTGGCACGTGGGTGGATTCACGTGACCAGGCTGCCGCTCGCGGCATCACCCTCCAGCCGGGCGAGTGGATCGCATTGCGTGACGGTGCCGGGCCAGAGGGCGAAGAAGCGCTCCCAGCCTGACCAGCTGAGACGGACACTAGGAGCAAGATGCCGGTGCGCGCATCTGACGACTGGACCCCACCGGCGGGTTCGTGGGCGTCTTCCGCGGCTCGACGCAGGAACATGCAGGCCATCCGCAGCAGGGACACCAAGCCGGAGCGGTTGATCCGCCGGCTCCTGCACGCCCAAGGACTCCGATACCGGGTGGCAGCGAAGCCCTTGCCTGACCTGCGCCGGACTGCGGACATCGTCTTCCGCCCGACGAAGGTAGCCGTCTTCATTGACGGCTGCTATTGGCATGGCTGTCCCGAGCACTATGTGCCGCCTAAGACAAACGAAGGTTATTGGTCAGGCAAGGTAGCAGGCAATATGACTCGCGACCGGGATACAGACCGACGCCTCAAGGAAGCCGGGTGGACAGTTCTGCGCTTCTGGGAGCACGAATCACCCGATGAGTGCGCGAGCACTGTCCTCCGCGTCGTCCTCGAGCGACGGAATGCCGTCTTGGAGGGGAAGTTCGGGCGCTACGAGTGACGGGTCGTCCTCGGGTTCAAATTCCGGGCTCGGGTCGTCGCGCAGCGGCCCGGTGCGGGTCAGGGCTTCCCGGATCTTCTCGCCGACGGCTGCTGCGACCGGGGGCGGGAAGGCGTTACCGACCTGCCGGTAGCGCGCCGTCTTTCCTCCGGTGAACACCCACGGCCCCTCGGCGTCCTTATCATCCGGGAAACCCTGGATGATAGCCGCCTGCTGCACCGTGAGTTTCGGGCCTCTCTCCAGATTGCCCAGGTCGCGGTCAGGGTCAGTCATGCTGTCTTCGTCATTGGCGACACCCATGCCATCCACACCGAGAATTCCCCAGGCCCGCTTCGCCCGGGTCGGGCCGAGGTCTGCTCCACCGTGCTTCTTGGAACCACCGACTAGCGTCGGCGCGACCGTTCCAAGGCTCGCGGCATCGTGCCACTTCTTGAAGCGGTCAGTGTCTGCCCCGAGCCGTCGTTCCATGCTGGGGCCCAGCGCATCGACGACACGGTGCACTTTTTTTCCAGGAACTGGCCAGTCGAAGCCGCGGTAATGGTCCTCGTGGATGGCGACCAAAATGGCGCGGGGTCGGAGCTGTGGTACCCCGAAGTCCTGAGCCTCCAGAACGCGCCAGCCACAGATGACATAGTGGGCTTTGCGGAGCCGGTTCTTGATGTGGTTCCGGTAATAACGGAACTTCCGCTCTGGCTCCACGAGCCCTCGGACGTTCTCGATCATGACGGCGCGAGGCTTGAGCTCCTCAACGAGATCAAGCATGCGAGGAAAGAGATCCCGCTCGTCGTCCCTGCCCAGTTGATGCCCTGCCGCCGAGAAGGGTGGGCAGGGCACACCACCAGCAAGAAGGTCGAGCTGCCCGGGCTGAAGCATCCGCTTGTCAGAGTCCCGCTCCCCCCGGCGCCCCTCAGGGTTAGGAACCTCTTCCAGCGGCTTGAAATTGTTGACATCCGTCTCACGAACCAGGCAGTGATCCTTTTCCCAGGCCCAAGACGGACGCGACTTGATGTTTTCTCTCAGCGTCTCGGCGGCGTACTTGTCGATCTCTACCAGTGCGAGGTGCCGGAAGCCAGCCTGGTGGAGCCCAACGGCTTGGCCGCCGGCACCCGCGCAGATCTCGATTGAGGTCAGCTTGCGGTGGGCGGTCCCCATCGGCTCCTCCTGGTGCGGCGAATTGCAGACACGCAAGTGTCGCATCCCTCCGGGATCAGGAGCCACGGGACGGGCCCACTTTCACATAGACGGAGGTGTCAGCTCCCCAAGAGCCTGTCCAGGTCCGCTTGGAGTTCCTCCCGTGTCACCGCCGGAAGCTGCCGGTACATCGCCCAGACCTTCTCCGTCTGCGACATGGTTCGTCTGTCTGCCCTCATCCAGTCGAGCAGGTCCCGCTTACCCAGCCTGGGAAGCTCCACGACCCGGTCCCAGACCTGGCCTTTGGTCATCTGCACCCCTGTGAGGTGCTGCACGGTCTCGTTGCAGCGGGCGCACTCCGTGATCAGGTCCTCCGCATTGGCCGCGCTGCCGGACCTGTGCGGATTGACGTGGCCAACCGTAAGGCGAACCCGTGCGTCCGGGTCATCGGCGTATGCCTCACCAGCCGCATGCCCGCACCGCCGGCAAGCATGGCCATCCCGCTCAAGCACGAGCCGCCTGGTCTTGGAGCTGATCTGCCGCAGACCCGCCGCCCTGTGTTCCGGCTCCCAGACGGGGCGCCCGATCTTCTCCAGGTACAGCTGGTCGGGTTGCAGGCTTGGCCGGTCCCTGTAGGTCCTGATCACCCACCCCGCGGGCCGCAGATCACGCATGCGCCGGTCTACCTGCTCCGCTCCCCGGATCGCCTCACGGAGCCTGGCCTTGGAGAAATTCCCGCCCTCTCCGACCTCGTCCCGAAGCCAGAGTGCGACTCGGACCCTCGTACCGAGTCCTTCATTCCGCCAGTTCAACCCGGATTCGGTCATTCACGCGCCAATCGGTCAAATGTTTGATGGATGCCCCTATCGAATGGAGACCGTAACTTGCCGCTGCTTGCCGCGGCAAGCAGCGGCAAGCTGACCTCGACCCACCCCAGGGCCGAAAGGATTAGCGATGTCACATCAACCCGTAGCGACGGGCCTGCGCACCTGTGTCGAACTGTGCTCCGGCGCCGGAGGCCAGGCCCTCGGGCTGGAGCAAGCTGGCTTCAGCCATCAGGCACTCATCGACCTGGACCACGACGCGTGCCAGACGCTTCGGCAGAACCGTCCGGACTGGCACGTCGTGCGGGCAGACCTCAGATCAGCGGAATGCCTTCATGCTGTGGCGGCGGCCCGCCCCTGCCTCCTTGCTGCCGGCGTTCCGTGCCCCCCGTTCTCGATCGCCGGCCGACAGCTGGGGCTGCGGGACGAGCGCGATCTGATCCCGGCAGCGCTCGCCCTCGTCTCTGCCGTCAAACCGAGGGCGATCCTTCTTGAGAATGTGAAGGGGTTACTTCAGGAGAAGTTCTCGGCTTACCGGACAGACATCGTCCGCACCCTCGCAACCCATGGATACGCTGCCGAATGGCGCCTGCTCTACGCCCGCGACTTCGGCGTTCCGCAGCTACGGCCACGCGCGGTCCTGGTGGGTATGGAAACGCGGGCGTTCGCCAACTTCCGCTGGCCTGAGGCACACCTTCCGACCACGGAGGCGCCGCACGTAGGCGCTGTACTCCTCGAATCGATGGCATCCCGGGGCTGGAGGCTTGCTGACACATGGGCCGCCCAGGCCCAGCGGATCGCGCCAACGCTGTGCGGTGGCTCACGGAAACACGGAGGTCCCGACCTGGGGCCATCCCGAGCGAGAAGGGCTTGGGCCGAGATCGGCGTGAACGGCTCTAGCATCGCGAACGAGCCACCAGCGCCTAACGATCAGCTGCCGGTGCGGCTCACCGTGGCACAGCTCGCGCTGTTGCAGGGCTTCCCTGCGGACTGGACGTTCGCCGGAGGCAAGACGTCCGTCTACCGGCAGGTGGGAAATGCCTTTCCTCCACCCGTGGCACGAGCTGTGGGCCGCGCCATCGCGGCGGCGCTGGACCAGACAGACTCCGCGGCCGCGGGGAAGGGCACCTTCCACAGCCATGCGGAGCAGCCCTCGTCAGCGAACCACCACTAACCCTGCCCTTCACTTGACCGCATGAGAGTCAATGTGCCGGAGGAGAGCGCGAACATCGGCTATGTCCATGCCTGCGGCGAGAGAGGGTTCCTCCTGCAAGTCCGCCAGCTGCTGCACGGCTGGATCGTCCAGGATCTGCCCCATAAAGGCGAGCTTCTCTCCCAGCCGCAGAGCCACCACCTCATCGATCGTGCCTTCCGCCGCAAGAGCCGTGACCCGTGTCTCCGTTCCAGGTGCCAGACCGAGACGGTGGATACGGTCGAGACTCTGAAGGAAGCGGCCAGCCATGAAGTCACGGTCTACGTACACCGCGTCGTGGCAGACTTGGTGAAGGCTGATGCCCTCGCCCAGGGTCGCGGGATTCGAGAGGAGCACGTGGCAGTCGGGGTCTTCCCTGAACCGCTTGAGCTGCTCCTCACGATCAAGAGTCCCTCCGTGCACCATGGCTGGCTGATAGGCGGAGAAGAGCCGCTCCATCGTGGTGAGGCTGCGCACGAACGTCGTCCATACCAGCGTCTTCCGGCCCATGGTGGCGTTCTTCGCGACGATGCTGAGCGCCTCCTTGTACTTCGGAGAGAACTCGTAGTCCGGCAGTTGCCGCAGAAGTGAGTACAGGGAGTCTGCCTGCGGCACTTCCAGCGGTGGCAGGCGATAGTCGAGCGGGGCGTACCGGCTCTCCCCTTCCAGGAGCAGTGCAGGGCTCGTCGCCGCCATCAGGAGACGGAGCATCGCCTTGCCTAGAGCGTCGAAGTCCTCCCTGCCAGCCTCAGCCCGGGCGGTGTAACGGCCGACGAGTGCGTCATAGATCTCACGGTGCAGCGGCGGGAGCGGAACGTAACGGATGCGTGTTTCGAATGGCGGGAGCCCCAGCTCCTTCTTGGTGGTCCGGGCGAAGAGCGGCCGCAGCACCGCGCTAGCGTGGGCGAGGTCACCCCCGGCTACAGCGCCGGTCACCACCCGCCTGCCGTGTCCGGGCCACACGAAGGACAGCAGGTTCTCCAGATCGCGGGCCCCATTGGGGGCGGGGGTCCCGGTGAGGATGAGACGTCGGCGTGCCAGCGGTCCGAGAGCCATACAGGCGCTGCCGTAAATGCCTCGTGCCCCGAGCTTCATACGGTGCGCCTCGTCAAGAATGATCATTGATGGGGAGCCGCGAAGCCATGACGCGAGCCCGGCAAGGGACCGGTCAAGGCGCTCATAGTTGACGATCAGGCCATCTGTGCGGGGGTCGGGACTTCCCTTCATGACGCGAGTGTTGAACGGTTCCTTGAAGCACACCGCGGTCTCATGATCCCAGGATTCGTAAGCGGACTTGGGGCTCACGACGAGCAGTCGGCGTACGTCACCCCGTTGCCGCATCGCGGCGAACACCGCGAGAGCGACGCGGGTCTTACCGGCTCCTGGTACGGAGAAATTCGCGCCGTGCTGGAGGGACAGGAGACGCGCGATGTCCCGTAGCTGGAAGTCAGTGAGATCCGCGCGCCAGTCCGGCCCCAGCTGGTCCGTGACCGATTCTGCCGTCATGGGAGTGGCTGCGTCGGTGCCGTCCAGCCATCGCTCGGCGCGCTCGGCGTCATCCAGCACGCCACCGACGAGCGTCGCCAGTTCCTCCTCCCACTCGACGTCCGGGGAGGGCCAGATCACCAGCGCCTCAAGCCCAGCGAGGAAGTCATCGAGATCGACCTCTACCGACAGCAGAGTCCTCTGTCCGGCGGCGGGAAAACGGGCTGCCAGCCTAGCGAAGTCTCCTTCATGTCCCGAAGCCGCACGCAGGGCGGCTCGCGTGCGCGTGACGTCGAAGGCGATGCGCAGAGACGGTTGCGCGATGGTGGTCACACTCCTTCCTTCCTGACCGACTCACGAAGCCAGGAGACGCCGTCACCAGGCGCCTTGATACTCCGCTGGGTCGCGACCGCGAGCTTCGTCAGAGTCTCACGAAGGGTCAGGACCGCCTCGTCGAAGGCCTCCTCATCGAGGCTGCCGGAAGCCCTGGCGAGCGTCAGGTCGGTGATGCACTGCTCGATGTCCTGGCAGGCATCGGTGATGCGGTCTTGCGCCGCTTGCTTGCGCTTGCGGACCCTGGCGTCCTTGCCCGCTGGTTCCAGCGCGGCTTCGAACGCTTTCTCTGCGGCACTGAACCGCGCGATTGCCACCCTGCTGCGCTCACTGAGCGGGTCACCCTTCGCGGTCATGACCGCCTTCGCCTCAAGAATCAGGTCAGTCAGCGCTTTGGCCTGGGCGACCCTAGGAGCTGCGGACTTCACGGTGCGGTTGAGACCCGGAATGATCACGCCCGTCGTCGGGGCTTCAGCCGCCGTCTTCAGTTCTTCAGGAAGCCACTTATCGAGGTACCGTTCCCGGAAATCGGGTTCGATGAGCCGTACGTCAGTCTTGGAGAATTCCAGGACGATGGCGGCGAGCCGTGTCTCCTTGAGCAGCTCGGCATCGTCACGGCTTACCGGCGCTTCCTTGGAGTAACGGCGATAGACCTCGCGCAGCTTCTCCTGCTGCTTTTCAAAGTCCAGCAGTCGAAGTCGTGCTCCCCCGTCGCCGGACCGCTGGATTAGATCACGGAGGCAGGTGAGGACCCACAGATCCTGCTCGCACGTTGAGGTACGGATGCGGAACTCCCTCGCCACGTCGGCGATGGGACGCCCCAAGGCGTGCTGCTCGTCCATGGCCAGAAGCCGGTTGATGTACGAGTATTCGCGGCGCTGGTCCGGCCGGAGCTGAAGGGACAGCTCCACCGCGTTGATGTCGTCCCACGTGCAGGACTCGGGAAGTACGCCGACTCGGATGTTCGCGACGGTCAGCTCCTTGAGGGCCGCCTGCCGCGTGTTGCCGTTGACGAGCACACCGTCTCGCGTGATGAGCCCGGGCTCCTTCTGCCGGTCGGTTCGAAGGCTCTCCACCAACTCCCTGAAAGCGGGGTCCTCCTTTTCAGGGTCCTCCGGAAGAACCTGCAATAGACGGCGCAGATAATTCTGGCTCTCCAGTTCCCAGGGAGCTTCGTCGAGCAGCTTGTCCAGCTCTGGTTCATGACTTCGCTGGGCTTGGATTCGATGGGTTCCCGGATTGTAGTAGAGATCCTGCACCGGCATATCGATGACCTCGACGTGCAGCGGCTGTGTACGCCACTCGACGGTGAGCGTTTCCCGAACTCCGCCCCCGTCCGCGATTTCCTTGAGTCGCTGCTCGATCAGCTCACGATTCTTATCCGCTTTCGGCGGCCGACCGAAGTCCTTACCCACCAGAATCTCCTCACCAGTTACAGGGGTACTACCGCTAGACGGAGCGGGCTGTCCGTGAAGTGGGTCAGCCCGACCGCGGGTTACCTAAGAGGCCGTGCCTACTATCCGGCCGGCAGCTTCAAGCCCTCGCGAACCTTCGCCCGCGACTCTTCGGGAAGCGACCGGTACTCGGCCCAGAACACCTCCGCCGCGCTGAACTCGCGCTGGTCCCGCGTCATCCATTCCGTAAGCATCCTGCGGTCCAGGGCGCTGAGGCCCTTGGCGCGCTTCATGATCGCGCCCAGGTCGGCCTCAGCTCCACGCCCGCCCACGCGGCAGCGGTTGCACTCGGAGACGAGTTCAGTGATCTTGCTGCCGTCCGGCTGCCGCACTACCCGTCGGGCGATGTCGATCTGTGCCGACTCGTGAGTGCCGGCATAGACCTCACCCGGCGCGATACCGCACGACCGGCAGAAGTGTCCGTCCCGTGCGAGCACTTCGCGCCGCCTGGTCTGCGTGATCGAGATGCCTGGACGTGTGCCCTTGCCCGGCAGCCATACCGGCTCTCCCTGCTTGACGAAACGCTGTTCGTGCTGGTCGAGAGAGGCGTCCTCGCGATTGGTGTCGATCTGCCAACCATGATCACGCAGGTCACGGACCCGGCGATCAGCCTGACTGACCCCCGGGAACGCCGCCTTCACGTCCTCCTTGGTGAAGGTGTTCGTCTCACCTACGACGGTCACCAGCCACAAGGCGGCGCGCTTCATCGTGCCCAGCTTCGGGTCCGTCCACGACGGCATGTCCACCACGTACCCCTTACGTCAGGTCCTGTGTCTCCACCGGGCCACCGAGCGATCCGGCTGCGTCCAGCCACCAGAACCCTGACCCAGGAGTGCTCCCGGAATCCAGCCCGGACACAGAATTGCGGCAGTGCAAGATGCTGCACTACCGCAATTGCCGGAAGAGCTATTCAACTTGTGGGCGGGCCGGGCACTGTGGAGGGTCTACGCGAACTCCCAGCATCTGCAGGAAGGCTGGCATGGCCGAGAGATCCGCCCGCAGTAGCTCCCACTGCGGCTCCATCAGGGAGCAGTTCTTCGCTGCCTTCAGCGAGACCATTGAGGCCGCAGGCATCCCTCACAAGGTGATCGCGCGAGAGACAGGCGTGGGGCTGTCCAGCATCTCTTGCTACAAGGCCGAGCGCGTACCGAAGAAGCCCGGACCGGTGGAGCGTATCTATAAGGTCCTGGAGAGCAGGGCGCGTGAGCAGGGCAGGCCGTTGCCGCACACTCTCGCGCACCTGCTCGCCCTGCGTGCGGCCGCGACAGTAGAGAAGACGGACCCAGGCACGGCTGCGGGCTTCCTCGATTACCTGCTGCGAGAGCCGGCTCTTGAGGCCAGACTCCGGGCCCGCAAGAACCACAGGCTGCGTACCCGCAGAAGGTCGGCACTTCTCGGAGCACGGTCCGGGGTGCCGGTCCCCCGTCAGAGCGGGGACCGGCACCTCACCGGCGAAAAGTATGCCGCCGACATCACCGACTACACCCGCCACGTCACGGCGGGCCGGTTCCGGCACGCTCAATTCATCCCTTGGACCATGGGCACCAACCTTGAGCCGTGCGAGTTTCCGAGTGCGGTCGCGGCGTTCCGCAACGCCGGGGCGGAGGATGGGGTCGAGGCCATGCTCAGCGCCGCCGCAAAACGCCATGACATCCAAGCGTCTATCAGCACTGCCATGGCCCTGCTCAACGAGGGTCAGCCACAGGACGCCCAAACTCTGTTGGGCGCCATCCACACTGCCGGGTAGCCCCGGTTTCCACCCGTGCCGGCGGCTCGTCCATCTCCTCGTCCGCCTCCGCTTCCGCCTCAAAGTGCATCCGCGCCCGGCCGAGCATCTCGTCTGGGTCCCCTCCCTGCTCCACGAGCCAGTGGAGGAGGTCGGCGATCACGTCGGTTACCGACTCCTCAAGCACCGCGAAGGGCGGTGCCGCTATCGAACGCGCGCCGACAACACGCCGGTACTCCTCAAGAACCAACACGGCGCGCCGCCCCCGCATGCACACCCGCGCCGGCTCAAGGGAGAGTTCACACCACACCGCCTTACCGGTGGCTTCAAGGACAGTGCCCCACTCCTCACACAGAGCGGCCAGCAGGTGCAGGCCGCGTCCGCACTCCTCTTCCCCGCAGATCATCCGCAGAGCCGGGACAACATGACTGTTGTCGTGCATTTCTACCCGCAGGCGGTCTTCCCGCGGCTCAAGGACGAGCGTCGCGTCAACCCCTGTTCCTACGTGCTTGATGACATTTGTCGCTAGCTCGGTGGCGACCAGTTCGGCTTCATCGGTGATGCCTTGCGCACCCCACTGCTCCAGGTTGCGCTTCACCGCTTCGCGGAGCAGCCGTAGCTCCGCCGGCGCCGCTTCGAATGGCAGGACGCAGCGCAGTCCCCGTGCGCTCTCTTCGTACATAGACATGGAGAGACTCCCTCCCAAGCCACGCGGCGCTGCGCCTGCCGTGTCCACACGACCGCACCGCGTAGCGGACTGCTGCGAGCATGGCACAGAGAAATCTCGCTGTGTAACTTCTCACGCGACTCCATCGAGTGAATCAAACCGCCGCCAACTCCCGGCACACATAACCTGTTTGGCGCCAGCGGACAGTCGGCCCCGTGCCGCCGAGGAGGTATCCGAACGTGCCAGCGAGGGCTACGACCCGACGCCGCCAATTGGGGGCGACTCTGCGCAAGCTGCGTGCCCGCAAGGGCATGACGCTGGAGGAGGCAGGGTTGTGCGTTGGCGTGTCCAAAGCGACTGTGAGCCGGTACGAAACGCGAGAAGGGCCGGTCAAATGGCTCGTCGTGGAAGCACTCTGCCGGGCATACGACGCGAGTCACGCGGAACAGAACGCGCTCGTCGGTCTCGCCAAGGACGCCAGGCAGCAGGGCTGGTGGAGGCCTTTCGCCGATGCGATTCCCGAGACCATGAACCTCCTGCTGACGCTAGAGGACGAGGCAGTACGGGAAGATCACTTCTCCAGCGTCTACGTTCCCGGCCTTTTGCAGACTCGCGGATACAGCACTGCTCTTCAGCAGGCCAACGAGATTCGCTTGGCGCCGGCGGAGATCGAACGCCTCGTGGACATCCGCATGCGGCGACAGGACGTACTGCGGCGTTCCCCACCACCGCACCTATGGGCCGTACTCGACGAGTCCGTGATCAGACGCATCGTCGGTTCGCCAGCGGTCATGAGGGAGCAGCTGAGCCGACTGCTTGAGGCCAACGAGTCTCCGCACATCACACTCCAGGTACTGCCGTTCTCCAAGGGTGCGCACGGTGCGGCACTGGGCAGCTTCCTGATCATTGGCGGCGCCGAGCCGTCGCTCGATGTCGTGTACGTCGACTACCACACGGGATCACTTTTCCTGGAGCAGGAAAGCGAACTGGAGCGATACAGACTTGCGTTCGACTACCTTCGCGCACAAGCGTTGGACATGGAGGCTTCCTCCGTGCTCATCCAGGACGTCCGCAAGGAGTTGTGATGCCCGCTGACACCCGCCCGGTCCCTGACGGCAGCTGGTTCAAGTCGTCGTACAGCGGAGCCAACGCCACGGAATGCGTCGAGGTAGCCGTTACGCGGCGCACCGTGCTCATACGGGACTCGAAGTCCCCCGCATACCGCTACCTGGCCGTTCCGCCCGAGGCATGGTCCGGGTTCCTCACAAGCCTCACGCAACCGAGCGTTACGCTCGGGCCATAGCGACCGATCCCTCCCCAGCCGGGTGAAAGCGAGGCAGGCATGGCGAACGTGGTGGCGGAGGTACCGGCGCCGGTGCTGGCGGCCGGCGGCCTCGTCGGCGGTTACGCCGTAGCCCGCTACACCAAGAACCGCCCCCTCGGGGGAGCCGTACTCGCCCTCGCCGGAGCCGCCGCCGCGAGGCAGTGGCGGCAGCAGGCCGGGACGAAGACGACGGCCGCGCTCAGCGCCGCGTACGTCGCCGGGTTCGCCGGTTCGCACCCACTGGCCAAGAAGATGGGCGCCTGGCCCGCCGTCCTTGGGGTGGCGGGAGCCGTGGCACTCACCTCGTGGGCAGCCACCGACCGCCGCAACTGACCGCGGGCCCCGGCAGCACACCCCCGCCCACTCATCGGGCACCTCCACCACACCCCCACCCACTCAGCGCCCACCCACAGCACACCCCCACCACCCACTCATCCGGCCCACGCAGCACACCCCCACCCACTCATCCGGCCCACGCAGCACACCCCCACCCCCCAACCCCCCTCACCGCCCACCCACCCCACCCCCCAAAGCCAACGACAACAACGCCGCCACCCCGCACAACGCGGCCGTCCCCACCCACACCACGTCGTACGACCCGAACGCGTCGCGCGTCACCCCGCCCAGGAAGGCCACGGCGCCCGCGCCCACCTGGTGGGCGGTGTTGGCCCAGCCGAACACGACGGCGGCGTCGGCGGCGAAGTGTGTGCGGCACAGGGCGATCGTCGGCGGTACCGTCGCCACGTCGAGCAGGCCGAAGACGACGACGAAGGCGACGAGGGGCGGCTGCACGGTGGCGGTGAGCAGCAGCGGGAGCGAGAGCAGGGCCACCCCGCGCACCGCGAAGTACGCGGCGAGCAGGCGTCGCGGGTCCCGGCGGTCGGTGAGCCAGCCGGAGGCCACCGTGCCGGCGACGTTGAAGATCCCGACGAGCGCGAGCAGCGAAGAGGCGGCCGTCGTCGCCATGCCGTGGTCGTGCGCGGCGGGCGTGAAGTGCGTCCACATCACGCCGTTCGTCGAGGCACCGCAGATGGCGAAGGTCCCGGCGAGCAGCCAGAAGGGCCCGGTGCGCGCCGAGCGCAGGAGTACGCGTACGGCTCGTCGCCCCGCTCCGGTGACCGGTGCGGGGCGGGGTACGAACTCCGCGGCACCGTACGGGCGCAGCCCCGCGTCCGCCGGGTGGTCGCGCAGCACGAGCCACACCAGGGGCCCGGTGAGCAGGGCCGCCCCCGCGAGCGTGAGGGCCGCGGCCCGCCACCCGTACCGTCCGACGATCTCCGAGAGCACCGGCAGGAACACGAACTGCCCCACCACGCTCGCCGCCGTGAGCAGGCCCGTGACCAGGCCGCGCCGCGCCACGAACCACCGCTCGGTGACGACGGCCGCGAAGGCCATCGCGGTGGCGCCGCCGCCGAGGCCCACCAGTACGCCCCAGTAGAGCGCGAACTGCCAGGCCGCGGTCATCGCGGTCGCGGTCAGCACGGCCCCCGCGCCGACCAGGCCGAGGGCGCCCGCGGTGACGTACCGCATGCCGAAGCGGTCCATCAGCGCCGCGGCGAACGGCGCGGTCGCCCCGTACACGACCATGTGCACCGCGCTCCCGACCCCGATGGTCCCGCGCGACCAGCCGAGTTCGGCGTGCAGCGGCCCGACGAGGAGGCCCGCGAGGGTGGTGAAGGTGCCTGCCGTGACGATCGCGAGGGCGGCGACGGCGGCGACCGTCCAGGGGGTGACGATCCTCCTCCCCGGGCTCGTCCGCCGGTTTGCTTCCGGGGTCGTTCCCTGTAGGGCGCGGGTGGCCGTCTCCGCACAGGTGGGGGTGCCGGTTTCGGTGGTCGCGCTCCAGCTCACGTCCGTGATCGCTTTTCGCATGCGTCGAGCGTCCGCCGATTGCGGCCTGCGCGACGAGTGGCCAGATGGCCAGGGTATGCAAGGATCTGGCCATGGCATCAGCGAAGCGGCAGGGGCCACCGGGGCCCCGCCAGTCCCCCGCCACCGTGGCCGTACTCGTACGCGACGGCGTCCTGCCGATGGAACTCGGCCTCGTGCACCAGCTGTTCGGCAACGCGCGCGACGCCTCCGGAGCCCCGCTCTACAAGCCTCTGACCTGCGCGCTCAGGCCCGGCATGGTGGACACGGACGCGGACTTCCCGATCCGGGCGGCGCACGGGCCGGAGGTCCTCGCGAAGGCGGACACGGTGATCGTGCCCGCGTCGCACCGCGAGGACGAGGCGCTGCGGCCCGGGGAACTGCCCGCTCCGCTGGCCGCGGCGGTGTCGGCTGCCGCCGGGGCCCGTCGCGTCGCCTCGATCTGCACGGGCGCGTTCGTCCTGGCGGCGGCCGGCCTCCTGGACGGGCGCCGGGCGACGACGCACTGGCTGTCCACGGACCTGTTCGCGCGCGCCTTCCCCGCCGTCACGGTGGATCCGGATGTGCTGTACGTGGACGAGGGCGCCGTCCTGACATCGGCGGGGGAAGCCGCCGGTGTCGACCTGTGCCTGCACCTGATCCGCCGGGACCACGGGGCGGCGGTCGCGGCGGCGGTCGCCCGCCGTACGGTGGTGCCGCCGCACCGGGAGGGCGGCCAGGCCCAGTACATCCAACGCCCGGTCGCCGAGCCCGCTGCGACATCGACGGGCGCGGCCCGGACGTGGGCCCTGACCCGCATCGGCGACCCCCTGACCCTCGCCGAACTAGCGGCCGAGGCGTCGATGAGCGTACGTACCTTCAGCCGCCGCTTCCGGGACGAGACGGGCCTGACACCGGTGCAGTGGCTCACCCAGCGCCGCGTGGACCGCGCCCGCCAGCTCCTGGAGGAGACCGACCACACGGTCGACCGCATCGCGTCGGAGTGCGGCTTCGGCACGGGGGCGTCGCTGCGGGCGCACTTCCAGGCGGGGGTGGGGGTGTCGCCCGGGGCTTATCGGGCTACGTTCCGGGGGCGGGGGTAGCCCCGTGGCACGCGCGGCATCCGTCGCCGCCCCCCCTACCCCCCCAACCCCCGCGAAACCGTATAAATCACCAACCCAGCCAACGCCCCCACCACCGTCCCGTTGATCCGGATGAATTGCAGGTCGCGCCCGATGTGGGCCTCGATCTTCTTCGAGGTGTGTTCGGCGTCCCAGCCGGCGACGGTGTCCGTGATGAGGGACGTGATCTCGTTGCGGTACGTCGTCACGACGTACACCGCCGCGCCTTCGACCCAGCCGTCGACCTTCTCCTGGAGGCGGGGGTCGGTGGCCATGCGTCGGCCGAGGGAGAGGAGGGCCGCGCGGACGCGCAGGCGGAGTTCGCTGCGTTCGTCCTCCGCGGCGGCCACGATCATCTGGCGGACCGCCGACCAGGCGGACGCGATCAGGTCCTGCACCTCGGGGCGGGCGATGACGTCGCGCTTGAGGTTCTCCACGCGGGCGCGGGTGTCCGTGTCGGACTGGAGGTCGGAGGCGAAGTCGGCGAGGAAGCGGTCGAGGGCGCCGCGGGCGGGGTGCTCGGGCATGTCCCGCATCTCGGTGACGAAGCGGAGGAGTTCCTTGTAGACGCGCTCGCCCACCTTCTTGTCCACGAAGCGCGGGGTCCAGCCGGGGGCGCCGCCCTGTACGGCGACCATCACCGAGTCCGCGTGGGTGATCAGCCAGTCGTGGGCGCGTACGCAGACCAGGTCCACGACCCGCTTGTGGCCGCCGTCCGCGACGACCTTCTCCAGCATCTTGCCGATGCCGGGCGCGATCTCCTGGGCGTCGGCGCGGCGCGTGACGGCCTCGCCGACGACGGCCTGCACGTCCGAGTCGCGCAGGACGGTGAGCGCGCCGCGCAGCGCCGTGGCCAGCTCCGCGGTCACGCGGTCGGCGTGCTCGGGCTCGGCCAGCCAGGTGCCGAGGCGGCCGCCGATGCCGACGGCGCGCAGGCGCTGGCGCACCACCGTCCGGGAGAGGAAGTTCTCGCCGACGAAGTCGCCGAGCGAGGCGCCGAGCTGGTCCTTCTTCCTCGGGATGATCGCCGTGTGCGGGATGGGGATGCCGAGGGGGTGCCGGAACAGCGCCGTCACCGCGAACCAGTCGGCCAGCGCGCCGACCATGCCCGCCTCGGCCGCCGCCGCGACATATCCGGCCCAGGCGCCCGCGCCGGTGTTCTGCGCCCACTTCGCGAGCACGTACACGACCGCGACGAACAGCAGCAGGCCCGTCGCCGTCAGCTTCATCCGGCGCACGCCGCGCTGCTTCTCCGCGTCGGCCTCGCTGAAGCCACCGGGCCCGGCCTGACCGCCGCCGGGGACGACAGGACCACCCCCGGCACCGACAGCTCCCGCCGTCCTCGTACGTTCCATGCCTGGCGCCCCGTCTTCGTCTGCGTGTGCGGCTTCGTGTGCGGTACGCGTACCCCGTACGCGTCGTCTCCCAGTCCTACTCCTGGAACGAACCACAAGTTCCCGGCGTCCGAGTGGACGGAGGGGGCCGTGTCGGTCCGCTCCCGGCCCATGACGCATCATGGGGTGTTCACACCGGAGCCTCGGGCTCCCCCTGCCCGAGGAGACACAGCCCGCATGACCAAGCGTCACGGTTATGCACTGCTGGCCGCCCTGCTCGCGGTCATAGTGGTCGTTTCGGCCGCCATATACGTCGGCGTCAACGGTACCGGGGTGGACGGCGAGGACCGGATCGGCGCGGGCCCCGGGGGTCCCCGGAGCTCCGCCGCACCGGCCTCCGCGGGCACCTGGGTCGCCACCTGGTCCGCCTCCCCCGCCGGAGCCGAACCCGGCACCGGTGAGCGGGGCATGGCGGGCCGCTCGGTACGCAACGTGGTGCACACCGGCGTCGGCGGCGAGAGCGTCCGCATCACCCTGTCGAACCTGTTCGGCACCCAGCCGCTCACCGTCACCCACGCCTCCGTGGCCGTGGCCGCCGCCTCGAACAACCCGGGCGCCGCCGTCGGCACGCTGCGCCGCCTCACCTTCCGCGGCGACACCTCGGTGGTGATCCCGCCGGGGCGGCAGATCGTGAGCGACGCCGCCGGGCTGCGCGTGCCGCACGACACGGACCTGCTGGTCACGACCTTCTCCCCGGTCGCCGCCGGGCCCGTGACGTACCACCCGCACGCCCGGCAGATCTCGTACGTCGCCGACGGCGACCACACCGAGGACCCGAGCGGGGCCGCGTACCAGGAGCAGAGCCCCTACTGGCGCTACCTCACCGCCGTCGACGTGCTCAGCAGCGAGACCGAGGGCACCGTCGTCGTCATCGGCGACTCCATCACCGACGGCATCTCCTCCACCATGGGCGCCAACCGCCGCTGGACCGACGGTTTGGCCGCCCGGCTGCGCGAGGAGCCCGGTGCGCCGCGCTACAGCGTCGTGAACCAGGGCATCAGCGGCAACCGCGTCTTGTCCGACGGACGGCCGGGGCACCCCGGCGGGCCCGGCGCCAACCCGAGCGGCCTGTCCCGCTTCGACCGCGACGTGCTGAACCGCACCGGCGTCAAGGCCGTCGTCGTCGCCCTCGGCATCAACGACGTCCTGCGCAACCGCGGGACCGACGCCCGCCGCATCACCGACGGGCTGCGCGAGCTGGCCCGGCAGGCGCACACACGCGGGCTGCGGGTGGTCGGGGCGACGCTCACGCCCTTCGGCGGGCACCGGGGGTACTCGCCCGCCCTGGAGCGCGTGCGGCAGTCCGTGAACGCGGAGATCCGCTCCGGGAAGGTCTTCGACGAGGTCACCGACTTCGACAGGGCCCTGCGCGACCCCTACGACCCGCGGACCCTGCTCGACCGGTACGACTCCGGCGACCACCTGCACCCCAGCGACGAGGGTTTCCGGCGCATGGCGCACACGTTCACCCCCTCCGACCTGCGGGGTTCGGCGGACGCCGCGCTCTAGCACCCCGGCGCGGTCAGTGCAGCCGGCGGCGCTCCTCGCGGCGCTGTGCCCGCAGCGCGCGCCGTTCCTCCTTGCGCAGCTTCCGGTCCACGCCCACCCCGCCCATCAGGGCGAACCCGGTGACGACGACGCGGGGCGAGCCGGGTGTGCCCACGCCCGTCGCTTCGTCGTCGAAGCCGCCCATGATCCCGAAGCCCTTGACGGTGACGTTCAGCTCCGGCGGCACGGTGACGTGGATGCCGCCCATGAGCGCGAAGCAGCGGATGACGACGTCCCGGTCGGCGAAGCGCGCCTCGCGCAGGTCGATCTCGCCGCCGCCCCACATCGCGAACGACGTGAAGAGCCGCCCGATCGTCCAGCCGCCCTTGCGGTGGAAGCCGCCCCAGATGGCGACCGCCCCGTTGGACGAGGGCTCGCCGCCGACGACCCGCTCGGACCAGTCGATCTCCAGGGAGCCGTCGTCGTGCGTGGTCCGCTTGGCCATGGAGGGCTTGGACCCCGCTTGCGGGGCGGCGGGCAGATCACGGGTGAGGGGCGCCAACTCGCCGTAGGTGCGGGCCCGGTAGGCCGCGTCCAGGCGCTCGCCGAACTCCTCCATGTCCAGGCGGCCCTCGGCAAGCGCCTCGCGGAGCACGTCGGCGACCCGCTCACGGTCGGCGTCGGAGGCCCGCAGCCGGTCGTGGCTCAGCTCGGCGGAACCCCGCACCGCGGGGCTCGCCTCGGCGGAGCCCGGGGCGTGGGCGGGGGCGGAGTCCGGCCCTTCGGGGCGCGGCGGCGGTGTGGGCTCGGCGTCCGTCATGTCCGCAGCCTACGAGGTCACCCGGTCCGCGTACATCTTGGCGATGACCGCCTCGATGTCGGGCTCCCGCACGGACAGGTCCACCAGCGGGTAGCGCGCCGCGACCGCGGCGACGAGCGGCGCGGCCGAAGCGGCGGCGGGGAACGCCAGCCACTGCCGGGGGCCCTCGACCTTCACGACCCGCGCCGACTCGACCTCCAGGGGCGGAAGTTCACGTTCCAGATCGACGACGAGGGTGCGTTCGCTCTCGCCCACCTCGTGCAGACCGGCGAGCGGGCCGTCGTACATCAGGTGCCCGTGGTCGATGACCATGACGCGGCGGCACAGCTGCTCGATGTCGGTGAGGTCGTGGGTGGTCAGGAGCACGGTGGTGCCGGCCGTGGTGTTCAAGTCGCGCAGGAACTCCCGCACCTTCGCCTTGCTGACCACGTCGAGGCCGATCGTCGGCTCGTCCAGGTACAGCACCTCCGGGTCGTGCAGGAGCGCCGCCGCGATGTCGCCGCGCATCCGCTGCCCGAGCGAGAGCTGGCGCACGGGCACGTCCAGGAGGGCGCCCAGGTCGAGGAGTTGCACGCAGCGGTCGAGGTTCTCGGCGTACCTGCGGTCGGGGATGCGGTACATGCGGTGCATCAGACGGTACGAGTCGATGAGCGGCAGGTCCCACCACAGGGTGGTGCGCTGCCCGAAGACCACGCCGATCCGGCGCGCGAGGCGGGTCCGCTCGCGTGCCGGGTCGATGCCCGCGACCCGCAGCCGGCCGCCGCTCGGTGTGAGGATGCCGGTCAGCATCTTGATCGTGGTGGACTTCCCGGCGCCGTTCGGCCCGATGTAGCCGACCATCTCGCCGCGCCGCACCCGGAAGGTGATCCCGTCCACGGCCCGCACCCGGTGCCGCTCACGGCGCAGGAAGCCGGTCTTCTTGCGTACGTCGAAGACCTTCTCGACGCCGTCGAGCGCGATGAAGTCGGCGTCCGGGTCGGTCTCGTCGGTCTCGTCGTTGGCGCCGTTCACGTCGTCCGCCTCGTTCGCGTCGTTCACGTCGGTCGCCTCGTTCAGCTCGTTCGCGACGTTCGCCTCGGTCGCCTCGTTCGCGACGGCCCTCGTGGTGTCTCTCGTGCTGTCCATGGTGTGCTCAGCTTCCTGTGCTGCGGTACGAGCGGAGCCCCGCGCGCCAGGCGAGACCGGCGAGCGCGCAGCACGCGACGGCCACCAGCGGCGGTGTGAAGGCCGCCCACGTCGGCAGGGCCAGCGGATAGGGGCGCCCGAGCACGTACAGGCCGGGCAGCCAGTTGACGAAGGCGATGGGCACCAGGAAGGTGGCGCCGCGCACCAGGTCCTTGGCGAAGACGGTCGGCGGGTACTGAAGGAGCGTGTTGCCGCCGTAGGTGAAGGCGTTCTGCACCTCGGAGGCGTCCTGGGCGAGGAACTGGAAGGCCGCGCCCGCGACGAAGACCGCCATGAAGATGCCCGCGCCGCTCACCAGCATCAGCGGGATCATCAGGACCTTGAGGGGCGTCCAGGCGAGGTCGAGTGCGAACAGGGCGTACCCGAGGATCAGCAGGCCCTGCGTCACCCTGCCGAGGCGCCTGAGCGCGAACCGGTCCGCCGCGACCTGCGCGAGCACCGGCGCGGGGCGCACCAGGAGGGTGTCGAGGGTGCCGTCGCGGACCCGTCTGCCGAGCCGGTCCATGGAGCCGATGGCCAGGTCGGCGAGGCCGAAGGCGGTGGACGCCGCGCCGTACAGGAAGGCGACCTCGGCGAGGCGGTAGCCGCCGAGCACGTCGACCTGGGAGAACATCAGCAGGATCGCGACGAAGTCGAGCCCCGTGGCCGCGAGGTTGCCGAGGGTCGTCATGGCGAAGGACGCCCGGTAGGCCATGGTGGAGCGGATCCACATCGCGCTGATCATGCGATAGGCGCGCAGGCCGTCCAGGGCCCGGTCCAGTGGACCGTCGGCGGTGCCGTCACGGAGCCCGCAGGGCACGCCCCGGGCCGCCCCGCCCGGAAGCCCGGCGGACGTGCCCGGGCCTGTGGAGGGTGTCTCCCCGGCCGTCCCGTCCCGCAGCGTCGGCTCAGCCACCCTGCACCACCACCCTGCGCGTCGCCACGGACTGGAGCAGCCGCCCGGCCGCGAGCAGCGCGGCGGCCCATCCGGCCTGGAAGGCGTACGTCGCGAGCAGGTCCGTGCCCGTGCGCCTGCCGAGGAAGACATCGGCGGGCACCTGCACCAGCGCCGACCAGGGCAGGGCGCGGGCGATCTCGCCGAGCGCCCCGGGGAAGACGTTCAGGGGGAGGAGCATCCCGGAGAAGAACATGCTCGCCAGCCACGCGATCTGAGCCACACCCGCACCGTCGATGAGCCAGAACGCGCTGAGCGCCACCAGGAACCGCAGCGCGAAGCTGACGAGCACCCCGAGCAGCACGGCGACCGCCGCCGCGAGCCACGTCCACGCGTCGCCGGGCAGGGCCAGGGAGAAGAGGAGCCCGCCGCACGCCATCGGCGCCACACCCCGCGCGAGCAGCTGGAACGCGCCCCGGCCCAGGTCCCCCGCCAGCCACCACGCCTGGAGGTCGGCGGGGCGGTACAGGTCGATGGCGATGTCACCGGTGCGGATGCGCGCCATCAGCTCGTCCTCGAAGCCGCCGCCCATCACCGCGACCGTGGTCAGAAGTGCCTGCCCGATCCACACGTACGTGAGAGCCTGCGCCTGGTCGTATCCTCCAAGTCCAGGCTTCTCGTCCCACAGGGCAATATAGGTGTAGGTCAGGATCACTCCGAAGACAGTGTTGGTGAAGACACCGGCCAAGGTCGCGATCCGGTACGTGGCGTATCGCCGGAAGCTGCCCGCGGCGACGGCCGCGTACAGGCGGAACCGTCCTGATCTCACGCACATCCCTTTCAGAGAGCCTCGTCCCGCTCCAGGCCACCGCGCCCGGGCCCGTTCCGGACCGAAGCGCAGGAGCCTAGTGCGGACGGGTCCAGCCGTGCCAGGCAATTTCGGCCGCGGTGCGTCCCTGGTCGGGGTAGGTGTGCGTGGCAGTGTGCAATGGGTCGTACGAGGCGTACTGGATGTATGAGGCGTACGAGGTGTACGACGCGAACCGGGAGTTCCGCGAGACATGAGCAGCGACGAGCCACAGCGGCAGCCGGGCGACGGGAAGGAAGAGCCCGCCGCCCGGCGAGGGGAACCCTCCGCCCGGCAGAACGGGCCCGCCGACGGCCCCGCAAGCCGGGCCCCTCGGCCGAGTGACCCCGCTCAGGGCCCCACCGCCCCGAAGGGGCCCGCCACCCCGAAGGGCGGCCCTGCCACCCCGGAGAACCGCCCGGGGGCTCGGGGCGGTGGCCCGGGGGGTCCGGGCGGCGGGCAGGGGGCGCGGGGCAACGGTCCCGCGGCTCCGGGCAACGGCCCAGCGGCGCGGGGCAACGGTCCCGCGGCTCCGGGCAACGGCCCGGGGGCGCGGGGCAACGGTCCCGCGGCTCCGGGCAACGGCCCAGCGGCGCGGGGCAACGGTCCCGCGGCTCCGGGCAACGGCCCGGGGGCTCGGGGCAACGGTCCCGCGGCTTCGGGCAACGGCCCGGGGGCCCCGAAGGACGGCCCCGCCACACAGCGGCTCCGGCCCGTCGGCAAGGGCGGCGCGGGCGGGGCCGCGGCGGCCGGTGGCGCCGCCGCCTCCGCGCGGTCCGCACCCGACCCCGCCACCCAGCAGCTCAGGGCCGTCTCCGGCGATCAGGGGCAGCGGCGCCCGCAGTGGGCGTCCCGTGAGCCCGACGGCGGCCCCGGGACCGCGGCCGCCGCTGCCGCCGACGCCCCCGTGCCCGGCGAGAAGGCGGGGGAGGGCAAGAAGGTCAAGAAGAAGCGGCCCAAGCGCAAGGGCTGGCGGCGGCTCCTCCCGACGTGGCGCATGGTCCTCGGCGGGTTCATCTTCGTGGTCCTGCTGTGCGTGGGCGCGTTCGCCGCGGGCTATCTGCTCATCGACATCCCGCCCGCCAACGCCACGGCCACCAAGCAGGCCAACGTCTATCTGTACGCCGACGGCACCGAGCTGGCCCGCGACGACAGCAAGGGCATGAACCGCGAGAACGTACCGCTGTCCAAGGTGCCCAAGCACGTGCAGCACGCCGTGCTCGCCGCCGAGGACCGCGACTTCTACGGGGAGTCCGCCGTCGACCCGAAGGCGATGCTCCGCGCCGCGTACAACACCGTCACCGGCAAGGGCAAGCAGTCCGGCTCGACGATCACCCAGCAGTACGTGAAGAACTACTACCTGGGCCAGGAGCAGACCGTCACCCGCAAGGTGAAGGAGTTCTTCATCGCGATCAAGCTGGACCGCGAGGTGAGCAAGGACGACATCCTGGAGGGCTACCTCAACACCAGCTACTTCGGCCGCAACGCCTACGGCGTGCAGGCCGCCGCCCAGGCGTACTACGGCAAGGACGTCGAGGACCTCACCGTGGGCCAGGGCGCCTACCTCGCCACGCTGGTGAACGCCCCGAACGCCTACGACGTGGCGGCCCACCCGGAGAACAAGCCGAACGCCATGGGCCGCTGGAACTACGTCCTTGACGGCATGGTCAAGGAGGGCTGGCTGCCCGCAGCCGAGCGGCAGCAGAAGTTCCCGATGCCCAAGCAGGCCAAGGGCAACCAGGACCTGTCCGGGCAGCGCGGCTATGTGGTCAAGGCCGTCGAGGACTACCTCATCGACAACCGCGTCATCGAGGAGAACGACCTCCACAAGGGCGGCTACCGCATCACGACGACCCTCCAGAAGCCCCGCCAGGACGCGTTCGTAAAGGCAGTGGACGACCAGGTGATGTCGAAGGTCGACAAGAAGGCCCGCAAGATCGACCGGAACGTGCGGGTGGGCGGTGCCTCCGTGGACCCGGCGACCGGCAAGGTCGTCGCGATGTACGGCGGCATCGACTACACCAAGCAGTTCGTGAACAACGCGACCCGCCGCGACTACCAGGTCGGCTCGACCTTCAAGCCGTTCGTGTTCACCTCGGCCGTGCAGAACGACTCGGTCACCCAGGCAGGTCAGCCGATCACGCCGAACACCGTCTACGACGGCAACAACAAGCGGCCCGTGCAGGGCTGGGACGGCGGCACGTACGCGCCCGCCAACGAGGACGACGGCATGTACGGCGACATCACCGTGCGCGAGGCCACCGACAAGTCGGTCAACTCGGTGTACGCGCAGATGGCCGTCGACGTGGGCTCCAAGCAGGTCAAGGACACCGCGGTCGCGCTCGGCGTGCCGGAGAAGACCCGGGACATGTACGCGTCCCCGTCCATCGCGCTCGGTACGGCCACGGCGTCCGTGCTCGACATGACGCAGGCCTACGCGACCCTCGCCAACCACGGCCAGCACGGCTCGTACACGATGGTCGAGAAGGTCACCAGGAACGGCGAGGAGGTCACGCTGCCGGAGCGGGGCGAGAGGACGGCGGTGAGCCGGGAGGCCGCCGACACCACGACCTCGATCCTGCGCAGCGTCGTCGACTCCGGCACCGGCACGGCGGCGCTCGCCGCGGGCCGTCCGGCGGCCGGCAAGACGGGTACGGCGGAGGAGGACAAGGCGGCCTGGTTCGCCGGTTACACCCCGGACCTGGCGACGGTCGTGGCCATCATGGGCGCGGACCCGGAGACGGCCAGGCAGACGCCGCTGTACGGGGCGCTCGGCGAGCAGCGCATCAACGGCGGCGGCTATCCGGCGAAGGTCTGGGCGCAGTTCACCAAGGACGCCCTCGACGGCAAGCCGGTCAAGGAGTTCGACCTGGAGCTCGAGCCCGGCGCGGACGTGCCGCCCCCGGACCCCTCCGACAGCCCCGAGGAGCCCGGCACCGACGAGGACACCGGCGGCACGACGGACGGCACCGACGGCGGCACGGACGGCACCGACGGGGGCGCCGACGACGGCGGCGCGGCGGACGGCGGCACCGACCAGGGCGGCCAGGGCGGTCCCGGCCAGGGCGGCCAGACCCAGGGGCAGAACCAGGGCCCGACCGGCGGCGGCTCCGACCAGGGCGGGCCGACTGAGGGCCAGGACCAGGGGCAGACCCAGGGGTCGACGCAGGGGCAGAACCAGGGGCCGAGCGGCGGCGCGGCGGACGGCGGCGCGGCCGACGGGGGTGCCGCGGACGGTGGTGGTGCCGCCGACGGCGGCGGGCAGAGCCAGGGAGCCCTCGGCGGGCTCACGGAGGGCACGACGCCCGGTCGGGGCGGGCGGGACTGAGCCGTTCCGCAGCCCGGGAGGGGGCCGGGGCCGATCCGGCCCCGGCCCCCTCCCACTGTTCGGTGACGGCGCGGGCTCCCGTCATGCAGCGACCGCTCGCCCCGCGTCATGCAGTGACCGCCCGCCCGCGTGTCGTTCAGTGACCGCTCGTCGCCTTCAGGCCCACGACGGCCACCAGGAGCAGGCAGACGAAGAAGATCCGGGCGGCGGTGGTGGGTTCGCCGAGCGCGACCATGCCGACCACCGCGGCGCCCGCGGCCCCGATGCCGACCCACACGCCGTAGGCCGTGCCGATGGGCAGGGTCTTCGCGGCGTACGAGAGCAGCACCATGCTGGCGACGATGCCCGCGCCGGTGAAAACGCTCGGCCACAGGCGGGTGAACCCGTCGGTGAACTTCATTCCGATCGACCAGCCGACCTCGAGCAGACCGGCGACGACAAGCAGGACCCAGGCCATGACGGCACCTCCGAGAAGTGGACTCCAGGGGTGCGTCGTCTTTGCGGATCCCGGTACGGCGCGTCTCGTCGGGTGCTTCCACGGTAGCAAGGGGCAGCGAGAAGGGGCTGGTGACGATGGTCACCAGCCCCCGGGGCCTTCCTACAGGTACAGGCCCGTGGAGTCCTCGGAGCCCTCGAAGCGGTCCGCGGCCACGGCGTGCAGGTCGCGCTCGCGCATCAGGACGTACGCCACGCCCCGCACCTCGACCTCGGCCCGGTCCTCCGGGTCGTACAGGACCCGGTCGCCCGGCTCGACCGTGCGCACGTTCTGCCCGACGGCGACGACCTCGGCCCAGGCGAGCCGCTTGCCGACGGCCGCGGTCGCGGGGATCAGGATGCCGCCGCCGGAGCGCCGCTCGCCCTCGGCGGTGTCCTGGCGCACGAGCACGCGGTCGTGCAGCATCCGGATCGGCAGCTTGTCGTCGTGGGTGCTTGGTTCAGGTGTCTTGGCGCTCACGCCCCGAACCTACCTGCCCGCGGGCGCCCCGCACGCCCCAGGGTCAGGCCTTGCGGCGCCTGCTGCCCACCGTGAGCAGCCCGACCACGCCCACCACGAGCAGGGCCACGGGCACGATCCGCTCCAGGCGCGGCTCACCGCTCTCCGCGACGAACTGGCCCCGCACGTCCGAGACGAGACGGTTCGCCCCGACGTAGGCACGGCCGAGTGTGTGGTCCACCTTCGAGGCGACCTTGGCCTTGGCGTCGCCGACGATCGTCTTCGGGTGGACCCGCACCCCGATCTCGTCGAGGGTTTCGGCGAGCTGCTCGCGCCGGCGCTTGATGTCCGCCTCGATCTGCGCAGGGGTCCTGGCATCCGCATCCGACACCGCGCTGCCTCCGTGGGTGTGTGTCGTGCACTGGTCGATCCACAGTCTGTCAGCTCCGCCCGCGCCGCACCCCGCGGCACCCCCATTACGCTCGACCCCGTCACCACACCCCTATGCGTGTGCGCCCCCGTGCGCGCCGTGCGAGGAGACCGGAAATGAGCGAGCGACTGCTGCCCGGGGACACCGCCCCCGCCTTCACCCTGCCCGACGCCGACGGCGCGGAGGTCTCCCTGGCGGACCACAAGGGCCGCAAGGTCATCGTGTACTTCTACCCCGCCGCGCTCACCCCCGGCTGCACCAAGCAGGCCTGCGACTTCACCGACAACCTGGACGTGCTCGCCGCCGCGGGCTACGACGTCATCGGGGTCTCCCCCGACAAGCCGGAGAAGCTCGCGAAGTTCCGCGAGAAGGAGAACCTCAAGGTCACGCTGGTGGGCGACCCGTCCAAGGAGACCCTTGAGGCGTACGGCGCCTTCGGCAAGAAGAAGCTGTACGGCAAGACCGTGACCGGGGTGATCCGCTCGACGGTCGTCGTGGACGAGGAGGGCAAGGTCGAGCACGCCTTCTACAACGTCAAGGCGACCGGGCACGTAGCGAAGATCATCAGGGACCTGGGCGTCTGAGGCCGGGGGTCCGGTCGGGCTTCGGGTCCGACTTCCGGCCGGGCTTCCGGTTCGGCCCTCGGCCGGGCTTCCGATCCGCCCCGGTCCAGCCGCTGCCCGCGGTCGCAAAGTGTGACGAAGCCCCCCTCCCAGGGGGCTTCCGTTTGCGATCGCGGAGTTCGAGCAAGTGATGCGAGGGGCTCTGTCCGCAGGGCCCCTCGCGAATCACCCCGCAGCGAAAGGACCAGGTCCATGGCGGCCAGCAGTCACCAGGCCGACCCCGAGGCCGCCGCGCACCCCGGCGCCGACCCCGAGGCGGTGAAACGTCACCGCACCCTGTTCCGGGCCGTCAGACGGCGCCGGAACCCGCCCCTGCGGCGCACCGACATCACGGTGACCGACGAGGCGGCGGTCCGCAGGGCGGTGAAGGCGGCGTCGCTCGGCAATGCCATGGAGTGGTTCGACTTCGGCATCTACAGCTATCTGGCCGTCACCATCGGCCATGTCTTCTTCCCCTCCGGGAACGACACGGTCCAGCTGCTCTCGTCGTTCGCCACGTTCGCGGTGTCGTTCCTGGTGCGGCCGATCGGCGGCATGGTGTTCGGCCCCATGGGCGACAAGGTCGGCCGCAAGAAGGTCCTCGCCCTGACGATGATCCTCATGGCGGTCGGCACCTTCGCCATCGGCCTCATCCCGAGCTACGCCACCATCGGCTTCTGGGCCCCGGTGCTGCTGATCTTCTTCCGCCTCGTGCAGGGCTTCTCCACGGGCGGTGAGTACGGCGGCGCCTCGACGTTCATCGCCGAGTACGCGCCGGACAAGCGGCGCGGCTTCTTCGGCAGCTTCCTGGAGTTCGGCACGCTCGCCGGTTACGTGGGCGCGGCGGGGCTCGTCACCATTCTGACCACGCTGCTCGACGACGGCGCCATGGAGTCCTGGGGCTGGCGGATCCCGTTCCTGGTCGCGGGCCCGCTCGGCCTCGTCGGTCTCTACCTGCGGCTGCGCCTCGACGAGACCCCGGCGTTCCAGAAGCTGGAGGACCAGTCGTACCACTCGGCGACCGAGGCGGCCTCCGCCGTCGAGACGTCCGCCAAGGGCGACCTCGCGAAGATCTTCCGCGACTACTGGCCGACGCTGCTCCTGTGCATCGCCCTGGTCGGCGCGTACAACATCACCGACTACATGCTCCTGTCGTACATGCCCACCTATCTGACCGACGAGATGGGCTACGACGACACCCACGGACTCCTGATCCTCATCGGCACCATGCTGGTCCTGATGCTGGTGATCAGCCGGGTCGGCGTCCTGTCGGACCGCTACGGCCGCAAGCCGCTCCTGATGGCGGGCATGATCGGCTTCTTCGTCCTGTCGATCCCGGCGTTCCTGCTCATCAAGCAGGGCTCCCTGGTCGCCGTCTCCGCGGGCATGCTGATGCTCGGGCTCTCCCTGGTGTGCCTGCTCGGCACGATGTCGGCGACGCTGCCCGCGCTGTTCCCCACGCCGGTGCGGTACGGCTCGCTCTCGGTCGGCTACAACCTCTCCGCCTCGCTGTTCGGCGGTACGGCACCGCTGGTGATCACCGCGCTGATCAGCGTCTCGGGCAGTGACATGATGCCCGCGTACTACGCCATGGCGGCGGCGCTCGTCGGCATCGTCGCGGTGGCCTGCCTGAAGGAGACCGCGCAGCAGCCGCTCACCGGGTCCCCGCCGTCGGTGGAGAGCAAGGAGGAGGCGGCCGAGCTGGTGGAGGCACAGGCCTCGGTCCCGAAGTTCTGACTCCCCGGGCGGCCGCGGCCGGGCGGCCATTACGATGGGCCCGGCACGCGGCCGTGGTGGAACTGGCAGTCACGCTGGGTTTAGGTCCCAGTGGGGTAACTCCCGTGAGGGTTCGAGTCCCTCCGGCCGCACGACGACTTCGGGCGCCCCCGGTGCGGGGCGCCCTTTGTCGTGCCTGGTGGTGGGGTGGGGTACCCGGTGGTGGCCGGGGCGGCCGGGGCCCCGGTTGCGGGCCGGGTTCAGCCGAGGAGTTCGCGTACCACCGGCGCCAGGGCGCGGAACGCCTTGCCGCGGTGGCTGATCGCGTTCTTCTCCGCCGCCGTCAGCTCGGCGCAGGTACGGGTCTCGCCCTCGGGCTGGAGCACCGGGTCGTAGCCGAAGCCGCCGGTGCCCGCGGGGGTGTGCCGCAGGGTGCCGAGCAGCCGGCCCTCGACGATCCGCTCCGTGCCGTCGGGCAGCGCGAGGGCCGCCGCGCACGCGAAGTGGGCGCCGCGGTGCGGGTCGTCGATGTCACCGAGCTGGGCGAGCAGCAGGTCGAGGTTGGCGCGGTCGTCGCCGTGCCGGCCCGCCCAGCGCGCGGAGAAGATGCCGGGGGCGCCGCCGAGCACGTCGACGCACAGGCCCGAGTCGTCGGCGACCGCGGGCAGACCGGTGGCCTTGGCGAGCGCGTGCGCCTTGAGCAGGGCGTTCTCGGCGAAGGTGACGCCGGTCTCCTTGACGTCGGGGATCTGTGGGTAGGCGTCGGCGCCGACCAGTTCGTGGTCGAGCCCGGCGTCGGCGAGGATCGCCTTCAGCTCGGTGAGCTTGCCGGGGTTGCGGGTGGCGAGGATGAGGCGGGTCATGCGACCAGTATCCGACCCCGCCCGCACCCCGCGGGCCACGCCCCGCTCCCCTCCCCCACCTCGGCGTCACTCCGCCCCTGCCGGCACTCCGCTGGTCCCGTGATCAGCCGGTGCAGACCTTCGTCAGTTCCTTGGCCGCGTCGGCGGCCGGGCTGAGGTCGGGGGTCCTGTCGCCGCCGTCGGAGGCGGCGCGGACGTTGTCGACGGCCTCCTCCAGGTGGTCGAGGGCCTTGTCGACGTCGGTGTCCTCGGACTTGTCGCGGATCTCGTCGAGGTTGTCCTCGATGTCGTCGAGCGACTTGTCCGCCTTCGACGGGTTCATGGCGGCGTCCTGGGCCGCCTCCTGCATCTCGTCGACGTTGTCGTGGATGGCGTCGGCGGTCTTGACGCAGTCGACGGCCTTGTCGACGGGGTCGCAGCCCACGAGGCCGACGCCCGCCGGAACGGCGATCAGTGCGGTGATGATGGCGGTAGCGGTACGGCGGTGGCGCGCGGCCATGCGTGATTCCCTCCCCGGTTGCGGACGGGCGCACGGCTTGGCCCGTACGCCCGCATGCATAAGAACGCCCGTCCGGGCCCCGAAGGTTGCTTCCCTTGCCGACGGCAACGAACCGCAACTGGCCCGTGCCGCTCACCACTTGGCCGGGTCCCGCCGAACCGGCGGGACCCGGGTCCGCCGCGGCCGCCCTACCGCACGGCGTCGAGCGCCTCGCGCTGCAACGCCGTGAGCTGCGCACACCCGCCGACGGCGAGGTCGAGCAGCGCGTCGAGCTCCGCGCGGTCGAAGGGCTCGGCCTCGGCCGTGCCCTGGACCTCGACGAAGCGGCCGTCCCCGGTGCACACGACGTTCATGTCGGTGTCGGCCTTCACGTCCTCCTCGTACGCGAGGTCGAGCAGCGGGACACCGCCGACGATGCCGACGGAGACGGCGCTGACCGTGCCGGTCAGGGGCTTGCGGCCGGCCTTGACCAGCTTCTTGCCCTGCGCCCAGGCGACGGCGTCGGCGAGCGCGACGTACGCGCCGGTGATGGCGGCGGTGCGGGTGCCGCCGTCGGCCTGGAGGACGTCGCAGTCAAGGACGACGGTGTTCTCGCCGAGGGCCTTGTAGTCGATCACGGCACGGAGGCTGCGGCCGATCAGGCGGCTGATCTCGTGCGTACGGCCGCCGATCCTGCCGCGTACGGACTCACGGTCACCGCGGGTGTTGGTGGAGCGCGGCAGCATCGAGTACTCGGCGGTGACCCACCCCTCGCCGCTGCCCTTGCGCCATCGGGGCACGCCCTCGGTGACGGAGGCCGTGCAGAAGACCTTGGTGTCGCCGAAGGAGATGAGGACGGAGCCCTCTGCGTGCTTGCTCCAGCCGCGCTCAATGGTCACCGGGCGGAGTTGTTCGGGGGTACGGCCGTCGAATCGAGACATGGCGCCGAGCCTAGCCTGGCGTTCGAGCCCGGCCGCGCAGTTGCCGGAGTGCCGCCCCCGGCCCGCCGATCGGCCTGACGGCCTCGCCCCCAGTCGCCGGACAGGCTCGGCCTTCCACGCGTCGAGGGCCCCGTTCCGACTGCTGGAACGGGGCCCTCGTACGGCGCTCGGCTAGCGCTTCGTCACATCAGGTCTTCGATGTCGGCGGCGATCGGGTCGGCGTCCGTGCCGATGACGACCTGGATCGCGGTGCCCATCTTGACGACGCCGTGCGCGCCCGCGGCCTTCAGGGCCGCCTCGTCGACCAGGCCCGGGTCCTTGACCTCCGTGCGGAGGCGGGTGATGCAGCCCTCGACCTCTTCGATGTTGTCGATGCCGCCGAGCCCGGCAACGATCTTCTCAGCCTTGCTGGCCATGGTGTTCTCCCTGCTCTGAAAAGGACGCGGCCACGACACCGTAGGTCCGCTTTGTCACGGTAACGCACGGTTGGCCCATCTTCGCGGGCGGTCACGGCAGCCGTACTCAATCATGACGATCAAGGTGCGCCCCTCGTGGGGGCGTGCCGCGCACCCGTCCGCAACTGGTCTACACCAGTTTTCAACGACCGCCAAACCAAGCCGGTCCGGGAGGAACACCGATGAGTTCCGCTGCCGCCGAGGTTCCGCAGAAGAAATGGTGGAACGGCCTTTTCCAGGGCCTCCAGAAGATGGGCCGCAGCCTCCAGCTGCCCATCGCCGTGCTGCCCGCGGCCGGCATCCTGAACCGGCTCGGGCAGCCGGACGTCTTCGGGGACGACGGCCTCGGGTGGACCAATGTGGCCAAGGTCTTCGCGGCGGCGGGCGGCGCCCTGCTCGACTCCTCGCTCGGCCTCCCGCTCCTGTTCTGCATCGGCGTCGCGATCGGGATGGCGAAGAAGGCGGACGGCTCCACGGCGCTCGCCGCGGTGGCGGGCTTCCTCGTGTACTACGCGGTCCTGCGCGCCTTCCCCGAGGGCTGCCCCGCGGGCACGGACTTCGCGGGGGCGGGCATGTGGAGCGGGGTGTGCGTGGCCGAGGAGGGCGCCACCGGTGCCGCCGCCGCTCCGGCGCAGGCCTCGTACCAGAATCCTGGGGTCTTCGGCGGCATCGTCATGGGGCTGCTGGCCGCCTGGTTCTGGCAGCGCTATCACCGCGTGAAGCTGGTGGACTGGCTGGGCTTCTTCAACGGCAGGCGCCTTGTCCCCATCATCATGGCCTTCGTCGGCCTGGTGTTCGCGGGGCTGTGCGTGTGGGTCTGGCCGCCCATCGGTGACGGGCTCACCAGCTTCTCCAAGTGGCTGGTGGACCTCGGCTGGCTCGGTTCGGGCATCTTCGGCGTGGCCAACAGGGCCCTGCTCACCGTGGGCCTGCACCAGTTCCTGAACACCTTCGTCTGGTTCCAGTTCGGGGACTACACCAAGGCGGACGGCACGGTCGTGCACGGTGACATCAACCGCTTCCTGGCCGGGGACCCGACGGCCGGGCAGTTCACCTCGGGCTTCTTCCCGATCATGATGTTCGCGCTGCCCGCGGCGGCCCTGGCGATCACCCACGCGGCCCGCCCCGAGCGCCGCAAGGTCGTCGGCGGCATGATGCTCTCGGTCGGCCTGACCTCGTTCGTCACCGGCATCACCGAGCCGATCGAGTACTCCTTCCTGTTCATCGCACCCGCCCTGTACGCGATCCACGCGATCCTCACCGGCGTCTCCATGGCCGTGACCTGGGCACTCGGCGTCAAGGACGGCTTCAGCTTCTCGGCGGGCCTGATCGACTACGTCATCAACTGGAGTCTGGCCACAAAGCCTTGGTTGATCATCCCAATCGGCCTGGCATTCGCGGTGGTTTATTACTTCTTGTTCCTTTTCGTGATCAAGAAGTTCGACCTGGCCACCCCCGGGCGCGAACCGGAGGAAGTGGCGGAGGAGTTGGACAAGGAGCAGACCAAGGCATAGACCGGGGCACGACCCCGGAAGCGGAATCTCCGCGATACCCTTGGCGAGGCCCTCGGACCCTACGGTCCGGGGGCTTTTCGGCGTAGATGCGACGCTATGGCCGACCCCACAGGAATCGCGGGTTCCTTATGTCGCCTTCACCGTGTTACAACAGGTCTACACCACTGAGTGGTGTAGACCACCTGGCTGCTGTCACCCCCTTTCGTCCCCCTTCGGCAGCGCCCGCACATGGAGGAAGTCATGAGTACCGCCACCACTTCGGCGGCGCCCGCAAAGAAGCGGGGCTCCGGTCTGTTGCAGGGCCTGCAAAAGGTGGGCCGCAGTTTGCAGCTGCCCATCGCCGTGCTCCCCGCGGCGGGCATCCTGCTGCGCCTCGGCCAGCCGGACGTGTTCGGCGCGGACGGCCTCGGCTGGGGCAAGGTCGCCACGGTCTTCGCCAACGCCGGTGACGCCGTGTTCGCCAACATGCCGATGCTGTTCTGCATCGGTGTGGCGATCGGCTTCGCGAAGAAGGCCGACGGCTCCACGGCCCTCGCCGCCCTCGTCGGCTTCCTCGTCTACACCAACGTCCTGAAGGCGTTCCCGGTGACCGAGGCGAAGATCACCAAGGGCGCCGACATCGCCGCCACGTACAACGACCCCAAGGTCTTCGGCGGCATCATCATGGGTCTGATATCCGCCGTGGTCTGGCAGCGGTATCACCGCACCAAGCTGGTGGACTGGCTCGGCTTCTTCAACGGCCGCCGTCTGGTACCGATCATCATGGCCTTCATCGGCACCGCGCTCGGTGTCTTCTTCGGCCTGTGCTGGGGCCCGGTCGGCGACGCGATCACCAACTTCGGCGAGTGGATGACCGGCCTCGGCTCCATCGGCGCCGGCATCTTCGGCGTGGTCAACCGCGCGCTGCTCCCGGTCGGCATGCACCAGTTCGTGAACACCGTCGCCTGGCAGGAGATCGGCTCCTTCACGGACTCCGCGGGCAACCTGTGGCACGGCGACATCCAGCGCTTCATGCACGGCGACCCGACCGCGGGCCAGTTCATGTCCGGCTTCTTCCCGATCATGATGTTCGCGCTTCCCGCCGTCGCGCTCGCCATCACGCACACCGCGCGCCCCGAGCGCCGCAAGGTCGTCGGCGGCATGATGATGTCCCTCGCGCTGACCTCGTTCGTCACCGGCATCACCGAGCCGATCGAGTTCGCGTTCATGTTCATCGCCCCGGCGCTGTACGTGATCCACGCGATCCTGACCGCCGTCGCGATGACCCTCACCTGGGCGCTCGGCGTGCACCACGGCTTCACCTTCTCAGCCGGTGCGATCGACTACGTCCTGAACTGGAAGTTCGCCGAGAAGCCCTGGATGATCATCCCGATCGGCCTGGTGTTCGCCGCGGTCTACTACGTGGTCTTCCGCTTCGCGATCGTCAAGTTCAACATCCCCACCCCGGGCCGCGAGCCCGAGGAGGAGGTCGAGGACCTCACCAAGGCGTGAGCCTCGCCCGAGCGGCATGACGTGGGCCCCGGAACCGATTCGGTTCCGGGGCCCGTGTCGTCGTACGGGGGCGAGGGCTCGGGCCCTCCGCCGGATGCCTCAGAGCTCGTACGTCACGCCCGGGGCCGCCAGCTCCGTCGGCCCCGCGAACACCCCCCGCGCGTCCGCGAGATTCACCCGCGGGTCCGTCCACGGCGGGATGTGGGTGAGCACCAGGCGGCGGGCGCCCGCGCGGTGGGCGGTCTCGCCGGCCTCGCGGCCGTTGAGGTGCAGCGCCGGGATGTTCTCCTTGCCGTGCGTGAACGCGGCCTCGCACAGGAACAGGTCGGTGTCGGCCGCCAGTTCGTCCAGGGCCTCGCACACCCCGGTGTCCCCGGAGTACGTCAGCGACCTGTCGCCGTGCTCCACGCGGATGCCGTACGCCTCGACGGGGTGGCACACCTTCTCCGTACGCACCGAGAAGGGGCCGATCTCGAAGGCGCCGGGCTTGACCGTGTGGAAGTCGAAGACCTCGCTCATCGACGACGCGGAGGGCGTGTCGGCGTACGCCGTGGTCAGGCGCTGCTCGGTGCCCTCCGGGCCGTACACCGGGATGGGCGCGCAGCGGCCGCCCTCGTGCCGGTAGTAGCGGGCCACGAAGTACGCGCACATGTCGATGCAGTGGTCGGCGTGCAGATGGCTGAGGAAGATCGCGTCGAGGTCGTACAGACCGATGTGGCGTTGCAGCTCGCCCAGGGCGCCGTTGCCCATGTCGAGCAGCAGCCGGAAGCCGTCGGCCTCGACGAGGTAGCTCGAGCAGGCCGAGTCCGCGGACGGAAACGACCCCGAGCAGCCGACGACGGTGAGCTTCATAGAGCTGGAACCTCCACGCTGGCGGTCGGGGAATCGGGGGGCGTGCGGTGCGTCGAGCGTAAAGCGCGAAACCTCGCCCCGCTCCTCCGTCGCGTGCCGTTGTGGGCGAACTCACCTGCGGTGTCACCGGTTCGGGCGCCCCGGCCCGGCCCGCGGCGGCCGGGGCCCTGGAGGCGCCGGTACCGTCACCGGTATGGACACGACGTGGTGGCTCGCGCTCGGCGCGGTGGTGGTGCTCGCCCTCGTCGTCACCCTCGTCGACGGGTGGGGGCGCTCGGGGCGGCCGACGCGGGCGCGGGCGCGGTCGGTCGGGGCGGCGGAGGCGGAGGGGCCGTCGCTGCCGCGGCCCCGGGCCGGGGAGATCTGGTGGGCCCGGGTGCCCTACGAGGACGGGAGCGGGGGCAAGGACCGGCCCTGCCTGGTCCTCGGGGCCCGTGGGGGGCGGGTGCGCGTCGCCAAGATCACCAGTAGGCACCGGGACGGGCGGGACGGGGTGATCCCGTTGCCGCCCGGGAGTGTGGGGGACGTGCGGGGGCGTCCGAGTTTCCTCGAGACGGACGAGGTGCGGGAGGTGCCGGTGCGGGACTTCCGGCGCCGGGCGGGGGTCGTGGATCCCGCGCTGTGGAAGCAGGTGCGGCGTCTGGCCGGATAGCCCTGTCGGGGCCTTCCCCCGTCCCGCCCCTTCCCGTGTCCAGGAGGCAGAGCCCCCGGTTTCGGGAAGGGGCGGGATCGGGGAGCCCCGAGCCGGGCTACGCCCACAACTGCCCCTGCACCGCGGCGATCGCCTCCTCGTCCGTAGCCGCCGTGTAGACACCCGTCGACAGGTACTTCCAGCCCCCGTCGGCCACGACGAACACGATGTCGGCGGGCTCCCCGGCGGCGACGGCCTTGCGGCCGACGCCGACGGCGGCGTGCAGGGCGGCCCCGGTGGAGACACCGGCGAAGATCCCCTCCTCGCGGAGGAGTTCCCGGGTGCGGGTCACGGCGTCGGCGGAGCCGACGGAGAACCGGCTGGTGAGGACCGACTCGTCGTAGAGCTCGGGGACGAAGCCCTCGTCGAGGTTGCGCAGGCCGTAGACGAGGTCGTCATAGCGGGGCTCGGCAGCCACGATCCGCACGTCGGGCTTGTGCTCCCGCAGATAGCGGCCGACGCCCATCAGGGTCCCGGTGGTGCCGAGCCCGGCCACGAAGTGGGTGAGCGACGGCAGGTCGGCGAGGATCTCGGGGCCGGTGGTGGCGTAGTGGGCGCCCGCGTTGTCCGGGTTGCCGTACTGGTAGAGCATCACCCAGTCCGGGTGCTCGGCCGCCAGCTCCTTGGCCACGCGCACGGCCGTGTTGGAGCCCCCCGCCGCGGGCGACGAGATGATCTCCGCTCCCCACATCGCCAGCAGGTCGCGCCGTTCCTGGGAGGTGTTCTCCGGCATCACGCACACGATGCGGTAGCCCTTGAGCCTGGCGGCCATCGCGAGGGAGATCCCGGTGTTGCCCGACGTGGGTTCCAGGATGGTGCAGCCGGGCGTGAGCCGGCCGTCCTTCTCGGCCTGTTCGACCATGTGGAGCGCGGGCCGGTCCTTGACGGAGCCGGTCGGGTTGCGGTCCTCCAGCTTGGCCCAGATCGTCACGTCCGCCGACGGGGAGAGCCGGGGCAGCCGGACCAGCGGGGTGTTGCCGACGGCCGCGAGCGGGGAGTCGTATCGCATCGGTGCCGGGCCTGTCAGGCCATGCCGCCGGCGACGGCCGGCAGGATCGTGACGCTATCGCCGTCGGAGAGCTTCGTGGAGACGCCGTCCAGGAAGCGGACGTCCTCGTCGTTCAGGTAGACGTTCACGAAGCGGCGCAGCGCGTTGCCCTTGTCCTTGTCGATGAGCCGGTCCTGGATCCCCGCGTGCCGGGTCTCCAGGTCGGCGAAGAGCGCGGCGAGGGTCTCGCCGTTGCCCTCGACGGCCTTCTCACCGCCGGTGTAGGTGCGGAGGATGGTCGGGATGCGGACCTCGATGGCCATGCGGAGGACTCCTGTCGGGAGACGGACGGTTCGGGGGCGTACGGGGTGGTGCCTGTGGTGCCTGACTGGCCTGGCCGGCTGGGCTCGCGGAGCGGATCGTGCGGGCGGTGCGGGCCGGGTCCGGCCGGTGTCCCGGAGGGAGTCGGGGTGCGTGCGGCACGGGGCGTACGGCACGCCTCGGGGTGCTGCCGCACGCGCGGCGCCGCCGCGCACGGCGGGACGGCGCGCGTCAGGGCCGACAGATGGCGCTGGCGAGACGGCACAGGTCGACGTGCAGCCGGCCGACGAGCAGAGCGCCCGGCGTCGTATCAATGCTCACGTCGTTCGAAACCATGCGGTCATCGTAACGATTCCCGGTCCGGGACCTGGAATGTGATCTCGTATGCCGGACGCTATCCGTTCGCGGGCTGGACAGCCTCGCCGGTACGGGCCGCCCCCGGCGGACGCACCGCCCGCTGAGCCCCCGGCAGATACGTCACCGTGGGCGCCCCCGTCACCGGATGGACGGCCACCTCCGCCGCGACCCCGTACACCTCCGCAAGGAGTTCCGCGGTGAGCACCTCCCGCGGGGGCCCGGAGGCGACGACGCGCCCCGCGTCGAGGACGTAGAGGCGGTCGCAGTAGTACGCGGCCAGGGTCAGGTCGTGCAGGGCGAGGAGGTTGGCCGTGCCGAGGTCCCGTACCAGGCCGAGGATCTCCAGCTGGTAGCGGATGTCCAGGTGGTTCGTGGGTTCGTCCAGGACGAGGACGGCGGGTTCCTGCACCAGGGCCCGCGCCGTCAGGACCCGCTGCCGCTCGCCGCCGGAGAGCCGGGCGAAGGACCGCCCCGCCAGGTCCGCCGCGCCCACCCGCGCGAGGGCGCCGCGCACCAGCTCCGCGTCGGCGGCGGTGTCCGCCTCCCAGAAGCGCTTGTGCGGGGAGCGGCCCATGGCGACGATCTGGCGGACGGTGAGTTCGAAGCCCGCCTGGCCGTCCTGCGGGACCGTGGCGATGCGGCGCGCGCGGGCCTTGGCGCTCGCGCCCGCCAGGTCCGCGCCGTCGAGGAGCACCTGGCCGCCGGTGGGCGTCAGCGCCCCGTACACACAGCGGAGCAGCGTCGTCTTGCCGCTGCCGTTCGGGCCGACCAGGCCCACCGTCTCACCCGCGGAGACGGTGAGTGAGACGGCGTCGACGAGGCGGCGGCCGGAGGGGGTGGCGAAGGTGAGGTCCGCGGTGCTCAGCAGGGGGTCGGCGGCCGGCGGTCCGGCCGGTCGCGTCGCCGTCCGCGCGGTGCCCGGCCGGGTCATGCCGCCGCCTCCTGCCGTGACCGGTCCCTGCGCAGCAGCCACAGGAAGAACGGGCCGCCGGTGAGCGCAGTGAGCACGCCCACCGGGATGTCCTGCGGTGCCGCGACCGTACGCGCGGCGATGTCGGCGAGGACCAGGAACACCGCGCCCGTCAGCGCGGCCACCGGGAGCAGCGCCCGGTGCGCGGCCCCCACCAGCATGCGGGCCGCGTGCGGCACCATCAGGCCGACGAAGCCGATGGCCCCGCTCTGCGCGACGAGCACCCCGGTCACCAGGGAGGCCAGGGCGAAGACGCCCGCGCGGAACCGGGCCGTGTTCAGACCGAGGACGGTGGCGCCCTCCTCGCCGACCAGGAGCAGGTCGAGGGGCCTGGCGAGCGCGAGCAGGAGGCCCGTACCGACCGTGAGGACGACCAGCGGCAGCGCGAGCGTGTCCCAGCGGGCGCTGCCCAGGCCGCCGAGCGTCCAGTACAGGACCTCCTTGAGGTGGTCGGCGCGGGCGGAGACCACCAGGATCAGGCTGGTCAGCGCGGCCAGGACGTAGGAGACGGCGACGCCCGCGAGGATCAGGCGGTTCGTGGTGAAGCCGCCGCCGGGATCCCGGGCGAGGGTGTACACGAGGAGCAGTGCGAGGAAGGCGCCCACGAAGGACGCCGCCGGGATCGTCACCGTCGTGGCCAGGCCCGC
Source organism: Streptomyces sp. NPDC017940 (assembly GCF_044328435.1). NCBI lineage: Bacteria > Bacillati > Actinomycetota > Actinomycetes > Kitasatosporales > Streptomycetaceae > Streptomyces > Streptomyces sp. NPDC017940. Next base: position 150,323 of record NZ_JBIRHJ010000001.1, on the reverse strand, counting down.
GCCCACGCCGAGCACGATCACCGCGACCGCCGCGGCCGAGGCGCCCGAGGAGATGCCGAGCAGGAAGGGGTCCGCCAGGGGGTTGCGGACCAGAGCCTGGAGGGTGGTGCCGACCACGGCGAGGCCCGCGCCCACGGCTGCGCCGAGCAGGACCCGTGGGAGGCGGACGTCGAGGACGATCGTGCGGTACGGGGACGGGTCCTCCGCCCGGCCCGTGAGGATGTGGAAGACGTCCGCGGGCGGGATCTTCACCGAGCCCCACATCAGCGCGGCGAGGCCTGCGGCCACCAGGGCGAGGACCAGGGCGGCCATGACGGCGCCGTACGCCAGTCCGGTGCGGGGAGGCCTCCCCTCGGACGGGGCGGCGTCCCGCCGGTCGGCCCGCCGGTCGGCCCGTCGCTCGGCCCGTCGCTCGGCCTTGGGCTTCGTCCTCGAACGCCGGGCGGTCTGCCCGGTCCCCGGAACGGCCTGACCGGTCCCCGCAACGGGCTGACCCGTCCCCGGAACGGCCTGACCGGCCCCCGGCGCGGGCCTCGCGGTGCCCGCGGAGCGAAGCCCCCTCACCGCAGCTGCTCCGCCAGCTTCCGCACCGCCCCGGGTGCCCGCACCCCGAGCACCACGTCCGACAGCGGCAGCACCGCGAACCGCTTGTTCCTGACGGCGGGGACGTCCTTGAGGGCAGGGTCGTCGAGGAGGCGCTTCTTCTTCTGGGCGACGGTCGTGGCGCCGTAGTCGTAGATGACGATCACCTCGGGGCGGCGGTCCACGACGGTCTCCCAGGAGGCGTCGCCGAAGGGCTTGTCGAGGTCGGACATGACGTTGCGGCCGCCCGCGCGCTCGATGATGTCGTTCCCGATGCCGCGCCCGCCCGCGGTGAACGCCGTCTTGTCGCCGCTGTCGTACACGAAGACCGCGGGCGGCTTGCCGTCCTCGGCGGACCGGGCGGACTCCTTCGCGGTGGCGGCCAGTTCTGCCTCGGCGGCACGGATCCACTTCTCGGCCCGGTCGCGGACGCCGAAGGTGGCGCCGACCTCGCGCACCTCGCGGTAGAGGTCGTCCATCGTGACGGACTTCCCGGCGCAGCCCTCGATGTTGAGGCGGGACTTGATGCCGGACTTGGCGAGGGCCTCGCGCGAGCGCCCCTCGCCCGCCGTGAAGGCGCTGGCGTAACCGCCGTACACCATGTCGGGGTTGGCGGCGAGCAGCTTCTCGTAGGAGGGGTACTCCTTGGCGAGCACCGGGCGGGACTCGTAGGCCTTCTCGTACTCGGGCAGGATCTTGTCGTCGAGGTAGGCGGTCCCGGCGATGCGGTCCTTCAGGCCGAGCGCGAGGAGGATCTCCGTCACGTGCTGGTTCATGGTGACGGCGCGCTTCGGGGGAGCCGCGTACGTGGTCTTCTGGCCGCAGTTGGTGACGGTGTACGGGAATCCGGCGGCGGACGCCCCGGCCTTCCCCTCGGTGTCGGGGCCGGAGTCCGACGAGGAGCACGCGGCCAGGGGGATCAGCATCGCCGCGGCGGTCAGGGCGTGCGTGAGCGGGCGGGTACGGCGCGAGAGCATGGCGGCGCGGCCTCCTCCAGGGGATTTCCGCGTCCCCTGCGTCAAGTGGGAGAGGGCGGCAGGTCAGTTCCTGGCTCACGGTCCGCGCGGGCGCGGGCCGGTCACAGTGGCGGGACCGCGCCGGATTCGCACCGGCTTCCTGGGTCCTGCCGCCTCAAGGGTCGTGCTCAGTATGCCGGTACGACCCGGACCTCCTCCTCGGTGACCTCCCCCTCGACGATCCGGAACGAGCGGAACTGGAAGGGGCCCGCGTCGTCGGTGTCCGCGGTGGAGACCAGGACGTAGTGCGCGCCGGGCTCGTTGGCGTAGGAGATGTCGGTGCGGGAGGGGTAGGCCTCGGTCGCGGTGTGCGAGTGGTAGATGACCACCGGGTCCTCGTCGCGGTCGTCGAGGTCGCGGTACAGCTTGAGCAGATCGGCGGAGTCGAACTCGTAGAACGTGGGCGAGCGGGCCGCGTTCAGCATCGGGACGAACCGCTCGGGGCGGTCGGTGCCCGCGGGGCCCGCGAGGACGCCGCAGGCCTCGTCGGGGTGGTCCTCGCGCGCGTGCGCGACGATCTGGTCGTGGAGGGCCTGGGTGATGGTCAGCATGTCGGCCAGGATAAGCAGCAGGGCGGCCCCGTACCGAAGTGTGGTACGGGGCCGCCCGCATGCTGGACGTACGGAGTGCGACGGCGGGGTCAGTCCTTGTTGGGCTTCGCGCCGCTCTCAGCGGCGGGACCGCCGTGCTCGCGCTTCTTGAAGGCCGCGGCCCCCGGGTTGCGGCTCTTCAGGACCAGGTAGGACACGCCCAGGATCGCGGCCCAGACCGGGGCGCAGTACAGCGAGATCCTGGCGTCCTTGTCGACGCCCATCATCACGATGACCATGCCGATGAAGGCGAGCGCGAACCAGCTGGTGTACGGGGCGCCCGGCGCGCGGAAGCTGGACTGCGGCAGGACGCCGCGGTCGGCCTTGCGGCGGTAGTTGATCTGGGAGACCAGGATCATGATCCAGGCCCACATGCCGGAGATGGTGGCGAAGGAGACGACGTAGTTGAACGCCTCGCCCGGCCACTGGTAGTTGATCCACACGCCGACGAGCATCAGCGCGGCGGACGCGGTGGTGCCGACGAGCGGCAGGCCGTTCTTGGTGAGCTTGGTGAAGAACTTCGGGCCCTGGCCGTTGAGCGCGAGGTCGCGCAGCATGCGGCCGGTGGAGTACATGCCCGAGTTGCAGGAGGAGAGCGCGGCGGTCAGGACCACGAAGTTCACGATCGCGGCGCCGACGCCGAGGCCCATCTTCTCGAAGGCGGCGACGAACGGGGAGACGCCGGGCTGGAAGTGCGTCCACGGCACGACCGACAGGATCATGATGAGCGCGCCGACGTAGAAGACGGCGATGCGCCACGGCACGGTGTTGATCGCCTTGGGCAGGGTCTTCTTCGGGTCCTTGGACTCGCCCGCGGTGACGCCGACCAGCTCCACGGCGAGGAAGGCGAACATCACGATCTGGAGGGTCATCAGCGTGTTGCCGATGCCGTTGGGGAAGAAGCCGCCGTTGTCCCACAGGTGCGAGACGGAGGCGGTGTCACCGGCGTCGGAGAAGCCGATGGTGAGGATGCCGGCGCAGATCAGGATCATGCCGATGATGGCGGTGACCTTGACCATGGAGAACCAGAACTCCAGCTCGCCGAAGAGCTTCACGGAGATCAGGTTGGCGCCGTACAGGATGACGGTGAAGATCAGGGCGTAGCCCCATTGGGGAATGGAGTCATGGGTCCAGTACTGCATGTACTGGGCCGCCGCCGTGACTTCCGTGATGCCGGTGACGACCCAGAAGAGCCAGTACGTCCAGCCGGTCACGAACCCGAAGAAGGGGCCGACGAACTCGCGGGCGTACTCCGAGAACGAACCCGAGACGGGGCGGTACATCAAGAGCTCGCCGAGCGCGCGCATGATGAAGAAGATGACGAGACCCGCGATCGCGTACGCGAGGATGAGGCTCGGGCCCGCCTTGTGGATGGCCTTGCCCGCGCCGAGGAACAGGCCGGTGCCGATGGCACCGCCAATCGCGATCATCTGGATCTGCCGGGCTCCGAGCCCGCGCTGATAGCCCTCGCTGTCGCCGGCCCCGCCGGCGCCCGCGGCACCATTGCCGCCGTGCTCGTCGTAGTGCTCTTCGACCTGCACTGAGGTCATGGTGACGCCTTTCTCCATGCTGATCCGCGCCGCGAACTGCGGTTTCGCCGCGGACCAGGTCCTGATCCCCCCGGATGGTGATGGAGTGCCGCCGACGGTCTGCCGGCCTGTAGCGCCCCCGGCGACATGGGTGGCGTCACCGAGCGGTCGTGAAGATTTATCACGGCCGCCACAGTGATCGAGTGGCCCTTATGTGGCACACACCACAGGAAGAAGCGGACAAAGTTCTCTCGGCGCTACACACCGGGACAACGAGGTGACAGGATCGTTATGCGGATTTGAGCGTCCGTTGAGCGAACGTCCATGATCTTCAAAAAGGCGTCACACATCGGGCGGGAAACCGTCACGGAAGCAGCGTCTCGACGAGCGTCTCCTGGAGGCCGCCGAGCCACAGATAGGCCATCACCATGGGCTTGCGCGGGTCGGTGTCCGGCAGCCGGTAGAGGATGTCCGTGTCCTCCTCGTCGGTGACGTCGAGCCGGGCGCCGATCGCGAGCCGCAGATCGTTGAGCGAGCCGAGCCAGGACCGCGAGTCGTCGACGGACAGCTTCAGGACGGCACCGCCCTCGCCCGCCACCGTGAGCGCGTCCAGGGAGCGGATGACGGCGAGCGCGTCGTCCCGCTTGCGGGCCCGCAGGTCGTTCTCCGTGAACCGCCGGAACTCCGCGGAGTAGGCGCGCAGCTCGTCGGCCCTCTCCAGGGAGGCCGACTCGCTGCCGGGACCGCCGTAGGCGTCCGGGAGCAGCCGCTTCAGGACCGGGTCGGCGGGCGGCTCGCTCGGCCCTTGTGCGAACAGCTCGGCGAGCGGGTCGCCGTCGTCGCCCGCGGGCTCCTCGCCCGGGCCGATCAGCTCGAGGAGCTGCACGGCGAGCGAGCGGATGATCGAGATCTCGACCTCGTCGAGCGCGACGGCGGCGCCGCCCCCCGGGATCGGTTCGAAGTGTCCTGGCATCAGTCGCGTCGCTACTTCCGGTCCTGCTGGAGCGTTGCCCACAGCCCGTATCCGTGCATCGCCTGCACGTCGCGTTCCATCTCCTCGCGGCTGCCGCTGGAGACGACCGCCCGGCCCTTGTGGTGCACGTCCATCATCAGCTTGGTGGCCTTCTCCTTCGAGTACCCGAAGTACGACTGGAAGACGTAGGTCACATAGCTCATGAGGTTGACCGGGTCGTTGTGCACGAGCGTGATCCACGGCACGTCCGGCTCGGGGACCGCGAAGGTCTGTTCTTCCGCGTCCGGGCGGGTGATCTCTACGGGAGCAGCGCTACTCACCTGCCCCATGCTGCCACCCGAAGCGGCCCACCGCACAAACGGACCCCTGAAATCGTCAGAGTGACGAGATGCGGGGTAGCATTCTTGACATGAACTTTGGGGAGCAGCATGACTTGGGGCTGCCGGTGGACGTCCCCTCCACCGCGCTCTTCACGGATCACTACGAGTTGACGATGCTCCAGGGCGCGCTGAGCTCCGGCACCGCCGACCGGCACTCGGTCTTCGAGGTCTTCACCCGCAGGCTGCCCGAGGGCCGCCGCTACGGCGTGGTGGCCGGTACCGGGCGGGTCCTCGACGCCGTCGAGAACTTCCGCTTCGACTCCGGCGTCCTCGACTTCCTGCGCGAGCGGGGCGTGGTGGACGCCCGGACCCTGGAGTGGCTCGCCTCGTACCGCTTCGGCGGGGACATCTGGGGCTATCCCGAGGGCGAGGTGTACTTCCCCGGGTCGCCGATCCTCAGGGTCGAGGGCAGCTTCGCGGAGTGCGTGCTCCTGGAGACCGTGATCCTCTCGATCCTCAACCACGACTCGGCCATCGCGGCCGCCGCGTCCCGGATGGCCTCCGCCGCTGGCGGGCGGCCGCTGATCGAGATGGGCGCCCGCCGCACCCACGAGCTCGCGGCGGTCGCGGCGTCCCGGGCCGCGTACGTCGGCGGCTTCACCACCACCTCCAACCTGGCGTCCGGGTTCCGCTACGGCATCCCGACCGTCGGCACCTCCGCGCACTCCTTCACGCTGGTGCACGACAGCGAGCGGGACGCCTTCCGCGCCCAGGTGGACGCGCTCGGCCGCGGCACCACCCTGCTCGTCGACACCTACGACGTCACCGAGGCCGTCCGCATGGCCGTGGAGATCGCCGGGCCCGAGCTGGGCGCCGTGCGCATCGACTCCGGCGATCTGCTGCTCGTGGCGCACCGGGTGCGCAGGGAGCTGGACGAGCTGGGCGCCACCGGCACCAGGATCGTGGTCACCTCCGACCTGGACGAGTACGCGATCGCCTCCCTCGCGGCGGCGCCCGTGGACGCCTACGGCGTGGGCACCCAGCTGGTCACGGGGTCCGGGCACCCCACGGCGTCCATGGTCTACAAGCTGGTCGCCCGCGCCCGCTCCGCCGACCCCGGGGCCCCGCTCGAACCCGTCGCCAAGAAGTCGCTCGGCGGCAAGTCCTCGCTCGGCGGCCGCAAGTGGGCGGCGCGGCGCACGGACGCGGAGGGATTCGCGGAGGCCGAGGTCGTCGGCACCGGTCCCGTACCCGCCCCTCTCGCCGGGAGCCTGCTCCAGGTCGAGCTGGTCAAGGGCGGCGACGTCATCGCCCGCGAGCCCCTCGACACCGTGCGGGAGCGGCACGCGGCGGCCCGCGGCCTGCTGCCCCTGTCCGCCACCCAGCTGTCCCGCGGCGACGCGGTCATCCCCACGGAGCACGTGTGAGGGCGGGAGCGGCTGTGAGCGCGGGGGCGCCCCGGGCCACGGGGATGCCGGTGACCGCGGGAGTGGCCGGGGGCGCGGGAGTGGCCAGGGTCGCGGGAGCGCCCGTGGCCACCGGTGTGTCACCGCGTGTGACGGGCTGTGCCCACCCATGGGTACCCGCCGTGAACGCGTGCGCCCCGCCACGCCCTCTCCCGCTGCGGTCGTGAAGTCTCTACGCTCGGTTCATCCAGCTAGCTAAGGAATCCCGCCATGCGTCGCGCCCTGATCGTCGTAGATGTACAGAACGACTTCTGCGAAGGGGGCAGCCTCGCGGTTCCCGGCGGCGCGGACGTGGCCGCCGCCATCACCGAGCTCATCGGCCAGGCCTCGGTCGCCTACCGCCATGTCGTGGCCACCCGCGACCACCACATCGACCCCGGCGCCCACTTCTCCGACCACCCCGACTTCGTCGACTCTTGGCCGCCGCACTGCGTGGCGGGCACGGAGGGCGTGGGCTTCCACCCGAACTTCGCGCCCGCCGTGGCGTCGGGGGCGATCGACGCCGTCTTCGACAAGGGCGCCCACTCCGCCGCCTACAGCGGTTTCGAGGGCGTCGACGAGAACGGGCTCTCGCCGGCCGAGTGGCTGCGGGAGCGGCAGGTGCGGGAGGTCGACGTGGTGGGCATCGCCACGGACCACTGCGTACGGGCGACCGCCCTCGACGCGGTGCGCGCGGGCTTCCGTACGCACGTCCTGCTCGACCTCACGGCCGCGGTGGCCGAGGCCACCACCCAGCGGGCCCTGGACGAGCTGCGCGCCGCCGGCGTCGAACTCACCGGCAAGCCGGTCCTCTAGCCCTTCGCGCGGCCCACCCCGGCGCGACCCGCCCGCTCGCGGCCCACCCCGGCGCCGGTTCCCGCGCCGCCCGCCCCCGCGCGGCCCGGCTGCACCCGCACGGCCGCATTGGCCCACCTGGCCGCGTGCGAAAGGGCGACTTCTCCTTGCCGCCGTGCGCCAACCACCTGTCCGGCGTTTGAACGTATGTGTCTGTCCAGGCATTTTCGAACGCCAGCACCAGAGGTGATGCCATGCCGCGCTCCGTCCTGCCCGGCCGAATCCCCGGCCCCCGGCGCACCCTCGCCGCGCACACCCGCCGCGTGCGTTCCAGACTGGCGGTCGGTGCCGCCTTCGCGGCCATGGCGTGCGCCCCGGTCGCGGCCTCGCCCGGGGCGCCCGCGCCCCCGGCCGCGGAAAAGGGCGCGAAGGGCGCGCCGGGCGGCGGCTTCCCGATGCGCATCATCGCCTACGTGGCGAGCAGCGGTACCGGAACCGTCCGCTCCTTCGACGTGCGCCTGGAGCGGCCCGTCACGTCCACGGAAGTCGGCAACGGCCCCACCGGTGTGGGCGCGGCTCCCGACGGCTCCACCGTCTACGTGGCGAACGGCCCGTCCAGCACCGTCTCCTTCATCGAGACCACCGGCCACAAGGTCGTGGCGACCGTCCCGGTCGGCTCGTACCCGTTCTCGGCCACCCCGAGCCGGGACGGGAACCGGATCTACACCGCGAACTGGGGCAGCGACACCGTGTCGGTCATCGACGCCGCCACCCGCAAGGTCACCGCGACCGTCCCCGTGGGGGAACTCCCGCACAGCGTGGCCACCCTGCCCGGCGACATCGCCTACGTCAGCAACAGCGGCACCAACGATGTCACCGTGCTGTCCGGGGAGAACCGCCCGCTGGCCCGCATCCCGGTGGGTGACTTCCCCAGCGGGATCGCCGGCACCGTGAAGGGCGACAGGGTCTACGTCGCCAACACGGGCTCCGGCACCGTCTCGGTCATCGACACCGACACCCGTGCGGTGGCCGCCACCTGGGCGGTCGGCAAGGGGCCGCTCGGCCTCGGGGTCAGCCCCGACGGGCTCCGCCTGTACGCCGCCGACTCCGGGGACGACGCGCTGCTGATCATCGACACCTCGACCGGCCGGGTCCTCGGCCGCGTGCCCGTGGGCAAGACGCCCCAGGGCGTGGCGCTCAGCCCCGGCGGCAGCCGGGTCTGGGTCACCAACGAGGGCTCGGACACCGTCTCGGTGGTCAGTGCGACGACGCAGAAGGTACGGGCGACCCTGCCCGCGGGGAACGAGCCCGAGGGCATCGCCATCACCCCCAGGTGAGAGGGCGCGACCACCGGTACGGGAACGCTCGCCCCCGCCGTCCTCGCCCTGCGGGGACGGTGGCGGGCCCCGGCAGGTGCCCTACGCGGCCGCGCGGCGCCCGAGCAGCGCGCGGATGGGATGCCACAGCTCTCCGGCCGCGGTGGCCTCCGTGCGCCATATGAGGCCGTCCGGGTGGTGCAGCACCGCGGTGACCTCGTCCGGCGTGGGCGGGCGCGCGTTGCCGCGCAGGTAGACCGCCCGCAGACCGAGGTTGCGCAGCCTGGTCAGGGCCCGCGCCCGGTTCACCGCGTGCACCAGCACACGGACCTTCCCGGTGGCGTCCGGCGATGGTCCCGGCAGGGTCAGTGCCACCACCACGGTGCCGTTCGGCAGCTTGCAGAAACCTCCTGCGGCCATGCTCTGTCACACCCCCGTGAGACGTCGTGTCAATAAGAGAACCACAGGACGCACCTAAACACGATCGGCCGCCGCCCGCTAGGGGGCGACGGCCGATCGGCTGAAAACAGGTCTATGACCTGCGATGACGCAAATTACTTCGAGGAGCGGCCCACCTCGACCGTGATCGTCGAGCCGTCCTTGGGCTGCTTGACGATCTCGATCCGAGTGTTGGTGTCAGTGACCTTGACACTTCCCGTGGGGTTCTCCGCGTACCAGTAGGTGCCCTTGCGGTCGTCGAAGACCGGGACGCCCTTCTTGGACTTGATCTTGAGCGCCACGTCCGCGTTGTGCAGCGTGAACGCGTCCGTCGCGTACTTCGAGAAGGGGGCGTCGAACGGCTGGATCTTGTTCCGCAGGAGCGTGCCGTCCTTCCACTTCATCGGCTTGGCGTGGGCGTCGACCGGCAGGATCAGACCCTTGCCCGGGTGCTGGCTGACGTTGTTGTCCTTCTGGGAGGTGTCCCACTGCCAGATCATCAGACCGGTCTGGTACGGGTAGTGCTCGACCCAGTCGGGACGCGAGGCGGAGAAGCCGAAGTTGTACGGGCCCTTCTCCAGCGTCTTGTCGTAGCTCACGTACTGGCGGTTCTCGGCGAGGTAGTACTGCTCGTACTTCTTGGTGAAGGACTCGCCGATGCGCGAGAAGCCCTTCGCGCGCCAGCCGTTGTCGTCGCCCTCGGCGCCGTCCTCGAACAGCTTGGTGCCGTCCGCGGTCACCGTGAGGGCGTCGGCGGCGAAGCCCTTGCCCGCGGTGCCGCCGTCGGTGGCGTAGCGGAAGCGGAGGTCGATCTTCTTGCCGGCGTAGGCGTCGAGCGGGAAGACCAGGCTCTGGTACTTCGTCGAGGCGCCGGTCAGGGCCGGCTTGTCGCCCGCGTCCCGGGTGATCTGCTTGCCGTCGGCCTTGCCGTCGACGGGCGTCCAGTTGGCGCCGCCGTCGGTGGACACCTCGGTGTAGAGGTAGTCGTAGTTGGCCTCGATGTCCCACCAGCCCTTGAGGGACAGCTCGGCCTTGGACCTGCCGGTGAGGTCCAGGGAGCGGGTGAGGGTGTTCTTCAGGTCGTCGCCCTGGTCGCTCCACCACTGCTTGGCGCCCGCGGCGGGCTTCACGATGGTGGTGGTGACCGCCTTCTTGGGCAGGTCGACCAGGAGCGCCTGGCGGTGCCGGGTGTTGTACTCCGCCACGCCGAGCTTGTGCTCGGAGGTCGTCGCGGCCTTCGCCTTGGCGTAGTCGAGCCAGCCCAGCTGGAACTTGTCCCAGGCGGTCATGTCGCCGGGCAGGTCACCGATGGCGTTCTTGGCGGTGCCGAGCCAGGAGCCCGCCGACATCAGCGACCAGAAGCCGACGGAGTTCTCGGCCTTGCCCGTGGTGTCGTACAGGTCGGGCAGGCCCAGGTCGTGGCCGTACTCGTGGGCGAAGACGCCGAGGCCGCCGTTCTCCGGCTGCATCGTGTAGTCGCCGACCCAGATGCCCGAGTCGCCGATCTGGGTGCCGCCGGACTTGTTGTCCGCAGGACCCGTCTTGCCCGCGTCGTTGCCGTACGCGTACCAGCGGTGCGCCCACAGGGCGTTCTCGCCCTCGGCGCCGCCGCCCGCGGACTCGTCCTCGCCCGCGTGCACGATCTGGAAGTGGTCGATGTACCCGTCGGGCTCGTTGAAGTCGCCGTCGCCGTCGAAGTCGTAGCGGTCCCACAGGTCGTACTTGGCGAGGTCCGCCTTGATCTGCGCGTCCGTGCGGCCCTTGGCCTTCTGGTCCTTGACCCAGGCCGCCGTGCCGTCGCGCACCGCGTCCCAGACGTTGGCGCAGTTGGAGTCGCCGCAGTAGTTGGAGCCGTAGCGGGCCTCGTTGTAGTCGACCTTGACCCAGTCCGAGACCGTGCCGTCGACCGAGTAGCGGCCGGATGAGGTCTTCTCGTAGTAGGTCTTCAGCGAGTGCTTGGGCTTGCCGTTGCTGTCCTTGCCCTTGCCCTTGCCGAAGTACAGGTCCTTGAAGTGCTTCTGGTTGTAGTCCGCCTGCCAGGCCGTGCTGTTGTCCTTCGCACGGTCCGGCTTGGCTATCTTGTTGTGCGCGGGGCCCGGCTTGCCGCCGTACTTCTTGACCGGCTGCTCGGGTCCTTCGGGGCCGTCCGGGTCGTACAGGGTGGTGTCGTCCACCTTGTTCCCGAACTCGACCAGGATCGTGAAGATCTTGTCGGTCTTCTCCCGGCCCAGCTCGACGTACTTCTTGTCGTCGAGCTTCACGACGTTCGACCCGTCGCGCTTGTGGACCTTGGCGTCGCCCGCGACGACCTGCTCGAGGGCGGCCTTGCGCTGCTGCGCCTGCTGCTTGCTGAACGGCCCCTCGAGGTCGTGGTCGACATGGGCCTTGGCGTCCGCCGGATCGCGGCGGTCGACGGTGGGCGCCTTGTCCGACGCGGACGCCCTGGCGGCGCTCCCGCCGTCGTCGGCAGCGGCCACTCCGTACGCCGAGAACGTCGCGGTCGCCGCCGCGAGAGCCACCGCAGCCGCGGCCGCTCGATACGTCCGTCTCTTGACTGTCACTTGATGTTGTCCTCCCCCGCGCCCGCGTTCACGGACCGAAACTTCCCGGTCGGAGAGAGGTCCGCGCGCGAAATGCGCGTCACAAGTGACGACATTCGACCGGAGAGAGCGGAGAAAAGACAGTCCTTGACTTGAACAGGCCAAGTGCCTTATACGCGCCCACGCGTCCGATATCCGGACGCCGCTCACCGCACCCCGGAGGCGCACCCGGGCCGGTCGGCGTCTCCGCCAACGGGCGCGTCGCACCGTCCAGTTGGCGGGACGCATGAATCGGTGCGCCCCCTGTGCTCCGGCACCGTGCGTCAGGTCACGCTTACCGCTCGTTCCCGTCGGGCATGCAGGCGAATAGAGTCAATTCGACGGTGCGCATAGGTACTCGGCGAGGCTTCCAAGTCGTCACCTTTGAGCACCCTTTGTTTCTTATACGTCCGCTTCGTCTGGATCTCTCCCCCGCATCCGCTGTCCCGAGGACGGATCACGCCATGTCTCGCCCCATGCCTCGTCCGACCGTCGCACAGCTCACCTACGGAACCGTGACCGTCGTCTGTAGCGCTCTCGCCATGCTGTTGCTCTCCCAGGCGAGTTCGACGCCGGGTATCGCGGTCATCACCTTCGCCGCGCTCGGCCTCGGGCTGCTCGTGGCGCTGACGGTACCCCTGCCTCAACGGGCCCCGGAGCCGGTCGCGGAGCCCGCGGCCACAGCCACGGCCACGGCCACGGCCACGGAGGATCGAATTCCGGTGCAGCGCACCGTGCTCACCGTCGACCCCGCGGCCCACCCGTCACGACCGACCCGTCCGGCCCGCCCCGTACGCGAACCGGCGGGTCCGTGACGCCGTACGTGCCTCGCACGTGACGGCCGCCACGAACCCGCCGTACGCCGTACCGCCCGGCGCCGCCGCAGCGCCGGGCCGTACGCATGCCCGCGGCCCGGCCCGTGCCGGGCCCGGGTTCCCGCACCGGCCGCGCGGGCTCACCGCACGCTGACCACCACGGTCTTGGCGGCCTTGTCGTGCAGGCCCTGCCGGTACGGCTTGTCGAAGAAGCTCCAGCCGCCGCAGATCGCCGTCCAGATGCACGCGCAGCAGAACGCGAACGGCAGCCACAGGACCGCGGAGCGCACGAGCGCCGTCGGCAGGGTCGGCGTCGCCCCGTCGTTGAGGTTCGCCACCCGCAGGCCCAGCCACTTCTTTCCCAGCGTCTGGCCGGTCCTGGAGATGAGGAAGCTGTCGTACGCCATGTAGAGCACCGCGGCCAGAAGCGACTGGCCGAACGACTTACCCGCTTCGGCCTCGTCCGGGTCGAGGTCGTACTCGTTCGTGCCGAACAGCAGCGTCAGAAGCCATACGACGATGCCGACGAGCACCATGTCGATGATGCGGGCGAGGACGCGTTTGCCGCTGTCCGCGAGCGGGGGCATCCCGGCCAGGGGGTCCTGGCCGCCGTATCCGCCCCCGTAGGGGTCGCCTCCGTACGGGCTTCCTCCGTACGGGCCTCCTCCGCCCGGGGGCGGGGGGCCTCCCGGCGGTGGGGGCGGCTGCTTCCTGAAGGGGTCGTTGTCCTCGGGGTCCGGGGGGCCGGGGTACTGCGGCGGTTCGGTGCTCATGGAGTGAGTGCATCCCGAACCGGGGGGTGCCGCATCCGACGGACGGCTGTCCGGGTTATCTGTCCGGGGGCCGGGGTCGCCTGTTCAGGCCGTACGGAGTACGGATCAGCCCGCCACGAACGTCCCGGCCGCCTTGTCGTGCCAGCACTGGCGCCACGGGCGGTCGAACACGCACCACACCATGCCGACGATCCCGATCAGCAGCACGCCCGGCACGCTGTACACGAGCCACCGCCGCAGCGCCGCGCCGAACGACGGCGCCGCGTGCTCCGCGATGTCCCGCACCTCGATCCCGCACACCCTCTTGCCGAGGGTGCGGCCCCACTTGGCCGTGGGCAGCGCCTCGTACAGGACCCCGAAGAGCAGCAGCACCCCGAGCACGATCCCCAGGTAGCCGGCCGTGGTCCCGTCGAGCAGCCACACCGTGACCTTCTCGCCCGACAGCTTCGCCGCGTCGATCTTGCTGTCGATGTGGTCCGCCGCGCGCATGCCGAGCGGCAGTGCCGCGCCCGCGGTGACGGCGGCCAGGACGACCGTGTCGATGAGCCAGGCGGCGAACCGCCTGCCGAGCGCCGCGGGCCGCGCCGACGCCTGGGCCTGCGCCACCGCCGCGAAGGGATCGGCGGCCACCGGCTTCCACGGCAGCACGGGACCCTCGTCCCGCGGTGCCGAGAGCCCCTGCGCGGACGGCTGCCGCGCGAGCTGGTGCACCTGCTGCGCCCAGGACGCCGCACCTCCCCCGGAGCCCGACGTCAGCGGGGAGGCGGCCGCCCCGGGGGCACCGGCGGCACCCGCTTGCCCCGCGGGCGGTCCCGCCTGCGGGGGAACGGAGTGCGGGGGTCCTGCCTGCGCGGGTTCTGACTGCGCCGGTCCTGCCTGCGCGGGTCCTGCCTGCGCCGGTCCTGACTGCTGCGGCACGGGCTGGGGAGGCACGGTTCGCTGCGGGCTCGCCTGTGGACCCGTTTGAGGGCTCGCAGATCGCGCCGACCCGGGGGCACCCGTGCCCGCGGTGCCCGTCCCGGAAGCAGCCCCCGAAGGGGCGGACTTGGGCCGCAGGGCCCTGATTGACAGGGTGCCGTCCGTGCCGCCGTCGGCCCCCGGTGCCCCGGGCCCCGCGGGCCGCACCGGACCCGTCGGCCTGCGGAAGGTCACCGTGCCCTCGCCGGCGGTGGGGGCCGGTACGCCGGGCTTGACGGCGCGGATCGTCACCGTGCCGGGGCCCTCGGCCTCCGTGCGGTCCTTGCGGTCACCGGGCGCCGGAGCCTGCGCCGGGTGCTCCGGCTCCTGCCGCGCACCGGGTTGCTGCTGCGCCGGTACGCGCGGCGCGCCGCCGTCGGCCGCGTCCGCCGCGCCCCCGCCGTCCGCCGCCGCCCCGGTGCCGGACACCCGGGGGTCGGGCCGCCCCGGCGAGCCCCACGACACCCGCTGGTCCTGCTCCCCGCCGAGACCGGCCTGCCGCGCGGAGTCCGCCTGCCAGGCCGTCGCGGGCTCGGGCCTGCTCCCGTGCTGTGCGTCCCCGGGGCTCCCGGGGACGGCCACGCTGTACTCGCCCGTCGCGGGTCCCGTCGTCTGCGTCACCCCGCCCGGCTCCTCGTCGAAGAACACCGGGCCCGTCTCCTCCACCGCCGCGGGCGTCCCGTGCGCCTGCTGCGGGGACGCCGACTGCGGAGGCGCGGGCAGAGGTTCACCGTCGGACGGCGCGGGCCGGCTCGTTCCCGGCACCCAGGACGCACCGTTCCAGTACCGGACATATCCCGGAATGGACGGATCGGGGTAATAGCCTTCGCGGGGCCTGTCGTCGCCGGGGGCCGGGGTTGGGGCGCTCATGTCCGTCGTCCCGTATCTGCTCGGGGGTCTTGTGAGGCTCCACATCTATCAGACCTGCCTGTCCCGTCGGGCCGCTCCCGCAGCTCCGCCCCCTTCCGTGCACGGTTCCTCCCCGTCCCACGCGGCCGTCCGGCACCCGGTGCCGAAAAAACTTCCCCGAACCCGCGTAATGCCCCGCGGTCCAGGCGCTCTCACTCACTGCGGGCCCGTCCGAGGACCCGCTACAGCGAGAAGGGAAGCGCATCCGAGATGCACACCGTGGTGGAACGCGAGCTCGAGCTCAAACTCGTCCTCTCGCCGGAACGGGCGATCCCCGTCCCGGCCCGACTCACCTACAGGACCGACGACCCCTACGCCGTCCACATCGCCTTTCACATCGGCTCCGAGACTCCGGTGAACTGGACGTTCGCCCGTGAGCTCCTGGTGGAGGGGGTGTTCAGGCCCTGCGGCCACGGCGATGTGCGGGTGTGGCCGACGAAGGTCGACGGCCGGTCCGTGATCCTGATGGCGCTCAGTTCACCGGACGGCGACGCCCTCCTGGAGGCCCCGGCACCCGCGGTCTCCGCCTGGCTGGAGCGCACCCTGCGGGTGGTCCCTCCGGGCTCTGAGGCCGAGCGGCTCGGCATCGACGACGGCCTCGCCGAGCTGCTCGCCCCCACCACCGGCCGCGCCGACGAGCTGTGGCTGCGCGACCCGTGGCCGAGCGACGAGTCGAACGAAGGAGGCGAGTGAACCGCGACCCGCGATCGGGCGACCCCCACGGCGGGCGACTGGCTCCGCGAGGGCGGCGCGGGTCCGGGCGCGGGAGTCAGAAGAGCTTGCCGGGGTTGAGGAGGTGGTGCGGGTCGAAGGCGGCCTTGACGGCGCGCTGCATCTCCACGCCCACCGGCCCCAGCTCACGCGCGAGCCACTCCTTCTTCAGGACGCCGACACCGTGCTCACCGGTGATGGTGCCGCCGAGTTCGAGGCCGAGCGCCATGATCTCGTCGAAGGACTCGCGGGCGCGCCGCGACTCGTCGGGGTCCGCCGCGTCGAAGCAGACGGTGGGGTGGGTGTTGCCGTCGCCCGCGTGGGCGCAGACCCCGATCGTCAGGCCGTACTTGTCGGCGACGCGCTCGACGCCTTCGAGCATGTCGCCGAGGCGTGAGCGCGGCACGCAGACGTCGTCGATCATCGTCGTGCCCTTGACCGCTTCGAGGGCGGTCAGGGACATACGCCGTGCCTGGAGCAGGAGTTCGGACTCGGCCGCGTCCTCCGCGGGGACGACCTGGGTCGCGCCCGCCGCCTCGCACAGGGCGCCGACGGCGGCGAGAGAGGCCGCCGCGTCGGGGGTGTCGAAGGCGGCGAGGAGCAGGGCCTCGGTGGTCTCGGGCAGGCCCATGTGGGCGAGTGCGTTGACGGCCCTGACGGTCGTACGGTCCATCAGCTCGAGGAGCGAGGGCACATGTCCGGCCTCCATGATCCGGCAGACGGCGTCGCAGGCCGCGGCGGCGGAACCGAACTCGGCCGCGAGGACCAGCTGCCCGGGCGGCTGGGGCTTCAGCGCGAGGACGGCGCGCACGACGACGCCGAGGCTGCCCTCCGAGCCGACGAAGAGACGCGTCAGGTCGTATCCGGCGACGCCCTTGGCGGTGCGCCTGCCGGTGCTCAGGAGCCGTCCGTCGGCGAGGACGACGTCGAGTCCGATGACGTACTCGGCCGTCACCCCGTACTTCACGCAGCACAGACCGCCGGACCCCGTGCCGATGTTGCCGCCGATGGTGCACATCTCCCAGCTCGACGGGTCCGGCGGATAGGTCAGACCGTGCTCGCCGACCGCGCGCGAGAGCGCCGCGTTGACGACGCCGGGCTCGACGACGGCGATCCGGTCGACGGGGCTGATCTCCAGGATGCGGTCCATCTTGACGAGTGAGAGGACGATGCAGCCGTCGGTGGCGTTCGCCGCCCCCGACAGGCCCGTGCGCGCGCCCTGCGGGACGACGGGGACGCGCAGCGCGGTGGCCGTGCGCAGCACGTGCTGGACCTGCTCCACGGTGCGCGGCAGGACGACGACGGCCGGGGTGCCCGCGGCGCAGAAACTCGCCATGTCGTGCGCGTACGACGAGGTGACGTCGGGGTCGGTGAGGACGGCGTCCGCGGGGAGACCGGCGCGCAGGCGCTCGATCAGACCGGGTCCTTCGGCGGAGGCGTCGGACGTGCTGTGCGTGCCACTGCTCATGATCACAGCCTCGCACTCGGGGCCATCGGTGTGAACCCGTGTGCGACGCCGTTCGTGTGCCGGGATGTGCTCTTCGTATTGACGCACAGTGAACGTCATGGAGACCGAGGAGACCCCGCAGGACGCGTCCGCCGCGCCACCCCCGCCAGGACCGTCGGACAGGCGGGCGGTTCTGAGTTCCGACGTACGGATCCCCCGGCACTCGCGGACCTCGCGGGGCCCGAGGGGCTCGCGGAGGTCCCGGGCGGCCCTGCCGGGGCTGCCGGGGCCGCTGCGCTCCCCCGCGCTGCGGGGTGCCGTCGCCGGCACGCTGGTGGGCTGCGCCGTGCTCGGCGGTGTCCTGCTCGTCCAGGGGCGGGGCGAGGAGGTCAAGCCGCCCGCGCTCGGTCCCTCCGGGCGGGCGATGGCGGCGGTGGGGGCGGGGACGCCGGCCGCGCTCTCCGATCTCGCGGTGCTCATCGGTGAGCGCGAGGCCCATCTGCGGGCGTACCCCGCGGACGACGAGTCGTGGTCGGTGCTCGGCTCCGCCTATGTGGAGCGGGGCCTCAGGACCGCCGACTCCGGGTACTACCCGAAGGCCGAGCGCGCGCTGCGCACGTCCCTGAAGGCGAGGCCCGAGGGGAACGTGCAGGCCCTCACCGGTCTGGCCGCCCTCGGCAACGCCCGGCACGACTACCGGGCCGCGAAGAAGTGGGGCGAGCGGGCGGTGCGGCTCGCCCCGAGGCGGTGGACGGCGCACGCGGCCCTCCTCGACGCCTACCGGGGGCTCGGGGACACCAAGGGCGTCGCGCGCGCCCTCGAACAGGTGCGCAAGCTGCGCTCGGGGGCGGCGGTGCGGGTGCGGACGGGGACGGTGTTCAGGGACCGGGGCTGGCGCGAGGACGCGGCGGCGGCGCTCACGGACGCGGCCGCGCTCGCGAAGGGCCCGGCGGAGCGCGCGGTCTGCCTGTACCAGGTCGGGGAGCTGTCCTGGGAGCGTGGTGAGCCCGCCGAGGCGCTGCGGCACTACGAGGCGGCCCTTTCGGCCGACCCCGACCACCACCCCTCCCTGGCCGGGAAGGGGCGGGCCCTCGCGGCGCTCGGCCGCACGTCGGAGGCGCTGCGCGCCTACCAGGGCGCGCTCGCCCGGCAGCCCGCGCCCGAGTACGCCCTGGAGCTCGGCGAGCTGTACGAGTTCCTGAAGCTGCGGCCCGCCGCCCGCGCGCAGTACGACCTGCTGCGGACGCGGGTGAAGCAGGCGGCGCTCGGCGGGGTGAACGACGAGCGGGTGCTCGGCCGGTTCGAGGCGGACCACGGGGACCCGGAGTCGGCGGTGCGGCGGCTCACCGCGGAGTTCAAGCGGCACGGGAGCCCGGAGAACGCGGATGCCCTCGGGTGGGCGCTGCATCGGGCCGGGGACTCGGAGGCGGGGCTCAAGCACGTGGAGGCCGCGGTGAAGAAGGGGCCGCGCAGTGCGGTGTTCTTCTACCACCGGGGGGAGATCGAGCGGTCCCTGGAGCGGTACGGGGCCGCGCGGCGGCATCTGGGCGAGGCGCTGCGGATCAATCCCTACTTCTCGCCGCTCGGGGTGCCCGCGGTGCGCAAGGCACTCCGTGCCCTGGGGGAGCCGGTCGGGGGCGGGCCCTCGCAGGTGTACGCCCCGCCCGGCGAGGTCCCCGCTCCGCTGCCGTCACCGAAGCCCGGGTCCCGTACGTCGGACGGCTGAGCGCCCACAGATCCGCACCGTGGGCCGGGGCTGTGCCCACCCGTCCCGCCCTGCGGGACGATTGCCCACAGCGGCGGCGGAAAGGGTGGGCGGGTGGGAGAAACCCGCCGCGGCAGCGGCGGGAACGTCCACCCAGCTGCCCACCGGGGACGACGGAATTACGGGTGGGCGGGTGGGAGAACCCGCCGCGGTAGCGGCGGGCCGTGTACCCCGCTGCCCACCGGCTACAGGTTCCCGCGCTTCTCCTGCTCCCGCTCGATCGCCTCGAACAGCGCCTTGAAGTTGCCCTTGCCGAAGCCCATCGAGCCGTGGCGCTCGATCATCTCGAAGAAGACGGTGGGCCGGTCCTGGACCGGCTTGGTGAAGATCTGGAGCAGATAGCCGTCCTCGTCGCGGTCGACGAGGATCTTCAGCTCGCGCAGGGTCTCCACGGGCACCCGGGTCTCGCCGGCCCACTCGCCGAGGGTGTCGTAGTAGGAGTCGGGGGTGTCGAGGAACTGCACACCGCCGGCCCGCATGGCCCGCACCGTCGAGACGATGTCGTTCGTGGCGAGCGCGATGTGCTGGACGCCCGCGCCGCCGTAGAACTCCAGGTACTCGTCGATCTGCGACTTCTTCTTCGCGATGGCGGGCTCGTTGATCGGAAACTTGACCTTGAGCGTGCCGTCGGCCACGACCTTGGACATCAGCGCCGAGTACTCGGTGGCGATGTCGTCCCCCACGAACTCCTTCATGTTCGTGAAGCCCATGACCTTGTTGTAGAAGCCCACCCACTCGTTCATCTTGCCGAGCTCGACGTTGCCCACGCAGTGGTCGATGGCCTGGAAGGTGCGCTTGGCGGGCGGCTCGACCATGGGTTCCGCGGTGACGTAGCCGGGCAGGTAGGGCCCGGTGTACCCGGAGCGGTCCACCAGCGTGTGCCGCGTCTTGCCGTACGTGGCGATGGCGGCGAGCACGACGGTGCCGTTCTCGTCCTTGACCTCGTGGGGCTCCTCGATGCCGCGGGCGCCGTGCTCGACGGCGTACGCGTACGCGGCCCGCGCGTCCGGCACCTCGATGGCGAGGTCGACCACGCCGTCGCCGTGCGCGGTGACGTGGTCGGCGAGGAAGGTGCCCCAGTCGCTCGACGCCTTGATGACGGAGGTGAAGACGAAGCGCGCACCACCGTTGGTCAGGACGTAACTGGCCGTCTCACGGCTGCCGTTCTCCGGTCCGGAGTAGGCCACGAGCTTCATGCCGAACGCCGTGGAGTAGTAGTGCGCGGCCTGCTTGGCGTTGCCCACGGCGAAGACGACCGCGTCCATTCCCTTGACCGGGAAGGGGTCGGCCTCACGCGCGGTGTCGGGGGTGGTGTGTGTGGTCTGAGTCATGGGTCGAGGCTCCCGCCGATCCACAAGCTGCGCAATAGTTCGCGTATTCACTGGGCAATGTGCACATCCGAGTGCGAGAGTCGACGGGCGTTCTGTACAGGATGCTCATCAGGGAGGCGCCATGGCGATCGATCATCTGGACGGCAGGCTCATCGTGCTGCTCGCGCGGGAGCCGCGGATCGGGGTGCTGGAGGCGTCCCGGCGCCTCGGCGTCGCGCGCGGCACGGTGCAGGCCCGGATGGACCGCCTTCAGTCGAACGGAGTCATCCGCGGCTTCGGTCCCGACGTCGACCCCGCGGCGCTCGGCTACCCGGTCACGGCGTTCGCGACGCTGGAGATCAAACAGGGTCAGGGCGCCGACGTGCGGGCCCACTTGGCGACCGTGGCCGAGGTCCTGGAGCTGCACACCATCACCGGGCACGGCGATATGCTCTGCCGTCTGGTGGCGCGGTCGAACGCCGATCTCCAACGTGTGATCGACAGGGTGGTGGGTTTTGATGGCATCGTCCGGGCCTCCACGGCGATCGTCATGGAGAACCCCGTTCCGCTGCGGTTCATCCCGCTCGTGGAGCAGGCGTCCGGCGACGCGGCGCACCCGGGCCGGTAGGCTCCCGGCGCCGACCGGGCGAGCTCGGCGAGGTGAACGGCACGGATGAACTTCTGGGAGTACCTCGGCAACCGCCGGCAGCAGCTGCTCGCGGACGCGCTCCAGCACGCCAGTGCCGTCCTCCAGTGCATGGTGGTGGCCACCGCCGTCGGCGTGCTCATCGGTGTGCTGACGTACCGCAGCGCGTGGGCGGGGAACCTGGCGACCACGGTGACGTCCACGATCCTCACCGTTCCCTCCCTCGCCATGATCGGCCTGCTGATCCCGGTGGTGGGCCTCGGCGTCGCGCCGACCGTGACGGCGCTGACCCTGTACGGGCTGCTGCCCATCGTGCGCAACGCGATCGTCGGCCTGCGCGGGGTCGACCCGACCCTGGTGGACGCCGCGAAGGGCATCGGGATGTCGCGGCTGCACCGGCTCGTGCGGATCGAGCTGCCCCTCGCCTGGCCGCCGATCCTCACCGGCGTCCGGGTCTCCACGCAGATGCTGATGGGCATCGCCGCGATCGCCGCGTACGCCTCGGGGCCCGGGCTCGGCAACGAGATCTTCCGCGGCATCGCCTCCCTCGGGAGCAAGAACGCGCTCAACCAGGTGCTCGCGGGCACGCTCGGGATCGTCGTGCTCGCGCTGCTCTTCGACGCCGTGTACGTCCTGATCGGCCGGCTGACGATTCCGAGGGGTATCCGTGTCTGAGACAGCAGCCGCCACCGGTGCGACGATCGAGCTCGACCACCTCACCAAGCGCTATCCGGGCAGCGCCGAACCGGCCGTGGACAGCGTGAACATGGAGATCCAGGCCGGTGAGACCGTCGTCTTCGTGGGCCCCTCGGGCTGCGGGAAGTCCACCACGCTGAAGATGATCAACCGTCTGATCGAGCCGACGAGCGGCCGCATCCGCATCGACGGCGAGGACGTCACCGACATCGACCCGGTCAAGCTGCGCCGCAAGGTGGGCTACGCCATCCAGTCCTCCGGGCTCTTCCCGCACATGACCGTCGCCCAGAACATCGCACTCGTACCGAAGATGACCGGCTGGCGGAAGGCGCGGGTCGCCGCGCGGGTGGAGGAGATGCTCGACCTGGTGGGCCTGGACCCCGGCGAGTTCCACGGCCGCTATCCGCGCCAGCTCTCCGGCGGCCAGCAGCAGCGTGTGGGCGTGGCCCGCGCGCTCGCCGCGGACCCGCCCGTGCTCCTGATGGACGAACCGTTCGGCGCGGTCGACCCCATCACCCGCGACCACCTCCAGGACGAGCTGATCCGGCTCCAGCACGAGCTGCACAAGACCATCGTCTTCGTCACGCACGACTTCGACGAGGCCATCAAGCTGGGCGACCGCATCGCCGTCCTGCGCGAGCGCTCGCACATCGCCCAGTTCGACACCCCCGAGGCGATCCTCACCAACCCGGCCGACGACTTCGTGTCCGGGTTCGTGGGCGCGGGCGCGGCCCTGAAGCGCCTGAACCTGACGCGTGTACGCGACGTGGAGATGGCCGACGTACCGACGGTGACCGTGGACGACCCGCTCCAGCTGATCTTCGACAAGCTGCGTGCGAGCGGCACCAACGAGCTGCTCCTGCTGGACAGGCGCCGCCGCCCCTACAAGTGGCTGCGCCGCGGTGACCTGATGCGCGCCAGGGGCTCGCTGGCCCGCGCGGGCACCCTCGTGCACGACACGGTGACGCGCGACGGGACGCTGCGGGACGCCCTGGAGGCCGTACTCACCGACAGCGCGGGCCGGGTCGCCGTCACCGGCCGCCGCGGCGAGTACCTGGGCGTCGTCGACATGGAGACCCTGATGAACTCCGTGCACGAGATGCTGGAGGCCGACCGGCTCGACGCCCTGGAGCACCAGCACGAACTGGAGGGGCAGCGCTCGGAGGTGACGCGGCACGAGCAGGAGGGCGGCAGCGGGGAGGCGAGGGCGTGACGCCGATGCCCGGGGCGGAGCCCCGCGACCCCGAGCCCCGGGACCCCGGGTTCCGTGACCCCGAGCCCCGGGACCCCGGGTTCCGCGACCCCGAGGGCCCCGGCTTCGGCGGCAGCCTGCACGGGAGCGACACCTTGCACGGGAGCGACACCCTGCGCGGGGACGCCACCCTGCGCGACCAGGACGCGGCCGGACCGGGGGCACCTGCCTCGCCGGTGGCGGCGCAGCAGTCGCGCCGTGTCACCT
Source organism: Streptomyces sp. NPDC017940 (assembly GCF_044328435.1). Lineage (NCBI taxonomy): Bacteria > Bacillati > Actinomycetota > Actinomycetes > Kitasatosporales > Streptomycetaceae > Streptomyces > Streptomyces sp. NPDC017940. The sequence goes on along the minus strand of NZ_JBIRHJ010000001.1, from coordinate 127,252 downwards.
GGCAGAAGGTGACCGTCCTGCCCGCCGTGCTCGTGGCCGTGCTGCTCGCCACCTGGCTCTGGTTCGAGCAGGCGGACCTGGACCCGCTCTCCGAGAACGCGCTGTCCGACGGGCAGGTCGGCAAGGCCCTGCGCCAGCACGTCGAGCTGACGGTGATCTCCACGTTCTTCGTCCTGGTCATCGCCATCCCGCTCGGCGTCCTGCTGACCCGCCGCGCCTTCCGCAAGGGCGCGCCGATCGCCATGGCCCTGGCGAACACCGGCCAGGCGACCCCGGCGATCGGCCTGCTCGCCCTGCTGGTCATCTGGCTGGGCATCGGCGAGAAGGCGGCCCTGACGGGCATCGTCATCTACGCCGTCCTGCCGGTGCTCTCCAACACCATCGCGGGCCTGCGCGCCAACGACCCCACGCTCCTGGAGGCGGCGCGCGGCATCGGCATGTCCCCGCTGGGCGTGCTCGCGAAGGTGGAGCTGCCCCTCGCGGTGCCCCTGATCCTCGCCGGTGTGCGCACCGCGCTCGTCCTGAACGTGGGCACGGCGACGCTCGCCACCTTCGGCGGCGGGGGCGGCCTCGGCGTCCTGATCACCACGGGCATCACCAACCAGCGCATGCCGGTCCTGATGCTCGGCTCGATCCTGACGGTGGTGCTCGCCCTGCTCGTGGACTGGCTGGCCTCCCTGGCGGAACTGGTACTCAGCCCGCGCGGCCTGGAGGTGCGGTCATGAGCCTCGTACCGCGTACGGACACCGGCGCCCGTATCCGCGCCCGTACCCGTACTCATCCCCGTACCCGTACGCGTACGAAGGCGCTCGCGGCCGTGGGCGGAGTCCTGCTCGCGGTGGCCGGGTGCGGTCTCACCAGCGGCTCGCCCATGGTCGACGACGTCGAGCCCGGCATCGTCGGCAGGGGCAGGCCCCTGGAGGGCGCCGACCTCACCGTCACCTCCAAGGAGTTCACCGAACAGCTGATCCTCGGCGCGATCATGGGCATCGCGTTCCAGGCGGCCGGCGCGGACGTCCTGGACCGGACGGGCATCCAGGGCTCCATCGGCGCGCGCGAGGCCGTCAAGGGCGGGGACGCGGACGCCATGTACGAGTACACGGGCACCGCCTGGATCACCTACCTGGGCAACTCCGACCCGATCGCCGACCCACGGCAGCAGTGGGACGCCGTACGCGAGGCGGACGCGGGAAACGGCCTGACCTGGCTGCCCCCGGCCTCCCTCAACAACACCTACGCCCTCGCGACGAACGCGTCCAACGCCAAGAAGTACGGCACGAAGACGCTCTCCGACGTCGCCGCCCTGTCGAAGTCCGACCCGAAGGCGGTCACGGTCTGCGTCGAGGGCGAGTTCGCCAACCGCGCGGACGGCCTGCCCGGCATGCAGAAGAAGTACGGCATGAAGCTCCCCGCGGGGAACATCACGCAGATGGACACCGGGATCATCTACACCCAGGCCCGGAAGGGCAGTTGCACCTACGGCGAGGTCTTCACCACCGACGGCCGCATCGAGGCCATGAACCTGACACCCATGGCCGACGACAAGAGCTTCTTCCCCAACTACAACGCCGCCCCCGAGATCAACTCCAAGACCTTGAGGAAGCACCCTCAGATCGCGGACGTCCTCGCCCCCGTCACCAGGAAGCTCGACAACAAGGTGGCGCGGGCCCTGAACGCGAAGGTGGACGTCGACGGCCAGGATCCGCACGAGGTGGCGAAGGACTGGATGGTGGCGGAGGGGTTCGTCAAGGAGTAGGCGAAGGTTTACGCAAAGACTCCGTTGCAAAGAAAGCGTTGCAACGGAGTCTTTGCACGCGTAGGCTGCGGAGCATGACGGATGAGCCGCAGTCGCCGCCGGAGCAGGCGGCACAGCCCCGCAAGGTCATACATCTCGATCCGCGCTCGCTGCGCGGGCTCGCGCATCCGCTGCGGATGCGCCTGCTCGGCTCGCTGCGCCTGGACGGCCCCGCGACCGCCTCCCAACTCGCCCAGCGCCTGGGCGAATCCAGCGGCGCCACGAGCTATCACCTGCGCCAGCTCGCGGAGCACGGCTTCGCCGAGGACGACCCGGGGCGGGGCAAGGGGCGCGAGCGGTGGTGGCGCGCGACCTATGACGGTACGTACGTGGACAACCAGCTCGGCAGGGACGCGGACCCCGAAGTCCGCGGCGCCTACAGCGCGTTCATGTACGAGCACGCGACCCAGCACGCCGCCGAGGTCACCACCTGGATCGCCTCCGGCCAGGACTGGACGCCGGAGTGGGTCGAGAGCTCCGACATCAGCGACTTCTCCCTGACCCTGACGCCCGAGCAGACCGCCGAGCTGAAGGCGCGCCTGCACGAACTCGTGGAGAGCTACCGGGGGTTGGCGCCGGAGACGGATTCGGCCGAGACGGCGACGGTCCGCGTCCACACGCACTTGCTCCCCACCCGGCACACGGACTGAGAGGCCTGGCGATGCACCCGGACGTACACCTCTATCTGCACCGTACCCGCGCGGCGGAGCTGACCAGGGCGGCGCCCGCGCGGCCCGAACCGCGCACGCCGATGCGCGACCAACTGGGGTGGACCCTGGTCGAGTTGGGTCTGCGCCTGGTCAGCAGCTCGGGACCGGCTCGCCCTTCCGCAGGGCTCGCAGCGCGTCGATCGTGCCCGACAGCGTAGTCACCGGGATCAGCTTCAGGCCCGCGGGCTTCTCGGCCTCGGCGTCCTCGCACTCGTCCTTCGGTACGAGGAAGACGGAGGCGCCGTCGCGGCCCGCGGCCTGGGCCTTCAGGGCGACGCCGCCGACCGCGCCCACCTCGCCGTCCTCGCTGATGGTGCCGGTGCCCGCGATGGTGCGGCCGCCGGTCAGGTCCGCGCCGCTGCCGTCACCGTCCAGCTTGTCGATGATGCCGAGGGAGAGGAAAAGGCCCGCGCTCGGCCCGCCGATCTTCCCGAGGTCGACGTCGACGTCGACCTTGTCCATGCCCCTGACGCCGTTCTCCCGCAGATAGTGGAGCGCGGCCCGCGTGGCCTTGTCCTGGGACTTCCGCATGTCGCCGAGGTTGTGCTTCTCGACTTCCTCCACGTCGTCGCCGCTCGGATAGACGGAGTCCTTCGGCATCACGGAGCGGTCCGTGCGGAACCATCCGTCGACGACGTCGCCGATCCGTACGTCCATCCGCGGGCCCGTCGCCACGATGGTCGTCATCCGCAGCTGCCCCTCGGTCCTGCGCTGCGGCGCCCCGGTGACGGTGAGGACCGGCTTGCCCTTGTACTTCCCGAGCACGTCGGCGGTGCCGCCCGGCTGGGCGACGGCGAACGGCAGCGGGGCGAGCGCGGCGACCGCGAGCAGGGCGGCGAGCGGGGCCGCCGATACGGCGAGGGCCTTGGGGCGGCTCAGTCGAGCGAGGCGGGAGAACACCGCCTCACTCTAAGGCTTGAGCGCCCTCGCGGGTGATCGCGGCCTCCGGCCCGGCTCGTCCTCGAGCGCCGCAGGGGCTCGGCGCTCCTCAGCGCAAGGCGTCCGCCACTTCCCTCGCGGCGTCCACCACGCGCGGCCCCACCCGTTCCGGTACGGAGTCCGCGAGCATCACCACGCCCACGCTGCCCTCTATGCCGGTGACCCCGACGAGGGGGGCGGCGGCCCCGCTGGCGCCCGCCTCCAGCTCGCCGTGGGTGAGGGCGTACCCGGGGTCGGTGATCTGGCCCTGCCGGGCGGCGAGGATCGCGCGGCCCGCGGCGCCCCGGTCCAGGGGGTGGCGGAAGCCGGTGCGGTACGCCACGTGGTAGTCGGTCCACGTCGGCTCGACGACGGCGACGGCGAGCGCCTCGGTGCCGTCGACGAGGGTGAGGTGCGCGGTCGCTCCTATGTCCTCGGCGAGGGAGCGCAGAGCGGGCAGCGCGGCCTCCCGGACGAGCGGGTGGACCTGCCTGCCGAGCCGCAGCACACCGAGCCCGACGCGCGCACGGCCGCCCAAGTCACGGCGTACGAGGGCGTGTTGTTCGAGCGTGGCGAGCAGGCGGTACACCACGGTGCGGTTCACGCCGAGCTTGTTGGACAGCTCGGTGACGGTGAGCCCGTGGTCGGTGTCGGCGAGCAGCTTGAGGACGCGCAGTCCTCGGTCGAGCGTCTGAGATGTCTCCGCGGTCACGACGCCCACTCCTTTGGTGGTGAGGGTCGACGGCCCCCTCTGGCGGCGGGCACCGGACGCGCTCCGGGGCGACACTGCCACGGTGCGTTGTGTAGCGGGGACAGTAGCGAGGGGGTCCCGCTCAGCGGAAGACTCCGTCCAGAATCCGGTCAAGAGCACGGAAAGACTGCCCGTAATACCCCGGTACGACCGCCCCCGAATGGACGCGGCACGCACAGGGTCTGCACGTGACGCGCACGAATCGTTACGCGGTGGCGTACCACGGCGTACGGTCCCGCGCGGTGCGGGACCCGGCGCGCGGCACTGCTTCTTGTACGGTTCCGCCCCGCGCGCCGTTCCGTGCCCCGGGGGTCACTTCATGCGGGTGGCCCACTCCTGGACCTTCGCGATGCGCTGGCGCAGCTGGCCCGCGGTGGCCTCCGCGCTGGGCGGGCCGCCGCAGGTGCGGCGCAGCTCGGTGTGGATGACGCCGTGCGGCTTGCCGCTCTGGTGGACGTACGCGCCGACCATGGTGTTGAGCTGCTTGCGCAGTTCGAGGAGTTCCTTGTGGGAGACCACGGGCCGCCGCTCGGCGGGCAGTTCCAGCAGGTCGGCCTCTTCGGCGGGCTTCTTCTTGCTGTGCGCGATCTGCCGCGCCTGCCGCTTCTGGAGCAGCATCTGCACCTGGTCGGGTTCGAGGAGGCCGGGGATGCCGAGGTAGTCCTGCTCCTCCTCGCTGCCCGGGTGCGCCTGCATGCCGAACTCGGCACCGTCGTAGAGGACCCGGTCGAAGACGGCGTCGGACTCGAGCGCCTCGAACGGCAGCATGTCCTGCTCGCCGGTGTCCTCGTCCTCCTGCCTGTTGGCCTCGTCCATCTCCTGCTCGGACTCGGCGTAGGGGTCCTCCTCGCCCTGCTTCTTCGGCTTGTCGAGCACGTGGTCGCGCTCGACCTCCATCTCGTTGGCGAAGGTGAGCAGGTCGGGAACGGTGGGCAGGAAGACGGACGCGGTCTCGCCGCGCCGCCTGGAGCGCACGAAGCGCCCCACGGCCTGGGCGAAGAACAGCGGCGTCGAGATGGTGGTGGCGTACACGCCGACGGCGAGGCGCGGCACGTCGACGCCCTCCGACACCATGCGGACGGCGACCATCCACCGGTCCTCGCTCCGGCTGAAGTCGTCGATGCGCTGCGAGGCCCCGGTGTCGTCGGACAGCACGAGGGTGGCCGCGTGCCCGGTGATCTCCCGGATCAGCTTGGCGTAGGCGCGCGCGGAGTCCTGGTCGGAGGCGATGACGAGGCCGCCCGCGTCCGGGATGGCCTTGCGGACCTCGCCGAGGCGCCGGTCGGCGGCCTGGAGCACATTGGGCATCCAGTCGCCGCGCGGGTCGAGCGCGGTGCGCCAGGCCTGCGAGACGGCGTCCTTGGTCATGGGCTCGCCGAGCCGGGCCGCGATCTCGTCCCCGGCCTTGGTGCGCCAGCGCATGTTGCCGCTGTAGGACAGGAAGATCACGGGCCGGACGACGCCGTCGCCGAGGGCGCTGCCGTATCCGTAGGTGTAGTCGGCGGCCGAGCGCCGGATGCCGTCGTTGCCCTCCTCGTACGCGACGAAGGGGATCGGGTTGGTGTCGGACCTGAACGGCGTGCCGGTGAGGGCGAGCCTGCGGGTCGCGGGCTCGAACGCCTCCAGGCAGGCCTCGCCCCAGGACTTGGAGTCACCGGCGTGGTGGATCTCGTCGAGGATGACCAGCGTCTTGCGCTGCTCCACGCGGTTGCGGTGCAGCATGGGCCGCACCCCGACACCGGCGTACGTCACGGCGACGCCGTGGTACTCCCGGCTGAGCGGCCCCGCGCTGTACTCGGGGTCCAGCTTGATCCCCACGCGCGCCGCCGCCTCGGCCCACTGCTTCTTCAGGTGCTCGGTGGGCGCGACCACGGTCACCTGCTGCACCACGTGGTGGTGCAGGAGCCAGGACGCGAGGGTCAGCGCGAACGTCGTCTTGCCTGCGCCGGGCGTGGCCACGGCGAGGAAGTCGCGGGGCTGCTCCTGGAGGTACCTGTCCATCGCTCCCTGCTGCCAGGCACGCAGCTTGCCTGCGGTGCCCCAGGGGGCACGGCCCGGGAAGGCCGGGGAGAGGTGGTGCGACGAGGAGGCGGCGGTGGTAGTCACGGTCTCCGGTTTTTGACGCTGGGGCACTGGGACGCTGGGAGGCTGGGGGTACGTACGACAACCCGGCCACCCTACCGGTGGGGTCGGTGCGACGGGGGTCACAGTGGGGCTGGGGGGTGCCCCGTAAGGGGCGCGGGGAACTGCGCGCGCAACCGGTGAAAAGCCGCGGACGCGTCTGCCGAGGTCCCCGCGGACGCGTCCGCGGCTTTTCCGTGGCCGGCCGCGCAGTTCCTCGCGCCCCTTACGGGGCGCCCCCAGGCACCCGGCTCAGCGCGGGGCGCGCAGCCGGGTGCCGATCCACGCGCCGAGGAGTGCCACCGCCGCCATCGGCAGGAACACGGCGGTGAAGGCGGCGGGGTGCGAGCCCGCGGTCTCGGCACCGGCGCCGTGACCGCCCGCCGTGCCGCCGCCGAGCGCGGCGAACGCGGCGCCGCCCGCGGCGAGCAGGACGACGTTGGCCAGGCCGTCGGATATCTGGAGGGCGGCGGAGTTGGCGCCCGCGTCCGCGGGGGGTGACAGGCGCAGCAGCAGGACGCTGGTGGAGGCGATGACGACGCCCATGCCGAGGCAGCCGACGCCCCAGGCGGCGGCGACGATCCACACCGGCACGGCGTCGGCGAGGACGCTCGGCACGGCCGCGATGGCGGCGGCGACGAGCACCATCCCGATGGCGACCAGCTTGCCCCGGTGGGGTTCCATGCGCGGCCGGGACTGGACGTACGAGCCGAGGGCCCAGGTCGCGCCGCCCGCCGCGAGGGACAGCCCGGCGAGCGTCGGCGACAGGCCGCGCTCGGTGACGAGCATCAGCGGTACGAAGGACTCGGCGGCGACGAACGAGCCCGCGGCCACACCGCGCAGGAGCACCACGGAGGGCAGCCCGCGGGCGGCCCGGTAGGTGCCGCGCGGCAGGAGTCCGAGGACGGCGGGGACGAGGACGGCGGCGCCGAGCAGGGCCGGGAGCAGGGACAGCCAGCGCAGGTCCTGGCCCGCGTACTGGAGCAGTCCGGCGCCGAGGGAGATGCCGAGGGCGAGGCGGATGCGGCGCCGGTCGAAGGCCTCGGCCGGGGCGCCCGGGTCCAGGGGGCCGGCCGCGGCACGCCGGATCGCGGGCAGGGCGAGGGCGAGCGGGACGGCGACGAGTGCGGGGATGCCGAGGAACACCCAGCGCCAGCCGGCGTGCTCGGTGACCGTGCCGGCGATCAGCGGGCCGATCACCGACGGTATGACCCAGCTCGCGGCGAACGCCGCCAGGATGGAGGGCCGCAGCGCCTCCGGGTAGGCCCGGCTGACCACCACGTACAGCGCCACGATGACGAGCCCGCCGCCGAGGCCCTGCACCGCGCGCCCCAGGATGAACTGCCACATCGCACCCGCGGTCCCCGCGAGCAGCAGCCCCGCGGCGAACCCCCCGATCCCGCCCGCGAGCGGCCCCATGGGCCCGCGCCGGTCGGCCCACTGCCCCGAGAGCACCATCCCGAACAGGCTCGTCGTGAAGTACGCCGAGAACGCGAAGGCGTACAACGGCACCCCGTCGAGCTCCCGTGCCGCGACGGGCATGGCCGTCCCGACGGCGGTCGCCTCGAAGGCGATGAGGAAGACGACGGAGACTATGCCGATGCTGAGGGCCCGGTAGGGCTTGGCGAGGACGCCGCCGTCCTTGTGCCGCTGCTCGTCCGGCATGGACGACATTGCCTCGCTGGCGGATGTGCCTGTGACGACATCCACGTCAGGGGACTCGGGGCTACTCATGCGGGCCAGACTAGGAGCCCTCACTGACAGTTCGCGCCTGCCGGAGGACGGCCCCGGCCTGGTCCCTTGGTCGTACATCCGCGGGACCTTCAGCCGCGCGGTGCACGAAGGTCACGATGACTTGTCGGGGTACTGGAAACAGGCCGACCCAAGGTCGACTTCAAGAATGGATGGATCCTTACTACGCCCTCGGCGGTCCTGCAAGGTGATGACCACTTTGAACTTCCTCTCAGGGAATTCGGCGCCGAGTTGCAGACTCTTGGCACGGCTAGAGTCGGGACCGTATCCAGTAACTTTCCAACCACGCTGCGGCAGCTCTTCCTTGAGGCGCTTCATCGCTTTCTCCATATCCGGCACGGATACAGCATAAACACTCCAGGGATGATGCACCGCGTAGTACTTATCGTGATTCCTGTCGCCACACGAGTATGCACCTGGAGCCGCCTTGGTAACTTTACCCTTCAGGTCCATGATGTCCAGGATCTGACTGGACAGCTTCGCCGCATCGTCAGTTGCATCCTTTTCCTCTCGCTTCTGCGGCTCTTTACCAGAATCATTCATCTCCGCACATCCTGCGATCGAATAAGCCGCCATGGCGGCCAGCAGTACTGACATCACACATCTACTTGAGAACCACTTCGTCATACTTCCCCGCGATGACAGCAGCTTGATTTTTCAAGCTAAGCGAAGGGCGGCCGCTATCGCTATCCCAGTATCCACTGTGGCCGTCCGTATCCGTTTTCATGACATTGGCGCCGAATTCAGGGTCTGTGGGCACGGTGGAGTCTTCACCGAGTCCCACAAGGCTTCCCAATGCGGGGACTGCGTCCCCTTCAGCCTTCATCGCCCATACATGCCCGTTCTCCACATCAAGATTGTCAGCATGCTTCGTTTGCATCCCAGGACTGCCAGCCACCACGATGTCGTCGGACGCGAGGTCACCGTGCTTGGATGCCTCACCGATGACTGTACTGCCGTAGCTGTGACCAACAACGGTGGTGTGACTCGCCTGCGGGCCGCCTTGTGCCTCTTGAACGCCACTCATGAACTCGCTGAACGGCGACGCGGCCTGTATTGCCCACCTCGGATTACTAGCCTCCGGGATGAGGTCTCCCCCAACCACCGGCTTCGCTGATCCGGGAACGTCATAGTCGAGCCAGGTAATCGTCGAAACTGCACGGTCTGGTACCTTACTGCTGGTCGTCGCCCAGAGGTCATCACTGCGCTTGAGGTCCCCTCCGATCCCGGCAAGGTCTGTTCCCGTTCCAGGCACATAAACCGCTGTATGGTCCGCCGTATCAGGATTTCCATTGGCGATGATGACCCGCCCGTCCCCGGCTCCCTTCGGGTCGAAGCCCAGGAGATAGGCGCGGGGCAGACCATCAGGCCCTTGCCCGGTGCGGTCGAAGCGGTCCTGGATAGTGTCCATACCCCTGATCGAGTTCCTCAGGAACTCCAGCCGGTCCTCCCCGCCTGTCCTCTCCGCCCATTCCCGGTACTCGCGCGTTGTGCCAGACGTCGGCGGCTGATACTTCATCGGCATCGGCGGGAAGGAATTCAGCTCGAGTTGGAACTGAGATCGCTTTTCGGCGAGCACCGTGCGGTTGGCCTCGTCGCGCACATCGGCGGGCAGCCCGTCGAGCACGCCAACTGAAGCTGGGCGAAGAGCGACGTAGTCGGCACGCTTCTCCTCACTCAGGCTCTTCCACCACTTCGCATTGTCCTGCGGAGTGCCGTCCTTTGGTGGCCCCCCGAGCGTCTCCAGGTACTCCTTGGCCCCCTTGTTGAGGCCACGCGTATCGGACTGGACGTCTGCCCAGTCCCGATGGGACACCGTGAGATCGTCATCCGCCCGCAGAGCCCGAAGCCTCGGCGCCCACTTCCCGTCCGCCTCCGTGGCCTCCCGGAGGGCGGTGGCGATGCGGTTGGCGTACTCCTGGGCGCGGCCGAAGTTCGGGTTCGGGTTGAAGTGGGCCGACTGGCGGTAGACGTCGGCAGCCGTCCCGTCCGTCGTGCCCTTCGCGGTGCCGCCCTCGGGGAGCTTGCCGTCGGTCTTGTCCCCGGCCGCCGGGTACGTCACGGAGCCGTCCGGGTTCACGGTGAACTTCTCGGCCTGCGCGTCCGCGACCGCCGAGTCGAGTTTCCGCTTGGCCGAGGCCAGGTCGTGGGCCAGCGCGTTGAGCGCCGCGGCGACCAGGCCGCATTCCGTCTGGGTGTAATGGAAGTTCTGGGTCAGCGCCTTGAGCTGTTTGAGCGCGGCGTCCAGCGTCTCCCCCTCCAGCGACGTCCGCATGCCGGGAGCGATGTGGTTCTCCAGGCGGTCCTTGGCGGCACCGGCCCTGTCGCTCGTCGCGCGATACCCATCCGCGGCGTCCTCGAACTCGGACGGCTCGAGGGACTTGAGCGTCCTGTAGTCCACGGGCCCCGCTCACCGGCCCTTCGGCCGGCCGCCGAGCGCCGGCGTATCCGCGTACAGGTCCTGCAACTTCTCGATCTCCGCCCTGACCGCGTCATCGGTCTTCTGCTGGTCGCTCCCCATCTTGGCCAGCAACTCCCCGAGGTTCCGGCAGCGTTTGCTCACGTCCTGCACGTACCGCTCCCAGGAACGGTGCACCTCCCGCTGCGCGGCGGCGCTCCGACACCCGTCGAGCCCGCCGAGCCCCGCCTGCCCCTCCTCCAGCTTCGCCAGCGCCTCCCCCATGCCCTTGCGCAGGCCGCCGACCCCGTCTCCCGCCTTGGTCCACGCCGCCTTGCTGGATCTCAGGCCACCCCAGGCACCCCCGCCCCCGCCGTCGTCCCCCTTCGGCGCGCTGTTGATCCGCATCGCCGGGGAGTGCCGCTCGGCCGCGTCGGCCTTCAACTGCTCCCACTCCTGCCAGACCATGCGTGCGGACCTCCCCGTGTCCCGCGCGAGGCACACCGGTGCTCCACGCGTTGCGACTGTGCTGCGGCAACGTCCGTGAGGCTAGCGGAGGTTGGTGCCCGGGGAGTGAGTAGGAGTACTCAAGTGACGGGCGTTTCGGCGGGACGCTTCCATCCCCACGAAATGCCGTACGAGAGCCATCGGGGACGCGGTTGTCATGCTGACAGCTCTGCTGTGCCGCACCGGTTCCCTGCGTACGGCTACTCAGGGCTCTACTCAGTTGCGTACGCGATGAAGTCGGCCCAGGCGCTTGGGGGGAGGGTGAGTTGGGATCCAGCGGGGTTCTTGGAGTCGCGGACGTGGATGCTGCGGGGGGCTATGGCCACCTCGACGCAGTCGTTGATGTTGCTGCTGTCGCTGTAACTGCTCTTGAACCAGTTGCGCTCGTAACCGTCCCCGGCAGAGGGCTTTTGGGTCATGTCTCTCCCCGCACTCTCTCGATGAAGGCCAACGACTCCCGTGGCGTGAGAGCCTGCGCCCGGATCATGCCATACCGCAGCTCGAGGATTCGGAGCTGCCTCGGGTCGGATACCGGGCGGCCGTTGAACTCCCCTTCGGACCGCCCCACCGCCGTTCCGTCCCCGAACTTCAGCAACTGAATCCGTCCGCCCTCGATCCCGGCGTGCCCTTCGCTGTCGGTCGGCATCACCTGGAGGGTGACATGTGGCAACCGCCCGATATCCAGCAGGCGTTCGAGCTGCTGACGCAGGACCATTCTTCCCCCGATGGGCCTCCGCAAAGTCACCTCCTCCTGAACGAAGCTGAAATCCGGTGCCGGTGACTGCTCGAAGACCACCCGCCGGGCCATACGTGCCGCCAAGCCGCGCTCCACCTGGTCCTGCGAGTAGACAGGACGCTGCAAGCCGAACAGCGCCCGCGCGTACTCCTTCGTCTGTAGCAGGCCATGAAGGTTGTGGTTGCCGTACGCCGCGATCTCGACCGCCCGCGCCTCCAGCTTCGCCAACTCCCGAACCTTTTTCGGGTACCGGGCCTTGGTCATCTCCTCCTTCATCGCCGAGATGAACCCGTTGGCCCCAAGAACCTCGTCCGCGCGGTCCAGGTACTCCGGCCGGGGAATACGCGCTCCGCGCTCCACCTTCCGAACCAGGTCCTCCCCGTACCCGACCGTCTCCGCGAAGTCGACCACCCGCAGCCCCGCTGCCTCGCGCCACAGCTTCTGCTGCCGCCCCAACGCCTCGACCACCGAGGCGATCTCATCCTCCGGATCGACGTCCCAACCATCCTCGTCCGGACAACCGTTGGCGTCCACGACCATCACACCCACCTCCACCGAGCCGTCCAACCCCAACGCGCACCCGTACCCGAACGTCACGTCGGACAGCCGAGACAAGCCAGGACAAGCACCGGACAAACGGCATACGCACAGCCAGTCCCGCTGGGAACAACGCGCGCACGCGGCCACGCTGAGTGACGTGAATCAAGAACGCAGCCACTCCCCCACCCCCGTACGCCAGTTCACGATCCTGCTGTCCACGACCCGCAGGGGCGCCCGCCTGGCCCGCCGCCTGACGACAGCGCAACTCGGGGGGTGGGGCTGCCGCTTCACCCATGCGGAGCACATCGTCGCCGAGCTGGCGAACAACGCCGCGCTGCACGGCCGGACGCCGGGCCGGAACTTCCGGCTCACACTGACGGTGACCGGGGCCACGCTCCGCGTGGAGGTGACCGACACACGGGGCGACCTGCTGCCCACGGCCCGGCACGCGCGCTCCGACGCGGAGTCGGGCCGCGGCCTGCTCCTGGTGGAGGCCCTAGCGTCGCGCTGGGGCACGGAGGTGGGGCCGGCCCCGTGCAAGACGGTGTGGGCGGAGATCGAGGGCTGAAACCGGCAGCCGCGAGCCGCGAGGGCTCAGGCAACCACCGCCGGACTCGCCGTCGCCGGCTCCGCGCGGGCTGCGGCACCGCCGGCCCACGGCGGTTCCAGCCGTCGGCCCGGCGCCTTTGACGAGGTCTACCTCACAGCACAGGCGCCTGTCCCGCCGCCACATCGGATTCGTGAACGCCGTATGGCAGTCCCGTTGCGGTGGTGGCGACGGCCTTGAGCATGGTCGTCGCCACCGCCTACCGTCGAAGACATCAAGAAGCACAGCTTGGCCGTGTGCCCGAGTGGTTGAGGGATTCGCCTGCAAAGCGAAGCACGCCGGTTCGATTCCGGTCACGGCCTCCACGCAGTGCCCCCCGGGGGACGCCGTGCTCCCGCGGGAGAGTTGGCGTGCCGCCCGGGGGACGGTACTCGTCTCACTTCAGGGCGCTGCCCGACGTCCACTCCTTCCACGGCACGTTCCAGTCCCCGTAGCCGTTCCCCGCTGCCACCGTGTCCTTGGAGCCGGTCACGCGGACGACGTCGCCGGGGATGACCTCCTCGAAGAAGCGGCGTGCCGTTCCGTCGGTGGCTAGGCCTATGCAGCCGTGGGTGACGTTGCTGTTGCCCGCGTACGTGTTGGCCTTCGGGTTCTCGTGGAGGTAGGTGCCCGACGTCGTGAGGTGGACGGCGTAGTTGTAGTAGTCCTTGTACGCGTCCGCGTAGCCGACGGTCCTGGAGTCCATCAGGACGCGGCGCTGCTTGTCGGAGACCACCATCGTGCCGTTCCAGGTGTCCATCCCCGGGGCGCCCGCCGTGACCGGTACGCGGCGCGTCGTGCCGTCCTTGGTCACCGTCATGGTGTGGGCGCGCACGTCGACGGTGGCGACCAGGGAGCGGGCGACCGTGAAGCGGCGTACGGTGTCCGCGCCCACCCGCACCGTGACCTCCGTGCCCGGCTTCCAGTAGGACCTGGGGCGGTAGTCGACGCGCTGGCCCTCGTGCAGGTTGCGGTCCTTCACCCAGCTCCAGGAGCCGGTGGTCGGCGTGCTCGTCCGGACGCGCAGGCGCCTCTCTACAGCGGCCCGCTCGGCCGCCGGGACCGGCCGGGCGAAGGTCACCGACACCGGCATGCCGACGCCCACCCGCTGCCCGTCGGCGACGTTGACGCGGACCCCGTCCCCGCGCAGCGCCGCCGGTTCCACGACGGGCTTCGCCCGCTCCGTGGGCGTGCCCGCGCCGTCCCTCCCCCGCTCCCCCGCGGCCGCCGCCCGCCCGCCGTCCCCGCCTCCGCCGTCCCCGGAACCGCCCGGACCTCCCGAGCAGCCCGCCAGCACGGCCGTGCAGAGCACCGCCGCGGCCGCCCCGCGCGCGACGTGCCGGTTCCTGGTGCGCCTGGTCATCTGTCCCCCAGTGGTTCTGTGAGCCCCGCGAGCTCCGCGAAATGTGCCTGTGGTGCTCCGGCCGAGCCGGTGTGCTTCCATGTACGCCTCCCATACGCACGGCGGCGGCCACCGGGTTGCACGGTGCGGGTGGGAGATTTCGGGGCGGCCTGCCGGAGCGGGTGACGCGGCTGCGGCAAGGGACGGCGAGGCATGACGGAGGATGAGTTCGACGCGTTCTACGCGTCCGCGTTCCCCCGTGTCGTGGGCCAGGTCTACGCCCTGACCGGCGACCACGGGCAGGCCCAGGACGCCGTCCAGGAGGCGTTCGTGCGGGCCTGGGACCGGCGGCGCGAGTTCAGCGCCGTCGAGGCCCCGGAGGCCTGGATCCGTACGGTGGCCATGCGGCTCGCCGTCAGCCACTGGCGCCGGGCCCGCCGCTGGCTGGAACTCGTGCGCCGCACGCCACCGCCGGAACACACACCGGGACCGGGGCCCGAACACCTCGCCCTGGTCGAGGCGCTGCGGCGGATACCGGACGCGCAGCGCCTCGCGATCGTGCTGCACCACCTGTGTGACCTCAGCGTGGAACAGGTGGCCGCCGAGACCGGTGCCCCGACCGGCACCGTGAAGGCCCGGCTCGCCCGCGGCCGTGCGGCCCTGGCCCGGCACCTCACCACGGACGAGGACGACGTGCTCGGCGCGGCTCCCGCACGGGGCGGCGGCCAGGGCCCGACCCGGGGCGCGGGCACGGACCGCTCCCGCAGCGACGACCGCGTACGGAGCGGGAAGGAGGGCGGCCATGTCCGATGAGCCGCTGACCGGCCGGCCGGCCGACGAACCCGGGCGGACACCGCCCACCCCGGCACCCGAGCCCCCTGCCCCGGCATCCGGGTACTCCACCCCGGCACCGGAGCGCCCCACCCCGGCACCAGAGCACCGCACCTCGGCACCAGAGCGCCCCGCCCCGACACCGGGTTACCCCACCCCGGCACCGGAGCACCCCGCCCCGGACCCGCACCTCTCCACCGCCCTGCACCGCCTCGCCGAGAGCAGCCGCGCCCCCGCCCCCGGCACCGGTGCCCAGGTGCGGCGGCGCGCGCAGGCCAGGAAGCGGCGGCGCGCGGTCGTCGCGGGAGGGGTCGCCGCCGGGGTCGGCGCGCTGGTGTTCGGGCTGGTCACCGGGCTCGGCGGGGCGGACGGCTCCGGCCCCGCGCCGCCCGCCGCGCCCCCCTCCCGCACCGCGTCGGCCACCGCGCCCGCCGTCGGCGTCGACCTCGCCGCGCGGACGCTGACCGTGCGCGGGCGTACGCTGCCCGTCTCGTCCGGTACCGCGAGCCACCCCACGAAGCCCGGGCGCACGACCGTCGTCGCCAAGCACAGGACCAAGCGGCTCTCCGGCGCGACCGCCGGCCTCGGCGACGCGTACGACCTCACGCTGCCCTGGGTCGTCGAGCTGCGTGACTCCGGTGGCCGTACGAACTACCTCGTCGCCCTGACGTACGACGACGCGGCACCCGGCGCCCGGGACATCACCCACGGCATGCTCGGGCTGCGGCCCGCTGACGCCAAGTGGCTCTACGGGCAGGTCGCTCCGGGCTCCGTGGTGACGATCGAGGGGGCCGCGCCGCCCACGCCCTGACCAAGGACCCGTACGAACCCGGGCACGGCGAAGGGCGGCCCCCAAGGGACCGCCCCTCCGGTGCCCCGGCATCCGCGGCACCGCTTCTCACTCGATGGCCGGGCTCATCCCCAGCCCGTGTCGTCCCCCATGATTCCCCCGTGGTAGTGGCGTAGTTGCTTGGGACATCTTCGATGGTGCCTTGCAACAGCCGTCCGTCAAAAGGGATTTATGGGGGGATGCCATCCCTGAGGCGTCATCGCGACCGTACGGGCACCGGTCGGTGACATTCCGCTCTCAGGCCACCGCCGCCTCGCCAAGGCACGCGAGAACCGCGTCCACCGTCCGGTCCACCGTCAACTCCGAGCTGTCCAGCCACAGTCCGAGACGCGGGGTGGTCGCGCGGAAGCCCTCGTCCAGGGCCTCGACCGTCCACGCTCCGTAGCCCGTCTTGCCCCGGCCCGCCTCACGCTCGGCGACCGCCGCCGGGCGCGGGGCGAGCACGACGACGTACAGGGGACGGGTGCGCACCAGGTCGACGTACCGCTTCAGCTCCTCACCGAGGATCACGTCCTGGACGATCGCGGTGAAGCCCGCGGCGGCGTACGCGTCCGCCGTGGACGCCGACAGGCGGTAGCGCAGCCGCAGTTGGGCCTCCGCCTCGGCGCCGCCCCCCGGCGCGTAGTCCTCGCGCCCGGAGACGATCATGCGCCGGAAGACGTCGCCCCGGACGTGCGCCGCCCGCGGCAGCCGCTCGGCGAGGGCCTGCGCGACCGTGGACTTCCCCGCGGCCATGATGCCGGTGATGACGACGACCCCCGCGGGGTGACCTGGGGCATGGCCTAGGGGGCGCCCCTCGGGGCTCGTTGCAGCACTCACGTGCGCGAACGTACCGCAACGCGCCCCCGGCTTCGCCCCCTTTTCCGGCGCTACGCCAGCTCCGCCCCCACCGCCGCCTGCGGCCTGATCGGCAGCCGGTTCACCGGGCGCCCGGTCGCCGCCCGCACCGCCGAAGCCACCGCCGCGGGGGCGGTGACCACGGGCACCGCGCTCGCCGCCTTCGCGCCGAAGGGGGCGACCACATCGCGCTCCTCGACGAGTTTGACGATGCGGATGTCGGGCGCGTCCAGGGCCGTGGGCAGGGCGTACCCCGTCAGGTCGGGGTGGCGCACCAGGCCGCGCGGCGTGCGCAGGTTCTCCGTGAGCGCCGCGCCGACACCCTGGGTGACCCCCGCCTCGATGCGGACCCGCAGCTGCGCGGGGTTGAGGACGCGCCCCACGTCCTGGGCGACGGCCAGCTCCACCACCCGTACCGAACCGATCTCGATGTCGACGTCCACGACCGCGCGGATCGCGCAGAACGCCATCCCGACGAAGGCGTCGCCCTGGCCGTCGGCGTCGAGGGGCTCGGTGGGGTGCGGACGGCACTGTGCCGTGGCCCACAGCTCCTTGCCCTCCATCGCCTCCTCGACCGTGGTGGAGAGCACACCGTCGTACGAGGTGATCTTGCCGTCGGCGATCTGGAGCAGCTCCGTCGACATGCCGAACTTGTGCGCGAGGGGCTGGAGGAGCTGGGTGCGCACCATCTTCGCGGCGCGCTCGACCGCGCCGCCCGACACCCAGGTGTGGCGGCCGTGGCAGCTCGGGCCCGAGGGCGGCTGGTCGGTGTCGACGGGGGCCACGCGCACGTCGTCGATGCCCAGGGTCTCCTGGACGATCTGCCGGGCGAGGGTCGCAAAGCCCTGGCCCGTCTCGACGGCCGCGCAGATCACCGTGGCGGCGCCGCCCTGCACCTTGACCGTGGCCGTGGACACCTCGTCGGCACCTTCGGCGCCGAGGAGCTGGACCATGCCGAGGCCGTAGCCCACGCCGCGCCGCACGGCCGCCGGTTCGCCCGCGCCCTCGGGTCCCCCGGGCAGCAGCCAGTCCTCCTGCGGGGTGTCCTTGGGCAGCTCGGGCAGCGGGAAGTCCCGTACCGCGTCCAGGAGTTCGGCCACCGGGGCCGGGCAGGTCACCGTCTGCCCCGTGGGCAGGATGTCGCCGGTCGCCAGGGCGTTGCGCAGCCGCAGCTCGGCCGGGTCGACGCCGAGCCGCTTGGCGAGCTTGTCCATCTGGGCCTCGTAGGCGGCGCACACCTGGAGGGCGCCCTCACCGCGTACGTGGCCGGACGGCGGGTTGTTCGTACGGACCGCCCAGCCCTCGATGAAGGCGTGCGGGACGACGTAGGGGCCGCAGGCGAAGGAGACGGCCGCGGCGAGGGCCTCCGCCGACGTGTCCGCGTACGCGCCCCCGTCGAGCAGGATCTGCGCCTCCACCTTCACCAGCTTGCCGTCGCCGTCCGCGTGGTGGCG
Organism: Streptomyces sp. NPDC017940; assembly: GCF_044328435.1. Classification (NCBI taxonomy): domain Bacteria; kingdom Bacillati; phylum Actinomycetota; class Actinomycetes; order Kitasatosporales; family Streptomycetaceae; genus Streptomyces; species Streptomyces sp. NPDC017940. The sequence goes on along the minus strand of NZ_JBIRHJ010000001.1, from coordinate 109,124 downwards.
GTAGCGCAGGAGCGTGGGGTGGCGGTGGGCGTGCCCCAGGAAGGACTCCTCACGGGTCGCGGTGAGCTTGACCGGGCAGCCCGTCCGCAGGGCGAGCAGGCCGAGCGGGAGGTGGAAGCTGGCGTCCTCGCGGTCGGCGCTCGCGCCGGGCACGCCGGTGACGACGACCTTCACGCGCTCGGGGGCGAGGCCGTAGCAGGCGGCGGCCATGTCGCGGTCGCCGTGCGGGTCGGTGGAGGCGATGTACAGCTCGACGCCGCCGTCAGGACGCGGCACCGCGAGTCCCGCCTCCGCGCCGATGGGCGCCGGGTCCTGCCTGCCGATGCGGTACAGGCCCTCGACGACGACCTCGCCGGCCGCCTCCGGGTCGCCGTGGCGCAGCGGGATGTGCCGGATGAGGTTGCCGTCGGGGTGCAGGGGCTCGGCCTCGAAGGCCTGCTCCGGGTCGGTCACCGGGTCGAGCAGCTCGTACTCGACGATGATCGCCGCGGCGGCCATCCTCGCGGTGTCGGGGTGGTCGGCGGCGACCGCGGCGATGGCCTCGCCGTGGTGGCGCACGACCTCGGCGGCGAACAGCGGGCGGTCGGCGGTCTTGCGGCCGTGCAGCGGCTCGCCCGGCACGTCCTCGTGCGTGACGACGGCGCGGACGCCCGCCATCTCCTGGGCGTGGGTGATGTCGATGGACACGATGCGCGCGTGGGCGTGCGGGGAGCGGAGGACGGCAGCCCACAGCAGGCCCTCGGCCCACAGGTCGGCGGCGTAGGGGAAGGTGCCCTCGGTCTTGGCCCGCAGATCCGCCGACGGCAGCGAGGAGCCGACGCCGTGCGGCAGCTGCTCGGTGCCCGGCACGGACGCGGCGACGGTCTCGTTGCTCACGCCTGGCCTCCGTCCTGTTCGTACGGGCCCGCCTGGTGCGGTACGCGCGGCCCGGCCTGCGCCGTCCCGCCCTGACCGCCCTGGCCGTCCTGCCCGTCCTGCTGTCGGTCCGCGGCGCCCTTCGCCCGGCGCTCGGCGACGACGTCGCGCACCGCGTCGAGCACGCCCCGGTAGCCGGAGCAGCGGCACAGGTTGCCGCACAGGGCGCGGCGGGTCTCCAGGTCGCTGGGGGCGGGGTTGCCCTCCAGGAGGTCGTGCAGGGTCATCGCCATGCCCGGTACGCAGAAGCCGCACTGCACGGCGCCGCAGTTGGCGAGCGCGCGCTGCACGTCGGAGGGCTGTCCGTCGACGGCGAGGCCCTCGACGGTGCGCACCTCGCTGCCCGCCGCGGTGGCCGCGGGCACCAGGCAGGACGCGACGAGCCGCCCGTCCACCTGGACGTTGCACGCCCCGCACTCCCCCTGCGAGCAGCCGTCCTTGGCCCCGGCGAGCCCGAGCCGCTCCCGCAGTACGTACAGCAGCGACTCCCCGACCCAGGCATCGGTGACGGGCCGGTCGGCGCCGTTGACGCGCAGGACGTAGGACACCAGGGGGTGTTCCTCGTGCGGCGGCGCGGGCTGCTCCTCCTGCGGGGGCGCGGCCTGCTCCTCCTCTGGGGGCGCGGCCTGTTCGTCGTCCTGCTCCGGGGTACGGGGCTCGCGGGGTGCGGGTGCCTCGGCGGGGGTGCCCGTGTCGGGGTCGTCGGGGTTGGGGTCGTTGTCCGGGTCGGGGTCGGGGGCGAGGTCCGCCTCCGGGGTGTGGTCCGACCGCGGCTCGGGCTCCTCCGGTGCCTGCTGTGCCTCCTGTGCCTCCTCCGGATCCGGGGTGTGGTCCAGGGCGGCGTCCGGCTCCCGTGCCGGATCCGGGTCGTGTACGAGGTCCGGTTCCCGGCTGTGTACGGAGTCGTCCGCGAGGTCGGCGGCGGGCGCGGCGGCGATACCTTCCGCGAAGTCCGCCTCCGGTCCCGGGTGGGGCTCGTGGACCGCGGGGTCGAAGGTGTCGAACGCCGGGTCGTCCGCGTGCGCCGGGCCCCCGGCGTGCCCCCGGTCGTGCGCGGGGGCGCCCCCGTGCCCGAGGTCCACCGCGTGCACGGGGGCGCCACCGTGCGCGAAGTCCGCGCCGGGGGGGAAGTCGGCGCCGGGGGCGAAGTCCGTCTCGTGGGCGACGTCGGGTTCGTGGGCGACGTCGGCCTCGTGGGCCATGGCGGGGTCGTGAGCGAAGTCGGCCTCGTGCGCGACGTCACCCTCGTGCCCCATGGCGGACTCGTGCCCGAAGTCGGCTTCGTGCGTGACGCCGCCCTCGTGCCCCCCGGCGGGATCGTGCGCGGAGTCGGCCTCGTGCACCACGGCGGACTCGTGCGCGGAGTCGGCCTCGTGCGCGACGTCACCCTCGTGCCCCACCGCGAAGCCCGTCCCGTACGCGGAGTCGCCCTCGCGCGCGACGCCGCCCTCGTGCCCCACGGCGGGATCGTGGGCGAAGCCCGTCTCGTACGCGGAGTCGACCTCGTGCGCGACGCCGCCCTCGTGCCCCACGGCGGGATCGTGCGCGAAGCCCGTCTCGTGCCCGAAGTCGACCTCGTGCGCGACGTCGCCCTCGTGCACCAGGGCGGGGTCGTGGGCGAAGTCCGTCTCGTGCCCCACGGCGGGATCATGGGCGAAGTCCGCCGTATGCGCGAAGTCGGCCTCGTGCGCGGGTGCGGCCGCGTGTGCGAGTTCCGCCGCGTGGGCCGCGGTGGCCTCCGCCGTCTCGGCGGCGTGCCGCGCCGAGTCGTAGGGGGCACTGTCCTGGCCGTGGTCATGACCGGCCGGGCCACCAGCCTCCGGTGCCGACTGGTCCGTCTGCCCCGCCGGGCCGAGGGAGCCGTCCGGGCGGCGGGTCACGACGAACAGCTTGGCCGTCCGTTCGAACGGGGTCTCCTCGGTGCCGTGCTGTCCGGGCTGCCCGGGCTGTCCGTGCCGTACGGGCGCCGGTCCCGAGGGGACGTGCCCGGCCGCGTACTCGGACGGCTGCGGGGCGTGCGGGGGCTCGGGGGCCCGTGGTGCCTCCGGGGCGACGGTCGGCCACGACGTGGCCCAGGGCGCGGGCGCACCGCCGGGCAGCGTGGCGGGCGGTGTGCCGCCGCCCGCCCAGGTGCCCACCGGCGTTCCGGCCGGGGGGGTGCCGTCCCCGGCGAGCGAGGACGGCGCGTACTCACCGGACTCGTCCGGCAGGTCTCCGTCCGCGACGGGGATCGACCACTGCCCGGTGACGTCGTGCGGCGCGGGCGCGTGCCCGTGCGCGGTCCCGTTCGGCGTGCCCTCCTGCGGGGCCGCGGCGTCCGGGAACGACCACTGGCCGGTGGCCCGGGGGTCGTAGGGGTCCCCCGCGGCACCCTGGGAGCCGGGTTCGGGCCAGCGCACGGCGGCCTGCGGGTCGACGGGGGGCGCGGGCGCGGCGGGCGCCACGCCGGTGATCTCGGGCGGCAGCACCCACACGCCGGTGGAGGCGGGGTCGGTGGCGTCGGGCGCTGTCGGCGTGACCGTTATCTGCGGCGGCACGTACCCGTGCCCCGGCGCGGCGAGCGGTGTGCTCACCGCGTCGGCGGCGCCTTCGGGCAGCTGCACGAACGCGGTGGCGTCCGCGTCGTACTCGCCCTGCGGGTGCGGCTGCCAGCCGCTGGTGCCGTTCCTCTGACCGTCGGTCACGACAGCGCCCTCCCCAGTGCTCGTCGGGCCAGCACGGCGACGGTGCGCCGCAGGTGCAGTACGGCGGGCGGCAGCGGCTGGGCCGTGCCGTCCTCGGCGGGCGGGTGGTCCGGTACGCACGCCGCGGCGACGTACTCGCCGAAGGCCGTCAGGGCCTCCGGCACCAGACCGCGCTCGCCGTCCCAGTCGATGAGGCCCGCGACCCACTGCTCGGCCTCCAGGGGCCGCAGCGGCATGGGCGCGATGGCGCCGACGGCGCATCGCACGCCCCTGCGCGCCGGGTCGAGCACCAGGGCGACGGACGCGGTCGCGCGCCCCGGCCCGGTGCGCCCCGTGGCCTTCAGGAAGACCTGCGGGGCGTGCAGCAGGGGGACGCGGACGTAGCCGATGAGCTCGCCGGGGGCGAGCATCTCCATGCCCGCGAGCAGGTGCGAGACCAGGATCTCGCGGCGGGCGCCGCCCGGGCCCGCGATGATCAGTACGGCGTCGAGTGCGGCGAGTACGGGCAGCGAGTCGCCGGTGGGCGCGGCCGAGGCGATGTTGCCGCCGAGGGTGCCCGCGTTGCGGATCTGCGGCGGCCCCGCGGCGCGCGCGGCGGCGGCGAGCGCCGGGATGAGCGCCGCGAAGTCCGGGCGCCCCATGCGGGCGTGCGTCAGACCGGCTCCGAGGAGTGCGTGCCCGTCCTGGTACTGCCAGCCGCGGATCTCGTTGATGCGGCCGAGGCCGACGAGCGCTGCGGGGCGGAGCTGGCCGGCGTTGACCGAGGACATCAGGTCCGTGCCGCCCGCGACGGGCACGGCGGCGGGCGCGGCGGCGAGCGCCGCGACGGCCTCGTCGAGCGTGACGGGCAGCGTCACAGACTGCGCCCCCTGCGCCGCCCGCGGTGCGTGCGTGGTCAAAACCGGCTGCCCCTTCCCGATGACCCGGCGGCTTGCGCGCCGTCTCACCGTTACGCCTGTTCCGCCGTACGGTACGTGCTCACAACCCGGACGTGGCAACTCTGGCACATCTTCGCAGGGCCCCGGCGCGGGGGTCCGCTAGGAGGTGTTCGTCCGCAGACCTGGGGGATATGCCGTTTTCGCACTCCCTTGCCGGTCAGCGGGAATTGTCACTCCTCGGTGAGCTGTGTACGGCTTTCTCCCGACGGTCCACGGTGTCACCGCGGACCGCCGGAAGCACAGGCTCGGGGCGTCACCTCACACCATCGGGGGGAGCCCCTCGATCGGACGTCCGCCCACTCCGGGGCGCTGCTGCCACGGCAGAGGGCCGCCCGGCGGGCGGTAGTCGACGCCCAGGGCGTCAAGCCGCGCATAGTGCGCGGTCATTCGCCGTTCGAAATCGGCGAAGTCGCGCTCCGCGGGCGCCGGGAGCGTACGCCAGGCGACTTCGGCGAACGCCGCGAGCCTCGGAAAGACCTGATAGTCCACGCGCCCGTGGGACTCCATGACTTCGGTCCACACGTTGGCCTGGGTGCCGAGGACGTGCTTGGCCTCCTCCGCGCCGAGCTGGGCCGGTACCGGCTCGAAGCGGTAGACGTCCTCCAGGGTGCGGACCCAGCCGATGGGCACCGGCTCGTCGGGGCCGCCGTGCTGGCGGTGGTCCAGATAGACGTGCTGCTCCGGGCACATGACGACGTCGTGCCCTGCCTGGGCGGCCGCGATGCCGCCGCTGTAGCCGCGCCAGGACGAGACGGCCGCGCCCTCGGCGAGACCGCCCTCCAGGATCTCGTCCCAGCCGATGAGCCGACGCCCGCGCGCGGAGAGCCACTTGTCGAAGTGGCGGATGAACCAGCTCTGCAACTCGTCCTCGTTGCTGACCCCGAGCTCCTCGATGCGCGCCTGCGCCGCGGCCGAGTCCTTCCACTGCTCCTTGGGGCACTCGTCGCCGCCGACGTGGATGAATGTCGACGGGAAGAGTTCGAGGACCTCTTCGAAGACGCCCTCGTAGAAGCGCAGGGTGTGGTCGTTGGGGGCCAGGACGTTCGGGGTGACGCCCCAGGTGTCCCAGACCCCGAGCGCGGAGGTGTCGATGACGTCGGTGTTGCCGAGCTCGGGGTAGGCGGCGATGGCGGCCTGCGAGTGCCCGGGGATGTCGATCTCCGGGACGACGGTGATGTGCAGCGACTCGGCGTACGCGACGATCTCGCGGATGTCGTCCTGGGTGTAGAAGCCGCCGTGCGGCTTCTCGTCCCACAACTGTGACTGGCGGTGCCCCCACTTGGTGCGGGAGCGCCAGGCGCCGACCTCCGTGAGCTTGGGGTAGCGCTTGATCTCGAGGCGCCAGCCCTGGTCGTCGGTGAGGTGGAAGTGGAAGACGTTGAGCTTGTGCGCGGCGAGGAGGTCCAGGTAGCGCAGCACGCCCTCCTTGGGCGTGAAGTGCCGGGACACGTCCAGCATCAGGCCGCGCCAGCCGAACCGCGGGGCGTCCTCGATGACGCCCCGGGGCACGGTGTACTCCCGGCCGGGCGCGATGGGCGCCCGGCGGAACGCCGCCGCGCCGAGGAGCTGACGCAGCGTCTGCGCCCCCCAGAAGACACCCGCCGCGGTGCCGCCGCGGATCTCGACGCCGTCCCCGCTGACGGTCAGCCGGTACGCCTCGGCCTCCAGCGCGCTGTCGAGCCGCAGCGCCACGGAGCCCGGCGCGCCCTCCGCCCCCGGCGCGAGCGGCACCCGCAACGCCCCACCGAGCGTGCCGCGCAGCCACTGCTCCGTGGACTGCGTACCGGGTCCCGCCCAGAGCGTGGTCGACGCGTCCAGCACGAAGCCGTCACCACCGGGGGCCTCGGCGCGTGCGGGCGCCGGGATCAGTTGCTCAAAGGTCATGGGAGGAGGCTGCCATGCGATTGCAGCCCGCAAAAGAGGCGTTGCGCGCGCTGCAACACGCGCGGGCGTGACGCGGGGAGGCGGCTGCGCGGCGGGGGCGGGGCTGTGCGGCGGGGGGTTGCGTGGTGGCGCCTGGTGGGGTGTCGGGCGGTGGCGCCTGGTGGGGTGTTGCCCGGCGGCGCGGACGCGGCGGGTGCGGGCGCGACGGGGCGGACGCGGCAGCACGCAGCCGCGGAACGGGCACGGCGGCGCGGACGCGACAGCGGACGCAGCAGCGCGGACGTGGCGCCACGGGCACGGCGGTGCAGGCGCAACCACGCAGGCACGGCGGCGCGGGCACGAACGGCGGGGGCACGAACGGCGGGGGCACGGTCACGCGTGGATCGCCAGTAACGGGTGGGTGGGTGGGAAACCGCCGCGAAGCGGCGAAAAAAACGGCCCCCCACGCACGCGGGCCCCCAGGCACACAGCACCTGTGCGCCCAGGGCCCCGAAGTGGTCGGCCGGCCGAGAGGGCGGCTACTTCTTGCCGTCCTTGCCGCCCTTGTCCTTGTCGCCCCCCGCACCCATGGACTCGTAGATCTCCTTGCACATGGGACAGACGGGATACTTCTTGGGATCGCGCCCGGGGACCCACACCTTGCCGCAGAGCGCCACGACGGGCGTACCGTCGAGAGCGCTCGCCATGATCTTGTCCTTCTGGACATAGTGCGCATAGCGCTCGTGGTCGCCGTCACCGTGCGACACCTGCGGCGTCGGCTCTACGAGGGTCCCCGTACCTGCCCCGCGCTCGGGCTCGGGCTCAAGAGTGCTCATAGCTGCCAAGGGTACTCACGCCGGGCGCGTCCTGGCAGCGCAAGGCGCCGGAGCCACCTGGACGTCAATTCAAGGACGCGTCGTCCGGGTACGTGGCCACCATCGCCAACTCGCTGCGCTGCCGTCGCAGTACCGCGCGCCACAGCCGCTCCGGGTCCGGCGAGGACACGTCGCCCGGTTCGGACTCGACCACGTACCAGGCGCCTTCGGCGAGCTCGTCCTCCAACTGGCCCGGGCCCCACCCGGCGTACCCGGCGAAGATCCGCAGGCTGCCGAGCGCGGAGGCGAGCAGCTCCGGCGGGGCCTCCAGGTCGACGAGACCGATGGCGCCGTGCACCCGGCGCCACCCGAGGGGCCCCTCGTCCCCGGGGATCACCGCGACGCCGAGGGCGGAGTCGAGCGAGACGGGGCCGCCCTGGAAGACCACGCCCGGCGTGCCCGCGAGGTCGCCCCAGCCCTCCAGGATGTCCTCGACGCCCACCGGTGTCGGCCGGTTGAGCACCACACCGAGGGAGCCCTCCTCGTCGTGGTCGAGGAGCAGCACCACCGCACGGTCGAAATTGGGGTCCGACAGGGCAGGCGTGGCCACGAGCAGCCGCCCTGTGAGCGAGGACACCTCGGTCATGCCAGACATGATCCCGCATCCCGGGCCCGGACGGGGAGCCAATGGGCCGACGCGGGGGAACCCAGCTCAGGGGGTGCCGGGGCGCCCGGGACGCGCCGGGGGTCCCGTGACCGTGAGCGTCCGGTTCCGCACGGTTCGTGTTGTAGCGGAGTCATGACGTGCCTGAGCCCGCATCGGGCTTACTCAAGGGGGGTACGCGGCCATTACGCTTGCCCTTTGATCCCCCCGTCCACCTCTTCGGAACGCGAGATTCATGACCGTCACCGGCACCCAAGACGTACTGCTTGTCCACGGCGGCACCCCGCTGGAGGGTGAGATCCGTGTCCGCGGGGCGAAGAACCTCGTACCCAAGGCCATGGTCGCCGCGCTGCTCGGCAGCGCACCGAGCCGGCTGCGCAACGTCCCCGACATCCGAGACGTCCGCGTCGTGCGCGGCCTGCTCCAGCTGCACGGCGTGACGGTCCGCCCCGGCGAGGAGCCGGGCGAGCTCGTCATGGACCCCTCGCACGTGGAGAGCGCGAACGTCGCCGACATCGACGCGCACGCGGGTTCATCGCGCATTCCGATCCTGTTCTGCGGGCCGCTCCTGCACCGCCTCGGGCACGCCTTCATCCCGGGCCTCGGCGGCTGCGACATCGGCGGCCGTCCCATCGACTTCCACTTCGAGGTGCTCCGCCAGTTCGGCGCGACCATCGAGAAGCGCGCCGACGGCCAGTACCTGGAGGCCCCGCAGCGGCTGCGCGGCACCAAGATCCGGCTGCCGTACCCGTCCGTGGGCGCCACCGAGCAGGTGCTGCTCACGGCCGTCCTCGCGGAGGGCGTCACGGTGCTGTCCAACGCCGCCGTGGAGCCCGAGATCGAGGACCTGATCTGCGTCTTGCAGAAAATGGGCGCGATCATCGCGATGGACACCGACAGGACCATCCGCATCACCGGTGTGGACACCCTCGGCGGCTACACCCACCAGGCCCTGCCGGACCGCCTGGAGGCCGCGTCCTGGGCGTCCGCGGCGCTCGCGACCGAGGGCAACATCTACGTCCGCGGCGCCCTCCAGCGCTCGATGATGACGTTCCTGAACACCTACCGGAAGGTGGGCGGTGCCTTCGAGATCGACGACGAGGGCATCCGGTTCTGGCACCCGGGCGGCCAGCTGAAGTCCATCGCCCTGGAGACGGACGTCCACCCCGGCTTCCAGACCGACTGGCAGCAGCCCCTGGTGGTCGCCCTGACGCAGGCCACGGGCCTGTCCATCGTCCACGAGACGGTCTACGAGTCCCGGCTCGGCTTCACCTCCGCGCTCAACCAGATGGGTGCGCACATCCAGCTCTACCGCGAGTGCCTCGGCGGCTCCGACTGCCGCTTCGGGCAGCGCAACTTCCTGCACTCGGCGGTCGTGAGCGGCCCCACCAAGCTCCAGGGCGCCGACCTGGTCATCCCGGACCTCCGGGGCGGCTTCTCGTACCTCATCGCGGCCCTCGCGGCCCAGGGCACGTCCCGGGTCCACGGCATCGACCTGATCAACCGGGGCTACGAGAACTTCATGGACAAACTGGTGGAACTGGGAGCGAAGGTAGAACTCCCGGGCCACCCGGCGAACTGAAGCCCAGCCGGAAAGACCCAGCTCGGCCGGGAAGATCCAGCCCGGCCGGCGTTTGAGGCCAGTCTTTCCGACGGCACACGAAGCCAGACGGCACGCAGAAGGGGGGGGGCCCCCCCCCGGGGGCCCCCCCCCCGGGGGGGGGGGGCCGCGGGGGGGGGGGGGGGGGGGGGCGGCAGGGGGGCTGTTGGGGGGCCCCGCCACGCGTCGGGAGGGCGCCGCGGCGGG
>NZ_JBIRHJ010000001.1:31057-99428 GCF_044328435.1 Streptomyces sp. NPDC017940 | reverse complement strand
CCCGCGGCAACCCCCCGCGCGGGGGGACCACACCCCCCCCCGGGGGGGTTGCGGCATAGCTCTCCCGCGCCCCCCCCCCCCCCCCCCCCCCCCCGCGGGCCCCCCCCCCCGGGGGGGGCCCCCCCTTCGCTGCACAAGGCCAGAGGCCTGCTTACTTGCCCTTGGCCGCTTCCTTGAGCTTGGAGCCCGCCGAGACCTTGACGCTGTAGCCGGCCGGAATGTTGATCGGCTCGCCGGTCTGCGGGTTGCGGGCGGTGCGAGCGGCACGGTGCGTGCGCTCGAAGGTCAGGAAGCCGGGGATGGTGACCTTCTCGTCGCCCTTGGCAACGATCTCGCCGACGGTCTCGGCGAACGCGGCCAGCACGGCGTCGGCGTCCTTGCGGGTCACCTCTGCGCGGTCGGCCAGCGCGGCCACCAGCTCACTGCGGTTCATGTTTGTACTCCCGTGTTCTTCTTGCTGTTGAGGCGTGCCACGCGGCGGAGCCGCATACCGGGCACAGCGAAGCCGATGCTGCCAGGGTCCTCAGGCGAGCCCCGGACCGGGTCCCCGTCGGACCCTCGCGCCCAGAGACGCATCCTGCCCCCACCTGCGGCGGGAAAGCCAATCCGGCACCCGTGGGAGTCACACGAAGGGCGCCCCTTCCTCGGCTGGGTGCCTCGAAATGGTGACGCTCCGTCCGCTCCCGGCGCCGGACCCGCGTGCCCCGACGGACCGGCGTGGGGCCGGTGCGGGGCCCTTCGGGCCCGGTAGGGCCGCGCGGGCCCTGAGGCCCGCGTCCCGCCACCCTAGAGGGCCGTCACGGGCGCCGCGTTCCGCGACGCGCCGTGCGGTCAGGCCGTGGTACCCGTCACAGCGGCCCCCGCCGCCTTGGCGGCGCCGCGCACCGCTCCGGCGACCGCGCCCGCGACCTTGTCGTTGAAGACGCTCGGGATGATGTAGTTCGGGTTCAGCTCGCCCTCGGTGACCACGTCCGCCAGGGCGGTGGCGGCGGCCAGCATCATCTCCGTGTTGACCGTACGCGACTGGGCGTCGAGCAGGCCGCGGAAGACGCCGGGGAAGACCAGGACGTTGTTGATCTGGTTGGGGAAGTCGGAGCGGCCCGTGGCCACAACTGCCGCCGTCTCGCGGGCGATTGCGGGGTCGACCTCCGGGTCCGGGTTCGCGAGCGCGAACACGATCGCGTCGTCCGCCATGGCCGCGACATCGTCGCCGCCGAGCACGTTCGGGGCCGACACGCCGATGAACACGTCGGCGCCCACGACGGCCTGCTTGAGGGTGCCGGTGACGCCCTCGGGGTTGGTGTTGTCGGCGATCCAGCGCAGTTGCGAACCCTGGTCGGTGTCCGTGGCGGAGGACGCCAGGTCCTCGCGGCCCGCGTGCACCACGCCGTGGATGTCGGCGACGACGGCGTGCTTGACGCCCGCGGCGAGCAGCAGCTTGAGGATGGCCGTACCGGCCGCTCCGGCGCCGGACATGACGACGCGGACGTCCCCGATGCCCTTGCCCACCACGCGCAGCGCGTTGGTCAGGGCGGCGAGGACGACGATCGCGGTGCCGTGCTGGTCGTCGTGGAAGACCGGGATGTCCAGGGCCTCGCGGAGCCGGGCCTCGATCTCGAAGCAGCGCGGCGCGGAGATGTCCTCCAGGTTGATGCCGGCGAAGCCGGGCGCGATGGCCTTGACGATCTCGACGATCGCGTCGGTGTCCTGGGTGTCGAGGCACAGCGGCCAGGCGTCGATGCCCGCGAAGCGCTTGAAGAGGGCCGCCTTGCCCTCCATGACCGGAAGGGCCGCCTTCGGGCCGATGTTGCCGAGGCCGAGCACCGCGGAGCCGTCCGTCACGACCGCGACGGAGTTGCGCTTGATGGTGAGGCGGCGCGCGTCCTCGGGGTTCTCCGCGATCGCCATGCACACGCGGGCGACACCCGGTGTGTAGACCATGGAGAGGTCGTCGCGGTTGCGAATGGGGTGCTTCGACTGCATCTCGATCTTGCCGCCGAGGTGCATCAGGAACGTACGGTCGGAGACCTTGCCGAGGGTGACGCCCTCGATGCCGCGCAGTTCCTCGACGATCTCGTCGGCGTGCGAGGTCGAGCTCGCCGCGATCGTGACGTCGATGCGCAGCTTCTCATGGCCGGACGCCGTGACGTCGAGGCCGGTGACGGAGCCGCCGGAGGACTCCACGGCCGTGGTGAGCTGGGAGACCGCTGTTCCGCTCGCGGGCACCTCCAGCCTGACCGTCATCGAGTAGGAGACGCTGGGCGCCGTTGCCATGGCGGACTTCCTCTGCTTTCACCTTGTAGCTGTTGCCGTTCGATGGTCGCACCTACCACTTGGTACGCGGTAGCCGCATCGGATTACGAACGTTTTGTTCACTCCACTTTCGGAAAACGACTTCCACCATACGAGAAGTTGAAGCAAACAGAAAGAGGGGAACGCAAAGAGGTCCGCGCCACTTGGTGACGCGGACCTCTTGCTGCGCTAGGTGACACCGACCCGCCATGCTCGCCTCGCGGCAAGTGGTCGCTCGTAGCGACGAAGGTTGGGCCCGGGGGCTTGGATCGGGCCGGTGCCACATCAACGGTAACAAACGAACCCCGTAAGGCAATTCCCATCCCGCGGATTCGTCCCCGCCGCACGGCGCGCCGCCGTGACGGTCACGCGCACGCCGCCCTCACGGCCGGACCCGGGCCGCCCCCACGGCCGCTCCCGCGCCGCCTTGACGCTCACTCCCGCAGCAGGTCCGGCACTCCCTGCCCGTCCGGGTCGTCACGTTCGCCCGAAAGGACGGTGAGCTGCTGCGTGGCGCGGGTCAGCGCCACGTACAGCACCCGCAGGCCCGCGGGGGACTCGTCGGCGATCTCGGCGGGCGAGACGACGAGCGTCGCGTCGTACTCCAGGCCCTTGGCCTCCAGGCTGCCGAGGGCGACGACGCGCTCCCCGAGGCCGTCGAGCCAGCGGGCCGCCTGCTCCCTGCGGTTCATGGCCACGACCACGCCGACGGTGCCCTCGACGCGGTCGAGCAGGCGGGCCGCCTCCTCGCGCACCGCCCTGCCGAGGGCGCCCTCGCGCCCGCCGCCGTCCTTCGCCGCGCGGCCGACGACGGCGAAGCGCGGCTCGATGCCGGTGGAGCGGACCGCGGACGGCGACGCGGACCCCGGCATCGCGAGGGCCAGGACCTTCGCGGCGAGTTCGGCGATCTCGGCGGGGTTGCGGTAGTTGACGGTGAGGGTGAAGCGGCGGCGCGGACGGGTGCCGAGGGCCTCGTCCCTGGCCGCGCCCGCCTCGTCCGGGTCGGACCAGGAGGACTGCGCCGGGTCGCCGACGACCGTCCAGGTCGCGTGCCTGCCGCGGCGGCCGATCATGCGCCACTGCATGGGCGTCACGTCCTGCGCCTCGTCCACGATCACGTGCGCGTACTCGGTGCGCTCCGCCGCCAGGCGTTCGGCGCGCTCGCGCTGGGACTCCTCGCGCTGCGGCATCAGCTCGTCGAGGCCGGTGAGCAGGTCGAGCGGGTCGAGCTCCTTCTTCTTGCGCGGCCGGTGCGGCGTACCGAGGATCGCCTGCAACTCGTCGAGCAGCGCCACGTCGTGCACGGACAGGGCGTCGCGTCTCAGGGACCGGGCGACCTTGCGGATCTCGCCGGGGTTCAGGACGCGGCGCGCCCAGCGGTGCAGGGCGCGTTCGTCGCCCATCGCGGTGAGCACGGCGCGCGGGGTGAGCTCCGGCCACCAGGCGTCGAGGAAGGCGAGGAAGTCGTCCTCGGAGGTGATGTCGTCGTCGAAGGACGAGCGGAGTTCGGCGGCGAGTTCCGGATCGTCGTGCCTGCCCGCGGCGCCGGACTGCTCCCAGAGGGCGTCCAGGAGGAGTCTGCGGGCGCGGGGGCGGAGCAGGTTGACGGGGGCCGTGCCGCCCAGTGCCGTCTGGCGGATACGGGACAGCTGGCCGGCGCCCAGTTCCAGGCGGCGGCCGAAGGCCACTACGCGCAGGCGTGCGGGGGTGGGGGCGGTCCCTGCCGGCTCGCCTTCGGCTTCGGGGTCCTCCTCGCCGAAGGCGAGTTGCCGGGCGTTCGCCGTTGGCGGGTGCGGGTCGGCTGCGCCCGTCCGTTCCGCCCTCCGGGCGGTGCCCGCGGCCCCGAGCGGAGACTCCAGGGCGCCCCGCGCCGCCCGGCGCAGGACCCGCACCATGCGGGACGAGCCCTTGACACGAGCCACCGCCGGGGTGTCGTAGACCGTGGCCTCGATGCCGTCGACCAGGGAGCCGACCGCGCGGATCGCCACCTGGCCCTCCTCGCCGAGGGACGGCAGGACGCCCTCCGTGTAGGCGACGAGCAGGGGGGTCGGCGAGACGATGAGGATGCCGCCCGCGTACCGGCGCCGGTCCTGGTAGAGCAGGTAGGCCGCGCGGTGCAGGGCGACGGCGGTCTTGCCCGTGCCGGGGCCGCCCTCCACGTACGTCACCGAGGCGGCCGGAGCGCGGATCACCAGGTCCTGCTCCGCCTGGATCGACGCCACGATGTCCCGCATGGTGTGGCTGCGGGCCTGGCCGAGCGCGGCCATCAGGGCGCCGTCACCGATGACGGGCAGCTGCTCGCCGTCGAGGAACGCCGTCAGCTCCGGGCGCATCAGGTCGTCCTCCACGCCGAGGACCCTGCGGCCCTTGGAGCGGATGACGCGCCGGCGCACGACCCGGCCGGGATCGACCGGGGTCGAGCGGTAGAAGGGCGCGGCGGCGGGCGCGCGCCAGTCGATGACCAGCGGGGAGTAGTCCGCGTCGAGCACACCGATGCGGCCGATGTGCAGCGTCTCGGCGATGTCGGCCACCAACCGGCGCACACCACCGCCGCTCGCGCTGCCACCGCCGTCGCCGTCGCCGTGGGCACCGTCGGACCCGCCGGATCCGCCGTGCCCTTGAGCCCCGCCAGACCTCTCGGACCCCTCGGACCCCTCGGACCCCTCGGACCCCTCGGATCCCTCGGATCTTTCGGACCCCTCGGTCCCGCCGTCCTCGACCTCCCGGACCGCGCCCTCGGCGGGTTCGACCGCCGTGTACGCGCCGTCGGGGCCCTTCTTGCCGTCCTTGCCGAGCAACAGGTCGATGCGGCCGAAGAGGAAGTCCTCGAACTCGTTGTTGAGGCGGTTGAGATGGACACCCGCGCGGAACACCTGCGCGTCCCGTTCGGCGAGTGCGCCCGGCGTACCCACCTGGGACCGCTTGGCGGCGTCGTTCATCAGGAACTCGGCCTCGTGGATCTTCTCTTCGAGGCGCCGGTAGACCTGGTCGAGATGTTCCTGTTCGACGCTGATCTCGCGGTCGCGTACGTCGGCCACCGGGGCCCCTTTCCTGACGTGCTGCTGCCCGTACTGAGCAGCCGTCCACCGTACGCGAAAGGGGCCCCGCTTGTGCAGTCGCCGCCCGCCTACACGTCCACCTCCACCAGACGTTCCCCCTCGAACGTGCGCACCTCGAAGTGGTCGATGTCGTTGCGGTCGAACGCGGCGCCGCCGTGCACGTACAGCGGATTCCGCGCCGCCCGGTGCGGGCTGTCCTTGATGCCGTAGCCCCACCGGGGCACCGACCAGGTCGTCACGGTCTCCTTCTTGCCGTCCTTGCCGACCGCGATCAGCGAGCACTTCAGCGGGCCCTTGACGTTCTTCAGCTCCAGGACCGTGTGCGTGCCCCAGGCCTTCTTCTCGGTGCCCACCGTCGCCGTGACCTTGGTCGTGGGATCGGTGGCGGCCCGCTTGGTCTCCATGTGGTGGAAGAAGGCGTCCTCCGCCGGTGACGTCGGGTGCGGGTCGCCGCCCGCGACGTCCCTCCTGTCGCTGCCGCCGTCGTCGTCCCCGGTCGCCGCGACGACCGCGAGCGGCCCCCCGATGATCAGCGCCGCGGCCGCCGCGGCCAGGTACATCCCGCGCCTGCGCCGCTGGGACCGCTTGGCCGCGACCTCGTCGACGAGCCGGTCCGCGAGCCCCGGGTCCGGCCGGGCGGCGAGCTGCTCGCCGATCCGGGGCGCGCCGCGCCGGTGGCCGCCGCCCGCGTCCGGGACGCCGGGAGGACCGGCGTCGGGGAAGTCGGCGAGGGCGGCGAGCATCGGCTCCATGCCGGCGAACTCCTCCAGCTGCCGCGCGCAGAAGTCGCAGCCCGCCAGGTGCGCCTCGAACTCGGCGGACTCCGCGTCGTCGAGGATCCCGAGGGCGTAGGAGCCGACGGTCTCGTGCACGTCGCCCGAGCCCGGCCCTGCGCCCCACGGGTCCTGCCCGTGGCCGCCCGTGCCGTACGGCGTACTCATGTCGACACCCCCCGCTCCTCAAGGGCGAGCTTCATCGAGCGCAGCGCGTAGAAGACCCGCGAGCGCACCGTCCCGCTGGGTATGCCCAGTGTCTGTGCCGCCTCATTGACCGTACGCCCTTTGAAGTAGGTCTCCACAAGTACCTCCCGGTGGGCGGGAGTCAGGTCCTCCAGCGCGTCCGAGAGGGTCATCAGCCACAGCGCCTTGTCGATCTCGTCCTCCGCGGGGATGACCTCCAGCGGTGACGGGTCGACCTCCTGCGGCCGGGCCTGCCGGCTGCGGTGGCCGTCGATGACGATGCGACGTGCGACCGTCACCAGCCAGGGGCGTACCGAACCGGTGGCCCGGTTGAGCTGACCGGCGTTCTTCCAGGCACGGATGAGCGTTTCCTGTACGACATCTTCGGCGCGCTGCCTGTCGCCCGCCACCAGGCGGAGCACATAGGCGAGAAGTGGACCCGCGTGCTCGCGGTAGAGCGCGCGCATCAGTTCCTCGTCCGGCTCCGGCGCGGGAGTCGGCGTCAGGCGATGTCGTCGATGAGGGCGTTCATCGGCCACGGCGGAATCCTTGCGCACGGCTGCCTCCGCTGTCCGCTGTTCGTCTCGGCTGCCCGTTCCGGCCGTGCTCCGCGCGGGGTCGGCGCAGTCGGTCCTGTCGGCTGGTCACCTTGGACGTACGGACCCGGCCGCGCGTCCGTTCAAGGAGGGGGACGCTTTTTTGCCGCGGGGACCGGTCCTGCGCGGCGGCTCTTGCGCCGCGGGGGTCCTGCCGTCCCGTTACGGCGCGCGGATGTTCCCGCTCAGGCCCGTGCGAGGGCCGCACGCCGCCGGTGCCTCGCCACCCGCTCGCGGTTGCCGCACACCTCGCTCGAGCACCAGCGCCGGCGGCGGCCGCGCGAGGTGTCCAGGTACACGATGGCGCAGTTGTCGCCCTCGCACCGGCGCAGGAGCGAGCGCGCCACCGGGTCGGTGAGCAGGTCCACGGCGTCCCTGGCGACGGCGGCGAGCAGCGCGGGGCGGCCGGGGACGCCGTGCAGGGCGCGGGTCAGGGTGCCGTCGGCGAGCCGGACGGCGCGCGGGGCCGGCGGGGCCGCCGCGGCCAGGGCGTTGACGCGGGCGAGCGCGGTGTCGGCGCGCCGCCCGAGGAGTTCGGCACGGACCAGCTGGGCGATGTGGCCGCGCAGTTCGCGGAAGGCGGCGAGGCAGGAGGGGTCGGCGCCCGGCAGCGGCGTACCGGCCGGTACGAGCCCCGCCCCGGCCAGCCAGTCCCGCAGCCGCTGCACACCGTCGAGGCGCTCCACGGGATGGCTGGTCGCGAGGAGGTCGAGGCAGGGGCGGCCCGCGTCGAAGCGCAGGTCCTGGAGGGTGGGGGGTGGCGCGGAGGGCGACGCGGGCGACGCCGGTGCCAGGGGGGCGGCGGTGGGAGGGCGTGCGGGAGGTGCCGCGGGTGAGGCCGCGGAAGGGACCGCGGAAGGGACCGCGGAAGAGGCCGCGGAAGGGGCCGCGGAGGGGGCCGCGGGAGGAGCCGCGGAGCGGGACACTGAAGGGGACGCAGACTTGGACGCACCCAACACCATGCGCCTTTCACCGCCTTGGGGTGTGCCGGTGAGTGCCGTACCCCTACAGTGCCCGCCCGCGGGCCCCACCGGAACCCCTGCCACCGGCCCGCGCCGCGGGGAAGCGCCCCCGCGCAGACGCACGCGTATGCCGCCGCGCGCCTCGACCATGGTCACCGCGGACGCCCGGCGCTTGACTCGAACCATGAACCGAAACGACATGGACCGAAACCGCACGCCGGTACGTCCGAGCCGTGGTGACGGGGTGCTCCTGGGGGCCGCCACCGTGGCCATGGGCCTGAGCGCCGGGGCCTTCTACACCTTCGCCTGCGCCGTGATGCCGGGCCTGGCCCGCGGTCCTGACCGTACGTACATCGAGGTCATGCAGCACATGAACGAAGCGATCGAGAACCCGGTGTTCTTCGCGAGCTTCCTGGGGGCGCCGCTGCTCACGGCCGCCGCGGCCTGGCGGCTGCGGCGCTCCGGCACGCCCTGCCGATGGGCGCTCGCGGCGCTGTTCTCGTACGCCGTCGCGTTCGTGCTCACCGTCGCCGTGAACATCCCCCTGAACGAGCGGCTCGCGGAGGCGGGCGACCCGGCGCGCATCGGTGATCCGGCGGCGGTGCGCGCGGACTTCGAGGACGCGTGGGTGGCGTGGAACGCGGTGCGCGCGCTCCTGAGCACGCTCGCCGTCGGCTTCCTCGTCCGGGCGCTCGTGCTGTTCGGCGGGCGCGGGGCCGCGGGGCACACGTCCGGGCCGGGTGCTCAGTCCGCGTACTTGGACCCGGTTCCCGGCACCGGGTCGAGCGCGAGGCGGTAGCCGCGCTTGACGACGGTCTGGATGAGTCCGGCGGCGCCGAGTGCGGCGCGCAGCCGGGCCATCGCGGTCTCGACGGCGTGCTCGTCACGGCCGTCGCCCGGCAGCGCGCGCAGGAGCTCGGCGCGGGCGACGACCCAGCCGGGCCGCCGCGCCAGGGCCCGCAGCAGCGCCATCCCCGCGGGTGGCACGGCCCGCAGCTCGGCGTCGACGAGTACCGCGTGCCCCCGGACCTCCACCCGGTGCCCCGCGACCGGCAGCGTCCGCGCCCGCCCGGGCAGCTCCTGGCAGAGGAGCTGGACGAGGGGGCCGAGCCGGAAGCGTTCCGGCTGCACGGTGTCCACGCCCCTGGTGTGCAGCGCGAGGGCGGTGACGGGGCCGACGCAGGCGGCCAGCACGTCGCGGTTGAGCGCGGCGGTCAGCTCGTCCGTCGTCCCCCGTTCCGCGGCGCGGGCGAACAGCGAGGCGGCGGCGGGCGCGGAGGTGAAGGTGAGCGCGTCGACGCCGCGGGCCGCGGTGGCGTCCAGGAGGCGGTCGAGGGGGGTGAGGTCGGCGGGCGGCAGCCAGCGGTAGACGGGCACGAGGACGACGTCCGCGCCGCCCGCGCGCAGGGCCTCCACGAAGCCGGGCAGCGGCTCCCCGTGCAGCTGTACGGCGATACGCCGCCCGTCGACGCCTTCCGCGAGGAGCCGGCCGAGGACCTCGGCGAGGGACTCCGATGACGGTGACCAGGCCTCGGTGAGCCCGGCGGCGCGGATGGCGCCCTTGACCTTGGGCCCGCGGGCGAGGAGCTCCACCCCGCGCAGCCGTGCCAGCAGCGCTTCGCCGTGCCCCCAGCCGTCGGCGGCCTCGATCCAGCCGCGGAACCCGATGGCGGTGGTGGCGACCACCACGTCCGGTGGGAGGCCGATCAACTCCTCGGTGGCCGTCAGGAGTTCGCTGTCGTCCGCGAGGGGCACGATGCGCAGGGCGGGGGCGTGCAGGACGGTGGCGCCGCGCCGCTGGAGCAGCGCGCCGAGCTCGTCGGCGCGGCGGGCCGCGGTGACGCCGACGGTGAACCCGGAGAGGGGTCCGTGCTGCTGGCTGGCGTTCATGCGTCGAGCGTGCCAACGGCCGGTGACGGTCCCGGATCACCGGGATGTCCCGCGTGTTACCGCGGTGTCCCCGGTGTTACGTCGCCGCGTCACACCTCGGCGCAGGCGCGCTGCGGCTCGTCGCCCGCGGCGGGGGCCGGCGCGGGGCGCGGGGCGGCGGGCCGGCGAAGGTATATGGCCCAGGTGACCACGGAGCAGAGCGCGTAGCAGGCGAGGAAGGCGACGAACGCGCCGGTGCCCGCTCCCGCCGGTTCCGCCGTGCGGAAGGCCTCCCGGAAGGCGAGGTTGATGCCCAGGCCGCCGAGCGCCCCGACGGCCCCGATGAGCCCCATGGCGGCCCCGGAGAGCCGCCGCCCGTACCGCGTGGCCTCCTCCCCCACGAGCCCCGCACGCACCGCCTTGGCGTGGAAGATCCCGGGGATCATCTTGTACGTGGATCCGTTCCCGAGCCCGCTGAGTACGAACAGGACGATGAAGGCGGCGGTGAACAGGGCGAGCGACTCCCGCTCGGACGCCACCACGACGACCCCGGTGGCCGCCGCCATGCCCGTGAAGTTCCCCAGGGTGATGCGGGCCCCGCCGTACCGGTCGGCGAGCCGGCCGCCGACGGGCCTGATCAGCGATCCGAGGAGGGGTCCGAGGAAGGTGACCTGGGCGGCCTCCAGGGGCGTGCGCCCGAACTGTGTCTGGAGCACGAGCCCGAAGGCGAAGCTGTACCCGATGAACGACCCGAACGTCCCGACGTACAGCAGCGACATGATCCAGGTGTGCGGGTCGCGCACGGCCTCGCGGGCCGCGCCGGTGTCGTTGCGTACCGTCGCGAGGTTGTCCATGAAGAGCGCGGCGCAGACGGCCGAGACGACGACGAGCGGGATGTAGACGCCGAGGAGCAGCCGGGGTCCGCCGCCCGCGCCGATGACGGCGAGGGCCGCGAGCTGCATGACGGGTACGCCGATGTTGCCGCCCCCGGCGTTGAGGCCGAGCGCCCAGCCCTTCTTGCGCAGCGGGAAGAAGGAGTTGATGTTCGTCATGCTGGAGGCGAAGTTGCCGCCGCCGACGCCGGTGAGCAGGGCGCACACCAGGAAGGTGGTGTAGGAGGTCCCGGGTTCCATGACGACGAACGCCGCGACGGTCGGCAGCAGGAGCAGCGAGGCCGCGACGACGGTCCAGTTGCGTCCGCCGAAGCGGGCGACGGCGAAGGTGTAGGGGACGCGGACGACGGCGCCCACGAGGGTGGCCATCGACACCAGGAAGAACTTCCCGGCGGCGTCGATCCCGTACTCCGGTCCCATGAACAGGACCATGACCGACCACAGCGTCCACACGGAGAACCCGATGTGCTCGGACAGGACCGAGAACACGAGGTTCCGGCGCGCCACGCGCGCGCCCTCCCGCTCCCAGAACTCCTCGTCCTCGGGCTCCCACCGCGAGATCCAGCCCCGCTCACCCCCACCCTTCCCGGCCTCCAAGGCCTCCCGGGCCTTCCCGGTCTTTCCCGTCGTCAAGGTCATCCCACGCCTCCCGGCCAGCGGCTGATGCTCCCGAAGGTAGGGAGGACGCGTTTCAGGCCCGTGCCGCCGGGTGACCGTGGGGGAACGTTGGGCTCACGGTGGGGTGGGGTGGGGGGTGAGGGTGGGCGCCCCGGGCGGGGGCCACCCGGCCGAGCCCGCGCCCGGCCGAGCCCGCACCCGACCAAGTTCGCGCCCGGCCGAGTCCCGGCTAGTCGAGTCCCGGCTAGTGGAGGCCCCCGGCCCAATTGAGGGTGTCGGAGCCCCCCTTGTCCCAGTCCATGACGACGGAGTCGCCGGAGCGGGACAGATCGGCGCCGATGAACTTCTGCTTCGCCCCGGTGCCGCACTTGAGGGCGAGCCGGAACTCGCCGCCGGAGCGGTCCTGTCCGAGCCCGGTGCACATGCCGACACCGCCGGGGTCGAGGTACGACACGATGTGCTTGCCCGCGGCCTGGCCGGTGGTCTGCTTGTCGGCGACGGTGAGGGTCTTGAGGCTCTCGTTCTGCCACTGCCCCTTGTACCCGGAGGCGGGCGCGGGACCGTCGTCGTCATCGCCGCCGATGCCGCCGCTGTCCGGTACGTCGGTACTGGGAGCGGCGGAGGGTATCGAGGGCGACTCGTCCCCGAGGCCACCCCCGCCGTCGTCCGTACCCTCGGAGGGCTCGCCGGAGCCCCCCGGCGTCGCATCGGCGGACGCGCTCTTGTCGGCCTGCGGCTTCTTGCCCTCGTCGGCCTTGTCGTCCTTGTCGTCCCCACCACTGAGGAGGAAGAAGGAGCCACCCCCGACGACGAGCACAGCGGCCACGGCTGCCGCGATCAGGACGGCACGCTTCTTCTGCGCGGGGCCGCGACCGGGCGGGGGCGGCGGATGGCCACCGAACTGAGGCTGCCCGTAGGGCCCCTGCGGGGGCTGCTGCCCGTAGGGCCCCTGACTTGGCGGGGGCTGCTGCCCGTACGGACCCTGACCCGGCAGAGGCTGCTGCCCGTAAGGGTTCGCGGGGGCGTCACCGTGGCCCGGGAGCGGCGGCGGGGCACCGTACGGGCCCGGGGGCTGCTGCGGGTACCCGTACCCCGGCTGCCCTGCGGGCGGGGGCGGGGCGGCGGGCGGCTGCCCGGGGAACGGGGACTGCGGCTGGTGGGGCGGATACGGCTGGTCCGACGGCGGCTGCTGCGGCGCCCCGAACCCGCCCTGCGGCGGCTGGCCAGGTGGCTGATTCATAGCGCGGAGCGTAGCTCCCGGGGGTGGAGCGTCACATCCGTGAATGCGCGAGGGCGTGCACAAGAAGGCCGCCCCGGCTCACACACAGCCGGGGCGGCTCTTGGCTCAGGCAAGCACGCGTCAGCGGTTGACGGACTGGATCTCCTTGACGACGACGTTCTGATCGGCACCGAATTCGGCGTCGGGCAGGCGGTCCCCGCCCTCCGTCGTGCTCGTCCACGTGATCTTCCAGGTGACCGTGGCGTTGAGCTCGTACGAACCGTCGCCCGACGACCGGAGGTACTTCACTCCGCACGGCGGGGTCTGCTTGGACTTGCCCTTGGCCCAGGGCTCGCCGATCCGGCCGTCCACGATGGGGCACTCGCCGGAAGCGGGGTACGTCGTGGCGTCCTTCGTACCCGGGTTGATCCTCAGGGAGATCGGTTCGGCCGTGGTCGTGGCCGAGATGTTGGTGTCGGGCAGACTCGCCGTCACCGAGACCTTCTTGAATTTCGCCTTGTCGAGCCAGACCCAGGTCGGCAGATTGACCTTCGTCTCGCCTTCGGGCGCCATGGTGATCTCGGTCGTGGGAAGCGGGAGTTCGTCGTAGGCGTATTCCGCGAGAATCCTCGGAGAAACGGCAAGAGGTTCCTCGGGTGTCTCGCTCTCCGGCACCCAGAACGGCAGCTTGTCGCAAGCGTTGGCTTCCGGTTCGTCCTTGCGGTTGGGGTTGATGGCCGCGGCCCAGAACATCCCCTCACCCTGTTTGTCCAGGTTGTAATCCTCGTAGGGATGGCCGTCCTTGTAATACGCGTCGTAGATGTCGCCGACGAAGTCCCCGAGGCCGAAGAGCTTGACCTTCCGCCACGCCTTGACCCGGGCCTCGATCTCCTTGGGAGAGAAAGCGGGTTCGTACCAGCAGGCGGGCGGGGTCCAGTCGCCGTCGACGGAGGAGAGCTTGCCCGGCTTGGCGGGCCCGGCGCTGCCGTCGACCTTCGTCCGGACCCTCGTCTCGATATTGATCTTGCCGTCCCGCACCCCGCCCTGCGCGCTGGAATCGCGCTGGTGCTTCCTGCCGCCCTCGCCACCGGCCGCGTGCGCGGTGGCGGGCGTCGCGGCCACCACCGCGGTCAGGGCCAGCGCGGCCAGCCTGACGGGCCTCCCCGGACGTATCACATGCACTTCTTCGCTCCCGTCTCGGACAGGACATCGACCGCCTGCCAGACACCCTTGGCGTTCTTCCTCAGACGCTCGTTGAAGAACGTGTAGTCGTCGGCGGAGGCAGGGATGGACCTGTTCACCTTGCCGGTCTCACGGTCCTTGGGATACGTCTTGGTCGCGTCCGCGCAGTACGTCAAGGACGCCTCGTCCGCCCCGTGCAGGGTGACCTGCCGGTCGTAGTAGCGAGTGGCGCCGACGTAACTCTTCCCGTCGTCGTAATAGCCCTGGATGTAAGAGGCCGTGGCGATCAGGGCCTTGTCCCTGTTGTAGAACTTGAGTGCCTTCTGGGAGGTTTTCCCGCCCACCGTGATGGCCACGTCGATGGCGTCGAGGTTCCGCGCGTTGTCCTCGAGGACCGCGTCCTTCTTCGCGTCCCCGGTCGACCCGCCCTCGAAGACGTTGCGCACGCCCTTGGGCATGTCGACCTTCGGGCGGTCGGCCCGCTCACCCGCCGCCGACGCCGAGGGCGAAGCCTTCTCGCTCGCCGCGGACCCGGCCCCCTCGATCTTGTCGTCACCCTTGGAGTCGCCGTCTCCGCCACCGCAGGCGGAGAGCGTCAGGGCCGCGGCAGTGGTCAGCGCGGCCACCGCGAGCAAGGCAGGTCGGCGGTTCACAGTCAGCTCCCGATGGGACGTGGGGTCAGTGAGTTCACTTGAGTGAACCCACGCTATCCACGCGCAAAGGCTGATGCGAGAGTGAGGTATCCCCAGCACGGGGACAGAGAGGGGCATATCGAAGGCCTGTGCGGGACGTTGTTTCCTAACGGTCGCACAACGCCCCGCGATGATTACCGCCTTGTGTCAGTCCGAAGCGTTGCGTCGCGTACCCGCTCCGCCAGGGCGTGAGGCGGATGTCCCGGCTCCGGATGCGGGGGACCCGTAGGGGTGGGGGCCGTGCCGGTTCCGGGCGTGGTCGCGTTCGCCATGACGAGGGCGTCCGCAGCCGGAACCCACCCGTCGGAAGGCACCCTCAGCCAGCCCTCCGCCGCCGAGAGTTCCGCCGCCGCACGCCGCAGCGCGTCGAGCCCGGGGTGCCGAAGGCCGCGCCGCCACACCAGCGACACCGGTGACAGCGGCACCGGGTCGACCAGGGGCCGAAGGACCGCTCCCGGCAGCTCGGGGAAGCCGACGACGGCGAGCACGGGGTTGCGGTGCTTGGCCATGACGCGGGCGAACTCCTCGGGGCCCACGGCCAGCGGCGCGGGCGGCGCGACCTCTATGCCGCGGCCCTCGAAGAGACGGTGGGCCAGGTCGGTCCACTCCGGGGTGCGCTCGTTGCCCGCGCCCGCGTACACGCGCTCGCCCGCGAGCCGGTCGACCGGCACCGCGTCCAGATCCGTCAGCGGATGGCCCACGGGAAGCAGCACCGCCATCGGCTCGTACCGTACGGGCTGCTGCTCAAGGCCCGCGCGGACGCCGCCGGGCAGTCCGGCGAACCGGCCGAACGACGCGTCGAGACGGCCGGCGGCGATCTCGGCGGCCGCCCCGGTCAGACCGCTCTCGAAGCGGGCCATCAGTTCGCAGTGCGGAACCAGTTCGCGGGCCCGGTCCAGGACCCGGGCGGAGAAGAGCCCCGGGCTGTTCAGGTCCACGAGCAGCGGACGTGCCGCCTGCCCCGTACGCGCGAACGCGGCGGACAGCTCCTCGTGCGCCGCGAGCACCCGCCGTGCGTACGGAAGGAGCCGCGCACCGTCGGCCGTCAGCGTCACCTGCCGCGTCGACCGCACGAACAGCTCCACCGCCAGGGCGCGTTCGAGTCGCCGCACGTCGCGGCTCAGGGCCTGCTGGGCCACGTACAGGCGGGCGGCGGCCCGGGTGAAGTGCAGTTCCTCGGCGACGGCGAGGAAGGACCGCAGGAGGCGGGGGTCGATGTCGCGGGGTGCCGCGGCACCCGGCGCCGCGGCACCCGACGCCTCCGGCGTCGTCGGCGGCGTCGGCGGCGGCGTCGGCATCGGCATCGGCGTCACCGGCGTCGGCGGCGGCGTCGGCGTCGGTTCGGTCATCTGGCGAACCTACAACTCGGGTGCGTGAATCGCGTCCGAGAAGGTGTTGGACCCCGCCCCCGCGCCCCCACGAGCCTGAACCCATGCCCGAGCCCGCCACCCCCACCCACCGCACCCCCGAACTCGCCGCCCCGGCCTACCCCTCCGAGCCCGCCACCCCGACCCACCGCACCCCCGAACTCGCCGCCCCGGCCCACCGCACTCCGGAGCCCGAACCAGCCGCCCCGACCCACCGCTACCCCAAGCCCGCCCCCCTGGCGCACCGCTCCCCCGAGCCCGAGCCCGAGCCCGCGCGCAAGCCCGAGCCCGCACCCGCACCCGCACCCGCACCCGCACCCGCACCCGCCGCCCACACTCGTCACCCCGCCGAGCCCAAGCCCCCCACCCCCCGTGGGCCAAACCTCCCCCACAACCCCCGCACCCCCTACACCCGCCTCTTCGCCATACCCGGCGCCACCGCCTTCACCTTCGGCAACCTCATCGCCCGCCTCCCCATGGGCATGTTCAGCGTCAGTGCCGTGATCATGATTGCCGGGGCCCGGGACTCGTACGCGCTCGCGGGCGCCGTCACCGCCACCGGGCTCGCCGCGACCGCCGTCGTGGCGCCCTGGACGGCACGTCTGGTGGACCGGCACGGGCAGGCGCGCGTCGCGGTCCCCACGACGGGCCTCGCGGTGCTCGGCTCGCTCTCGCTGCTGCTGTGCGTGCGCTTCGGAGCGCCGGACTGGACCCTGTTCGCCTCGTACGCCGCCACGGCCACCACCCCGAACACCGGCGGCATGTCACGGGCCCGCTGGTCGCACCTGCTGAAGGGCGAGCCGGACGCGCTGCACTGCGCGAACTCCTTCGAGCAGGCGGCGGACGAACTGTGCTTCATGCTCGGCCCCGTGCTCGCCGCGTTCCTGTGCGGCGCCCTGTTCCCGCAGGCGGGCACCCTGGTGGGGGCCGTGCTCCTGCTGACGGGGGTGCTGCTCTTCACCGCCCAGCGGACGACGGAACCCCCGCCCCGGGGACGTACGCACGGGCAGGCGAGATCGCCGCTCCGCGCGCGGGGGATGCCCGCCCTGCTCGTCGTCTTCCTCGCGACGGGCGCGGTGTTCGGCTCGATGGAGGTCGCGACGATCGCCTTCGCCGACGACCGGGGCCAGGGGTCGGCCGCGGGTGTGGTCCTCGCCCTCCAGGCCGCGGGTTCGTGCGCGGCGGGCCTCGCCTACGGGGCGCTGCGGCCGAGCGGGTCCGCCGACCGCCGCCACGTCCTGTGCGCGGCGGCGATGGCGGCCCTGATGACGCTGCCGCTGCTCGCCGTCCGCACGACCGGTTCGCTCGTGGTGCTCGCGGTGGCGCTCCTGATCGCCGGGATGGCGACCGCGCCGACCATGGTCACCGGCATGACGCTCGTCCAGCGCCTGGCCCCCGACGGGCAGTTGAACGAGGCCATGACCCTCGCCGTGACCGGGCTCCTCGGGGGCATCGCGTGCGGCGCCGCGGCCGGCGGCTGGGCGGTGGAGCACCTCGGCCCCACCGCCGGCTACACCGTACCGGCGGCCGCCGCGCTGTGCGCGCTGCTGCTCAGCACCGCGCGGGCTTGCGCCACGAGCACTCGAGCGCGCCGCCCGCACCGGAACCGCGCTCCGCGCGGGGCCTGACCGGCACGGCCTCGTCCTCGTCGGACTTCGCGAGGGTGACGACGATGGCGTCCTCGAGCGCCTTGACGGAGGCGGGCAGGTAGTTGTTGAGGATGATGCTGAAGACCAGTTCGCGGCCGCCCGCGTCCGTCACGTACCCGGACAGGGCGGATGCCCCGGTGAGCGTCCCGGTCTTGGCGCGGACGTTGAGGGCCGCCGGTGTCCCGCACATGCGCGAGCGCAGCGTGCCGCCGTCGAACTTGTCCGGGTCGCACGCCACCGGCAGCGACCGGTACCAGTCGGCGAACCAGGGCTCGCCCTTCGCCGACCGCAGCAACTCGATGAACTGGTCGGCGGCGACGTTGTTCTTGCGGGAGAGACCGGAACCGTCGACCTGGCGCAGCGCGCCGGGGTCGACACCGGCCGTCTTGAGGTAGCCGGCGACCGCCGCGACGCCGTCGCCCCAACTCCCCGGCCGCCCGGTCGCCTTGTGCCCCATGGCCTTCGTCAGGGACTCGGCGTGCATGTTGTTGGACAGCTTCATGAAGGGGATCAGGAGGTCCTCGAGCGGCATGGAGTCGTGCGCGGCCAGCGCACGCGCCCCCTCTGGGACGGCGATCCCCGCCCTGGTGGGTCCGCTCACCGTGACGCCGTGGGCGGCCAGGGCGTCACGGAAGATCGCGGCGGCGTACCGCGTGGGCTCCCAGACGGTGATCCACTCCTTGGTGGCGGCGCCGCCCACGGGCACCGTCCCGGTGACCGTGATGGTGTTCCCGCCGTGCTGCCGCTCGACGGCGAGGGTGTCGGCACCGCCCGCGGCGACGGTCCTGGCCCGCAGGTCGATGTCCACGTAGTCGGTCCTCGGGGTCACGGTGACCCGGGGCCGGTCCCCGGCGGCGGGGCCCGGCGCCACCTGGACGACGACCGTGCCGGTGTCGTAGTCGGTGTCGGGGGCGACGCTGAGCGCGGAGATCTGCGCCGCGTAGTACGAGGACTCGTCGTCGGCGCCCCAGGTGTCGCCCTGGCGCCGGTCGTCGAACCGGGTGTCGTCGGCGACGAGCCGCCCCGAGACCCGCTTGACGCCCGCCGCGGCGACCCGCTCCGCGAGCCGGTCGTAGTCCTTGGCGAGCGTCGTCGGGTCGCCGGTGCCGCGCAGATACAGATCGCCCTTGAGCACGGGCCCGTGCCGGTCACCGGTGGTGAGCACGTCGGTGCGGAAGCGGTGGTCCGGGCCGAGCAGTTCGAGGGCGGCGGCCGAGGTGAGCATCTTGGTGTTGGACGCGGGCATGAGCCGCCCGCCGGACAGGTGCTGGTAGAGGGTCTTGCCGGTCGCGGCGTCCGCGACCACGACACTCGCGGCGCCGCCCTCCATACGGGGGTCGCCGAGCACGGTGTCGATGGCCTCGGGCAGCCCGCTCCGCTCGGAGTCCGCCCCGGCGGGCGCGGTCAGGGAGCCGAGGGAGAGAGCGGCCACGGCGATGCCGAGCACGGCGGGCCAGATCCAGTGGCGCATACGGGGGTGAACGCGTCTCACAGGTCTACTCATGGGTCAGGAGCATTCCGGATGACACCGCGCCGCGACAGACCCCACACGGTCACCGGAAGCGTGCGGTCGCCGAACCGGCCCAAGGGGGTGCGGGTGGCAGAGCCCCCGCGACGCGCGGCGCGGACGCGCAGGAACGACGAAGGCGACGTGGCCCGCGCTCTGCGCGGGCACACGTCGCCTGTCGACTTCGTGGAGATGGCGGGAATCGAACCCGCGTCCAACGGTGCGGAATCAGGGCTTCTCCGTGTGCAGTCCACTTCGATTTTCTCGGCCCCGGAGATCTCGTGGACAAGTCTCCGACGGGCTCAGTCACTGTTTGATTTCCTCCCAGACCCCGTGACCGGGTCTAGAAGTTTAGTTCCCTAGCTGATGCCAGGATCCGGGTCGGGAACAGTCCCCGGGCTGACACTTCGCAAGTCGCTACTTAGGCAGCGAGGGCGAAGGAATCGCGCTTGGTGTTGGCGATTATTGGTTGCGACATATGGTTTACGAGATCATTGCCGCTTCCTCGACACGCTTCCCCTGCTTCGACATCCGCTGTCGAAACCGATCATCCCCATGTTGTTTTTTCAAGCCGGACCCGGAGGCCCGGTGCGTCCCGTCACCCGCGGGACGTGTCCCATCGTACGTGACCGACGCCGACCCGTGCCAGCCCATTCCCGCGCGAGGGGCGGGGCTATCCGATCCCCTGCCGCCGCCGCACCGCCGAGATCGCGCGGTTCGTCTCCCGGGTGTCCTGCTTCTCCCGCAGCGTCTGCCGCTTGTCGTACTCCTTCTTGCCCTTGGCGAGCGCGATCTCGACCTTCACGCGGCTGTCCTTGAAGTACAGCGCGAGCGGCACGATCGTGTGGCCCGTCTCCTGCGACTTCGACTCCAGCTTGTCGATCTCCGCGCGGTGCAGGAGCAGCTTGCGCTTGCGCGTGGCGGAGTGGTTGGTCCACGTCCCCTGGACGTACTCCGGTACGTGGATGTTGTGCAGCCACGCCTCGTGGCCGTCGATGTGCACGAAGCCGTCCACCAGGGAGGCCCGGCCGAGCCTGAGGGACTTGACCTCCGTGCCCGTCAGGACCAGGCCGCACTCGTAGGTGTCCAGGATGTGGTAATCGTGCCGTGCCTTCTTGTTCTGCGCGATCATCTTGCGCGCGGGCGCCTTCTCGGCGGCCTTGGCCGCCTTGCGCTTTTGCTTTTCCTTAGCCATAGTGCGGCCATTTTCGCACTACGAGGGGGGTCCGAGGCCAGTCAATACTGTCTCGGCCCGCTCCTGGGCGCCGTCCTCGACCTCCAGGTCGGGTGTGATGCCCCGGCCGTCGACCGCCCGCCCCGAAGGGGTGCGGTAGTGCCCGACGGTCAGCTCGGCGACGGAGCCGTCGGGAAGTCGGCTCGGCATCTGCACCGAGCCCTTGCCGAACGTCCTCGAGCCCACGACGACCGCGCGTCCGCGGTCCTGGAGGGCCCCGGTGAGCAGCTCGGCCGCGCTCATCGTGCCGCCGTCGACGAGCGCGACCACGGGTCTGTCGGTGTCCCCGCCCCGCCGGGCGTGCAGGGCGCGCTGCCGTCCTCGTACGTCGTACGTGGCGACGAGGCCGCCGTCCAGGACCGCGGAGGAGGCCCTGGTGGCCTCGGTGACCAGGCCGCCGGAGTTGCCGCGCAGGTCGAGCAGGATGCCGGCGCCCGCGGGCGCCTTGCGCACCGCCTTCCGCACGGCTTCGCCCGATCCCTTGGTGAAGGCCCCGACCTTGATCATCACGGCGCCGCCGGGGAGCCTGCTCACGGTCACGGAGTCCGTCGACAGGCGGGCGCGGCGCAGGGTCTCCGTCCACGCGCGCGAGGCGCGCCGCAGGCCCAGGGTGACCGGGGTGTTCTCGTGGTCGCCGCGGAGCAGGGACACCACGTCCGTGACGGGGCGCCCGGCGACCTTCTTGCCGTCGACGGCGGTGAGCCGGTCGCCCGCGCGGATGCCCGCCCGCTCCGCGGGCCCGCCGCGCTGCACCCGGGACACCTCGATCCTGCCGTCGGCCGCGCGCTTGGCCCACAGGCCGACGCCGGTGTAGGCGCCGTCCAGGGACTGCTCGAAGGCGCGGTACTCCCCCTGGGAGTAGACCGACGCCCAGCGGTCGCCGCTGCGGCTGACGGCCTCCTCGGCAGCCTCGGTGGCGTCCTTGCCCGACTTGCCGTCGGCCACGGCGTCGGCGGCGGCGTCCGCGGCCGCGTCGGAGGGGTCGCGGTCCTCGCCGCGCGGCCCGCGGTCCTGGCCGCTGTCCTCGGCGGAGGCGACGGAGCGGGCGGGCGGCGCCTCGCTCCGGCCGTGCGCCGTGTCCTTCGTCCAGGATCCGGTGGCCGCGCCGGTGGCGAGGACGCTCGCGAAGACCAATGTCAGGGCTGCCCCGCGGCGGACGCGACGGGGCTCGGCGAGCCGATCAGGGCCTGACATGTCGGTGAGTCTAGGACAACGAGGGGCGCCGCACGGCCGGTTGACCGTACGGCGCCCGAGGCACTCCTCACACCTGGGAAACGGAAGTGGCCCGCCGTCTCACACCCGTATGGCCCGCGTCACACCTTCAGGTACTTGCGCAGCGCGAAGAACGCGGCAAGGGCGGGCATCAGCAGTCCGATGGCGAGCACCAGTGGCAACTTGGCGAGAACCGCGTCCCAGCCGATGAAGTTGATCAGGTTGAGCTTCTCGGACAGCTCCAGTCCGTGGTCGATGATGAAGTACCGGCCGAGGAGCAGGAATCCGCAGGCGAGTCCGCCGCCGATCAGACCGGCGACGGCCGCCTCCAGGATGAACGGCATCTGGATGTAGAAGCTGGACGCGCCGACGAGCCGCATGATGCCGGTTTCACGGCGACGGCTGAACGCCGAGACGCGCACCGTGTTGACGATCAGCATCAGGGCGACCACGAGCATCAGCGCCATCACCGCGAGCGCCGCCCAGTTCATGCCGTTGAGCAGCTCGAAGAGATTGTCCAGGACGCCCTTCTGGTCCTCCACGGACTGCACGCCGTCCCTTCCGGAGAAGGCGGTCGCGACCACCTGGTACTTCTCCGGGTCCTTCAGCTTGATGCGGTACGACTCCTGCATCTGGTCCGGGGTCAGCGAACTGGACAGCGGGGAGTCGCCGAACTGCTCCTTGTAGTGCTTGTACGCCTGGTCGGCCGTCTCGTGCTGGACCGTGTCGACGACGGG
The DNA here is from genome assembly GCF_044328435.1 of Streptomyces sp. NPDC017940. Lineage (NCBI taxonomy): Bacteria > Bacillati > Actinomycetota > Actinomycetes > Kitasatosporales > Streptomycetaceae > Streptomyces > Streptomyces sp. NPDC017940. The sequence goes on along the minus strand of NZ_JBIRHJ010000001.1, from coordinate 77,381 downwards.
CATCTTCTTCAGATCGGTGAGGATCTGCTGCTTCTGCTCGTTCGTGACCGCGCCCTTGGCGCACTTGGGGTCCTGCTCGGCGTCCCCCTTGTTGCACAGGAAGATCGAGACGTTGACCTTGTCGTACCAGTAGCCCTTCATCGTGCTCACCTGGTCGCGCATGAGCAGCGAGCCGCCGAACAGGGCGAGCGAGAGCGCTACGGAGACGACGACCGCGAAGGTCATCGTGAGATTGCGGCGGAGACCGACGCCGATCTCCGACAGGACGAACTGGGCGCGCATGGCGGCCTTTCAGTGGATCAGGTGGAGCTGAGGGGGCAGCACGGAGCGGACACCGGCGGCCATGGCAGGCGCCGGGGCCCGGGTCAGTGCTGGTAGCCGTAGACGCCGCGGGACTGGTCGCGGACCAGGCGGCCCTTCTCCAGCTCGATGACGCGCTTGCGCATCTGGTCCACGATCTGCTGATCGTGGGTGGCCATCACGACGGTGGTGCCGGTCCGGTTGATGCGGTCGAGGAGCTTCATGATGCCGACCGACGTCTGCGGGTCGAGGTTGCCGGTCGGTTCGTCGGCGATGAGGAGCCTCGGCCGGTTGACGAAGGCGCGGGCGATGGCCACGCGCTGCTGCTCACCGCCGGAGAGCTCGCCCGGCATCCGGTCCTCCTTGCCGCCGAGGCCGACGAGGTCGAGGACCTGGGGCACGGACTTGCGGATCTCGCCGCGCGACTTGCCGATGACCTCCTGGGCGAAGGCCACGTTCTCGGCGACGGTCTTGTTCGGCAGGAGCCGGAAGTCCTGGAAGACGGTGCCCAGCTGGCGGCGCATGTGCGGCACCTTCCAGTTGGAGAGCCGGGCCAGGTCCTTGCCCAGGACGTGCACCTGGCCGTGGCTGGTGCGCTCCTCGCGGAGGATCAGCCGCAGGAAGGTGGACTTTCCGGAGCCGGACGAGCCCACCAGGAAGACGAACTCGCCCTTCTCGATCTCCAGCGACACATCGCGGAGGGCTGGGCGGTTCTGCTTCGGGTAGGCCTTGGAGACGTTGTCGAATCGGATCACGGATGCACCACGGGTAGCCGGGGGTAGGTGAGCGTGACCATACGCGAACCGGGTGCGGCCGCGCAGTCGGCGTCCTGAGTTGCGCGTTTTGTTGTGGAAAACACCTGGTGCAAATGGGGCACCGCTGGACCGCGGGCCTCGTCGGGCGGCGGGCCGCGCCGAATTCCGCGGAAGCTGGCACAGTGGTAGGGGGAACGGTTGAGGTTCCCAGAGCGTTGGGCAGGCTGAGACTGTGCGGGAGGAGAAGCGCATGACCTATGACAGGTTGGTGTGCGCGAACTGCGCGGCGCCTGTGAGTGAGGGCCGCTGCCCCGTGTGCCGGGCCAGCCGGGAGCGGATGCAGCAGGAGGGCGGCCCCTTCGGCGGCCTCAGCCCTGCCGCCCTGATAGGGCTGCTCGTGGTGTTGATCATGGCGATGGCACTGGTGGCGCACCAGACCGCCTAGTCGAAGGGCGCCGGGCCGGGGCGCGGCCGCAGGGCACCCCTGGACACGAGGAAGGGCCCGGAGCCGTCAGGCTCCGGGCCCTTCTCACGTCCACTGCCGGTGCGGTCGGGCCGCGCTCACGTCCGCTGCCGTCGTGGTCAAACCGCGCTCACGTCCGCAGCCGCTGCGGTCAGGCCGCGCTCACCTCCGCTGCCGGTGCGGTCGGGCCGCGCTCACGTCCACAGCCGTCGTGGTCCCGCTGCCGTCGTGGTCAAGCCGCGCTCACGTCCGCAGCCGCTGCGGTCAGGCCGCGGCGCCGCGGTTGCCCGCCAGGCGGGGCAGGAACCGGAAGCCGATGCCACCGGCGATCATGGTGGCGGCACCGATGATCAGGAAGGTGGTCTCGGTGGCGCCCGTCTCGGCGAGCTCGCCGTCGTTCTTGGCGCTGCCGTTGTCGGAGACCTGCTGGACGGGCTTGGAGCCGGTGTCGGTCAGGCTGTCCTTGCCGCCCTGCTCGGCCGGGCCCGAGCCGCCGCCGTCGGGGGCGGCGTCGTTGCCGCCGCTGCCACCGCCGCCGGTCCCGTTGCTGTTGCCGCCGCCGGTCCCGTTGCCCCCGCCGGTCCCGTTGCCATTGCCGTTGCCGTCGCCGTTGCCGTTGTCGTCGTCACCGCCGTCGCCGTCACCCGGGTCGGTGGGCGGGACCGAGGGCTCGGGCGGGTTCGTCGGCTCCGGCGGCTGCGTCGGCTCCGGCGGGTCGGTGGGCTCGGGCGGCTCGGTGGGCTCCGGCGGGTCGGTGGGCTCACCGGTGGGCTCGGGCGGGTTGCTGGGCTCCGGCGGGTCGTCGGTGGCGTCGTTCGTACCCGGGAGGTCCGCGTCGACACCGATGCCGCTCTGGTCGGCGGAGGCGCTCGCGCCCGTACCGCCGAGCTCGACACCGACGTCGAGGGCCGAGGCGGCGCCGGCGGCGGTCAGCGAGGCGCCGGCGGCGATCACCGCGCCGGCGGCGATCCGCGCGACGCGGATCCGCGTCTTCTTCGTCATCTGGCTGCTACCCCCAGTAGCTGAATCGTCAGTGAGGCAGCGTCCCGGATCGCGGTCGCGGGATGACTTCTCGATCGGCCCCCCGGATCACACGCGCCCCGGAGATACGCATGCCGCGCGCTAGCCTTGCCAGTTTTCGAAAAGCCGTCAAGGCCGTTGCGGGCGCGATGCCCGTTATGGGGCGGTTGCCTGACGTACGGACGTGTGACTGTGACGTAAAAGGCGCAGGAAGCCCACACGAGGCCCATGAACAAAGGCAACCGCCGCCCCATGGGCCACAGTTGCCTCTGTTTCGGATCAGTTCAATTTTGTCGACATAGCGCCGAGATTACTTCTCCTGCTGCTTGCGCCAGCGAATTCCGGCCTCCAGGAAACCGTCGATCTCGCCATTGAACACCGATTCCGGATTACCGACCTCGTGCTCCGTACGCAGGTCCTTCACCATCTGGTACGGGTGCAGGACGTACGAACGCATCTGGTTGCCCCAGGAGTTGCCGCCGTCGCCCTTGAGCGCGTTCATCTTGGCCTGCTCCTCCTGGCGGCGGCGCTCGAGCAGCTTGGCCTGGAGGACGTTCATGGCCGTGGCCTTGTTCTGGATCTGCGAGCGCTCGTTCTGGCAGGAGACGACGATGCCCGTCGGGAGGTGCGTCAGGCGGACCGCGGAGTCCGTGGTGTTGACGCCCTGGCCGCCGGGGCCCGAGGAGCGGTACACGTCGACGCGCAACTCGCTCTCGTCGATCTCGATGTGGTCGGTCTGCTCGACGACCGGGAGGACCTCGACGCCCGCGAAGGACGTCTGCCGACGGCCCTGGTTGTCGAACGGCGAGATCCGCACCAGGCGGTGCGTGCCCTGCTCGACGGAGAGCGTGCCGTAGGCGTACGGGACGTTGACGGCGAAGGTGGTCGACTTGATGCCGGCCTCTTCGGCGTACGACGTCTCGTACAGCTCGGTCTTGTAGCCGTGGCGCTCCGCCCAGCGCAGATACATGCGCTGGAGCTTCTCGGCGAAGTCCGAGGCGTCGACGCCGCCGGCCTCGGCGCGGACGGTGACGACGGCCTCACGGGAGTCGTACTCGCCGGAGAGGAGGGTGCGGACCTCCATCTCGTCCAGCGCCTTCTTGACCGCCGCGAGCTCCGACTCGGCCTCCGCGCGGGTGTCCGGGTCGTCCTCCTCCTCGGCCATCTCGAAGAGCACGCCGAGGTCGTCGATGCGCCCGCGCAGGCCCTCCGCCTTGCGCACCTCGGCCTGGAGGTGGCTCAGCTTGCTGGTGATCTTCTGCGCCTCGTCCGGGTCGTCCCACAGGGACGGCGCGGCCGCCTGCTCCTCGAGCACGGCGATGTCTGCCCTCAGCTTGTCGAGGTCCAGGACGGCCTCGATCGACTCCATGGTCGAGGAGAGGGACTTGAGCTCTTCGGATACATCGACGACTGCCACAGCTCCAGCCTAACGGCTACGGCAAGCGCTCCTTCCCCGGCGGCCGGGGGCGGGGCCCTCGCGGGGCGCTGCCGGTGCGGCGGGGTGTCAGCCCGTCCGGCGTTTGAGGACGAGCGCGAAGCGCGACCTACGGAGCCAAGGACCGGGCTCACGGAACCGGCGGGGCCGAGTTTCCGTTGTCCGGGGTGGACGGGGAGGACTCGTCGCCGGAGGTGGCGTACCAGGCGCCGACGCCCACCGCGGCGGCCAGCGCCGCCCCGGCCACGCCGAGCGTGATCCGGCGGCGGCGCGTCGAGGCCCGGTGGCGGGCCGAGCCGGGGCGGACGGCGCCCGCGGCGCGGGGGGCCCGCGCGGTGCCCCGGGCACCGCCGGCCAGCTCGTCCGGGGCGGGTACGCGCATGGAGGTGTGGGTGTCCCGGTTGGCGTCCGCGGGCGCGGCGCCAGGCACCAGGGGCACGGCACCCCGGCGGGGGGCCTTCTCGCGGGGCTGGGGCGCCTGCTCCTCGTAGGACTCCTCGGGCTCCGCGTCCGGCTCGTCGACGTCGAGGGGCGGCATGCCCGCGAGCAGCGGCAGCTGCTCACGCAGGCGGGCGGCGAGCTCGGAGGCGCGAAGACGGGACGCGGGGGCCTTGGCCAGGCACTGGACCATCAGCTGCCACAGCTCCTCGGGGATGCCGGGGAGCGGGACCACGGTCTCGGTGACATGGCGCCTGAGCACCGCTCCGGGGTGCCCGCCGCCGAACGGCGTGAAGCCCGCGAGCAGCTCGTACAGGACGGTGGCGAGGGCGTAGATGTCCACGGCCGCGCGCGGGGGCAGGCCCTCGATGATCTCGGGGGCCAGATAGTCCGGCGTACCGATGATCTTCGTGGCGCGAGTCCGGCGCGGCGAGTCGATGAGCTTGGCGACCCCGAAGTCGGTGAGGAGGGCGGGGTGCGCGCCGCCGGGGCCGAGAGGGCCCTGCATGTCCAGGAGCACGTTCTCGGGCTTGACGTCGCGGTGCACGATCCCGGCCGCGTGCGCCGCGGCTAGGGCGTCGGCGACATCGGCGACGATGGCGACGGCGGCCTCGGGGGCCAGCCTGCGCTCGCGCTCCAGGCGCGTACGCAGGTCCGTGCCGCGGACCAGGTCCATCACGAGGGCGAGGTCGTTGCCGTCGACCACGAGGTCGTGGACGCCGACCACGCGCGCGTGGTCGAGGCTGAGCAGTGCCGTGCGCTCCTGGACGAAGCGGCCGACGAGCTCCTGGTCGGAGGCCAGGTCCTCACGCAGCAGCTTGATGGCGACCGGACCCTCGAGTCCCTCGCCGAGCCACACCGTGCCGGCACTGCCCCGCCCGAGGATCTGGTGGGCCGTGTACCGGCTGCCGATCTTCCGTCCCAAGACTGCTCCTACGGATGTGTGTGGGCCCAAAACTACGCGGCCAGGGCACCAACCATCACATCCGCACGGGAAATCACCCCGTAGGAGTCGACAAATCCACAGAGTCGGCCGGATCCGGTGCCCGGACCCGGCCCGGCGTCAGTTCCCGCCGACCTTGCCCATCCAGTCGCCGACGGTGTGGTAGACGTCCTTGACCTGGTCCCAGTACCCCTTTGTGGTACCGATCCAGTCCTGGAGCGGGCTCAGCTCCCAGACCAGCCAGCTCGCGACGAACAGGATGACGAGCATGACGAGGCAGCCCTTGAGACAGCCGAGGCCGGGGATGCGCGTGCGGTTGGGATTGTCGCTGCGGCGCCGGCGCGGGGCGGCCGGCTGCGGCGGCGGCGCGGGCTGCTGCGGGGCGGGCTGCTGCGGCGGCGTGTACGGCTGGGGCTGCTGCGGCTGCGGCGTCCGACGGCGCGGCTGCACCGGGGGCGTATACGGCTGGGGCTGGTGCTGCGGGGGGTACGGCTGCTGCTGGTGCTGCGGGGCGTACGGCTGGGGCTGCTGCTGCGGGCGCGCCACCTGGCGCTGGGGGCGGCGGCGCAGCGGGTCCTGGTTCGGGTCCAGGTACTGCACCTGGGTCTGGTCGTTGCGGTCGCGGGCCGCCCGCATCTGGTTCTGCCACGGGTGCGGGTCGTCGGGGTCGCCGCCGCCCTGTCCCGGGCCCACCGGCGGCAGGACGGCCGTGGGGTCGGCGCCCTGGGGTCCGCCGGTGTGCGGCAGGACGCTGGTGGCGGCGGCCGGGTCGTACCCGCCCGCGTTGGTGTTCGGCAGGACCTGGGTGGGGTCGGCGGCGCCCGGGGTGTCCGGCACCGGGGCCGGGGAGGGGTCGGGGGCGAGCAGTGCGGCCACGCCCTCGGCGGCGGCGATCTGGGCGGCGTTTGCGTGCACCCCGATGCCGTCGGCGACCGCGCGCAGACCGCGCGCCAGGTTCTCGGCGCTCGGGCGGCGGTCGGGGTCCTTGCTCAGGCAGCGCTCGATGACCGTCCACAGCGGGTCGGGCACGGTGGACGGCCTGCGTGGATCGGCGCTCAGATGCTGGTGCAGGACTTCGAGCGCGGAGCCGCCGGAGAACGGCGGGCGGCCGGTGACCAGCTCGTACAACAGGATGCCCGCGCCGTAGATGTCGACGGCGCTCGTCTGCGGGCGGCCCTCCGCGGACTCCGGCGCGACGTAGGCGGGCGTGCCGACGAACTCCTGGGTGCGGGTGAGGCCCGGCGAGTCGGCGAGGCGGGCGATGCCGAAGTCCGTGAGCATCGGGTGCATACCGCTCGCGTCCTGCTTGACCAGGACGTTCGCGGGCTTGAGGTCGCGGTGCACGACGCCGTCGGCGTGGCTCGCGGCCAGCGCGTCGGCGATCTGCGCGGTCAGCAGGGCCGCGGCGGCGGGCGTGAACGGGCCGTTGTCCCGCAGGTACTTGTGCAGGTCGGGACCGTCGATCAGGTCCATCACCAGGGCGAGCAGATCGCCCTCGACGACGAGGTCGCGGGTCCGCACGATGTTCGGGTGCGTCAGCCTGAGCAGGACGGAGCGCTCCCTGAGGAAGCGCATCACCACGTCCGGGTCGTTGGCGAGCTCCTCCTTGAGGACCTTGATCGCGACGGTCTCGCCGGGCTGCCCGGCCACCGCCGCCTCGGCACCCGCGGTCTCCCGCTGGCGGGCTCGCCAGACGGTGCCCGTGGCGCCGCGCCCGAGCGGCTCCTCGAGCAGGTACTTGCTGCCTACCGGCCGCACGTCATGCGCTCCCTGCTGATCTGGCTGGTCTCTGGTCCCGTGGCTCCGGACCGTGGTCCCGGACCGGGTTCCGGACTGTCGTTGTTCCGGACTGTCGTTCCGGACGGTGCTTCCGGACTGTGGTTCCGGACTGTGGTTCCGCCCCACTGTAGTGCCGTGGAACGGGGCGCCGTCCGATGATCTCGCGTTCGCCGGGGGGTGGCACGGGCCCGTGCACGCACCTGTGTTCGGAGGGAAGACGCGTGCCCGGCACGGTTGGTTGCCGGGACCTCCTTGCGGGCGCCCGAATAGATCTGTTGCCCTCGCCCACATCCGTCCGAGCAGGCACTTTGCGGACACTTTTGCGAGCAGAGCCGAACAATCAAGATCACTTGTGGGTGGGGGGCGGGCAGGTTGTCAGTGGCAGGTGCGAGGATGCTCCCGTACTGGCCGACGTGCCCGTGCGCGGTGGGGGGAATCACAGCGCGAGTCCCCGTGCCGGGCGGCAAGGGCAGAAGGGACCGCCGACGGCGATGCAGATCCGGCTGACCGTCCTCGGGCCGCGTGGCGGCCAGACCGAGCCGGGGGGACGCCCCGCGGCGGCCTGCGACGTGCTGGTCACCGCCCCCGCCGGGACCGCGCTCGCCGCGGTCGCCTCCGGCCTCGCCGCCGCCGTCGGCGCCGGCGAAGGCCCCACCGTCCTTTACGCGCAGTCGGACCGTCTCGACCTCCAGCGCTGCACGCTCGGCGAGCCGCCCCTGATCGACGGCGCCGTCCTGTCCGTCGGCGCCCCCGCGGAGCCGGGCCCCGAGCTCGCCGACGCCGCGACGCGGCTGCATGTCGTCGCGGGCCCCGACGCCGGCGGCGTGCACCTGCTGCACGGCGGCCAGATCCAGGTCGGCCGCTCCGACCGGGCCGACGTGCCCCTCGACGACCCCGACGTGTCCCGGGTGCACTGCGCGGTCACCCTCGCCCCCGACGGCCGGGTCACGGTCACCGACCTCGGCTCGACGAACGGCACGACGGTCGACGGCCGCGCGATCGGCGACCGCCCCGTCCCCCTCTCCTCCGGCTCCCTCCTGCGCATCGGCGAGTCCGTGCTGCGCCTGACCATTGGCAGCGTCCCGGACGGCCCCCTGCCCACCGCCCCGGACGGGGAGGGCCATGTGCGGGTGCGCGTCGCCCAGCTGCCCGAGAGCGCGCCGGGGGGCGCGGGAGACGCAGGTGGCGCCACGGTGCCCGCGCCCCGCGCTCCCGAGGGTTCCCCGCCGTCCGCGCACGGCCCGACCCAGCATGCGTACGGCTCGGCGGACTGGGGGGCGGCGGCCGGGGGCTGCGGTGCCGCGGCCCCCGGCCGCGGGGACGATCCCGGGGCGCCGGGGGCGGTGGTGCCGCAGCAGGGCGGAACGCCCGACCTCGAGCGGCACCGGACGGGCGCGCCCCCGCGGGACACCACCGCCCCCCGCCTGCCGCGCAAGCGCGGTGGCCTCTCGGCGTGGGCGCGGCGCCTGGCCGGGGGCCGGGGCGACGGGGCGGAGCGCGGCGACGGGAGGCGGGACGCCCAGGACGCGTACGGCACCGACGCGGCGTACGGCACTGATGCGTACGACACCGATCCGCGCGACTCCACCGCGTACGCACCGCACGCCGCGCCCGCCCCACATGCCCCGCACACCGTGGATGCCTCGTACGACGAGACGCACGCCGGTCTCCACGGCGTCGTGGGGCCCGGTGAGGTGTACGCGGAGGCGGGCGGGGGCGGGGGCGTCGGCGGGGCGCAGGCCGGTGCGGGGGCGCCCGAGGTGTGGCCCGACGCGGCGGCGCTGCTGCTCGCGGCCCTCGGCCCGGGGGCGCGGCTGTGGGAGCGCGGGCCCGCGCATCCGGAGGCCCTCGCCGTGCGGCTCGGTACGACGGACCGGCCCGCACCCGGCGCGGCGGGCCTCCTTCCGGCCGTGCCGGTGACGGTGAGCCTGCGGGAGGCGGGGGCGCTCGGGCTCGCGGGGCCCCGGGAGCGACTAGCGGGCCTGGCGAGGTCGGTGCTCGCGCAGCTGGCCGCGCTGCACTCCCCCGCCGTCCTGGAGATCGTCCTGATCAGCACGGACCGCGGGCGCACGGCGCGGGAGCGTGCCGACGAGTGGTCCTGGCTCGGCTGGCTGCCGCACGTCAGGCCCGGCCGCGGACAGGACTGCCGGCTGCTCCTCGCGTACGACCGCGAGCAGGCGGCGGCGCGTACGAGTGAGCTGCTGCGCCGCCTGGACGAGCCCGCGGAGGCGGGAGCGGGTGGACGGAGCTTCTTCGCCGAGGAGTCGACCGGTGCCGCCGCGGGCCCGGTGGCGGCCGGGCCGCGCACGGTCGTGGTGGTGGACGGCGACCCGGGCGCGGCGGACCTGCGGGAGGCCGCGGCGCGGCTGGCCCGCGAAGGGGCGCGGGCGGGCATCCATGTGGTGTGCCTGGCCGAGACGGCGGCCGCCTTCCCCGTGTCACCGGTGCCGGATACGTACGAGGAGGCGTGCGAGGTGTCGCCCGCGTTCCGCGCGTGCGGTGCCGCGGCGCTGCTCAGCGGGGACGTGGCGACGGCCCTGCGGGTGCTGCGCACGGTGGAGGGGCGGCCCGCGGGGCACGGCACGGTGGCCGTGGTGGACGCGGTGTCGGCGGCGTGGGCGCAGCGGTTCGCGCGGGCGCTCGCTCCCCTGCGGCCCGACGGGGCGGGCGGGGCCGGGCACGCGCGCGTGGCGACGCCGTTGCCGCAGTCGGCGCGGCTCCTGGACGAGCTGGGGCTCGCCCGGGCCACGCCAGCCTCGCTGATGGCGCGGTGGGCGGCCGCCGCCGACGACGCCCAGGCGCTCGGCGGGCGGGCCTGGGCGGTGCTCGGGGCGGGGGCGCGGGGCCCGGTCGTGGTGGACCTGGCCGCGGACGGACCGCATCTTCTGGTCGAGGGCCCCGCGGGCAGTGGACGCACGGAGTTGCTGCGGTCGGTGGCGGCGTCCCTGGCCGCGGCGGAGCGCCCGGACCGGCTCGGGATCGTCCTCGTCGACGGCCGCGACGGCGGCCCCGGCGGCGGCGCGGGCGGCACCGGGCAGCGCCCCGGCGAAGGCCTGCGGCCCTGTACGGAGCTGCCGCACGTGACCACCCATCTCACCGCCAACGACCCCGTACGGATGCGGGAGTTCGCGCAGTCGCTGACAGCGGAGCTGAAGCGGCGCGCGGAGCTGCTCGGCCGGGTGGGGTTCGCCGAGTGGCACACGCGGCGGGAGGTGTCCGGGCGGTTGGTTCCGCAGCGGGCCGGGGGGCCTGCGGGCGGGGCGGTGCGGGCTGCGGGGGTCGGCGGAGCGGGGGGTGTCGGCGGGTCAGCGGTTCTCTCGGCCGGGACCGAAGCTGGGGCTGGGGCCGGGGGCGGGGCTGTCGTCGGGCGGCAGGGTGTGGAGGGGGCGGAGGCGGCGGCCGGTGGGGATCTCGCCGACGTGCAGACGAGTGCCACGCTGCGGCTGCGGCCCGCGGGAGCCGTGCAGGCCGAGTCCGGACCGCCCCTGGCGCGGCTCGTCGTGCTGGTGGACGACTTCGACGCGCTGCTAGCGCCCGCCCTGGGGTCGCCGGGCCGGCCGGCCGCCGGTTCCGTGGTGCGGGCCCTTGAGGCGGTGGCCAGGGACGGGGAGCGGCTCGGGGTGCAGCTGGTGGTGGCGGCGCGGGGCGAGCGGGTCGGGGCCTCCGAGGTGGGGCGGCGGGCCGGGCTCGTGGTCACGTTGGACGCGGTCGGGGGCGGGGCGGAGGATCCGGCTCCCGGGCGGGGTGTCCTGCGGGGGGCCGACGGGCGGGAGGCCGCTTTCCAGGGTGGGCGGGTCACGGGGCGGATTCCGCGTACGGCGACCCTGCGGCCCACCGTGGTGCCGCTCGAATGGGAACGGGCGGGGGATCCGCCCGCTCGGCGGCCCGTCCGCGAACTGGGGAACGGGCCGACGGACCTGGCCCTCCTGGCCAGTGCCCTGGACCGCGCCGCACGATCCGTCACCACGGAACGGACCCCGTCCCTCCTCTGAGGCTTCCCACCGCCCCGCACCGCCACCGCCCGCGGCAGCCGCCGTGCGGGCGTGCGGGTGTGCGGGCGTGCGGCCCCACCGGCGTGCGGGCGCAACGCCGTGCGGGCGCACCGCCGTGCGGGCGCACCGCCGCACATGCCCTTACGCCCACATCTCCGGACCGTACGCAGGGGCTGTGCCCACCTTGCCTCTCCCGGCTACGCTCGGGCAGGGGCTACCCCACTCGCCCTCTGGGCGGCTCGGCTGCCCACAGGGAGGGGTGGCTCGGCTGCCCGCAGGGGGGTGCCCGGCTGCCCGCAGGGGGCCCGGCGCAGGGCCGCCCGCGGAGCGGGCCGAACCGCTGGCGGCGGGTCAGACGCCGCATACCTGCACGGACGGGCCGCGCAGCGGCGGCGGACCTGAGCCGCGCACAGCGGCAGCGGACCCGGGCCGCGCGGGGCGACCCAGCTGCCCGCAGGGGGCCCAGCGTCCGGCTGCCCGCGAAGCCAGCCGAACCGGTGGCGGCGGGTCAGGCGCCGCATACCTGCACGGACGGGTGGGCGGGATGAACCCCCGCGCGCAGCGGCGGCGGACCCAAGGCGCCGCAGCGGCAGCGGACCCGGGCCACGCGGGGCGGCCCAGCTAATCCCAGGAGGATGGCCCAGCTACCCGCAGGGGACCCGGCGCCCAGCTGCCCGCGGAGTCGGCCGAACCGGTAGTGGCGGGTCAGACGCCGCCTACCTGCACGGGCGGGCGGGCGGGACGAACCGCCGCGCAGCGGCGGTAGACCCAAGGCGCCGCAGCAACGGCGAACCCGGCCCACACGCAGCGGCGGCGGACCCGGCCCGCGGTAGCGGCGGTGGGCCCGAGCCGTGTGGAACCGCCAGGGCGCCCCCGCCAGCAGAAGGCCCCCGCCAGGTGACACCACGTCACAAGCCCATTACGATCACCGAGTTGACTCCGTAGACCATCTTGCCGCCCCTCACCGCCCGGGCGTAGACAGACCGAACGGGACCAGAACCGGACCGGTCGGGGTAGAGAACGGGGCAGTGATGCGCAGCAGGCTCGCTACAGGCACACGCACACGCACTCCGCACGCACGCCGTGCTCGTCGTCCGCGCGGGGCGGCCGCCAAGGTGGTCGCCTCCGCCGCCGTGGCCGCCCTCGCACTGGGCCTCAGTGCGTGCGGCGGCGACAGCGACGGCGACAAGGACAAGGGCGAGGGCGCCGGCGGCAAGGAGGACGCGGCCACCGTTCGACTGCCGAAGCTGGACGGCGAGAAGGTGTCGGTGTCCGCCGTGTGGGGCGGCGCCGAGCGCAAGGTGTTCCTGAAGGTCCTGGACGAGTTCGAGAAGCGTACGGGCGCCGAGGTCTCCTTCGTACCGGCACAGGACCCCATCATCAGCTTCCTGGAGTCGAAGGTCGCGGGCGGGCAGCCGCCGGACGTGGCGATGCTGCCGCAGGTGGGCGCCATCGAGCAGGCCGTGGCCAACAAGTGGGCGAAGCCGGTGGGACCCGAGGCGCAGAAGCAGCTCGACAAGAACTACGCCAAGGGCTGGCAGGACCTCGGCGCGGTGGACGGCAAGCAGTACGGTGTCTACTTCAAGGCCGCCAACAAGTCGCTGATCTGGTACAACACCGAGGTCTTCGACAACGCGGGCGTCCAGGAGCCGAAGACCTGGGACGCGTTCATGAAGACCGCGCAGACCGTGTACGACTCGGGCGTCACGCCGCTGTCCGTGGCGGGCGCGGAGGCGTGGACGCTCACCGACTGGTTCGAGAACGTCTATCTCTCGCAGGCGGGCCCGGAGAAGTACGACCAGCTCGCGAAGCACGAGATCAAGTGGACCGATCCGACGGTGAAGAAAGCGCTGACGACCCTCGGCGGGCTCTTCGGGAAGAAGGGGTTCGTCGCGGACAACGCGTTGCAGACCGAGTTCCCCGCCTCCGTGAAGCAGACCTTCACCGGCGGCGACCAGCCCAAGGCGGGCATGGTCTTCGAGGGCGACATGGTCTCGCTCGCCATCTCCGAGACCAAGGCGAAGGTGGGGACGGACGCGAAGGTCTTCCCGTTCCCCGCGGTCGGGGACGCCTCCCCCGCGGTGGTCGGCGGCGACGCCGCCGTCGCGCTGAAGGACAGCAAGGGCGCGCAGGCCCTCCTCACCTACTTCGCCTCCCCGGACGCGGCGCGGATCTGGGCGGAGGCGGGCGGCTTCGTGTCGCCCAACAAGGGCCTCGACCTGAAGGCGTACCCGAACGACGTGCAGCGCGGCATCGCCGACGCCCTGATCGAGGCGGGCGACGACATCCGCTTCGACATGTCGGACCAGGCCCCGCAGTCGTTCGGCGGCACGCCGGGCAAGGGCGAGTGGAAGGCGTTGCAGGACTTCCTGAAGAACCCGAAGGACGTCGCGGGCACCCAGCGTGCGCTGGAGGACGCGGCGGCCAAGGCGTACAAGAAGAGCTGACGGGGCGATGACGACCCCCGGCGCCGGGGGCACCGCGGCGGTGCCCCCGGCCGATGCGACGCCGCACACCCCCAGGACCGGCCCGCACGGGACCGGCCCCCGCACGAGCGTCACCAGGACCCGCAGGGCGATCGCGGCGCTGTTCCTGCTGCCCGCCCTCGTCCTGCTCGGCGCGCTCGTGCTCTACCCCATCGGCTACTCCGTCGGCCGCAGCTTCTTCGACAAGGCCGGCGACTTCAGTGGCTTCGACAACTACGAGACGATGTTCTCGGACGACGGGATCCGTACCGCCGTCAAGAACAACGCGATCTGGCTGGTCGCCGCCCCCGCCCTCACCACCGCGCTCGGCCTGGTCTTCGCGGTCCTGACCGAACGGGTGCGCTGGGGCACGGCGTTCAAGCTCATCATCTTCATGCCGATGGTGATCTCGATGCTGGCGGCGGGCATCATCTTCCGGCTCGTGTACGAGTCGGACCCCGACCGCGGTGTCGCCAACGCCCTGTGGGTGGGTGTGCACGACACGTTCGCCGAGTCGTCGGGGTTCCCGCAGGGCCATCCCGGCGCGCGCTCGCCCCTCAAGGGCGCGGGCGGCGGCGCGTTCATCACCAAGGACCCGGTGCGGGCCGGGGAGCCGGTGGTGCTCCCGCTGACCGGTGTGCCGCCGGACCGGATGCCCGACGACGCCGACGCGGCGAAGCCCGCGCGGGCCGAGCCGGGCAAGGTCACCGGCACCGCCTGGCAGGACTTCACCCGCGGCGAGGGCCGGGGCCGGGTGAACGCCCCGGACGCCGCCGAGTTCGGCTACCCCGGCATCAGGATCGAGGCGGTCAGGGACGGCAAGGTGGTGGCCTCGACGAAGGCCGCGTCCGACGGCACGTTCACCCTGCCCGGGGAGGCGGACGGGGCCCAGCTGCGCTATCCGGCGTCCAACTTCCGCGAGCCGTACAACGGCGTCGACTGGCTCGGCCCGTCCCTGATCACGCCCGCCATCATCGGCAGCTACATCTGGATGTGGGCCGGGTTCGCGATGGTCCTGATCGCGGCCGGGCTTGCCAGCGTGCCGCGGGAGCTCCTGGAGGCGGCGCGGGTGGACGGTGCCAACGAGTGGCAGGTGTTCCGGCGGGTCACGGTGCCGTTGCTCGCACCGGTCCTCGCGGTCGTCGTGGTGACGCTGATGATCAACGTGATGAAGATCTTCGACCTGGTCTTCGTGATCCCGCCGGGCTCGTCCAAGGACGAGTCGAACGTCCTCGCGGTGCAGCTGTACAACTCGGCGTTCGGCGACCGGGACGCGGGCGTGGCGAGCGCCATCGCGGTACTGCTGTTCCTCCTGGTGATTCCGGTGATGCTCTTCAATTTGCGGCGGATGAGGCGGGAGGGTCGGCGATGACGCGGCACCCCTCTCCCGGCCGGGGGTCCGGGGGTTGTCCCCCGGGAGAACACAGCAATTTGCGGCGGATGAGGCGGGAGGGTCGGCGATGACGGCAGGGAGGACCACGTCGGGGAGTGGGGCGGGCACGGCGGCGCCGCCCGCGTCGCGGGGCGTCACGGTCGTGAAGGTCGAGCAGTCCCTGGGCGCCCGGATCGCCGCCGTCGTCAGCGGCAGCGTGCTGCGGGTGTTCCTCGTCGTCGTCGGCCTCTTCTGGCTGGTGCCGACGCTAGGGCTGCTGCTCGGTTCGCTGCGGACGCCCGCGGACATGAGTGAGAGCGGCTGGTGGAAGGTCTTCAGCAAGCCCTCGCAGCTGACCTTCGAGAACTACTCCCACCTGCTGGAGGACGAGACGATCACCGACTCGATCCTGACCAGCGTGTCGATCACCGTGCCGGCGACGCTGCTGGTCGTGGTGATCGGCTCCCTGGCGGGGTACGCGTTCGCGTGGATGGAGTTCCCCGGGCGCGACTGGTGGTTCCTCGGCGTGGTCGCTCTCCTCGTGGTGCCGGTGCAGGTGGCGCTGCTTCCGGTCGCCAAGCTGTTCGGGGAGATCGGCATCTTCGAGTCGACGACGGGCGTGGTGCTCTTCCACACCGCTTTCGGCCTGCCGTTCGCGATCTTCCTGCTGCGGAACTTCTTCGCGGAGATCCCGCGGGAGCTGCTGGAGGCCGCGCGCCTGGACGGCGCCGGTGAGCTGCGTCTGTTCCTGCGCGTGGTGATGCCGCTCGGCGCGCCCGCCATCGCCTCGCTCGGCATCTTCCAGTTCCTGTGGGTGTGGAACGACATGCTGATCGCGCTGATCTTCGCCGACGCGGGCAGCCCGCCGATCACGGTGGCGCTCCAGCAGCAGGTGCGGTTCTTCGGTGACAACGTGCAGATCCTGGCGCCGGGCGCGTTCATCTCGATGGTCATTCCGCTGGCGGTGTTCTTCGCCTTCCAGCGTCAGTTCGTGTCCGGTGTCATGGCCGGTGCGGTGAAGTGAGAGGCAGGTGACGTAGGGGGCGGCGGGAGTTTCGAGGAGGCGGTACGGCACCGGGCGCGTGCCGTACCGATGAATTCCGGGTGAATAGCGCCAAAGTAGGGCAATGCACCCCCATGCCTCCTTCGGCCACCCCGGTGACCCCGGGCACCCCAGCGACCCCGGTGACCCCGGGCACCCCGGGCACCCCGGGCACCCCGGGGAGCGCGGTGACCCCGGGCACCCCGGTCACCCCCGGCACCCCCCGCACCCCCGGCACCCCGCCCTCTCCGCACTGGCCACCCTCCTGGCACTCCCCGCCCTCCAGTCCGCCCTGGCCCCCCGGGCCCGCCGCGCCGCCGCCCGTGCGCGCAGCACGCGGTTCCGCCTGGAGCGGGCGGCCGCCGGGCGCGACAGCGGGCGCGAGCCGCTCCTGCCGCCGCCCGCGCACCTCTCGCTGCGGGACAGCCGCACCCTCAACCTGGCCCTGGCCGCGCCCGAGCCGGGGACGCGGTCCGCGGAGCTCCTGATCACCCGCGGCCACCGCCGCTTCCGGGTCCCGCTCGCCGTCGAACGGGACACCGACGGCAGCCCCCTCCTGACGGCGACGGCCACCCTGCACGACGCCCTGGACGCCACCCGCGCCCCGGGGGCCCCCGCCCCGGCCCCCCTCCTCGGCGACGGCGTCTGGCGGCTCACGGTGGTGACGGCGGACGAGGGCGGGCGGGTACGGCGGCGGGGGTTCGCACTCGCCGCCGAAGGCGCCGGTGCGGGCGGCGCGCCGCGAGGACCCACGACCCCGCACGCGCCGAGCCCGCGCACCGGCACCCTCATGCGGGTGGTGCGCTGCCGCGGCGGCAGGGCGGCGGTGCAGGTGACGCGGTCGCCGACGCGCGCGGAGCTGGTGCGGTTCGAGCCGCGCGGGGACGGGATCACGGTGTACGGGCGAGTGGTGGCGGGCCCCGGGGAGCGGGCCCTCGCGGCCCTGGCCGGGCGGGCCGTGCGCCGCCGTGACGGCGTCGTCGTACCGGTCGGACTCGACTGGGACGGCACCGGGTTCCGCTTCCCGCTGCCGCTCGCCGCGATGGCGGGCGCGGGGCCGGGCCAGTGGGTGTGGGACTTCCGCGTCGGCGAGCTGCCGCTGGGGCGCCGCCTGACCGACGTACGCGATCTGCCGGCCGCCTTCCCGACGCCGTTCCGGCTCGTCGCGCTGCCCGACGGCCGCATGGTGCGCACGCACCCGCACCTCACCGCGTCCGGCGCGTTCGCCGTCACCTGCCTGGACATCACCGAGGAGACCTCATGAAGATCACGTACCTGCTCGGCTGGGGCGACGAGATGGGCGGCACCGAGCTCGCCACGTACACCCAGGCGCTGCACCTCGCCGAGCGGCACGACGTGCGGGTACTCTCCGTCTTCCGCACCAGGGCCGAGCCGTTCTTCCCCGAGGCGCGACAGGTCCGCGTGCGGTACCTCATCGACCGCACGGTGACGCCGGAGCGGCCCGTACGGGCGTCGGGGCTCGACGAGGCGGCGTGCCGCACCCTCGCCGCGCTGCCGAGCGAACTGATCGACCCGGCCTGGGAGTCGGCGTTCGACCGGCTCAGTGACGTGGAGCTGACCGCGGCGCTCGGCGCGCTCGACACGGACGTCCTGGTCACGACGACCCCGGCCCTGCTCGCCGCCGCCGTCGATGTGGTGCACGGGCGGGTGGTGACCGTGCACCAGGAGCACCGCCCGACGCAGCGCCGCGGCCGCTCCGGCGAGCCGCTGCTCCTGCACGCGCCGCGCCTCGACGCCCTGGTCACGCTGACCGGGCGGACCCGGGACTGGATCGCGGAGTCCCTCGGCGCGAGCGCACCGGAACTCGCCGTGATCCCCAACGCCGTACCGGACGGCTTCCGGCCGCGCGCCGACGGCGAGAGCAAGGTCATCGTCATGGCCGCGCGCCTGACCGGCGAGAAGCGCGTGGACCACGCCGTCCGCGCGTTCGCACAGCTGGCCGACGCCCATCCGGAGTGGACGCTGCGCGTCTTCGGCGGCGGCCACCGCGAGCAGAGCCTGCGCCGCCTGGTGGACGGCTTCGGGCTCCAGGACCGGGTCGAACTCCTCGGTCCGTGCCAGGACATGGCCGCCGAATGGGCCAAGGCGGGCCTCTCCCTGATGACCGCGGGCCACAACGAGGCGTTCCCGCTGGTGCTCCTCGAAGCGCTCGCCGCGGGGGTGCCCGTGGTCGCGTACGACGTCCTCACGGGCCCGGCGGAGATCGTCCGCCACCGCGTCGACGGACTGCTCGTACCACCCGGTGAGATCGACGAACTCGCGCACGCCATGTCCGAGTTGATGACCGACGACACCCTGCGCCGGTCCTGTGCGCGCGCCGCCCGCGAGGGCGTGTACGAGCGGTTCTCCTCCGCCGGTGTGACGGCGCAGTGGGAGGAGCTGTACACGCGGCTCGTGGCGGGCCGTGACCGTCCCGAGCGGGCGGCGGCGCGCGCGGACCGGGTGGCGCTCGGGGTGGCGTCCGGCGGGTGCGGCTTCCGGCCGACGGCGCCGCACGCCTTCGACGCGGCCGCGAGCGCCGACGAGAAGGCCCGCGAGGACGAGATCGCCGCCGCCGCCCCCGACGGCGGCGTGATCCGTTCGGTCGGCCGCCTCGCGGAGTGCCGCGACGACGTGCTGGCACCGCGCATGGCCGCCCTGAACCTCGAACTCACCGCGGCCGCCCTGGAGTCGCGTCAGGTGCCGTACGTCCTGGTGCGCACCGGCGGCTGCGCGCACACCCTCGCCGTGGACGAGGACGACCGCGACCGGGCCCTGAAGGCGCTCGCGGAGTCGCTGCACGGGCAGCCGGTCTACGCCGAGCTGGTGCGCCCGCGCGACGCGGCGCCCGGGTCGGTGCTCGCCGAGCGCCTCGACGGGATCGGTGAGCTCGCGGGCGTCCGGGTGTTCAAGCCGGTGACCACGACGACGCTCTCGCTGCGCCACGGCGTGCAGCAGGCGTGCACGGTGGCGTTCTGGACCCGCCCGCCCACGCCGGACGCCCCCACCCCGGACACCCCCGCGCCCGACACCCGCACGCCGGACACCCCGGCGACGGACGCCCCGGCCGCCCGGACCGCGCGCCGCGCCCCCTTCGGCGGCACCCTCGCCGGAGCCGAGCTGCCCTCCCTCGCGCCCACCGCCGAACTGCGCGTGGGCGCTCGTACCTACCCCACCCCCGGTGTCTTCACCGAGGTCCTCATGAACGACGTCGACTTCCCCGTCGACGCCGTCTACACCTGGGTCGACGACACCGACCCCGGCTGGCGGGCGGCCCGCGCCGCCGCGCTGGCCGAGGCGAGCGGCGCGGGTCCTGGCGCGAGCACCGACTCCTCCCCCGACACCGGCACCGTCCGCTTCCGCAACCGCGACGAACTGCGCTACTCGCTGCGCTCACTCGCCATGTACGCGCCCTGGGTGCGGCACGTGTACCTGGTCACCGCGGGGCAGGTCCCGAACTGGCTGGACCGGGACCACCCCGGCCTCACCGTCGTCGACCACCGGGACCTGTTCGCCGACCAGGACGCCCTGCCGACCTTCAACTCCCACGCCATCGAGACCCAGCTGCACCGCGTCGAGGGCCTCGCGGAGCACTTCCTGTACTTCAACGACGACATGTTCCTCGGCCGCCCGACGACCCCGGGCACCTTCTTCCTCGGCTCCGGGCTGCCCAGGTTCTTCTGGTCGTCCATGCCCGTGCCGCCGCTGCCGGTGTCCGCGGCGGACGAGGGCTATCTGGCGGCGGCGAAGAACAACCGGGAGCTGCTGCGCCGCGACTTCGGCCGGACCGCGACGCACTGCTTCTACCACGTGCCGTACGCGCTGCGCCGCAGCATCCTCCAGGAGCTCACCGAGCGGTACGCGGACGAGCTGACGGCGACCTCCCGCAGCCGGTTCCGCTGCAACGACGACTACTCCCTGGTGTCGTCGCTGCACCAGCACTACGCGTACCTCACCGGGCGCGCCGTGCCGGGCGGGCTCAGCTACGACTTCGTGGACATCGGCAGGCGCGCCGACCACGCGCGGCTCGGGCAGCTCCTCCAGTCGCGCAACAAGACGGCGTTCTGCATCGGCGAGTCGCCCGACAGCGGCATGTCCGACCAGGAGATGGCGCTCGCCGTCCGCTCGTTCCTGACGGCGTACTTCCCGGTGCGCTCGCCCTACGAGCGCGCCCCCGCCGGCTGAGGCACGCCCGCCGCGCAGACCGGCCGGTCCGGGTTCAGGCCAGGAAGAGCCGCCGCACCACGCGCTCGGCGGCTCCTCCGTCGTCGTACGGGCAGAACCGCGCCCGGAACGCCGCGCGGAGGCGCGTCGTCTCCTCCGTGTCCCAGCCGCCGTCGCGAAAGAGCGCGGACAGCTCGTCCTGGGTCGTCGCGAGGGCGCCCGGTGTCTCGCCGGGGCGGCCCGAGAGCACGTCGAAGTAGGTGCCGCGGGCCAGGCGGTAGGCCTGCCAGTCGGGGGCGTAGGTGACGATCGGGCGGTCCAGGCAGGCGTAGTCGAACATGATGGAGGAGTAGTCCGTGACCAGGGCGTCGGCGGCCAGGCACAGCTCCTCCACGCGCGCGTGCCCGGTGACGTCGATCAGGTTCGGGTGCGCGGCGAGGCCCGCGTCGGCGCCGTAGAAGTAGTGGGCGCGGACCAGGACGACATGGTCGGGGCCGAGGGCGGCCGCGAACCGCTCCAGGTCGAGGCGGGGCAGGAAGCCCTTCTGGTAGTCGCGGTGCGTGGGGGCGTAGAGCAGCGCGCGCACACCGGGGCGGATGCCGAGGTCGGCGCGGATCTTGGCGGTGTCGTCGGGCCCCGTCGTGAAGTACACGTCGTTGCGGGGGTAGCCCGCCTCCAGGGCCTGGTACGCCGCCGGGTACACGCGTTCCCACACCTCGGTGGAGTGCGGGTTCGCGGACAGGCTGTAGTCCCACTGGTCGGTGTGGTCGAGGACCTTCTGGAAGCTGATGCCGTGCGTGCCCGCGGGGTAGCGGCGCTGGTCGAGGCCCATCTTCTTCAGGGGCGTGCCGTGGTGGGTCTGGAGGTAGACCTGGCCGGGGCGCTTGGTGAAGCCGCCGGGGAAGGAGGAGTTGTTGACGAGGTAGGTGGCGCGGGCCATCGCCTGCCAGTAGCGCCGCGAGCCCTCGATGACGTACTCGACGCCGGGCGGCACCCGGTGCTTGTGGCGGCTTGAGACCACCCACACCCCGCGGATGTGCGGGGCGAGCTCGCGGGCCTTGGCGTGGATGGCGGCCGGGTTGCAGCTGACGGCGCGGTTCCAGTAGGCGCCGTACACGGCCAGGTGCGGGTCGAGGGAGCGGCGCAGGTCGGCGCGGTAGGTGACACGCATGGCGCGGGCGCGGACGGCCTTCTTGCGGCGGGCGAGCGCGGAGCGGACGGCCTTCATGCGGCCGCCCGCGCGGGCGAGGCCGCGGTAGGTGGCGTACGAGCCGGACAGCAGGGCGCGTTGCCGGTCGGTCACCGTGACGTAGCCGCCGGGGCGGTGGGCGCGCAGCATGGCGGCGGCGGCACGGAAGTACGCGGCGCGGTCGCCGGGCTGGATGCGGCCCGGGTCGTCGAGGACGGCCAGGATGTGGTCGACGGCGTACGGGAAGAGCCGGGCCGTCACCTCGGTGCCCGCGGCGAACAGCTCCTCGTACCGCCCGACGACCGCGAAGTGCGCCCGGCCCGGTGACTTCGCGAAGCTGCCGCCGCGCCGCTCGCGCCAGCGCACGCACACCCGGTCCAGGGCGCCGACGCGCTCCCCCGCGGCCAGCGTCGCCTGGTGCACCGGCACCACGTCCTCGTAGGGCCCTGCCGAGAAGGCGAGCGCGTGCGCGGACCAGAAGGAGCGGCGCACGACGCGGTTCCAGGCGGCGACGGTCACGGCGAGCGGGTCGCCGGTGACGTCCTCGCCGACCGGGCGGCGCACCGTCTCCCACCAGTCGACGCGGTCGTGGCCGAAGAGCAGCACGTCGACGTCCTCGGAGGGGCCGCGCAGCGCTTCGTCCAGGGCCGCGAGGGCGCCGGGGAGCAGGACGTCGTCGCCGTCGAGGAACAGCAGCCACTGGCCGGTGGCGCGCTCGGCGCCGATGTCGCGGGCGGCGCCGATGCCCCGCCGCTCGGGCAGGCGGACCAGTTGCACCCGGGGGTCGCGCTGCGCATACTCCGCGGCGATCGCGGCCCCCGCGTCCGGCGAGTCGTCGTCGACGACGACCAGTTCGAGGTCCTTGAAGGACTGGTCGAGCACGGACTCCAGGCACTCCCGGAGGTAGCCCTGGACGCGGTGGGCGGGCACGACGACTGAGAAGCACGGCATGAGTACCGACCGTAGCCACACGTGCACGCCGTGTCGAAGACCGCGCCTCACTCGATGGGGTGATCGGGCACCTCGATGGGGTGAGCGGGCGCACAGAAGTTGATCGTGTCGGGCAAAAAGGGTGAATACGCCCGTACTAGGTCGTAGCGCCACCCATACTCCTACGAAAGGCCGGTCGCCGTGCAGCCCCGACTCACCGTCGTCGTGCCCATCTACAACGTCGAGGAGTTTCTGCAGGAGTGCCTTGAGTCGATCGCCCGGCAGACTCTGGACGGCGGCATCGAAGCCGTCCTCGTCGACGACGGCTCCACCGACTCCAGTCCGCGCATCGCGCGTGAATTCGCCACCCGCGACCCCCGCTTCGTCTACGTCCGCCAGCCCAACGCGGGCCTGAGCGCCGCCCGCAACACCGGGGTGCGGCACGCCCACCCGAGCGCCGAGTACCTCACGTTCGTGGACAGCGACGACATCGTGCCGCACGACGCCTACGCCCGCCTGATCGCGAGCCTGGACGCCAGCGGCTCCGACTTCGCCAGCGGCAACGTCTGGCGGCTCACCGACCGCGGCCGCTCGCAGGCCTGGCAGTACCAGTGGCTCACCGCGCCGCGCACCCGTACCCACATCAGCCGTGACCTGGCCCTGCTCGCCGACCGCGTCGCCTGGAACAAGGTCTTCAGGCGCGCCTTCTGGGACCGGCACGGCTTCGAGTTCCCCGAGGGACGGCTCTACGAGGACACCCCGGTGATGATCCCGGCGCACTTCCTCGCCTCCTCCGTGGACGTGCTCCACGACCACGTCTACTACTGGCGGGTGCGCGAGGGCTCGATCACCCGGCGGCGCACCGACGTCAAGGGCGTGCGGGACCGCATCGCGGCGTGCGCCCACGTCAGCACCTTCCTGGCCGGACAGGCGCCCGGGCTGAAGTCCACGTACGACGTCTCGTGCCTGCGCGACGACTTCGTGTACTTCCTGGAGGCGCTGCCGATGGGCGGCCCCGAGTACCGGGCGGCGTTCCTGGAGGGCACCGCCGGCTTCCTGCGCGCGGCGGACCCGGAGGTCCTGCGGCGGCTCCCGGCGGATCTGCGCGTGAAGTGGCACCTGGTGCGGGAGCGGCGCACCGGTGAGCTGATCGAGCTGCTCGACCACGAACGGCGCGGCGGCAAGGGCACGTTCGCGGTGCGCGGCGCCGTGCGCAAGTACGCCGAGTACCCGGGGGTGGAGGGCCTTCCCCCCGAGATCGCCCGGCTCGGCCGCGACGAACTGCCCGCCGTGGCACGCCTCGGCGAGGCACGCTGGGGGGCCGACGGGCTCCTGCGGATCAGCGGCTACGCGCACCTGCGCAACCTGGACGCGGCCCGGCCCGCGCAGTCGGTGAGGACCGGGCTGCTCAAGGCGGCCCACAGCAGGGGCCGCTACCGGTGGGTGCCGGTCGCGACCGTGCCCGCGCCCGAGGCCACCGAGCACTCCGAGCAGCATCTGCACTGCTACGACCTGTCCGGCTTCGAGATGACCGTCGACCCGCAGCGGCTGCGGACCGGCGGCAGGTGGCGGCCGGGCAACTGGCTGCTCGGCGTGGTCGTCGCGGGCCACGGCGTCGTGCGCCACGCCGCCGTCCGCGCCCGGGACCGCTCCCGCACCCAGTCCCTGGTGCACGACCTCGGCGACGGGGTGCGGGTGGTGCTCGGCTTCAGCAAGGGCAGGCTCGTGCTGCGCGTCCAGGAGTACGCGGCCCGGGTCGAGGGCCATCGCGGGCACGGCGGCGACGTGGTGCTCACCGGCAGCCTGCCGGGACACGCCCGCCCCAGGGCGCTGCGCCTCACCCACCCCGGCGGTACCCGGCTCGACTTCCCGGTCGCCGTCGTCGACGACCGCTTCGAGGCCCGCGTCCACCTGCCCGACCTGGAGGCCGTGCCGCCCTCACCGCACCACGCCCCCGCCCAGGTGGAACCGCCGCACAGCGACCGCTGGCAGGCCGCGCTCGAACTCCCCGACGGCTCCACGCTGCCCCTCGCGGCGGTCACCGACCTGCCGCCGGGGCGGTACGCGACCCGGCCCGGCCGTGAGCTGTGCACCACCGCCGACGACCGCGGCAACCTGGTGGTGGAGCTGACCCGGCGGCCCATCGCGGACCGGGTCGTGTGGTCCGCCGACGGCGCCCTGGAGATCGAGGGCTCCGCCACCGAGGCGAGCTGGCCGTCGGCCGTCCTCGTCCTGCGGCACAGCGGCCGCGACGACGAGGTGACGGTGCCGGTGGAGCTGACCGGCGACCGGTTCCGCGCGGTGGTGGCGCCCGGGGGCGGGGTGCTGCGGGAGGGCCGCTGGTACGTGTTCCTGCGCGAGGTGGAGAACAGCGGGCAGGGGGTGCCGGTGCGGGTCCTTGCCTCGACGGGGGCCGGGCTGCCGTTCCACCAGGTGCTCCAGGGGCGGCGGTTCACCGCCGACCGGCGCTTCGGCGACCGGCTCGTGATCGACGCCGGGTCGGTCCTCGCGCCGACCGAGCGCGGCGCGTACCGGCGTCACCGGCTGCGCACCGAGCACTACCCGCGCGAGCGCACCAGGGCGCTGCGGGACGCCGTCCTGTACTTCGACGGCGACTCGCCGCGCGCCGTCCACGAGGAGCTGGTGCGGCGCGGCGCCGACATCGAGCACCTGTGGGTCACCGAGGACCAGCAGACCCGGGTGCCCGCGGGGGCGCGCGGCGTGGCCGCGCACAGCACCGAGTTCCACGAGGCCCTGGCCCGCTGCCGCCGCATCGTCACCGCGGGGCACCTGCCGGACTTCTTCCGGCGCAGGCGGGGCCAGACCGTCGTGCAGACCTGGAACGGCACCCCCCTCAAGCGCATCGGCACCGACCTCACCGACACCCTGTACGCCGACCACGGCCACCTGGACCGGCTGCCGCACCTGGCCGCGCAGTGGAGCGTCCTGGTCTCCCCCAGCCGCTTCGCGACGCCCCACCTGGGCCGCGCGCTCAGCTACGACGGCGAGGTCCTGGAAGCCGGATCGCCGCGCAACGACGTGCTGTTCGCCGACGACCGCGGCAAGGTCGCCGAGCGCGTCCGGCGCGAACTGGGCCTCGCCCCGGACCGCCGTGTCGTCCTGTACGCGCCCACCTACCGCGACCACCTCGGCTTCGGCGCGGGGCGGTACCGCCACGACCCGGCCCTGGACCTCGGCGCCGTCGAGGACGGCCTCGGCGACGACCACGTCCTGCTCGTACGCAGACACCCGCTGACGTCGGGGCGCCTGCCCGGCGCCCGCGCGCCCTTCGTCCGCGACGTCACCGCTCACCCCCGGGCGTCCGAACTCCTGCTGGTGGCGGACGTGCTGATCACCGACTACTCGTCCCTGATGTTCGACTTCGCGCACACCGGGCGCCCGATGCTCTTCCACGCCTACGACCTGGAGCACTACCGCGACACCGTCCGCGGCTTCTACCTCGACTTCGAGAACGGCGCGCCGGGCCCGCTGCTGACCTCCACCGCCGAGGTCGTCGACGCCCTGCGCGACCTCGACGCCGTCACCCGACGGCACGCGGACGCGTACGCGGCGTTCCGCGAGGCGTACTGCGACCTGGACGACGGGCGCGCAGCGGGCCGCGTCGCGGACAGGCTGCTGCGGTGACGGCGCCGATCAGGTCCTCCCCCGCGGCGCCCGGGGCGAAGACCCCCGCGCGGGCCGCGGGCACCGGCACCGCGGGCGCGACGGGGGGCGCGGGTGCGGTGTGGCGGCGGGTCTCGCTCGGCGCCACCGCGTCCGGGTTCGGGGTGCGGTGGCGGCCGAGCCCCTACCTCCTGCTCGGCGGGCTCTTCTGGCTCGTGATGTCGCTCGCCTACTGGCGGGTCCCGATCTGCTGCGACTTCGGGCAGCACGCGGCGGTCGTCGAGCGGCTCAAGGACGACCTGCTGCACCCCGCCCACCCGATGGCGGACCTGCCGGGCGACGGCAGCGCGTACTACTCTCCGTACGCCGTCGCGCAGGCCTTGCTCGCCGACGCGACGGGCCTCGCGGGCTGGCAGGTCGTCAAGCTCTCGGGCCCGCTGAACCTGCTGGTGCTGCTCACCGGCATCGGCCGCTTCGTCCGTGTCCTCACCCCGCGCCCCTGGGCCCCCGTGCTCGCCCTGTTCGCGATGGTGCTGCTCTGGGGCACGCGGATGGCCTGGTGGAGCGGCTATCTGGGCCTGATGTCGATGACGGGCAACCTCGGCTACCCGTCGACGTTCGGCATCGCGCTGATGTTCTGGGCCTGGGCGTGGGCGGGCACGGCCGCCAGGTCCCGGCGCGGCGCGCCGACCCACCTGGGGCTCGGCGCGCTGTGCGGGCTGATCCTGCTGATCCATCCGATCACGTCGGTGGCGGCGGTCATCGGCGTGAGCGCCTTCGCCCTGCCGCAGTGCGCGCGGGCGCTGCGGGACGGCGTGCCGGCGGGGCCGAGGGTGGCGCTGCTGTGGGCGCTCACCGGGCTCACCGCCCTCGCGGTGGCCACGACCTGGCCGTACTTCAATCCGCTGACCCTGGTCGGGGACCAGTCCGTCGACTGGATCCACCGGCAGCTGTACACGGACATGCCCGAGCGCTTCTGGCTCGCCGCCCTCGGTCTTCCCGCCCTGTACCTGCGGTGGCGCAAGGACCACAAGGACCCGCTGGTCGTGATGTTCGCCCTGGACTGCGCGGTCGTCGGCTACGGCTGGCTCAGCGGCCACTACACCTACGGCCGCATCCTCGGTCTGACCCTGGTCCCGTTGCAGTTCGCCCTGGCGATCGAACTGGCGGCCGCGCGCCCGTGGGGCACCCGCCGCGCCGCCCTCGCGGGGGCCACCGCGCTCGGCGCGTTCACCGGGTTCTTCCAGATCCAGGCGGGCGCCGTGGTGCCCCGCACCCTGGACCCGGTCGGCTTCGCGCAGCCCCCGCGCTGGCCGGACTACGGCTGGGCGGCGGCGCACATGGACCGCGGCGACGTCGTCCTGACCGACAGCTACCGGCCCATGCGCTCGGTCCCCGCGTTCGGCGTCAACCTGGTGGCGCCCGCCTGGCCGGACGCCTCGCTCGACGAGTCGGTGCGCAACCGGCGCCTAGAGGAGGTGCGCCGCTACCTCGACCCGGCGTCGACACCCGCCGAACGCGCCGCCGTGGTCGAGCGGTACCACGTGCGCTGGCTGCTGCTCGCCCCGGAACAACGGCTGCCGCCCGAGGCGGTGGTGGTGACGTGGAGCTCCCGCACCGGCGAGATCCTCGCCCGGGTGGGCGGGGCGCCGTGAGGCGGGAGTGACCAGGGCGCGATGAGGCGGAAGTGGCCAGTGGGGCGTGTGAGGCGGTGGGGTCCGGGAAGGCACCTCGAGCAAGCCTCCCGACGAACAACCCTAATCGGATAAATCCTGCCAAGCTCTAAAATTTCTCCCGTGGACCGCATCTCACCGCAAGAGCCCCAGATCACCGTCGTCGTGATCGGCTACGACGACGCCCCGCACATCGCCGACGCGGTGCGCTCCGCGCTCGCCCAGGGCCCCGTCGTGGGCGAGGTGATCGCGGTGGACGACTGCTCGACGGACGACACCCCCGCCGTGCTCGCGGAACTGGCCGCGCGGGACCGCCGGGTGCGGGTGGTCCGGCGGCCCGTCAACAGCGGCGGCTGCGGCGCCCCCCGCAACGACGGCGTCGACGCCGCCGGACTGCCGTACCTGATGTTCCTGGACAGCGACGACGTGCTGGCCCCGGGCGCCGCCCAGAAGCTCCTGGACGCGGCGCTCGGGCACGGCGCCGAGGTCGCGTCCGGGCGGTGCGTGCGGCGCGAGCTGCCGTCGGGCCGCGAAGTGCCCTGGCAGCCCGAGCTGTACCGCAGGCCCGCGCTCGTGGCCCGACCCGCGCTGCGCCCGCGCCTCGTCCACGACACGCTCTGCGTCAACAAGCTCTACCGCACGGACTTCCTGCGCGCCCACGGCATCCGCTTCCCCGAGGGCCGCTTCCTCTACGAGGACTTCGTCTTCGGCGCCCGCGTCCTGGCCGCCGCGCCGCGCATCGCCCTCGTCCCCGACACCGTGTACGTGTGGCACGTGCGCCGAGCGGCCACCAGGCTGTCGATCTCCCTGGACCGCGCGGGGATCGAGAACTGGCGGGCCCGCGTCACCGCGCACCGCCGGGCCGTGGAGATCCTGCGGGGCGCGGCCGACGGCGACAAGCTCCTGGTGCGGGCGGCCCGCGCCCAGTTCCTCGACCACGGCCTGCGCATGTACGCGCGGGAGCTGACGGCCCGCGGCCCGGAGTACCGGCGCGAGTGGTGGGCGCTCACCCGCGCCTACCTCGCCGAGTTCGACGCCGCCGACCTGGAGGCCGCGCCCGCGCCGGGACGCGTCGTCGCCCGGGTCGTCCTCGCCGCGGCCGAGCCCCGCGACCTGGACCGCGTCACGCAGGTGGCGGCGCGCCCGGCCCGGCTCGTCCCGCCGTACGCGCGCACCGCCGACGGCACCCCCGTCTGGTCGCCCGACCTGCCCCAGGTCACCCTGGACCACCTCCTCGTACGGCCGCTGCGGCTGCTTCCGCTCGCGGTCGACGCGGAGCTGCGCCCGCGCGCGGGCACCAGCGTGCTGCGCCTGCGGCTGCACGAGCTGTACGGACGGGTCGCCGCGGCGGGCCCCGGCGTGGTCGACGTGGAGCTGACGCGCCGGGGCGGCGGCCGGCCCGGTCTGCGGCGCACGGCCGCGTTCGGCCCCGAGCGGCCGGACGGGACCTGGCTCGCCGAGGTGCGCGTCGACCTCGGTGCGCTCGACGGCGACGTGTGGGACCTGCGGCTCCGGTTGCTCTTCGACGACGGGACGGCGCGCGAGACCACGGCGCGCGCCGTGCCGGGCCCCGGTCTGCTGCGGCGCGCCGTGGTGCCGGGCGGGCGGCGCGGCGTCCTGCTCGTACAGCCCTACGCGACGCGGGCGGGCAACCTCTCGGTGCGGATCGCCCCCGGGGTGCGCGGGGTCGCGGCGGTCGCGCGGCGGCGGCTCGGGCGGATCGTGCGCGGGCTGCCGGGCAGGCGGGCGGACGGCCCCTGACGCGAGCCGTACCCGGACTCTGGAAGACTGCGCGTCCGGGATGTCCGGGGGCGCGACCACCACCGGCACGGCACGACGGTCCACGACCGACACGACACGACGGGACGAGCTGACCATGACCTGGCTGATCACCGGCGGCGCGGGATACATCGGAGGACACGTCGTGCGCGCCATGGCGGAGGCGGGCGAGCGGACGGTGGTCTACGACGACCTGTCGTCGGGCCTCGCCGAGCGCGTGCCCGACGGCGTGCCCCTCGTCGTCGGCTCGACCCTGGACGTGGACCTCGTCGCGCGCGCCATGCGGGACCACGAGGTCTCCGGGGTGATCCACCTGGCGGCGAAGAAGCAGGTCGGCGAGTCCGTCGAGCAGCCCCTGCACTACTACAGGGAGAACGTCGAGGGCCTCAGGGTCCTCCTCGACGCGGTCACCGACTCGGCGGTGCCGTCGTTCGTCCTCTCCTCGTCGGCCGCCGTGTACGGCATGCCGGACGTGGACCTGGTCACCGAGGACACGCCCTGCGTGCCGATGAGTCCCTACGGCGAGACGAAGCTGGCGGGCGAGTGGCTGACCCGCGCGGTGGGCCGTGCCACCGGGCTGCGCACGGCGTGCCTGCGGTACTTCAACGTGGCGGGCGCGAAGAGCCCCGAACTCGCCGACACCGGTGTCTTCAACCTGATCCCGATGGTCTTCGAGAAGCTCACCGCCGGCGAGGCCCCGAGGATCTTCGGCGCCGACTATCCGACGCCCGACGGCACCTGCGTACGCGACTACATCCACGTCACGGACCTCGCGGAGGCCCATGTGGCCGCGGCCCGGCGGCTCACGGCGTCCCCCGGCGGCACCGACCTGACCCTCAACGTCGGCCGCGGCGAGGGCGTTTCGGTGCGCGTGATGGTCGATCTGATCGCGGAAGTCACCGGGTACGACGTCCCGGCCGCGGTCACCGAGCGGCGCGCGGGCGACCCGGCGCGCGTGGTCGCCGTGGCGGACCGGGTGACCGCCGAGCTCGGCTGGTCGGCGAAGCGGGACGTGCGGGAGATGGTGGAGTCGGCGTGGGCGGGCTGGACGCGGCTGCACCCGGAGGCACAGCGACTGCACCCGTAGGCAGAGCCGCAGGCACGCACCGAGAGGTAAGTACGCACCCGATAGTGGGTACTTGAGCGGCGGCCCGGTGGGCGCCAGGCTTGGGGCGCGGCGAGCGACACCTCGCCCCGCGCCACTCCACCGCCCCTCGCCCCTCCTTGGGAGCCGCCATGCCCGCGCACGCCCGTACACCCGTGACCCTGGTCGGACTCGGCGCGATGGGCGCGGCCCTCGCGTCGGCGTACCTCGCGGCCGGGCACCCCGTCACCGTGTGGAACCGCACCCCGGCCAAGGCCGCGCCGCTCGTCGAGCGCGGCGCGGTGCACGCCCTCGACGTCCGGGACGCCATCGCCGCGAGCCCGCTGACGATCGCCTGCCTGACGACGTACGAGGCGACCCTCGCGGCCCTTGGACCCGCGGCGTCCGCGCTCGCGGGGCGGACCCTGGTCACCGTCAACTCCGGTACCCCCGCGGGCGCGCGGGCGATGGCCGGCTGGGCCATCGGCCACGGTGCGCGCTTCCTCGACGGCGCCGTCAAGAACGTGCCCGCGGCCGTGGGCGCGCCCGACACCCTGCTCTGCTACAGCGGCGACCGGGCCGTCTTCGACGCGCACGAGGCCACGCTGCGGGTCATGGGCGGCGACACCGTGCACCTGGGCACCGACCCCGACCTCGCGGCCCTGTACGAGTCGGCCGTGGGCGGCACGCTGCTGCCCGCGCTGCTCGGCTTCCTCCAGGGCGCGGCGCTGGTCACGGCGCGCGGCCTGGAGGCGAGCACCCTGGTCCCGTACACGGTGAAGTGGCTGGAGATGATCAACTCCCTGCTCCCGCGGTACGCGGCGGAGATCGACCGCGGCGACTACGACGCGCCCCAGTCGTCCATCGGCATCTTCCACGCGGGCATCCCCGGTGACACCGAGGTCGCCGTGGAGGCCGGTCTCGACGTGAGCTGGCACGCGCCGATGCACGCGCTCCTGGAGCGGGCGGTCGCCGAGGGGCGCGCCGAGCAGAGCGTCGCGGCGCTGGTGGAGGTGTTGCGCAGGCCCGTCTGACGCGGCTCGCGCGCGGTGCCGCGCGGCGGGGGTGTAGCAGGCTCCACCCCCGCTTCGGGTGCGCGCCCTCTCGTGGCCACCGGGTCCGGATTCCTAGCGTTCTCGGTGACGGGCGGCAAGGCCGCGGGAGTCGGGGAGAGGGCGTAGAAGATGTTCGGGCGGCGCGGGTCTGCGCGGCGGGCGGCCAGGGAACGGGTGGGCAGCGACGCGCTCGTCCTGGACGGGGTCGGGCGTACGTACCGCGGGGGTGATGTCGTCGCCCTGCACCCGGTCGACCTGGTGGTGCCCCGCGGCCGGTTCCTCGCCGTCATGGGCCCCTCGGGCTCCGGCAAGTCGACGCTCCTACAGTGCGCGGCCGGGCTCGACCGGCCCTCGTCCGGCACCGTCCGGGTCGAGGGCGTCGGGATCGGCGCCCTGCCCGAGGCCGAGCTGACCCGGCTGCGCCGGGAGCGGATCGGCTTCGTCTTCCAGGCCCACAACCTCGTGCCGTCGCTCAGCGTCGGCGAGAACGTGGCGCTGCCGCTGATGCTCGGCGGCGCGACGGACGGGGTGGGCGCCCGCGCGGCCGTGGCCCTGGCCGCCGTCGGCCTCGGCGACCGCGCCGACGACCGCCCCGCCGAACTCTCCGGCGGCCAGCAGCAGCGCGTCGCGATCGCCCGCGCCCTGGTCACCGACCCGGCCGTGGTCTTCGCCGACGAGCCCACCGGCGCCCTGGACCCCGCAACCGCCCACGACGTCCTCACCCTGCTGCGCCAGGCGGTCGACAGGGACGGCCACACGGTCGTCATGGTGACGCACGACCCCTCGGCGGCCGCCTGGTGCGACGAGGCGGTCTTCCTCGCCGGGGGCCGAGTCGTCGCCGCCCTCGGCGCCCCGGACGCCGAGCGGGTGCACGCCGTGATGCGGCAGCTGGGCGGCGGGCGGACGGTGGTGACGGTATGAGCGGCGTGCACCGGACGGGCGGGGTTCCCGACGCGGGTGGGGGGCACGGGGGGCGTGCGGGGCGGGGTGGCCGGGGCGGCGTCGGGCCGGGCGGCTGGAACGGCGCCGAGCGGGGTGGCCCGAGCGACGCCGGACCGGGCGGCTGGAACGGCGCCCGGCAGGGCGGCCTGAGCGACGCCCGGCAGGGCGGTCCGAACGACGCCTGGCGTGGCGGCCCGAGCGACGCCCGGCAGGGCGGCCCGTACGACACCCGGCAGGGCGGCCTGAGCGACGCCCGGCAGGGCGGCCCGTACGACACCCGGCAGGTCGGCCTGAGCGACGCCCGGCAGGGCGGTCCGAACGACGCCGGACCGGGTGACTGGAACGGCGCCCGACAGGGCGGCCCGAACGACGCCCGACAGCACAGCCCGAACAGCGCCCGGCGTGGCGGCCGGAACGGCGCCCCACAGGGCGGCCCGAACCGCGCCCGCCAAGGCGGCCGGGGCGTCGTCGCGCTGCTCGCCGCCCGTGGGGCGCGTACGCACCGCAAGGCGTGGGCCGCGGTCTTCGCGGCGCTCGTCCTGACGTCCACGCTGCTCGGCGCCTTCGCGCTCGCCGTGACGTCGGCGGCGCTCGGCCACGCCCGCGTGGAGCGCTACGCGGCGGCCGACCTCGTTGTCGCAGGTGACCAGAACACCCGCTACACCGCCAAGCCGTGGGGCTCGGAACCGGAGACGGCGACAGCGGGCCTGACGGAACGGGTACGGGTGCCCGAGCGCGCGCTCGACGTGGTGCGCGGGGTGCCGGGCGTACGGGCGGCCGTCGCCGACCGGGTGTTCCCCGTGGGCCTCGCGGGCACCGCGGCCACCGGCCGCCCCTGGGACGCCGCCCGCCTCGCCCCGTACGCGCTGCGGGACGGCCGGGAACCGCAGCGGGCGGGCGAGGCCGTGGTGGGGCACGGCACAGCTGTGGCCGGCGGCCGGGTCGCGGTGCGGGTCGACGGGGCCGAGCGGACGTACCGGGTCGTGGGCGTCGCGGACGGGCCGCGCGCCGCGGTCTACTTCACCGGCGGTGAGGCGCGCCGCCTCGCCGGGCACTCGGGCACCGTGGACGCCGTCGGCGTCGTGGCCGACGAGGGCGTCGGCACGGGCGCGCTGTCCGGGCGGGTGCGGGACGCCGTGGACAAGGCCGGTCTCCGCGGCGCCGGAGAGCGGGCGAAGGGCGACGCGGCGGGGCTTCGGGTGCTCACCGGCGACGGCCGCGGGGCCGCGGAGGACCTGACGGCGTCCCCGGCGCGCTCCACCCTCCTGGAGATCCTCGGGGCGGTCGCGGGGACGATGACGCTGATCGCCGTCCTCGTGGTGTCGTCGACGATCGTGCAGGCGCTGCGCCAGCGCGGCCACGAACTCGCCCTGTTGCGGGCCGTGGGCGCGACGCCCCGGCAGCTGCGGGGCGCGGTGGGCCGCGAGGTGGGGCGCGTCGCGGTGGCGGCGGCAGCGGTGGGCGCCGTCCTCGCCGTGCCCGCCCACCTGGCGCTGCGCGCGCTCCTCGACGCGCGCGGCGCGGTGCCCTCGGGCCTCGTACTCCCCCTGCCGCCCTGGCTGGCGGCCGCGCCGCTGGTCACGGCGGGCGTCACCGTACTCGTCGCCCGGCTCTCGGCGCTGATCGCCTGCGGTCGCACGGCGAAGGTCCGGCCCGCGCAGGCGCTGCGCGAGTCACCGCCGGGAACACCCCGCCGCATCACGGGCCTCGTGCTGCTCGGCCTCGGTGTCAGCGCAGCGGGAACGGCGACGCTCCAGGGCGGGCAGGCCGCGGCGGCGGCCGCGAGCGCCGCCGCCGTCCTCATGGTGATCGCGTGCGCGGTGCTCGGCCCGTGGATCGCGACGGGCGCGATGCGGGTGCTCGGCGCGCCGATGCGCCGCTTCGGCGGCCCCGGCGGCCGGCTCGCGGCCGCCAACTGCACGGCGGCGGCGCCCCGCCTGGGCGCCGCGATCACCCCCGTCGTCCTGGTCACCGCGTTCGCCCTGGTGCAGCTCGCGGCGGGCGCCACCCTCACGCACGAGGCACGGGCCCAGGCACGGGAAGTCGCCCGCGCGGACGTCGTGGTGCGGGCCGAAGGGGGGCTCCCGCGCGGTGCCCTGGAGCGGATCAGGGCCCTGCCCGGGGTGTCGGGCGCGACGGAGGTCGTGCACAGCACGGTGGTGCTCGCTGGCAAGGAGGCGGGCGAACCGAAGCTGGAGCGCCTTCCGGTGCTCGGTGTCACGCCGGAGCGCCTGACCCGCACCCTGGACCCCGACGTCCGCGAGGGCGACCTGGCAGGACTGCGCCCCGGCACCGTCGCCCTCTCCGCGGACCGGGCCCGCGCCCTGGACGCAGAGCCGGGATCGACGGTGCGGCTGCGCTTCGGCGACGGCACCGAAGGGCGGCTGCGGGTGGCCGCGGTCTACGACCGGGGCCTCGGCACCGGGGACTTCCTGCTCGCCCGTGACGAGGTCCTGCGGCACGCGTCCGGCGCAGGCCGGGCCCGGGTCCTGGTGGCGACGGACGGCGCGGCCCGCACGCTGCGCGCGGTGGACGCGGCCGTGCCGGGGGCCCGTGTGCAGCGGGACGCGGCGGCCGTACGGGACGCGGTGCGCGTCGAACCGGAGGACCAGGCCCTCGGCGAGGTGGTGACCGGGGCGGCGGTCGGCGCGATCGGCGCCTTCACCGTCATCGCCGTCCTCAGCACGCTCTCGCTGATCGCGGTCGGCCGCCGCCCCGAGCTCACCCTCCTGCGCAGGGCCGGGGCCGCCCGCTCCCAGCTGCGCAGGATGCTGCGCGCGGAGGCCGCCGCGGTCGCCGTCACCGGCCTGGTGGTGGGCGCCGCCGTCGCCCTGGTCCCGCTGCTCGCCTTCAGCTTGGCCTTCGCGGGCGCCCTGCCCTACCTGCCGCCCGTCCAGGGCGCGCTGATCGTCGGCGTGGTCGCGGCGACGGCCCTCGCGGGGACGGTGCCGCCGGTGCGGCGGGTGCTGCGGGGGCGGTATCCGACGGGGTGAGGGCGCGGGAGCGGGGCCGGGGAGCGGGGTGCGGGGTGTGTCCCGCACCCCGCTCAGGCCTTGTTGAGGTACGCGAGGACAGCGAGCACCCGCCGGTGCCCGCTGTCGCTCGGCGGCAGGCCGAGCTTCAGGAAGACGTTCCCGATGTGCTTGCTGACGGCGCGTTCGGAGACGACCAGGGTGGCCGCGATGGTGGTGTTGTCGCGGCCCTCGGCCATGAGCTGGAGCACCTCGCGCTCGCGCGGCGTGAGGGAGTCGATGGGGTCGTCGGCGCGCCGCGTCAGAAGCTCGGTGACGACCTCGGGGTCCAGTGCGGTGCCGCCCGCGGCGACGCGCTCCAGGGCGTCGAGGAACGCGTCGACCCGGCCGACGCGGTCCTTCAGGAGATAGCCGACACCGCTCGCGTCACCGGCGAGCAGCTCGGCCGCGTACGTCTCCTCGACGTACTGGGACAGGACGAGGACCGGAAGTCCCGGCAGCTGCTTGCGGGCGTCGAGGGCGGCGCGCAGCCCCTCGTCGCGGAACCCGGGGGGCATCCGGACGTCGAGGACGGCCACGTCGGGCCGGTGTTCGAGGAGGGCGGGCAGGACCTCGGGGCCCGTGGCCGCGACGGCCGCCACCTCGTGCCCCGCCGATGTCAGGAGCAGCACGAGCCCCTCCCTCAGCAACGCGTTGTCCTCCGCGATCACCACACGCACGGCAGCTCCACCCCGATCTCGGTCGGCCCCCCGGCGGGGCTCGTCACATCCATGGTCCCGTCCAGGGCCGCGACCCTGCGCCGCATGCCGAGCAGTCCGCTGCCGCCCGCCTCGTCGGCGCCGCCCTCGCCCTCGTCCCGCACGCACAGCCGCAGGCCGCGCGGTGCGCGGGCCAGTTCGATGCGGGCCGCGTGCG
This sequence comes from Streptomyces sp. NPDC017940, assembly GCF_044328435.1. Taxonomy (NCBI): domain Bacteria; kingdom Bacillati; phylum Actinomycetota; class Actinomycetes; order Kitasatosporales; family Streptomycetaceae; genus Streptomyces; species Streptomyces sp. NPDC017940. The sequence goes on along the minus strand of NZ_JBIRHJ010000001.1, from coordinate 41,050 downwards.
CCCCGCTGTGCTTGGCGGCGTTCGTCAGGGCCTCGGCCACCACGAAGTACGCGGCTGCCTCCACGGCGGCGGGTGCCCGGGCGCCGCCCTCCACGCCGTCGTCCCGCACGGACACCTCGAGGCCGCTGCTCGCGGCCAGCGCCCGTACCGCGCCGACGAGGCCGCGGTCGGTGAGGATGGGCGGGTGGATGCCGCGCACGACGTGCCGCAGCTCGGTCAGGGCCTCCTCGGCCTGGTCCTGGGCGTCGTCGAGGAGTCTGCGCACCGTGTCGGGGTCGGTGCCGCCCTGGTCGTGGGCCCGCTTGGCCAGACCGATCCGCATGGACAGGGCGACGAGCCGCGCCTGGGTGCCGTCGTGCAGATCCCGCTCGATGCGGCGCAGCTCGGCGCCGTGCGCCGCCACCGCGCCCGCCCTGGTCTCCGTCAGCTCCTCGACGCGCTCGGCCAGCTCGGCGTTGCGCTCGTCCTCGGCAGACGGCTTGAGCAGCGCCCGCGACCAGCGCGCGTCGAGTTCGGCGAGGCGCACGATCAGCGGGAGCACGACGGCCCGGCGGCGGAGCAGTCCGCACCACACGCCGTCGACGATCACACCGATCACCCACAGCGGCAGCGCCGCGTACAGCAGCGCGAACCCGTAGACGAAGTGGAGGGCGAGCCAGCGCAGGTCCCGGTAGGTGCCGGGGTCCTTGACGGCCTTGCGCACCCGCTCCACGAGGGTGCCGGTCAGCGGCGTGTACGCCTCGGGTATCCGGGTGCCCGACCACTGGGCGACCTGGCGCCGCTTGTGACCCGCGATACGGCGCAGCATCAGGACGGTCTCGGGCAGGACGCCGAGTCCGATTACGATGAGCGAGGCGACGGCGGTGAAGAGCAGGACGCCGACGAACACGTACGAGAGGAGGGCGAGCCCCGCACCCATGAGCAGTTGCATGGAGGCGCGGTCCGCCCGCCCGATCGTCTCTCGCATGACACTCAGGTTAGGCGAGCCCCCTGGCGGGCGCGGGTGAGCGTGCCACCGCCCGGAGGGTGGAGCCCGCTACACCCCGGCCCGGGAGCACACCCCCTCGATCACCGCGGGCGCGGCAGGCAGAGTTGACCGCGAACGCAAGTCCTTGCCCCGAAAGGTTCCGTCATGAAGGCCCTCCTCTGGCTCGTGCTCGCCGTCGCCATCGTCCTGAACGCCTTCAGCAGCGTCGCGTTCAGCGGGGGGACGGAACTGGCGGTGAGCATCACCACGGGTTCCGCCGTGATCGGCTCGATCACGGTGCTCGTGCTGACTCGGGAGCGGCAGTCGTAGCTGCGCCGCAGGTGTAGCTCAGCCGCAGGCGTGGCTCAGCGCGGGTCGGGCGCGAGGCAGTCGTAGAGCCCGGCGCACGTCGGACGCGAGCCAGCCGTAGTGCCCGGCGCACGTCGGGCGGGCGGACTCGCGCATGGGGCGCGAGGGGACTCACAGCGCCTTGAGGGCCGCCGCCGTCGCCCCGGCCAGCCCCTCCAGATACCCCTCGGGCAGCTCACCGCGCACCACGACCGCCCGCCAGTACAGCGGCCCCGACATCAGGTCCAGGGCCAGGGCCTCGTCCGTCGCCGTGAGGCCCGCGCGCAGTTCGCCGCGCGCCACGGCCTGCGCGACGATGCCGCTCGCCACGCCGTACTGCCCCTCGCGCAGCGCCTTCTGCAAGGCCGCCTCGATGTCGGGGTTGCGGGCCGCCTCCGCCTGGAGGTCGGGGACGACCTGGGAGGCGACGGGGTGGCGCAGCGCGCGGGACGTCACCTCGTACAGCAGGCGCAGATCGCCCTCCAGGGTGCCGGTGTCCGGCGTGGGCAGGCCCTGGACCGCGAGCGCCGACACCAGGTCGAGCACCAGGTGCAGCTTGGAGCGCCAGCGGCGGTAGACGGCCGTCTTGCCGACGCCCGCGCGGCGCGCGATGCCCTCGATGGACATGCGCGCGTACCCCACCGCCGCCAGCTCCTCGAAGACGGCGGCACGGATGGCCTCGGTCACGTCCTCGCGCAGCACGGCGGCCCCCGCGGGCGCCCTGCGGCCCCGGTCACCCGGCTTTTTCCCGCTCTCCCCGGACTCTCCGCCACGCGTCGTCATGGGAACAGCATAGGGCGCGACGACGAAACGGTTGCGTTCCGACGTCGAGGCGTCCTACTGTCTACGTGACGACGATACGGTCCCGTCCCAACGTGTTCGACGCGCCACACGTTTCGGTGTGTTCCGAAGCGAACTGACGTGAACCGGCGTGACCTCGCACCGTGCCGCCGCCCTCCCACGTCCCCGAGCGGAAGCAACGGCCGTGACCCTCGTACTCGACAAACCGCCCGCGGCCGAATCCGCAGCGGAGTCCGCCGCAGCCCTCGCCGCCCGCCACGGACTGAGTGTCATCGGCGCCCGCCCCTCCCTGCCCGCCTATGTGCGCGAACTGTGGCGGCGGCGCCACTTCGTCACCGCGTTCGCCACGGCCCGGCTCACCGCCCAGTACAGCCGGGCGAGGCTCGGCCAGCTCTGGCAGGTGCTGACGCCGCTGCTCAACGCGGCCGTCTACTACTTCGTCTTCGGCGTCCTGATGGACACCAGGCGCGACGTGCCGGACTATGTGCCGTTCCTGGTCACGGGCGTCTTCGTGTTCACCTTCACGCAGCAGTCCGCCCTCGCGGGCACCCGCGCCGTCTCCGGCAGCCTCGGACTGGTGCGCGCCCTGCACTTCCCGCGTGCCGCGCTGCCGATCTCGTACTGCCTGCAACAGCTCCAGCAACTCCTCTTCTCCCTGGGCGCGCTGCTCGCGATCCTGCTCGGCTTCGGGGTGCCGCCCAGCCCCTCCTGGCTCCTGGCCCTGCCCGCGCTCGCCCTCCAGTTCGTCTTCAACGCGGGGCTCGCCCTCGCCCTCGCCCGCCTCGGCGCGCGGACGCCGGACATCGCGCAGCTGATGCCGTTCGTGCTGCGGACCTGGATGTACGCGTCCGGGGTGATGTGGAGCATCGACAAGGTCCTGGCCGACAGGGACCTGCCACGCGCCGTTACCGTGCTTCTCCAGGCCAACCCCGCCGCCGTCCACATCGACCTCATGCGGTTCGCGCTCATCGACAGCTTCCACGCCGACCGGCTCCCGCCGCACGTGTGGGCATGGGCGGTGGGCTGGGCGCTGGTCGCCGGGGTCGGCGGGTTCCTCTACTTCTGGAAGGCGGAGGAGACGTATGGCCGCGGCTGACGCACCCCCGGGGGCGAGCGCGCCCCGCACGCACGAGCCCCCCGCCCCGACCGTCGTCGTCGACGCCGTCGACATCGTGTACCGCGTGCACGGCACCGGTGCGGCCACCACCCGGGGCACCGCGACCGCCGCCCTCGGCCGCGTCCTGCGGCGCGGGCGCGGCGCGGGCGCAGGGGCGCGCACGGTGCACGCCGTCCGCGGGGTGTCCTTCACGGCCCTGCGCGGCGAGGCCATCGGGCTCGTCGGCACCAACGGCTCCGGCAAGTCCACGCTCCTGCGGGCGGTCGCGGGCCTGCTGCCGGTCGAGCGCGGCCGGATCTACACCGACGGCAGGCCCTCGCTGCTCGGCGTCGACGCGGCCCTGATGAACGACCTCACCGGCGAGCGCAACGTCCGGCTCGGCTGCCTCGCGGCGGGGATGTCCCGCGAGGAGACCCGGGAGCGCGGCGCGGGCATCGTCGCCTTCTCCGGGATCGACGACAAGGGCGACTTCAGCACGCTGCCGATGCGCACCTACTCCTCCGGCATGGCCGCCCGCCTGCGCTTCTCCATCGGTGCCGCCAAGGACCACGACGTCCTGCTGATCGACGAGGCCCTGGCCACCGGCGACCGCGCGTTCCAGAAGCGCTCCCAGGAACGCGTCCGCGCGCTGCGCGAGCGCGCCGGGACGGTCTTCCTCGTCAGCCACAACAACAAGTCGATCCGGGACACCTGCGACCGCGTCCTGTGGCTGGAACACGGGGAGCTGCGCCTGGACGGGCCGACGGCGGAGGTCATGAAGGAGTACGAGCGGTTCACCGGCGGCAAGAACTGAGACCCTCCTTGCCCCTTTTGTCACGCCAATAAGCAGATCCTTACACTATGGGAGCGTTTAGCAGCGTTGGCCGAGCCGACGACCGAGGCAGCAGAGAGGCTGGAGCAGGGATGCCGGAGCTGAGCGTCGTGGTGTACGGCCGCAACGTGCAGGGACACCTCACGGAGAGCCTCACGGCCCTCACGGACGCCGCGCCCGCGGTGGAGGTCGTCGTCGCGGCCATCGGCGACTCCGCCCGGCAGGCCGCGGAGCAGTACCCCTACGTCACCCTCGTCGCGCTGCCCGACGGCACCCCGGACGGCACGGCCCGCGCGGCGGGCGCGGACCGGGCGACGGGGCGCTGGCTCCAGTTCGTGCACAGCAAGGACACCGTGCCCGCGCGCGCGGCGCGGGCGGTCGCCGAGCGGACGGCGGCCCTCCAGAGGACGGCGGCCGCACATGACGACAGCGCGGCCGCGCGGGACGGCGCAGCCGCGCGGGCAACGGCGGCCGCTCAGCAATCCGCGCCCCCTCAGCAATCCGCGGCCCCGCAAGAAGTGGACGTCCTGCTCACCGATCACGTCCGCTCCACCTGGCGGCACGCCCGCATGCCGAGCCCCGACGGTGGTGTCCTCGCCGAGCCGGGCCGCCGCGAGGTGTCCCTCGGGGACTGCCCGGACCTGCTGCGGGTGACACCGCTGCTCGGCACGCACGTCGTACGGGCGGACTTCTGGCGGGCACAACAGCGGGAGGGCCTCGCCACGGACGACGAGCTGTTCACGGCGTACGCGCTGCTGCTCACCGCCGGACGGATCGCGGCCCTCGACCAAGTGGTCCTGGAGGAGCGGCAGTTGCGGGCCCAGAGCCTGCCGCCGCTCACGGCCGACGGCCACTTCGCGCTCCTCGCCGCCTACGAGCGGCTGCTCCGCCTCGCCGCCGAACGGCACGCGGACCCCGGCCCGCGCGCCGTGCTGTACGCCGCGATGGTCACCGCGAGCCTGCGCACCGTGGCCCGCGCGCCCCTGCCCGACGACACGGCGCGGGAGTTCTTCGCCCGCGCCGCCCGGGCGGCGGTGGAGCTCCGCCCGCCCGGGTACCGGCACCCCGGCGGCCTGGAAGGGGTGCGCCGCCGCTTCCTGGAGGAGAACGCGTACACCAGGTACCGCGTGTTCCAGGCGGCGAACCAGCGGCGCCGTAAGGTGCGTTCGGCGGTCAGGAAGAGCCGGCGGACGGTGGGCAGGAAGGTCCGTGACCTCCAGTACCACCACGACCTGAAGCGCCCGGTCGACCCGGACCTTGCGGTCTTCTCCGCGTACTGGGACCGGGGCGTCGCCTGCAACCCGGCCGCCGTCGCCGCGAAGCTCGCCGAACTCGCCCCGCACATCCACCAGGTGTGGATCGTCACCGCCGGCAACGTGCCGCTGCTGCCGCCGGGCACCGACCACGTCGTACCGGGAACGCGCCGCTACTGGCGGGTCCTCGCGACGGCCAAGTACCTGGTGAACAACGCCAACTTCCCGAACGCCGTGGTCAAGCGCCCCGACGCCGTGCACCTCCAGACGCACCACGGCACCCCGCTGAAGCGCATGGGCCTGGACCAGCTCGACCACCCGGCCGCGGCCAAGGGCCTGAACTTCCACGACCTGCTCGCCCGCGTGGACCGCTGGGACTACAGCGTCTCGTCCAACAGCCACTCCACACAGATGTGGCAGCGCGCCTACCCGTCCCGCTACGTGGAGCTCGATTACGGCTACCCGCGCAACGACGTGTACTACACGGCGACGGCCGCGGACGTCCGCGCCGTCCGCGAGCGCCTCGGCATCGCCCCCGGCAGGCGCGCCCTGCTGTACGCGCCCACGCACCGCGACTACGAGGCGACGTGGACGCCGCCCCTCGACCTGGCGGCGCTCGCCGACCGGCTCGGCGGGGACACGGTGCTCCTGGTGCGGGGCCACTACTTCTACGGCGGCGCCGCCTCGCCCCTGACGAGCCTGCGCCGTTCCGGCCGCCTCGTCGACGTGTCCACGTACGACCCGGTGGAGGACCTGGCCCTCGCGGCGGACGCGCTGATCACGGACTACTCCTCCATCATGTTCGACTACGCCAACCTCGACCGCCCGGTCGTGATCTACGCCGACGACTGGGAGACGTACGCGAAGACGCGCGGCGTCTACTTCGACCTGCCCGCGCAGGCGCCCGGCCCGGTGGCCCGTACACAGGAGGAACTGACCCGCATCCTCACCTCCGACGCCTGGCGGGACGAGGCGGCGGCCGAGGCCCGGGCGGTGTTCCGGCGGCGCTTCTGCGAGTTCGACGACGGGCGGGCCGCCGAGCGCGTCGTACGCCGGGTGTTCCTCGGCGAGCCCGAGGAGTCGCTGCCCGCCATCACCCCGCTGGACGGGCGGACACCCGCCCCCACCCCGGAGGAGGCCACCCGATGACGCCCGCCGCCCCGCCCCCCGACGCGCCCGAAGCCTCCGACGCACCCGACACACCCGACACACCCGACACACCCGACGTGACGGTCACCGTCATCGTCCACAACGACGCCGAGCGCCTGCCGCGCGCCGTCGCCTCGCTCCGGCGCCAGTCCCACCGGAACATCGAGATCGTCATCAGCGACGACCACTCCACGGACGCCACCCCCCGGGTGGCGCGGGAGCTCGCCGCCCTCGACGACCGCGTCACCTACCTCCGCCTGCCGCGGAACAGCGGCGGATGCAGCGCCCCGCGCAACCGCGCGATCGACATCGCGCGCGCCCCGTTCCTGATGTTCCTCGACAGCGACGACGAACTCCCAAAGCGGGCGGTGGAGTCACTCCTCGCGGCCCACGGCGAACGCCCGGTCGACTTCGTGATGGGCGCGGTGGAACGGGTACGGGTCGACACCGGCCGCACCTCCACGTGGATGCCCCACCTGGTCGCCGAGCGCCGCACGGTGGCGGGCATCGAAGCCGAACCCGCCCTGCTCTTCGAGCACTTGTCGACGAGCAAGATGTACCGGAAGTCCTTCCTCGACGACCACGCGCTGCGCTTCCCCGAAGGCATCCACTACGAGGACCAGCTCTTCTCGGCCCAGGCGTACTGCCTGGCGAAGGCGTTCACGGTCATCCCCGAGCCGGTGTACCGCTGGTACACAGAGCCGTACGGCGCCGCGGACGCGGCGTCCATCTCCAACCAGCGGCACAAGCTGAGCAACGTACGCGACCGGGTGCACGTGCAGGGCCTCATCGACGCGTTCCTGGAGCGACGCGGCCACCGGGCCCTGCGCGACGCCAAGGACTACAAGTTCCTCAAGCACGACTTCCGGATGTACGCGGGCGACCTGCCCTTCCGTGACGAGACGTGGCTGCGCGGCTTCGCCGCCATCGTGAACCCGTACCTGGCGGGCCTGTCCGAGGCCGCGTACGCCCGGCTGCCGCGGGCGGAGCGGGTCGTCATCCAGCTGGTACGGGACGGGCGCCTGGACGAGGCGCAGGTGGCGGCGCGGGGGCTCGGGCACGCGGTGGGGCCGCGCGCCCTGGCGGAGGACGCCGACGGGCGGGTCTACTGGGGCGACCGGGTTCCCGCCACGCCCGCCGGGCGCCGCGAACTCGACCTCACCGACCTCGGTCCGGACTCCCGGCCGTTCCCGGGCGCGCAGTTCCGGCACGAGATCACCCGCGTCGAACCGGCCCCCGGCGCCGCCCTCGCCCTGTCGGTCCGCACCTACGACCCCGGCCGCAGGCTCCCGATGGGCCCGCAGGTGGCGAGCCTCGTCGTGGCACCGGGCCGCCGCCGCCTGACGACCCGCTTCCGGCTCGACCCGGTGCGGCCCGGCGTCTACGAGGGCGAGGTCGTCCTCGACCTCGCCCGGGCCCCCGTACCGCAGGACGGCTTCGCGGGCACCCGCCACCCGCTGGTCCAGCTCACCGACGGCCGCCTGCGCAACAGCGGCGTACTCCTCGCACCCCTCGCCCTCCCCCGCCTGACGGCCCGCGTCCCCTACCGCGCGGGCACGGCCCCGCACCGGGTGACGGCGGAACCGGAGGGCCGCGGCGCGGGCCGCCTCCAGCTCACCTGGGTCCCGGTGGGCGTGACGTCCCGCGTCCTTGGGCCCCTGGTCCGCCGGGTGGCCGGGGAGCCGGGCTCGCGTGTGCGCAGGGCGGCGCGCCTGGTGGGGAGCGTCCTGCGCTGACCGCGTTCGCGAAGCGAAGTACCGGCGCACGACGGCGGCGACGGCCGCGACCGCCGCCCCTCTGTGCCCCGGCTGCTCGTCGCTCCCGCTACGGCCGCCGCACGTCATGGTGGGCACGGTCCTTGAACACCCACGTCCGGTACACCAGGAAGCGGAACGCCGACGCGAGCACGATGGACTGGGCCTTCGCGATGTTCGAACCGAGCGGCCCGCTCAGCCCCGCCCCGTGGTACGCGGCGTAGAACAGCAGGCTCTCCATCAGCACGCCGATGCCGCTGAAGACGAAGAACAGGGCGATCTGCCGCTTGCTGCGCGAGGCGCGGTCCCGGTAGGCGAAGAACCGGAACCCCAGGTAGTTGGTGCCCATGGCGACGCAGCTGGCGAGGACGGTGGCCGTCATGGGCCGCGAGCCGAGGCCGTGCAGGAGCAGGTTGAAGACGACGAGGTTGACGGCGACCCCGCTGCCGCCGACCACCCCGAACTTCACGAGCTCCAGGCAGAGGCGGCGCAGCCGGGCGAGGGGGAAGCGGGGCACGGCCACCGGGGCGGCCACGCCGGGCACGGCGGCACCGGGGGCGGTGACGGGGGCGGCGGCCCGCGCCTCGTGCAGTGTGCCGCTCGTCATACGGACGGCCCCGCCCCGAGGCCCCCGCGGGCGCCCCGTGCCGCGCGCACCCGCAGCTTCCACGGCATGCCGACGGACTCCAGCTGCACCATCAGGTTCATCTTGGACTCGCCGACGGTACGGTCCTCGAAGTGGATCGGGACCTCCATGACGTCGAAGCCGTGGCGCAGCGCGCGGTACTTCATCTCGACCTGGAAGCTGTAGCCCGCGCTGTCGACGCTCGCGAGGTCCACGGCGCGCACGGCGTCGGCCCGCCACAGGTTGAAGCCGCCGGTGATGTCGCGGACGCGGGTGCCGAGGATGGTGCCCGCGTAGGCGTTGGCCCAGCGGGAGAGGAGTTTGCGGTGGGCGCCCCAGGTCTCGGAGAGGGTGCCGCCCTGCACGTACCGGCTGCCGACGACGACCCCGGCGTCCGTGGCGAGCGCGACGCCGAGCAGATCGGCGACCTTCTCCACGGGGTGGCTGCCGTCGGCGTCCATCTGTAGGACGTAGCGCGCGCCGTCCTCGACGGCCTTGGCCATGCCCGCCGCGTAGGCCCGGCCGAGGCCGTCCTTCTCCGTGCGGTGCAGCACGCTCATGCGGCGGCGGCCCGACGTCTCCTGGTGGCGCCGGGCGCAGTCCTCGGCGATCTCGCCGGTGCCGTCGGGGCTGGAGTCGTCGACGACGAGCAGGCTCAGGCCCGGCAGCCCGAGGGCGAGCAGCGCGTCGGCCATGCCGGGCAGGTTTCCCGCCTCGTTGTACGTCGGCATGACCACGGTCAGCGGTGTGGCGGCCCACTCCTCGGGCAGCCGTCCGGCACCGAGCACCTGGGCCGCGCGCTCCGCCGCGGTCGGCGGACTTGCTTCTGTCATCGGCCTACCCTGCGACCTTCCCGGCGTCCACGCCGACGGTTCGATACCGATCTGCCCGTCAGATCCGTCCGTCGGATCCCCTCGTCGGATCCGTCCGTCGGACAATCTCATCTACCGTAGACCAAATGCCCGAATTAATGGCATAAGGCAAGTCTCGTCACCCGTTCCGCAGACTGCGGGTATCCCGTACGGCGCCGGAAACGCCGTCAACGGGACCGGGGGCGCCCCCCCCCCGGGGGGGGGGGGGGCCCCCCCCCCCCGGGGGCGCCCGCCCCCCCCCGGGCCCCCCCGGTTAGGCTGCGCGGGCCGGACCCGGCGCCACAGGCCCCAGGGCA
>NZ_JBIRHJ010000001.1:0-31047 GCF_044328435.1 Streptomyces sp. NPDC017940 | reverse complement strand
ACAACCCCCCAAATTATGAAAATATGACCTGTCCGGCCACCCTGCCCTATCAGGGGGGTACCCCCGCCGCCCCCCCCAACCCCCCCCCCGGGGGGGGGGGCCCCCCCCCCGGGGGGGGGGGGGGCCCCCCCCGGCAACGTACAACGATCGAACGCTTGCGCGCCGCCCGGTTACGAGTGCGTGCGCAGCAGCGTCCGCATCGTCCGCATGGCCACCGACAGATTGGCCAGGTCGAAGGCGTCGGAGCCCTGGATCTCCTCCAGGGTGGTCCGGGCCCTGCTGAGGATCGCCGCGTTCTTCTCCTCCCACGCCTTGAACCGCTCCTCGGGCGTGGCCTCGCCGTTCCCGACCGCCAGCACGTCTGCCGTGAGGGCGGCGTGCGCCGCGTACAGGTCCTCGCGGATGGAAGCCCGCGCCATCGACTGCCAGCGGTCGGCCCGCGGCAGTTCGATGATGCGGTCCATGAGCTGGGTGATCCGCAGCCGGTCCGCGAGGTCGTAGTACACCTCGGCGACCGCCATCGGCTCCTTGCCCATGCGGTCCGCGACGGCGACGATGTCGAGCGAGGGGAAGGCCGAGGAGAATCCGGCGACCCGCTGGGCGAGCTCCGCCGGCACGCCCGCCGCGGTCAGCTCCTCGCGGATGTTCTCGTACCACTCCAGGTCCGAACCGCGCATCAGCTTCGGCAGCTCGCCCCACACCTGGGCGACGCCGTCGCTGAAGAACTCGACGGTCTCGGCCAGCTGGAGCGGCTGCGGCCGGTTGTTGAGCAGCCAGCGCGTACCGCGCTCGACGAGCCGGCGGCAGTGCAGCCGCACCCTCGTCTGGACGTCGGCGGCCACGACGTTGTCGAGCGACTCCACGGCGTCCCAGACCTCGCCGAGCCCGAAGATCTCCCGCGCGGCGAGCTGCGCCCGCACGATCTCCTCCAGGGACGCCCCCGTCTCCTCGCGCAGGCGGTGCAGGAACGTCGAACCGCCGGAGTTGACCGTGTCGTTGACCAGGACGGTGGTGATGATCTCGCGGCGCAGCGCGTGGTCGTCGATCTGGTCGAGGAACCGCTCACGCAGCGGCTGCGGGAAGTACGCGTGCAGCAGCCTGCGCAGGTACGCGTCGTCGGGCAGCGTGGTCTCGATCAGCTCCTCCGCCGTCACGATCTTCGTGTAGGCGAGCAGGACGGCAAGCTCGGGCTGGGCGAGGCCGCGGCCGGCGCTGAGCAGCTCGCGGATCTGCCGGTCGGTGGGCAGGAACTCCAGGTTCCGGTTCAGCCGGCCCTCGCGGGTCAGACGCCGCATGAAGCGCTGGTGGGCGTGGAGCAGTGAGGGCGCCTCGAAGACGGAGTTGGACAGCGCCGTGTTCTGCGCGTAGTTGTTGCGCAGGACGAGGTGGCCGACCTCGTCGGTCATCTCGGCGAGCAGCTTGTTGCGCTGCTTGACCGTCATGTCCCCGGCCTGCACCACGGCGTTCAGCAGGATCTTGATGTTCACCTCGTGGTCGGAGGTGTCCACGCCCGCGCTGTTGTCGATGGCGTCGGTGTTGATGCGCCCGCCCGCGCGCGCGAACTCGATCCGGCCGAGCTGGGTGAGGCCGAGGTTGCCGCCCTCGCCGACGACCTTCACGCGCAGGTCCGCGCCGTCGACGCGGATGGCGTCGTTGGCCTTGTCGCCGACGTCCGCGTGCGACTCGGTGCCCGACTTCACGTACGTGCCGATGCCGCCGTTCCACAGCAGGTCGACCGGCGCCTTGAGGATGGCCTGCATCAGGTCGGCCGGGGTCATCTTCGCGCCGGACTCGATGCCGAGCGCCCCGCGGATGTGCGCGTTGAGCTGGATGGCCTTGGCGGAGCGCGGGAAGACGCCGCCGCCCGCGGAGAGCAGCTCCTTGTCGTAGTCGGCCCAGCTGGAGCGCGGCAGCTCGAACAGACGGCGGCGCTCGGCGTACGAGGTGGCCGCGTCCGGGTTCGGGTCGATGAAGATGTGCCGGTGGTCGAAGGCGGCGACCAGGCGGATATGCTCCGAGAGCAGCATGCCGTTGCCGAACACGTCACCGGACATGTCGCCGACGCCGACGACGGTGAAGTCCTCGGTCTGGGTGTCGCAGCCCAGCTCCCTGAAGTGCCGCTTCACGGACTCCCAGGCGCCGCGGGCGGTGATGCCCATGCCCTTGTGGTCGTAGCCCGCGGAGCCGCCGGAGGCGAACGCGTCACCGAGCCAGAAGTCGTACGACTCGGCGACCTCGTTGGCGATGTCGGAGAACGTCGCCGTGCCCTTGTCGGCCGCGACCACCAGATAGGTGTCGTCCTCGTCGTGCCTGACCACGTCGGCCGGGGGCACGACCTCGCCCGCGACGAGGTTGTCGGTGATGTCCAGCAGCGCCGAGATGAACGTCTTGTAGCAGGCGACGCCCTCGGCCAGCCACGCGTCACGGTCCACGGACGGGTCGGGCAGCTGCTTGGCGACGAAGCCGCCCTTCGCGCCCACCGGCACGATGACGGTGTTCTTCACCATCTGCGCCTTGACCAGGCCGAGGATCTCCGTACGGAAGTCCTCACGCCGGTCGGACCAGCGCAGGCCGCCGCGTGCGACCTTGCCGAAGCGCAGGTGGACGCCCTCGACGCGCGGCGAGTACACCCAGATCTCGTACGCGGGCCGCGGCGCCGGCAGGTCGGGGATGGCCTGCGGGTCGAACTTCATGGAGACGTAGCTGTGCGGCTTGCCGCCCCCGGCCCCCCGGCCCCTGCCGTCGCTCCCCTCGTCCGCGCTCTGGAAGAAGTTCGTGCGCAGCGTCGCCTTGATGACGGTGAGGAAGGAGCGCAGGATGCGGTCCTCGTCCAGGGAGGCGACCTGGTCCAGGGCGCCGTCCAGCTCCTCCAGGAGCCCGTCGGTCAGCTCGGTGCCCGCCCGCTGGCGCTCCGGGGACATCCGGGCCTCGAAGAGCGAGACGAGCAGCCGGGTGGTGTGGACGTTGTTGCGGAGGGTGTCCTCCATGTAGTCCTGGCTGAAGGTGGAGCCCGCCTGGCGCAGGTACTTGGCGTAGGCGCGCAGGACCATCGCCTGGCGCCAGTTCAGACCGGCGCGCAGGACCAGGGAGTTGAAGCCGTCGACCTCGGCCTCGCCGGTCCAGGCGGCCGCGAACGCCTCCTGGAAGCGGGCCCGGCCGTCGTCGCCCAGATAGTCGCCGTTGCCGTTCTGCGCCTTCGGCATCCGCAGGCCGAAGTCGTAGACCCAGGCGCTGGTGCGGTCCGAGCAGCGCAGCTCGTAGGGCCGCTCGTCGGTGACCTCCACGCCGAGGCGCTGAAGGACGGGCAGCACGGCGGACAGCGAGATCTGCGCACCGGCCCGGTAGATCTTGAAGCGGCGCTCGTCGGGCGCTGCGCCCACGGGCTCGTAGAGGCTGAGCGCGAAGTCCTTGTGGCTGTCCTTGGAGAGCCGCTCCAGGTGGACGAGGTCGGCGACCGCGGCGCGCGGCGAGTGGTCGGCCTTGTAGCCCTCGGGGAAGGCGTGCTGGTAGCGGCGCAGCAGCTCGGCGGCGCGCTCCTCGCCCAGCTCGGCGGTCAGCGCCTCCCCGAAGCCGTCGGCCCAGGAGCGGGCGGCCTCGACGAGGCGGGCCTCGATGCGCTCGACGTCGCTGTCGGAGAGGTCGGGGACCTCGCCGCCCTTGGGGACGCGGACGACGAAGTGGATGCGGGAGAGGATCGACTCGGTGTTCCAGGCCGTGAAGTCGACGCTGGCGCCGTTCAGCTCCTCCTTGAGGATGTCGATGATCCGCAGTCGCACGCCCGTGGTGTAGCGGTCGCGGGGCAGGTAGACGAGCGCCGAGTAGTAGCGGCCGTACTCGTCCTTGCGCAGGTACAGACGCAGCCGGCGGCGCTCCTGGAGGTAGAGCACCGACGTGACGATGGACCGCAGCGGGTCGGCCGGGGTCTGGAAGAGCTCGTCGCGGGGGTAGGTCTCCAGGATCTGGAGCAGGTCACGGCCGTCGTGGCTGTTGGGCGAGAAGCCCGCGCCCTTGAGGACCTCGGCGACCTTGCGGCGGATGACGGGCACCCGGCGCACGGACTCGGTGTACGCGGCCGAGGAGAACAGGCCGAGGAAGCGGCGCTCCCCGACGACGTTGCCCTGCTCGTCGAACTTCTTCACGCCGACGTAGTCGAGGTAGCTGGGCCGGTGCACCGTGGAGCGGCTGTTGGCCTTCGTCAGGACCAGGAGCCTGTGCTCGCGGGCCTTGGCGCGGGCGTCGGCGGGCAGCCGGTTGAAGGACGGGCTGACCGGGTGGTGGTCGTCGTCCTCGCTGTGCTGCGGGTCGGCGCGCAGGATGCCGAGGCCGGTGCCGGGCACGGCGGCCAGGGAGTCGTCCTCCGTCAGGTCGTACTCGCGGTAGCCGAGGAAGGTGAAGTGGTCGGCGGCCAGCCAGCGCAGGAGCTCGCGGGCCTCCTCGACCTCCTGGTCGCGCAGGTCGTCGGCGGTCGGCTCCCTCGGCAGCTCGTCGGCGATGCGCAGCGCGGCGTCGCGCATCTTCTCCCAGTCCTCGACCGTCTCGCGGACGTCGGAGAGGATGCGCAGCAGGTCGGCGGTGATCTGCTTCAGGTCGGAGCGGTCGGTCTCCCGGTCGATCTCGACGTGGATCCAGGACTCGGTGACCGCGTCGTGCGGGCGCTCGGCGGCGCCGTTCGCTGCTGCGGGGAGGCCGTTCGCCCCCGCGGGGAGCACTTCGAGGAGCTTGCCGGTGACGTCACGGCGGACCACGACCTGCGGGTGGATGACGACGTGGATGCCGCGCCCCTGCCGGGACAGCTCGTTGGTGACGGAGTCCACGAGGAACGGCATGTCGTCGGTCACGACCTCGACGACGGAGTGGCTGCACGTCCAGCCGTTCTCCTCGACGGTCGGGGTGTGCACGCGGACGTTGGCCGTGCCCTGGGGGCGGTTCTCGGCCAGGCGGTAGTGGGAGTAGGCGGCGCCGAAGACGTCGACCGGGTCGCGGTCGGCGAGGTCCTCGGGGGCGGTGTGGAGGTAGTAGCGCTTGAGGAACGCGAGCACCTTCGCCTGGTCGGTGTCGGCGGCGTCCTCGGCGGCGCCTGCGGACTCGGCGGCGCCTGTGGCCTTCGCGGTGCCTCGGGCCTTCGCGGTGCCTGTGGCCTTCGCGGTGCCTGTGGCCTTCGCGTTACCTGTGGCCTTCGCGGCGACACTTTCGGCCTTCGCGGAACGGGGGGCCTTGCCGGAGCGGTCGGCTGTGGAACCGTCGGCCTTGCCGGAACCGTCGCCCGCGGCGGTGCGGCCCGGTCCGGACCCGCCGGTGGTGTCGCTCCCGCCCGTCGGCCCGGTCGGTGCTCCCGTTGGCAGGCGCCCCCCGACCGGGCTGTTCTCAGCTACCCGGGCGGCCCGCGCGAGCAGCTCGGCCTTGGCTTCGTCCAGCTTGGTCTGCATTGTCCTCTGACTCCTGTCGCGCGCCGTTGCGTGACGTAGAAGGAAGTGATGTGACGTAACGCCGCGACGCGGGGTCTCCGGTCCATGTCGACGTTATGCCGCGATGAGCGATGAGCGGGCGGTAATCCGCCATTTCCGGCGGATCCATGGGCCGACCCAGGTGTCCGCGATACCCGTGATGCCTGAGATGTTCGTGGCATCCGCTCTGTGGTCCGCCGCGCGGTCCACGCCGCGCGGAGTCGTCAGCGAGGCGCCCGGCACGGTTCGTGTACACCGTGTTCTCCGGGCGCGGGGCGGAGGCGACGTCGCCTCCGCGGGATATCGCGCTGATCACGGGACCAAGGCTATCGCCCCGCACCGGGAAGTCGTCATGAGCCGTATGTGTACAAAACCCGGGGCCGAACTTCGACACTCTGCATAGTCGCCCCTTGCGCGGGGTCAGGCGACCGAAAGGATCAGGCCACCAACCGCTCCGCGGTCTCCACGGCCTCCGCGAGGCTGTCGACCACAGGGACCCCCGCCGACTCGAGACTCCCCCGACTGTGCGACCCACCGGTGTAGAGCACGGCCCGGGCACCCACGTGCGCCGCGGCCCGAGCGTCATCCACCGCGTCCCCGATGACGACGACCTGCTCGACCGCGACCTCCGCCAGCTCGGCGAGGTGCCGGACCATCCGCTCCGCCTTCCCGGCATGGGAGGCGTCCGTCCGCCCGTCGATCCGCACGAACCGCTCCGAGATCCCGTGCCGCCGCACCAACGGCACCAGCTGCTCGTGCGGTGCGAGCGACAGCAGCGACTGCGTACGCCCCTCCGCCTGCCGCAGCGCGAGCAGCTCCGCCGCCCCCTCGGCCAGCGCGCACGCGTCCACGCGCGTCCCGTAGTGCTTGTGGAAGACGGCGTCCATCACGAGCCACTCCGCCTCGGTGGGCAGCCGCCCCATCAGGCGCTCGTAGAACACCGGCACCGGAACGCAGTACAGCTCCCGATACCGCTCCAGGGTGATCGGCTCCAGACCGATCTCCTGGAACGACGCGTTGGTCGCCCCTATGACCGCGTCGATGTCGTGCAGAAGAGTCCCGTTCCAGTCCCAGACGATGTGCGCCCCGCGCCGCTGCTTCCCCATGCGCAAGACGGTACCGGGCGCCACCGACAACCCGTCCGGAGAACCCCCGGGCCCGCGCGGGCCCGGGCTAGTCCCCGGCCCCGACGAGGTTCGGGATCTCCTGCGTGGCGTACCAGAGCAGCTCGTGGTCCTCGGCCCCGTCGACGACGAACCGCGCGTCGTCGTCCCCGTGGTCCGCGGCGCCCAGCGCGTCCGCCGCAGCGGTGACGTCGGCCTCCGCGTCCCCGGAGTCCACGTGCACCGCGGCCGCCTTGGCCAGCGGCAGTGCGCCCGCGATCCGCACCTCGCCGAGCGCGCCCTGGTCGAGACCGCGGTCGGGGTCGGCGACGGCCGCCCCGTCCGGCACGTCCGCCGCGAGGACGACCCGGCGCCGCGCGGCCCCCGGCTCACCGGCGAGCAGTCGCAGCGAGGCGAGCGCCGCCCGGTTCAGGGCCGCGTACTCCAGCTCCTCGATGTCGTCGGAGACGTACCACTCGCGCAGCGCGGGCGTCACGGCGTACGCGGTCAGCGGCCCCGGTCCCAGCTCACCGGCTTCGTGCGCCTGCGCGAGACGGGGCAGGGTCAGGGGTACGTACACGCGCATGACTGGCCGCTTTCGTAGTCGCGAAGGCGTCCGGGAGGGGCCTCCAGGACTCCCGGGACGGGCTTTCAGGATACGTGCGCGCGTCCCCCTTCGAGCTGCCGCCCGGCCCGCCCCCCGCGTCCACCCCGGTCCGCGCCGTCACCCCCTCCTCCCCCGTGTCCACGGCCTCGCCCACCCCTGCGCTCACCCTGATGAGTGAACCGCCGCGCACGCCCCGGAGCCGCTCGACGCCGTTGCCCTGCCCGCCTCCGGGGCCGTACAAGATCCTCAGCACGAAAGTTACCCGCCGGTACTAGACAGGCGCCCGGACGCCACCACTCACGGCCGCCGCGCGCGGCCCCACCCCACACCTGCGAACGGAACCGGAGCCCCCCCATGCGCCAGAGCCAGCCCCAGACCCAGACTCCGCCCCGGACTTCGCCGCGGACTTCGCCCCGGCCCCGGCCGAAGACCTCGACCCCGACAACACCGGCGGGCACGCCCACGCCGGTGGGCACTCCCACGCCGGTGGGCACGCCCACGCCGGTGGGCACGCCCGCACCGGCGGTCACACGCTTACCGGTAGTCACGGCCACACCAGCAGGCACGCCCACACCGGCGGTCACGCTCCCGCCGGTGGTCTCACCCACGCCGGCGGTCACGCCCGCACCAGCGGTCACGCCCACACCCCCGACCAGCTCCAGGCGCCCCGCCACACCCCGCACGGGCCCGTCCCCCGCGCTCCGCAAGATCATGACCAGGCCCCGCCGCCCCACGGGCCCCCGCCCCGCCGCGACCCGCCCGCCCGCGAGCCGCCCGCCGGGCCGTACCGACCCCCGCCGCCCGAGCCCACGCCGCATCCCCGCCCAGCCGCCCCCGCACCCGGCGGAGCTCTTCACCGAGTTGCTGCTCCTGGTGCTCAGCGGTCAGCGTCCGGTGCACGCGGTCGCGCGCCACATCGCGCACACCGCGTACGACGACCTGGTGCGGCTCGCCGAGCTGCTGCCGCTGCGCTCCGTCGGCGGCCACCGGCCCGCGGTGCAGCGCGTGGGCCACTACGAGGTGCGCCCGGGCGTCTTCGAGGTCTTCGCCCGCGTCGGCGCGGGCCCCGCGCTGCGCGCTCTGGCGTTCCGTCTGCACCTGGGCGACGACGAGCGCTGGCGCTGCACGGCGGTGGAGGTCGCGGGCCCGGGCACCCAAGGGCACTGAGACGGCCGCCCGCACCGGCAGCCAACGACGAAGCGCGGGCCGGGCACCCACAGGTACCCGGCCCGCGCTCAAGCCCTGCTCAGGCCACACGAAGCCCCGCGCTTCGCGAGGCCCTGTGCCACGCGAAGCCTGTGCCTCACGAAGCCTGTGCCTCGCGCACGACCGCTACTTCTTGCGGCGACGCCCGCCCTTCTGGGCCTTGCGCCGCTCCGCGCGGGTCATGCCGTCGCCGGAGGCCGTCGTGGAACCGGTCGGCTGGTCGGTGGTCGTGAAGTCGCCCTCGTCCACGCCGCCCTCGGCGTTCGGCGCCTGGAAGTGCAGGCGGTCGGGGCGCTGCGGGGCGTCGAGGCCCTTGGCGCGGATCTCCGGGCGGGAAGCGCCGGCCGGAACGGCGTCCTGCGCGCCGTCCTTGGTGAGGGAGGGCGCCGCGTCGGACACGGGGACCTCCTCGACCTGCTGCTCGACCTGGACCTCCAGGTTGAACAGATAGCCGACGGACTCCTCCTTGATGCCGTCCATCATGGCGTTGAACATGTCGAAGCCCTCGCGCTGGTACTCGACCAGCGGGTCCTTCTGCGCCATGGCCCGTAGGCCGATGCCCTCCTGGAGGTAGTCCATCTCGTAGAGGTGCTCGCGCCACTTGCGGTCGAGGACGGAGAGCACGACCCGGCGCTCCAGCTCACGCATGATGTCGGAGCCGAGCTGCGCCTCACGGGCCTCGTACTGCGCGTGGACGTCGTCCTTGACGGCCTCGGAGATGAACTCGGCCGTCAGGCCCGCGCGGTCGCCGATCTCGTCCTCGAGCTCCTCGATGGTGACCTTCACCGGGTAGAGCTGCTTGAAGGCGCCCCACAGCCGGTCGAGGTCCCACTCCTCGGCGAAGCCCTCCGCGGTCTCCGCGGAGACGTACGCGTCGATGGTGTCGTCCATGAAGTGCACGATCTGCTCGTGCAGGTCCTCGCCCTCGAGGACGCGACGGCGCTCGCCGTAGATGACCTCGCGCTGGCGGTTGAGGACCTCGTCGTACTTGAGGACGTTCTTACGGGTCTCGAAGTTCTGCTGCTCGACCTGCGACTGGGCCGACGCGATCGCGCGCGTCACCATCTTGTTCTCGATCGGTACGTCGTCGGGGACGTTGGCCATCGACATCACGCGCTCGACCATCTGGGCCTTGAACAGGCGCATCAGGTCGTCACCGAGCGACAGGTAGAAACGGGACTCGCCGGGGTCGCCCTGACGGCCGGAACGGCCGCGCAGCTGGTTGTCGATACGGCGCGACTCGTGCCGCTCGGTGCCGAGGACGTAGAGCCCGCCGAGCTCCTTGACCTCCTCGAACTCCGCCTTCACGGAGCGCTCGGCCTTCTCCAGGGCGGCGGGCAGCGCGGCAGCCCACTCCTCGATGTGCTCCTCGGGGTCGAGACCGCGCTGGCGCAGCTCCGCCTCCGCGAGGTCGTCGGGGTTGCCGCCGAGCTTGATGTCGGTGCCTCGTCCGGCCATGTTCGTGGCGACGGTGACGGCGCCCTTGCGGCCGGCCTGGGCGATGATCGGCGCTTCACGGTCGTGCTGCTTGGCGTTCAGGACCTCGTGCTGGACGCCGCGCTTGGAGAGCTGCTGCGAGAGGTACTCGGACTTCTCGACGGAGGTGGTGCCGACCAGGATCGGCTGGCCCTTCTCGTGCTTCTCCGCGATGTCGTCGACGACGGCGGCGAACTTGGCGACCTCGGTGCGGTAGATCAGGTCCGACTGGTCGGCGCGGACCATGGGCCGGTTCGTCGGGATCGGCACGACGCCCAGCTTGTAGATCTGGTGGAACTCGGCGGCCTCCGTCATGGCCGTACCGGTCATTCCGGAGAGCTTGCCGTAGAGCCGGAAGAAGTTCTGGAGGGTGATGGTCGCAAGGGTCTGGTTCTCGTCCTTGATGTCCACCCCTTCCTTCGCCTCGATCGCCTGGTGCATGCCCTCGTTGTAGCGGCGGCCGGCGAGGATACGGCCGGTGTGCTCGTCGACGATCATGACTTCGCCGTCGATGACGACGTAGTCCTTGTCCTTCTTGAAGAGTTCCTTGGCCTTGATGGCGTTGTTCAGATAACCCACGAGCGGGGTGTTCACCGACTCGTAGAGGTTGTCGATGCCCAGCCAGTCCTCGACCTTGGCGACACCGGACTCGTGGATGGCGACGGTGCGCTTCTTCTCGTCGACCTCGTAGTCCCCGGTCTCCTCGATGCCCTTGAGGGGCTCGCCGGGCTTGCCCCTGGTGAGGCGGGTGACCAGCTTGGCGAAGTCGCCGTACCACTTGGTGGCCTGGTCGGCGGGGCCGGAGATGATCAGCGGCGTACGGGCCTCGTCGACGAGGATCGAGTCGACCTCGTCGACGATCGCGTAGTTGTGGCCGCGCTGGACCAGCTCGTCCTTCGACCACGCCATGTTGTCGCGGAGGTAGTCGAAGCCGAACTCGTTGTTCGTGCCGTACGTGATGTCGCAGTTGTACATCTCGCGGCGCTGGGCCGGCGACATGTTCGCGAGGATGCAGCCGACGCTCAGGCCGAGGAACTTGTGGACGCGGCCCATCATCTCGGAGTCGCGCTCGGCCAGGTAGTCGTTGACCGTGATCAGGTGCACGCCCTTGCCCGAGAGCGCGTTCAGATACGCGGGCAGCGTACCGACGAGCGTCTTGCCCTCACCGGTCTTCATCTCGGCGACATAGCCGAGGTGGAGGGCGGCGCCGCCCATCAGCTGCACGTCGTAGTGACGCTGGCCGAGGACGCGCTTGGCGGCCTCGCGCACCGTCGCGAAGGCCTCGGGCAACAGGTCGTCGAGGGTCTCGCCGTCGGCGAACCGCTCCTTGTACTCCGCGGTCAGCGCGCGCAGCTCGGCGTCGGAGAGGGCGGTGAAGTCCTCTTCGATGGAGTTGACCTGGTCCGCAATGCGGTGCAGCTTGCGCAGGATCTTGCCTTCGCCTGCACGCATGATCTTCGAGAGGACGGACACGGGGGTTGGTCTCCTTGCCGGTCGGGCCTGGCACGGTCGGTTTTACTCGTCGGGCAACGGCCATCGTATGCGAGGACCCGGCCGCCCCGGGAGGTCTGCCATGTGGTCAACGGACGGGCACCCGCGAAGGTGCCGCTCCCGGCCCGGGAATCCGCACCGGCTGCCGGCTCCCGGGGCCGCCCCGCGGCCCCGCGTTCCGGGGCCGCGGGGCCAGGACCCGCGGCCCCGCGGACACAAAGAGCTGGCGCCGCCTCGTCCGCCCGCAGCAGAATCGGTCGATGGAGCCCGTCACCCTGACCACCGAGCGCCTGCTGCTGCGCACCTTCTCACCGGCCGACACCGACGAGGTGTACGCGGCCTGCCAGGACCCCGAGATCCAGCGCTGGACGACGATGCCCTCGCCGTACGCGCGCGCGGACGCGGAGGGCTTCATCGGCCGCATGGTGCCCGACGGCTGGCGCCTCGACACGGAGTACACCTTCTCCGTGCGTCCCCGCGAGGGCGGCCCGCTCCTCGCCGCGGTCAGCCTGCACCACCCGCGCGCGGGCAGCTGGGAGATCGGCTTCTGGACCGCCAAGGAACACCGGGGCCGCGGCTACACGACGGAGGCCGTCCACGCCCTCGCCCACTGGGCCTTCACCCGCCTCGGCTGCGGCCGCCTGGAATGGCGCGCCGAAGTGGGCAACACCGCCTCCCGCGCGGTAGCCGAAAAAGCCGGCTTTACCGTGGAGGGCACCCTCCGAGCGGGCCTGCTCAACAAGGGCACCCTCCGCGACACCTGGCTCGCCTCCCTACTCCCCACAGACCTGAACCTCCCCTCCCCCCAGCCCTACCTCCCACCCAGAACAAGCCCGTCCGACACGTGAGGACGAGCCCGAAGGCCGGGTATTTCCAGCCCGTCCGGCGCTTGAGGACAAGGCCGAAGGCCGGGTCCTTACAGCCCGTCCGGCGTTTGAGGACGAGGCCGAAGGCCGACAAGGCGGGGGTCCAGGGGCGGCAGGCCCCTGGTATCGGGAAGGGGCGGGCCTGGGGCGCCCCGCGAGGGCACCCACCCGCACCGGACCCCACCCCGCCCGCCCACCCCCTGTCAGTACCTCCCCCTATCGTTCCGCCCATGAGGAGCACGCCGAGCAAGCCGAGCACCCCAAGCAGGCCCAGCACGCCGAGCAGGCACAGCACGCCGCCGACCAGGCAAAGCACGCCGAGCAGGCACAGCACGCACCCCCCGACAGCCACCCTCTCCGCAGCAGAGGCCCGCCGCATCGCCCTGCGCGCCCAGGGCTTCCTCGGCGCCCCGGACCGCAGATCCGGAGTGCGAGGCGTGCTGCGCCACCTCGGCGCGGTCCAGCTCGACACGATCTCCGTCCTGGCCCGCTCGCACGAACTGATCCCGTACGCCCGCCTGGGCCCCGTGGGCCGCACCACGGTCGAGTCGGCGTACTGGACGGACACCCACGCCTTCGAGTACTGGTCGCACGCGGCCTGCATCCTCCCCATCGAGGAGTGGCCCCACTTCGCCTTCCGCCGCCGCGCCTACCGCGCCCGCCCGCACTGGCACCACCACCTGCCGGACGGCGCGTACGACCAGGTGCTCAAGCAGCTCCGCGCCGAAGGCCCGCTGACGGCCACGGAATTGGGCGGCGCGAAGAACAAGGGCGAGTGGTGGGACTGGTCCGACTCCAAGATCGCGGTCGAGCGCGCCCTGATGTACGGCGACGTGGTGTGCACGGAGCGCCGCTCCTGGAAGCGGGTGTACGACCTCGCGGAGCGCGCCGTCCCCGACGCGCTGCTGCACGACGACCTGGACGACGCGGAGTGCGTGCGCAGGCTTGTCCGCCTCGCGGGGCAGTCCCTTGGCGTGGGCACCCGCGCGGACATCGCGGACTACCACCGCCTGAAGGGCGAGCAGTTCGACGCCGTCGTCGCGGACTCGGGTCTGGTCCCGGTGACCGTGGAGGGCTGGGACAAGCCCGCCTGGGCCGACCCGCAGGCGTTGGCCACGCCCCCGCGCGGCCGCCACCGCACGACGCTCCTGTCACCCTTCGACTCGCTGATCTGGGAGCGGGCGCGCACGGAGCGGATCTTCGGCTTCACCCACCGCCTGGAGGCGTACGTCCCCAAGCCCAAGCGGGTGTACGGCTACTTCGCGATGCCGGTGCTCGCGGGCGGCCGGCTCGTGGGCCGCGTGGACCCCGCCCGCGAGGGACGCACACTGGTGGCCAAGCAGGTGTCCCTGGACGGCCCCAAGGCGGTGCAGGGGGTGGCGCAGGCCCTCCTGGAGGCCGCGCGGTGGGTGGGCTGCGACTCCGTACGCATAGAGCGCGTCGACCGCCCCGAGCTGACGGCGGACCTGGTGCGCGCGGTCGGCTGACGCGCACCGCCCGCCCCGGCTCACCGGATCTCGAGGATCTTCTCCCGCATCGCGTACACCACGGCCTCCATCCTGGAGTGCAGCTGGAGCTTCTCCAGGATGTTGCGCACGTGGTTCTTCACGGTGTTCTCGGAGATGAACAACTCCTTGGCGATGTCGCGGTTGTTCATGCCCGTGGCGACGAGCTTGAGGACCTCGAGCTCGCGGTCGGTCAGCCGGGGCGCGGGCACCAGACGGCGCTCGTCCGTGCGCTGGATCATCGACTTGAACTCCGTGAGCAGCTTGGACGCCATCGACGGGCTGATCTGCGACTGTCCGTCGGCGACCGCGCGAATGGCCGTGGCCACCTCGTCGGTCGAGATCTCCTTCAGGAGATAGCCCGTCGCGCCCGCCTTGATGGCGTCGTAGAGATCCGCTTCCTCGTCGCTGATCGTCAGCATGATGATCTTCGCGCTGGGCGCCACCTCCTTGATGGAGGTGCACGCCTCGATACCGCCGCGCTTGGGCATCCGTACGTCCATGAGCACGATGTCCGGCAGCAGGTCGGCGGCCTTGTCCACGGCCTCGGCGCCGTCACCCGCCTCGCCGACCACCTGGATGTCCTCCTCGGCGGCGAGGACGATCTCCAGGCCGCGGCGGAAGAGCGCGTGGTCGTCCACGACCAGGACCCGGATGGGCTCCTTGCGCGGGGCGCCCGCGTCCGTGCCGATGCCGATGCCGATGCCGTCACCGGCACCCTCGCTCCGCATCGGTCCGAAGCTGTCCGCCATCGTTCCTCCCCCTGAAGGCCAGGGCCCGTCTCTTGCCTCGGCTGCGCCAACCCTAGGCAGAGTCAAGTGGGTTGAGCCGTCGCGCACATGATTCCATGCCCGGCCCCCCGGTCGCGCCCGCAGTGGTCGCACGCGGGTGCCCCTGGGGGCGCACATGCGCTCCAGGGGCACCGGTTCGTGCGCTCCGACGGGCGCCTCAGCGGCCGTCAGCCGCCTAGGGCACTGCCCCCACCGGCCGACTGGGCCTTGGCGACCATGGGGTCGGTGTTGAGGTGGATGACACCGTAGTCGTAGGCGTGCCGTCGGTAGACGACGCTGGGTTCCTTGGTCTCCGAGTCGATGAACAGATAGAAGTCGTGTCCGACGAGTTCCATCTCGTACAGCGCCTGGTCCAGGGTCATGGGCGCCGCGACGTGGGTCTTCTCGCGCACCACGAGGGGGCCTTCGCCCTGGATCTCCAGGGAGCCGATCCTGGTGGTGGGCACGCTTTCCGGCTCTTCCTCGCGGACCAGGCTGCCGTCCCCGTTCAGATGGGCCGCGTCCGGGACCCGGTCGGCCACTTCGGCGGCGGTGAGCCTGCCTGTGCCGCGCCGGTTGTGCCGCTTCTCGTGCTGCTTGCGCAGCGACGCGTCGAGCTTGGCCGTGGCCAGGTCCAGCGCCGCGTACGGATCCGCCGCCGAGGCCTCCGCGCGGATCACGGGCCCGCGCCCCCGGACGGTGATCTCCACACGGTCGGAACGGTCGGCCTGACGCGGGTTGGTTTCCTTGGACACCTCGACGTCGAGGCTGATCACCTTGCCGTCGAGCTTCTGGATCTTGTCCAGCTTCAGCTTCTCGGCCACGTGCTTGCGGAACCGCTCGGGCACCTCGGTCTTGCGGCCCTTGACGACGATGTCCACGCAGAACTCCGTTCCCGGATCGCTCCGCTGCTTCGGCGGAGCATCTCCCTCTTGCACCAGACTCCGGAAACTCCCGGAGCCTCGGACTCGGTGACTTCCACCTCCTCCTCCCCCATGGGCAAGATCTCCACCCCACCGTCCCCGGGTGATTGCAGAAAACCCATGGGTCGGCGTTCCGATATGCGAGGGGCGGTGTCCGCCGTTCCTCACAACCGAACATATCTCGCCCGGACGGATGTCGTCACCCTCTACTGACACGTACCTCCATTCAGGTGGAAATACCTTCTCACTACCTGCAACGATGAAACTCCCCGCTCAGTTCCGGTTTATTTCGAAAGAAGCCGAAGACGCAGCGACGACTGCGGCAAGGATGGTGTTCGAGCGAAGCATTTCGCTGGCCGGGAGGGCATTCCCGGTCCGGGGCACACGCCCGTCCCCGCCATCGGGGCTTGGCCGGATTTCCCGCTGGCGCTCTGCCGCCACCTGTGCTCCCCTCACGCCCGCCGTCGTGCTTCCTCGCTCCTCCCCTACCCCGTGTACGCCACATACGCCTCCCACTGCTCGGGCCGCCTCGGTCAGCGAGGCGCCCGTGGTCATCACGTCCACGACCACGATCCGCTCCGCGCCCCGCAGCAGCCGCCCCGCACCCGGTACCACCTCCAGCGCCCCCGACAGATTGACCTGCCGCTCCCGGGAGTTGAGCCCCGCCTGGTCCTCCACCGCCCGCCGCTGGCGCAGCACGTCCAGGACGCTCACCGGCATCCCGGTGCGCCGCAGCCGGCCCGCCGCGGCGAGCGCGGACCGCCGCACCGGGTCGTGCCCCCGCGCCCGCACGGCCCGCCGCGCCGAGGGCACCGGCACCAACAGCACCGGCCCGCCGCCGACCCCACCCGCGCCCAGCAACCCGGCCCGCACCGCACCCGCGAGTGCCTCACCGAGCACCTCGGCCAACGGCAGCGCGCCCCGCTCCTTGTGCGCGAGCAGCACCGCCCGCACCGCTCCCCCGTACGGCGCGGCGGCGTGCACCGCCGGCAGACCCCTCGGCTGCGGATCCGGACGCACCCTGCGCGGCGCCGCCCCGCACAGCGCGGACCGGCACCCCGCGCACAAGGCCACCCGCGGCGTCCCGCAGCCGGGGCAGTCGACCGGCAGCACCAGATCCGTGAGGTCCTGCCACCACCCCCGCATGTCCCCACTGTGCCAACGCGCCCACCCCGCTGCCACCCCTGTGGACAACCACCGTGGATAACTCGTGGATAACTCGCCACACCCTGTTCGACCTGCGGCGGAACAGGTTCGTGGGCAGTCCGGCGGCCCGCAGGAGCCCGCCCACCAGGGGCGGACGCCCTCACCCGGGGTAGACCGGGGTGCGCCCTTCCTTGACCACCGTCTGCCACTGCGCGCCGGACGGCAGCCGGACGATGCCGTCGTCGGAGTGCGCCACCAGCGGCTGCCGCTCGTCCTCGGAGGCGGCGATCTCCTTCACTCCGGTGAGGCCGGGCAGCGTCGCCCCCGTCCGCGCGGACCCGTCGCACTGGACGTACCGCATCTGCTGCACACCGCCGGACTCGCGGCCGACCACCACGAGGCGGCTGACGCCCGCCCAGGACATGGCGGTGACCTCCTCCATCTGCGGGGCGGCCTCCAGGAGCTCGACCACGGAGATGTCGGGCTGCCCGCCCTTGCCATCGGCCCACTCGATCAGGCCGATGCGCAGGGACGTCTTGCCGTCCTTGCGCACGAGCAGGGCGACCCGCACGCCGTCGGCCGCGACCCGCACCGCCTCGATGCGCCCGTCCAGATCCGGCACCCGCACCTGCACCGGATCGCCCGTACCCGCCGCCAGCCACAGCAGCCGCGGCCGCTGCGGATCCCGGTCGGCCACCCACAGGTCGCCGCGCCCGTCCCAACTCGGCGTCGAGAAGCCGTCCTTCTCCGACTTGGCGCGCGAACGCAGCTCAGGTTCGCCGAGGGGCCCCTTCGACACCACGGACGAGGTGAAGAGCCGCCGCCCGTCGAGCGACACCCCGGCCGCCTCCTCCTCGTCGCGGGAGACCGCCGCCGAGCGCAGCGGCTGCTCACCGTCGCCGAACGGCCCGGTCACCGGCTCGGGCCCGGCGTCACTGCCCGCGTTGCCCGGCATCCGCACCAGCCGCCGCCGATCGTCGACGAAGTACTGGTACGCCGGAAGGTCCGCCGTACGGTGCGGCGCGATGGTCTCGGCGCGGTCCTTGCCGAGGACGCACAGCGGCGAGCCGTCCCTGCCCTGCAACTCGACCTGTTCGACTCCGGAGGACGGCAGGTCCTGGAGCGTGAAGAGGAGCTGGGCCGCCACCTGCGTGCACTGCTCGTGCGCGAGCGAGTCCCCCCGCGCGTTCAACGGCACGACCAGCTTGTTCTTGTCGTCGGGCGTCAGCGACTTGGCGTCGGGAGCCAGGCGCGCGCCCATCGGGACCGCCGTGCGGACCGCCGGATCGAGCCGGTTGCTGGGCCCCTCAAGGAGCGCCTTCACCGTCTCGGTCAACGGATCGATGCGCTGGCGTACGTAGATGGGGTCCGCGACGAGTCCCTGCTGGGTGCCCACCTGTCGGGCCGGACTGAGGCCCTTCGGAGGCGACGCGAAGTAGTACTTGTTGACGGCCTGGTAATTGCGTTCGAAGTCGGACTCTCCGAGGACGACGCCCGCAGGTGGCCCGTCGATGCGCCACGCCCCGCCGTTCGGCCCCTTCTGCTGCGTGAGGTGGATGGCCTGCTTGAAGGCCCCCGAGTCGGGCCTGTACGCCCGCTGTGCGTTGACCGTCGCGAGCCTGCGGCCGGTCAGCGAGTACGTGCGCTCGCCCTCATTGCTGTTGGCCACGTTGTCCGCGACCGTGTTCGGGCCGTCGGCGAGCACCGTGGTGGAGCGCTCCGGGTGCCAGTTCTTGGACGCTTCCTTCGTCAGGTACTTCCGGGCGATGGCGAAGTCGGGGTCGTCGCTGGTCAGTGCCTCGAGGAAGCCCTGGACGATGTCCACGGCACCCGCGTCCTCGGGCGGCGGCATCGCGTAGACCCGCACCTGGGACTGCGAGTCGGGGCGCTGCGAGGCCTCGACCTTCTTCATGTTGCCCTCGTCGGGCATGGAGGCGCAGCCGGCGATCAGCGTGCCGCACGCGGCGAGCACGAGACCGGCGCGCAGCCGACGCGCGCGCCCCCGCAATTGACCCTCACCGCCCACGCGAGGCCTCCTCTTCCGTTTCCGTGCCCAAAGCCGCGTGCGTGCCGGGAGCAGCATCAGTACCCGGAGCCTCGTCAGTGCCCGGAGCCTCATCAGTGCCGGAAGTGGCAGCAGTGCCGGAAGCCGCGTCCGTTCCCGCGGTCGCGCCGCCCGCACCGTTCTGCGGGACGCCCTTCGCGCCGCCCGCGTGCGCACCGGCCTGGGTGTCGGCCCCCGACTCCTCCCAGGCCTGCCGCGGCACCACCCGCGCCCCGTTGCCCGGCAGGGCGGTGGGGTCGACGTCCAGCGCGGCCGCACGGGCCAGCCTGGGCGCTACGGGGGCCTTGGCGGGCACCGGAGGCGGCACCCGGTCCGCGGGCGCCTGATGGGGCACTGTGGCCCGCTTGGGGCCCTCACCGGCCGGGAGCCCCGCGCCGTTCAGGGTGCGCCTTCGGCGGGAGTCCTCGGGTTCGAGCGGTATCGGCGAACCCCGCAGCGGCTCGTCCGCCGTACGCGGGAGCGTGAGCCGGAACTGCGAGCCGCCACCCGGCTCGCCCCAGGCCTGCAACCATCCGCCGTGCAGGCGGGCGTCCTCCAGGGCGATGGAGAGCCCGAGGCCCGTGCCGCCGGTGGTACGCGCGCGTGCCGGGTCGGCCCGCCAGAAGCGGCTGAACACCCGGGTCGCCTCGCCCGGCTTGAGACCGACCCCGTAGTCCCGTACCGCGACGGCGACAGCGCCGCCCGCGGCCGCGAGCCGCACCACCACGTCCTTGCCCTCGCCGTGCTCCACGGCGTTGACGACGAGGTTGCGCAGCACCCGCTCGACGCGCCGCGCGTCCGCCTCCGCGACCACGGGCTGCTGGTCGCCGACGACGCGTATGTGGGTGCCCTTGCGCTCCGCCAGCGGCTCGGCCCCGCCGACCACGCGGCGCACCACCTCGCGCAGGTCTATCGGCTCGGCCTCCAGGGCCGCCGCGCCCGCGTCGAACCTGCTGATCTCGAGGAGGTCCGCGAGCAGCGACTCGAAGCGGTCGAGCTGATCGGCAAGGAGCTCCGCCGAGCGTGCCGTGATCGGGTCGAAGTCGACCCGCGCCTCGTGGATGACGTCGGCCGCCATCCGTACGGTCGTCAGCGGCGTACGCAGCTCGTGCGACACGTCGGAGACGAACCGCCGCTGCATCCGCGACAGCTCCTCCAGCTGCTGGATCTTCAGCTGGAGGTTCGACGCCATCTTGTTGAACGCCTCCCCGAGGCGCGCGATGTCGTCCTCTCCGGTGACCTTCATCCGCTCCTGGAGGCGGCCCGCCGACAGCCGCTCGGCGATCCCCGCGGCCATCCGTACGGGCGTCACGACCTGCCGCACCACCAGCCAGGCGATGGCGCCGAGCAGCACCACCACGAAGAGGCCCGCCGTGGCGAGGGTGCCGCGCACCAGGTTCATCGACTCCTCTTCCTGCGTCAGCGGGAAGAGGTAGTAGAGCTGGTAGGAGTCGCCGTTGTTGTCGCTCAGCTGCTTGCCGATCACCAGGCCGGGCTGGGAGGCACGGTGGTCGATGAAGTCGATGCGCGTGTTGCTCTGGTACGCGAGCGTGCCGCCGTCGATGCGCTCGCGCAGTTCCTCGGGCACGCTCTGGATCGGGTTCACGCCACCGGAGGCACGCGGTCCGCGCACGCTGCCGCCGTCACTGGCGTTGGAGCTGAGCGTGACTACGTAGAAAGCGTTCTGGCCGCCGCTCGCCAGCTGCTCGACCAGCTCCGACAGCCACACGGCGGCGTTCTGCGCGGTGGGGCCGTCGGGGGTGTCGACGCCCTGGGCGGTGGGCTGGTGGGCGCTGTTCGCCTGCTCCTGCGCGACCCGGAAACCACCGTCGGCCTGGCTCTGCGCCGCGTTCACCTTGGCCTTGAGCAGTCCGTTGCTCACCGAGCTCATGACGACGAAACCGAGGAGGAGCACCACTCCGAGGGACATCAGGAGGGTCGTGACAACGACCTTGAGCTGGATGTTGCGCCGCCACAGCCGCATCATCGGCAGCAGCGGGCGACGCACCCAGCGCGTGAAGAGCCGCAGCAGCGGGCTGCTGCCCTGCACGCCGCCCTGCAACATCAGACGGCTGTCGACGAGCGCCCCGAAGCGGGGCCCCCGTCGCGGCGGCCGTACAGCCCGCCCCGGCCGCGCTCCCGGTTCGCCGGGCGCCGGAGAGGAGCTGTCCCGGGACACGTCAGCTCGGTCCGGCCTTGTAACCGACGCCACGGACGGTCACGACGATCTCCGGCCGCTCGGGGTCCCGCTCGACCTTGGAACGCAGCCGCTGCACATGCACATTCACCAGCCGGGTGTCGGCGGCGTGCCGATAGCCCCAGACCTGCTCGAGGAGCACCTCACGCGTGAACACCTGCCACGGCTTGCGGGCGAGCGCGACCAGCAGGTCGAACTCCAGCGGCGTCAGCGCGATCGACTGCCCGTCCCGCTTCACGGAGTGCCCGGCCACGTCGATGACGAGGTCACCGATGGCCAGCTGCTCCGGCGCGGGCTCCTCGGACCTGCGCAGGCGCGCACGGATGCGGGCCACCAGCTCCTTGGGCTTGAACGGCTTGACGATGTAGTCGTCGGCTCCCGACTCCAGGCCGACCACCACATCCACGGTGTCGCTCTTGGCCGTGAGCATGACGATCGGCACTCCGGACTCCGCCCTGATCAGACGGCACACCTCGATGCCGTCCCGGCCGGGAAGCATCAGATCGAGGAGCACCAGATCGGGTTTGGCCTCCCGGAAGGCAGCCAGCGCCTTGTCGCCGTCAGCTACGAACGACGGCTCAAAACCTTCACCACGCAGCACAATCCCGAGCATCTCGGCCAGTGCGGTGTCGTCGTCGACGACAAGGACTCGTCCCTTCATGCCTGACATCATCCCATTCTCATAACGGCAGCGAACACGGTGGTGAGATAGGTCACTGACCAGCACGGTCAACCGCATGTGCCCGCCGCCGCGCACCCATGTTCGCCGACTGGTGCGGAGCCCGTCGTCACGGCCCCTCTGCCCACGGCCCCCGCCGCCCCGCGCCACCGGCTCAGAGGTGGTTTTCCGCCAGCAGGGCACGAAGTTCCCCTACTGGCCGGTTCGGCCGGTCGTCACCCGGCCCGCCCTGGCGCACAGCTCGGCCAGACCCTCAGCCGTCACGGGCGACACGACGCCCTCCTCGGTGACGATGGCCGTCACCAGCTCGGGCGGGGTCACGTCGAACGCCGGATTGTACGCCTGCGTCCCCAACGGGGCCACGGCTATCCCCCCGCCCGTCTCCGCTCCGGCCACCGGCGCGAACGGCACCGTGACCTCCGTCACCTCGTGTCCCGCTCGCTGTTCGACCTCGATGGCGGCCCCGTCCGGGGTGTCCGGGTCCACCGTCGTCACCGGCGCCACCACGACGAACGGCACGTGGTGGTACCGGGCGAGGACCGCGAGCGGATAGCTCCCCACCTTGTTGGCCACCGAGCCGTCGGCCGCGATGCGGTCGGCGCCGATCAGGACGGCGTCCACCTCACCGGACGCGAACAGCGAACCCGCGGCGTTGTCGGTCAGGAGCGTGTACGGCATGTCGTTGCGCGCCGCCTCGTACGCCGTCAGCCGGGCCCCTTGCAGCAGCGGACGGGTCTCGTCGACCCACAGCCTGCGCAGGCGCCCCCGGCGGTGCGCGGCGAGCGCCACCGCGAACGCCGTGCCCTCGCCGCCCGAGACCAGCGCCCCGGTGTTGCAGTGGGTGAGGACCCGGTGCCCGCCGCCCGGCATCAGCTCGTCGAGCAGCGCCAGGCCGTGCACCGCCATCCGCGCGCTGGCCTCGGCGTCCTCCTTGTGCAGCGCCCGCGCGGCGGCGAGGGCCGCGGCCGCCGCCCCCCGCTCGTCCGCGCCCCGGGTGACGGCCGCGCGGTGGGCCTCCTGGGCCCTGCGCGCGCCGTACGCCAGATTGACCGCGGTGGGCCGCGCACCCGCGAGGGCGTCGGCCGCCTCGTCCACGTCGAAGCCACGGGCCGCGGCGAGCGCCACGCCGTACGCCCCGGCGATGCCGAGCACCGGAGCCCCGCGCACCGCGAGCGTCCTGATCGCCTGGACCAGGGCGGGTGCGTCCGTGCACACCAGCTCGCTCTCCTCGGCCGGCAGGCGGGTCTGGTCGAGGAGGACGACGACGGGCCCCTCCGGGGGCTCGTCCCAGCGGATCGTGGGAACCCCGAACAGGGCGGCCGGTGGAGAAGCCACCGGTGGCGCCGGGGCCGCCGGGGTCGCGGACGGCCGTACGGACTCGCCGGATTGCGCGTAGTGATCAGCCATCCGCCCAGTCTGCCCGCTACCCGACGGGCAAGAGAAGGTGCGCAGCCCGGACAGCACACCGTCGCGGCGGTGGGTCGGCAGCCACCGCGCCGGGTCCCGGGGAGACCGCCCCGTGGCACGATGGCTGCCAACCTGCCGCCGCGACCGCGGACGGGCACTGTGAAGGAGCGACGATGAACGACACTCCGGGCTGGGCCTCGCCCGGATCCGCCCCCTCCGACGAACCCGACCCCGCCAAGAAGGGGTCCGGCGAACCCGGCCCCGCCGAGAAGGGGTCCGACGAGCCTGCGGACCAGCCGAACGGCTCCGGCTCGAAGTGGTCCAAGGAGCAGCCGCCGCCCGCCCAGTGGTCCGCGCCCGGCGCGCCCGCCTCCGGCCAGAACCCGCCACCGCCCCCGGCCCCCGGCCAGGGCTGGGGAGCAGGTCCCGGCGGCTCCGGCGGCCCGGGCAACTCCGGCGGTCCCGGCTGGGGCGGTGGCCCCGGCAATTCCGGCTGGGGCGGTGGTTCCGGCTGGGGCGGTGGCCAGAACGGGCCCGGGGGCCCCTACCGCGGCTGGGGCAACTGGCAGGGCCCGCCCGCCGCCGCCAAGCCGGGCGTCATCCCGCTGCGCCCCCTCGCCGTCGGCGAGATCCTGGACGGCGCCGTCTCCACGATGCGCACCCACTGGCGCACGGTCCTCGGCATCTCGCTGACCGTCGCCGTCGTCACGGAAGTCCTCGTCGTCCTGCTCCAGGGGCTCGTCCTCAACGACGCGGCCGACACCGAGGCGCTCGACGACCCGAGTGCCACCACCGGCGAGGTCACGCGCGCGCTCTGGGACACGCTGCTGAGCTCCGGCGCCGTCCTCGTGATCACCCTCCTCGGCACGATCGTCGCGACGGCCCTGCTCACCATGGTCACCAGCCGCGCCGTCCTGGGGAAGTCCGTGACCACGGCGGAGGCCTGGAACGACTCCCGGCCCCTGCTCGGCAAGCTGATCGGCCTGACGCTCCTGCTCCCGCTCATCGCCGTGGGCATCGTCGCCGCGGGCACCCTGCCGGGTGTCCTGATCGCCGTCGCCGGGGCCGAGGACGCCGGTGTCGCGCTCGCCGTGATCGGCGGCATCGCCGCGGGCGTCGTCGCCATCTGGCTGATGGTCCGCCTCTCCCTGTCCTCGCCCGCGCTGATGCTGGAGAAGCAGGGCGTGAAGAAGGCGATGGCCAGGTCCGGGAAGCTGGTCAGCCGCTCCTGGTGGCGGGTCTTCGGCATCCAGCTGCTCGCCGCCGTCATCGCGAACGTGGTCGCGTCGATCATCGTCATCCCGTTCACGCTCATCGCGGGCGCGCTCAGCGGTGACAGCGTCTCCAACCTGCTCGACGCGAGCGGCAGCGACGTCGGCTGGACCTTCCTGATCGTCAGCGGCGTCGGACAGGTGATCGGTTCCATGCTGACGTTCCCGATCACCGCGGGCGTCACCGTGCTGCTCTACATCGACCAGCGGATCCGCCGCGAGGCCCTCGACCTCGAACTCGCCCGCGCCGCCGGCGTACCGGGCCACGACGCATCCGGCGCCCCCGGCACACCGGGGAGCTGATGCGGTGACGCCGGTGGGGGCGGTTCTCGGCATGCTCGGCGCGGCCGCACGGCTGCCCCGCGCCGGAGACGAGCCTCCGGTGACGATCCCGCGCGACCCCGCGCGGGAGGCGGCCGAGCGGGAGCTGTCCGAGCCGAGGTACCACGAGGACGACCCGAGCCTCCTCCAGCGCGCCCTGAACCGCTTCTGGGAGTTCGTCGACGACCTGTTCTCGGCGGCTTCGGGCGCGGCGCCGGGCGGCACGGTGGGCCTCCTCGTCATCGGCCTCGCGGTGGTGGCGGTCGCCGTGGCCCTGTGGTGGCGCCTCGGCACCCCGCGCCGCGCCCCCGTAGGCTCGGCGCCGCTCTTCGACGACCGCCCGCGCAGCGCCGCCGAGCACCGCTCCGCCGCCGAGGCGCACGCCGCCGGGGGCCACTGGAACCAAGCCCTCCAGGAGCGGATGCGGGCCGTCGTGCGCTCCCTGGAGGAGCGCGCACTCCTCGACCCGCGTCCCGGCCGCACCGCGGACGAGGCCGCCGCGGAGGCCTCCCGCGCCCTTCCCGACCACAGGGACCGCCTGCACGCCGCCGCCCGGGAGTTCGACGACGTGACGTACGGAGGCCGCACGGCCAGCGAGCCCTCGTACCGCCTGCTCGCCGACCTCGACCGCGACCTGGAGCGCTCCAAACCGCTCCTCACCGGCGCACCCGACACCTCGTCCGACGAAACCTCCTGGGGGGCGATCCGATGACGGAGTCCCCACCACCTGCCGGGCCCCCGGCGCCCCGGACACCGCCGACCCAGCCCGCCCCGCCGACCCCAGCACCCCGGACCCGGGCTCCGGTGGCTCAAGCTCCGTCGACCCCCACGCAGGGGGCCCGGAAAGCGCCGCTCCCCGACTCCGGGACCTCGCCCACGTCCACCGCCCCCACCCCCCGGCAGCTGTGGACCCGCTCGCGCGGCATCGCCCTTGCCGTCGTCGTCCTCCTGGTGGCCGCTGTCGCCATCGCGGCCGTCCGCTCCGGCGACCGGCACGGCCGCCTCGACCCCCGCTCGGCCGCCCCCCAGGGCAGCCGCGCCGTCGCCGAACTCCTCGCCGACCGGGGGGTGTCCACGCGCGTCGTGACCACCGTCAAGGAGGCGGGGGCCGCCGCGGGCCCCGACACCACCCTCCTGGTCACCGATCCCGACCTGCTCGACGACGGCAGGCAGACCCGTCTGCACGACGCCACCGTCGCCTCCGGCGGCCGCACGGTCCTCGTCGCGCCCGGTTCGCTCTCGGTGTCGAAACTCGCCCCTGGGGTCACCGCGGACCCCGCGGCCAGCTTCGACTCGACGCTGTCTCCGGACTGCGCCCTGCCCGCGGCCCGCCGCGCCGGCTCCGCGGACGTGGGCGGCGTCCGCTACGACACGCTCGTCCCCGGGGCCGAGGCCTGCTACCTCGACGACGGGCTCCCCAGCCTCCTGCACCTCCCCGCGACGGCCGAGAAGGACGCCCCTTCGAAGACCGGCGACAACGCGGCGGGCTCCGCGAAGAGCAACACCGAGCACACGCCGCGCAAGGGCTCCCAGGGCCGCTCGGGGCCCGCCTCGCGCGGGGACACGGTCGTCGTCGGCGCCCCCGACATCCTCTTCAACGACCGCCTCGACGAGCACGGCAACGCCTCGCTCGCCCTGCAACTCCTGGGTTCTCGCTCCCATGTGGTCTGGTACCTCCCCTCGCTCTCCGACGACGCGCTCGACGGCACCGCCGACCCCGCCGGCAACGGCGACAGCTTCTTCGACCTGATCCCCTCCGGCTGGCTCTGGGGCACGCTGCAACTCACCGTCGCCGCCGTCCTCGCGGCCCTGTGGCGCGCGCGCCGCCTAGGTCCCCTCGTACCGGAAGAACTCCCCGTCGCGATCCGGGCCTCCGAGACCGCCGAGGGCCGCGCCCGCCTCTACCGCAAGGCCAACGCCCGCGACCGCGCCGCCGCGGCTCTTCGCTCCGCCACCCGCACCCGACTCGCCCCCCTCGTCGGCGTCCCCACCGCCCGGGCCCATACGCCCGAAGCGCTCCTGCCCGCCCTGGCGGGCCGGCTGCACCGCCCCGGCCAGGACCCGCACGCTCTCCTCTTCGGCCCGCCACCCGGCGACGACGCGGCCCTGACCGCCCTCGCCGACCGACTCGACGCCCTCGAAAGTGAGGTACGTGGTTCATGATGGACCCGACCACTGACAACGCCGAAAGCTCCGGCGGCGCCCGCTCCGCCCTGGAGTCCCTGCGCACCGAGATCTCCAAGGCCGTGGTCGGCCAGGACCCCGCCGTGACCGGCCTCGTCGTGGCCCTGCTCTGCCGCGGCCACGTCCTGCTCGAAGGCGTCCCCGGTGTCGCGAAGACCCTGCTCGTACGGGCCCTCGCCGCCTCCCTCGAACTCGACACCAAGCGCGTCCAGTTCACCCCCGACCTGATGCCGAGCGACGTCACCGGATCCCTCGTCTACGACGCCCGCAGCACGGAGTTCTCCTTCCAGCCGGGCCCGGTGTTCACCAACCTCCTCCTCGCCGACGAGATCAACCGCACCCCGCCCAAGACGCAGTCGTCCCTCCTCGAAGCGATGGAGGAACGCCAGGTCACCGTCGACGGCACCCCGCGCCCCCTGCCCGAGCCCTTCCTGGTCGCCGCCACCCAGAACCCGGTCGAGTACGAGGGCACGTACCCCCTCCCCGAAGCCCAGCTGGACCGTTTCCTCCTGAAGTTGACGGTCCCGCTCCCCTCCCGGCAGGACGAGATCGACGTCCTGACGCGCCATGTGGACGGCTTCAACCCCCGCGACCTGCGCGCCGCAGGCGTACGCCCCGTAGCGGGACCCGACGACCTGGAAGCGGCCCGCGCCGCCGTCGCCAAGACAGCCGTCTCTCCAGAAATCACCGCCTACGTAGTCGACGTCTGCCGCGCCACCCGCGAATCGCCGTCCCTCACCCTCGGTGTCTCCCCGCGCGGAGCGACGGCACTGCTCTCCACGGCACGCGCCTGGGCCTGGCTGACGGGCCGCGACTACGTCATCCCCGACGACGTGAAGGCCCTCGCCCTGCCCGCGCTCCGCCACCGCGTGCAACTGCGCCCGGAGGCCGAGATGGAGGGCGTGACCGCCGACTCCGTCATCACCGCGATCCTCGCGCACGTCCCGGTACCCCGCTGATGCCCGTCACCGGCCGCACCGCCCTCCTCGCGGCCCTCGGCTCGCTCCCCGTGGGCGTCGTGGCGCCGACCTGGACCGGCTTCCTCGCCGTCAACGCCCCGCTGGCTCTGGCCTGCGCCTACGACTTCGCCCGTGCCGCTCCCGTACGCAGGCTGCGTCTCACCCGTTCCGGTGACACCACCACCCGCCTCGGCGAGCCCGCGGACATCCAGCTCACCGTCACCAACCCCACGAGCCGTCCGCTGCGCGCGGAACTCCGTGACGCGTGGCCCCCGAGCAGCTGGCAGCCGGGCACCGAGGTGTCCGCTGCCAGGAACCGGCTGGACGTCCCTTCCGGAGAGCGCCGCCGTCTCACCACCCGCCTGCGCCCCACCCGTCGCGGCGACCACCGGGCCGACCGCGTCACGATCCGCTCGCGGGGCCCCCTCGGCCTCTTCACCCGGCAGGGCAGCCACCTCGTGCCGTGGACGCTCCGTGTCCTGCCGCCCTTCACCAGCCGCAAGCACCTCCCGTCCAAACTGGCCCGCCTGCGCGAACTCGACGGCCGCACCAGCGTCCTGATCCGCGGTCAGGGCACCGAGTTCGACAGTCTGCGCGAGTACGTTCCCGGGGACGACACCCGCTCCATCGACTGGCGCGCCACCGCCCGGCAGTCCGCAGTGGCCGTCCGCACCTGGCGCCCCGAACGCGACCGCCACATCCTCCTGGTCCTCGACACCGGCCGCACCTCGGCGGGCCGTGTGGGTGACGCCCCGCGCCTCGACGCGTCCATGGACGCGGCTCTCCTCCTCGCCGCCCTCGCCTCGCGCGCCGGTGACCGCGTGGACCTCCTCGCCCACGACCGCCGGGTACGCGCCCTGGTCCAGGGCAAGGCCGCGGGCGATGTCCTGCCCTCGCTGGTCGGCGCCCTTGCCACGCTGGAGCCCGCGCTCGTGGAGACGGACGCCCGCGGCCTGACCGCCACCGCGCTGCGCGCCGCTCCCCGCAGCTCCCTGATCGTGCTGCTCACCAGCCTGGAAGCGGCCCCCGTCGAGGAAGGCCTGCTGCCGGTCCTGCCCCGGCTCACGCAGCGCCACACGGTCCTGGTCGCCTCCGTCGCCGACCCGCACATCACGGAGATGGCGCGGGCCCGGGGTTCGGCGGAAGCCGTGTACGACGCCGCGTCCGCGGCGCAGGCCCAGGAGGAGCGCCGCCGTACCGCGGAACAGCTCACCCGGCACGGCGTGACGGTAGTGGACGCGACGCCCGACGACCTGGCCCCAGCGCTGGCGGACGCCTACCTCTCCATGAAGGCGGCGGGCCGCCTCTGAGCCGGGCGCGCGGACGGCTCACTCCCGTCGTCCGCGGGTTTCCCGAAAAAAACCTCTCCGATGATGTCGAGAACCGCCGACCGGCTCCGTCCCCGCTGTGAACGCGACGAAGATGGGTCGCACAAGCCCGAGGAGAACACCATGGCCAAGTACCTGCTGCTCAAGCACTACCGCGGCGCCCCGGCCCCCGCGAACGACGTCCGCATGGACCAGTGGACGCCCGAGGAGGTCTCGGCGCACATGCAGTATATGAACGACTTCGCGGCCCGCCTCGAGAAGACCGGCGAGTTCGTCGACGGCCAGGCGCTCGCCCCCGAGGGCACGTGGGTCCGCTACGACGGCGAGGGCCGCCCGCCGGTCACCGACGGCCCGTTCGCCGAGACCAAGGACCTCATCGCGGGCTGGATGGTCATCGACGTCGACAGCTACGAGCGTGCCGTCGAGCTTGCCGGGGAGCTGTCGGCCGCCCCCGGGGCGGGCGGGGAGCCCATCCACGAGTGGCTTGAGCTGCGCCCGTTCCTCACCGCGCCTCCCACCATCACGGAGTAGCGGCACCACCACCCGAACGGAGTGACTACGGAGCGGAGTGAGGACCCTTGACTGCCGAAGTGGACGACACCATGCTCCGCAGCCTCACGCCGAGTGTCCTCGGCATCCTCGTCCGCCGCGGAGCCGACTTCGCGGCGGCCGAGGACGCCGTCCAGGACGCGCTGGTCGAGGCGGTGCGCGTCTGGCCCACCGACCGGCCGCGGGACGCGAAGGGCTGGCTCGTCACCGTGGCCTGGCGCCGGTTCCTCGACGCGGCCAGGGCGGACGTCGCCCGCCGCCGGCGCGAGGACCTCGTCGACGAGGATCCGGGGCCGGGCCCTGCGTCCTCGGTGGACGACACGCTTCAGCTGTACTTCCTGTGCGCCCACCCCTCGCTGACGCCGTCGTCCGCGGTCGCGCTGACTCTGCGTGCCGTGGGCGGCCTGACCACCCGGCAGATCGCCCAGGCCTATCTGGTGCCCGAGGCAACCATGGCGCAGCGCATCAGCCGTGCCAAACGCACCGTCTCCGGTGTGCGCTTCGACAAGCCCGGGGACGTCTCCACCGTGCTGCGCGTCCTGTATCTGGTCTTCAACGAGGGCTATTCGGGCGACGTCGACCTCGCCGCCGAGGCCATCCGTCTCACCCGGCAGTTGGCGGCTTCGATCCACCATCCCGAGGTGGCGGGGCTGCTCGCTCTCATGCTGCTCCACCACGCCCGGCGTGCCGCCCGTACGGCGGCGGACGGGGGGCTGGTGCCGCTGGCCGAGCAGGACCGCGGCCTGTGGGACACCGAGTCGATCGCCGAGGGTGTCGAGATCCTGCAAGCGGCCCTCGCCCGTGACCGTCTGGGCGAGTTCCAGGCTCAGGCTGCCGTCGCGGCCCTGCATGCCGACGCTCCTACCGCCGAGGAGACCGACTGGGTGCAGATCGTGGAGTGGTACGACGAGCTGGTGCGCTTGACCGACAGTCCCGTCGTCCGGCTGAACCGCGTGGTGGCTGTCGGGGAGGCCGACGGCCCGCGTGCCGGCCTTGCGGCGCTCGATGCGCTGGACGATTCCCTGCCCCGCCGTGCCGCGGTGGCGGCATATCTGCATGAGCGCGACGGCGATGTGGTGTTGGCGGCGCGGTTGTATGCCGAGGCAGCCGAGAAGGCACCGAATCTTGCCGAGCGCGCTCATCTGACGCGCCAGGCGGCTCGGCTCAACGCACGCCTCAACGTACGCCGGCAGGGTCCGCGTGGCTGAGGTGGCTGGGGTGGCTGGGGTGGCTGTTTGGGGTGGAACGCAAAAAAGCCGTACCCCCGAGTCGGAACTCGGGGGTACGGCTTCTTATCAAAATTTGTTCGGCGGCGTCCTACTCTCCCACAGGGTCCCCCCTGCAGTACCATCGGCGCTGTGAGGCTTAGCTTCCGGGTTCGGAATGTAACCGGGCGTTTCCCTCACGCTATGACCACCGAAACACTATGAAACTGTCAACCGGAGCCGTGACCATAGGCTACGACGGTTGTTCGTGGTTTCAGAACCAACACAGTGGACGCGAGCAACTGAGGACAAGCCCTCGGCCTATTAGTACCAGTCAACTCCAGCGGTTGCCCGCCTTCCATATCT